>CAVSSY010000033.1:0-43199 GCA_963730675.1 uncultured delta proteobacterium | reverse complement strand
AGGACGAATTGAATCCCGCTGCGAGGGAGCGATCGTAGGTCTTCAACGTAGCGATTCCGTGGCGGCGACAGACGGCCAGATGAATGAGGTCGCGAGCACCAAGGCCGGGATAACGATCAGCCAGGAGACGTCCGGTCCGCACGTCCTCCGCATCAATCGGAAACACGGTGGGGATGCATGCTTCCGCCAGTCTGGCTCTTCCCCTTCTTCCCGCTCGTCGCATTCTTGAAAGAACGCCCGCAGTTCTTCGACACTTCCGGGCCTCGCCGCCGAAGCGAAGGCAATCCGGTCTCGTGCTGCCCGGCGAAGAAACTCACTCAGTGACAACCCCTCGCGAGCCGCAGCCCGCCGAAACGCTTCCCGCTCGATCTCGCTGATTACGACCTGGATCCGAGTCATTCAACAACTCCAGTATTCATACACAAATACCATACCTATCCGAGATACCGTGCTTGATTCAGTGTCTCCCCTGAGTTTCGATCGACTTCCCTTGAGCCTGCCATTCCGGTACAATGCCTTTCTCCAAGGTGGGGACGTAGCTCAGCCCGGAAGAGCGCCTGAATCGCACTCAGGAGGTCGAGGGTTCGAATCCCTTCGTCTCCACCAACTTACAGCTTCCGACGGGGCTTTCCGGCCGCTCACCATTTCCCGATGACACCCACTAAAAGGTTTATTGTGCCTGCGGCAATCCAACCCCAGTTCACTGAAACCAAGATTGAGAATCTGGGGAATCCTTGGGAAAGTCCAATCGACTTAAATCGCCACATCTGTCGTTCCCGCTGCCGCGTCTGCTGGTGCAAGACCGCGACTCGGTTGCTCTCACAGTGCCCCATCTCGACTGAGACTGACATAGGCACTTCTCAGTTGCTTGCATGGTCGGCCTCCTCCAGTGCGTGGTCCCTGCACTGATCTCCGCTTGAAGACCCCAAGAAAGCTCGTGCTCTTCCTGCCCGTTTTGCGCGGGAGAGTTATGTTGACGGTACAAGGGCCGGCGATTTAACTCGCTTCCTTGACATCCCTCCCCTCGGCTTGCATCCTTCCAAGCAGGAAGCTCCGTATTCCGGTTCACGGCATCCCAGATAAGGCAGGTGCAGTAGCGTTCGACCGGCTGCCGGAATTGACATGTCTGAAAACGAATCCAATCACGAAAAACGCGGGGAGTCTGGGGAGTTCCTGCTGGGAGCCTTCAAGTGCCGGCCTTCGTTCAATACCATCACTTCTCCCGAGGGTGAGGTGTTGACCCTCAAGCCGAAGACCATGGATCTCCTGGTGTTTCTCGCGGAGAACCGCGGTCGCGTGGTCAGTAAGGACGAAATCTTTGAAGCCGTCTGGAGAGATACTTTTGTCGGAGACGGCGTGCTCTGGAAGTGCATCTCCGAGCTTCGCCAGGTACTCAACGACGACCCGAAGGACCCCCAGATCGTAATCACGGTTCCCAAAAGGGGATACCGGCTGGACGTGCATGAAAGTTTGGAGGGCCTTGCTCGCGCCTCGGTTCGAAGAAAGGGGCTGCCGGCTATAGTGATCGCCTCCGGCCTGATCATGGTCTTCGCGATCTGGTGGTTCGCCCGCAACTTCAGCGGCCGAGAAGTCTCCATCCCGGTCAGTGAACGTCCGATGATTCTGGTGGCGCAGATTGAGAACCAGACGGGTGACCCGGTTTTGGACGGGACCCTGGAATACGCCCTGGAAAATGACCTGCTCGCCTACTCGAGCCTGCGGATCGCCTCTCGCGCCCGGATTGAGGAGGCACTCCTGCGGATGGGAAAGCTTGCCGACATACCGCGCAGTGAAGCCGTGGCGAGAGAAATCAGCCTTCGGGACGGGGAGATCGCAGCCATTGTCTCGGGGAATGTGACCAGGCTCGGGGATGAATACCAGCTCGGCCTTCGGCTTCTCGATCCAACCGATGGTGACGTACTTCTCGCATCGACCAAACGAGGTCGGGAATCGGATTCCCTGCTCAGCGCAGTCGACGACATGAGTTTTGAGATTGTGGAGCGAGTACTTGCGCTGAATAAACTTCCCCCCCCTCCGGCAACCGATCGAAAGGTCCGGACGGCGTCGCTGGAAGCATTTCAATCCTATCTCCAGGGAGTGGAAATCTATCGCCGCGGTCAATATCGAGAGGCGGCGGCATTGTTCAGGAGAACAGTCGAAATCGATCCCGCGTTTCCCTCCGCCCATCTCATGCTGGGTTGGTCGCTTCGCTACCAGGGCCTCCAGGATGAAGCGGTGGAGTCCGGGCGGAGAGCAATGGCCCTGCTTGACCAGGCCACACCGGCTGAGCAGGCGTTTATCCAGGGCACGTACCATTACTGGCAGGAGGAATACGAGGAGGCCTGGAGCCACTTTGAACTCTTGCTGGAACTCGAACCGGAGCACCCCTGGGCAATGTTCGTCTTGACCACGATGGCCAAGCGGCTGGGGCGATTTGACCGGATGGCCCAGCTGATTCAACAGGCGGCGGCAGCAAATCCCAATCTCTTAGTCGTTCAGACTCGCGGAGCGGGCATTCTGACTGGGGTTTTGGCCCGATTGGACCTGGCGAAACCGCTGGTCTCCAGAGCCAGGACGATCATCACGAATTCGAAGTCGGCCTGGGGTGACGAAACTGGATGGCTCGGAGCCTGGATCAGTTCATTCGGCATCTGGGAGCGATGGCTGGAAGGCGACGCCGAGGGTGCGCTCTCCGAGGCGGACCGCGTACGCGGATGGATTGAGAGCAAGCGCCCCCAGACGCTGAGCCCCCAGAGACATGCCAACTTCCTTGCTCTGCAGTACCTGACGCTTGGACGCGTGAAGGATGCCCGGAAGCTGCTTCGGGACTTCGGAGCGGCCCCGGGGCTGTATCTGCCCGAGATGACCGTTCTCTCTTCCGCGGCCCCGGACGACGAGTTGATGCGGAAATTCCAGCAGGCACCACCGGGTTCAGCGAAGGCACTGCTGAGACTCCTCCTGCTCCCCCCGAGTTCCGACGGCAGAACGATCGGCCTGCCACCGCCGGGACCTGACGAACCCCGGGAAGGCCCCATCTTCCTGGCTGGAGTTGCCATCGGAGAGGACCGCCCCGAAGAAGCCATCGAGGAACTCCGTCGCGCTAAAGAGCTGATCTTCGAGGGCCGGGTCGTCGCACCCGGCTACCTCAACTTCGCAGTGCCTTACGTTCTGCGCCAATCCCTTGTTTTGCTGGAACTGGCTCGGCTGCACGAGGCGAACGGTCAACCCGCTCTGGCAATTGAGGCGCTCGAGGAACTATCTTCTTCGAGAGATCAGAGCTATCCAGTGGCCTGCATTGTGTGGCTGTTCGGCCGGGCCTATCTGGCCGATCTCTATAGCCGGGACGGAAGAGCAGAAGAAGCAGAGGCCATCGAAGACGAACTCAGGGATCTGCTCAAATATGCCGACGCCGACCACCCGCTTAAAGTCAGACTTTCGAGGTAATGCTCTGCTTTACGATCGAAGTACTCGCGCCCGAGGCCCCCACCCTCCCAGCGGCTTCGCTTCGAGGCGATTCCACGCCGATTAACCCAGAATGCAATAAGTAAGGCTTTTGTAAGTCTCCTGTAAGCCTTTTTCTCTGCAACTTCCCTAGACTTGAGCCAATTTCACCGGATCGAAGGCAGTCCCTGTGAACTGCCCGCTACGAACCAGAGGTTCAGTCATAGGCTGCTCCCCGGGACGGCGCCGATGAGGAGCCGTCCCGACAGCGGGTGCTTTCGATCCAAAGTCAAAACTCTAAGGAGGGTTTCTAAGATGAGACTGAAGAACTGGTTTGTGCTCACAGTTTTAGCATTGTCCCTGGCAACCTGGACCGAAGCCGGAAAGGGCGGGCCCAAAGGCGGCGCGGGAGGTGGGGGGGGTGGAGGTTCGACAAGCAACACCTTTTCCGCCGCGGTGTTGATCGATGACTCCTACGATCTTGCAAGCGACAACCACGGAGTCTATTCGGACGGCGTTTCCGGTGTCAGCGCTGAATTCGTTTCAACCGGCAACCTGCTATTCAAGTTGGGAACCTCGGTCCGAGAGGCCACCGTCGACCTGGGAGACTGCACCGCGCTCGCCGGATCGGACGAGTACGAGGAAACCTCACAGTTGCTGGCACAGCGATGGTTTTCGATCTTGGGTCTGACACCCAAAGTCAAGCTCGACGCCGGGGGGCAGAGTCTGGAAGGAAGCTTCTTCGGACTCCAGACAGGCCAATTCGGTTTTGCGGAATTGGGCATTGGGCTGGTCCCTCCCCCCGACAACCGGGCCTGGTCACTCCGATTCGACCCTCTCTACGGCGGAGATTTGGCGGTCGCCGAGCGGGAGAGCGAAGTGGACTGGATCGTAGACACGTTGAATTTCGACGAGCAGGGAGCGCTGATCGGTGGACGCACCGCCGCGATCGTCCGTCCACCGAAGAAAGGCAATGGCCCGAAGGTGGTCGTCGCGACCTGTCCCGGTTTGAGTGTTCGCTTCAGTGTGACCTGCGACCCGGATGCAGATGGCGCCTGCGATGTGAAATAGCTGATCGGACCGCTCAACCCCGCCAAGAGGGGGAGCGAATCGAAGGAAATATCATGAATCTATACCAAAAACTGTCCCATACGCGTGCCTCGTGGATTTTGGCTTCGGCTCTTATGTTGACGATTGGATTGTCCGCAGTCTGGAGCAAAGGGAAGCCTTCCACTCCAACATTCGGTGAACCCGAGATCGTCTTCATCAAGAACTCGAGCACGCTGGCGCTCCTGGATCGAGACGGAAATATGCAGGAACTGCTTTCAGTCCGCGGCAGTATTTCTGCACCTTCCTGGGCACCTGGCGGCGATCGAATCGCCTTCCTCTCGAACATGGATCACACCTGGGGGCTCTATGTCATCGATGTCGATGGGCAAAACTTGACAAGACTGTCCGATACTCAACAAGGTGGCTCATATCCCGCCTGGTCGCCCGACGGCCGGTGGATTGCATACACCGATCCGAATCCAACCCGGGACACCAATGATCGGGACATCTTTGTCATCGACATGGACTGTGCTGAACCGGGTTTGTCCGGTTGTGCGTTCTATTTCGACACACCGGGTTTTCGGGAGTGGGAACCGGCCTGGTCCCCCTCGGGAGACCGGCTGGTTGCCAGAGCCGATCTCGATGGATCCTCGCCGATGACCACAGAGGTCGTGGTCTACCCCTTCACTGACAGTCCGTCCCCGGCACTGGGTCCGCGACAAGTACTCACGGCGCAGACACTCCCGGTACTTTCAAAGGTCGAAGGCGAAGGGAACCTGCAGTTTCCGGCCTGGTCCAAGGAGACTGACTCCTGGCTTGCGGTCCTATCCAAAGATGCTGCCTCCAACGGAGATCTATTCATCATCAACACGGTCACTCTGAAAGCCTTCAATCTCACGGGCTGTCCTGAATGTGACAATCTCGAGCAGCCCAGTTGGTCTCCATGCAATTCCCGGATGGTCGTCGTCACACGCGATCCAGACAATAGGCCGGATCAGACCTACCGGACCCTTGCCTTTCTCAACATTGAATACGACCCCTCAACAGGGCAACCGGTGCTGCAATCCATAACCTACTTGCCAAGACAGGGCCGAAGAGACTGGTACACCTATCCCGATTGGAAACCTGGCGTATGCCAGTGAAATCCTCGCTGGCAATTTGTCGGCAAAGGATGGGGTTGGCAACTCTTCTCACTCTGAGGAGGCTTCCCGGCGCGTCATCCAGACGGTGATCGCGCCGGTGGGAATAGCCAGATTTCCCGCTCCACTCAACAGGGCAAATCGGAATGGAACACGAGAAGCGCGCCATGCGGTGTTTGTGACCAAGTTAAATGCCAATACACACCAGTCGATCAGTTGACAGGTGACAGGTGACGGATCCTCGAACCCGCGGATAGATCCTGCAATGCAGCGTCGGATGGTGGACGTGAAGGAGACGAATAGAAGATGAGAAAAGCAACTTATCGAACGATAATTACGATTGCCCTGTTTCTGGCCACGCCGCTGATCGCGGAAAACGGCCGCGACTTTGCCGGATTTTACGACGTTGCCGGCGTCACCTACGACGGAGAAACGGTGTCGCTGACGTTCTCCGCGGAAATCTTCAATTACAGCGGGTCGGACGTCGCTTCAGCAACCATCTACCTGACCGACTCAATGGGAATCCAGGACTGTGCATCCGCCCTGGACATCCGGATCGACTACCGCAGGAGCACGAAGATCAGCGGCGCGATCACAATCCCGAAAGAGGAGTACGAACTGTGGCTCCAGGGGATCATGCCGAGTCTTTTCGTCGAGTATCAGCACGGGAATGGCGAATCGGTCCACCGTCCAGTGGAACTCTCCTTCCTGCCTGGAGGAAACCAGTCATGAAAACTCTTTCAACAGTATTCTTAGCAGCATTTCTCTCACTGTTTCCCCTTCGGGCACAGACCATTTCCACTTACGCCGGAGGAGGCCCAAACGACCTGCCGGCGCTCGAAGCAAATCTCGCTCAACCTGTTTCGGTCGCATTCGATTCAAACGGGAACATCTATGTTGTGGCGTCGGCTCAGCACCGGGTCTTTCGCATCGACCCCAGCGGCCATCTGACGGTAGCGGCCGGCAATGGAACACCGGGCTACAGTTCAGCCCACGAGGGAGTGGACGCGACTGGTGCCAGTCTCTAGTGGTCCCGTGGCGTGGCGGTCGACAGTGCCGGAAACCTCTTCATTGCCGACTCCAATAACCAGCGCATCCGCAAGGTCGATCCTTCGGGCTTCATCACCACCGTGGCCGGAAGCGGCGCTTTTGGCTACAGTTCAGCGGACGAGGGAGTCGAGGCCATAACAGCCAGCCTCGCCGGCCCTCGGGGCGTGGCGGTCGACGGCGCCGGAAACCTCTTTATTGCCGACTCCAATAACCATCGCATCCGTAAGGTCTACCCTTCGGGCTTCATCACCACCGTGGCCGGAAATGGCGGTCAGGGCTACAGTTCAGCCCACGAGGGTGTCAACGCGACAACCGCCAGCCTCTACAGCCCTTGGGACGTGGCGGTCGACGGCGCCGGGAACCTCTTCATTTCGGATACAACCAACCAACGGATTCGCCTTGTAGCAGATCGTGTCGACACCGATAACGATGGACTGACCGACCAGGAAGAGGCGGCGATCGGGTCGGATCCGAATGATCCGGACACCGATGGCGATGGAGTTCTCGACGGCGACGAAGCCCTGGGGGACACCGACGGGGATGGAACGCCCGATTATGCCGATACCGACTCCGATGATGACGGCGTCGCGGACGGTGATGAGGTCACGTTAGGGACCAGCCCGGTCAACGCCGACAGTGATGGAGACGGTCTCAGTGACGGCGAGGAGGTCGACCTCGGAACGGATCCAACCATTGCTGATCCGGATTCCGACGGGGACGGACGTGCCGACGCCGGCGACAACTGTCCCTCGACATCCAATGCGGACCAGGCTGATTTCGACTCGGACGGCTCGGGAGACCTTTGCGATCCGGATGACGACAACGACTACTTGAGCGATGCAGACGAAACCGCCACGGGTACCGATCCCTTCAACCCCGATTCGGACGGCGATGGGTACAGCGACGGAATCGAAGTGCGCGTTGGGACCAGCCCGACGGCGGCGGCGGATAACCCGGACACGATTCCCTATGACGGCCCTCAGTCGATTTCCCATGCGAGCGTCGACGATTTCGGGGATCCACTCGGGACGTCGAACTGGGTCGGCGGGATCAGTGACGACG
Source organism: uncultured delta proteobacterium (assembly GCA_963730675.1). Classification (GTDB taxonomy): domain Bacteria; phylum Desulfobacterota; class Desulfobacteria; order Desulfobacterales; family UBA5852; genus JABZFP01. The sequence goes on along the minus strand of CAVSSY010000033.1, from coordinate 35,457 downwards.
GGCGGTTCGTGGCCTTCGAAAGTCAATACCCGGAGGGGATCGTTGCCATGCTCCGGGATCTTCTCACTGGAACTACGAAACAGATTTCCGTTGAATCAGGGATTCGAGCTGGCGCGCCGTCGATAAGCGGAAACGGACAGTTTCTGGCGTTCTTGACCAACTTGCGGCTGGTCCCAGAAGACACCGATTCCAACCGGGACGTTTACATTTTCAACCGGGTGGACCGCACCTTCGAGCGGGTGCCTCGTCCCGGATCCACCAGCTCCACTTCCAGCCCCTACATCAGCAGCGACGGACGGTTTGTCGCCTTTACGGCGATCGGCTCCACCGTACACGCCTACGTCTTCAACCGGGATACCCAAGCGCTGGAACTGGTCAGCGTCAACAGTGCCGGAGCGACGGCCAACGCCGGCAGTACCGCCCCGGTGGTCAGCGACGACGGCCGTTTCGTGGCCTTCGGTGCCATCGCCTCGAATCTGGACGGCGTGGACAACAACAGTGCCTGGGACATCTTCCTCCGCGACCGCGTCCAGGGTACGACCCGACGGGTCTCCCGGGGTGCAAGCGGCGAGGATCCCAACGATCATTCGGGAGCAGTCGCAATCAGCTCCGACGGGCAGTTTGTGGCCTTCCAGTCGCTGGCCGGCAATCTGATCTCGGGCGACAACAACGGCGTCCGCGACGTCTTCGTCTACGACCGAATTGCCGACTCACTGGAAATCGTGAGTGTGGACCCGGCCGGAACTCCTGCAAACGGAGAGAGCGGGCTTCCGACGATCAGCGACGATGGACGCTACGTTGCCTTCTCGTCGGTCTCGAGCAATCTCGTCGAGAACGATGCTCTGGCCAACATGGACATTTTCGTCCGCGACCGCTGGACCGGCCGGAACTATCGGGCCAGTGAAGACGACAATGGCAACGAAAGCAACCATCGCAACGAATTCCCCAGGATCAGCGGCGGCGGGCACTTCGTCGCCTTTGCATCGATGGCGACCAACCTGGTGGTCTCCGACACTAACAGTCTCTCGGACGTGATCGTGAAGCCGCTCGACGTCGATAGCGACGCCGACGGGTTGACCGACCGCGAGGAAGGATACCTGGGATCGGATCCCTTCGACCCCGATTCCGACAGCGACGGTCTCGGCGACGGAGAGGAAGTCGGTCTTGGCACCAGCCCGATCAATTCGGACTCCGACAGCGATGGCGTCGCAGACGGGGAGGAAGTTCACCTCGGACTCGATCCGCTGGTGTCCGACTCGGACGGCGACGGGTTCTCCGACGGAGCCGAAATGGCTGCCGGAAGTCACCCTCTCGATATCAACAGCACTCCCGAATCAATCGGTTTCACTGCCCAGATCGGCACTGACGTTGTCAGTGTCAGCAACCAGCAAGACTTCAGTAACGGCCCCAGCCGAACACCTGGCTTGAGCGCCGACGGACGCTACGTCGTCTTCGAGTCTTATGGTTCGAATCTCGTTCCAGGCGACAGCAACAACGCCAGCGATGTTTTCGTACGGGACCGCTTGACCGGATGGGTGAGCCGGGTCAGTGTCGACAGCTCAGGGGTTCAATCTCAGGGTTCTTCGGTTGCTCCGGCAATCTCCGACGATGGGCGCTACATCGCCTTCCAGAGCAGTGATGGGTCGCTGGTTCCCAGTGACGACAACGGGGGATGGGATATCTTCGTCGCCGACCGGGTGACGAGGATGGTCTCCCGGGTCAGCGTGGACAGTCTCGGCAATGAAGGACTGCCCCTCGGTGCCTCAAACAGCATGTATCCCGATATCAGCGCAGACGGACGATTTGTGGCCTTCGAGTCGGAATCGACCAACCTGGTGGCGGGAGATCACAATGGAGTTACCGACGTCTTCGTCCATCACCGGTTGACCGGGGAGACAACCCGGATCAGCGTGTCCAGTGACGGCAGCGAGGCGGACAACGGCAATTATCGTCCCAGTATCAGTGGAGATGGCCGCTACGTCGCCTTCTCCGGGCTCGCCAGTAACCTGGACGTATCGATTCCGCCAAACACCTGGTCGGATGTCTTCGTCCGCGATCGATTGAATGAAACCACCCGGCAGGTCAGCATCAACAGTCAGGGTGAACCTGGAAATGACCAGAGTATACTTGCGGGAATCAGTGCCGACGGGCGCTTTATTGCGTTCGAGTCGCTGGCAACCAACCTGGTTGAAGGCGACGTAAACGGCGCTCAGGATATCTTCCTCCACGATCAGAAGACCGGCATCACGAGTCGGATCAGTCTCTCAGCCGGCGGAGACGAGGCAAACGGTGAAAGCCGTTATGCCAGGATCAGTGAAGGCGGGCGCTTCGTGACCTTCTCGTCCCGGGCATCCAACCTGGTTCCGGACGATACCAATGGACGGTGGGATATCTTTGTCCACGATCGATACACCGGGCAGGTCCGGCGCGTCAGCGTCGACCAAACCTATGCTCAGGGCAATGCCGACAGTCTCATTTCGGCTATCAATTCCGACGGCCGTACCGTAGCTTTTCAATCAACGGCCTCTAACCTGGTGGTCGGGGATCAGAGCGGGACGCTGGATGTGTTTGTTCACACTCTGAAAGAAACCGCTCCTCCGCTCGGTTTTGTCGCGCATCAGTCTTCAGGAAAGGTCGCTGTATTCGATACCGGGAATAGCCAGGTCCTGGGAGAACTTCCCCTGGGATCCGGAATTGAACGGATCGCCTTGAGCCGGGATCAGAGCAGACTCTTCGTCACCAATTTTCAGACCGGCGAGGTGACTGTCCTGAGCACTCTGGACAGTCGGACGCTGGCTCGCCTGCCGGTTCCCAATCCGACCGGAGTGGCCGTCTCCACTGACGGTCGGGTCGCCTACGTCGCAGGCGGGGATCCTGTCGTCACCGCCTTCGACGTGGAAAGCCAGACGATCGCCGGACAGTTCTACGCGGGTTCCAGCCCTCGCGGTGTCGCTCTGAACCGCGACGGGTACGGCAATTTGATTGAAATACATGCAAGACTCCTTTTGTTCCTGGTAAACGCCTACAGGGCTGGTCAGGTGGACCTTGGTGTTGGAGATCAGTCCGTTTGGCGCTGGCCAGTGTGGTCTGATCCCCAACAAGGGTCACGTGGTATTGGTAAGTTTTATCCTTAACCCGCCACCTCTGGTGGAGGACCCGGAGAGGTTAGACCGATCCGGGGTGCTTTTCTGAAATAGTTTCTTCATTTTCTGTTACGTGACAGAAAACGAAGCAAAAGAACACGCCCATGTCCCGCTTGACCCTGTGCGTCGCCTTTGCGGCCGGAGCACGCGGAAACTCGCCCGCCTATTAGCGGGCTCAGACAATCCGCGCGCTTAATTCCGCCCGCAACGCCGATGCTCGGCGCGGAACAAAGGAAAATAAAAAAAACAAACAGTCAAAAACCTCACTCGAAGGCCATATCGGTTTTCCACGCTTTCCAGACGTTGCCGACCAGTTCCGGTCCCGGTTTGAGCGTCAGTTTGCCGGGCCGCCACCCGGACGGGGTTGCTTCCGCCCCTTTGGTTTTTCTGACCAACTGAAAGGCCTGAACTTGCCGAAATGATTCCAGGACGTTGCGGCCTACCGGCGGTGTCAGGACCTCGTAGCCCTGGATCACGCCGTCCGGATCGATAATGAAGCGACCCCGGTTTTCCACACCGGCACCTTCGTTATACACCCCGAATAATTTTCCCACTTTTCCGCCGGCATCGGACAGCATGGGAAAAGGGACGCCGCCGTCGACCATTTTGGCCAGTTCGTGGTCATCCCACATTTTATGAACAAACATGCTGTCAATGCTCATGGAGAGTATCTCCACGCCGAGTTTCTGAAAATCCTGGTATTTTTCGGCGACCGCCGAAATCTCGGTCGCTCATACAAAGGTGAAATCGCCGGGGTAAAAGCAGAGCAACACCCATTTGCCCAGATAGTCGGACAGCTTCACGTTGATAAATTTTCCCTGCTGATATCCCGGTGCCACAAAGTCCGGTGCTTTTTCGCCCACATGAATTATTTGTAGTTCCTCCTTGATGGGTGCGGTTGTCTCCTTTGCGGCGGTCTCCGGGACCGCCTCTCCAACAGGTCCTCCAGTGGGTCGGGCACACCCGACCGGCAGCTCGTCTGCCATGTGTCTCTCCTTTCGTTGATGATTGTAGGTCCAACTCCGCTGCCATTTGCAAAAACATAGGGGATCAGCCTGACGGTTCGCCAGCATAACGGTGAGGAAGCATAAAGAGGGTGTATCTCTGAAATAACGTGATCGATCGTTCGGTGAAGTGTGAACCTTGCCACCCGGTATCACGAATCATCGCGTCGGGCCGAGTGTAAAATTATGAGAATATGCTCTTATATTAAGTCGAACGAACCACGGATGTCAAACAATTCAGTTGCCGACCAAAGCTGCGATTCAGGAGCGGTGTGAATTCATGCGCGAACGCAGCAGGAAAAACGCCCGGACACCCACCTCATACGCAACGAATGACGGGGGTGGCCGGGCATCAAGATCGAGCAACCGCCGGTTTACTTTTCCACTTTATAGCCCATGGGCAGTTTCTTGAAGCGGCCGCCGTAGATGATGGGGTCGCCCTTGTAGCCCAGGGCCTTGAAGTCGATGTAGTCCGTGGTGCCCACAAGGTGGCTGACATCGCGCCCCTTGGAGGCCATGTAGCTGAAATCGGTCCCCTTGTGGGCGATTTTCTTGAAGTCCACCTCGCGGCTGTCCTGGTGGCAGCGATCGCAGGTCCGCTCCGATTGCAGGCTGGCGTGGCACTGGACGCAGGACAGGGCCGATTCGGCGGGCATGACTTCGTGTTCCAGCCGCCAGTACATCTGCGAGGTGGCCCATTCGTACGTACCGCTGTATTTCAGATCGGCGGCCTTCATCCCGTCTGCGAAGGACTTTTGCCAGTCGCGGTTTTTCCAGTAAGCGGTCTTGTCCTCCTTGTCGCGGGGGAACAGATGGGGGACGAGCAGATAGTCGAATTTGGCGTCCACGGCCTGAATGCCCTCCATGATCTTGAAGGGCGCGATCTTGGAGTTCGGGTCATTGATGGAGCCGACGGGTTCGGAGATGTTGATCGGTCCCTGCCGCCAATCCACCTTGTCCCCGATCAAAACGCGCTTCGTGAATCCACTGTCCCAGGCATAGAAGGGCTTGGCGGACTCTTTCCACCGGAACTCGCCCTTTTTCCAGTTGTAATCCGGCATACCGTATTTGTCTTTTTTGGGTTTGCGCTCCATGTCGCCGGCTTTGGACCAGTCCCAGAAGACCTTGGTGGGCTTGCACTTGGCATATACTGGTGAATGGCAGGTGTTGCAGGCGAGGGTCTTGCTGTGCATATTCAGGTGATGATCCAGCAGGCCATCTCCCGGGTGGGGATTGCTCGTGTGGCAGTTTTCGCAGGAAAAACTGCCTTCCACTACGGGCACGGAAGAACTGCGTCCGGCGATTTTGTGGTTGCGGGTGCGATGACACTCGGTGCACTGAAAGTCATAGCCGCCCATGTGCACGTCGCAATTGCGGTCCGGTACCCTGGGCATCCTGATTCCCCCAGCATCATGATGCTGATCGTTTTCCTGATGGGGATGTTCATCGATTGGGCCGCCATCCTCCTGGTGACGGTGCCCATCTTCATGCCCATCGCCATGGAGCTCGATTTAAACCCCCTGTGGTTTTCTTTGCTCATGTGCGTCAACTTGCAGACCTCTTTTTTAACCCCCCCTTCGGCTATGCCTTGCTCTACTTCAAAGGGGTGGCACCGGAAGACTACACCATGATGCATATCTACAGGGGTATTCTGCCGTTTGTGTTGCTGCAATTGATCGGGCTGCTCATTATAGCGCTATTCCCGGGTCTGGTGACCTGGCTGCCGTCGATCTTTTTCTCCTGGAGCGACTCCCGGGGCGCATGCCCTGCCGGTGCTTCGGGAAAGGCCGATCCAATGGTCGGCCGCCCCCGCTCGTTATCCCTTGCTTAATCAACGATTCACCCAAATTGCCGGGTATCCTCCGGCGGGCCAAGAGGCACGCTTTATTGTGGGCCTTCACCCATGGCCGAACCCTTTGGCGGCAAGTCTCCCCGTCCTTACCCCGGGAATCGGTACGAAATTCCACAAGCCCTTCTCCTGTCCGCGGAACAGGCAAGCGGTTATAGGAAGCCGGGTTGGCAGCCATGGCGAAACCCGGTTGCCTTTTCAGGGAATTGTTTTTAAACTGTATAATTTCGCAGCACGCTAAGCCCGCTGCGGGCATCACCCCGGAATCCAAGGAGATGGACGAATGATCGTACCGGTTATTCTGGCGGGGGGCGCCGGAACCCGCTTGTGGCCACTCTCGCGGCAGCTTCATCCCAAGCAGGTGCTCCCTTTCGTCGGAACGCAATCCATGATCCAGGAGACCCTCAGCCGCCTGGACGGATTGGACGATCTGGCCCGGCCCGTGGTCATCTGCAACGAGCACCATCGCTTTATGATCGCCGAACAGCTGCGCGAAATCGACGTGCCGCCGGCGGCCATCATCCTGGAACCGGTGGGACGGAACACCGCCCCGGCAGCGGCCGTGGCCGCCCTGAAGGCCTCCTGCGGGGGGGGCGATCCCGCCCTCCTGATCCTGCCGGCCGACCACTATATCGGCCGCCCGGAGCGCTTTCGCCGCATGGTGGCGGCGGGGCAGGCCCTGGCGCAAGAGGGGCGTCTGGTCACTTTCGGCATCCTGCCGACGCGGCCGGAAACAGGATACGGCTACATCAAGCGCGGGGCCGTTCTGGCATCCTCCTTCGCCGAAGCGCCGGCCTATGCCATCGAACGCTTTGTGGAAAAGCCGGATCGCGGCACGGCGGAAGGCTATCTGGCCTCCGGCGCCTATTTTTGGAACAGCGGCATGTTCCTATTCCGCGCATCCACCCTGCTGGCGGAGATGAAGCGCCTGGTGCCGGAAATGGTGGCCGCTTGTGAAGCGGCCCTGGCGGCCGGCCGCGATGATCTGGATTTTTTCCGCCTGGATGAGGCGGCCTTCCGGAACTGCCCGGCCGATTCCATCGACTATGCGGTGATGGAAAAGACCGCCCTGGGGGCCATGCTGCCCCTGGATGCCGGATGGAGCGATCTGGGATCCTGGGAGGCCTTGTGGGAAGCCGGCGGCAAAGACGGGGACGGCAATGTCGCCCGGGGCGATACCCTGCTTCATGATGTGACCGCTTCGGTCGTTCATGCCGGCCACCGTCTGGTGGCGGCCGTCGGGGTCGACCGGCACATCATCGTCGAAACGGCGGATGCCGTTTTTGTGTGCCCCCGCGAGCGGGCCCAGGACGTCAAGCATCTGGTGACCCGCTTGAAGGACCAGAAACGCGGGGAAGCCGAGCGCCATCGCAAGGTCTACCGCCCCTGGGGCACGGTGGACAGTATTATCGCCTCCGAGCGATTTCAGGTGAAACGCCTGGTTGTAAAGCCCAAGGCCCGCATCAGCCGGCAGCAGCATCACCACCGGGCCGAGCACTGGATCGTGGCCAGGGGAACCGCATTGGTGGAGCGGGGCGAGGAGGAATTTCTCCTGCGGGAGGATTCATCCACCTACATCCCTACCGGCATGCCGCACCGCCTCTCCAACCCGGGGAAAATCCCCCTGGAGATTATCGAGGTCCGCACCGGCAGCTACCTGGCGGAGGACGACATCACCCGCTTCGAAGACGACTACGGCCGCTGACGCCCTTAGCAGGCCTTGGATAAACGGCACCTCAGGCCGCAATGCGGCGTTGTCCCGCATTGCGGGAATTCTCGTCTGGACATATGGGCGACGGTAAGTTCGGTCCTTGCGAAACGGTGCTACCCCCCTGATGGTTGCTGCGCTTTTCGCATCGGGCGGCGCCTTGCCTTGCGACCCGTTGGCTATCCACGGCCTGCTTTAAGCGATCGGGAAGGCCTGTTTTTTCAGAGACATTACATTTTATGAAAGGGTTGGACGAACCGATGAAAAAAGCGTTGATTACCGGCATCACCGGCCAGGACGGTGCCTATCTGGCGGAATTGCTTCTGGACAAGGGTTACGAAGTGCACGGCATCAAACGGCGTTCCTCCAGTTTCAATACCGGGCGTGTGGATCATCTCTACAAGGACCCTCACGATCAGGACGTCCGGTTTTTCATGCACTACGGGGATCTCACCGACGCTACCAACCTGATTCGCATCATCCAGGAAACCCGCCCGGATGAAATCTACAATCTGGCGGCCCAGAGCCATGTCAAGGTTTCCTTCGAAACCCCCGAGTATACGGCCAATTCCGACGCCCTGGGGACCCTGCGTATTCTGGAAGCGATTCGCATCCTGGGCCTGGAGCAGACCGTGCGCTTTTATCAGGCCTCCACCAGCGAGATGTACGGCAAGGTGCGTGAAACCCCCCAGACCGAGGCGACGCCCTTCTATCCCCGCAGTCCGTACGGGGCCGCCAAGGTTTATGCCTACTGGATCACCGTCAACTACCGGGAAGCCTACGGCATGTATGCCTGCAACGGCATCCTTTTCAACCACGAATCCCCCATCCGGGGCGAAACCTTCGTTACGCGCAAGGTGACTCGGGCTGTGGCGCGCATGCATATGGGGCTCCAGCGCTGTGTCTACCTCGGCAACCTGGAGGCTAGCCGGGACTGGGGCCACGCCCGGGATTACGTCGACGCCATGTGGCGCATCCTCCAGCAGGACCAGCCCGATGATTTCGTAATCGCCACCGGGCAGGTCCATTCGGTGCGGGAACTCGTGGCCGCGGCCTTCGCCGAGGTGGGCGTCGGTTTGCGCTGGGAAGGTGAGGGCATCGAAGAAAGGGGTATCGTGGACACCGTCGACGGCGGCAAGGGCAGCGCCCTGCGCCCGGGCGATACGGTGGTGCGCATCGATCCGAGCTATTTCCGGCCCACCGAAGTGGACTACCTCCAGGGGGATGCCAGCAAAGCCCGGGAGGTGCTGGGTTGGGAGCCCCGGGTCTCTTTCGAGGCGCTTGTGGCCGCCATGGTTCAGGAAGACCTGAAAGGCGCCGATCGGGACCGATTGTGCGATATTGCCGGTTTCCCAGTGGCCCGGCACACGGAATAACCCAAATGGGTTCAAGCCATTTGAATTTTCGAAAAGGCACCTCTTTATGAATAAAGATACGCGCATCTTTCTGGCAGGGCACGGCGGCATGGTGGGGGCCGCCCTGCAGCGCGGCCTGGCGCGGGAAGGGTTCCACAACGTCATCACCCGTTCCCATGCCGCCCTGGACCTGACCGACCAGCAGGCCGTGGGCCGCTTTTTCGCGGAGACCCCCGTGGATTGCGTCTTCCTGGCCGCGGCGCGGGTGGGCGGCATCCATGCCAATAACGCCTTCCCCGCGGAATTCATCTACCAGAACCTGATGATCCAGACCAATGTGATTCACGCCGCCCACCAATCCGGGGTGGGGGAACTCCTTTTTTTGGGAAGCTCCTGCATCTACCCCAAACTGGCGACCCAGCCCATGTCGGAGGAGGCCCTGCTGGGTGGTTGGCTGGAGCCCACCAACGAACCCTACGCCATTGCCAAGATCGCCGGCATCAAGCTGTGCGAATCCTACAACCGCCAGTACGGGACGCACTTCCGGGCCGTAATGCCCACCAATCTCTATGGCCCCAACGACAACTACGATCTGGAAACCTCCCACGTCCTGCCGGCATTCATCCGCAAATGCCACCTGGCCAAACTGGCGGTGCAGGGGGACTGGGAGGCCATTGCCCGGGACGAACAATGCCACGGCCCCATTCCTGATGACCTGCGGGCGCACCTGGGACTGCTCCCGGCGGACTCCGACGGCGAGGCCCGGGATGGGCGTAAACCGCAGCTTGTGCTGTGGGGCACCGGAACCCCCTACCGCGAATTCCTGCATGTGGACGATCTGGCCGCGGCCTGCCTTTTCATCATGGCGCAGCCGGACCGGGCCCTGGCCGAAGTCTGCCGGCCCTCCCCCGTGGAGGCGAAAAGCGGCGCGGCCCCGAATCTGCGGCCGGAGACCGGCCTGCTGAACGTGGGCACGGGCGAAGATCAGACCATCCGGGAACTGGCCGACCTGGTGCGCGAGGTGGTGGGTTTTGAGGGTGAGATCGTCTGGGATGAAACCCGGCCCGACGGCACCCCCCGAAAGCTGCTCGACGTGTCGCGCCTCAATCGGCTGGGCTGGAAACCGGCCATATCGTTGCGGGCCGGCATCGAGGCCACCTATCGGGACTATCTCGAGACAGCGGGGTAGGGGGATTCTCGATGGGCAGGACAGACGGCAGTCATTGATCATTGGGATTGCTGGATTCTCCGGTCAAGCCGGAGAATGACGAAAAAAACTAACCCTCTGCCGTCGTGCCCGCGCCGGCGGGCATCCAGGAAGTTTGGGGCAAAGCGAAGCGACAGGCACCGGCATGCTCCAGGCAACTGACGAATGACGGCCTGAAACGATCTGATACCCGTCACTGTCCCTGCATCGCTACGAGATAAAGACGCATACCAAACCACAACATCTCACGGAAAGAGGACCATCACCATGACAGCGAACACCCCGGAGCAGTTGACATCCATGTCCCCCAGCGGAGAGACCTTCCCGCTGCCATCGGAAGAAGATTATGCCCTGGAATTCGAACAACTGCGGCAGCTGGCCGACGAACAGCGGGCCCTCGGCCGGGAGATCGTGGTGGTCATGGGGGTGGGCTTCGTGGGCGCCGTCATGGCCGGCGTGGTGGCCGATGCGGCGGACAAGGCCACGGGGGAATCGCCCTACTTTGTCATCGGGATGCAGCGGCCCTCGGTGCGTTCTTACTGGAAGATCCCCTATCTCAACCAGGGAAGGGCGCCTGTGGAGGCTGAAGACCCTGAAGTGGCCCCCCTGATCGAGCGCTGCGTCAAGACCAAGAAGACCCTGGTGGCCACCTATACCTACGAGGCCCTTCGCCTGGCGGACGTGGTGGTGGTGGACGTCCAGTGCGACTATTTCAAGGAAACCCTGGGCAACGTTCGCCAGGGGCACGCCGATATCAAGGCCCTGGAAGAGAGCCTGAAGGTCATCGGCGATAAGATCGCCCCGGAATGCCTGGTGTTGATCGAGACCACGGTGCCGCCGGGGACCACCGAATATGTGGCCTACCCCATCATGAAAAAAGCCTTTGAAGCCCGGGGCATGCAAACGGCCGAGCCCTGTCTGGCCCACAGCTTCGAGCGGGTGATGCCCGGGCGGGACTATGTGGCCTCCATCAAGGAGTTCTGGCGGGTCTGCAGCGGCATCAATGCCACGGCCCGGGAGAAGGTGGTCCGCTTTCTCTCACAAGTGCTGAACGTGGAAAAATTTCCCCTGACCGTGCTGGATCGTCCCATCGAAAGCGAAACCTGCAAAATCGTGGAAAATTCCTACCGGGCCACCCTGCTGGCCTTTCTGGACGAGTGGAGCCTTTTTTCCGAGCGCAACGGCGTGGATTTGACCAAGGTGGTGGAGGCCATCAAGGTGCGTCCCACCCACTCCAACATCATTTTTCCGGGGCCCGGCATCGGCGGCTACTGCCTGCCCAAGGACGGAGGGCTGGGGGTCTGGGCCTACAACACCCTGATGGGCTTCGAGGACGATATTTTTAAAATCACCCCCCTGGCTATCGACATCAACGACACCCGATCTCTGCATGCCGTGCAGCTGGTGCGCGATGCGCTCCGGAACATGGGCAAGATCGTGGCGGCCTCGCGTATCGCCCTTCTGGGGGCGTCCTACCGCCAGGATGTGGGCGACACCCGCTACAGCGGCTCCGAGCTGATCGTGCGCAAGCTGGCGGAAATGGGCGCCGACGTGGTGGTGCACGATCCGTATGTAAAACGCTGGTGGGAGCTTGAAAAGCAGGAGAGCTACCCGGCCCCCGGGCATTCCATGGGCCGCTTTTTCCGCAACCAGGAAGGGCTGAAAGATCTGGCGGTCTGCGACCGGCTGGAGACGGCCCTGGCAGGCGTCGATGCCCTCGTGCTGGCGGTGGGCCACCAGGCTTACCGGGACCTGGCGCCCGATGTCGTGGTGGAAATGACGGGGCGACCGGTGGCGGTCATCGACTGCTTCAATTTGCTGGATGACGCCAAGATCCGCCGTTATTTCGAGCTGGGCTGCGAGGTCAAGGGATTGGGGCGGGGGCATGTGAAGCGCATAAAAGACAGCGTGGCCTGCCGCTAGTGACCGACCAGAAATGGTCTTTTTGACCCTGATCGGCGTTCTCCGCGTGTTTTACGGCTGCGGCGTACCGGCGTACGCCTCACCGTAAAACCCTTGTGCGGCCTTGATCAGGGTCAAAAATCCTCATTTCTGGTTCGGGCACATCTCCTTATTCTACAGAGGCTTTTCGACGGTGCTTCCATTTTTTCAATCGGCCGTTTGCAGTGCGCTTCAATGTAATGTTGTTAAAAGAAATGCATTACGAAAACCGAAAAATAATGCAGTTCCAGCCGGCTGCCGTCGGGGCGATCCTGCTTGCTTTGCTGCTGATGCTTGCCGGTTGCGGGCCCTACATCCAGGATGCGGTGCGGACCGACGATGCGGCCCAGCTGCAGCAGATGATGGATCGCGGGGCCGATCCCCATAAGAAAGGCTTCAAAGGCGAGACCCTGCTGCACGTGGCGGCCAACGCCAATGCCGTGGAGACGGGCCGCCTGCTGATTGCCGCCGGGCTGGAAGTGGATGCCCGGGACCGGGATGGGCGCACGCCATTGCATCTGGCGGCGTTCAAGGGCTATGCGGAGATGACGGCTCTGCTGATGGAAAACGGCGCCGATGCCACCCTGGTGGACAATTTGGGACGCACCCCCCTCCACCTGGCACGCGTCGGGGGCTATCCGGAGCTGGTCCGGCTGATGGCACCGGAGGCAGCGGCCGACTATGGAGCGGTTCCCCAGGAAGAAGACTGGATCGCGCTCGGCAACCAGTTTGCCATGGAGGGCAAGTATGAAGCGGCCGTCCGGGCCTATCGGCTGGGACTGAAGCTCTACGGTGAAGACGAGAAGGTTTACTTCAACCTCGGCCTTTGCCTGTGGCGGCTGGAACAGATGGATGACGCCCTGGACGCCTTTCAATCCGCACTGCGGCTCGATCCCGATTATGGCCGGGCCTATTACAACATGGGGGTCATCTACGGGGAGCAGGCCCTCTATCACGATGCCTTGCTGGCGTTTCAGGCCGCCGTGCGCATCGACCCGGATGATGGGGAGGCCTGGTACAACCTGGGCAACTGCTATGACAGCCTCAACCGGTACGACCAGGCGCTCGAGGCCTGGGAAAAGGCCCTGCAGGCCGATCCGGCCATGCCGGCGCCCCATTTCAACCTGGCGGTGCTGCTGCTGCACTTGGGGCGGCCCGACCAGGCCCGGGCCCATTACGATCTTTTGAAGACCACCCATCCGGAGATGGCCGCCGAGCTGGCCCAATTTCTCGAAGCGCCCTAGCCGGCTGTGGATAATCGGCGCCTCAGGCCGAAATGCGGCGTTGTCCCGCGTTTGCGGGCGTTCCCGCCCGATTATGTAAACTATGGTGAGCCCGGCCCTCGCGAAAATGCTCACAACCCATATGGGTGCTGCGCCCTGCCTTTCGCCCCGCCTCTCGGTTATTGGCAGCCTGCTAGCGGCGGGGCCGGGGCGGAATGGCCAATGGACAACCCGCCTGAAGGCGTGTTATGGGGGGGGCCATGCTGGAGCATCAGTTCAGATCCACCAAGGTCCCTGCGGGGACTTTTTTCATAGGGTAGTGCCCGCCCAGAGATGGTAGATTTTGGCGCCGGCTAAGGCCACAGTGATTTGGAAACCGGAGGCGTAGCTGCGCTGCGGCGAGGATTTACAAAGCGCGAGAACGCTGGCCGGGGCCAAAAGATGCCATTTATGGATGGGCACAGGGGCAGCGGAAGGACTTTTTTATGGCCAGCTGTTTTATCCAGACCTCGGATTTTGAGTTTCCCCTCGCGGACATCGAGGAGACAGCTGCGCGCGGCGGGTTGCTGTCCATGGAGATCGAGTTCAGCCTGCGCTGCAACTACCGCTGCCCTTATTGCTACGTACCGCGCAACCCGGACGTGTCCCGGGAGCTCAGCGGCAGCGAGATAAAGGATGTGATCCGGCAGGCGCAAGCCTTGGGAGCCCGCAAGATCATCATCCTGGGCGGCGAGCCCAGCATCTACCCCCATCTCATCGAAATGATCGATTTTATCCGCGGACGGGGGATGGCCGTGGAGATGTTCACCAACGGCTCCGGAATCACGCCGGTCCTGGCCGCCGATCTGGCCGGGCGGTCGGTGCGTGTCGTCCTGAAGATGAACTCCTTCGATGAGACCACCCAGGATCGGCTGACCGGAGTCAAGGGCAGCTATCGGCAGATTCGGGAATCCCTGGACCGTCTGCGGCAGGCCGGTTATCCGGCCGAGGACCGCTTTCTGGCCGTCAGCACCGTCATCTGCCGGGACAACCGGCATGAAATTGTTGCCATGTGGCAGTGGCTGCGCGACCGGGGCATTGCCCCCTATTTTGAAATCATCACCCCCCAGGCCAACGCCGCGGAACACCCCGAACTCCATGTCCCGTCCGAAGAACTGGAGCGGCTCTTTTACGCCGTCGCCCGCCTGGACCGGGAACGCTACGGCCATGCGTGGGAGCCCCAGCCGCCTTTGCTGGGCCACAAATGCCTGCGGCACCGCTTCTCCTGCCTGGTCACGGCCCGGGGCGACGTGCTGCCCTGCGTGGGGGTGACCCTGGCCGTGGGCAATATCCGCGCAACGCCCCTGGCCGACATCCTGCGCGGGAGCGAGGTCATCCAGAACTTGAAGCGCCACCGCGAGACCATCAAGGGACCCTGCCGGGAGTGCGACCGGGCGGCGGAATGCTATGGCTGCCGGGGGGCCGCCTTCCAGATGACCGGCGACTATCTGGCCTCGGACCCCCTGTGCTGGAAGAACAGCCACACGGCCAATTGATCCGGTTGACTTTTATAGGGAAAACGGTCAAATTAGCATGCTTTTTCAGTTTAAGTGGACGCTTCAGTTGGCCGACAACACCGTATCCAGCGTTCACCATGCAGCACACGAAGAATAGGCAGAATGCCAGATCAACATCCCGGCGACATCCTTTGTGCGTTTCGTGCCGGTTATTGTGCCCTTAAATTTTTTGGTTCAATTGACATTTTCCGGTGCCGTGGAAGGCGCTCGACTGAATGGCGATGACAAAGGTTCTCCTAGTCCACTATTCCCAGACCGGCCAGTTGACGGACATCGTCGAATCCATCCTGGGCCCCCTGGCCGAGGTGCCCAAGCTCGAGATCACCCGCCTGGCGCTCAAACCGCAGCCGGCCTATCCCTTCCCCTGGACCTCCCAGCGTTTCTGCGACGTGTTTCCGGAGTCGGTGGCGGGGGTGCCCTGCACGCTGGCGCCTTTGGGACTCGATCCCGAGGCCCGCTTCGACCTGATCGTGCTGGCTTACACGGTGTGGTACCTGTCGCCTTCCCTGCCGGTGCAGGCCTTCTTGCGATCCCCTGAGGCGGCGCGGCTTTTCCCGGGCACCCCGGTGGTGACCGTGATCGGTTGCCGCAACATGTGGCTCCTGGCCCAGGAGCAGGTCAAACAGCGTCTCCAGGAGCTGGACGCGCGTCTGGTGGGCAATATCGTGCTGGGGGACCGGGCCGGCAACCTGACCGGGGTGGCCACCATCGCCTACTGGATGCTCACCGGCCGCAAGGAGCGTCTGCTGGGGATTCTCCCCAAACCGGGGGTGGACGCGGAGGACATCCGCCAGGCATCGCGCTTTGGCATCATCCTGCGCAAGGCCCTGCAGGAGGACATCACGACCCTTGACCAGGACGTGCTGAATGCCGTGGGAGCGGTCCCGGTGGAGCCGGCCTATATTATTTTCGAACACCGCATCCGGCGCGTCTTTCGCATCTGGGCCCGCTTCATCCGCAAAAAGGGCGGCCCCGGTGCACCGGCCCGGCAGCGCCGGGTGCTGGCCTTTTTCTTCTATTTGCTGGCGGCCATCGTCGTGCTGGCCCCGCTGGCCACCTTGGCCGCCAAGGTCACCCTGTGGCTCAGGAAGGCTTCTATCGAGAAGGCCGTGGCCTATTACCGCAGCAATCGCTATGAATCCTGATTTGAGGTATCAATGGACGCCTATATTACCGATCTCGCCTCCTTTCTGCCCAACCAACCGGTCACGAACGACCGCATCGAAGACGTGCTTGGTCGGATCAAGGCCATTCCGTCCAGGTCCAAGGCCATCATGCTGCGCAACAACAAGATCCAGCAGCGCTATTACGCCCTGGATCCGGAGACCGGTGAATTCACCCACAACAACGCCCAGCTCACGGCCGAGGCCGTGCGGCGCCTCAAACCCTACGCGGATTTCAACCTGGAAGACATCGCCTGCCTGTGCTGCGGCACCACCAGCCCGGACGTGCTCCTGCCCGGCCATGCCCTGATGGTCATGGGCGAGCTCTGCCTGCCGGCCTGCGACGCCGTGACCACGGCCGGCATCTGCATCGCCGGGATGACGGCCTTGAAGCATGCCTGCATGAACGTGGCGGCCGGCTTCTCCACCAACGCCGTGGCCACCGGATCGGAATTGTCCTCCTCCTATCTGCGGGCGGATTTCTTCTCGGTGATTGCCGAGGACCCCGAAGCGGATCTTGCCAAGAAGCCCATCCTGGCCTTCGACGCCGACTTCCTGCGCTGGATGCTTTCCGACGGGGCCGGGGCGGCCTTCATCTCCGGGGAGAAAAACCCGGAGGGCCTTTCCCTGCGGGTGGACTGGATCGAGAACATCAGCTTCGCCGGCGAGCTGGAGACCTGCATGTACGCCGGCGGATGGAAGAACGAAGACCGCACGGTCAGCGGTTGGCGGGCCGCCCCTTCGGCCAAGGAAGCGGCCTGCTGCAATTTCCTGGCCGTGCGCCAGGACGCGCGCCTGCTGGGCCGCGAGATCGTGCCCACCATGACCCGCGCCCTGCGCCGGGCTGCCGCAAAGCACAATCTCAAGCCCGCCGACATCGACTGGTATCTGCCCCACTACTCCTCCCATTTCTTCCGGGACAAGTTCTTCGCCGGCATGCAGGAGGCCGGTTTCGAAATCCCCTACGAGAAATGGTTCACCAACCTCTACACCACCGGCAACGTGGGCGCCGCCTCGATCTATCTCATTATGGAGGCGCTCTTCAAATCCGGGGATTTGGAACCGGGCCAGCGCCTGCTGTGTTTCATCCCGGAAAGCGGGCGGTTTTCCCACTGCTTTATGCACCTGACCGTGGTTTGATGCGTATCGATACGCATTGAAAAAAGTTTACAAGGGTTCATATTTTCCCCAAAAGCGGCCATTTCCTGATCAGGAAAAGTGACTAGAATAGGAAAGCTTCGATATTCCTGATGAGATAAATATCCGAAAGGGAAAATATGAAAAATCTGCTGCTGCTTGTGGTCGCTTTATGCGCCGGCGGTCTGGTGCCGGTCCAGGGCTCGATCAATGCCCACTTGAGTGAAGGTCTCAATCATCCGCTGCAGGCCACCTTCATCTCATTTTTCGGCGCGGTGCTCCTGCTTATCGTCGTCCTGCTGGCGCTGCACCCCGCGCTGCCCTCCCTGGCCCAGCTCAGGGCCATTCCGCCGATCTATTATACGGGCGGCATCTACGGTGTCCTGTTCGTCACCACCCTGTTGGTGCTGACCCCCCACATCGGCATCGCCAGCACGGTCACGGCCACGATCGTGGGCCAACTCATCCTGTCGGTGATCCTGGACCACTTCGGCCTGTTCGGCCTTGCCCGGCATCCCATGGGGCTTTCCCGATTGCTCGGAAGCGCGGGATTGCTGGCCAGCCTTTATTTGATTCAAAGGGGATGAGAAACGGCCGTCCGGAAATGGGGTCTTGATTATCAGGCGTGGCGCGGGAATCCATAAAGGCTTCGCAGCTTTTTGCTGCCACACCCAATCGCCTCCATGATAGCCTTGGCGACGTGTGAGTGCGCCTGTGATCGGGGCCATGCATCCACCGGACGAATGGCCCGGCCGTCGAACAGCACGCGCCCGAACGGTTTGTCTCCGATCCTAATCGTTTGCTATCAATCCCATGGTAACCATTAATTATTTCTGAGTACGAGGGAAAGGACCCGCCTTGCAGATTGACAAAACCAGCGATTACCACATGCACACCGTATATTCGGATGGCAATGCGCTTGTCGATGCCATGGCCCGTTCAGCCATCGACAAAGGGCTGACGCAAATCACGATTACCGATCACATGCCCCTTCCCTTCGATACCCGCTATGCCATGTCACGTGCCAAGGTCGATGCCTACCGACATGACATTCGGCAGGCCCAAACAGCTTACGATGGACGTCTGAAGATCACATCGGGGATCGAATTCGAATACATTCCCCGGTATCGTGAATGGATCCACGACATATGGACAATGGGCTGGGATCATTGCATCATCTCGGTCCACTGGCTGCTCGATGACGACATTGCCGGCCTGGTCAATGGGACGCGTGGGGAATTCGATGCCCTTTTTCAGGCGGCCCATGGCGATATCAAGACCCTCTGCCGGATTTACTACGGGGTGATTCAAATGGCCTGTCGCACCGGCTGGTTCGATATTGCCGGGCACCTGGACGTTATCAAGAAACACAATGCCGGCGCCGTCTTCTTTGATGAATCCGATGGCTGGTATCGCGACCTCGTGATGGCGACCCTGGGGGTGATCGCGGCGCAGGGCATGACAATGGAGATCAACACGGCCGGCATCAACCATCCCGTCGGCGCCCCCTATCCCAGTCCCTGGATCGTCCACGAAGCGGCCGGCATGGGTATTCCGCTGGTGATGAGTTCCGATAGCCATGGCCCCAAAACCCTGGGGCAATATTTCAACACCATCGATGGGTGGTACGGCAGATTGGACGCATCGTAAATAGTCCGATAATCACGGTGCCCGACCAGCCAATTGGAAATTTTAATGGGTGCCCCCCAATTGATCCTCCGCCAATACAGCCTTGGGATTAATATTGGTCGCCGAAATCGTTCGTGAAGGCATCCACGATTTTGCGCCCCCAATCATCACCGACCGGGGTCAGCTTGCCGAAGAAGAAGCGCATCACCGGTGGCTCTTCCACGAACCGGAGCCCTCCGATCAGTTCGCGGTGCCGGTGGAGCCAGGCCACGCGTTCGGCCACATATTCGATGTGACCGATGGTGAAGGCCCGGCGCGGGATGGCCAGGCGCACCAGCTCCATTTTGGCGGTTATTTCGTTGCCGTTGCGATCCCGGTCTTCCGACATGGTGCCGCGTTCGACCCCGCGTGCGCCCGAGGCCAGATACAAGGCGGCGTTGAGGGCTTCCGCCGGATACTCCAGCGGCGGGACATGCGGCAGGAAGGCGCGGGCGTCGATATGGCAGGCCAGCCCGCCGGGCGGGGTGACGACCTGGATGCCAAAGGCTTGCAGCCGCTCGGCAAAGTACTGGATCTGCTCGGGGCTGCTTCCCGCCACTTCGGTCTGGGTCATCTCCTCCAGGCCCA
Source organism: uncultured delta proteobacterium (assembly GCA_963730675.1). Lineage (GTDB taxonomy): Bacteria > Desulfobacterota > Desulfobacteria > Desulfobacterales > UBA5852 > JABZFP01. The sequence continues at coordinate 15,915 of CAVSSY010000033.1, read as the reverse complement.
CCGCCATGGCTTCGATTTCTTTGGTGGACATGCCGCCATAGGTCGAGAAGCCCTCGTAGACCGGAAGCCAGTTCATCAGCTGATCGAAATAGGGCTTGTTGTTGGTGGCGATGAGACCGCCGCGGGCGCCGCCGCTCTTGCGGCCGGACATGTAGAAAATATCCACCAGCGCCATCATCTCCTGCAGAATTTCCTGAATCGTTTTATCGGCATATTCCGCCTCGCGCTGTTGGATGAAATAGGCGTTTTCTCCGATCAGGCTGCCATCGAGGACCAGCAGGATGCCGTTCTTTTGGGCGATTTCCCTTACGTCCCGCAGGTTCCGCATAGAGAAAGGCTGGCCGCCGATCAGGTTGGTGGTGGCTTCCATACGGATGAAGGCCACGTTCGCGGCGCCATGTTCATCAATGGCTTGGCGGAGCTTCACAAGATCGATATTGCCCTTGAAGGGATTGTCCCCGCCCGGGATCATCGCTTCGTCCGCCACCAGATCCAGTATCTGCGAGCCGACCAGGTCGACATGGACGCGGGTTGAAGGGAAGTGGTAATTGGTGATGACCACTTGAGGCGCCTGGAGGAGAACTTTGACGAGAAGGTGTTCGGCGGCGCGTCCCTGATGCACCGGCAGGGTGTGCTCGAAGCCGAAGACTTTTTGGACCACTTTCTCCAGCTTGTAGAAGCTTTCGGAGCCGGCGTAGGCATCGTCGGCGACCATCATGGCGGCAAGCTGGTTGTCGCTCATCGCATTTGTGCCGCTGTCGGTCAGCATGTCGAGAAAGACTTCCCGGTTGGGAAGCAGGAAGGTGTTGTAGCCCACCGCCTGCAAGGCCTTGAGGCGCTCAGCGGCCGGAATGAGGTTGATTTTCTGGACGATTTTGATCCGGTGCATCTCTACCGGAACGCGTCTGCCGTCGGACAACGTGATGAGCATGAAGTTCTCCTTTTATTCGCGTTAAGGACGGGTTTGAAACGTGTGCATGCCGGTCGCGCAAGGTACTCCTTAGTCTATGCAGGACAGAATTTCTATAGCAAGTCGCTTCTGGGTGTCAAACAAGGGCAAATGAACGGGGATGATGCAGCCAAGTGTCTGAAAACAATAAAAGGCAGGTTGCGGATAGTTCCGTTATGCGCGAGGGGGATTTCGGAGGGATTTTCAAAGACTGCTTGTCGGCAACAGGCCGGGATCAAGCCTTTCCCGGACTATCAGATAGTTGCGGGCTTACATGGTGTGTGTTAGGTCCTTTCGTCTGACGGACGTTATGAAATTTGCGGTCCATCCGGATTAAGCGTACTGGGGGTTTCCTGCCAGGGGATATCAGACGATCCCCTGGGCATTCAGGAAAGGTCCGTATTTCCTGTCGCTGCCTTTGATGTGCCCGACCAGCCAATTGCATAAAAAGTTCATGATATCGATGGACATATCCTGTTCGCCGTTTTTGAAAGCCTCCTCGAATTCCGTGACCTTCATCTCGAAAGCGGTATGCTGTTTTTCATGCGCATCAGCGTCCGGGTATCCCAGACGATCGAAGTAATCTTCCTCTTTGGCGAAATGCATGACCGCGTAGATCACCAACTGGTTGATGAGTTTCCCCAACGCATCCCTGTCCTCTCCGTTTCGCATGGCGTCATAGAGGGTGTTGATCAGGGAGACTAAATACTGGTGCTGATCGTCGAGTTCTTTTACCTTCACACTGAAGTCGGGGTGCCAATCGAGAAATGCCATGGTGGTTCCTGTCGGAATGGGTGGAATCGGAATTAAAACCGCCCGTCGTTTCGGAGAGCGATGATTTTTTGCGTAAACCGCTGCATGGCAAAAGATTCAGGCCGCGGCCGGTATTGACAACAGCGCCAACAATACCAAAGACGCCTTGCGATATCAATAAATTACCCGTATTTGTATCACCAGATCGGTTGCGAAAAAGAGCGTCATAAAGATATCGGGGCGATGTATCGGGTCTTTGCGTGGCATCATGCTGAATCAACACCGAGCCACATGGTGTCCGTCCAGAAATGGCAGATTTTGGTTCCGGCCATGGCCGCCGTGATTTGTCCCGCTTGGCGGGACTTCCCGTCTGATCCAATCCCCCCTGTGGGTGGAAACCGACGGCGTCGCCGTATGCGCGATAGCGTTGCGCAGCCCCGCTACGGCAAGAATTTCCAAAGCGCGCGCCGGCCGGGGCCGCAAGATGTCATTTGTGGATGGTGTATCTGGCAATCCTGGCATTGGCGTATCGTCGCCTTTCGGACACGCCGCTGCCGGATGTAAAACAGGGGGTTGGAGCCTCCCTGCTCGTGAGCAATGCCCGCCGGCTGTGGTCCGCGCTGGCAATCGTCCTGATGCTGTTCGACGGACTGATAGAGGATATCAACGGGAGGATCAAGGCTTACGGGATTGAAGTAACCGCATTGCAGATCGCGGCCGGACACGGTAGCGGATGAGTAAAGGGGCGAAAACGTCTTCTGCCATCGCCACTTTGATGCTCAAAACGCGGGCCCAGGGGATCGGCCCGCCCTCGGATTAAAATTGCTTTCGTCCATAAAGGAAAGTGACCATGGAGAAGACGGCCATTGTCATCGGGGCCACCGGCCTGGTAGGCTGGGCCTTGACCGATCAACTCGGGAATGCGGATCATGTCCGCAAAGTCATCACTCCGACCCGCCGCCCGTCGCCCCACGCCAGCCCGAAGGTTGACAACCGGATCGTGGATTTCGACCTTCTGGAGGACCAGGCGGCCTTGTTCGCGGCGGACCTGCTGTTTTCGTGCCTGGGGACGACCCGCAAGCAGGCCGGGTCCATTGCCGCCCAGCGCAAGGTCGATCTGGACTACCAGTATCGCGCGGCCCGATTGGCGGCCGACCATGGCGTGCGCCATTACCTGCTGGTCTCCGCCAGCGGCGCCAATGCCAAAAGCAATAACCCGTACCTGCGGATGAAGGGCGAACTGGAGGAGAAGGTCCAGGCCCTGCCGTTCGAACGCATCAGCATTTTTCAGCCCTCGCTATTGCTGGGCCAGCGCGCGGAGTTCCGCCTGGGCGAAACGCTGGGCGCCATGCTGCTGCCGGTCCTCTGCACCATTCCCGGCCTGCGCCGCTACCGCCCCATCCGCGGCGAAGAGGTGGCCGCCAAGATGGTGCAGGTGAGCCGGCAGCCGGGCCCGCCGCGGGAGTGGTTTCGCCTGGACCAGATTTTTATATGAAAGCCCCTTCGATTTTGAGGCGGCTTGCAGCGAAGGAAAAGGAGACATGGATGATCATTTAAAGCAATTCTGGGAGTTGCGACTTGAAAGGTGCCGGGAAGCGCTCGCGGCCAACAATTTCGTCGCTTATGCGGCAAACGATTGCAGGGAGGCGAAGCGCATCGTCCTGGAAGAAATTCTTCCCAGGATTGTGCCGAAAACGGTCTCCTGGGGGGATTCCATGACGCTCCATGCTACGGGGATTTTGAAGGAGATTAAACAGCCGCACCTGCTATCGATATCGTTGGAAACATTTGCCGAAAATGTGCCGCGGGAGGAATTGATCGAACGACGCCGGCAGGCGCTGCTGACGGATCTGTTTTTTACGGGCAGCAATGCCCTGACGGAAGCAGGGCAACTGGTCAACCTGGACATGATCGGCAACCGCACGGGCGCCATCACTTTCGGTCCGCGGAACGTAATCATTCTGGTTGGCCGCAACAAGATCGTTTCCGATCTCACGGCGGCCATGGCGCGCATCAAATCCTACGCCGCGCCCGCCAACGCGATCCGGCATCCCGGCTTAAAAACCCCCTGCATGAAAACGGCCTGTTGCATGGACTGCAAAAGCCCCGACCGCATCTGCAATACCTGGACTATTACGGAAAAGTCCTACCCGAAGGGGAGGATCCGCGTCATCCTCATCAATCAGGATCTGGGGCTATAAAGGCCTCCGCTACACCACCGGCAATGTCGGCGCCGCCTCGATCTATCTCATCATGGAAGACCTCTTCAAATCCGGCGAGTTGAAACCGGGTCAGCGCCTGCTGTGCTTCATCCCGGAAAGCGGGCGGTTTTCGCACTGCTTCATGCATTTGACGGTGGTTTGAGATACGAAGGCCCTCAGTTTGTCATCCTTGCGAAAGCGAAGACGCAGGTCCCTGCAAGCCTGTTTCGATACCATTGTATGTGCGATCTTAGTTCCTAAAAATTCACAATTTCCTGATCAGGAAAATAAGCCAAAATAAGAAAATAAAAATAATGCCTGCTCACGGCCGCAATCTTAAACACCGGTCCAAAGGGAACAATATCGGCGTCTGGGTCTGAAAATATTCCTTGACAATTTTCCTGAAATCTATCATTTTCCTGAACAGGAAAATGGAAAAATACAGGAAAATACAAACCGAGACGGGGATGATCGACCGACTTCGGCAGGGAAGAGCCGAGTTGTCGCCGTTGTCCCTTCGCTTTATGGAAGTTGCCAAGAATAAGGGCAGGGATTCCGGATACGACGCGCTGATTGAAATTTCGTGGCAGAAGGAAACCGTCAGATTTGCCGTCGAGTGCAAGGCCCTTTCAACCCCTAAAGCCTTTCAATCCGGATTGATTCAACTGAAGTCGTTAAAACTGCCTGAAGGCGTATTGCCGATGCTGTGCCTGCCTTTTCTCAGTGAAGCCCAGTTGAAACAGTTGGAAAGTGAGGGAATTAGCGGGATTGACTTGTGCGGAAACGCTGTCGTCATTGCTCCCGGGAAATTTTACGTCTTTCGCACCGGAGGAAAGAACAGATTTCCCTCCTGGGCTCCGATCAAAAATGTTTACCGCAAGAATACCTCGATGGTGGGGAGGGTTTTTCTGGCTCGTCCGGAGTATGAAGCTGTCCAGGAGATTCAAAACGAGATCAGCAGGCGAAATCCCCTGGTCGTATTGGGGGACAAGAAGCCAATTGGCCTTTCAACTGTTTCAAAGGCGTTGAAATCAATAGAAGAAGACCTCATCGTTGCGCGCAACGGCGGTATTCGCCTTTTACAGGCCGACAAGCTTCTAAATAAACTGGCCGTAAATTATGAACCCCCGCGAGTCGCAGGGCGGGTGCAGATCAAGATTCAAGAAGACCCTGAAACACTCCGTAATCTGGTCACCGAGATTTCTCAAAAGACGGGCTTGCCCGTTGTCGCAACAGGAACATCTTCAGTTTCCCGGTACACGGTTATGCCGCGGGGAGATTTGCTTTCAGTCTACTGCCCCAAATTGGAACCGCTGCGCGTCCTATTGCCGGGCAGCCGGACGGATCGCTTCCCAAATCTCGAGTTGATCGAAGTCGAGGATGAAACGGTCTATTTCGATGCGCGCCAGGAAGAGGGGTTTTGGTGGGCATCGCCTGTACAGGTCTATCTTGAACTCATGACCGGGGACAAACGGGACCAGGAAACGGCAGAGCAGCTGAAACCGTCCATTATGAACACTTCTGGATCGATTTCGCGATGAATCGAATCATCGATCTACAGACGGCGCTCCTGGACCTTCTTTACGAAATCCGAACCACCGGCGAGAAGCTCATTGTCGGCGGCGGGTATGGCATTTACCTTAAAATGGCCCATCTGCGGCGAACAGGCGAAAGGACGCTATTCACAAGTTTACCGGAGCCTCGGTCCACGAACGATCTTGACCTGTTTCTTCGCCCTGAACTACTCATCGAATCCGAAAAATTGATCCCTATCGCCCAGGCCCTGGAGCAGCTGCAATATAGCGTTGTGCCAACCGCCAGGAATTATCAGTTTAGCCGATTGGGACCCGATGGAACAGAAGCCGGGAGCATCAAGGTTGACATGCTCACCGGCCCTCGGAGCCGTTTCGACGGTACAAAGGTAAAGACGGACAGCCGCCGTGTAAAACCCAATCCCTCCGTCGGCATACACGCCCACCCTGTTGACGAGGCGCTTAGTTTGGGGGAGGGTCTGCTTCCGACCATTTTGGAGGGGCATCGCAGTTCCGGCGATCCTTGGGAAACGGAAGTCTTTTTGCCGCATCCTTACACGTTTTCCTTGATGAAACTTTTCGCTTTTCGGGATCGCCTCGATGATAAGAACAAAGAATTCGGCCGATATCATGCCCTTGATCTGTACACGATTCTGGCGACAACCACCGAGCCGGAATGGCAACTGGCACTGGAATTGAAAGCGCATCATAAAAAAGATCCCATAGCGTTGGAGGCCGGACGCCTGATAAGGGATTATTTTGCGAATCTTGAGCAAGCGGGTATGATTCGTCTGCGGGAGAGCCCATATTTCAGGCCCGATCTCCAGATCGACGATTTTATGTCGGCTTTGAAAGATCTATTTCGCTGAGGTGAAAGACGTGCCGTCTGCAACAATGAGAAGATGAAAGCGGGCGATTTTCGCACTGCTTCATGCATCTGACGGTGGTCTGAGGCGTATTGTTAGGCCGGAAAACTCCTTAAGAACAGTCGTTCATTTTCTTCCGCGTGGACGAAAAGACGAACTCGGAAAAAGGTCGAGATCAAGGCTTGCGAATCCTGAGGAATACCGCTGTCGCGGGGCCCGAAGGGCGCGTACTTTCGCTACGCCGCAATAACGAAGGATACGCGTAACGCAGATGTCGGGTTTTTTACGAATTCGTCAAGAAAACGGAACCAAAAGAAGCCGCCCCTGTCAAGCTTGATCCTGCGCGTCGTTAAATCGGTCGATGCAGCAAGGATCATGCTGTCAGGCAAGGCGTCAAGCGCAGCGAGGCGCGCAGCAATCGCCAGATTGTGAGCACCCGAGCAAGCTTGACAACGCTGCATGGCGGTATGAGACGCCCCTTCATCGGGTGATTTCGGCCGGAGCGCGCGCTGACTCGCTTCGCTCAGACCCGCCTACGGCAGCCTTCGGGCGACGGCAGTCCGCGCGCTTTGATCCGGCCACCCCGCCGATGCTCGGCGCGGCACAAAGGGATTAAAAACCAAAATCCCGACATCCTTTTTGGGGAATGGTGGTTCTAGTCTGTGAATGCCTTGCGTTCATTCGATAATTAGCCCCCCTCAACACCATAAAATAAAATTACCAATAGTTCGTCATTCCCGGGCTTGACCCGGGAATCCAGTTTTTTGGACCTGCCTGATGCGTCCTGAACAGCCACCTTGCGGCTGCCCCAGGTGATTTCAGCGATACCCTTGAAATCATGTCGTTTTTCTGTTAACGAGAAATATCTCTGCAAACAAGTCGGCATATCCCCCGTCATTCCGCGCCAGCGGCTGCCTGTGAAATGGGAAAGCGCTCTTTATGGGCACCATTTCCAGTGCATCAAAATAGATGGTAGGGTGTTATCAACCTAAGACGCCTAACCTGAAATTCTATATACGCATCAAGTTGTCGTAAGATTCCATAAGTATCCCGAAATTATACATCTTTAGGTCGCTTGTCCTTAATTTAGAGCCTGGAAATGGTAGATTTATGAGGATGGTCACGATTCGTGACGACTTCAAAGGAAAAAGCAGAACAATATCTGGCTACTTAAAAAATGTCTCAAATTTAAGTTTTTTGTTAAAATGATGCTTTACACATTATATTAATGTTAGCTGTCGAATCTATACTACAATTCTTTACCGGACAATTAAGGAGATATAATGCAATGTTACATCATTTCGTACGACCTGCGTAAACCTGGACGCAATTATGAAGACTTATACGCGGCGATAAAGAAACACTCTAAATGGGCTCGAATTAACGATTCCGTCTGGGCAGTTGTCACGACTAAGACAGCAGTACAAATTCGAGATACCCTTGACCAACATCTTGACTCAAACGATCGAATATTTGTCGTCAAATCCGGAGTCGAAGCCGCATGGCGCAATTCAAGATGTAAGAGCGAATGGCTTAAGGAGAATCTCTGATGGAAAATAAACAATCAGAGGGTTCAGTCCAATTGCGGATCGTCCGTGGGGCGCAAGATTCGCTGTCGCTTTACGAAATCACAGACTATGAATTGGAAATTCTGGAACAGGGGTCGCCAAGCTCTGCTTACTTGAATTTTGCGATTATGTTTTTCACCATTGTCTTGTCGTTTCTTGCCACGCTAGTGACTATTGATATGCCGGCAGGTCATGCATTCACCGTCTTCTCTGTACTGACAGTATTCGGGTTTGGTTCATCGGCCGTACTCTTCGAACTTTGGCGCCGCACAAGGTCGCGTACTAAGGACGTTTGTAAAAAGATCCGAGCTCGTGTACCCACAGCCCCTGTCACTGAAGATAAATCAACGAATGAGCAATCCGAAGATGGCGCAGAATCCGACAGCTAACAAGCAGTTCCAAGCCGATGCGTGAACAGCGCGCGCATGAGCCTGTAGGTTGGGCAGCCAATTAACATAGCGTTATCATCGGAGAAAATTTCATATGTGGATTCGAGAGCTACATATACGCAATTTTCGCAAAATTTCAGAAGCTATGATTTCATTTCCTCCTGGTCTTGCCATATTGGTTGGTGAGAATAATTCAGGTAAAACTGCTATCATTGATGCTCTAAGGTTCATTCTGTATCCAAGTCGTGATTTCGATGCACTCCGAATAAACGAAGACGATTTTCGAAGTGGAACTGATTACGCACCAATTGAAATTTCATGCAGATTCACGGGGCTTGCTGAGGAAGACGAAGTTCATTTTCAGGAGTGCCTTGTTGATATAGGTGATGGTAAATTTGAGATGCAAGTTAATGCAAGAGTGGAGTTCAACCAGACGACTAATCGTAGCAATGTTAAAATGTGGGGCGGTGAAACGGAGGGTGGTTCGCTACCATCAAATCATTATGACAGACTTGAAACGATATATCTACAGCCCCTTCGCGATCCTGAACGAGGGCTTCGTCCCGGTCAACACTCCCAGGTATCCAAACTCATCAATTTTCTCACTTCAGAAGATCAGCATTCAGACTTTGAAGTAATTGTAACTGCTGCAAATGAACAGATACGAAATCTTGAACCAGTAAAAGCAGCAATAAGCGATATCAACACGCAGATGGAAACAATTGCAGGTGTTGAATTAACGCAGAAGGCAGATCTGATTTTTTCTGATCCAGCATTTCGACGAATCATCTCTGGACTGCATCCTGAAATTGAAGGGCTTCCTTTCGAATTGAATGGCCTTGGTTATAACAATTTAATCTTTACAGCTTCAACACTGGCAACTTTGCGTCGCAGCGACCATTTTTCATTCCGGTTCATCCTTGTCGAAGAACCGGAGGCTCATCTACATCCACAACTCCAGGTCTTGTTGCTTAGGCATTTAATAAATGTGGCTTCAGAACAGACTGAAAATCAAGTTCAAGTAATCGCCAGTAGCCATTCTCCAATTTTAACGAGTCAGGCTCCCATTGATGCACTGGTGTCTGTGCATGAAGTTGCTAATAGTATCCGTGCAGTGTCTATCTGTTCAATTGATATAAGCGATACGTTAAAAAGAAAGCTCCAGCGCTACCTTGATGCTACGAGAGGCGAATTATTTTTTGCAAGACGAATTCTGATGGTAGAGGGCATCGCTGAAGCGCTATTAGTACCAGTATTTGCCGAGTTTTTGGGCGGTTGTTTAAAAAGTTCCGCTGTCACAGTATTAAATGTGGAAGGGCTTAATTTTAATGCCTTCCTTCCATTATTCGGTGATAATAGTCTTCATATTCCCGTTGCTATTTTGACGGATGGCGATGCGAAACAAGTGTGTGGTCCAATATCTAATACCGCCTTAGGGTTGAAAGATCAGGAAGACAAAATCCAGAATCTTTGTGTTGAGATGTCGGAAATAACTTTTGAACATGAGCTTGCCCGATCTGAAGATATGCTTCCCCATATGGTGTCAGCCTTTAAAACGCTGCATCCTGTTAAAGGAGCAGAACTTGAATCTCAACTTGTGAAACTCAATTCATCGGACGAAAAAGCTAATGAATTCTTAAAATTTTTCTTGGGTACAAAAGTGTCAAAGGGGCAATTTGCCCAAGAACTTGCAATAATTTTGGACATAAACAAACTATCCGCCAAATGCAGTGCCCAAATATATTAAACGAGCATTAGTACATTTAGGTGTTGTAGAAGGAGATGTACAAATTGAGGAAAGCTAAAATACTATATGATGCAGATCCTCACGCAAAATCCTACAGAACAGCAACAAGCCGCGATATTTTATGATGGATTAGAGTACCTTCTGCGTGCGGCACCAGGGAGTGGGAAGACATGGACGTCATGCCGCCGATTCATTTGGAGAGGGGCTAATTGGCCATATCGTGTCGGTGGTTTAGCTCTCCTGTCATTTACAAATGTTGCTATCAACGAATTTAAAACAGCAACAGCCCAGATTGGTAGGCGAGATACTTTTATCCGACCCGAACTATGTCGGGACGTTTGACTCATTCGTTGAGCGTTACATCCTTTCTCCATTTGGCCACCTTATAAATAATGCATCAAAGCGCCCAAGGCTTTTTCCAGGTCCGCGACCCGGAGATTGGGCCAATAAATCTCTGAAAGTATGGATAGATGGAAAGGGAAATCATAAGATACCAGTGCCAGCATGGGAGATAATTCCATACCCGGATGACCAAAAAATAAGATTTAAAACTTCAATTGCATATGGAAATAAAGAGATCCCCAACTATGGGATAAATTCGATAAGAACTTTCTTTCAATAGGTTACTATACACATTCGCAAAGGATATTTTGGGCATGTAAGCTATTATTCGACAAACCATACATTGCAAAATTGCTCGCAAGACGATTCCCAGAGATTATCGTTGATGAAGCACAGGATTCTAATGCTTGGTTGCTGATTTTACTAAATTTCATTAGAGATAAGGGAGCTAAGATTACCCTAATTGGTGATCCAGATCAGTGCATTTTCGAATTCAGCATGGCAGATGCTACGTCACTACCAAATCTTAAGCAGAAATGGTCCATTCCTGAATTGCCGTTAAGTAAATCATTTAGGTGCAATAATCCGATAGCCGGTGCCGTATGCAAAATTGGAGGGAATCCTGATTTCACAGGTTGTGGAGAAGGGACATGCGGATGGGACAATGCGTTTATCGTGAGAGAACAACATAATACTTTCTCAGACAGCATATCAATATTTCAGGAAGTCTCAGAAGAATTTAAATATTGGTATTGAGTCTGCTGCGATAGTTTGTAGAGCCCATGCACAGCTTGAAGCCATAAGGGGACGAGTAAAATACAGTGCTCTTAAAGGCAAAACAAAAAATCTTGCGATGGCAGCATTTATGCGTGATTCCCGTATGGCCTACAGGGAGGCTTTTAAAATTGTAAAGGATGTAATTCGTGAGCTCACTGGCGATGATTCAATTTGGGCGCGCATAGAAGAAGGGCAAGAATCGTCTTTAGAGATGCTTTTGGACATTTGCAATTTGGCGATTTGTAAAAGATAGATCACGTTTAGTACCTGTGTCTGAATTGGGTGAGTACTGGGTTGAAAAAGTTCGTGAGCAGATTAATGGCACTAATAGAAGAGTTGGGATTACAATGTGATGTTAAACTCGGGCATCATATCAACAAAAAAGGCCTAACTAATTCTCAATTGAAACTCCCACTCTTTGAGTCACAAAACGATTTTCCAAATGTACGTCAGACTACAATTCACCAGGTTAAGGGAGAAAGTATTGACGCGGTATTGGTGGTGGGAAGTACTAAATTCTGGAACTCTGTCGTTAAGGCCGTGAATAACGGAGAGAGTTCCGAAGATAGGCGTCTTGCGTATGTGGCTATGACGCGTGCGCGTGATTTGCTCGTGGTTGGTATACCCTAAAAGTCATTTTGACCAATACTCAGCCACTTGGGAAAACTGGGGATTCAAGGTCGCTTAATAATGGTATTAAGCAGATATATTGGCCAAAATTTGTACTGAATGGTAATTCGAATATGTGTTGATGAACAACAATGCCCAAAAATTGCATTAAGTCGGATTGCAATTCCGCTGCGCTCCATTTGCACCTCTCATGCTGAGCGTTGATAAAAAAATGAAGACTGTCTTCCAACCGAAAATTGAAATTGACCCAAAGAAAGAAGATCTTGAATTACTTCGGTTGGGTATAGATGAAAACAATATTTTGATAACGGGAGAAAGTACAGGGAATCAAGATATTACCTTCTTTATCAGGAACGCTGATAATGAAATCATTGGTGGCATCAGAGGCACCTATAATATTTCTAGTTGGCTTTATATAAATGCCCTTTGGGTAGACAAAAACTATCGAAACCAAGGTTATGCTACGCTGTTAATGCAGTGTCTGGAAAATGAAGCAAAAAGAAATGGATGCAAGAATAGCTTTTTGAATACCATTTCATTTCAAGCGCCAGAATTTTATGTAAAATTAGGTTATAAAAAGTTTGCGGAATTGGAAAAATTTCACCATGAATACAACAGGATATTTTTAAGGAAAAAATTGTAAAAAGGTTTTGGCGTGCGTTTAGCACCGCTCACTGCGTTGCGCTCGGATGCACTGACGCTCTCGCCGGTTTATTTATCGTTAAAAAAATGATTTTGCCGGGTATCACTTCCCGAGATGAGCGTTTGCCGATTAAATACCCGGCATTCCTCATAACGTCTCTGCATCACAGGGAACAAACCACCATGCTCAACGGCATCCACTTTTTACTGACCTACACCTGCAACTTCGAGTGCGACCACTGCTTTCTGTATTGCAGCCCCTGGTCGAAGGGAACCTTTACCATCGGTCAGGTGACGCGGGTGCTGGACGAGGCCCGGAAGATCGGCACGGTGGAATGGATTTTTTACGAGGGCGGCGAACCGTTTCTCTTCTACCCGCTGCTGTTGGAGAGTGTCCGTCGGGCGGTGGGACGCGGGTTCAAGGTGGGGATCGTGACCAACGCCTACGGCGCGATTTCCGAGGACGATGCCGAATTGTGGCTGAAACCGCTGGCCGCGGCCGGTCTGTCCTATCTTGCCGTGAGCAATGACCGGTATCACTACGGGGAGGCATCGGAAACCCCGGCCATGATCGCCCATCGAACGGCCCAGCGAATGGGGCTCGATACGGAGCCGATCTGCATCGAGGCGCCTGAAGTCATCCAGGATCCCAACGACGTCGACAAGGGACAGCCGGTGGTTGGCGGCGGGCCCATGTTCCGGGGGCGAGCGGTGGAGAAGCTGGCGGAAGGACTGCCCCTGAGACCTTGGGAGAGCCTGCGCGAATGCCCCTACGAAGAACTTGCCTCGCCTTCCAGGGTGCACGTCGATGCCTTCGGCCATGTCCAGGTCTGCCAGGGGATCAGCATCGGGAACATGTGGGACGTGCCGTTGTCGAAGATTATCGCAGATTATCGACCGGAGGCCCACCCGGTCTGCGGCCCCCTGATTCGCGGCGGTCCGGCGGAGCTGGCCCGAGCATGCGGCCGGACCCCGGCGCCCGGCTACATCGACGAGTGCCACCTCTGTTTTCTAACCCGCAAGGCTGCCATCGAACACTATCCGCAAGCCCTGGCCCCGAGGCAAGTCTATGGCCTCGAGTAGGCCCTGACAATGCCACTGATTTTAAAATGGCGGACCCGTCCCGGCGCCATACTTTCGAAGCCCGGCGTTGTCTCCTTTGCTGCGGCATTACGTGCCGCATGGTTTTCATTGGTGAACCTGGTCCACAACGTTGAGGCGAGGTGAATATGACCAAACCCCGTGTACCCATGGGATCGGTAATTGGAAGGGCCCTCATTGCGCCCTTTTACTTGGAGGCGGCTTCCTGGAAAGCCCTTGTCAGGCCCCTGATAACCCTTGCGCTTGTAGGCCTTTTGCCGGTCGCCGCCGGCTATTTCCACTTGGGATGGATGGTACAGGTGGCCGCGTTCGGATTCCTCTGGATCGCCATCATCTGGCTGGCCTGGAACTTCGAGCGCCACCTGCTGCTGGGGGCGGCGGCCGGTGAATCCGATCCGAGGCTGCGGCAGCGCTACGGGCTCAATTTTCTGGTTCTGGTCGTCGGGGGCGTGTTGCTGACTTTTGTCATTTGGTATTTGCTGCAATGGGTGCTCGCGGCCATAGTTTTCCTGCATTTGGCTGCGAGCGATAATAACCCTTTACCTTCAGTGGCCTACGTACTGGGATGGATCGTGGCGATTTCGGTGGCGGGTTCGTTTCCGGTTCGTTTTGTCCTGCTGCTGCCGGCCGCGGCGGCGGGCCACGATATCGCGCCTAAGAGAATCTGGCGCCTGACCCGCGGCAACGGGCTGCGGCTTTTCCTGGTGCTGGTCATCCTTCCGGGTGTGTTGGCCGGCTATGGGCAATTGGCCCTCACGTCGGGCCGCAGCTTTCCAGGGAGCGCGATGGTGGCCGGTCTGCTGACCGCCTACGGGGGGATGGTGTATTTGGCGGTTCTGGCATGGGCCTATCGCAGCCTGTCCGCCATGCCGCTGCCGGATCTCAAACAAGGTGCCGGAGCGCGCCTGCTCAGGGCCAATGCCCGCAGGCTGTGGGCGGCGCTGGCGATCGTCCTGCTCCTGTTCGGCGGCGTTGCGGTTTATAACGCCTTCTACAGGACGGCCCCGGGGGAAACCGTTCAAATCCTGCGTTTCGGTAAACCGCAACGCGTAACATCCGATCCCGGCACACGGGTCAAGATCCCCTTTGTCGAGGAAGCGCGCCCGTTGCCCGATGTTTTTCAAGCCCAATACCAAGGCACGTACCTGACCAACCACAAAGAGTTCGTGCCATTGGACTGCCGGGTCCAGTGGCGGGTTGTCGACGCGGTGCTTTTTGACAGGACCTTAGGTGGCCGCACCACGCGTGCCGATGGCATCATCGGCGATTTCGTGAGCAGCCTGCTGCGGGACCGCTTCGCGAGGCTGGGCCCGGATGACATTCGACCGCTGATCGAGGCCGGGAGTCTTACCCTGCCCAAGGAGGAAACAGCGCATCCCACAACGCTGCTCGATGGGGTGATTGACGAAATCAATAAAAGGATCAAAGTTTATGGGATGGAAGTAACCGTATTGCGCATGGACGTCCGTAGCGGCGTCGGATGAGAGAACGGCTTGAATTGTTTCTTCATTTTCTTTCACGTGAAGAGGAAACGAAGCAATCACGCCTCGGCGTGACAGGCTTCAAACGCTCGTGTCCCGCTTGATCTTGCGTGTCGGCGCGGGTCAAAGGGAATTGCAACCGAAAACTTAAAATTTTTCCGGGGACAACCCAACGCCTTCCGCTCTGCGGGAGGCGTTTATTGAAGTTCAACAAATCCATTCAGGGGGGAAAATATGGCTGACAAATATAAACGAATTGCCATCGTGACCGGCAGCACATCCGGTATCGGAGAAGCCATTGCGCGTAAATTCGTCGCGGCCGGGTTCGGTGTCGTGGGGAATGGGCGAAATGCCGACAAACTGCACTCGCTTGTAAAGGAACTCGGCGCCGGTTTCTGCAGCGTCGCCGGGGATGCGGCCGATCATGCTCTCGTGGATCAACTCTTCGCCAAAGCTGAGGAGCGCTTCGGCCGCGCCGCCGACATCGTGGTGGCCAATGCGGGCCGCGGATTAGGCGGCTCCGTCAAGGATGCCGATCTGGCCCAATTCGGGGAAGTATTAAACACCAACGTGGGGGGCGTCGCCGCGCTGATTCAAAAAGCGGCACAGCAGATGGTGCCGGTGCAGGAGAAGGTCTTTCCCGATGCAGCGGCCGATATCGTCATCATCGGATCGGTGGCCGGGCGCCACATATCACCTTTCAGCGCCGTCTACAGCGCCTCCAAGTTTGCCGTCAACACCCTGGCGGAAAGCCTGCGGCGGGAAATCGCGACCACCGGCGTGCGTGTTTCGCTGGTGGAGCCGGGCGCGGTGGCGAGCGGGTTTCAGGCGGCGGCCGGATACAGTGACGCAATGGTGAATACCCTGCATGAGAAATACGGCCCCTTGCTGATCAGCGACGACATTGCCGATGCCGTATACCACATCGTCATCCAGC
>CAVSSY010000032.1:0-146193 GCA_963730675.1 uncultured delta proteobacterium | reverse complement strand
GGCGCGGTCGGCCGGGGAAGCCGACGACCCTCTGGGGGAAGAGGCCATGAGCCCGGTTCCCGGTCTGGTGCACCGCTACCCGGACCGTGTGCTGCTGCTGCTCTCGGATTTCTGCTCCACTTACTGCCGCTACTGCACGCGCTCCCGCGTGGTGGGCCATGGGGCCATCCATCCCAGCCGCAGCCGATTGGAACGGGCCTTCGCCTACATCGAGCAGACCCCGGCCGTGCGCGACGTGCTGCTCTCCGGCGGCGACCCCCTCATGCTGGGCGACGATAAGCTGGCCTGGATCCTGTCCCGGCTGCGCCAGATTCCCCATGTGGAGATCGTGCGCATCGGCACCAAAGTGCCGGCCGTGCTGCCCCAGCGCATCACCCCGCAGCTGGTGCGCATGCTGCGCCGCTATCACCCCCTGTGGATGAGCCTGCACTTCACCCATCCGGATGAATGCACCCCCGAAACCTACCGCGCCTGCGCCATGCTGGCCGATGCCGGTATTCCCCTGGGATCCCAGACCGTGCTGCTCAAAGGCATCAACGACAGCGTGGAGACCATGCGCGCCCTTGTTCACAACCTGCTCAAGATGCGGGTCCGGCCCTACTACCTGTACCAGTGCGATCCCGATTTCCGGATCGGCCCATTTCCGCACGCCCATTGCCAAGGGATTGGAGATCATTCGCGGCCTGCGGGGATTTACCAGCGGCTACGCCGTACCCACCTATGTGGTGGACGCCCCCGGCGGCGGCGGCAAAATCCCCCTGATGCCCGACTACGTGGTAGGCCGGGAAGAAGACGCCCTGGTCCTGCGCAACTACGAAAACAACCACTACCGTTATCCGGAAGCCTGCCAAAGCGGGAACACCTAATAACACGCATACAGCCTGGACGCTCGGGGGGTGACCAATGGCGGGCAGGATGTCCGCCAGGGGTCTGCGCCCGCTCCAGGAGGAGGCCATCATGACCGTCATTCGGCCGTCCCTGTGCGCCCGTTGCGCCCGGCAGGGCAAGACCTGCTGCCAGGGTCGGGAAATCTATCTTACCCCCGGCGATAGGAAGCGCATTCGTTCCTTCGCGGGCACGCTCGATTTTGTCGAATGGGCCGCTACGACGGATCCGTCCTATATGGACCAGGATGACGATCCGCTGTGGCAGCGCCACGTCTTCGGGCGTGACGGCCGTCGCCGGATCCTGAAACGCCGCCCCGACGGGAACTGCTTTTTTCTCGACGCCCAGGGCTGCCGGTTGCCCATGGAGGTGCGTCCCCTGTTGTGCCGGCTGCACCCCCTGTCGTACACGGCCGACCGCATCGATGTCGAAGCGGACGGCGAGTGCCCGCGGCATCTCCTGTTCGCCGACGAGTCGGTATGGGAGGCCGTTCACATCACCATGGATCTGGCGTGCCAGTGGCACCGCCAGCTCTACGAGGAGATCATGACCGATGCGCATGACGATCGGATTGACCTACGACCTTCGCTCTGAGTATCTGGCGGAGGGGTTTACGGAAGAAGAAACCGCCGAGTTCGACCGCGACGATACCGTGGCCGCCATCGAACTGGCCCTGCGTTCCCTGGGGCACCGCACCGAGCGCATCGGGCACGCCCGCCAGCTGGCGGCGGCCCTGGTGGCCGGACGGCGCTGGGACCTGGTCTTCAACATCGCCGAAGGGATGGACGGCATCGGCCGGGAGGCCCAGGTGCCGGCCCTCCTGGATCTCTACCGGATTCCCTACACCTTTTCGGATCCCCTGGTCATGAGCCTGACCCTGCACAAGGGCATGACCAAGCACGTGATCCGGGATGCCGGCGTGCCCACCGCCGATTTTCTGGTGGCCGCAACCCCCGACGACGCCCGGACCGTGGCCTTTGCGCCGCCCTATTTCGTCAAACCGGTGGCCGAGGGCACGGGCAAGGGGGTGACCCCGGAATCCATCGTGCGCCGGAAGCGTGATCTTGCGCCGGTCTGCCGACAATTGATCGAGACTTTCCACCAGCCGGTGATCATCGAACCCTACCTGCCCGGACGGGAATTCACCACGGGCATCGTGGGCACCGGCGCCGACGCCCGGGCCCTGGGCACCATCGAGGTGATCCTTCTGGAGACGGCCGAGCAGGGCGTCTACTCCTACGTGAACAAGGAGGAATGCGACGCCCGGGTCGTCTACCGGCTGGTGCGCCCGGAAGACGATCCGGTGGTGGCCGAGGCCGAAGCCGTGGCCCTGGCGGCCTGGCGGGCCCTGGGATGCCGGGACGCGGGGCGCCTGGATCTGCGCTGCGACGAAAACGGACGGCCGATGTTCATGGAGGTCAATCCCCTGGCGGGCATCCATCCCGAGCATTCGGACTTGCCCATCATCTGCAACCACCTGGGGGTGCCCTACCGCGAGCTCATCGGCTGGATCGTGGCCTCGGCCTCCGCCCGCATTCCGGGGACGACGCGTCTGCGGGAGGCGGCCTGATGAAGATCGCCATCCTGCACGACACCGTTGCCGCCGCCGACGCTCCCGACGCCCAGGACACGATGGTCCAGGTCGAGGCCGTGGCCCAGGCACTTAAAGCGCTGGGCCATAAAGTAGCCCACCTGCCCTGCACCCTGAACCTGGCCGCCCTGCAGGCCACCCTGCGGCGAGGGAAGATCGACGGGGTTTTCAACCTGGTGGAATCCATCAACGGCCAGGGCCGCCTGATCCATCTGCCGCTCTTCTGCCTGGACGCCATGGGCATGCCCTACAGCGGCGCCCGGGCCGAGAGCATGCTGCTGACCTCCAACAAGATTCTGGCCAAGCAGGGGATGGCCGCGGCCGGCATTTCGACCCCGGCCTGGGTCGGCCCCTGGCCGGGGAGCGTGGCGACGCCCGAAAGCGCATCATCTCCGCGCGGGACCTGGATCATCAAATCGGTCTGGGAGCATGCCTCCATCGGCCTGGGACCCCACAGCCTGGTGGAAGACGCCACACCTGAAACGGTTTTCCCCTTGCTCGCGTCCCGCGCGGGCCGGCTGGGGGGGGCCTGTTTCGCCGAGCGCTTCGTCGCGGGGCGGGAGTTCAACCTGTCCCTGCTGGCCGGGCCAGCAGGCCCCGACGTGCTGCCGCCGGCGGAGATCATTTTCGAGGGGTTCCGCGATGACATGCCCTGCATCGTGGACTACCGGGCCAAGTGGGATGCCACGGCCTTCGCATACCACCACACGCCCCGGCGGTTTGACTTCGACGCCGCCGATGACGATATTTTGAAACGTCTGAAAGCCCTGGCGATGCAGTGCTGGAACCATTTCAATTTGCGGGGCTATGCCCGGGTGGATTTCCGGGTGGACGACGCCGGGCGGCTTTGGGTGCTGGAAGTCAATGCCAATCCCTGCCTGGCGCCCGATGCCGGCTTTGCCGCGGCGCTGGAGCGGACCGGGGTCGCCTATCGCACGGCCATCGAACGGATCGTGATCGACGGACTGACTCCGCGCGGATCCGATGCCCCCGGCCGGCCGACCATCCATCCTGCCGGGACACCCCCCATGCGAAAGAAGGACGCCCCGGCATTGACAAGCGCGGCCGACTAGACGGCCGGCAAGCCCGATCGCCTTGGCCGCAGTAGGCGACCGTCATACCGGAATCATCAAGAGGAACTGCTATGGGCTTCGATGCATTGATGACCGTGGTCGTTTTTTTGACCGTCTATGTCTGTATCGCTTTTGAATGGCTGGACAAGGCCATTGCCGCCCTGCTGGGGGTGATGGCCCTGCTCATTATGGGGGTGATCGACGATCACACCGCGGCCACCTATATCGACTTCGAGACCATCATGCTGCTGATCGGCATGATGGGGATCGTGGCCGTTTTGAAGAAGACCGGCTTTTTCGCCATGACGCCGTCCGCATCGCCAAGCTGACCGGCGGCCAGCCCCTGCGGATCCTGATTCTCTTCTGTGGGGCCACGGCAATCATATCCGCTTTTCTGGACAACGTCACCACGGTTCTGATCATGGTGCCCATCATCATCGAACTGACCCAGGGCATGGGCCTGGACCCCAGGACCTATGTGGTGGCCCTGGCCATGGCCTCCAACCTGGGCGGAACGGCCACCCTGGTGGGCGATCCGCCCAACATCATCATCGGGTCCATGGTGGGGCTGACCTTCAATCAGTTCCTCGGTTATCTGCTCGTCCCCGTGGTGATTGCCACCCTCGCCGTCATCGCCTATTTTCGCGCGCGCAATCGCGCGAGTTTCCTGCCCATCGACGATGATCTGACCAAGCTCTTCTCCGTGCAACTCCTCCTCGAAAAAATCGAATTCGATTTTCGGACGGTCAAGATCGACCGCACCTTCCTGATCAAGAGCCTGGCCTGCCTGGGGGTGGCCCTTCTGCTGTTTGTCACCCAGAGCGTGACCGGCCTATCGCCGGGGGTGGCGGCGTTGACCGTGGCGCTGGTCCTGTTTATCGTCACCCGCACGGAAATCGAGGAGATCCTGCTGGAAATCGAGTGGAGCACGCTGCTGTTTTTCGCAGGCCTTTTCATCCTGGTGGGCGCCATGGAGCATAAGGGCGTCATCGCGTGGCTGGCCCACAACATCTTTCTGCGGGTCGGCAGCAATCCTTATGTCATGACCCTGATGGTGCTGTGGGTGTCCGGCATCGTGTCGGGTTTCATGGACAACATCCCGTTCACGATCACCATGATTCCCATTGTCCAGACGATGCTGACCGCCCATCCCGTTCCCCACCACATCCTGTGGTGGGCGCTGTCTCTGGGCGCCTGTCTGGGCGGCAATTTGACCCTGATCGGCGCATCGGCCAACATCATTTCCGCCGGCATGCTCAAAAAGTACGGGTATGATATCTCCTTCGGCACCTACACCCGCAAGAGTGCCCCCGGAGCCATTCTTTCCTTATTCATCAGTTCCATCGTTTTGATGGTCTACCTCTGGATTTTCCTATGAGCACCCCAGACAACCAAAGCATCTATAACCTGATTCGTTCCTACATGTCCGACATGGGAACTTCCCGCACCACGGCGGTGGCGCTCAAATCCTATATGGACGCCGTGGGACGCCTCAAATGCGAGGCGGCCGACTTCAAGCCCATGCTGGCAAGGCTCAACACCGTGATCAAGAATACCGAGCCCCGGGTGATCCCGCTGGTGCATCTGGTCGAGGCGTTCGAAGCCGAAATGACCGCCGGAAGCGATCTGCCCCTGGAGGCGGCCAAGCAGCGGGCGATGGATCTGCTGAACCGGATACGCGTCCAATTCCAAAACGATACCGCCCGGGTGACCGCCAACTGCATAACCTGCATCGCGCCGGGGGATCTGATCATCGCGCATCTGCTCCCCCCCTATATCCGCGAAGCCCTCGTGCGGGCCCGGACGGAACTGGGCCATTCCTTCAAGGTCCTGGTGGTCAAACAGGATTTCGTGCGGACGCGCGAATTGGTGGACGATCTGAAGGCACATCATATCGACCATCTCCTGATTCCCGAATACAACCTCAGCCATTACCTGAAAGGGCCGGCCAAATTTTTTACCGGCGCAGTATCGGTGACGCCGGACAACCAGGCGGTAACGCCCGTCGGTACGGCGAACATGGTCGGTCTGTGCCACTGGTATCGCGTGCCCGTCTATCTCTTTGCCGAGTCCATCAAATTTGCGCACAAGCCCCTGGCGGATCAGCGCATCTACAGCGAAGCCCAGGTGAAAACCGAAGCCGACGTAACCTTTCACATGGCGACTTTCTCCCACGACTTCATCGATCTGGCGATGATCGATCACATCTTCACGGAGACGGGAGAAATTGCCGGCCGGACCGGCGCGCCGGGCTCCCCGGAGCAAGGGGGGTAATCTTCACATCTGAGGATTGTCATCCCGCATTTTTTCTTTCCTGTGAAAGAAAAAATGAACATGTAAAAATTTCTGAAAACATTATTCTATCATTCCCGCGCAGGCGGGGATCCATTTTTTTTAATGGGTATGGGACTCCAGCCTTTGCGGGAATGACGGCATGGGGGCTTACGAATTCGTCAAGAAAACGGACGCAATCACGCCTCGGCGTGACAGGCTTCAAACGCCCGTGTCCCGCTTAATCCTGCGCGTCGTCGCGGCGACCGGAGCGCGCGGAAACTCGCTTCGCTCAAACAGTCCGCGCGCTTTTATCCGGCCCCCTCGCCGATGCTCGGCGCGGGACAAAGGGAAATTCAAAACCAAAACCTAAAAATCCTTTTTTAAACAGCGCTCTATGGAGAATCCTGACGCATGCTCCGCATCCGACGCATCTACGACAACGTCCTGCCGGTGAACAAAAGCACGCTCAACCAGGTCCGGGAGATCCTGCGCAGCCGCTTTTCCGCCGTGCCTGAAGAAGAGATCGCCGCAATCGGCGAAAAGCTCCGCAACCCCTTCAAGCAGCGTTTCCGCACCATCCTTTTCGTCGCCGAAAGCATCAAAGGCAAGGTGCGCGGCTTTGCCATGCTGCTCCACGAGCCCGACATCCACTTTGCCTACCTGGACTGGATCGCCTCGGCTTCGGATCGTTCCGGCGCCGGCATCGGGGCGGCGCTCTACGACCGCATCCGGCAGGAAGCCATGGGGCTGAAGGTGAAGGGCATCTTTTTCGAATGCCTCCCCGACGATGCCGAAGATTGCCCCGACCCGGAAGAGCGCAAGCAGAATAGGGCCCGGCTGCGATTCTACGAACGCTACGGCGCGCGACCCATCGTCGATACCGCCTACGAATCCCCGGTCAAGCCTGAAGACACCTGCATGCCCCATCTGGTCTATGACGATCTGGGCACGGGACAGCCGCTGAAGAAGAGTTTTGCCCAAAAGGTGGTGCGGGCGGTCCTGGAGCGCAAATATGCCGATTACTGCCCGGCCGATTATGTCGATCGCGTGGTGAAGAGTTTCACGGACGATCCCGTGCGGCTGCGCCCCTTGCGCTACGTCAAACCCGCAGCGGTGGTGGCGGCGGTGGAAAGCCGCTCCGCCGAGCAGATCGCCCTCATCGTCAACGACCGGCACGACATCCACCATGTCCACGAGCGGGGCTACGTGGAGTCGCCGGTGCGGGTGAAGAGCATCCTCGACGCCATTATGCCCAGCGGCCTGTTCACCCCCATCAAGCCCCGGCCTTTTCCGGACAAACACCTGCATGCCGTACACGAGGCGGGGTTTGTGGGTTATCTCAAACGGGCCTGCGCCGAAGTCCCCGCCGGGAAATCGCTGTATCCCTACATCTTCCCCATTCGCAACAAGACCCGGCCCCCCAAGGAGCCCTCCGTGCTGTCCGGCTATTATTGCATCGACACCTTCACCCCCATCAACGCCAATGCCTATCCCGCGGCCCGGCGCAGTGTGGACTGCGCCCTGACCGCCGCACGGGAGATCCTGGATGGGCGCCGCATCGCCTACGCCCTGATCCGCCCGCCGGGCCACCACGCCGAACGACGCTCCTTCGGCGGCTTCTGCTACTTCAACAACAACGCCATCGCCGCCCAGTACCTGTGCGCCCATGGCAAGGTGGCCATTCTGGATGTGGACTACCACCACGGCAACGGCGGCCAGGACATTTTTTACCGCCGCAGCGACGTGCTGACCGTTTCCATTCACGGCCATCCGAAGTTCGCCTATCCCTACTTCTGCGGATTCGAGGATGAACGCGGCGAGGGCGAGGGCGAAGGGTTCAACCTCAATTTTCCCCTGGCCGAGACCGTGGACGGGGAGAAGTACCGCCAGGTGCTCTCGAAGGCCCTGCGTCGGATCGAAGAATTCCGGCCTCAGTTTCTCGTGGTGGGATTGGGCCTGGATCCGGCCAAAGGGGATCCTACCGGAACCTGGTCCCTCACGATGAAAGATTTTACCCTCAACGGCCGTATGATCGGTGCCCTGGGCCTGCCCCTGGTGGTGATTCAGGAGGGCGGCTACCGCACGAAAACCTTGGGCAAAAACGCCCTGGCCTTCTTCCGGGGGCTGGTGGAGGGTGTCGGTCAGTGGGCGAACAGCACACCGACGCCCCATCACCGGCTGCACGGGGTGGTCTTCCGGGATGCCTTGGTTCCCGAGGACGGCGAGCGGGTGCGCCGCCTGGTGGACATCACCGGCTTTTTCGAGCCCGAGGAAGTGGCGGTGGCCGAGGAGCTGGTCGTAGAGCGCCTGGCCCGGGGCGATGCCAGCGGGTACCATTTCATCATGGCCGATCACTACGGCCGTCTGGCCGGCTACGCCTGTTTCGGCCCCATTCCCTGCACGGCCGCCAGCTACGATCTCTACTGGATCGCCGTACACCCCGACTTCCAGGGCCGCGGCCTGGGCCGGCGTCTTCTGGCGGAAGCCGAACGCCGCATAAAAGCCGCCGGCGGGCGGCGGATCTACGTGGACACCTCCCAGCGGGTCCAGTACGCCAGCACCCGCGCCTTCTATGAGGGCCGCGGCTACCGTCTGGAGACGGTCCTCAAAGACTTTTATGCCGTCGGGGACGGCAAGGCCATCTATTGCAAATCGCTGATTTGACGGTTTCGTAAAAAGCCCGATATCGGCGTTACGCGGCCTTCGGCCCCCGCGCTTACGGTATCGCTCATCATTGCGGCGCACCTGAGTACGCACCTTTCGGGTCCCGCGTTAGCGGTATTCTTCGAGATTCGCAAGCCTCGATCTCGAACTTTTTACGAAACCGCCTGCTAGTTTACTTTCCACGAATCCATTTTGCTCAGGTCAATCCATCGATGGGATCTTGCGACTTCGCGGTCGGCGAGCGCTTCGGCAATCCTCGCCCGTAGCTGGGCTGCGCAACGCTATCGCTCATATGGCTACGCCGAGGACCGACAGGAGGCGAGAACGCCGACTTATCCGCCAAAGGTGGATTTATCCCCCTTTGGGGACCCGGTCCACCGGCGGCGGGCCAGGGGCCAAAAGATGCCATTTCTGGATGGGCACTGATTGCACCCGGACGCGACCCGTGGTAAAGAGATAGCGTGCATAATAGGGCCGGCCTGAGTTCTTCCATAGCCGGCGAGTGTTTCTCCCCTGACGACAATTTTCCGGCGGGATTTGTTCCCGCAGCAGACCAAAGGACGTGCGCGATGCGCTTCTCGTTTTCGACAGCCGTTTTCCTAATAATGGTTGCCGGTTTGGCCGCCGGATGTTCCGACACAATCGAACCGGGCAACACCTCGCTCGGCAAAGGGCCGGTTGTCACCGTTCCGGTGATGGTGGCGGAGGAGAAGTCCCAGCCCCAGATCTATGAGGCGCTCGGCACGGTGAGCGCCCGGGTGGCGGCCACGGTGTCCAGCAAGCTCATGGGGACGGTCCTGTCCGTCGCGGTCCGGGAAGGGGACCGGGTGCAAAAGGGCGATCTCCTGGTGATGCTGGACGATCGCCAGGTGGCGGCCCAGCTGGCCCAGGCCCTGGCGGTTCTGGAAACGGCCCGCAAGGGGGAAGCCGAGGCCCTGTCCGCCCGGACGGCCGTGGCCGCCGGCGCCGAGCAGGCCCTGCTGGCTTACCGCCGCAGCCAGGCGCTCCTGGCGGGCGAGGCCATCACCCAGGCGGACTTTGAAGGGGCGCAGGCCCGCCAGCGGCAGAGCCAGGCCGCCCTGAAGCAGGCCGAAGCGGCCGTGAAGGCCGCCCAATCCCGTGTCCAACAGGCCCGGGCTGGGGTGGACGCCGCCCGGGTGACCCGTCAGGATGCCCGCGTCACCGCGCCTTTCGAGGGCCGTGTGACGGCGAAGTTGGTCGATGCAGGGGATTTGGCGGCGCCGGGTAAGCCGCTTATCGTGATGGAGCGGATCGGCGGCTACCGGGTGGACCTGGAGGTTCCCGAAAGCTATGCCCAGCTTGTACGGGCCGGTCAACCCGTGGCGGTGCGCGTGCCGTCGGCCGGGCCGGCGGTACTGCAAGGCACGGTGGAGGTGGTGGTGCCGGCGGCCGATCCGCGCAGCCGGACGTCCATGGTCCAGGTGGGGGTTCCCGCCAGCGAAACCCTGCGCTCGGGCATGTTCGCCCGGGCCGACCTACCCCTGGCCGAGCACCCGGTGATGCGCATTCCCGCGGCGGCCGTCGTTCAAAAGGGGCAGCTCACTGGGGTGTTCATTATCGACCAGGACGATACCGCCCGTTTCCGTCTGATCCGCACCGGCCGTTCGGTCGGCGATCAGGTGGATGTGATTTCCGGCCTGGCGCCCGGTACCCGCCTGGTGGCCGCCCCTCCGCTCCAATTGGCCAATGGATCTGCCGTGGAGGCCGAAAAATGAGGTCCACTTTCGGCCCCGCCGGGAAGATCGCCCACTATTTCATCGCTTCCAAGCTGACGCCGCTGATCGTCATGGCCTCGATCCTCTTGGGGCTGGGAGCCCTGGTGGCCCTTCCCCGGGAGGAGGAGCCCCAGATCATCGTGCCCATGATCGATATCTTCGTGCAGATGCCCGGGGCCGAAACCAAGGAGGTGGAGGAACGGATCACCCGGCCCATGGAGAGTCTGCTGTGGGAAATTCCCGGCGTGGAATACGTTTACTCCACCAGCATGCCGGGTATGTCGATGGCCATCGTGCGGTTCTATGTGGGGGAGAATGAGGAAGCGGCCATCGTCCGGCTGCAGTCCAAGCTCATGGCCAACATGGACCGGATTCCCTGCTGTGTTGCGCCGCCCCTGATCAAACCGCGCTACATCGACGACGTGCCCATTCTGGCCCTGACATTCTGGAGCGAGGAGGTCTCGCCCTATCTTCTGCGCCGGGTGGCGGCTGAGGTGGAAAACAAGATCAAACGTGTGCCCAACGCCTCCATTACCACTCTGATCGGAGGCCAGCCCCGGCAGCTGGACGTGCAGCTGGACCCGGTGCGCATGGCCGGCTACGGCCTGGACGCGATGGCGGTGGCCCGGCAATTGTCCGCCGCCAACCAGGCCGCGGATGCCGGCAGCTACCCCACCCCCGAGGGTCAGATCATCATTCATGCCGGCAGTTTTCTTAAAACCGCTGAAGAAGCGGCCCGGGTGGTGGTGGCGAGCCACAAGGGGCGTCCGGTCTATCTGGCCGATGTGGCCACCATCCGGGACGGCCCGTCCCTGCCCAACGATTATGTCTATTTCGGCGCGGGTCCGGCGGCCCACGATAAGGGGATTGCCCCGGAAACGGCCCGGCGCGCGCCCTATCCGGCGGTCACCCTGGCCCTGGCCAAGCGCAAGGGCACCAACGCCATCACCGTGGCCGACAATGTGCTCGAGCGGGTGGCGGCCCTCAAGGGCGACGTCATTCCGGACAACGTCAACGTCACCATAACCCGCAATTATGGGAAAACGGCCAACGAGAAAAGCGACGAGCTGCTGTTTCACATGCTGATCGCCATCGTGTCGGTGACCATCCTCATCTGGTTTACTTTAGGGCACCGGGAGTCGGGCGTGGTGGCCTTTGCCATACCGGTGACCCTGGCGCTGACCATGGCCATTTTCTATGTTTACGGCTACACCTTGAACCGCATCACCCTTTTTGCCCTGATTTTTTCCATCGGCATCCTGGTGGACGATGCCATCGTGGTGGTGGAGAATATCGTGCGCCACAACCGGCTGCCGAAAAACGCCGATCGCCCCCGCAACGAAGTGGCGGTGGAAGCCGTGGACGAGGTAGGCAATCCCACCATCCTGGCCACCCTGACGGTGATTGCCGCCATTTTGCCCATGGCGTTCGTGGGCGGCCTCATGGGGCCCTACATGCGGCCCATTCCGGTGGGCGCTTCGGCGGCCATGGTCTTCTCCATCCTGGTGGCCTTCATCGTCACCCCCTGGGCGTCCATGCTTCTCCTGGGGCGCAAGGGCCGCAGTGGCCATGGCGACCCGCATGAGACGGACGACTGGGCCACCCGTCTCTACCGCAAGGTGATGGATCCCCTGCTGCACAATCCGGTGTGGCGCTGGTCCTTTCTGATCGGTGTGGTTGTCCTCCTGCTGGGGGCCTGCGCCATGGTGGGCGTGGGTCTGGTGCGGGTCAAGATGCTGCCCTTCGACAACAAGAGCGAGTTCCAGGTGATCATCGACATGCCTGATCGGGCTACCCTGGAGGATACCGCCGCCGCGGCCTTCGAGATGGGGGACTACCTGGCCACCGTCAACGAGGTGGTGGATTACCAGGTCTACGTGGGAACGGCCGGACCGATGAATTTCAACGGGCTGGTGCGCCACTACTACCTCCGCGACTTGCCCTACCAGGGAGACATTCACGTCAACCTGGCCGACAAGGGGATGCGCCAGGAGCAGAGCCACGCCATCGCCAAGCGGGTGCGGCCGCCTCTGGATGCCATTGCCCGGCGTTACGGGGCCCGAATCAAGGTCGTGGAAGTGCCGCCGGGCCCGCCGGTGATTTCCACCCTGGTGGCGGAAGTCTACGGCCCCGATTATGAACGTCAGCGGGAGCTGGCCCTGAAGATCCGGTCGATTTTCGAAGAGACCGAGGGCGTGGTGGATGTGGACTGGTTCATGGACGAAGGCCAGACGCGCTACCAGGTCGCGGCGGATCAGGAAAAGGCCGCCCTGAACGGCATCAGCGTGGCGCAGATCACGCAAACCCTCAAGACCGCTCTTTCCGGCACCCGTGCCGGATTGCTGCACCTGCCGCTGGAACAGGAGGACGTCAACATCGTCCTTGAGCCGCCCCTGGTCCTGCGGGCCGGACTGGAGCGGCTCAAGGCCATCCACATCAGCGCCGCCGACGGCCGCCCGGTCCCTCTGTCCGATCTCGTGACGGTGCGGCAGACGCCCATGGACCAGAGCATCTACCACAAGAACCTCCAGCCGGTGGTCTACGTCGTCGGGGATGTGGCCGGCGCCAAGGAGAGCCCGGTTTACGCGATCCTGGAGATGCGCAAGAAGATCGCCGCCATCGCGCTCCCGGAGGGCTACCAGATCGAGCAGCACATGGCCAGCATGCCCGCCAGCGACCAGCGTTTCAGTATGAAGTGGGACGGTGAATGGCAGATCACCTACGAGGTCTTCCGGGATCTGGGGCTGGCTTTCGCCCTGGTGCTGGTGCTGATCTTCGTCCTGGTGGTGGGCTGGTTCCAGTCCTTTTCGACACCGGTGGTCATCATGATGGCCATTCCTTTTTCCCTGATCGGTATTTTGCCGGCCCACTGGGCCATGGGGGCCTTTTTCACCGCGACCTCCATGATCGGGTTCATCGCCGGCGCGGGCATCGTGGTGCGCAATTCCATCATCCTGGTGGACTTTATCGAGCTGCGCCTGGCCGAGGGGGAACCGCTGGACCGGGCCGTCATCGATGCCGGCGCGGTGCGCTTCCGGCCCATGATGCTCACGGCCGCCGCCGTGGTGGTGGGCGCCTCGGTTATCCTGTTCGACCCCATCTTCCAGGGGCTGGCCATCTCGCTGATGGCCGGGGAGGTCGCCTCCTTGCTTTTCTCGCGCATGACCGTGCCCATTCTCTATTTTCTGGACAAACGCTGGGAATTCACCCACGGTCACCGGCCGACCCCGCCCGCGGAAACCGACGCTTCACAAGCGTAGCCGGCCTATCCGGATCCATCGTCCGGCGCCGTTGCTATTGAATCGACGCCGGACAGGTCCTATAGTGGGCCAATTCATCATTTCCTCCCAGGTGGATGAAGCGATGAATTCGTAAAAAGTCGTTGATGGTGTCGTTTCGTCATCCCCGCGCCGGCGGGGATCCAGTCATTTCAGATCGTTCTGGACTCCCGCCTGCGCGGGAGTGACGGCCTAGAGACTTTTTAAGTGCCCATGCGGACAAGCAGTCGCTGCGCCTTTTCCGCCCGAAGACGGGATGCCCTTTACGGGGCGAGGAAAATCTAAAACCAAAGGCAAACTACCGTTCTCAAGATTCCTTAGAGGGGTTACCCGAGGTCTCCTGCCGGGCGGGAGGAGACGCACGCGATAGGATCCGGCGAGGAATGCCGCGCCATGCATTTTCGACCTGAAAACATCGTGCCGTTCGTGGCCTGGCTGCGCCACTACGACCGCCAGCACCTGCGGGCCGATATCTTTGCCGGCCTGACCGTGGCCGTGGTGTCCCTGCCCCAATCCATGGCCTACGCCCTGATTGCGGGCCTGCCGATCCAATACGGCCTCTATGCCTCCATCGTCCCCACCATCATCGGCGGCCTGTGGGGCAGTTCGGCCCACCTCATCACGGGCCCGGCTACGGCCGTTTCCCTGGTGGTCTTCACCACCCTGAGCGAAGTCGCCCAGCCCGGCACCGGCATCTATATCGAGCTGGCGCTTTTCCTGGCCCTGATGATAGGGGGCATCCAGATCGCCATGGGCCTCGCCCGTATGGGCAATCTGCTCAATTTCGTTTCCCACTCCGTCCTGCTGGGGTTTACGGCCGGGGCGGCCGTCCTGATCGTCTTCCAGCAATTGCCGGCCCTGCTGGGTATCCATCTGGAACGCGGCGGGACGTTTCTCCTGGAGCTGGTGCATCTGGCTTCCCTGCTGCACCGCGCCCATCCCCTGACCCTCCTGATCAGCATGGGGACCGTCGGCGTCATCCTGCTTTTCAAGAAACTGCTCCCCAACTGGCCCGGCACCCTGATCGCCATGGTTCTGATGGGGCTGGCGGTCTTCCTCTTCCGTCTGGATGCCCGCGGCGTGGCGGTGGTGGGGGCCATCCCGGACAGCCTGCCGCCCTTCCGGCTTCCGGGCGCGGAAGCCTTTGCCCGGGCGGGGCAACTCGTCCCCGGAGCGCTGGCCCTGGCCATCCTGGGGCTGGTGGAGGCCGTTTCCATCGCCAAGTCGATCGCCGACCAGACCCGCCAGCGGCTCAATGTCAACCGCGAGTTTGTGGCCCAGGGGCTGGCCAATCTGGGGGCCGGCCTTTTCAGCGGTTTCCCCGGCAGCGGCTCCTTTACCCGTTCGGCGGTCAATTTCCGCTCCGGCGGGCGGACGCCCGTAAGCGCCGTGGTATCGGCCCTGGCCATCGGTGTCATCGTCCTGACGGCCGGCCCCCTGACCGCCGCGCTGCCCATGGCAACCCTGGCGGGGGTCCTGGTGGTGGTGGCCTATCAGCTGATCCGGGTGCGGGACATCGCCCGTACCATCCGCGCCACCCGCTCCGATGCGGCCGTTCTGGTGATCACCTTCCTGTCCACCCTGCTGCTCAATATCGAATTCGCCGTTTATATCGGTATCCTGCTTTCCATCGGCCTGCATCTGGCGCGCACCTCCCATCCCCAAATCGATTCAATGGTGCCGGACAAGGCCAGCGGCAAGATGGCGGTCACCAACCACGGGGATACCTGCTGCCAGATGGAGATCGTCCAGATCGACGGCTCCATTTTTTTCGGCTCGGCGGCCTTTGTGCTGGACGACCTCCAGCGGCGGCTGCGGACCCGGCCGGATGTTGCCAATCTCCTGTTGCGGATGCATCATGTCAATACCATGGATGCCAGCGGGGTTCATGCGCTGGAGATCGTCATGGAGGAAATCCAGCGCCGCGGCGGCGGCCTTTATTTTGCCGGCGTGCATCACCAGGTGTTTCTGACACTCAAAAATTCGGGACTCCTGCGGGATGCCGGCGACACCCACGTCCACGCCTCCACCGGCCGCGCGATCCGTCAGGCCATGCGGGAGAATTTCTGCCCGGTGGTCTGCGCGGCCTGCCCGGTATTTGTTTTCGAAGAGTGCCCGCCCCTCAAGAAGGGGGATTGGTCCATTTTCGGGGCCGGTGTCCAGCCCCGTCTGTGCATGCTGCCGAAGCCGAAAAAAAAGAAGCCCCGGGCGGCTTCGCTTGGGAAAGACAACGGAGAGGACAGGAGCCCTGAAGCGCGCCTGAGACAGGATTCATGATGAAACTACTGGTCTACACCGACGGCGGCCCCACCACGGACAAGGCGCTGGCCTTTGCCGCCCACTGGGTGCGGCACCTCCAGGCCGAACTGGCGGTCATTACCGTGCGTGCGGAAACCCATGCCATGGAGACCCCCCCGCCCTTGGGCCGAGAGGTCCTGATCTCCGATTGGGAAGGGCTGCCGGAAGGCTT
The DNA here is from genome assembly GCA_963730675.1 of uncultured delta proteobacterium. GTDB lineage: Bacteria > Desulfobacterota > Desulfobacteria > Desulfobacterales > UBA5852 > JABZFP01. The sequence continues at coordinate 130,222 of CAVSSY010000032.1, read as the reverse complement.
GCAGATCCTGACGCGCACGGCCGGGCGACTTGCGGAAGCCGGCCTGCTGACCCTGCCGGCCGGTATCATGATCCAGGAAACCCCTCACAGCCACTTTTTTGCCTGCCGGGGGCCGGATGACCGCAAGATCGTTTTCTACGAGTGCTTCGGTCCGTTCATCGAAACCCTCAACCGGGAGATCGAGCGCCACCGCTACGACCTCTTGATGATCGCACCCCCGCCGCGGGGCCGCATGCGGCGGTTGCTGCTGGGGGACACCACACGCAAGCTGGCGCTTGACCTGAGCACCTCGGTCCTGGTGGTGCGGGGCGGCACCCCGGAAAGCCGCCTCGTGATTTGTGCGGACGGATCCGCCTCGGGTAAACGCGCTTTTCCCTTGCTGCAGCGTATGCTGCCCATGATTCGTCAACCCGTCGAAATTCTCTGGGTGCGGTCGTCCCGAGGGAACGCGGAGGCCGCCGACCAGGCCGAGCATTGCCTGAACCAGGCCGCACAGTGGCTGGAGGCCTGCGGCAAAACGAGCCGGGTCAATCGGATCCAAAACGACCACCCGGCCGATGCCATCAGCGCCGCTGCCGGCGAAGATGCGCTGGTGGTGATCGGTGCCAGCCTGCGCCATGACGTCTACCGCCGAACCCTGGGGACTTTGCCCATGCGGCTGCTGGCCCGCGCTTCGGCCAGTGTCCTGCTGGCCAAGGCGCACCCGGAGGCCGATCCGGGCACCTACCGGGGGAAGTTCACCTGCTGATGCCATCGCAAGGAGACTGCGTGTCGGGAGGGCCCCCGTGAGCCAGCGGGCGTTTGATCATTGGCTTATGATCGGCGGCGTGACAGCAATTGATCCAGGATTCCGTCCATCGGAGGGTTCATGACCGTCGACTATTTTATCGCCCATTACGGCTATGCGGCGGTCCTTGTAGGCACTTTTCTGGAGGGTGAAATCATTCTGGTACTGGCCGGCATGGCCGCCCACCATGGCTACATGAACCTCTCCCTGGTGATCGGCGCCGCTTTTCTGGGCACCTCCTTCGGGGACCTGCTCTATTTTTTCCTGGGGCGCTGGCACGGCAACTATTTCCTGAAGAAAAAAGCCGCCTGGCAGCGGCGGGCCGCGCGGGTCCGCAAACTCCTCGAACGCTACCAGACGCTCCTGATGCTCTCCTTCCGGTTTCTCTATGGCCTGCGCACCGTTACCCCCTTTGTTCTCGGCATGAGCCGGGTGGCGGCCTGGAAATTTATTCTGGTGAGTTTTGTGGGCGCCCTGATGTGGGCCGCGGCCGTGGGATACGCCGGATACCTTTTCGGCAATGTGGCCGCACGCGTTTTGGGCGATGTCAAAGATTACGAAATCATCGTGTTTGCCGTCCTGGCGGCCGTGGGGGCCATCATGTGGGCGATCAACGTCTACCGTCGGCGAAAATAGGGCTGCCGGGCGGAAAGGAGGTGCTTTGAACGGCGTTCAGGTGGTATTGGGCCTTATCGTTTTGTTTTTCGGCCGGAAGCTGTTCTGGCTTTTCGTCGGCATCCTGGGATTCCTGGCCGGCAGCCAGCTGGCGGCGATCTGGTTAGCCGGCTACCCGGCCTGGGCTGTTCTCGCGACAAGTCTTCTGCTGGGGCTGGGCGGCGCTCTGCTGGCGATCTTTTTCGAGAGGCTGGCCTTCGCGCTGGCCGGCTTCTATTGCGGGGTTTTCCTGGCCGCGGGCCTCTCCTTGGAGACCGGGTTTTTCCCCCAATCGGTTCTTCTGCTTCTGGCCGGAGGCCTGGTGGGGGCGGTCCTGGCCGCCCTGGTGATGGACTGGGCCTTGGCCGCATTGTCGGCCCTGGCCGGTGCCGGGGCCGTTGTCATGGCCCTGCCCCTGTCCCCCTGGATCAAGGCGGCTCTCTGGCTGGGGCTGGCCCTGGCGGGCTATCTTTTCCAGACCGCCCGTCAGGGGCGTGCCGGCCGGCCTGAATGACGGGCGGGCTCGCCGGACGAAAAGCAGATCCATGCTTCCGTCCGCTGTCGATGCCTATTATCCCGCTCCCTTCCCAAAGGCATTGCCCTTCATCCCCGGCCCCTGCCCAAATCCGGTCGGTGGCAGGCCGCCTGCGGTGGATGAAACCGCGAACCGGTCCGTGAACGCACCGCGATCCCCCCAGGCCTTTCTGCGGGACATACCTACTGCGGCGGGCGATACCCTTGAAAATCCGGAACCGCTTCGTAACTTAGTTTTGATGGGCTATTTGCGAAACAACAGTGGGTTGTTTGCCGTATGGCGTTGTTTTGTCATCCCCGCAAAGCGGGGATCCAGAGAGGAGGTCGACATGGTCGAATTGAAAACCCTCAAACCCGAAGCGGTGGGTGCGGCTCTCGAAATGGCCAAACGCTATCGCCTGCTCAACGAACCCGACGAAGCCGAGAGCATCTGTCTGGATATCCTGGCCGTGGATTCCAATCATCAGGATGCGCTGATTACCCTGCTTCTGTCCCTGACGGATAAATTTGTCCACGGCGGGCTGCATCCCAGTTTCGAAAAGGCGCGCCAAGTCGTGGCCCGGTTGGACAGCTCCTACTGCAAATCCTACTACACGGGAATCATCTACGAGCGGCGGGCCAAATACCATCTCAAGCTGGGGGCGCCCAAGTCGGGCTCGGTGGCGTACGCCTGGTTCGTCAAGGCCATGGCCGCCTACGGCGAGGCCCTGGCCGGATGCGATCCGGACAACCAGGACGCGGTTCTGCGCTGGAACTCCTGTGCCCGTTTCATCAACAACAACCCGGACGTCAAGCCCGATGAGGATGACCAGGGGGAAATGCTGCTGGATGCGATTGAAATCCCGAGCTGACGGTTTCCACCCCGGATTCGGTCGAACCCGGGGCGGATGTCTATTCCGCGGGTTGCGTCTTGCGGTGCTTTTCGATCATGCGTTTGGTCTGGTTGATCCGTTTGGTGATCAGGATCGACCGCGGGCAGGACTGGGTGCACTTGAAATGATTCTGACAGGGCCATACCCCGTCGGGCGTATCCAGAGCTTCCAGTCGGTCTTCGAAGCCGCGGTCCCGCGTGTCGGCATTGAACCGATAGGCCTGGGAAATGGCCGCCGGGCCGAGAAAGGCCGGGCGCTCCTCCATGACGGGGCAGGCGGAGTAGCACGACGCGCAGAGGATGCAGTTGGTGGTGTCGTCGAAGATCAGACGCTCTTCCTGGGACTGCAGACGCTCGCCGGCCTCCACCGGTTCGTCGTTGATCAGGAACGGTTTGACGGACCGGTATTTTTTGAAGAACGCCGCCTGATCGACAATGAGATCCCGCTGGACCGGAAGGAACCGGAGCGGCTCCACGGTGATGGTGTCGCCGTCCTTCTCGGCCACATCCTTGATGAGGGTCTTGCAGGCCAGACCGTCTTTCCCGTTGATGCGCATGGCATCCGACCCGCAAACGCCGTGGGCGCAGCTTTTGCGAAACGCCAGACTGCCGTCCTGGAAGCGTTTGATCTGCATCAGGGCATCCAGAAGGCGTTCATTGGGATCGGCTTCGACTTCGTATGTCTGCCGATAGGGGGCCGTATCCGCATCTGGATTGTAGCGTTGTATGTCAAGAATGATCTTCATCATGAGCTCCTTGGGTTCAATAGGTGCGCGGTTTCGGTTCCCAGATGGAGATGTCCACCGCTTTTTGTTCCAAGCGGACCGTATCGCCTTCCAGATAGGCCAGGGTGTGGCTGAGCCAGTTGTCGTCGTCCCGCTCGGGGAAGTCTTCCCGGCTGTGGGCGCCCCGGCTTTCCTGGCGGTTGAGGGCGGAAGCGGCCGTGATCAGCGACAGGTCCAGCAGGTTGCCCAACTCGATGAGCTCCAGTAGATCCGTGTTGAAAGGTTTGCCGGTATCCTGTACCCGCACGGCCTGATAGCGCTGCCGCAAGTCCTGGATGTCATTCACGGCCGCCTGCATCTCGTCCGCGTTGCGGTAGATGCCTACTTTTTCCATCATGCTGGTTTGCATTTCGCTCCGGATGTATCCGCCGTGGGGTCCGGATCGACCGTCCGTGAGACGGCTGATCCAGGCCCGTGCCCGGTCGGCGGCGCCCTCGCCTAACTGCGGCATACGGTTCTGTTTAACGTAGTCGCCGATATGCCGCCCCGCCCGTCGGCCGAAGACCACCAGGTCCAGCAGGCTGTTGGTTCCAAGGCGGTTGGCGCCGTGGACCGATACGCAGGCGCATTCCCCCGCGGCATAGAGGCCGTCCACCACGGTGCCCTGGTTGTCCCGCACGACCCGCCCGTGTATGTCGGTGGGGATGCCCCCCATGGCATAGTGGGCCGTGGGAAGAACCGGGATAGGGGTTTCATCCGGATCGATGCCCAGGTAGGTCTGACAGAAGCTGGTGATGTCGGGCAGTTTGCTCATGAGCGTCTCTTTGCCCAGATGGGTGGCGTCGAGGTGGACGTAGTCGTCGATCTGGCGATCCCCGCGGATTCCCTGGCCGGCCCGTATTTCGGTCATAATCGCGCGGGCCACGATATCCCGCGGGGCCAGATCCAGAAGGGTGGGGGAGTAACGCTCCATGAAGCGCTCCCCGTCACGGTTGTGCAAAATACCGCCTTCGCCGCGCACCGCTTCAGAAATCAGGATGCCCAGTCCCTTGATGCCGGTGGGATGAAACTGGAAGAATTCCATGTCCTGTAAGGGAATTCCGCACCGGGCGCAGACCGCCGGACCGTCGCCGGTGTTGGCGAAGGCATTCGAAGTGATTTTGAACATGCGGCCAAAGCCGCCGGTGGCGAAGAGAACCGCCTTGGCCGCCAGGATGTGCAGTTCGCCGGTGGCCAGTTCGACGGCCACCACCCCTTGGGACGTGTTCCCGTCCAGAAGCAGGTCCACCACCTGGAACTCGTCGAAGAAGGCGACTTCGTTCTTGATGCACTGCTGGTAAAGGGTTTGCAGAATCATGTGACCGGTGCGGTCCGCCGCGTAGCAGGCGCGGCGCACGGGCGCCTCCCCGAAGTTGCGCGTGTGGCCCCCGAACCGGCGCTGATCGATGCGGCCCTCGGGGGTACGGTTGAAAGGCAGACCGCGGTTTTCAAGGTCGTAGACCGCCTGAATGGCCTCTTCGGTCAGGATCCTGGCGGCCTGCTGGTCCACGAGATAGTCGCCGCCCTTGACCGTGTCGAAGGCGTGCCATTCGGGCTTGTCCTCCTCCACATTGCCCAAGGCGGCGCTGATGCCGCCCTGGGCGGCACCGGTATGGCTGCGGATCGGATAGAGTTTGGAGATGACCGCCGTTTTCGATTGCTGGCTGGCTTCCAGGGCGGCATAGAGCCCGGCGCCGCCGGAGCCGACGATGATCGTGTCGAATTGATGGATCACAGGCACCTCTCTTTGGTAGGCATTGGTTTGGGCAGGAGGCATACGCCCCGCCAACGGCTCGGGTCGGGTAGCACGTCGGGGTCGGCCGTCGATCGAACCTGCCGGGCAACGCTGGCCGCCCTAACGCTGAAGAAGCTTGGGAAGTGGAGGAGAGAAAGCGCCGGGTGCCCTCGAGAACCGGGCCGGCCATCTGTCGGCCGATCATGGCAGGCGGCTGACCGCCTGCTATGCTGTAGACCATTAGGATCGTTTGAGACAAGTATTTTTTTGATCCGGGTTTCTCAGCGGGAACGTCGGATTGCCCTCTGCCGCCACAAACCGGGTCGCGGACGGAAGACCCTGTGGGCAAGCGCGGCAGCGCAGTCTGCGCTTCCAGGGCCGGGCACTGTATTGACCGGTGAGATGTTTTTCCCTATAGGACATTCATAGGGGGGCTTTGGTTCTCGTGCGCCGAAACCTGCCGCTCGCGGCCTATGCGTTTCATTGGCGGCTGTGGCACGCTATGATCTGCTCGTCCGGCGGCCGCGTCTGCTGCCGATTCTCATCGATCATTACCATCGGAACGGATTGCGCTGTTTTCTTGGGCGCGTTTGCCGGGCTTGGCGCCGGTATCTCCCGGCCTCTCGCGGGCGTTGAGGGACGGCGTCCGTTATGCTGTCCCCCCGGAGAGCATCAAACCATATTCTAGTCCGCTAGGGAACGCCTGATGGCAACCCAAACCCGCTTCACGCTAAAACGCCTGGGAGGTCCGCTGGTCAGTCTGGTGATCTTCGGCCTCGCTTTGTGGCTGCTGCATCGCGAGATCGCCGTTTATCCTATAAAAGACATTTTTTCCCAGCTGACCCGGATTCCCTCCGCACGGTTCTGGAGCGCCGTTTTGCTGACGGTGATCTGCTATGGCGTCATGACGGGCTACGACGCGCTGGCCCTGCACTACCTGCGGCATGCCGTCGCCTACCGTCGGAGCGCCCTGGCATCGTTCGTGGGCTATGCCTTCAGCAACAATATCGGGCTGTCCATGCTGGCCGGCGCCTCCATTCGCTATCGCCTCTATACCGCCTGGGGCCTGTCGGTGATCGAGATCTCCCAACTCGTGCTGTTTTGCACCGCTTCCCTGTGGCTCGGTTTCTTACTCCTCTTCGGTGCCGTGTCCCTGGCGGCGCCCGCAGCAATACCGCCCGCCATGCGGCTGCCCTTTCACTCCACGCGGGGCCTGGGGGTGATCTGCCTGGCGGTGGTGGCCGTCTACGTCCTGGCGGCCGGCTTGCGCAAAAAGCCGCTGATCATACGGGGGCAAAGCGTATCCTGGCCGCGGCTGGGCATCGTGCCCTGGCAGTTGGCCATCGGGGTTTTGGATTGGGCCTTGGCCGCGGCCGTGCTTTACCTGCTGGTCTACCCGAGCCCCAGCCAAGCGGGTTTTCCGCTTTTCCTGGGCGCGTTCCTGCTGGCCCAGTTCGCCGGCCTGGCCAGCCAGGTGCCCGGCGGGTTGGGCGTGTTCGAATCCGTTTTTACCGTCCTGCTCGCACCGGCCGTTCCGGCCCCCCAGATTCTGGGGGGCTTGCTGGCTTACCGGGCCGTCTACTATTGGCTGCCCCTGGCGGCGGCGACCGCGCTGCTGGGGGGGGAGGAATTTCTCCAGAAGCGCAAATGGTTTCAGGGGATGACCCTGTTCATCGATCGCCGGGTATCCCCGCTGATCCCCCAGTTATTCGGTTTGGCCGTCTTCCTGGCGGGCGCCATCTTGCTGTTCTCGGGCGCGACCCCGGTGATGGATGCCAGGCTCGCGGCCCTGAAAGGCCTGATACCGCTTTCGATTGTCGAGTTGTCCAATTTCACCGCCAGTGTGGTGGGCATGGGGCTGCTTCTACTGGGCCGCGGCCTGCAGCGCCGGCTGGATGCGGCCTACTGGCTGGCCCTCACGCTGTTGATCCTGGGTATGCTGGGATCCATCGCCAAGGGGCTGGACTATGAGGAAGCTCTGGCACTGCTGCTGGTGGCGGCCGCTCTGGCCCCCTGCCGGCGGCATTTCTACCGTCACGCGTCTTTGCTGGAAGGGCGTTACAGCGCCTCCTGGGTGGCGGCCATCCTGATCGTGCTGGGAGGCTCGATCTGGCTAGGGTATTACAGCTATCGGCATGCGGAATACGCCGACCGCCTGTGGTGGCAGTTTACCTTTGCAGGCGACGCCTCGCGCTTTCTGCGGGCCAGCCTGGGAGCGGCGCTGCTCCTGCTGTTTTTCACGGGGGCCCGTTTGATGCGGCCGGCGCCTCCCAGACCCGAAGCCCCGCAGCCCCGGGAAATGGAGCAGGCCTGGCGCATCGTTCAGCAAGCCGAAGACACCAATGCCCACCTGGCCATGCTGGGCGACAAAAGCTTCCTGTTCAACGACGACCATACGGCTTTTCTGATGTACGGCGTCAGCGGCAACAGCTGGATCGCCATGGGCGATCCATTAGGGCCGGAAAACGCCTTGCAGGACCTGGCCTGGCGCTTCCGGGAGACGGCGGACCGCCACGGCGACCGCAGCGTTTTCTACCAGGTGAGCGACCAGCGTCTGCCCATGTACCTGGACATGGGGTTGAGCCTGCTCAAGCTGGGCGAGGAGGGCCGGGTGGCCCTTGCCGAGTTCAGTCTCGAAGGCGGTGAACGGAAAGCCTTCCGCTATACCCTGCACCGGCTGGAAAAGGAGGGCTGCCGGTTCGAGGTGCTGCCGCCGGGTGCGGTGGGCGCCGATCCGGCCGCATACAAATCGATTTCCGACGGTTGGCTAGCGACCAAGAGCGGTCGTGAAAAGGGGTTTTCAATGGGATTTTTCGCTGAGGCCTATCTGGACCGCTACCCCATCGCCGTTGCCCGCCAGCAGAACCGGCTGATGGCCTTTGCCAATATCTGGCCGGGGGCCGGCAAGGAGGAACTCTCCATCGATCTCATGCGCTACCGGCCGGAAGCGCCCAACGGCATCATGGAATACCTTTTTCTGCAGATCATGCTCTGGGGCAAGTCGGCCGGCTATCGTTGGTTCAATCTGGGCATGGCGCCCCTCTCCGGGTTTGAGGCCCGGCCGATGGCCCCCCTATGGAACCGTTTGGGGGGCTTCGTTTTCCGGCACGGAGAAAATTTTTTCAACTTCGAGGGGCTTCGCCAATACAAGGACAAATTCGGCCCGGTCTGGACCCCCAAATATCTGGCCTGTCCGGGGGGCATTCCCACCCTCCGCACGCTGGCCGACATCAGTCTGCTGATTTCAGGCGGTTTGAAGGGCATGCTGATCCGCTGACGCTCTTCGGGGGTAAGGCCGTCCGGATACGGATCGGGCGCGCGCCGATTCCAAGCCGCCGTTAGTTTCGATATAAGACCTCCACCTCAGGTGCGAACCCGGAGAGGTTCTGCCGATCCGGGGCACCTTTACATCAATTGATTCCTTCCTTTTCTTTCCCGTGAAAGAAAAGGAAGCTAAAAGAAAACGCCCGTGTCCCGCTTAACCCTACGCGTCGTCGACACGGCCGGAGCACGCGGAAACTCCCCCGCCTGCGGCGGGGTCAGACAGTCCGCGCGCTTTTATCCGGCCGCATCGCCGATGCTCAGCGCGGGACAAAGGGAAATTCAAAACCAAAACCTCAAAAACTGTTTTCAAGCCCCCTTCGAGGGGCTTCCTGAGGCCTCCCGCTAGGCGGAAGGAGACTCACTGAACTGCCATGGAAAGGGAAAATGGATGACGAGGAAAACGGGTTGCGGAATCTTGATGCTGGCCGTCCTTTGGGGATGGGGCGCCGCCATGGCCGCCGACCCTGCGCTGTCTTTCCGGCGTTTCGGCCAGCTGACCCTCTACCGTCCTGCGGCGGGTCCCAAGGCCGTGGTGTTGTTCGTTTCCGGCGACGGCGGCTGGAACAAGGGGATGGTGGGCATGGCCCGGGCACTGGCAGGGGAAGGCGCCCTGGTGGTCGGCATCGATATCCGGGGCTACCTGAAGGCTATGGACGCCGGCCAGGAAGCCTGTGCCTACCCGGCCGCCGATTTCGAGGCCCTCAGCCAGTATATCCAGAAACAGGAGAACCTGCCCCAATACCAGACACCGCTTCTGGTGGGCTACTCCTCGGGCGCCGCGCTGGTCTATGCCGCCCTGGTCCAGGCACCGGGCAACACCTTTGCCGGTGCCATCAGCCTGGGGTTCTGCCCGGATCTGGACGTCACGAAGCCGTTGTGCAAGGGGGCCGGGCTGACGGGCCGGCGGCAGAAGAAGGTCATCGTCTTCGATCCGGTGCCCCACCTGGCCAAACCCTGGATCGTCCTTCAGGGGCAGATCGACCAGGTCTGCGATCCCGCCCGGGCCCGGGATTTCGTGGCCCAGGTGCCCGATGCTAAGCTCGTCGAGCTGACCGCGGTCGGGCACGGGTTTGGCGTCTACCGCAACTGGCTGCCCCAGTTCAAATCCGCCTTTCATGAGGTCATCCGGCCCCGGGGAGAGGCCTCCCCGGCGGCTTCTCAGCGCTCGGCCGACGTGGACGATATGCCTCTGGTGGCAATGCCGCTGGCGGACGAGGGCGCCGATCGGATGGCGGTCTTCTATTCGGGGGACGGCGGCTGGGCGGACCTGGACCACAGCGTCAGCGAAATCCTTGTTCAAAACGGGATTCCGGTGGTGGGCGTCAACAGCCTGGCCTATTTCTGGCATGCCAAGAGCCCGGAGCGGGCGGCCCTCGACCTGGAGCGCCTGATCCGGCATTACGCCCAACAGTGGGGCGCCTCGAAGGTGGTCCTGGTGGGCTACTCCTTTGGCGCCGACGTGCTGCCCTTTATGGTCGGCCACCTTGCACCCCCCGTTGCAGAAAAGGTCGAGCTGGTGGCCTTGCTGGGGCCGAGCCGGACGGCATCTTTTGTTTTCCGCATCAGCGACTGGATCGGCGGCGAGGCTTCCTCCGACATGCCGGTGGCGCCGGAAGTCAGGAAGCTGGCGGGCACGCCGATTCTCTGCATCTACGGCGGCGAGGAACAGGACAGCCCCTGTCGTCTATCCTTCCCGGGGGATTTTTTTCCCGTGGCTATCGGGGAGGGGCACCATTTCGGGGGCGACTACGAAAGAATCGGGAAGGCCATCCTGGAGCGACTGGGGAAATGAGCCGGCCGGCCGTGCCGGGATCATCCCCGATATTTTAGGAGAGGCTCATGCGAACATTGCTCATTTCGGCTAATACCGAAAAAATCAACATGCCCACGCTTCCCATAGGGCTGGGATGCGTGGCGGCGGCTGTATTGGACGCCGGTCACGACATGCGCTTTCTTGACCTAATGGCCGTGGACGACTGGCGGCCGATGCTGGGGGACGCCTTGACCGCATTCGCACCCGAGGTCATCGGGATTTCTATCCGCAACATCGACGACCAGAACAGCCTCGATCCGCGCTTTCTCTTGGAGGGAGCCTGCGCCGTGGTAGCCTGCTGCAAGGCCGCCCGCCGTGTGCCGGTGGTGCTGGGCGGTGCCGGATACAGCATTTTTCCGGAGCAGGTGCTGGATTACACCGGTGCGGACATGGGCATCCAGGGGGAAGGGGAGGCGGCCTTCGCTGCGCTGCTGTCATGCCTGGCGGCGGACAAACCCTTACGCGATGTGCCGGGGTTATACCTCCGCGGCCAAGGCCTCCAGGCGCCGCGAAGCTTCGTTCCCGAACTGGACCGGATGTCTCTCCCGGATCCCGATCTTTTCGACAGCCGTCTGGCGGACGACCCCGCCTACTATCTGCCCGTCCAGACGCGCCGGGGCTGCCCGCTGCGCTGCAGTTATTGTTCGACGTCCACCATCGAGGGCACCCGGATTCGCAAGCGTGCGCCGGAACAGGTCGTGGCTTCCCTGGCGCGCTGGCGGGCCGCCGGTTTTCGCCAAGTGTTTTTTGTGGACAACGTTTTCAACCTGCCGCCCGGTTATGCCCGAGAGCTGTGCGAGCACATCATCGCGGCTGATTTGGATATCTGCATTGGCGCTGCATCCTCTATCCCGGACAAGTAACCGACGGACTTGGTGAAGGCCATGGCACGGGCCGGGTGCCGGGAGGTCTCCCTGGGGTTTGAAAGTGGATACCAGCCTTTGCTGAATGCCATGCACAAGCGCTTTCACACCGGCGATGTTCGCAACGCCAGTCGGCTGCTGGCCGATCACGGCATCCGTCGTATGGGCTTTCTGCTGCTGGGAGGGCCCGGAGAAACCCGGCAATCGGTCGAGGAGAGCTTGGCATTTGCCGATGCATTGGGGTCTGGAGGCCGTCAAACTCACGGTGGGGGTGCGCATCTACCCCCACACGGAATTGGCCCGGATCGCAGTGCGGGAAGGCGTCATCGGAAGCAGATACCAATCTGCTCCACCCCTGTTTTTACATTGCGCCGGGACCTGGAAGCCTGGCTGCGGAAAACCGTCCGTATCTGGTTGGCGGAGCGGCCCCACTGGCTGCTTTAGTTTCGCCATGGCCCATGGTTTTTATATACGTTACCAGTTGTCAAATGCTGCCCCTCATTGTTCTACATTTTAGAAACGCATAATTTCATGGGCCCTATTAGCCTTTTTAAAGGATTGCCATCCGCCCCATAATACCGGTCTTGCTTTACATGCGGATGTTTTACCCACTCATTCGTTTTAATCTAAGCCCTCCACCTCTGGTGGAGGACCCGGAGAGGTTCTGCCGATCCGGGGTGCTTTTTCATAAAAGGAACCTTCATTTTCTTTCACGTGAAAAGAAAACGAAGCAAAAGAAAACGCCCATGTCCCGCTTCATCCTGCGCGTCGTCGCGACGGCCGGAGCACGCGGAAACTCGCCCCGCCTTCGCTAAAGCTACGGCGGGACTCAGACAGTCCGCGCGCTTTAATCCGTCCGCCCCACCGATGCTCGGCGCGGACAAAGGGAAACCTGAAAACACAAAGACCAAAACTTCATTTTTGAAGCCTTCTTTTAGGAGGCTACCTGATACCTCCCGCTATGCGGGAGGAGACTTACGCGAACCGGTAGGCGGGTTGCTGGTAAATACCAAGTTATGATTCGGATGAGCTCTCCTCAGTAAGATCAGAGCTTCCATAGCAAGCTGTCTCACTTCCTGCCATTCTTTGGCAGATGACAATGCCTGGGTTTGCCAAAGATGTGATTTATCACCGCCACTAATTGTACTAAGTTTGTTGTCGAGCATTGATAGCACATCACCAACTTCTGCTGGCAACTCAGAAGGCAAATTTACTGCATCATCAAACTCCAAACCGAGCTCATCAGCAAGTGGTGCAACTCCAAGATCTTCGAGGTATTGAATTTGATATTCAGGATTAGAGCGAGTATCTCTAATATTCGCTTCAATTCATTCATCTAATAATCCTGACTTCGTGTTATGATTATTACTCCCATATCCAATCAATGAGCCCACCTCCTAGCCATCTGACCACTCTCCATCTCCTCCCACCGATCAAACCTTAGTTAAACCCCTTCTGACACTATCCCCCAACCTAAAAAACAACCCCAAACCCCAACAACACACCCACCAAAACTACTCCGCCAAACAAAAAGTTTCTATTCCAGCTTGTGGCGCAGGCGTTCCAACTCCTCCCGCTTGCCGATCACCACGGCCACGTCGCCCCCCACCAGCTTTTCCGTGGGCAGGGGGTTGAAGACCATGGTGCCGCTGGCCTTTTTGATGGCCACCATGATGATGCCGAAGTCGCGTCGGATGTTGCTTTCCACCAGGGTGCGGCCGTCGTATTCCGAATCGGGGCTGATCAGGGCCTCTTCGATGGCAAGGTCCAGGGAAGTGTTCATGAGGGCGGTGTCGATGAAGTCGATGACGGTGGGGGATTTCAGAACCTGGGCCATGCGGCGGCCCCCGATCTGGTAGGGGGCCACAACCCGGGAAGCTCCGGCCCGCAGGAGTTTTTTTTCGTTGCCGGTATCCGAGGTGCGGGCGAGGACGAAAATATCCGGGCACAGATCCCTGGCGGTGAGGGTGATGAACACGTTGTGGGCGTCCGAGCGCACGGCCGTCACAACCCCCTTGGCCGTCATGATGCCGGCCTTTAGCAGGGCGTCTTCGGTGGTGGCGTCCAGGTTGAGGTAGAGATACCCGTATTTCTCCAGCTCTTCGACTTTGGCGGTGTTCTGCTCGATGACCACGAAGGGCATGCGGGCCGCGGCCAGTTCTTCACTAACGATCCGTCCGATGCGGCCGAAGCCGCACACGATGTAGTGATCTTTCAAACCGGATAGTTGTTTGCGCAATTTGCGCCTCCCTAAAAAGAATTGCAGTTCGCCTTCCACGAAGATTCGCACCAGGAGTCCCAGGGTATAGGTGCCCAGGCTGATGCCCGTCACGATAATGATGATGGTGATGACCCGTCCGGCGGGCGACAGGGGCCGGATTTCGCTGAAGCCCACCGTGCTGATGGTGATGATGGTCATGTAGAAGGCATCGAAGATGGGCATGTGATCGACGGTGGCATAGCCCAGGGTGCCGAGGCCGATGATGCCGCCGAACAGGATGAGGGACAGTTTAAGTTTGGAATAATCCATAGGCGATGCTGTCAGTTTCGTTCGATGGGAGGTTCAATGGGCCGGCCAACACATCGTTGGGGCTCTCCCTGGCGGGTATTTACACATTTTCTGCTTTGTGCAGACGCACGCTGAGGATCGGGACCGGGCAGAGGCGGAACATCTTTTCCGCTGTGGCGCCGAGCAGGGCACTCGCCAGGTTGGTGCGGCCCCGGGTGCCCATAATGACCAGGTCCGCCTGTTCAATTTCGACGATATTGATCAGTTCCTGGAACGGCACGCCGGTTCCGATAACGGTTTTAAGAAACAGCTCCGGGCGTCCACTATCATTGATAAGTGCTCTCAGCTGGGCTTCGCGTTCGCCCTTGTGTTCTTGAATGAAGGTTGCGGGCGATGCCTCCTTTTGAATCAGGAAGGAGCGGTGCACGGCATGTTCGATAGCATCCACATCCCGCTGATTGATGACGTTCGTCAGGACCAGTTTGGCCCCGCTGCATTCCGCCATGGCGATGGCGTATTTCATGACCTGTTGGGTGTATTGGGACAGATCGCAGGCCACCAGAATTTTATGAAAAGGTTTCATGGGCGGCTCCCGGATGTTAATGTGCCAAGGATGAGATGCCCCTCCATTTAATGGACTTTAGAATAATTTGGCAAGCCTCAAATAGATGGGTGCGTTTTGGGATGGGGTGGGGAAACGATCCATCCCTGTCGTTGGAGTTGAGAACTCCCAGGTCTTGCCCTTTGAGAAAGCGGAACATGGATATCTTATTCATCGGCCGGTCTTTCGATGGAGAGGCCCTAATTTTAATAATTCGTAATGGTCCGATTCTTGCAGCGTGCTTGCAAGGCTGTTATTCGCGCATTGACCAATATTTCCCCGACAGAGGACTGGTTCCCTCATTGAAAATAAATCCATGCTTGACCTGTGGGGCATGCTGCGCCCGATTCAGGGTTTCGTTTCTTTCCTCCGAAGTGGACGACCACGAGGGCGGCGTCGTGCCGGTCGCTTTTACGAAAAAAATCAATCCGACGCGCAGCGCCATGAAAGGCACCACGGGGTTTTTCAAGCGCTGTGCCGCCCTGGAGGGGGTTATCGGGCAGTGTGTCAGCTGCGCCATTTACCAGGAGCGCCCATCGACCTGTCGGGCCTTTCTCGCAACCTGGGAAAACGCCTGCCGCAATGCCACCTGCGACCGGGCCCGGTCAAGCTACGGGCTGCAGCCGTTCGATGACTACTAGGGCCCTGCCTGGAAAAGATGGACGGCCCGGAAGGGAATGGCCGGTGCACGCCCACGCCGACGACAACATCCTCACAAGCAGCGTCGGCATGCCTATCGATGTGGCGATGTGGTGGGGAAAGCGCTGACGGTCCGGACACCATGGTGTTAACCCCAGGCAACCGAATTCGCGCCGGTCATTTCCCGGGACCGACGTCGCGGTCGTTTAACAACAAGCCCTATCGCCGCCAGAGCACCTGTTAGAACTTCCCTCACTTTTTATTCCCTCCCGCACCCTTATTTTACGCCCGACAGGCGATATCCGCGGCCGCCCTGACAAACGCTGGAGGCGTGCTTATGGTCGGTTCATGTCGAACAAGCACCGGGCGGCCGCTGAATACGGGAATGGCCAGAATGAAAATACAGGCTGAACCCGATGGACGCCCGGAGACGCGAACGACATGTTAAGGGATATGGGATCCAGCTCTTTAGCGCCTCATGGGCGCGTGCCGAGGCCATTTCGCCCCCCGGCAGCATCATCCATAAAAGGGGTTCCTTCCGTATGCCATGGCGTTTGAGGGCCCCGGCGGCCTTTACGGCAGCCCACCTCAGGCGGCAGCCCGTGAGCCCTCCAAAATTCCAACGACAGGATTAAAGACGCGATGGCAGACAAGCGATCCGATTCCAATCAGCAGGCCGATCTCATCGACATCGAAAACCGGGAGTGGCGCGAGTCCCTGGATTACGTCTATCGCCACCAGGGCCCCCGGCGGGTCGTCGAATTGATGCGCCACTTGCAGACCCACGCCCAGGAGAAGGGCATCCGCTTCCCCTATACGGCCAACACGCCCTACATCAATACCATCCCGGCCGATCGCCAGGCCGTTTTCCCTGGCCGCCGCGACATCGAAAGGCGCATCAAGAGCATCATCCGCTGGAACGCCATGGCCATGGTGGTGCGGGCCAACAAGCAAAGCGACGGCATCGGCGGGCACATTTCCACCTACGCCTCCTGCGCCACCCTGTTCGAAGTGGGCTTCAACCATTTCTTCCACGCCCGCACCCCGGAGCACCCGGGCGACTCGGTCTATTTCCAGGGGCATGCCGCACCGGGCGTCTATGCGCGGGCTTTTCTGGAGGGGCGCTTCGACGAGCAACACCTGAAGAACTTCCGGCGGGAGAGGAAGACCGGGGGGGGCT
The DNA here is from genome assembly GCA_963730675.1 of uncultured delta proteobacterium. Classification (GTDB taxonomy): domain Bacteria; phylum Desulfobacterota; class Desulfobacteria; order Desulfobacterales; family UBA5852; genus JABZFP01. Next base: position 113,948 of record CAVSSY010000032.1, on the reverse strand, counting down.
TGTCCTCCTACCCGCATCCCTACCTGATGCCGGATTTCTGGCAGTTCCCTACGGTTTCCATGGGGCTGGGACCCATCATGGCCATCTACCAGGCCCGCTTCAACCGCTATCTCGAGGACCGCGGCCTGGTCGATACCTCCCGGCAGCACGTATGGGCTTTCCTGGGAGACGGCGAGCTGGACGAGCCCGAGGCCCTGGGGGCCATCACCCTGGCCTCTCGGGAGCAACTGGACAATCTGATTTTTGTGGTCAACTGCAATCTCCAGCGTCTGGACGGCCCCGTGCGGGGCAACGGCAAGATCATCCAGGAACTGGAGGCGGCCTTTCGGGGGGCCGGCTGGCATGTGATCAAGGTCGTCTGGGGCGCGGACTGGGACCCGCTGCTCTCCCGGGACACCAGCGGGCGGCTGGTGCAGCGCATGGACGAGGTCCCCGACGGCCAGTTCCAGAAATACGTCGTGGCCGGCGGCGGCTATATCCGTGAAGACTTTTTCGGCAAATACCCTGAGCTGCAGGAGCTGGTGGCCGGCTATACCGACGATCAATTGCACAAGCTGCGGCGCGGCGGCCACGATCCCGAAAAGGTCTACGCGGCTTACAACGCCGCGGTGGCGCACGAGGGCGCCCCCACCGTGATCCTGGCCAAGACCATCAAGGGCTACGGCCTGGGGGAGGCCGGCGAGGGGCGCAACGTCACCCACCAGCAAAAGAAGCTCAACGAGGAGGAACTGCGCCATTTCCGCAGCCGTTTCGGCATCCCCATCCCGGATGACGAGATCGCCGAGATGCCCTTCTACCGCCCGGCCGAGAACAGTGAGGAGATGCAGTATCTCCGGGAGCGCCGGCGGGCCCTGGGCGGCCTGCTGCCGTCGCGCAGCGTGTCGGTGCCGATGCACCGCCCGCCGCGCAAGGACATGTACATCGAATTCATGCAGGGCTCCGGCCAGCGGGAACTGGCCAGCACCATGGCTATGGTGCACCTGCTGGGAAAGCTGCTCAAGGACAAGAACCTGGGCCGCTACATCGTGCCCATCGTGCCGGATGAGGCGCGCACCTTCGGCATGGAGGCCCTCTTCCGCAAGATCGGCATCTATTCCCACCTGGGGCAGAACTACGAGCCCGTGGACAAGGAAAGCCTGCTCTACTACAAGGAGGCCAAGGACGGCCAGATCCTGGAGGAGGGCATCACCGAGGCCGGGGCCATGTCGTCCTTCATCGCGGCCGGCACGGCCTACTCCACCTTCGGCATCAACATGATTCCCTTTTTCTTCTTCTACTCCATGTTCGGCTTCCAGCGCGTCGGGGACCTCATCTGGGCCTCCGGCGACGCCCAGGCCCGGGGCTTCCTGCTGGGGGCCACGGCCGGGCGCACGACCCTGGCGGGTGAAGGCCTGCAGCACCAGGACGGCCACAGCCACATACTGGCCCTGGCCAACCCCTCGGTGGAGGCCTACGACCCGGCCTTTGCCTACGAGGTGGCCGTGATCGTCCGGGAAGGGCTGCGGCGGATGCTCGAGGACGGCGAGAGCGTGGTCTACTACCTGACCCTGATGAACGAATTTTATACCATGCCGCCCGCCCCCAAGGGCGTCGAGGAGGGCATTCTCAAGGGGTTATACAAATTTAAGGCCTCGGAGAACAAACGTGCCCGGATCAAGGCCCATCTGCTGGGCAGCGGAACGATCCTGAACGAGGCGCTTGAGGCCCAGCGCATGCTGGAAGAGGATTTCGGGGTGGCCAGCGACGTATGGAGCGTCACCAGCTACAAGAAACTCTACCGGGATGCCGATGATGCCGAACGCTGGAATCTGCGGCATCCGGAAGAAGAACCGCGCCGCTCGCACCTGCAGGCGCAGCTGGAGGGCGAACAGGGCATCTTCGTGGCGGCCTCCGACTATCTCAAGGCGCTGCCGTCCACCATTGCCCGCTGGATGCCCGGCCCCATGTTCATCCTGGGAACGGACGGTTACGGCCGCAGCGAATCACGGCAGGCGCTGCGGGATTTCTTCGAAGTGGATGCCCGCCACATCGCCTATACGGCCCTGTGCGGCCTGCTGCGCGAGAAGCGCGTCAAAGCGGAGCTGGTGGCCGAGGCCCGCCGCAAGCTGGCGATCGATCCGGACAAGCCCAATCCCATGTTCAACTGATGGCGTTTCCCGCCATCCCAATTCAACCTGAGGAAATGTCATGGTCAAAGACGTCAAGATTCCGGAAATCAGCGAAAATGTCACCTCCGGCAGCATCGTCGAGGTGCTGGTGGCGGTGGGCGATACCGTGGCCGTCGACGACGTGCTGGTGGAGATGGAGACCGAAAAGGCGGTGGTCGAGATTCCGTCCCCCTATGCCGGCCAGATCAGCGAGGTGCTGGTCAAGGCTGGCGATGAAAAAAACATCGGCGATGTCATCATGCGAATCGAGGTCAGCGACGACGGCACGGAAGACGTAACGGCAAAAAGCGATGAAAGGCCTTCCGAAGACGATGCACGCAAAGATGTGAAGACTGCGGAAGCGGTGGAAGACGATCAGGAAGCGGTGGAAAAGACGGATGCGGCGCAGGCTTCCGACGATAAAAGCGACACCGTCGCTCCTCCCGCGGAGAGCGGATCCCCGACGCCGGAGAAGGAAGCGCAAGCAGAAGCTCCCGAATCGCGGGATGATGAAACGGCGCCGCCGGCTCCGGCCGCGCCCTCCGTGCGCCGGATGGCCCGCGAGCTGGGGGTCGATATCCACGATGTTAGCGGCAGCGGTCTCGACGGGCGGATCAGCCAGGAGGATGTGCACGCCTATGTCAAACAGCGCCTTTCCGGAGCGTCCGCCGGAAGAGATGGGTCTACGGCAGACGGCTCCGCTCGCCGGACAGCCGTCCCTGCCCGATTTCAGCCGCTGGGGTTCCACTCGCACCGAGAAGCTGGCCACGGTGCGGCGCCTGACGGCGGAGAACACCAGTGCCTCGTGGCGTATCGTACCCCAGGTGACCCAGTTCGACGAGGCCGACATCAGTGATGTGCAGGCGTTTCTCGACCGGCACGGCAGGGAGGCGGAGCAGAAAGGCGGCAAGCTGACCCTCACCGCGGTGCTGATGAAAGTCTGCGCCGTCGCCCTTCAGCGCTACCCGGGCTTCAACGCCAGCATCGATCCGGCCAACGAACAGATGATCTACAAGGATTATATCCATATCGGCATGGCCGTGGACACCCCCCGGGGATTGCTGGTGCCCGTGATCCGCGACGTTCAGGACAAGGGCATCATCGAGCTGGCGATAGAGATCGCCGATACGGCCCAGCGGGCCCGCAACAAGAAAGATCAAGCCGGAAGAATTCGAGGGGGCCAGCTTTACGATCTCCAACCAGGGCGGCATCGGGGGGACCGCTTTCACCCCGGTGGTGGTCTGGCCCCAGGCCGCCATCCTGGGCATCAGCCGGGCGCAGCCAAGGCTGGTGGAGCGGGACGAGGAAATCGTGAGCCGCACCATCCTGCCCTTGTGCGTCTCCTACGATCACCGGATCGTGGATGGGGCGGATGCGGCCCGTTTTCTGGACTTTATCTGCAGAAGTCTGGAACAGGGGCTGACGCTATTGCTATAGGCAATTGTCAAAAAATGGAGCCGTTGGGGGAAATTCGGAGCATCAATACCTTTCCGGTGGCGTATTATCTGTTCATTTTCTTCCGCGTGGAAGAAAACGAACCAAAAGAAGACGCCCGTGTCCCGCGGCGCTACGCGCTGCCCTGCGCGTCGCCGATACGTCCGGAGCGCGCGGAAACTCGCTTCGCTCAGACAGTCCGCGCGCTTTTTTCCGGCCGCATCGTCGATGCTCGGCGCGGGACAAAGGGGATGAACCCCGAAACCCGGACAGGCCATTTACCAGACGTACAATGGGGTACTCAAGGCAAAGATTATAACCCCGCAAAGGGAACGCCACGAACTGGCTCTCGTGACTTCAAAAGGAGAAAGACTATATGAGTGACAAATCGACGCAGCTGGCGGTGATCGGGGCCGGGCCGGGGGGGTATGCGGCGGCGTTTCTGGCGGCGGACTTGGGGATGCAGGTGACGCTTGTCGATCCGGAGGCCAATCCCGGGGGGGTTTGTCTCTACCGGGGGTGCATCCCTTCCAAGACCCTGCTGCATGCCGCTAAATGGTGCAGGAGGCCCGCGGCGGCGAGCAGTGGGGGCTGCTGTTCAAGGATTTGTCGGTGGATGTCGATGTGCTGCGGCAAAAGAAAGACGCGATTGTCACCCAGTTTACCGAAGGGTTGGGCCAGCTGGTCAAACGCCGCAAGATCGACCATATCCGCGGCCGGGCCGTCTTTGCGGGCGAGAAGACCTTGACCGTCGAAGACCTCGAGGGCCGGACGCACCGTCTGGATTTCGAGCAGGCCATCATCGCCACCGGCTCCCATGCGGTGACCCTTCCCATGTTCGAAGACGCCGGCGACCGGGTGCTGAACGCCTCGGCGGCCCTGGACCTGGAAGATATTCCCGACCGGCTGCTGGTGGTGGGTGGGGGCTACATCGGGCTCGAACTGGGCAGCGTCTACGCCGGCCTGGGGTCCAGGGTGAGCGTGGTGGAAATGACGCCGACGCTGCTGCCCGGCGTCGACAAGGACCTGGTGCGGTTTCTGAACAAACGCCTCGAGGATTTGTTCGAGGAGATCCAGCTCGAAACGGCCGTGACGGCGGCCAAGGCCCAGAAGAACGGCGTCATGGTCACCATCAAAGACAAGGCGGGCGAGGAGCAGAACCGCCTCTTCGACAAGGTGCTGGTGGCGGTGGGCCGCCGTCCCCTGAGCGGCGGGCTGGGGCTTGACAAGATCGGCGTGGCCACGGACGACCAGGGCTTCATTCGCGTGGACGCCCAGCGTCGCACCAATCTAAACCACATCTTCGCCATCGGGGATGTGGCCGGCCAGCCCATGCTGGCCCACAAGGCCTCCCACGAGGGGCGCGTGGCTGCGGAGGCGATCGCCGGGCAGAAATCGACCTTCGATCCCCTGGCCATCCCGGCGGTGGTCTTCACCGAACCGGAAATCGCCTGGACCGGCCTGACCGAGACCCAGGCCAAGGAGAAGGGGATCAAATACGAGGTGGCCCGCTTTCCCTGGGGCGCCTCCAGCCGGGCCGCCACCCTGGGCGCCCCCGACGGCCTCACCAAATTGATCGTGCACCCGGAAAGCGAGCGCATCCTCGGCGTCGGCCTGGTGGGCACCGGCGCCGGCGAACTGATCGCCGAAGGCACCCTGGCCATCGAAATGGGGGCCAATGTCACCGACCTGGGCCTGACCATCCATCCCCATCCCACCTTGAGTGAAACCCTGATGGAAGCCGCCCACGTGTTCCACGGCACGGCGGCCCATTATTACAATCCCCGGCGGAAAAAGGGACGCTAACAGCTGTTTCGCATCGCGGCCCGGCGTTGCGAATGTCTTCCCGCAACGGTGTGCCTTGGCCCCTAATCATGGGGCGCCCTCATTCATCGCAGCGTTTCTACATGGTCATGCCCAAAGCGTCGTCAAGGCGCTTCGAGATCGCGGTGGATTTGCAGCAGCCAATCTGGAAAGCGCGGATTTTCCACGCCGTGGTAGACATCGACGTAGGGTTTGATGTCGATCAGGGGGCTGCCGTCGACCGCCTCCAGTCCCTTTACCTTGAGGACATGGCCCTCCCGTGCCAGCAGGGGCACGGTGGACACCAGGACCGGGTTGGGCCGGGCCGGGCTGCGGGTGGCGAAGATGCCCTGGGGCGGCAGGTCTTTGCGCCCCATGGGATGCACATGGCGCAGATTTCGGCGTTCAGGGTCGATCAGGTGGGGCCGTAGAGCACCAGGATGTGGGAAAAGGCTTCGATGCCCTCCAGCAGCTCGTGCCAGGGCTCGAAGATCACCAGTTCGCTCACGGTGTCCTGGACCTGCCGGTGGTGTTCGCGGATGATCGCCAGGCGTTCGGTGAGTTCGATATCCGAGGCGCCGGCCTGCAACACAGGCGTCTTGATGGGGCTGTGCACTTCCCCCATGGGGGTGAGCTGAAGATCCACAAGTTTCGCGTGGGCGTCGTTCATGGTTAATCCTCCTTGGTATGGTTCTATTCAATCGTAAAAAACGGTCGAAAACGCTTTGGCGGGCGCGGCGTGTCGGTCGGCCAGACAGCCCTATAGTCCAATGGCCACACGCACCCCGGCGATTACCCCATTGATGTCTTCCTGTCGGGGATCGTCGTAGTTGTCCTCCATGTATTGCAGGTCGGCCGATACGGCCAGGTGGTCGTTGAGCACGATGCGCCAGTAGATCTCGGCCACCTGGGTGTCGTCGAGGCCGTTTTCGCCGTTCAGGTAGGCGTAGCCGATGCCGATGTTGTCCTGCGACCGGCCGTACCATCGGCCGGTAATGTTCACCCCGCCGGAAAAGAGCGTGTCATGGGCCATCGCGGCGCTGGCTTCCTGCCATCCCAGCCGAATCCAGGCCCCGAAGATATTCCCCAGTTCCTGATCGCAAGACAGGAAGATTCCTCGCAAACGTTCTTGGCTGCCGTCTTCGTCGAGGAAGTCCCTGGAAGTCCCGGCGGCGGCCAGGCGGTAGTGGCCCTGCCCCAGCGGCGTTTCCAGCCGGTAGCCGACCTGGCCGCCGAAAAAACGGTACCCGTTGCCATCCTCGTTTTGACCGATATCCATGCCGACCACGGAGACGTCGAGGCTGCCCAGCGCCCATTCCACGGCGCCTCCGATATCGTACGTCGGCAGAAAAAAGGTGGAGGGATTGGCCAAGGCTTCGTTCATGAACTGGGTGTACTGGTCGCTGGCAAAGGCGTTCCCGTTCAGATAGACGGTGGAATCGATGATGCCCCCGGTAATCGCCAGAGTGTTGTGGGCGTTTAGGTCAAAGGTGTGTTTGTACCAGGCGGTCAGCAGGTAGTCCCGGCCGCGGCCGTTGATGTCCTTGACATCGTCCTCCATATCGGCGGACCACGGTGCCAGGCTGAAGGCGGTCACGTCATTGAGCCCATTGCCCGCGGCAAAACCGAGAAGCGCGGCAAGCTCGTCCTGATCGGAAAGCTGGAAATCCATTGCGATCTGAAACGGCAGGGCTCCCCGGCCGCAGTCTTCGTCTCCGTCCGCCTCCTGGTACTGGTACGCTGCATACAGCACGCCCTTGAGCGCCAATTTGTCCGTCACTTCAAAGGCGCAGACGGGTGCGGCAAGCAGAACCCAGATCACCATCGTCCAAACGATTGACATGCTGAAAGACACCCTTTCCCTTACCGTCCACCGGAATCGTTGCGGTCAGTTGATACCGGATGCCGACTTATGTCGAGATTTCCATACGGACACCTCGTCCGATGGGTTGATTTCGATGGTCACGTGCCTCAGGTGGTGAATCGCACCGAGATGTTTTTTCAAGGCCGCGGGGTTTGTGCCGTTCCGGGCGCTCAGGGCCACAATGGTGCTGTAGGCGCCGGGCCCGACCCGCCAAACATGCAGGTCCAGCAGGGCGGCCTCCTTCTCGGCAGCGAACACATGCCGGATTTCTTCTTCCACACGGTTGGGGGCGCTGTAGTCCAGCAGCACCTTGCCGGTCTCCCGCATGAGGCCATAGGACCAGCGGCTGATCACGACGGCCCCCACAATCCCCATGACCGGGTCCAAAAACGCCCATCCCCAGAGTTTGCCGAAGAGCAGCGCTGTGATGGCCAGAATCGAGGTCAGGGCGTCGGCCAGGACGTGCAGGTAGGCTGCCCGCAGGTTGTGGTCGTGATGGTGATGGCCGAGTCCCTCCGCTTCGTGTTCCTGGTCGTGATCATGGTGTTCTTTGAGCACCAGGGCGCTGACCACGTTCACGACCAACCCGACTACCGCCACCAGGATGGCTTCGTCGAAATGGATGGCCACCGGGGCCAGCAGCCGCCGGATGGAGGCATAGGCCATGGCGAGGGCCACTGCGGCCAGGAGCAAAGCGCTGCTGAAGCCGGCCAGTTCGCCGATCTTGCCCGTTCCGAAAGAGAAGTTGGTGTTATAACGGTGCTTGCGGGCCAGGTAGTAGGCCAGGGCCGTAATGCCCAGGGCCGAGGCGTGGCTGGCCATGTGCCAACCGTCGGCCAGAAGGGCCATGGAGCCGAAGACCATCCCGGAGACGATCTCCACCATCATGGTGGCCAGGGCAAGGGCGATCACGATCCAGGTGCGCCGTTCGTTACGGTGCTGGTGCGAGGAAAGGAAATCATGGTCGTGGGGGTAGTTCAGATGTTTGGCGGTTATCCGTTTCATGGGGTGCCTGTTCCGGTTGGGGCGGATGTCCGTCCACCAACAATAATTTCCACAGCGTTTTGGTCAAGTGACGGCCAACCCTCAGGTTACCGCCTGGCCAGGCCGGCCACTTCATAGGGATTGCTGCCGGCTTCGGTCAGGCGATGGTAGAGGGGTTCGTCCAGGTCGAAGGCGGCCGCGGCCGAGACGAAGCGATCCGGCTCCCCCAGGTGGTCCAAGGCCGCCAGGACGCTGGCGGCCTTGGGTGCCCCCCCCTACAGGGCCCGCAGCCGTTCGAAGTCGAAGCTCAGGGCCACACCCCGGCCGGTTTTCTGCTTGCCGTTCCAGATCAGCAGGATTGCCGCCGGATTCGGAACGGTGACGGCTTCCAATTGTGCCGGCGACAGGGGTTTGACGATGAGCCCCTTCTTGCCCGGGGTGCAGTCCAAGATCACCTGGAGGGCGTCTTCCTTGCACCAGACCGGGCTGGCCAGCACGATGTAGCGCTCCCCCGGCGCCAGGGGGTAATGGTTCAGGATATAGTGGGCGATCAGATAGCCCGAGGTGAGACCGGGGCAGATGTGGTTGTGCAGTTCGGCGCTCTTCAGGAAGTCGTAGGGGCCGTCCTGGGCCCAGACATTGGCCAGGGCGGCCAGGGCGAAGAGATCCTGTTCGGCCTGGTAGTCGCCGGTGCGCTCCCAGAAGGCGGGCCGGGCAATGGCCTCCGCTCCCATGTTGAGGGTTTGGGCCGACCAGGTTTCCCCTGTCCGGCTGATGATCACGGCGTCGCCGGAGGTTTTATGAAAGAGCATGAAGCGCAGGGGGTGGGATTGGGGCCGCTGGAAGAAGAGCAGGATTGCCCCGGCCCACGGTGCAGCCGTTAAGCTCCTGGGCTTGTCCCAGGTAGGGGAGCGCGTTCTGTCCGTCCAACGTGACGTAGGGCGCGTCGGTCAGCAGGAGCAGTCGGGGGTCGCCCTTGGTGACGGAGAGGGTCTGCATGGCCTTGGTGACGGCTGTTTCGAAGGGGGATGCGAATACAGAGGCGGCCCAGAAGAAGACCATCAGGCTGACGGACTAGGGTGAGGGAGTGAATTGATTTTCTCATGTGGGAAACTCCTTTTATCTGGTCGATTAAAACGGTAATGATTATTAGTTCATTTTCTTCCACGTGGAAGAAAACAAAGCAAAAGAAGACGCCCGTGTCCCGCGGCGCTACGCGCTGCCCTGCGCGTCGCCGACACGGCCGGAGCACGCGGAAACTCGCTTCGCTCAAACAGTCCGCGCGCTTTAATCCTGCCTCATCGTCGATGCTCGGCGCGGGACAATGGGGATCAATACTTACGAATGTCAACAGCGTCTTAAATATCTTCTCTATGCCGACATAAACTTTCTTTTTCTGGCGTTCCAATATTGAGGCAATGTCCATTCAGAGATGGCAGATTTTGATTCCTGGCAAGGCCGCAGTGATTTGGAAACCGCAGGCGAAGCTGAGCTACGTCGAGGATTTCCAAAAAGAGAGAACGCCGCCAGGGGATAAAAGATGCCATCTATGGATGAACAGAGGCATCCCCGGCATACCTGCCGCCCTCCACCGTTTCCATTTTAGTCGCCATAGTGGGCTCCCCGCAGCGGGCGCAGTTGACGGACGGTTCGATGCGGGCCTTTTCCGGCAGGGGCACGTCCACTTCCGTCAGAATGAAAAGCGATTCCGGCGGCTGGTCCAGGATGCGCCGGGCGGCGGCCGTGTGCAGGTTGTCGAAAGCCGCGTGCTCTTCCGGGGTGGCGGTATCCTGACGAATTTTGTCCAGGAGGGCGCGGTGTTCGGGACTCAACGGATCCTGTTCTTCAGGCCTGCGGGCGAGACGACCCCTTTGCCGGTGTCCCGGTTGAAAAAGGTAAAGGCGGTCTTGCCGTAGTCGCGGTAGATAAAGTTGCCTTTGCCAAAGGTGCAGCCGGTGATCACCTGGATGGCGTACAGCCGCAGGCATCGGTTTCCACTACGGCTACGATTTCTTCGTCTTCAGCCCGTCGGGCGGCCAGCCTTGCATTCGGCCGTGGCGGCCTGATAGCCCATGGCCAATCCGGGGCAGAGGTGGCCGTGAAAGTCCAGGCATTTCTTGAAAAGGTCACTGGTGAGAATCGTTTCGGCAGCATGGTTTGTATCCTCCTGTATCAGGGCAATGATATTCGTTATCCATGGCGACCCGCAGCAAAGGGCGGGTACGGTGTCGTCATTAGCCGACAGTAGTTCAAGGCGGCCCCCTGGGCGGCCAGGCGGCCGCCTTCCAGGACATAGACCCGGTCGGCGGTCTTACGGGCCAGGTGGATATCGTGGGTGATAAAAAGCATGGAGAAGCTGTGGGCCTGCTGCTGGGTTTTGAGTTCCCGCAGGATGACGCCGGTGGCAGGGTCCAGCATGGCGGTGATCTCGTCGGCTACGAGCAGGGCGGGTCCGTCACCAGGGCGCGGGCAATCGCCACCCGCTGGCGCTGGCCGCCGCTCGAAGGCATGGCAGGTGCGGCCCAGGAAATCGGGGCCCGGCTGCATGGCAGCCAGGGCCGCCGCGGCTTTAGCATCCGCCGGGGGCGGTCCTGCCAGCCCAGGATATCCAAAGGCTCCCGGACGGCTTCCGTCTGAAGCGGTGGCTCACGGCTTCACCGGGATCCTGGAAGACGATTTGGATGCCCCCCATGACCGCGGTGGCGTCGCGGTTGACGGTGGTCCGGCCGAGGAAGCGAATTTCGCCGGCGTCGGCGGCCAGCACGCGCACCAGGATGTGGGCCAGGGTGGATTCCCCGAGCCCGAAGGGCCCACCAGGGCGGCGACCTCCCCCCGCCGCACGGACACGCTCACGCCGGCCAGGGCCCGGATGGTGTGTTCGCCGCTGCGGTGGGTCTTGGTCAGGCCCACGGCCTGCAGGCACGGTTTCGATGCCGCCCTTGTGGCAGGCCACCTGGCGTTCCACCCCCACATGGGAGAGGGATGCCCGGGATCGCCGGCAGCGGTTGTCGGACCGGCAGCAGCGCGGTTCGAAGGCACAGCCGGTAGCCCCCCCGGGGCGGGGCGGCGCACCGGAATGCCCCGAGGTCCTTATAGGGAAAAAAGTCCGGTGAACCTTAATCATCCGCGGGTATAGGGATGGAGGGGATTGCGCAGGATATCGGCGGTCATGCCGTTTCCACCAACCGTCCGGCATAGAGGGTCATGAGCCGGGTGGTGAGCTGCTGGACGGCCGGCAGGTTGTGGGAGATCAGGATCAGGGCGAAGCCCATCTCCCGTTTGAGCGTTTCGATCAGGTCCAAAATAGCCCGGCGACTGTCCGGATCCAGGGAGGTGGTGGGTTCGTCCACGATCAGGAGATCCGGGGTGCAGGCCAGGGCCATGGCGATCAGGGCCCGCTGCCGCATGCCGCCCGAGAGCTGATGGGCATAGCCGTCCTGCCAGACGGGATCGAGGCCGGTCAATTTCATCATTGCGGAGACCTGCCTGCGGGCTGCCCGGCGGTCCATCCCCAGATGGGTGCCAGGGGCTCGGCGGGCTGTTCGCCCAGGGAGATCACGGGGTTGAAGACTTCCAGGCTGTTCTGGAAGACCATGGCCATGTGGCGCCAGCGGTACGGCGGCGGCGGGCGGGCGCGAGGGCATTTAGGTCCCGGCCCTGGAAGCATACCCGTCCCCGGATCGCGGCGTCGCGCAAAAGACCCATGAGTCCCAGAGCAAGGGTGGTTTTGCCGCAGCCCGATTCTCCGATGATGCCCAGGCTATCACCGGGCGCCAGGGCGAGGCTGATATCCATGGCCGCTGGAACAGCAGGCTTTACACGATCGTAGACAATAGAGAGATTTTCGACGTTCAGCATCAGCGGCTCCGCATGCGGGGATCGGCGACGTTTTCGAGATCCTTCCCGATCAGGGCCAGGGCCAGGACCACCAGGGTCAGGGCCAGCCAGGGGAAGAGCAGCCACCATTTCCAGAAGGCCGTGTAGTAAATGCCCGGAAAGCTCAGGGCGTGATGCAGGATAAAGCCCCAGGAGCGCGAGGTGGGGTCCCCCAATCCCAGAAAGGAGAGGCCGGCTTCGGCCACGATGGCCCGGCCGGCCAGTCGGATCATCCCCACCGCGACCAAAGGGAAGATTTCCGGCAGAAAATGGCGCCGCATAAGATAAAAGGTGCCGGCCCCGTAAGTTTCGGCGGCCTGGATATAGAGCCGCTGTTTCAGGCTCAGCACCCGGGCGCGCACGATGCGGGCGGTGAACACCCAGGCGAAGGCGGACAGGACCCCGATGATCGTCCATACGCTGGGCCCGAAAAAGGCCGCCAGCACGATCATCACCGGCAGGTCCGGCAGGACGAGCAGGATATCGATCAGGCGCATGAGCACCCGGTCCGTCCAGCCGCCGCGGTAGCCCGCCAGCATGCCCGCCAGGGCGCCGCCCAGCCCGGCCAGCAGGGCGGTCCCGATGCCCACCACCAGGCTGACCCGGGCCCCGAAGCAGACCTGGGCCCAGACATCCACCCCCAGGTCGTCGGTGCCCATCCAATGTTCGGCACCGGGCGGGGCCAGGGCCGGGCCCGAGGTCTCCTGGGGGGAGTGATGGCACACCAGCGGGGCCGCGGCGGTCAGAAAAAGCAGCACCGTCAGAAAAAGCACTCCGATGCGTCCGCCGCTAGACAAGGGCCCGGCCAACCGGGACCGCCTCCGGTGCGACCCGTAAGCGATGCTCAGAGCGGTCATCGGGCCTCCGTCGGGGTTTCGCGGATGCGGGGATCCAGGCGGCCGTAGACCCGGTCGGCCAGGTAGTTGGCCGTCAGGACGCTCAGGGTCACCAGCAGGAAAATGCCCTGGATCATGGGGTAGTCATGCACCAGAACGGCCTCGCGCATGAGATGACCCAGGCCGGGGTAGGCGAAGACGTTTTCCACCAGGATGGCCCCGCCACCAGCCCTCCCAGGCTCAGGAAGACACGGGTCACAATGGGCAGCATGGCATTGCGCAGGGTGTGGCGATCAGGATGCGCAGGGGGTGCAGCCCCTTGGCCCGGGCGGTGCGCAGGTAGTCCCGGGCCAGCACCGTGGCCGTGCTGCTGCGGGCCAGGAGATAGAGGCCGCCGGTGCGCACGATGGCCAGGGTCAGGACGGGCAGGGCGGCATGCCGGGTGATATCGGCCAGGCGGTCCCAGGGGGAAGCGTAGACGGCGAAGTGGGTCATGGCGCCTGAGAGGGGAAAGAGCTGCCAGCCGGCCGCCAGCGTAAACAGGAGCAGCAGCCCCAGCAGGAAAGCGGGAATCTCGGAGACAGCGATCATGGACCGGGTAGAGCCAGCGATCCAGGGCGTGGCCCCGGCAGGCGGCGCTGATGCTGCCCAACAGGCAGCCGGCCAGGGTGCTCAGGGTCACGGCCGCCGTCACCAGAAGCAGGGTCCAGGGCAGCCGGTCCACCAGAACGGCGGCGACGCCCTGATTGTAGTAGAGGGAATAGCCCAGGTCGCCCCGGACCAGGGCGGCCAGGTAGGCCGCGTACTGCTGCACCAGGGGCCGATCCGAGCCGTACTGGCGGCGGTAGTAGTCCTGTTGGGCGGCGCTGAACTGGGCGACTTCCTGGTCCTGGTCCGCGGAAAGATAGAGGAAAGGGTCCCCGGGCATCACCCGCGGCAGGGCGAATTCAGGGTCACGATGACCGCGACCGTGAAAAGGTATTCCAGAAGACGTTTGCTGCGCGGGTGTGTCAGGTGCCGTTATTGCCTTTCAGGTTTTCTATTATTTTTATCTAAACCCGCCACCTCTTTATGGAGGCCCCGGAGAGGTTCTACCGATCCGGGGAGCTTTTCAATAATTAGCGCCTTCATTTTCTTTCGCGTGAAAGAAAACGGAAGCAAAAGAAAACGCCCGTGTCCCGCTTCATCCTGCGCGTCGTCGCGGCGGCCGGAGCGCGCGGAAACTCGCTTCGCTCAAACAGTCCGCGCGCTTTAATCCGTCCGCCCCGCCGATGCTCGGCGCGGAACAAAGGGGAATCTCAAAACCAAAGACCAAAACCTCTTTTTTAAGCCTCCCTTTGAGCTACCTGATGCCTCCCGATAGGCAGGAGGAGATTTACTTGATTCGTTGCTGTTTTTGTGGTTCCCGTTGATTTCATTACCGCCTGGCCGCCGGGCCGCTGCGTTCGAGGTACGACAGCTTGCTGTGGGGCAGGCTGTGGTGGTCGAACATGAACATCCAGCCATCATATTTGGCCGGGCGGTAGGTGGTGGAGCTGGTGGTGCAGAAGAGCGGAATCTCGGGCACCAGCTCGGCCAGCTCCTGCTGGAGAGCGGCCACCAGGCGGCGCCGCTCTTCCGGGTCGATGACGGTTTGCTGGCGGTGGAGCAGGTTCATCAGCTGCGGGGCTTCCAGGCCCGGCAGGCCGGCATGGGAGGGCGCCGCATTGGCACCGCTGGAGGCCGGGGTGAAACGGGCCACCAGGTAGTCGGGGTCGCCGCCCATCCGCCGTGCCCCAGAATGGCCAGCTGGTAGTCCGAGCTGCGCACCCGGGAATCGCGTGTTTTAGCGTCCACACTGCGGATCGTCAGCGGCAGGCCGACCTCCCGGAGTCGCTGCCGGATCAGCTCCGCCAGGCGCACTTCGGTGCTGCTGCACAGAAGCTCCAGGACCAGGGGCTGCCCATCGGGAGAGAGGCGCCCTTCCGCACCTTCCAGCCGCCGGCAACCGGCCTGATCCAGGAGTTCCCGGGCCCGGGCCGGATCGAAGGGATAGGTGCGGCTTTCGACGGCCATGACGTGGTCCGGCGGCAGGATGCCGGGACGTCCGGGCACGGCGGCCCCCGGGCGATCTTGTCCACCAGCTCCTGGCGGTCGATGGCGTGGATCAGGGCCTGCCGGACCGCCACTTCCCGGAAGGCGGGCACCTTCGCCATGTTCAGAAGCAGGCGGTAGCCCCAGAAGGCCGGGCTGCGGACGATGCGATGGTCCGGGTTGCCGGCAAAGCGCGGCCGCACGTCGGGGGTGACGGTGGTGAGGTCGATTTCCCCCTTTTCGTAGGCCAGAATCGGCTCGCTGACCGGGACGAACTCGATGGTCCGTACCCGCGGGCGGGGACCCCAGAAGTCTTCGAAGGCTTCGAAACGGTAGGTCCCGTGGGTCTTGCTATAGTGGGTCAGGCGATAGGGACCGCTGCCGATCACCGCCTCCGGGGCGGTGAATTCCCTGGGACGTTCGATGCCCTCCCAGATATGTTTGGGGATGATACGGGTCCGTCCGATATGGTCGAGCATAGCGGCATTGGGGTTTTTCAGCCGTACGTACACTGCATGGCCTCGTCCACGGCCACGGTCTCGATGGCATCGAAGATATAGGACCAGGTGGCTGCCTGACGGTTGGCGTAACCCAGGGAAAAGGCCACATCTTGCGGCGTGAGGGGCTGACCGTCCTGCCAGCGGACCCCTTGTCGGATGATAAAGCGATAGGTCCGCCCCCCGTCCTCGTCGGCATAGAGTCTTTCGGCCAGCCAGGGAATCAGGCCTTTTTCGTCCCGTTCCAGCAGGCTGTCGAAGATCAGTGCACATTTTAAATCCTCCCGGTCCTCTGGGATAGTGGGCAAAAGGCGAGGGATAGCCCCAGTCGCCGCCTGCCAGGCGGATGACATCCACGTCGTAGGCGCCTGCGCGGCAAGCCCAGCTCGGCCGGCTTTTCCTCCGCTTCCGGGCGACTGCAGGCCGCCAGCAGCATCGCGAGGAGCAGGAAGCATATAACTGTTATCTTACCGTTCACCGAAGAATCCTTTCCTTTGTAATGGCAGCGGTGTCAAACGCTACGACCTTCTGATCACTCGCCACACCATGGTACCCTGGGGCGCCGTGCTTCTGGGGGAAAACACCTTCCGTGCAGCGAGCGTCGACGAAGCGGCCACGGTTGCGCGGAGGGTGTCTCCAGGGCGGTGTAGCCTTCGAGATAGGTGCAGCACTCTTCGATGGCCTTGTCCCGGGGCAGATCGGTTTCCCGCTGCCAGGTGTGGAACTGCAGGTTCGGTCGGTGGCCCAGGGCATAGACCAGGTTGAAGGGGTAGATGATGTCGCCGGCACGCAGGTCGTGGGGTTCACCGAAGACCGCCTGCCACAGCGCGCTATAGCGCTGGGGCCCGCCGTTGCCCCCGGAGAACTCGCTCAGGTAGCAGGCCCCCGGGAGGCGGCCATCATCTTCTCAAGGTTGTCGGGGCCGTCGATGCCGGGCGTCATGGAGGCGAACACCAGGTCGAAGCCTCTTCCCACCGCTCCCGGCTTAGATCGATGTCCTGCCAGATGCGCCGGTCCACGGTAATGTTGGTCATGCCGCCGGCCGCGATCCGCTTTCCAGGATATCGGCCATGGCGTCGGCCGGTTCCAGGGCGGTGACGTGGCCGGCGGTTTGCGCCAGGAGCAGGGCCCAATTGCCCGGCCCGGCGCCGATATCCAGCACATGTCCGCCGGGCCGGAGGATGCCGTCGGTGACGAGCTGCGCAACGGCCGACCGGCGCCGGTCTTCCTGCGCGCCACGGCCGGTGCGCTCGGCGAAATCGGGGGCCATGGTGTTTCAGCGCTTGAGGCGGACGGCGAGCGTCCTTCGTTCCCGTTTCCGGGTCGGCGCGCTTTTAACGATTTCTCGCCAGCGAGTTTCCCAGAAAGCGGCATCGATGGGGATCATCGGTCGACTCCTTGTCTTAGGGATTAAAAGGATAGGCTCAACGTGGCCCCGAAGAAGCGGTCCACCGCTGGGTAGCCGAACTGTCGTAGTATTCCTCATCGAACAGGTTCCGGACATAGAGGTTCAACACCGCCTTCTGGAGCGGTCCGCGGTTTCGAAAAGCACCTGCTCGACACCGAAATCCACCGTGTGGTAGGCCTCGATTTCAACCGAACGGAAATCCAGACATCCTCGGCGACCTCTTCCGAGACCTCGATCACCTCTTTGCTCTGGTAATTATAGTCCAGCATCAGGGTGGTTGGGAAGAGTTGGTAGCTCAGGCCTGCGCTGACGCGATGTTTGGCGCGCTGATCCAGTTCGGTCTCCCCGGCCGGTTGATTACCCTGATTTTCGAAATCCTGCCAGGAATAGGAGAGATAAATGGAAAGGACATCGAGCAGATGGCCGCCCAGTCCGATGTCGATTCCATAGCGATAGACTTCCGGCAGGTTAATCTTGTAGTCGTAGTACCGCATGATTCCGGCGCCGCCGCCCGAGTACGCGGCATAGCCGCTGTTGGTGGCGATATAGTCTTCGATATCGTAAAAGGAATAATTGATCTTGATGGAGATTCTTGCCATAGCCTGCGGTTGAGTACGAGGTCGTAGCCCATGCCGTGCTCCGGTTCAAGATAGACCCCGGCCGGGCTTCCCTGAGGGTTGTAATCCCCGTGATAGTCGGGGGCTCCCCAGATTTTGCTGACCCCCCGCGAAAGGGAAGTGTCACGCAGCCAGGCCGCCAGCGCATCCATTTTTCAGGTAAAAAAGGATTTGGGGATGAATTGGTCCCAGTGCCGCCCCACGATGCTGTCGTCCCTGCGTTCCACAGTCTGCGTTGCCGCTGAGGTTACCGATATGGATTGACATACTCATAACGCACCCCCAGGGTGAGCTCAAAAGATGGAACGATATTCCAGCTGTGCTGGATATAGGCTCCTTTCTTGTTGATCCGCTTGTTTTTGCCGTTATCGTCAAGGGTATTGCCGTTATCGTACAGGTGGGTGAGGTCAAACACCCAAGATGGTTCTATGATTCTCCGTCCACTGGAATTCGTCCTGGATTTTAAGGCCTTCCTGCCACCAGTCGGTGTCCAGCTCCGGAGCTGGTGGTGGCGGTGGTCTGGGTAATTTGCCCGCTTCGCCGTCCTTGCTGGTGTATGCCCCGAGGTTGATCACGCCGATGGGGGAGGGCTGCTCGAGGTTGAACCGCCAGGCGTGGGATTCGCCGTCCCAGGTGGGATCCTGGAAGGCGTCGTAGGCGGCGTCCTCGATGAGGGGGTAGCTCCCCGTCATAGTCCCCATAGGTGAGGCCGGGATTGTTGACCGGCCGTCGCGGTCCGTGTCGGTGCCCGAAAGACTTAAGGTCACGAAGCCGTCCGCCGGCAGCAGGTAGCCGATACGGCCGTAGAGGGTTTGGATGTCGGTGTCGCTATGGCGCAGGTAGCCGTCTGTGCTATACTGCTGATAGGCCATGTCATAGGTGAAGTCCTTGACGGCGCCCTGCACGGTGGCGATGTTGTTCCAGGTTTCGTAGGAGCCGTAGCTGGTGGTCAGGGTGGCCTCGGGCTTGAGGCTGGCCCGGCGGTGGGGCCGCTCGGAGATCATGTTGATGACCCCGCCGATGCTTTTGCTGTCGTAAAGGGCTGAATGGGGCCCCGCCAGAATCTCCACTTCCTGGATGAGAAAGGTGGGCAGCAGGGCATAATCCACGATATTGCTGGATTTGCGTCCCCCGGTTTTCTGGACGGTAGAGCCCGTCGATGGCGGTGACAAAGCGATTGGCACCGAACCCCCGCAGGTAGATCGAATCGATCCCCGGATCCAGGGTGTTGCCGTCCCGGAAATCCACGATGGCCTGGGTTTTTAGGGTATCCAGGATGCTGGTCTGGGGGCCGATGGTTTTGAACTCCTCCATGTCGATCACCGTGCCCTGGGGAATCTGTTCGAGGCCGGGCGCTCCGGCCTTGCCTTCCACCACGACGTCCTCGAGTTGTTGCAGATCCTCCGGGGCATCATCGGCGGCCAACGACAGGCCGCCCGCTCCCAAAAAGAAAAATGCCATTATCCACATCATTCCGAATCTTCGCATGCTGCCGGTCCCTCCTTCGCTTCCGTTGGCATTCCATGGCGCATGATGCGCCGTCCCGGCGATTGACGCAGAAGGACCTTTCGGTGTAGATTTCCCACCGAGGCTCCCTTCGCCGGGGGCTTCATTTCCGAGGCAGCCGTGGTCTCCTGGTCGGGATGCGGCTGCCTTTTTTTAATCCTATGCCCTGTCCGGGCTGACAGATTGTAGAGAAACAAGCATCAAATCGAAAGACAAGACGCCTTCCGATGTGAAAAGCGCAGCAACCATCAGAGTTGTGAGCAGTTTCACGAGAGCGGCAACGCCGCATTTCGGTCTAAAGCGACGTTTTATCCATAGTCTGTAAGCGCGTGCAGAGCTGCACGCAGACAGGCGTTGCCTTTTTCCGTGCAGTCTGCCATTTCGCGCACGGCCTGCCCGGAGGCGGCCAGACCGGCGGCCTCCAGTTCATCGGCGAAACGCCGGTAATCCCGAGCATGGTCTTCATTATGACTGAGCCAGTGTTGCAGGCGGATCTGTGCTTTCTCCTTGAAATCCATGGGTCTTCGCCTTGTTGGTCGGGTTATCGCACCTGCTGGCCGCTGTCGGACAACCGCCGCATGGCCAGCAGGGCGGCCTGACGCTGCCCCTTAAAGGTAGCGGCTTTGGCCAGCGCTTCGCGACCGGCGGCCGTATCCTGGATCTGCAGGGCGGCATAGCCGGCCATCAGCCATGCCCGTCCGGCCCGTCTTCGGTCGACCCGGGCCGCCTGCCGGAAAGCCTGACCGGCCTCCGCATAGCGCTCCAGGGCATACAGCAGATCGGCCCTGGTCATCAGCAGTTCGCTTTCGTTGGTGTCCGGCGCAAACCGCTGACAGGCATCCAGGGCCTCCTGAAACCGGCCAAGCTGTTGCAGGGCCTGCACCAGATTTTTCAAAAGACGCGGGTCGCGGTTTTTCTCCAGGGCGGCGGTGTATAACGGGGCCGCCCTGGCCGGGATGCCCACCTGAAGGTGGAGATCGGCCACCAGGCGGGTTTCCCGCTCGGATAGCGGCCTCAAAAAACCGACCACCGTCATGGCCATCAGGGCCTGCTCGTAGCGGTTTTCGTGCAAGGCTAAATGGGCCAGGGCCTGCCACCATTTGTCCCGCAAAGGGGTTTCGCGGGTAAGCCGTAAAACCAGGTCCCGGGCCTCTTTGGCCATCTTGAGCTCGAGATACTGGTGCAGCAGGATTTCCTGCCACTGGACCTGTTTTTCGCCGGTGGCGGTTGCGGCCAGGGCGCGGATATGGGGCAGGGCCCGGCGGGGCTGGTTAGCCGACAGCAGGGCGTGAACGAAGTTTTCCCGCCAGGCCGGCTGAACCGCCGTCGCATGGCGGGCGAACAATTGGTCGAAGGCCGTGATGGCAGGGCCGTACTGCCGATCCATGAGAAGCGCCACGGCACTGCTGTACAGATGGGTGGGGTCCGGCATGGATGCACGGGCATAGGCCTCGGCAAAGCCCCGGGCGGCAGCGGCATAGTCTTCCCGCCCATAGGCGGCCTGGGCCAGGTTCAGCCAAGACGAAATGTGATCGGGATCCCGCTGCAGGGCTTTTTCGAAAGCCGCGATCGCCGGTTCGTATGCGTTTTGCATGAGATGGCAGGTGCCCAAAGCGAAATACACCTGGGGATGATGCGTCCCCCGGGGATCGTCGTCTTCCGGACCGGGGAAGGGGTCCCCGCCGGCCTGGAAGGCCTGGAGGACCTCGGCAGCCTGGTCGTAGGCCTTATCCTGGATCAGGCGGGCTGCCTTGGCCAGCGCAATCCGGGCCGGTCCGGGCAGATCGGAGGGGGTCGCCAAAACCGGCCCGGGTGCCATCACGGTCAGGGCGGCCAGAAGAATCCCCACCCCAAGGGCCGCCGCTAGGTGCGGCCGGGTGGAGGAAGATGATATTGCAAAGGATGCATGAGATCGACCTCCAAGACAGTTGCCGGCTATTCCAACTGAAAACGAATCGTGGTTTCCGCCCAGGCTTTGACCGGTGCGCCTTCCACCGTTCCCGGCTTGAAGCGCCATCCGGCCACACAGCGTAAGACATTGGCATCAAAGACACCGGTGGGACGACTCTCCTGGATGGTGATGTCCGTGACCCGCCCGTCTTCCTGGACCACGAAACGCACGCGCACCCACCCCTCGATGCCCCGGTGCTTGGCATGGAGGGGATAGACCGGCGGGATGCGGGAGACCACCGTCAGGGGCGCGTCCAGGTCGCCAGCCGCGAAAAGGTCGCCTATACCGGACATGTCCGTTTCGACGGGTGCCACCGCAGGCAAGGCCACGGTCACCGGCCCGGCCGGCAGATGGGGGTTGAGCTCAAAATCCAGGGCCAAGCGGGGCCGGGAGGTCGGGGCGAAACGCGGCTGGGGCAGTGCTTCCGGCGGCGGGGCCGGCGGCTTTTCGAGTTCGCGCTCCACCGGGCGCTCCTCCCGTTTCAGGCGGATGACATTGATATTGGCCACGGGTTGTTCGAAGACCGGCACTTCGGTAGACCGCTCCAACAGGTGGGGCATGAGGGCGAAGAGCGCAAGGTTGAAGACCAGCGCGCCCACTCCCGCCAGAAGCCAGGCCGTGGCCCGGTGGGGCCATTTTCCGGTTCCGGTCGGGCCCGCTAGAAGGGTGGCCGTCATGATCAGGAGCCCTCCGGCAACCGGGCGGCCAGGGATACGTTGGCGGCACCGGCCAGGCGGCAGCCGTCCATCACCCGGATGGCCGTGCCGGTGGTGCTGGCCCGGTCGGCGACCACCACCACCACCCCGTCGGGGTTTTCGGCCAGGGCCCGCTCCACATTGGCCCGCACGGCCCGGACATCCACCTCCCGGTGGTCGAAGAAAATCCGGTCGGTGGCATCGATCCCGATCAGGATCGTGGCCTTGGACTGGCTTACGGCCGTGGCCGCCGTGGGGCGGTTGACCTCTACCCCGGTCTCCTTGACGAAACTCGTGGTGACCAGGAAGAAGATCAGCAGGATGAACACCATATCGATCAGGGGGGCGATGTTCAGCTCCACGGCGGAGCGGTTGTTGCGGCGGGCGCGCTGATGGCGAGCATGTCGGTCGGATCGCTTATCTATCTAAAAGTTAATTCTATTTTCACTGTTCATTTTCTTTAAGTCGGCTGAAGCAGTCATGTCGCCTGGACTAACCTTCTTCATGTCCTTCATGAGCTTCATGGTGAATCTTTCCTATCCTTCCAGATGCCGGCGCAGAAAAGGCCGGCGGTGGCGATGCGCTGCTGGAGGTTGCGGGCCCGGCGGTCCAGGAAGCCTTTCATGTACAGACCGGGAATGGCCACCAGAAGGCCGGTCTGGGTGGTGATGAGGGCTTCCGATATGCCGCCGGCCATGGCCTTGGCATTGCCCGTGCCGAAAACGGACATGATGTCGAAGGTGGCGATCATGCCAGTCACCGTGCCCAGCAGGCCAACAGGGGCGCCACCGCCGCCAGTACACCGATCACCTGCAGATAGTCGGTCAGGGACCGGTTGAGGCGCTGCACGGTCTCTTCCAGGATAAAACGGTCCAGGATGCGGTTGCCGCTGCGGACCTGCAGAAAATGTGTTACCAGCAAGGCGATGGCGCCGCTATACGCCCGGCGGTCGGGCAGACGGCCGGCTTGCACGTGCTCCCGGGCGGTCCGGAAGGCATGTTGCGGCGGTGCAGGCGCCGGAAAAACAAGGCCCGGTTCATGATGAGCAGCCACATGGCCAGGCTGACGCCGGCCAGGGGGGGCATCACCGGACCGCCGGCTTGCAGGTAGTCCAGGGTCTGGTGGTAAACGGTCTGCCAGAGCTCAATCATGGATCGTGCGACTTTTCTCGAGGTGTTGACCAAAGCCAGGGCTTTTTCTTCCATCTGCCCGATGCGCCGATCGACCGCCCGGTTCAACAGGGTATGGGCCAGCATGATGGGGATGGCCACGGACAACCCCAGCATGGTGGTTACCAGGGCTTCCGAGATGCCGCCGGACATCATGCGCGGGTCGCCGGTGCCGAAGCGGGTGATCACATGAAAGGTGTCGATCATGCCGGTGACCGTACCCAGCAGCCCCAGCAGCGGGGCGATGGCGGCCAGCATGCCCAGGGTCGACAGGAAGCGTTCCATGGGCGGTACTTCCCGCAGGATGGCTTCCTGCAAGACGTTTTCCATTTCCTCCCGGGGCAGCTGGCAGCATTCCAGACCGGCGGAGAGCACCCGGGCCACGGGCTTGCCGCCCAACGCGAGACAGGTCTCGCGGCATTCCGGCCAGCGTCGCTCGTTGATCAGAACGGCGATACGCTGCATCAATTTTTCGGCAGGGCAGTTTTTGCGCAGCAGAAAGACCACCCGCTCGACCACGATGAGCACACCGACGGCCAGGATGGCCAAAATCGGCCATACGATGGGCCCCCCTTTGGGGATTTGTTCCCAGAGACTCAGTTCGTGGGTCAGCTGCCGCAGGGCCGCCCCCCGGGAGATGTCGATGGGAACGGCCTCGGCCTGGCCGCCCATATAGGCGGCAATCGCTTTCTGGATGCGCGGTTGCGGAAGGCGGGAGAGGGCATAGAGCTTCCGGCCGGCCTCGGAATAGGTCAGAAATCCGATTTCGTTATTCAGGCGGTAGGCGGCGGTGAAGCATCCCAGGGACAAGATCTCGGCCTCGGCTTCCAGGCCGGCCCGGTCGGTGATCGTGCCCCGGCTGAGCGCCACCTCCCCCGCGCGCTGGATGTAATGCTCCAGGGCGGCCACCAGGCGGCGAATGTCGTCCATCCCGGGAAAACGGGACTGTTCGGCAATGGCCTGGAGAAAGGCCAGATCCTGGTCTCCCAGGGCGCCCTGCAGGTTTTCGCGCCAGAGGGCGGCCGTGTCCTTGGCGGCCACACGGATCAATCCCACCAGCTCGCGAATGACACCGTCGGTTTCAGCCAGCTGGGCGGAGAGGGTGGCTTCTTCTTCCTCCAGGGACTGGACTTCGGCTGCGAGCCCCTCTACCGATGACTGCAGACGGGCATTCTTGGCTTCGAGGGCGGCAATGGCCTTGTCCAGGGCGGCCCGGTCTTCAGCAATGCGGGCGCGGGCGGCCGCGGCCTCCGCTTCGGCCGCCCGCCGTTCTTCGGCCGCCTTCTGCATCAAGGCTTGCCGCGCCTGGCGGGCTTCGGTCTGCCGAACGCGCATGTCCTGGGCGGATGCCGGCCCGGCGGCGGCCAACAGCGCCAGGCCGACGATCAACAACAACCAACGCGGAGAGCTCATGGGGCGGCCATCCTTCCCAACGGCAGGGACAGTAGTTCCACCGGCTGCCGTTTAGCACCGATGTCGATGGCCGTTTGCAGGGCATTGTCGAAAGAAGGTGGCAAGGATCCAGGTTCGGGCCGCCACATCGAACATACCGCTGCGGCTGTGGTCCAGGGTCTGGAAGAAGATGCCGATGCGTCCCAGGCGAAAGACGTCGCCAGCAGGGGCTGCCCGTCCACCGTGATGGTGTCCTGGTAGACCTCGATGGTCCGCCCGTATTCGGCTTCCACCATCAGGGCTTCCATGGTTTTGCGAAATTTTTCGCTGACCGTCACGCCCGGGTCGGCCAGCAAGGTGTCCAGGGTGTCCACCCGTCTGCGGCGTTCCTCGGTCAGAAAGGGCTGGTCCCCATCGATGCGGGCCCGGAACGCGGTCAACACCTCTTCCAGATAGGGGGCAAGCTGGTTGCCGATTTCCTCGCCGGCGGCCAGTTGATGTTTTTTGGCAGCGATCCGCTCCTGGCGGGCGATCCGCTCTTCCCGCAGGTCGCATCTTCTTCTTCGAGCCGCGCCTGCTCTTGCTGCAGCGAGGCCAGCAGGGCCATGCGCTTTTCGCGGTCTGGCGCCAGGCCTCCTTGGCTTTCTGGGTGGCCTGCTGGGTGTCGATGGCCTGCCGGACCGGCTTTTCGATCTTTTCACGGACGGCATCCCCGCCGCCAGGCCGGCCCCGGCGCCAGGATTGCTCCCAGCATCAGCACCGGCAACATGCGCTTCCACAACATCGATTTCAACGGTAACCTCCTCCAACCTGCTACCCGTCGCTCCGCCGGCCGGCGCGCCCAAACGAAAGAGGCCGAGGAGGGTCTATGACGGGATGCGTTCCGTACAGAGACCTTCTCGGCCTTGTTGATCGTTTTCCAGAGTGCGTTAGGCTATGGACGCTAGAATTTTCGCCCACCGCTTTTTTAAACCGGCGAGGCCCGATTTAAGGCGTCTCGCGCTTTAATGCAAGCTTCATTCGTTGAAAAGTACCTGCCCCAGTACGTTGCTTGCATGAAGATATGCTCATTAGCTCAGAATCCGATTCGCTGTCAAGAGCGAATTTGTCGGACACGGCGGCCCGCGGGGTGACTTAGTGCCCATCGATAATTTGCGTCTTTGGCCCCTGGAGGCGTTCCCGCCTCCTGTCGGTCCTCGGCGTAGCCGGGCTACGCCTGCGGGCGCCAGTCGGCGGCGGCCTTGCCAGGAACCAAAATCTACTATCTCTGGATGGGCACTACTTATCTTCTATGCTTGCTGAACAATTCGCGGCCCCTGTGTTTGCAGCGCGAGTGTTTTTGCATGCCTCAGGATGCCGGCGGCCCGCGCCAATTTTTTACTTGACGGCTAAGAGGAAGCCTGAATAAACATACGGCGCAAATCGTGCTCAGAAGAGGGAACCCCGTGGAAATCGGGGACGGGCCCGCCGCTGTAACCCTGCCTGTTATCACCACAGGATCTTCTCCCGCATGGATAAGCCACTGTTCCGATGGGTATTGGGACGGGAAGGCGGCCGGAGAAGTTGGGAAGTCAGAAAACCTGCCTGAGCAAAGGTACCGTTTCCGAGGATTTTAAGCGGTGCGCTGTTCCTGCGGATAAATAGGGACATCCCCAGGTCGACATCTGATCGGACCTGTTTTTTTATGCGCGTTGTCGTGTTCGCCCGATATGTCTTCCCGGTGTCGTTATTGTTGTTCCATTTGGGATTATCCATGCCGCGATGGTCGACCAACTTGGACGCCCGGTCGCGACTCCTTCCCATCCCCAAAGAGTGGTGGCCCTGGCCCCCAGCATAACGGAAGTCATTTTCGCCCTCGATCGCGGCGCGCGGCTGGTCGGCGTCACCCGTTACAGTGATTACCCCCCGGCGGTCCGATCCCTTCCACAAGTCGGTTCCTACATCCACCTGGACCTCGAACGCATCGTCTCCCTGGAACCGGATCTTTGCATCGCCGTCAAGGACGGCATCCCAGGCGGTCGTCGACCGGCTGGAAGCCTTCGGATTCCGGTCTATGCGGTCATCCCCATGAATCTGGAAAGCGTCGTGGCCACCGTCACCGAAATTGCCGTCCTGTTGGATGCGCAACCTGAGGCCGGGATTCTGGTGGCGGACCTCAGGCGGCGCATCCAGACGGTGCGTGACAAGGTGGCCGCTGAGCCCCATCGCCCCAAGGTTTTTTTTCAGATCGGGCTGGCTCCCATCGTCTCCGTGGCTTCCCATACGCTCATCGACGAGTTGATCGTGACGGCCGGCGGCATTAAAGTCCACCGCCGGGCCGGTTCCCTATCCCCGTTTCAGCCGCGAACAGGTGATTGCCCTGGCCCCGGACATCATTATCATTACCTCCATGGCCCGGGGGGCGGTATTGAATCCGTCAAAAAGGAATGGGAACAATGGCCCGATATCCCGGCGGTGCGCCACAACCGTTCTACCTGGTGGATTCCGATATCTTCGACCGGGCTTCGCCGCGGCTGGTGGAAGCCCTCGAAAAGCTGGCCGACCTGATCCATCCCAGCGCCCGGAGGTACCGCCATGATTGCAGACCGCCCGATCACCCGTAAAATAGGACTGATCTGTATAGTGTTGCTGGGGGGCCTGATCATTGCCCTTTTCATGGCCGTCGCCTGGGGGGTGACTGGCGGCAGCCTGCGGGCCATCTGGGAAACATTGCAAAACGGCCCGGGTGCCGGAGGGGCAGCAGACGATTTTATGGCGCATCCGTTTGCCCCGGGCGCTGATGGCCGCCGAGCTCGGCGCCACCCTCTCGTTGGGGGGGCTTGTTTTTTCAAGCCCTTTTGCGCAACGCGCTTGCGGAACCTTATATCCTCGGCATCTCAGGCGGGGCCGCCGTCGGCGCCATGTTAGGGATCATGCTCGGGCTGGCCCGTTATCCGGGTGTCGCCGGACTGGCGTTTGCCGGAGTGTGGCCATCATGGGGCTCGTTATCTACCTGGCTTCCGGCCGGCAGCTCCTGCGGAAAAATTCCCTGCTATTGGCCGGGGTCATGGTGAATGCCCTCTGCTCCGCCGTTATCCTGTTCCTGATTTCTCTCTCCCAGGATCTCCGGCTGCACCAAATCATGTTCTGGTTGATGGGGGATTTATCCCTGGCCGATATGGGCCAGGTCGGCCGTCTGGCCCTTATCCTGGCGCCGTGCTTTTTCGCACTTTTCCTGCTGTCCCACGCCATGAATCTCCTGACCATGGGGACCGAAACCGCCCAGGCTCTGGGCCTCCGCGTGAAGACAGTCATGGACCTCCTCCTGGTGGTGACTTCCCTGATGATCAGCGCCTCGGTGGCCCACTGCGGTCTCGTGGGGTCGTCGGGCTGGTCATGCTGTACGTGCTGCGCCTCGTCCTGGGTCCGGACCTCCGCGTCCTGGTGCCGGCTTGCCTTTTCGGCGGCGGCGCCTATCTGGTGCTCTGCGACCTGACGGCCCGTGTCGTTTCCCAGCAGGGCGAAATGCCCGTGGGAGTGGTGACCGCTATGATCGGGGCTCCGGTGTTTATCTATCTTCTGCGGAGAACCCGGAATTGAGACGGGCTTTCGACATCCAGGAGGTCGCTTATGGCTATCGCACCCGGACCATCCTGCGTGGTCTCCCTTTGGGATCAAACGCGGCGCATTTTTTACCATCATCGGCCCCAAAGGGGCCGGCAGACGACCCTGCTGCGACTTCTGGCCGGTATCGACAAACCCGCCTCCGGGACGATTGAGATCCTGGGAAAGCCGGTCGGGGACTACCGGCGCAAAACGCTGGCCCGGCGCATGGCCCTGGTTCCGCAACTTTCCCAGGTGGATTTCCGTTCACGGTGCGCGAGGTGGTGCAAATGGGTCGGACGACGATTTGGGGCTTCTCGGTCTTCCATCGGCGCAAGACCGGCATATCGTAGCGCAAGCCATGCGATTTACGGGCATCGATCACCTGACCGAACGGCATTTGTCCCAATTGAGCGGTGGGGAGTGTCAGCGGGTTTTCTCGCCCGGGCCATTTGCCAGGCGCCGGATATCTCCTCCTGGACGAACCTACCGCGGCTCTGGACCTGGCCCATCAGATCCGCATGATGGATCTGATGGAGCAGTTCCGCAAGGAGCGCCGAATGACCGTGGTCATGGTGTCCCATGATATCAATCTGGCCGCGCTTTATGCGGACACCATGCTTCTGTTGAAGGAGGGGAAAACGTCGCCATCGGACCGCCGGCTGAAATTCTCACGAATACTTCCGTTAAAGCCGCCTATGACTGTGATGTGGTTGTCGACGTAAATCCTTTGGGAGAAGGCATTCCGCGCGTTACGCCGATTCCGGGGAAGTACTTGCTTAAAAAGCCGTTGACAAATCCATGAACGCAGGGTAGTCAAACGGCAACATAGGTTTCAGGTGCCAGTTAACAGACTGTGGATAAACGGCGCCTAAAGCCAAATGCGGCGTTGCAGCCCTCGCGAAAATGCTCACAACCTTTGAGGTTGCTGCGCTTTTCGCTTCGGTCTGCGCCTTGCCTTTCCGCCTGATGCTTGTTTATCCATAGCTGTTAGGGCTCAACAGGGAACCCCGTGAAATCGGGAACGGACCCGCCGCTGTAACCGGGGACGAAATCTGCCATACCACTTTCTCACGATACGCGAGAGGGGAAGGGGCAGAAAGAGGATGATCCGGAAGTCAGAAGACCTGCCTGCAACCCGGAGCACAACCTCCGTGGAAAGAGGAGCTCCCTAGTATCTGTGGATTAAAAACGGGAAGTCCCGGATCGATCGTTGTATCGATTCGGGATTTTTTTATGGCCTTGTGCGGAGAGTGGCATGGATTTTAATCCTGGCAGGCGAAGACCCCATCGAAGACGTGCACCATCCGGTTTTCTTCTGGCGGCACTGGCAATCCACGGCCTGCTGCTGATCGCCTTGGCCGGTCCAAGCTATGCCGGCTCCATCACCATCCTGGACGACGCCGGCCGCGTCGTTCATCTAAGACCCCCTCCAACCGCGTCGTTTCCCTATCTCCCGCGGTAACGGAAATGATCGCCGCAATCGGTGCTGACGATGCCCTGGTGGGCATCACCTATCACGATACGCGGCCGGCGACTTTGTCCCGCAAAACCATCGTGGGCGGTTTCACGGCCCCGTCCGTGGCCATCATCGAGGCCCTCCGGCCCGACGTTATTATTTATGCCGACCTGCATCACCAGGTTGTCAGGCACTTCAAGGATCGGCCTGTGGCGATGATTCGCTGCGACTCGCGCTCGGTTGAACACGGTTTTGAAACCCTGCGTCAAATGGGCCGCATCTTCAATCGTTCCCGGGAGGCAGAAGCGATCGTAAGCCGCAACCGCGAAGAACTGGATCTCATTCACCGCAAAGTGGTGGCCCTGCCGGCCGGCTATCGCAAGCGCGTCATGCGCATCATGGGACGCGATACGGTGATGACCCCCGGTGCGAATTCCCTCCAGAACGAGATCATACGTCTGGCCGGCGGGATACCGCCGGACTTTGTCTCCCCAGGGCCTGTCGTTCCGGTGGGAAGCAATAATTTAACGGCCTTCAATCCCCAAGTGCTCTATGGGTGCGGCGGCGACCGCCAATTGCGGGATGGCCCCCTTGCTTCGCTTCCGTGGCAAAACGTCGAAGCGTTGCAGACGCAAAGCGTCTTTTTCTTCCCCTGTGAGCTGACCTGCCGTGCTGCTACGCGGTCGGGTTATTTCGTCTCCTGGCTGGCGGCCCGCATTTATGCGGAGGCCTTTTCCGATCCCGCCCACCAGGTTTTGCCCGATGCGGTAATGACCACTAAACCCATCACCCTCCAACTGGCCAATGTCCGCACGGTCTGCATCGTCCACAGCCGCATCCGCGATTTCACCCATAAAACATTGCAGCTCGACCTTGAAACGCCGATGCCCGTTATCTCTTCCCTGGAAGGCCCTTTGGAAGACATCGCCGTGGTCGGCAACCACTATCTGCCCCCGCCGTCCTGGTACCTCGATCACGGCGCCGGCTTAAGGCGCCCAAAGCTCAGGTCTGCCGGGTCCTTAACACCCCTGATGCCAAGACCGCTCTGCTATTCACCGGCGCCGACATGGATCATTTGGCCATCGCCCAGGTCCGCCATCGCCAGATGCAGGTGACGGCCCTGGTGACCGCCGGCGTCGAATCCAATGCGGTCTGCATGTCCAAGGACAGCGGCGCCTATTACGAGCCCGGACCATCAATATTCTGCTCCACGTCAACATGGACCTGAGCCCGAGGGCCATGACCCGCGCCATCATCTCGGCCACCGAAGCCAAATCATGTGCCCTGGCCGACCTGGATATTCGAAGCGCCTATCAACCCCTGCACTATACCGCCACCGGAACCGGCACGGACAACATCATCGTCATCCCGTCGCCGGGCACCTTCATCGACAATGCGGGCGGGCACACCAAGATGGGCGAGCTGATCGCCAGGGCTGTTTACCAGGCTGTCCGCGAGGCCATTGCTAAACAAAACAGCCTGACCGCCGAGCGCAGCGTCTTCAGACGGTTGCAGGAGCGGGGCATCGATCTTGACGATGTCTGGCCGCCGAAGGGGGGCGACTGTGGGGTCGCGGAAGGAACCACGCGAAGAACGCTGGACCATTTGCTGCTGGATTCCCGCTACGCCGGTTTTCTGGAAACCGCCTTCGCTTTGAGTGATGCCTGCCAAAAGGGGCTTGTCAAGGATTGGGCGGATTTTTGACGATTCCGGCCGGGCCGTTGCCGAACGCATTGCGGGCGGGACGATTCCGGATTGGCGTGCCTGGCATCCTGAGGGGCAAGCGCTGCCGGAACCGCTGCGTCTGGCCCTGGAAGCCTTCATCAACGGTTTGATCCGGCGACACGCCATCACCGGATTGCCGCCTGACCCCGTCCCCCCTGATAATGCCGCCGTTCCTTCAGCGTTCGGTTCACCCCTATGAAAAGGAGAGTTCACATGCCGCGGAAAAGGATCATCTGGTTGGTTGGGCTGGCCATCGCGGGCCTGCTCCCCGGCGGGCTTATGGCCCAGGAGAGCGATACCACCATGGAAGAAGTCGTGGTCACGGCCACACGCACCCGGACCGCCCTGGACAAGGTCGGCGGCAGTTCCGTGACCGTTGTCACGGCCGCCGATATCGAGGCCAAGAACAGACGACCGTCGAGGAAGTCATCAAAGGCGTTCCCGGTCTGGATGTTGTTTCAACCGGCGGCCCCGGCAGTTCGACATCGGTTTTCATTCGCGGGGCGGATTCCAAGAACACCCTGGTGCTGATCGACGGCATCATGGTCAATGACCCTTCTTCGACCAACCGCGCGGCAGATCTTGCCAATCTTACGACAGACAACATCGAGCGTATCGAAACCGTACGGGGCCCTTTAAGCGCTTTATACGGCAGCAATGCCACGGCCGGGGTCATCAACATCATCACCAAAAAAGGCCGCGGCAAACCCTCGCTTTATGTCGGCAGTGAATACGGTGCCTATAACACCTGGAAAACCTCTGGCGGTGCCTCCGGGCAATGGGAAATGCTCAATTTTTCCTTTTCCGCCGCCCAAACGGAGACCGACGGGTTTTCAGCGGCCGACGACCGCAACAACGCTATCGCCGGCGGCCCGAACACCGCCGAAGACGACGGCTGGAAGAATACGACCCTTTCGGGCAAGTTCGGCGTCGATATCACGGACAATTTCGACATCAATGCCACGGTCCGCAATATCAGCGCCGAGGTGGACATCGACGACAGCAACGGCTATGCGGCCGACCAATGGGATTACAACACCTTCATTTCTACCCTTGTTCCATATGGCACCAAGAAGCAAAAAACGGAAAACGATCAGCTGTTTTACACCTTTGACATCCATAACCGCTTTGGGGAGGGGATGTTCGATTCCCGTTTTTTCTATAAGGGCGCTGAACAGGAACGCTATATTTATGATGCCGCCGGCGATGAAACGAATTGGTACAAAGGCGACAGCATGGAAGCGGGCTGGCAGGGAGGCGTGACCTTTCCGGACTGGAACACGCTTTCCTTCGGATACACTTACTTCGAAGAGACCCTGGATCAAACGGACAGCCCAAAGAATTTGCCCATATGAACAGCTTGTGGGTGAGCGATCAGCTCTTTCTCCTGGACGAGGCGCTGGTCGTGGTGGCCGGTATGCGGGTCGACGACCACGACCGCTTCGGCACCAAAACCACCTGGCATCTGGCCCCTTCCTACCGCATCAACCAGACAGGAACCACTATCAAGGGCAGCTACGGAACGGGTTTCCGGGCGCCTTCGCTCTATGAGATGTTTGCCGACCCCATCCTGGCCTATGGGTTTCTGGGGGGCAACGAAGACCTGGATCCAGAGGAAAGCGAAGGCTGGGACGCGGGAATCGAGCAGGACCTTTTCGGCGACCGCCTGACCGTGGGCGCCGCCTATTTTCACACCGAATACAAAGACAAAATCGAGTTTGTCTACGATGCCGCAACGTTTACCTCGACCTATGAAAATCTGGAGGGCACCACTACAACAAAAGGCGTCGAGGCCTTCATCCAATGGGTGCCCATAACCGATTTGTCTTTCCTGCTCAACTATACCTACACCGAGACCGAGGATCCGGATGGTGAAGAGCTTGTCCGTCGACCCAAGAACAAAATTTACTTCAACAGCCGCTACCGTCTTTTCGATCGGGCGACACTCAACCTGGATGTCTTCTGGGTGGACGAGCGCAAAACCATTGCCTCGGCGAGATGATCGCTACGGAAACCAGGTCGAGGAACTCGACGACTATTTTCTGGTCAACCTGGCGGCTTCCTATGATATCACCAGCAATGTGCAGGTCTACGGGCGCATCGACAACCTGTTTGATGAATACTATGAGGACGCCTGGAGCTACGCCACACCCGGCTTTTCCCTATATGGCGGTGTGAAATTGACCTTTTGATTTGGCCAAATCAGGCAGCCATGGCGGCGGCCGGGAACCGGAAAGAGTTTCGCTGGAATCCGGCCGCTGCGTTCAACCCCGCATGATTCGGGGAAAAGGAGAAGGAGCTTTACTCGATGTGGCAGATTTTTAAAGACGGGGGACCGGTGATGGTTCCTCTGCTGGCCTGTTCCATTCTCGTGCTGGCCGTTCTCTGGGAACGCACTTTCTTCTGGGTGCGATCGAGCATGCAGCGCAACCAGCGCTTGGTGGACGACGTTCTCGAGCTGAGCCGCGGCGGCCGCTAAGGAAGAGATCAGACGCCGGGTGCAAGGCTCCCGGGACTTCGTGGCCCGGATCCTGGTGATCGGCATTGTCCACCGGGAGTTTTCCATGACCAAAGCCATGGAATCGGCGGCCATGGAAACCCTGGAAGCCATGCGCCGCTACATGAAGGTGATGGATACTATCATCACCGTGGCACCCCTGCTGGGTATCTTCGGGACCGTTTTGGGGATTATTTCTTCTTTTGAAATCATAGGACCAGGGCGGCATCGAGCATCCGGAGGCCGTGACCCACAAGGGGTTGCCCAGGCCTTGATCACTACGGCCTCAGGGCTTGGGATCGCCATCTTTACCGTGTTTCCTTATCATTATTTGAACGCCCGGGTCGAGAAACCGAGCCGATCCCTGACGATTGAAAAATACGCCGCCCGTCTGGAAGTGGTCTATGGGAAACTGATCCATGACCGGGCAGGGCATCGGATGCCTGCTGCCGATGCGCGCCGGGAGGGCGATCGTGAAGATTAAAATGCCGCTGGTCCATAACCCGCGTATCGAAATGCTGCCGCTGATCGACGTGGTTTTTCTCCTGCTGGTGGTGTTTATCTACGCCATGCTGTCCAGCATGGCGGTCCATCGCGGCCTGCCCGTGCGGTTGCCGGCCTCCAGCACCGCCGCCCTGGATAAAAGGGATCAGCTCACCATCACCGTCAAGCTTTACGGCGTGGTCTATGTCGGACAACAGGAAGTGCCCCTCGACCGACTGGCCCGCGTTCTGAAAAATAAACCGGGCCGCGATGCTTCCACACCGGTCATGGTTTTCGGCGACCGTGACCTGCCCTACCAGCGCTTGATGGCGGTTTTGGATCAATGCCGACTGGCCGGTATCAGCCGAATTTCCCTGCAGGCCGAATCGGCAGCCCTGCCATGAAAGCGTTGGGATGGGCTTTGACGGCATCCATGGCAATGCATGCCCTGTTGCTGCTTTTTTACCCCTTTCAGAGCACCGTCGCGCCGCAGCTGCCGGGGAGAAACGGGGCGGTGATCGTCACCTTATCCGCAAGCCATCCAACCCATCAAAGCAGGGCAAAACCCGCGCACCAAACCGAACCGTTGCCGCTTCCTTCAGGTGCAGATCGGAAGCGCGTTCACGAGAACACCGCTCCAGGTAAACCTGAAATGCCCCCTGAATTACCCCCTGCTGCGCAAAGGCCAAACCGCTCAAGTCCTCCGTTGGAAGATCGCGGGAACGCAACGCCTAAAACGGTTTCAAGGGTCAAACCGGCCACGCGCGATGATCTTGGAAAAGCTGAGGCATCGATGCGAACCGCTGCGGCCAGCGCTGAACCGACACCGTCGGTGGCGCGGACCTCCGCGGACGTTGCTAAACCTTGCACCGACACGCGACATCCCCCAATAAAAACCAGGGACGGCGCGGACAGCAGGGCCGACCCGACCGAAACCGCCGCTGCCGGTAACCGAAGCGAGGGGACTGATGCGGCCGATGCAACCGGTACCGCCGTCATCCGGGCGGTGCCGTTGTACCGCCAAAATGCGCCGCCTTCTTATCCGCGTCATGCACGGCAAAGGGGGTATGAGGGCCAGGTCGTTATCGATGTCCTGGTGGGTGAGAGGGGGGAGGTGGTGGCGCTTATAATTTCACGGTCCAGCGGCTATGCCCTTCTTGACCGCGCATCCTTGGAGGCGGTGCGCAACTGGTGTTTTGAACCTGCGCACCTGGGATCAAGACCGATTGCCATGTGGGTGAAGGTGCCGGTGCGGTTCAAGCTGGAGTGAGGTCTAACCGTCGCATTAGACGTCTTTTTCAGAGGCCGATGCTTCCCAGAGGATCAGCTGGTGCGCCCGGCTGAAGAACTGGCGGTAGGCCAGGAAAGCGGTTGTCAGGCCGCTCACGGCCGCCGCCCCGATGAGCATGTACATGACGATGATCTGCACCTGGACCGCTTCCAGGGCCGGGGCCCCGGCCAGGATCATGCCCGTCATGGCGCCCGGCAGGGAAATCAGGCCGACGGTTTTGGTATTGTCCACGATGGGCGTCATCCCGGCCGCCATGGCTCGCTTCAACTGGCCCCTAACGGCCTGCCGCTGGGTGGCCCCCAGGGCCAGGGCCGCCTCGATCTGGGGTTTTTGAAGTTTGAGGTCGTCCCGCAGGCGGCTCATGACCAGGCCGCAGACCACCATGGCATTGCCCACGATCATGCCGGCGATGGGGATGATGTAGCGCGGTTGGTACGGAAAGACCTTCAGCAGGAGAAGAGTGCCGATGGTGAAAAATGCGCTGCAGCTGATCGCCGTCGTCGCCACCCAGTGGCTGCGGGGTACCCCCATGCCGCGCCGGCCGGCAGTATAGCCTGCGATGACGACCATGACAGTGACGATAAGTAAAATCCAGTAGGGCCCTTGGGCTGCGAAAATGAATTTAAGAACGTAGCCGATGGCGATCAGCTGAACAAAGGCCCGGATGACGGCCGTCAGCATATCCTTGCCCAGCCCCATCTGTTGCCGCCAGGAGACCAGGACCGCGGCGCCCACCAGGGCCAGGGCGCCCAGAATGCGTGTCAGCCAGGGTAAAGATTCGATCATGGCTTCCCCTCCTGGACGGTTTCGTAAATGCTCGATCCACCGGCGGCGGACGATTATCCGCGTTAGGTGGATCCCTCATCACGGCGGCGTACGGGCGTACGCCTCGCTCTCTGAGATACGCAAGCCTTGCTATCGAGCGTTTTAGGAAACCGTCTGAAATATCCTTAATAAAGTATCAAACCCTTGGACCTACCCCTGATGGGCTCCCGGTCCCTTTCTTCAAAGCCGCCCGGCAGCGAAGTCGTCGATCAGGTGGTGGCGGTCGTGGAGGAGCAATTGCTTGGCATCACCGGCCTCGGCCACCCGTCCCGCCACCAGGAGCACGATGCGGTCGGCGGTGCGCTCCACCTGCTCGAAGGCGTGGGAGACCCACACGACGGTGAGGTTCAGCGTGTCGCGCAGTTTCAGGATGGTGTGCTCGATTTTGCGGGTGGCGGCCGGGTCCAAGGCGCTGGTGGGCTCGTCCAGCAGCAGCACCTCGGGCCGGTTGGCCAGGGCGCGCGCCAGGGCCACCCGCTGGGCCTGACCGCCGGAGAGCTGATCCACCGCCTTGGAGGCCATGTCAGGGGGCAGCCCGGCCATTTGCAATAGGTCTTCGATTTCGTCCTCTCCCAGACGCGTACCCTGCAGACCCGGCCCGTAGCCGATATTGGCGGCCACGCTTCCTTCGAAGAGGGCCGCGGTCTGGAAGAGCATTCCCACCTGACGCCGCAGGCGAAGCACGTCCACGGTGGTGATGTCGCGGCCGTCGAGGAAAATGCTTGCGGGCGGCGGCTCCCACAGGCGGTTCAGGCAGCGCAGCAGGGAAGACTTGCCGCTGCCGCTGGGACCGATGATCGCGGTGACGCTCCCGGCGGGCATCTCGAGGGAAATGTCGTGGAGAAGGGCGGCGCCATTGGGCAGGCTGAGGTTTAGATGCTGAAGGACAAATTTAGCTGCCACGTCATGACCTTTCACCGGACGACGGGTGGAGGCCGCCGACGCGATGGGGGAGAGCCCTTGCAACGTCCAAGGCATAAGCGTTGGGCGTGTTTGCCAATAACGCCTGGTTAAGATCGCTTCACTTCAGGTGGCCAGCCACGTCTTCAGGGTGGGGATGGTGTCCTTAGGGCTGATTTTGTAAGCGGCGCCGGCGATGTTACCCTTCGCGTCCACCAGGAAGGCCGAGCGCACGATGCCCATGAAGGTCTTGCCGACCATCTTCTTTTCGCCCCACACGCCGTAGGCCTCGGCGATCTTATGATCGCCGTCGCTGAGCAGGGGAAACCCCAGGGCGTGCTTGTCGTGGAATTTTTTCTGCTGGGGTACGGCATCGGGGCTGATGCCGATCACAGCCAGGCCGGCCTCGGTCAATTCGGGCAGTGCGTCCCGCACCGCCTGGGCCTGAGCCGTTCACCCCGACGTATTGGCCTTGGGATAGAAGAAGATAAAGCATGGGCGGCCCTTGAAATCTTTCAGGCCGACCGGGCTGCCGTCCTGATCCGGAGCGGTGAAGCTTGGCGCCGAATCGCCGGCTTGCAATTTTTGCATTGGAATCCTCGCTTAATCTCTGTCCTAACCTGTTTTCTCGGATGAGAGATTTGTTCTGCCATTTGTTCATTTTCTTCCACGTGGAAGAAAACGAACCAAAAGAAGACGCCCGTGTCCCGCGGCGCTACGCGCTGCCCTGCGCGTCGCCGACACGGCCGGAGCGCGCGGAAACTCGCTTCGCTCAGACAGTCCGCGCGCTTTTATCCGGCCGCATCGCCGATGCTCGGCACGGGGCAAGGGGAAATCCAAACCCAAAAACCCCAGACAACTATTCGTAATTCCTGTAAGGTGTAATTGGTGTTCATTAGACCCCTCGAATCCTTGGCCCCTTGAACCCTTCTAAAAATCCATATTGGCCGGTTCGGAGAACTCTTTGGGCTTCTTGCAGGAGGGGCACTTGGGCGGCGGTTCGGTGCCCTCGACGATGTACCCGCAGACGCTGCACTTCCATTTGATGGGCTGCTCGCGTTTGAAGACGGTCCCGGCTTCGACCATGGCGATGAGCTTCTTGTAGCGCGCCCGGTGGTGGGCCTCGATCTTGGCCACCTGCTCGAAGGCGATCTTGGCCAGGGTCTGGCCCTCGGCATCGGCTTCCTTGGCAAACTGGGGGTACATGTTTTCCACTTCGTAATCTTCGCCGCCCATGGCCTCCTTCAGGTTGGTGAGGGTATCACCGATGCCGCCCAGAAGCTTGAGGTGGTCCTTGGCGTGCTGCATCTCGTTCAAAGCCGTTTCCTCGAAGATCTTGGCAACGTAGTGATACCCCTCTTCCCGGGCCACTTCGGCAAAAAAGGTGTACTTGTTGCGGGCCTGGGATTCACCGGCAAAGGCTGCTTTCAGGTTGTCGGTGGTTTTGCTCATGATGTCTCCTTTCGGGTTGTCGTGTGGGAAGGTATGGTTTGCTGAATTATCCCGGACGCCGTTCACCTGTGAATCCTGCGACCGGATCACTCAAGCCTAAAGCAGCGTCCGTCCATAGGGGGTAAATTTGGGTTCCGGCCAAGGCTGCAACGAATTTAAAACCGACGGCGCAGCCGTATGAGCGACAGCGTTGCGTAGCGGGGCTACGGCGAGGATTTTCAAATCGCGAAAGCCGGCCGGGGCCGAAGATGTCGACTTTATGTCGATGGACACGGGTACATATGTCGCATAGGCCTTTCAAAACGACGCGTTTGGGATGAGTGGGGGGGGGTGTTGGGTGGGGGAAATGGGGGAGGTGAGGGATGTTGCCCCTGTGGAGAAGGTTGGGGCCGGCGGACCCTTCACGATTCACCAGACGATTTGGGAAAGGTCAGGAGGGGGCGGTTGACCGGGGAAGGGGGAGGTTTTTTGTTTGGAGGTTGGGGGGTGGTGAGGAGGCCTGGTAGACGGTCCACGCGTTGAGGCGTGATTTTAAGCCCACGGTGATGGCAGGATTCGACAAAAGCGTGCAGGCGCGGATCGGTTTCGGTGGGATGCATGGATATCTTAAATAGGATCTGTTCCATTTGTCAAGTGAATTTTCAGGCCGGAATTCTTCTCCGGGGGATGCCATCCGACCTTGCTGCGGTGTTCGGGCACGGATGGTCGCCTGCTGCGGCACCTGAAACCCGACAATCACCGCCTTTAAGTTTAATAATGACTATGCGATATGGGAATTGTATTTCACCAATTTTAGGAGGCAAGTCATTCGCGGATACTCCGTTCTTTGTTCGGTTTTTATCAATGATACCGGGTTTGAATATAGGGTTTGGCTATAATTTGTTCTCTGGAACAGTCTTTGCTTTCCTGCTGTTGACAGCCGTTTCCAGCCGCTATCCGGCGGGATGCCGCAGTTCACGCGAGAAGTTCCCGGGAGTATGCGATGACATCTATACGCGACGGTCAAACATCTCCGACGGATCGGTTTCATATCGACGCGCTTCGCCGGTACGGACGGCGTGAGCCTGGAGGCGGCCAAGTGGGCCCAGGTGCTGGCCGGGGACGGCCATCGCTGCTTCTGGTTCGCCGGGGAACTGGATCGCCCGGCAGAGAGCGGCTATCTTGCGCCCGAAGCCCACTTCAAGCACGGCCAGGTTGCCCATATCGACGCCCAAATTTTTGGCCGGACGCGGCGCGATCCGGAGGTCACGGAAGAGATTCATGCCCTGCGCGCCGCCCTGAAACGCCGGTTGCGGGCCTTCATCCGGCAGTTTGCCATCGATCTCCTCGTGGTGGAAAATGCCCTGACCATCCCCATGAACCTGCCCCTGGGGCTGGCCCTGGCAGAGACCATTTCCGAAACCAGGATACCCACCATTGCCCATCACCACGATTTTTACTGGGAACGCACGCGGTTTGCGGTCAACGCCGTGGGCGAGTTTTTGCCCATGGCGTTCCCGGCCGATCTGCCGTCCATCCGTCACGTGGTCATCAATTCTCCGGCCCGGCGCGAACTGGCCCATCGCCGGGGGCTGGCCGCAAGCCTGATTCCCAACGTGCTGGATTTTGACCGGCCGCCCCGGGTGGATCCGGAAGATATCCGGTGCTTCCGCCAGGCCATCGGGCTGGCCCCGGAGGACACTCTGGTGCTGCAGCCCACGCGCTTGATCAAGCGCAAGGGCATCGAGCATGCCGTCGAGCTCGTCAAGGCACTGGGCCATCCCCGCTGCAAGCTGGTGATTTCCCACGAGGACGGGGACGAGGGCCGGGACTACAGCGACTGGCTGCAGGCCTTTGCCCGCCGCAGCGGGGTGGACATCCGCCTGGTGAAGGAGAATGTCGTCAGCCCCTGGCGGGAGACGGAGACCCCCCATGGATCGTTTTCCCTATGGACGGTTTACGCCGCCGCCGACCTGATTACCTTTTGCAGCCTGTACGAGGGGTTCGGCAACGGGTTGCTGGAAGCTGTCTATTTCAAGAAGCCTGTGGTGTTGAACCGCTACGACATCTTCATCAGCGACATCGAGCCCCTGGGCTTCAAGTTTATCACCCTGGACGGCTATCTGACGCCGGAAGCCGTCGCGGCGGTCCACCGGATCCTGAACGGCGGCGCCGAGCGGTATGCCGATCCCGAGCGCAACTACGCCCTGGCCCGACGGCACTTCTCCTACAATGCGCTGCGGCAGCATCTGCGCGCAATCCTGACCGATCTGGAAGGGGTTGCCGCTCCAGCCCTGCACGGGCTCCAGCCCGACACGAACGCCCCGATTAAATTGGCAGTTTAGCCAAACACACCCTTCCTATTGGCAAATGCGATGTTTTTTATGATCCTGGTTTAAAGTACCTATTTTATGCGCTTGAAACCAATGCGATCGGTCGAACCGGCTTTTGACCTGATTGACGCTGCCTGATAAGTGGGTGCGGTTTGTTGTGAAAGAAGGATGACATCGCCAGTGATGTTTGGGCCTGGCCCAGGTGATCCCCGCGGATATTCATCTGTAACCAATTAACGCTTTGATCGTTATTCTGATAACATGAAATCTTTCGAGCAGTTTTACCAGCAATTCCGGGGACGCTTCTTCGCCTATCTGCTCCGGCTCATCAGAGACCCCGACCTGGCCGGCGAGATTATGCAGGAGAGCTTTACCCGCTATTTGGAATCCTACGGCGACCGTCCGTGCGAGCCGCGCCTGCTCTACACCATCGGGCGCAACGCCGCGCTGGATACTTTCCGGCGCGAGCGCCGGGCTGACGCTGTGGACGTGGAAACGCCGGACCCCGAGAAAGACCAGGAGCAACGTCTCGTCGTGAAGCAGGCCTGCCGGCATC
Organism: uncultured delta proteobacterium; assembly: GCA_963730675.1. Lineage (GTDB taxonomy): Bacteria > Desulfobacterota > Desulfobacteria > Desulfobacterales > UBA5852 > JABZFP01. The sequence continues at coordinate 72,614 of CAVSSY010000032.1, read as the reverse complement.
TGGAGCAGGCCCTAGACCTGCTGGCACCTGATGAGCGTGATGTGCTCCTGTTGGCGGCCAGCGGCGATCTCACCTATCGCGAAATCGCCGGCATGGCCGGTATATCGGAGTCAAATGTCAAAGTCAGTGTTCACCGCGCGCGGGTGAAACTGCGCAACCTAATGAAGAAGGTCGATCATGATGGAAGAACTGCAAAGCATGTATATCGATGACGAGCTCGATCTCAACGGGAAAATCATCTTCGTCGAAAAGGTTTACGGCGACCGGCGCTTCAAGGATGAGACCGTGGAGCTGTTGTGGCAGGAAAAGCAGCTGCGGACCCCGCCCCCGGATCGGGTGCCCGAGGTCGTTTTTCCCGCTAAACGCCGCAATGGGGGGAGCCCCCGGAGGCGCATCTTCGTTCTGGCCGGAGGCCTTGCGGCGGCGGTGCTGGCCTTTCTGATGGTCTGGACGAACGGGCCCGTTCCGACGGAGGGGCACAAGATCGCCCATCGTTTTGTCGTCTACCTGCCCGATGCCGGGCAAGCCGCCATCGCGGGCAGCTTCAACGGCTGGCGGGCCATCCCCATGCAGAAGGCCGGTCCGGACGGCTATTGGGAGATTTCCCTGAACCTGGCGCCGGGCGAGTACCGCTACAGCTTTATCCTGGACGACGGCCGTCGGGTGGCCGATCCCACGGTCTGGGCCCGGGAGAAGGACGATTTCGGTACGGAAAACTCCATCGTGGAAGTGCGGCTATGACCGTCACGCGGTTGGCCGGACTGGCGTTGCTGAATGTCCTTTTAACGGTCGGATGCGTTTCCCACGCCATTCAACGGAGCGACGGGCGGGCCGCCCTTTATCTGCGCTGCCCCTGGGCCCATACCGTGGCGTTGGCCACATCCCTGGACGGATTCGTTCCCCATAAGGCCCGCCGCAGCAGTTCGGACCTGTGGGTGGCAACGGTGACCGCCGACCGCGATTTCAGCTACTTCTATCTCGTGGACGGCAAGGTCTTCCGACCCGACTGCCGGGTGGTCGAGAAGGACGATTTCGGCGGATCGAATTGTGTGTATACGATTGTTCCGTAACCTTTGTCCGGGGAGCGCGTTGGAAGGATAGAAACGTGTCATGAAAGGAGTTGCGGTCATGAAATATGCACTTACGGGGTTTATCCTCTTTTCTCTCCTGGCATTCGCCCTTCCGGTCTGGGCCGATGCGGTGGATGACGGCCTGCCGCCGACGGTCAACGAACAGGTTCGCCTCCAAACCCGGGAAATGATTCGGGTCGGCGTGCCGGCGGAAGAGGCGGTTGCCATGACCCGCCGCATGGTTCAGCAGCACTTCACGGACGCGGCCCTGCTGCAGGCCCAACGCCAGGTGATCGCGGCTTGTGAGGACGGCCTGCCCCACGAACCGCTTTTCAACAAGCTGCAGGAGGGTCTGGCCAAACAGGTGCCGCCGGAAAATGTCGTTAAAGCCATGCAGACGGTCCGGGAACGCTACCAGTCCAGCTACCGTTTCGCACGGCAGATAACGGCCGACAAGGACCGGCAGAAGGCGCTGGGGGAAGCCCAGGCCCAGGGTTTGGCCGCCGGTTTGCAAACCAGGGACATGGCGCGCATCCAGGAGCAGGTGCAGGAACGGATCCGGTTGCAGACCTGTGACGACTGCCCGCAGCTGGCCCTGGAAAGTGCGCTGGCCGCCCGGGACATGGCCCGGCTGGGGGTGGCTTCCCCCAACGTGGCCGAGGTGGTCGCGCAGGCTCTGGAAAATGGCTATGACAGCCCCGGCATGCACCGCATGCGCCATCAGTTCCAGGAGCGTGCGCAATATGAAGATCCTCAGGGGCTGGCCCACCGCTATGCCCAGGCCTTCCGCCATGGCCAGGATCCCGCGGCCGACAATACCGTCGGCAGCCGGGGTGCAACGGGCGGCGGTATCGGTGGCGGCGGTAACGGTGGCGGCGGCAATGGGGGAGGCGGCAGCGGAGGCGGTGGCCGGCGATGACGTGCGACCTCCCTATCAGGCCGTTGATAACCAATGGGCCGCAAAAACGGCCTCCGATGCGAAAAGCGCAGCAACCATAAGGGTTTTGCGCTGTTTCGCGAGGGCGGAACTCACCTTCGTCCATAGGATCAGACGAGAATTCCCGCAACGCGGGACAACGCCGCATTTCGGCCTTAGACGCCGTTTATCCACGGTATGTTAAGCGATAAAGACCATTTGCGATAGCCTGTGGCCGCCCGACAAGCAAACTTCCGGGGAGCATTCGCCGGAGAATCCGGCCGGCGCTCCCCCGCGTTTTACCCCCCTTCGATTTGCCTAGAGACATTTTTACGACCCCATCCATTTCCCACAGGCCGAAAAAAAGATGTTCAATGCCGGGTGCCAAACCGGATGATCATGGCCGATCCGGCACAAACCGCCGTCTTCGCCCTATCCGGACAAGCGATTGACATTTACCGGGAGTCCCGCTAAGGTGGGTTCCGCTGTTTTTCCCTGAAGTTTGTTTTCTGCTTTAATTCCCATGATCAGCGGCGGCCGACCCAGAGATCATTCTGCGGCCGCCCGATGAATTCCGAAGACGCGCTGATGGCGGAGGTGGCATGACGCCTGTTCCAACCGATGGTCTTTTCTCGCCCTGGGTTCCCGGGGTGTTCAGTCTGACCCTCTTCATCCTCATCGTCATCACCCTGATCGGCCTGCTGCTCTTCATGTCCTCCTGGCTGGGTGAAAAACACCCCGATCCCGAAAAGCAGCGCCCTTACGAGAGCGGCATCATTCCCACCGGCTCCGCCCGGCTGCGCTACCCGGTACCCTTTTACCTGGTGGCCATTTTTTTTCTGATTTTCGACGTGGAAGGCGCCTACATCTTCTCCTGGGCCGTGGCGGCCGAAGATCTCGGGTGGACGGCCTGGCTGCAGATGACGGGCTTCATCGCCATCCTGCTGGTGGGCCTGGTCTATATCTGGCGCAAGGGCGCCCTGGACTGGGGACCCCGGAGCAGAACGGGGCGGCACCGGCCATGAACTCTTTCCGGATACCATCGACACCGTGATCAACTGGGCCCGGGCGCGCAGCCTCTGGCCCATGTTTTTCGGCCTGTCCTGCTGCTTTGTGGAAGAGGCCACGGCCATCACGGCCCGCTACGACATCGCCCGCTTCGGCGCCGAAGTGTTTCGCCCCTCCCCCCGGCAGGCGGACCTGCTGATCGTCTCCGGCACGGTCTTCAAGAAAATCGCGCCGGTGGTGCTGCGGCTCTACGAGCAGATGGCCGAGCCCAGCTGGGTGATCTCCATGGGTTCCTGCTCCAATACCGGGGGCATGTACGACGTCTACAGCGTCGTCCAGGGCGTCAACCAGATCCTGCCGGTGGATGTCTACATCCCGGGCTGCCCGCCCCGGCCCGAAGCCGTGCTGGCCGGGCTGGTGATGCTGCAGGAGAAGATCGCCGCCGACGAGCGGCCCGTCCGCGACATTTTGCATCTGGGCGGCGGCAGCCAGGGCACCCAGCGCCCGATTCTGGAGGACGGCCGGACCAAGTCCCGCGATCCCCGGGGCCCCGGCATGGCGGGCACAGCCATCCGCGGCACGTCGGTGACGCCCCCCGATTTCCGCGGCCACCGCTCCGACCTCATGTGGACCCCGCCGGCGGCCCGCATCACCCTCACGGACGGGGAACAGGACTTGCTGCAGGACCTGCGCGCCCGCTTCGGCGACGCGGTCCAGCCGGCCGATTCCGTCTCGGACATGCCCACCCTGAGCACCACCCCCGGGAAGATCAAGGATGTCCTGCGGTTTCTCAAGACCGAAGCCGATCCGCCCTATCAGCGGCTGGAAGACCTGACGGCCGTCGACGAATCCGCCCGGCGGGACCGTGATGCCTATGAGCGACTACACCCTGGTCTATCACCTGCTGTCTTTCGAGCGGCCCGGGCGTCTGCGGCTCAAGGTGCCCCTGGCAGGGCAATCGCCGGAGCCCGCCAGCATCACCGACATCTGGCCCTCGGCCAACTGGTACGAGCGCGAAGTCTTCGACATGTTCGGCATCCGCTTCGCCGGCCATCCCAACCTACGCCGGCTGCTGATGCCGTCCGACTGGGAAGGGCACCCCCTGCGCAAGGATTTCTCCGGCCGGGCCACCGACATGCCGCCCTACACCCACCGGGATGCGGTGGAGCGCCAGCCCCTGGACGGCGGGCTCTACAACCCGTCGCGCACCGGTCGCGGGGAAATGGTGCTGAACATCGGGCCCCACCACGTGAGCACCCACGGCCTGCTGCGCTATATCGCCACCCTGGACGGCGAAGAGATCACCGGGCTGGACATGGATATCGGCTACCACCACCGGGGGGTCGAAAAGATCGGCGAACGCCAGACCTGGCACCAGTTCATCCCCTATACCGACCGGGTGGACTACCTGGCCGGGGCGGCCAACAACCTGCCCTACGTGATGGCGGTGGAAAACCTGGCCGGCATCACGGTGCCGGAGCGGGCCCAGGTGATCCGGGTCCTGCTCAGCGAACTCTTCCGCCTGAGCAACCACCTCATGTTCGTGGGCACGTTTGCCCACGATCTGGGCGCCATGACCCCCACCTTCTACACCTTCCGGGAACGGGAGATGATTCTGGACATCGTGGAGCTGATCACCGGCGGCCGGCTGCATCCGGCCTGGTTCCGGCTGGGAGGCGTGGCCGCCGATCTGCCCGACGGCTGGCGGGAGGCGGTGGACCATTTCGTGAAGATCTTCCCGGAACGCATCCGGGAATACGAAACCCTGATCACCAAAAACCCCATCATCAGGGCGCGGGCCCGCGGGGTCGGCCGCCTGACGCTGGAAGAGGCCATCGACTGGGGGGTGACCGGCCCCAACCTGCGGGCCTGCGGCCTGCCCTGGGATCTGCGCAAGGCCTTTCCCTACTCCGGCTACGAAGGCTTCACCTTTCAGGTGCCCACGGCCACCGAAGGGGACTGCATGGCCCGCTACCGGGTGCGGGTGGAGGAAATGCGCCAGAGCCTGGGCATCATCGCCCAGGCCGCGGCCGCCATGCCCGGAGGGCGCTAGGTGACCGACGACTACCGCTATGTCGTCCCCCCGCGCCGGGACATGCTGAAGGACATCGAAAGCCTGATCCACCATTTTGTCAACGTGACCCGCGGGCCCAAGATCCCCGCCGGGGAGGCCTATGCGGCCTGCGAGATCCCGCGGGGCGAGCAGGGCTACTATGTGGTCTCGGACGGCGGCGGGGCCGCCTACCGGCTGCGGGTCCGCACCCCGGGTTTTGCCAATGTGCAGGCCATGCCCCTGATGGCGACCGGCTGGTCCATCTCGGACCTCATCGCCATCATCGGCTCGGTGGACTATATCCTGCCGGATATCGACCGGTAGACGACCATGCTGACGGAAGAACTGCGCACAGCGCTGGAAGCGAAAATTGCAGGTGCCGCCCATCCCCAGGAGTATGTGGTGGATGTCTGTTTGCGCTGCAGGACCATTACGGCTACCTGAGCGACGAGCGGTGGCCGAGGCGGCCGAACTGGTGGGCATGCCCGTGTGGCGGTGGAGGAACTGACCACCTTCTACCCCTTCCTCTACCGGGAGCCGGTGGGGAGATACGTCATCCATGTCTGCGACAGCGTGGTCTGCTGGATGGACGGGCACGAATCCCTCCAGAACCATCTCTGGAACGCCTGGGGATCGCCATGGGCGAAACCACGGCGGACGGCCTGTTTACGCTGCTGCCGGTCTGCTGCATCGGCTACTGCGACCGGGCGCCGGCGATGCTGGTCAACAGAAAGGTCTACGGGGAGCTGACCCCGGAAAAGCTGGACGACCTCCTCGAGACGCTCCGCCGGGAGGCCGGATAGATAGAGGCCATGACAACGTCCTATCCCCAAATTCTGTTTCAAAACCGGCATGCGGACCGCATTGCCACCCTGGACGAGTACGCGGCCTCGGGCGGCTACGAGGCGCTCGGCAAATCATCGCCGGGGGCGACCGGCAGCAGGTGCAGGCCGCCTCCAGGAAGCCACGCTCCTGGGCCGGGGCGGAGCGGCCTTTCCCATGGGGATCAAGCTCGCCACGGTGGCGGAGGACGCGCCTTTTCCGGCTATATGGTGTGCAACGCCGACGAGATGGAGCCGGGCACCTTCAAGGACCGGGTTCTGCTGCATGCCGACCCCACCTGGTCATCGAGGGCATCGTCCTGGCGGGATTCGCCATCCAGGCCGACAAGGGGATCATCTTCATCCGGCCCGAGTACGAGAGTGCGGCCCGCATTCTGGAGCGGGAGGTGGACATGGCCCGGCAGGCCGGCTTTCTGGGGGAGCACATCCTGGGCAGCGATTTCTCCTTCGAGATCGAGGTGCACCGCAGCGGCGGGCGCTATATCTGCGGCGAAGTCACCGCCCAGCTCAACGCCCTCATGGGCAAACGGCCCAACCCCCAGCAGCCGCCGCCGTACCCCACCGAGAAGGGGCTCTGGGGCCGGCCCACGGTGATCCAGAACGTGGAGACCCTGTCCTGCGTGCCCCATATCGTGCGAAACGGGGCCCAGTGGTTCAAGGATCTGGCCCTCACGGAGACCGGGGCCGGCACCAAGCTCTTCGCGGTGAGCGGGCAGGTGAACCGGCCGGGCTGCTATGAGCTGCCCATGGGCATGCCCTTAAGCGAAATCATCGAAGAGCACGCCGGCGGCATGCGGCCGGGCTCCGAATTCAAGGCCTGCCTTCCGGGGGGCGCCTCCACCAGTTTCTGACGCGCCAGTTCTACGACATCGCGATGGATTTCGATTCCCTGAAAAAAGCGGGCCACCGTCTGGGCACGGGCGCCATCATGGTCTTCGACCACAAGACCTGCATGGTGGCGGCCACCCTGAACCTGATGGACTTCTTCGCCCGGGAGTCCTGCGGCTGGTGCACCCCCTGCCGGGAGGGGCTGCCCTATATCCGCGACCTTCTGCAGCGCATCGAACGGGGCGAGGGCGAAGCGCCTTCATCCCCATGCTGGAAGAGATGGGCAAATATCTGTGGAATGCCTACTGCGCCTTTGCGCCGGGGGCGGTATCGCCCCTCCAGGGCCTGCTGACCTATTTCGGGGACGAGGTTGAGGCGCATATTACGGCCCAGCGGTGCCCGTTCCGGGAAAACGGAACCGGCGGCATGCCCAACCTGTCCGAAACGGATTGAAGCGAATACGATGCCCAAACTGACCATCGACAACCGCAGCATCGACGTCCCGCCCGGGACCAAGGTCATCGACGCCGCCGAGCAGCTCGGCATCATGATCCCGCGTTTCTGCTACCATCCGGCCCTGGGATCGGTGGGGGCCTGCCGGGTGTGTGCGGTCAAGGTCCTGGAGGGCCGCGCCAAGGGCATCAAGATGAGCTGCATGCTGGATGCCGAGGACGGCATGGTGGTTTCCACCACCGATGCGGAAGCCGTGGACTTCCGGCGCTACGTCATCGAGTGGCTCATGCTGAACCATCCCCACGACTGCCCGGTCTGCGACGAGGGGGGCCACTGCCTGCTCCAGGACATGACCGTCTCCGGCGGCCACGGCCTGCGCCGCTACCAGGGCCCCAAGCGCACCCACAGCGACCAGGACCTGGGCCCCCTGGTGCAGCACGAGATGAACCGCTGCATCCAGTGCTACCGCTGCGTGCGCTACTACCGGGAGTATACGGGCTACGAGGATCTGGGGGTGATGGGGATCGGCAACCGGGTCTATTACGGCCGTTTCCAGGAGGGCACCCTGGAGAGCCCCTTTGCCGGCAACCTGATCGATGTCTGCCCCACCGGGGTCTACACGGACAAACCCTCCCGGTTCAAGGGCCGGCGCTGGGATTTCGAGCGCACGCCGGGCCTCTGCATTCACTGCTCCCTGGGCTGCGCCATCACGGTGGACGCCCGCTACCGGGAAGTGGTGCGCCACGAAGCCCGCTTCAACCCGGCGGTCAACGGCCATTTTATCTGCGACCGGGGACGCTACGGCTACTCCTATGCCTCGGCCGCCGATCGTCCGTGGCAGGCTGCGGTGCACGGCCAGCCCATAGACGGCCCAACGGCGCTGCAGACCGCCGGCGAACGGCTTGGCGCTCGTGGTCGCCGCACACGGCCCCCGGGCCGTGGCCGTGGCCGGATCCACGCGCTGCAGCCTGGAGACCATGGCCGAACTGAGCCGCGCCTGCCGCGGCCAGGGCTGGCGGGGACCGGTTTTTTTCGAAGAAACGCGCCATGCCTGGACGGTGGGTACGGCTGTCAATCGCTTGCTGACCGGGCCCGCCGTCGGTCTGCCGGTCATCGAAGCCGCGGACCTGGTGATCGTGGCGGGCGTCGACCCGGTGCACGAAGCCCCCATGCTGGCCTTGGCCCTGCGGCAGGCCCGGCGCCGGGGCGCCGAGATTGTCATCGTCGATCCGCGGCCGGTGGCGCTGCCCTTCGATTTTGAGCACATGCCCCTGCCGCCCGGCGCGATCGGCCCCTGGCTGGAGCGCCTGGGAGGCACTGCCCCGGCGGATGATAAAAAGGATCAAGACGACCCCGGCCGTCGTTTCAGGGAAAGCGACCATCCGGTGATCGTGGCCGGGACCGATATCCTGCCGGCCACGGCCCTGGCGCAGGCCGCCGATCTGGCCGCCGCCGTGTGGCCGCGGGACAAAAAACGGGTCTGTTCTTCACCCTGCCGGGGCCCAATGCCTTTGGGGCGGCCCTGCTGGACGAGGACCGCAACGGCCTGGAGCAGGTGGTGGCCGATATCGAAGGCGGCGCGGTCAAAGCCCTCGTCCTGGTGGAGAGCGATGCTGGCCTGGCGGTATCCGGACCAGGCGCGTCTTAAAAACGCTCTGGCGCAATTGGATCTTCTCGTGGTGCTGGACTATCTCGCCTCACCGGTCGTCGAGACGTCCCACGTGTTTTTGCCCACCACGACGGTTTACGAGAGCGGCGGCGTGTTCATCAACAGCGAGGGACGTGCCCAGCAGGCCTTGACCGCCATGCACGGCGGCAGACCCATTGTCCAGACCGGGCAGGGGGGACATCCGCCCCGGGTTTTCGAACAGGGTATCCCCGGCGCTGGGCAGCAGGCGGCCTGGACCGTCATCCGGGAGCTGGCCGCGGCGGCCGTGATATCGGTTCATTGGGGAATGCGCCGCCCCTGGAAGCACCTGGGCGACCTGCATCCCGCCCTGGCGGCCCTAACCCCGGCGCCATTGCCGCCGAGGGGCTGCTGGTGACCAGCGACGGCGTCGACCCGCCGCCGGCGGCACCGGAAGCCGCCTTTCCGGCCTCCGTTGATGACGTTGCGGGGTTGGAAATGATCTGGACCGAGCGCATTTTCGGCAGTGAACCGCTGTCGTCCCTGGCACCGGCCCTCCGGGAACTGCAGGAAGCACCGTTTCTTTTGATCGGGGAAGGGGAGGCCGCCGCCTGGCAATTGGCCGACGGTGCCGCAGTGACTCTCGGCACCGGGGATCAAACCTGGGAGCTGACCGTGCGGGTCGTCTCCAACATGGCGCCCGGCATCGTGGTGCTGCCCCGTCTGCCGGGCTGGCAGCGGGTGGTGCTGCCGGACGGACGCCTTCAACCGGAAGCGATTCACCAGAGGAGCTGAAGCGGAGCGATGATCTACTGGATCGCCGGCTTGATCGTGCTGCTCGTCAAAATGGGCCTCGTGCTCGGGGTGATGCTGTTTCTGGCGGCCTACCTGGTGTGGGCGGAGCGCAAGCTCCTGGCACGGCTTCAGATCCGGCTGGGTCCCAACCGGGCCGGCATCTTCGGTCTGCTGCAGCCGGTGGCCGACGGGATCAAGATGCTGCTCAAGGAGGATGTGGTGCCCGATGCGGCCGACCGCCCCATTTTCCTGCTGGCGCCGGCCGTGGTGGCCACCACCGCGATGCTCATGTTCGCCGTGGTGCCCTTCGGGGAAAACCTGTCTATCGGGGGGCAGCCGGTGCCCATGGTGATCGCCGACATCAACGTGGGCCTGCTTTATGTCTTCGCGCTCTCGTCCCTGGCGGTCTACGGTGTGGCCCTGGGGGGCTGGGCCTCCAATTCCAAGTTCGCCCTGCTGGGGGGCATCCGGGGGGCGGCCCAGATGATCAGCTACGAACTGGCCCTGGGGCTATCCCTGGTTCCCATCGTAATGCTGGCCCGCTCCTTCAGCCTGGTGGAGATCGTCGACGCCCAGGCGCGCTGTCCGTTCATCCTGCTGCAACCGGTCTCCTTCATCATTTTTTTCCTGAGCGCCATGGCCGAGAGCAAGCGCATCCCCTTCGACCTGCCCGAGGCCGAAAACGAGCTCGGGGCCGGCTACCACATGGAATACAGTGGGATGCGATTTGGCCTGTTCTTCATCGGCGAATACGTTCACATGCAGGTCCTGGGGGCCCTGGTGGCGGTGTTCTTCCTGGGCGGCTGGCGCGGGCCCTGGCTGCCGGCGCCCGTCTGGCTGCTGGTCAAGCTGATCCTGGTGGCCCTGGTCATGATCTGGATCCGGGGCACCCTGCCGCGGCTGCGCTACGACCAGCTGATGGCGTTGGGCTGGAAGGTTTTGATTCCGGCGGCGCTGATCAACATTGTGGCGACCGGGTTTTTTATATTGCTGATTTAGGCTTGATCTAAACCTTCCATTTTTGGTGGAGGATCTGGAGCGGTTATACCGATCCGGGGTGTTTTTATCGTAAATGGTTTCTTCATTTTCTTCCACGTGGAAGAAAACGAAGCAAAAGAAGACGCCCGTGTCCCGCGACCCCTTCGGGGCTGCCCTGCGCGTCACCGAGGTGGTCGGAGCACGCGGAAACTCGCTTCGCTCAGACAGTCCGCGCGCTTTGATCCGACCCCCTCGCCGATGCTCGGCGCGGGACAAAGGGAACGGGAAAACCATAAAGATAGAAATCGTTTTTAAGCCCATTTCGACGGGGCTACCTGAGGCCTTCCCTGTGAGAGGGGAGACGCATCCTTAAAAAAGAGGACGACTTGGTGCTGAAGGAAATCGATACTATCGACGTCAGCGAGCGCGAAGTAAGCAAGGGCTGGCGGCACGCCCTTGGAGAGGGGGCCCGGGCGATAGGGGCGGGGCTGGCCCTGACTTTCCGGCATCTGTTCCGGCGACCGATCACCGAACAGTATCCCGAATACAAGCGAACCCTGCCGGTCCGCTCCCGGGCGCGCATCGTCCTGACCCGGGACCCGGACGGGGACGAGCGCTGCGTCGCCTGCTACCTGTGTTCGGCCGCCTGCCCGGTGAGCTGCATCTCGATGCAGTCGGCCGCGCGGGAGGACGGCCGGCGCTATGCGGCCTGGTTCCGCATCAATTTCGGGCGCTGCATCTACTGCGGCCTGTGCGAAGAGGCCTGCCCCACTTCGGCCATCCAGCTGACCCCCGATTTCGAGAACTGCCGTCGCGACATCCTGGAGATGGTGTTCGAGAAGGAAGACCTGCTGGTGGATCACGGGGGCAAGGACCGCGACTACAATTTCTACCGCCACGCGGGGGTGGTGAGCCGGCTGGGCGGCAAGGGCGACCATCTTAATGAAGCCCCGCCCGTGAACGTGAAGAGCAATCTGCCCTGAGGGGCCGGCAATGACATTAGGAGACAGACGGGCATGACCGTCCTCAGCCTACTCTTTTATCTTCTGGCGCTGTTAATCGTGGCATCCACCGGGATCGCCGTCACGCGCCGCAACCTGGCCCACGCCGTGGTCTATCTGGTGATTTCGTTTTTCGGCACGGCCATGCTGTTCTATCTTCTGGGGGCGCCGCTGTTGGCCGCCCTGGAGGTGATCATCTATGCCGGGGCCATCATGATCCTCTTTCTCTTCATCGTGATGATGATCCGGTTGGAAAAAATCGAAGGGCCCCTGTTTCCCCGGCGGCAGATGGTGCCGGCCCTGGTGGCGGCGGGCGTCTATCTGGGGGCGGGTATCCTATTGGTGGCCTACGGCGACCCGGCCGGCAACGACTGGCTGGCGAGTGCCAGCGCGTCCCCGGCGGAGTTCGGGCGCTTTTTGTTCAATCGGCATTGGCTGGCCATCGAGATCGCCTCCCTGCTGCTGCTGGTGGCGCTGATCGGCGCCCTGCACATCGGCCGGGAGCCGGCCGACTCCGAGGAGCCGCAATCATGATCGTTCCCTACAGCCATGTCCTGGTTCTCTCCGGCCTCCTGTTCGCCATTGGGATGGTCACCACTGTGGCGCGCCGCAATCTGATCATGGTGGTGCTGGGGCTCGAGGTAATGCTCAACGCCGCGGCCGTGGCGTTTGTGGGGGCCTCCCTGCGCTGGGAACTGCTGGACGGCCAGGCCCTGGTGATCTTCATCATCGCCGTGGCGGCCACCGAGGTCTCCGTGGGGCTGGCCCTGGTGGTGGCGGCCTATCGCAAGACCGGGTCCGTGGACCCGGAACAACTGGAAGAAACGGAAGCGAGCGCCTGACATGGCCATTTCCGGCATACCCTATCCCTTTCTGGTTCCGGCCCTGACGGCGCTGGCGGCCCCCCTGGCGGCCTTTGCCCTCATCATGACCCAGCTGCGCCGGCGGGCCCGCCTGGCGGCCGGCGTCTCCATCGCGGCCGTGAGCCTGTCCTTCGGGTGCGCCGTGTGGCTGCTGGCGGCGAATTGGGGCATGACCGCCCCCCTGGAACACACCTGGCAGTGGATGGTATCCGGCAACCTTGCCGTCACGGCCGGTCTGCTGCTGGATCCCTTGAGCCTGCTGATGGCCGTGGTGGTGGCCACGATTTGTCTCCTGGTCCAGATCTACTCCCTGGGCTACATGGCCGGCGACCCGGGCATGGGCCGCTACTACGGGTTCATGTCGCTTTTCGCCTGGGCCATGCTGAGCATGACGCTTTCCGTAACCCTGCTGCAGCTCTATATCTTCTGGGAGCTGGTGGGGCTGGCCTCCTATCTTCTGATCGGCTTCTGGTTCGAGAAGTACAGCGCCTCCCAGGCCGGCAAGAAGGCCTTCGTCATGACGCGCCTGGGAGACGTGGCCTTCCTGCTGGGCATCCTGCTCGTGCTGGGGCATCTCGGCAACCTGGATATTCTGTTCATAAACACGCCCGATGTGGCCACCCGCTTCGCACCGGCCTGGCTGACCCTGGCCATTTTGCTGATTTTCGGCGGCGTGGTCGGCAAAAGCGCCCAGTTTCCGCTGCTCACCTGGCTGCCGGACGCCATGGAGGGCCCGACTCCGGTCAGCGCTTTGCTGCACTCCGCCACCATGGTGGCGGCCGGCGTCTATCTTCTCGCGCGCCTGTTTCCCTTTTTCAGCCTTTCGCCCACCGCCATGACGGTGTGCCTGGCCGTGGGCACCATCAGCATGCTGCTGTCCTCCACCATGGCCATGGTGGCGCGGGACATCAAACAGGTCTGGGCCTATTCCACCATCAGCCAGCTGGGGTTCATGATCATGGGGCTGGCGGCCGGCAGTTATTTTGCCGGCGTTTTCCACCTGACGACCCATGCCGGCTTCAAAGCCCTGCTGTTTTTGTGCTCCGGGGTCCTGATCCACCATTTCGGCACCAACGACATGTTCGCCATCAGCCGCGCGGGGGGGCGCGGTCTGAAAGTGACGATCGTCTGCATGACGATCGCGGCCGGGGCTTTGTCCGGCCTGCCGCCCCTGTCGGGCTTTTTCAGCAAGGAAGCCATCATGGGGGCGCTGGCCGCCCGCAGCAACCCCGTCTGGCTGGGCGCTGGCCTGCTGGGGGCCTTTCTGACGGCCTACTACTCTTTCCGGCTGATTTTTGTCCTGCTTTTCCCGGGCCGGGACGCGGCGGGGGAGGACGCGCCGGAGGTTGCCCACGACGCCGGGCACGGGGCCGCGCCGGCCTGGCACGATCATGTGATGAACGGCCCGTTGCTGATCCTGGCGGCAGTGACCCTCGGGCTGGGATGGGCGGAGCACCCGCTGGAGCGGTTTCTGAGCGGTGTGCTCCCGGAAGGGCTGCCGGCCGTCCATCACCTGGCCTGGCTGCCCTGGACGGCGATCGGGCTGTGCCTGGGGGGCATTCTGCTGGCCTGGGTGGAGTTCGGCCGGCCCCGGGCGCGGAAGATCGGTTTTGTGGAGCGGATGCCGGCTCTGCACCGCCTGTTCGCCGAACGCTGGTACATCGACCGCTTTTACCGCTGGTTTTTGGACCTGGTGATCTACCGCCTCGTGGCCGGGACGTGTGAAGCCAACGACCGGAAGGTGATCGACGGCGGGCTGGACGGCATGGCCAATGGCGTGCAGGGCACCGGGCGCCGCGTGGATCGCCTCAACCGGGTGATGATTCAGCAGCGCCTGGGCGTCATGTTCGCCGTGATCTTTTTCCTGGCGTTGTATGTCTTCTTTTAGAACGGCCGCCGGCCTGCGCCTTCGACGGCCGGCGGTAGGACGCGATAGGTTATGAATCTGCAATACGCCCAGTTTCCCTGGCTGTCCTCGATGCTGCTGTGCTGCCTCGGCGGCCTGGTGACCATTTTGCTCATCCCGGGGCATCGGGAAAAGGAGATCAAATGGGTCAGCGTCTTTTATTCGGGGCTGACCCTGGTGCTCTCCCTGAACGTGTTCGTGCTCTACGACAAGAGCACCGGGGGCTTTCAGTTCGTGGAGCGCGTGGACTGGGTTCGCTCGCTGGGCATCTCCTATTTCAACGGGGTGGACGGCTTCAGCGTGCCTTTGCTGCTGCTGACCGGCATCGTCTTTTTTACGGCGGTGCTGACCATGTGGGAGCTGACCCTGCGGGTCAAGGAGTTCTTTGCCCTGCTTTTTCTCCTGGTGGCGGGGGTGTTCGGGCTTTTCATGAGCCTGGATCTCTTTTTCATTTTCGTCTGGTATGACGTCTCCCTTTTCCCCATGTACCTCCTGATCGCCATCTGGGGCAGTACCCGCAAGGAATACGGGGCCATGAAGCTGACCCTCTATCTCCTGGCGGGCAGCGCCCTGATCCTGCCGGCCCTGATCTACCTGGTGGTGCATTCCGGCTTGCAGACCTTCGATCTGACGGCGCTCATGCGCCCCGGCCTGTTCACCCCTTATGAGCAGAAGTTCGCCTTCCTGCTCTTTTATATCGGCTTCGGGATCCTGGCCGGCGTATGGCCCTTTCACACCTGGTCCCCGGTGGGCCACGTGGCCGCCCCCACCGCCGTCAGCATGATCCATGCCGGCGTCCTCATGAAAATCGGCGCCTTCGGTGTCCTGCGGCTGGGCATGTTCATGTGCCCCGCCGGCTGGGAATACTGGGCGCCCCTGATGGCGCTGCTGGCCACCATCGGTATCGTCTACGGCGTGTTCGTGGGGCTGCGCCAGACCGACATCAAATATGTGATCGGCTATTCGAGCGTCTCCCACATGGGCGTGGTGGGGCTGGGACTGGCCACGGTGAGCGTGGAGGGCTTAAACGGCGCGGTCTTCCAGATGTTCGCCCACGGGATCATGACGGCCCTTTTCTTCTCGTCGGTGGGCTACATCTACGACCGCACCCACACCAAGGCCATCGACGAACTGGGGGGGCTCAGCCATATCATGCCGAAAGCCTCGGGCTACCTGATTCTGGCGGCCCTGACCGGGATCGGGGTGCCCTGCCTGGCCAGCTTCTGGGCGGAGCTGACCGTTTTTATCGCCGCCTTCCGGGTCTACCCGGTCTACGGGGTGCTGGCGGTGTGCGCCCTGGTGGTGAGCGCTCTGTTCATCCTGCGGGTGGTTCAGCGCACCTGCTACGGGCCGCCCAATGAACGCTTCGCCCACCTGGAAGACGTTTCTTTCACGCTGGGACTGCCCCGCATGATCCTGGCGACGGTCATCTTCTTCTTCGGGCTGTTCCCGTCGCTGATGTTCGACATGATTCAAACCGCCTCGCTGCCGCTATTGAACGGATTGCCATGATGAACTGGATTGCCTTGAGCCCTGAACTCTGGATGCTGGCCACCATCGGTGTGTTTCTGGGCCGGTCCATGATGCGCCCGGATGCGGGCCGGGATCACCTGCTGGCCCTGGTGACGTCGGCTGTGGCCCTGGGGGTCGCTCTGGCCGGAACGGGCTTCAGCGGGGAGCTTTTCGCGGGTACCTATCGGGTCGATCTGTTCTCCCAGTTCTACAAATGCCTTCTGGCGGCCGGGTTTTTCCTGGTGGTGTGTCTGTGCGACGGCATGCAGGGGGTGCGGGAAGACCTGCAGGCCGAGTTCTATCTGCTGCTGGCCGTGTGCACCCTGGCCATGATGATGCTGGTTTCCAGCGTGCACCTGCTGACGCTCTATATCACCCTGGAGCTGTCCTCCTACAGCCTGTATATCCTGGTATCCCTGCGCCGGGACCGGGCGCGCGGGATTCGGGCGGGGCTCAAATATTTTCTGGTGGGGGCTGCGGCCTCGGCCGTCATGCTGTTCGGTCTGGCCCTGGTCTACGGCACCACCGGCACGGCCTATCTCATCGACCTGCTGGCCGCGCTGCCGGTCCAGACAGGGCAGCCGGCCTTCAGCATCGGGCTGCTTCTGCTGCTGGGCGGGTTTCTTCTTCAAACTGGCGATTTTCCCTTTCCACGTCTGGGCGCCGGATGTCTATGAAGGGGCGGCCAACCCGGTGGCGGCCTATATCGCCACGGCCTCCAAAGTGGCCGCCGTGGGGATTCTGGTGCGCCTGGCGGTCCTGGGCACCACCGCCTATTTCGTGCATGTCCTGGCGGTGCTGGCCATCGCCTCCATGACCATCGGAAACCTGGCGGCCATCGTGCAGACCGACTTCAAGCGGCTGCTGGCCTATTCGAGCGTGGCCCAGGGCGGCTATATCCTGATCGGCATCCTGAGCATGGATCCGGCCGGCTATGCGGCGGCCACCTTCTATGCCTTCGCCGTGCTGGTCATGAAATTCACCTGCTTCATGGTGGTGGTGCAAGTGGCGGCCGGGGACGAAAACCCGACCCTTGCGGATTTGGCCGGTCTGCACCGCCATGCCCCCGTGATGGCCATGGCCCTCATGATGGCTCTTTTCGGCCTGGGCGGCATTCCCCCCACGATCGGCTTCACCGGCAAGCTGCTGCTCTTCACGGCCGCTATGGCAAAGGGACATTTCACCCTGGTCCTGATCGCCATGATCAACGTGGTGATCTCCCTCTATTATTACCTGAAGGTCCTGCGGGCGGCCTATTTTCTCGAACCGTCGCCGGACGCCCCTCATGTGCAGGAGACCCTGTCCATGAAAGCCCTGTCCCTCGCCATGATCGCCGCGATGGTGGTGATCGGCTTCTATCCCAACCATCTGATCGAACTGACCCGCCGCGCCGCGGCCCTGATCTCCTGAAGCCGTCATCCTGAAAAGGCGACCGCCTTCTGCCTGCCATGCCAATCCCTGGGCACCTTTGACAAGTATAAACTTCGTTCTTACCAGTGATTTTAAGAGGATGATCGCCGGCGGATGGTGGGGGACCACACGACGCATTCCGCCCCATGTCTTTCCCCAACAGGAGCGCCGCTGATGGAACTTTCCGAATATTTCGAAACGACCAAAGGTCTCGGCGTGCTCGCCACGGCCGACGAGAGCGGGCGTGTGGACACGGCCATCTACTCCCGGCCGCATTTCATGGAGGATGGCACCCTGGCCTTCATCATGAAAAATCGCCTTTCCCACGCCAACCTTCAAAAGAACCCCTTTGCCAGCTACCTCTATGTGGAAGAGGGGCCCGGCTACAAGGGCAAACGCCTCTACCTGCGGAAAGTCGGGGAGGAGACGGAAACGGAACGCCTCTACCGGCTTCGGCGCCGGATTACCCCTCCGGATGCCGACCCTGAAAATGATCCCCGGTTTCTGGTTTTTTTCGAACTGGAGCGGGTGCGGCCGCTGGTGGGCGACGAAGAGGCATCAGATCAACCATAGGAATGCCTCGACGCCATGGCGATGTCCAAGACTCTGCGCCTCATTCTGGGCGACCAACTCAACTCCGGGCACAGCTGGTTCCAAAGGCCCCGCAAGGACGTGGTCTACGTCCTCATGGAAATGCGCCAGGAAACCGATTACGTCCGCCACCACATCCAGAAAGTGGTCGGGTTTTTCGCCGCCATGCGGCATTTCGCCAAAATGCTTCAACTGGCCCATCTCGCGCACCCAGGCCTTAGAACAGCTGGATGACTTCGTTCGCCACCGCCTGCCCCTTTAACAGCCTTTACTGGGACTTTTTGCATCGCCATCGCACCCGCCTGCAGAAAAATCCCCGGGTGGGAATGATGTACCGCACCTGGGACCGGATGGGGGACGCCACCCGTCGTGATTTGCTGACCCAGGCCGCCGCTTACCGAAAAGACCTTAACAGCCTTTGATCCGGCTGGAAAAGCTCGATTTTCCCCTGCGCACAAAGCGCCCGTCCGGCGCCTTTTGCCGATGCACGATGTTCAGCCCCCAAGGTAAATTGGATCAATCTCTGCAGCGGGGCACCCTACACCATTCTGAAGGGCTAAATACAGGATAGACCCTATTGAGTAGTTGAAATTTCTATTTCATGAAAAAGTGTTGTGATAAAAATAGACATTTCTTAATTTCATTTTGTTCAAGGAGGCCCTCCTGGCCGATCCCAGGCCGGTTGCCATCTGCCGGAAGTTGAGCTTGAATCTCCCTGCCCGGGGAGAATTCCAGCCCATCCTGGTGGCCCTCAAAGCCTGGTTGAAGTTTGCTCCCAAAGATACAACGGCGCTGGAACGTTTCGCCGATCTGGCCGGTCGTTTAGGGGATCATGCCCTGGCGGCCGATCTTCTGCAGCAGGCCCAGCGCCTCGATCCCGCCAACGCCGCCCTCCCCTTCAAACGCGGCAATGCCCTCAACGAGCAGGGTAAACCCCACCAGGCTCTCGCGGCCTATGAGGAGGCGGTGCGCCTCGATGGCGGCATGTGGGCCGCGCATGTCAACACGGCCGCAACGCTTCAGAAGATCGGCCGCACGGCCGCCGCTGAGCACCGCCTCCGGAAAGTGCTGACGGACCACCCCCGCCATCCGGACGCCCTGTATACCCTGGCGGAGATTCTTTTCCAGGACGGACGCCTCCAGGAGGCCGTCCGGTATTATGGGGAAACAGTGGCGGCCGTTCCGGAGCATGCCGCGGCCTGGCTGCATCAGGCCCACGCCTGGAAGCGCCTGGGGCTGACCCGCAAAGCGGCCCAGGCTTATCGGCAGGCGGCGGCCCTGCTGCCCGAGCGGCCGGATATCCATTTCAGCCTTGGGGCCACCCTACACGGACTAAAGGATTTCCAAGGCGCCGAGGAGGCCCTGGTCCGCGCTGAAGCCCTCGATCCGGACGATCCCGCCACGGGCTATTTGCTGAAGGCCGTGCGACAGGAAACGGTTTCACACGCCCCGCGCGCCTATGTCGAAGCCCTTTTCGATCGGTATGCGGCCTCCTTCGACCGTCACATGAAAGGCCTTTTGCAGTACCGCATTCCAAAATACCTTCGCCGGCATCTCAAGCCGCACGCCAAACAGCGCGGCGGCTTCGGCCATATGCTGGATGTGGGCTGCGGGACGGGCTTGGCCGGCGCGGCCCTACGGGATATGGTCCGGCACATGACCGGGGTGGATGTCGCCCGCCCTATTTTGGAACGCGCGGCGCGCAAGAAGATATACGATCACCTGGTCCGGGACGACTTCCGGCATTATCTGGCCGCTGTTTCGGAAGGGTTTGAGCTTGTCGTGGCGGCGGATGTCTTCATCTACACGGGAGATTTGGATCCGGTGCTGGCCCTGATCCGGAAGCGCTTGTCACCTAACGGTTGCCTGGTGTTTTCGGTCGAAAAGGATAGGGTGCGCGAGTTCCGTCTGCAACGTTCCGGCCGCTTCGCCCATTCCCGGGACTACATTGTCCGATTGGCGGATAAACACGGCTTTATCATTGAAACCGCCCGCCCGGTGCCGGTGCGGATGGAAAACAACCAGTGGGTCGGCGGCCTCCTGTTCGTGATGACGGCCGGTTAGGGAGGCTCTATCAAGCAACGGGTTCCCCGAGAGCCTCGAGCCGTTTCTGAGCGGCCTTGACCACCTGCGGGTCGTCGTCGTTTTCGATCACCTTTTTCAGCAGTTCGGCGTTCTCTTCGTTTTCGACGGCCCCAATGCGGACCTCCGGATTCGAATGAGCGATCTTGGGCAGAAACAAATCACTTAACTTCATCGTTTTCCTCCTTTGATGCGGTTATGACCGTCCTGCCGGCAGTTTCAACCGGCCGGCTAAGCGGCGATTTCTTCCAGACGCGCCAACGCTTTTTCCCGAACGTCGGCATCGGGATCTTCCCGGGCAATCTGGCTGAGCAGTTCGGCACTGTCCATATTCTCAATGGCCCCCAGGCGGACGTCGGTAACCGTCTTCCCGCTGGGATCCAGCTGGCCCCGGTTGGCTTTTATCAGGAAGTAGCTGCCGCAAAACAGAAAGACGATGGCCAGCGCCATCAGGAAATAGACGCCGGGCGGTTCCGTTTGAAGAAAGGGAAATTCCAGAATGCTGGCGCCCAGGAAGAGGGCGCCGGTGGCCGCAATGGCCGCGGCGATCAGCTGGGGGTGCCGTTCCATAATTTTCATTTTCCTTCCTTTCGCTTTCACAATTTGAGTCTTGCCACCTCTGGTTTTTATTGTAACGGAGCTTGCCGGTTGGGAAAATAGAGTCCATTATGTAGAGGGCCCCGTTGGAGGGCGTAGATTTTTGAGCCCTGCATGGCGGAAGCAGGCCACGCGCCATTGTCTCCACCATCGGATGCGATCAGGCCGCGGAAAGGGGAGCCCCCATCGATGCGGGAAAGCGAAACCGATCCATGACCGAAGGATACCCACCGCACAGCCCTTTGCAGCGAAGCCGGCAGCTGGTGTTGACCCACGGCCGGGCCGCCACCTCCTGGCAGATCCTGCACCCGGACCTGTCCCTGTGGTTTCCGGCGGCCGGTGACGGGGTCATCGGGTTTGCCCGGTATCACCGGACGCGCATCGCGGCCGGGGAACCGGCCTGTGCCACGGCGCGCATGAAGGCTGTCTGCCGGGAATTCGAGCAGGATGCGGTCGGCTCCGGGGAGGGGGTCTGCTACCTGGCGGCCGAAGGCCGTCTGGTGGAACGACTGGGCGGCGACGGACGCCACCAGGTGTTGCCCATCGGCGCCCAACCGGTTTGGGAACCGGCCCTGCTGGCCGCCCGCTTCGAGGACCAGGCGACGCTGCGCTATCAGGTCAACCGGGCCCGCAACAAGGGGCTGCGGGTCGAGGAATGGCCTGCGCAGCGGTTCGACCATCCGGCCCTGCCGCGCTGTCTGGATCGCTGGCTGGCCTCCAAGCCCCTGCCGCCCCTGGGATTCATGACCGACCCCTATCTCCTGTCCCGCATGGACGGCCGCCGTCTCCTGGTGGCCGAGGTCGACGGCGCGCCGGTGGGGTATACCGTATTGTCCCCGGTACCGGCGCGCGAAGGCTGGCTCGTGGAGCAGATCGTGCGCTGCGGCCAAGCGCCCAACGGGACGGCCGAAAGCCTGGTGGCGGCCGCGGCCCGTAGCGCGGCAGCGGCCGGCAGCCGCTTCATCACTCTGGGAACATCGCCCCTGTCCCGCCGGGGCCGGCGTCTTTCCCGCCGCCATCCCTTCTGGCTGCGGGCCGGCATGGCCTGGATGCGGGCCCACGGGAGCCGGTTCTACAATTTCCGGGGGCTGGAGCACTTCAAGGCCAAGTTCCGGCCCCAGGCCTGGGAACCGGTCTACGCCGTGGTCGCCGACCCGCGCCTGCGGCCGGCCGCCCTGTATGCGGTCATGGGCGCCTTCACCGGGCGCTCCCCCCTCCTGGCGGGCCTCCAGGCCGTCGGGGCGGGCGCGGCGGTGGAATTGCAGCGGCTGGCCCGGCGCATGGGCTGGAGGGGCTGAAGTCCCGTGCCGTTGCGAAGGAGATCCTTTTTATGAAGCATAAAGGGAAGTGGCTGCCCTTGAACTTCTGAACTATTCCATTGCAGTTTACGCGTCGCAGTTTAACCGTCAGACAAGGAGGCTGCGGTGGAATTCATAGTGGAAAATAAATGGGATGTATTAGAAAGGCTATTCAAGTCCAGGGATGATGCAATCGCATGGCTTGTTGGCTAGCGGCCAAAATAGTTATTCATTGCTCTGTGCAGTCTCATATTCCAGTATGCGAGATTAAGCGGAACAACCAAACGTGGATCGAAATTCACATTTTTTATCCCTGCGATCATCGAAAGATAATGGACATGATCCCCGACGGTCACGGGGCAGCCTTTGGCATGCATGTGGTTTTTACCTTTTTGGAGCATACAACCGGATACGGTTTTTACCGTCTTTAAAAGCATATCATTGGATTTCGTCTTTCTTTCATCCACATATTCAGGTGATTTGTAACTGCTTTTGATATCAACCGATTTACCATGAATTGTCCCTCTCCAACTCGTGCAATCGCCAACAAAGATAACTTTCTCATCCTTATCGATGTCGAGGGGGCCCTCCACCCGGCCGACAACATAATGAACTTTGCCCATTTCATTGTATACGTCAGGGTAATAGGCTTTAAATACGTGCATTGCCTCCTGCAGGGCTCCCGGACAGCCGCCCCAGCAATAATCGGGAGAATGCTTTTCCGGGAATGCGCCCACGGTGCATTTCAGGTTGGTTTTATGATTAAAGTAGTGATCGATATGTTCCAGGCAGAATTCAAATTGCCTGGTCTTTGACCGCACCTCCTCCAACGGGAAATCACCTGCCACGTCGATGTCATTCAAATTCATGGGGCCCAGGCCTCTATCGGAAGCAAGTGCCAAGTGTTTTAAATCGTTAGGATCGACGTGAACCATGAGGCATCCGACCGTGTCGACCGCACAGGAGTTGGTGCCCATGATGATGGCACCCATTTCAAATGGCGTTGGTGTCAGCATCATCCGTTGGCCGGCGGTTATTGCATCGATGGCGATAAACTTGGGCTGAATAACCTCTTGCAGATCAGCGATTTTGTGTTCGAGAAATAGATTGTGGTCCACCAACCGATGACGGTCGTCCTGAATGCCGATGAAATTTTTGAGGCTCAATGTTAGCCGGCACCAGGGATGCGCTTTGAACTTCGGGAGGTTTATCAGGAAATCAGCATCTGCTACCGGTTTGGGAACATAGACATTATCCCGCAGGGTATGCATATTTCCGATTTTAACGGGTACTTGTTGGACCTCGTCAAAATAGTATGCTTTTACGCCATGGGCTTTTAGAACCTCCGGATATCCTGCATTCTTGAAGGTCCACCTTGTCGGCAAGGTAATTCCTGACCGTTCCCCTATGGCTATCTCACTTGCCCCTTGTGCCATTTGTTTTGT
The DNA here is from genome assembly GCA_963730675.1 of uncultured delta proteobacterium. Classification (GTDB taxonomy): domain Bacteria; phylum Desulfobacterota; class Desulfobacteria; order Desulfobacterales; family UBA5852; genus JABZFP01. The sequence continues at coordinate 49,339 of CAVSSY010000032.1, read as the reverse complement.
CGCGGCGATAGCGCCGGAGAGGAACTCTTTGCGTGTAAATGCGTAAGGGAATACATCAGGATGGGCCACGACGACATTCGGTTTTAAGGAACCCAACTGGGGTCGCATCTCAACATTTGACAGATTTTTTGGGTCAACATAGGGTCGCAAGAACCTATAAACTTAAGACCTACCGATGCGAATGAAAGTGGCTGGCGAGTAAATGGAAAGTGGAACATAAATAACCCGCAGACGCACTCAGATTGGGGCGGAATTGATGGTGCAAAGGTGGTGTGGGTATATCTCGGCGGCTATCGAAACATATTCCCTACCGATCTCGACTCGTTCTGGGCGTTCGATGAAGCCGGGCACCTTGTTGATGTGAAAACACGGAGAATGACGGAAGCACTATAGTCCGCAATGCATGTGGTCCAACAAGCCGCTGGTTTCGACTCGCAAAAGCGAAGGGCTTTTGCGCGTCGCACAGCGGCAGCGTTAACCATACAAAAAATGAAACAAACCAACTGAAATTTTTCAGCTTCCGGAGAAGCAAAACAAGGAAAATTATATGAAAATTTTGGCCTTCAATGGCAGTCCCCGTCTCAAAGGCAATACGGCAACCATGCTTGACAACGCTATCAGCGGCGCACGTGAAAACGGGGCCGAGGTGGAGCTGTTCAATCTCTACAAAATGCAGTTCTCCGGCTGTATCAGCTGTTTTTCATGCAAACGTCTGGACAAGGTGCGCCCCATCGTCTGTGTGGTTAAGGATGATCTGAAACCGGTGTTGGAAAAAGTTCGCGAGATCGATGCCATGGTCATCGCGACGCCCGTTTATTACGGCAGTGAAACCGCTGCAACCCGCGCCCTCATCGAGCGCCTGTGTTTTCCGTATCTCAATTATGCGGATTACACCAACAGTCACTTTCCACGAAAAATTCCCGTGGGTCTCATTTATACCATGAATATCCCAAGGGAACTGTTTGAAACCATGGGGTATGATGTAAACCTTGGCCGCACGCGAGCGACGCTGGAGCGGGAATTTGGCTCGTGCCAGATGGTCCTGGCTAACAACACCACGCAATATGACGATTACAGCCTGTATGAAGCCAACGCCACCGGCGAAGCAAAGAAAGCTTACCGAGACACGCACTTCAGCAACGATTGCCAAAATGCCCGACAGCTGGGTGAAAAGCTGGCTTCCGGGAAGCTGTTCAATTCATGACGGTACTACGTACTAATGAACCCGGAGATAGGTCGCACCATGTCAACGATGAGATATCACGGGTGATACGCTTTGAAACCACCCTATAAAAGCTCCGATAACGGTGTTTTTGACCTCGCAATCGGCCTTATGCGAAATCCAACCCGCATGCGCAACGGCTGGAGCAATGGGGCCTGCGAGACCCGGGTTAGTTTTTCATCGCGCAAGACGGAAATCTACATCAACCCTTTTCTCTCCCTCCAGCGACAACCGGCTGACCACCGGCGGGGTGGCGGCGATGACCCTGCCTCCCCGGATTACAAAGAGCCGTGCCGGCCGCAGGCGGATCGCCTCGTGGACATCCCCGGCCTGCAGCACCACCATGTCGGCGCGGCAGCCCGGTTCCAGACCGTAGCCTTCCAGCCCCAATGCCCGGGCGCCGTTGACGGTCACCGCCTCGAAGATCCGCCGGATCTCCTCCGTGCCGGTCATCTGGGCCACGTGCAGGCCCATGTGGGCCACCTCCAGCATGTCGTGGGAGCCGAAGCTGTACCAGGGGTCCATGACGCAGTCGTGGCCGAAGGCCACGTTGACCCCGGCGGCGAGGAGCTCCTTCACCCGCGTCATGCCGCGCCGCTTGGGGTAGCTGTCGTGGCGCCCCTGCAGGGTGATGTTGATGAGCGGGTTGGCCACGGCGTGCACCCGGGCCTCGGCCATCAGGGGCAGCAGTTTGGAGACGTAGTAGTTGTCCATGGAGTGCATGCTGGTGAGATGCGAGCCGGTCACCCGGCCGTGCAGCCCCAGGCGCTGGGTGTGGAAGGCCAGGGTCTCGATGTGCCGCGACCAGGGATCGTCGCTTTCGTCGCAGTGCATGTCCACCATCAGCCCCCGTTCGGCGGCCAGTTCGCACAGCCGGCGGATCGATTCGGCCCCCTGGTCCATGGTGCGCTCGAAGTGGGGAATTCCGCCCACCACGTCCACGCCCCTATCCAGGGCGCGGGTCAAATTCTCCATGGCGCCGGGACTGCGAAGCGCCCCGTCCTGGGGAAAGGCCACCAGCTGCAGATCGATGACCGTCTTGAACTGCTCGCGCACCGCCAGCAACGCCTCCACGGCCAGCAGGCGGGGGTCGCAGATGTCCACGTGGCTGCGGATGGCCAGGGTGCCCCGGGCGATGGCCCAGTGGCACAGCTGCTCGGCGCGTTCGCGAATGGCGTCAACCGTGAGGCTGGGCTTGAGCTCGCCCCACAATTCGATCCCTTCCAGAAGGGTGCCGCTCCGGTTGACCCGGGGCAGGCCGTAGCTCAGGGTGGCATCCATGTGAAAGTGGCTGTCCACGAAAGGCGGGCTGACCAGATGGCCGGCGGCGTCGATGGCCTTGGCCGCCTCTCCTTCTATGGCAACGTCAACGGTCGCGATGCGCCCGTCCTTCACGGCGATGGTCATTCCCGTGCGCCCGTCGGGCAGGCTGGCGTTTTTCACCATCAGATCGAACATCAGCGTTGCTCCTTTCTAAAGGGAACCAGCAGGGCCGCCGGCGCCTTGGCGTTGCGCGATACCAGGGCCATGCCCACGATGGTCAGCACGAAGGGCATCATCAGAAACACCTCGTAGGGCAGGTTGAAGGCGCTGGCCTGCAGCCGCAGCTGCAGGGCGTCGATGAAGGCGAAGAGCAGGGCGCCGGCCGCGCTCTTCCAGGGATTCCACTGGCCGAAAACCACCAGGGCGATGCACACCCAGCCGCGCCCCGAAATCACGCCGAAGGTGTAGGCGTTGTACTGGGCCATGGAGAGAAAGGCGCCGGCCAATCCCATGAGGGCGCCGGAGAGCAGCAGGGCCTGGTAGCGCACCCGGATCACGCTCACCCCGGCGGTGAAGGCGGCGTGGGGATTCTCGCCCACCGTGCGCAGGTTGAGCCCCCAGGGCGTGGCGCGCAGCACCCAGGCCGCAATAGGTATCAGCATGAAGGCCAGGTAGACCAGGGCGAAGTGGTCGAAGAGGATCGGCCCCAGGACCGGAATGGCGGACAGGCCCGGGAGGGGCAGGGGCGTAAAGGCGGTAATCTTGGGAATCGTTGAGGGCTGGCCGAAGATCAGGCGGTAGAAGTAAAAGGAGAGTCCCGAGCAGAGCAGGGTCACGCCGATGCCGGATACGTGCTGGCTGAGTCCCAGGCTGACCGTGAGCAGGCCCATGAGCAGGCCGGCCAGCATGCCGGTGGCCATGGCCGCGGCCACGCCCAGCCATAGGCTACCCGAAAAGTAGGCCGCGGAGAAGCCGGTCATGGCAGACAGCATCATGATGCCTTCGATGCCCAGGTTGAGAATGCCGGCGCGCTCGGCGAAGAGCTCGCCTATGGTCGCGAAGATCAGCGGCGTGGCAATGCGGATCAGGGCCGCGAAGAACCCCACCTGGAAAAGCTGAGCGAGGAGGTCATGCATGGGAGAAGCGCCTTATGCGGATGCGGTAGCGGGTGAAGAGCAGGGCCACCAGCATGGCCACCAGGGCCGTGCCCTGGATGACGTCGGCCAGGAAGACCGGAACGCCCGTGGCCCGCGACATGGCCTCGGCCCCGGTGATGATAACGGCGAAAAACAGGGCCGCCGGAATCACGCCCAGCGGATTGAGGCGGGCCAGCATGGCGATGACGATGCCGGTGTAGCCGTAGCCCGGTGAGAGCCCGGCCATGACCTGGAAGTGCAGCCCGCCGACCTCCCCCACCCCGGCCAGCCCGGCCAGGGCGCCGGAGACGGCCGCCGTGATGAGGATGACCCGGTCGATACTGAAGCCGGCGTAGCGCGCCGCCACAGGGTTTTCGCCGACGGCCTGGATGCTGAACCCCATGGTGGTGCGGCGCATGAGCAGCCAGGTGCCGGCCGTGGCGATAAAGGCCAGCAGCACCCCCAGGTGCAGCCGGGTGGCGTGCAGCAGGATGGGGAATTCGGCCTCCATGCGGATGTCCGGCGAGTCGGGGTAGCCGCTCAGGGGATCTTTCCAGGGGCCGTCCAGAAGGGCCATCATGCCGTAGAAGATGATGAAGTTGAGCAGCAGCGAGGTGACCACGTCGTCCACCTTGAGGCGGGTCTTGAGCACGGCCGGGATTATGGCCCACAGGGCGCCGGCGGCGGCCCCGGCCAGGATCATGCCCGGGACCAGGGACCAGGCCGGCAGGGCTTCCAAGGCCCCCACGAAGGCGGCCGCCATGGCCCCGGCCAAAAGTTGCCCTTCGGCGCCGATGTTCCAGAAGCGTGCCCGGAAGGCCACGGCCACGGCCAGTCCGGTGAAGATCAGGGGCGTGGCTTTGACAAAGGTTTCCACCAGGTTGAAGCGGCTGGAAAGCGCGCTCAAGAAAAGCTTCTCGTAGGCGGTGAAGACGTTGGCCCCGGCCAGCAGGATCAGCCCGCTGCACAGCACCAGGGTGGCCGCCACGGCCAGCAGGGGCAGGCCCAGATTGAGCCACCAAGGCGTCCGGTCACGGCTTTCCAGGGTCAGTCGCATCAGGCCGCCTCCCGTACGCCGGCCATCAGCAGACCTACCTGCTCGACGCTGGCGTCATCGACGGACAGGATGGCCATGATCCGCCCCTCGAACATCACGGCGATGCGGTCGCTGAGCAGAAAGATTTCCTCCAGGTCTTCGCTGATCACCAGCACCCCGCTGCCCTTTTCTCTCAGGTTGAAAAACTGTTCATGCACGAAGCCGGCCGCCGATACGTCCAGGCCGCGGGTGGGTTGGGCCGCCAGCAGGACGCGCGGATTCCAGGCCAGCTCCCGGGCCAGAAGGGCCTTTTGCAGGTTGCCGCCGGAAAGGGTGCCGGCCCGCACGCCGCTGCCGTCCGCCTGGATGCCGAACTGGGCGATGCGCTTCCTGGCAAATTGCCGGATGGCGCCCGGTTTGAGAAAACCGAAACGGCTGAAGCGTCGTTCCCGCACCCGGGGCAGGACGATGTTGGCGGCCAGGGGCAGGGTGGTGATCAGCCCGGTACCCATGCGGTCCTCGGGAATCCGGCCGACCCCCAGGGCCTGCATGGCCCGCGGGGAAGGGGCCGCCACGCGGACCCCGTCCACCATCATCCGGCCGGCGGAAGGCCGCCGCACGCCGGCCACGACTTCGGCCAGTTCGCGCTGGCCGTTGCCCGAAACCCCGGCCACGCCGAGGATCTCGCCGGCATGCACCGTGAGCGAAATGCCCTTCAGGCCCTGGCGGGAGCCGTTGGCGGTCGCGATGCCCTCCAGGGACAGCAGGGCCGCGCCCGGGGCGACGGGCTGCTTCGTGGGCGGGGTGACCGTGCGGCCGCACATCAGTTCGGCCAGTTGGCGGCGGCTGGTATGCTCGTCGTTGGCCACCGCGGCCACCACCTTGCCCTGGCGCAGGATGACGACCCGGGTGGTGATGGCGCGCACCTCGTTGAGCTTGTGGCTGATGAAGATCACCCCCATGCCGTTTTGGGCCATGGCCGCCAGGGCCTGGAACAGCCCCCGGGCCTCCTGGGGGGTCAGGGCCGCCGTGGGTTCATCCAGGATCAGGATGCGCGCGCCGCGCACCAGGGCCTTGATGATCTCCAGGCGCTGCTGCTCACCCACCGTGAGATCCCCGGCCGCTGCCCGCGGATCGAGGGTCAGACCATACAGGGCACGAATCTCTTCCATGCGCTCCAGAATCCGGCTGCGGTCGAGGCGTCCCCGCTTGCCGTGCTGGCCTACCATGAGGTTTTCCAGTACGGAGTGGACGGGCACCAGGTGATAGTGCTGATGCACCATGCCCACCCCCAGGGCCAGGGCGTCGGCCGAGCTGCGGATGGCCGCCGGTTTACCGTCGATGCGGATGGTCCCGCCATCGGCGTCGTAGCCCCCGAAGAGGATGTTCATCAGGGTAGTCTTGCCGGCGCCGTTTTCCCCCAGCAGGCCGACGATCTCGCCGGCCGCCAGGGTCAGGTCGATGCCGTCGTTGGCCGTGACCCGCCCGAAGCGTTTGGTGATGCCGCGCATTTCCAGCAGCGGCGGTTGGTTGGTCATAAATCTCCCTGCTATAGGGTTTCGTAAAAAGTCCGATTCCCCCGTGGGGACTTAAGATCGGCGTTACGCTTCATCTCTCGTCATTGCGGCGGACCTGATGTACGCCTCATTTCTCGAGATTCGCAAGCCTTGATCTCGAACTCTTTACGAAACCGTCTGGAAGTTGACTTTTAACGGAATGATCAAGTCTAAGCGCAAGCATTTTTCTCGTACGGAAGCTGATCTCAAAAACAGGATTTTTCCCCAAGTTCAAGGCGGGAACGTCTTTCAACCCGCAGGCATACTCCAGTATGTCGAGGAATTGAAAGACGTTTCCAACGCCGAAATTGGGGAAAAAGACGTTTTTGAGACAGCTTCTATTCGGATTTGGGGATCGACTCGTCAATATCCACCCGGAAGGTGCCGTCCAGGATTTCCTGCTTGCGCTTTTCCACCATCTCCTTGACCTCGGCCGGCAGCTTGGTCTCGAACTTGTGGTAGGGGGCCAGGTAGGACCCGCCCTTGGACATATAGGAGAAGCCCCCGAAATCCTGGGCCGTGTAGACCCCGGCATTGACCAGGCTGATGGCCTGTTTCACCGTGGGCCACATGTCCCACACCGGTCCGGTGATGACCGTATCGGGTCCCAGGCTGGACTGGTCGGACATGTTGGAGATGGCCAGGACCCCCTTTTCGACCGCGGCCTCGACCACGCCGAACCGTTCGGCGTAGATCACGTCCACCCCGGCCTCGATCTGGGCCAGGGCGGCTTCCTTGGCTTTGGGGGGATCGAAGAAGGAGCCGATGAAGGAGAACTTGCACTTCACGTCCTTGTTGGCCTCCTTGGCCCCGGCGTAGAAGGCGTTGGCCAGGCGGTTGACTTCGGGGATGGGCATGGCGGCCACCACGCCGATGATGTTGGTCTTGGTCATCTTGCCGGCGATCATGCCCGACAGGTAGGCCGGTTCGTGAATCCAGTTGTCGAACACGCCGAAGTTGGGTTCGGCCGGCCCGATGCCCGAGCCGAAGACGAAGGCCACGTTGGGGTAGTCGCGGGCCACCCGGCGGGCGATGCGCTCGGCGCCGAAGGCGTCGCCGGTGATGAGCTGGTAGCCCTTTTCGGCATACTCACGCATGACGCGGGCGAAATCGGCGGACTTGACGCTCTCCGAATAGTCGTAGACGATCCCCAACTCGTTCTTGGCCTTGAGCAGGGCCACGTGGATCTGGTTGACCCAGGGCTCCTCGATGGGGGTCTCGAAGACCGCCGCCACCTTCAGTGGCTCCGCCGTCACGGCCGCGGGCATAACGCCGATCACCATGGCGACCGCCAGGAACAGCACCGACATACCGAACCCCTTTACCACCCCGTTGCATCGCTTCATTCCATTTCCTTTCCTGTGTTCTGTTTTTAGAGGGACACTGATCCAGCGGTTGCGTCGTGCGAACCGAGGAAAACCTTTGAGACTTTTGCAATCGCAGTGCCATCATCTCGCAAGTGCCGCGAACGATTGCAAAGCGCCCGGTATCAAGGCGGTTTTGAAAGATCCCGGGCGCTGACGGCGATAAAAGTCGGCAAATGCCGGGACGGATCTTTCGATTTTGTCGATCTATACAACAATTTTGTTCAAAATAGGAGCGAAAGAAGGGCGGGTGCAGATGGCGATGGTTTCAGGGACCGTGGCTTCCTATTGAAAATAAACGTTGCCGGCTCGGAACTTATAAGGGTCAGGTCTCAACATCTGACATGTTATTATGCCCCGTGTTAGATGTTGAGACCTGACCCCGCCCATTCCACAAATGACGTCACAGCCGGTTTAAGGGTATTTTAGGTCCTGCCTTCCAGCCGCTACATTCCGGAATATCTGCATGTAAAAATGTTCGCCGGCCTCTATAAGCTGCCGTGGCGCGAATGGCAGTTTCCGGATCAGTTCCTCGGGCGAGGACCGCCTTTCGATGGGGGGGCCGAAAGACGTTTCCTCTTTGTTTATATTGACGATCGCCAGCCTAGCCTCCGGCTTTAAAATCCGCTTCACCTCCTTCACGAAACCCCCGATGCGGGCTTCGGAGAAGATGTGGAATACGGCCGACAAGTAGACCAGATCGATGGAGGCGTCTTCCAGCACGGTCGGCCTGGTGATATCCCCCACCAGAACCTCGATTTTGGTGTTTTCGACTTCCTTTCTGAGGTCGGCGATGAACCCCTCGTTCGTGTCGAGGGCATAGACCTTTCCGCCGGGTCCCACCCGCTGCGAAAATTTTAGCGCCATATAGCCGCTTCCACAGCCCGCATCAAGAATGGTCTGCCCGGCGCCAATGTCCAAACAGGCCAAGATCCGTTCATCGTCTAACAATCCCTCTGAAAATTTGCGTGTCTTTTTCATGTTACGAATCCATCCAAATGTACTTGGTCTTCATATAACCCATAAGGATAATATATGGTCTATATACGGATCAAATTTACCTTGACGATCTAATTAAAATACATTATCAATGGTTCACTGAAAGATCATTAGGCTGCCTTATGGTCTATATGTGAACCAAAGAGATAGGGATGCCAAAATCTGTCACACGCACATACTCACGTTATAGCCGCGACGCGGTTTCCCTGCTCGGTGCATTGATCCGCGAAGCGCGCAAGGAGCGCAGGATTACCGCACAGGAGTTGGCTGATCGTGCCGGCATTTCCAGAGGATTGCTGCAACGCATCGAAAAGGGCAACCCCAAATGTGAAATCGGAGCCGTGTTCGAAGTGGCAACCATTGTGGGCGTCAAACTGTTTGATGCCGATGAAAGCACACTGACGAATTCACTTGCGTCAAACCAGGGAAAAGCTGGCGCTTCTACCCAAATCTGTTCGCAAGAAACCCAAAGCGGTGCACGATGACTTCTAAGCCAGAGAAAGAAGCCTTTGTCTGGATATGGCTGCCGGGCGAAACTGAACCTGTCGTGGCCGGGCGGCTTGAAGCCGATAACGGCAATATCTTGTTCAACTATGGCAAAAGCTATCTGAATCGTATCGGTGACACCAACCCTGCGATAGCCATTTACGAACCTGAATTGCCGCTAAAGGCGGGGGTGCTGCCCTTGCCCAAGGGCTTGGTCATGCCCGGCTGTATCAGGGATGCCGCGCCCGATGCGTGGGGCCGGCGTGTGATTATCAACAAGAAGATAGGGCTCAAAGGCGCCGGTACAGATACAGCCGTACTGGATGAACTGACCTACCTGCTTGAGTCTGGCTCGGACCGGATCGGCGCGCTCGATTTTCAGCGCTCCCCCACAGAATATGTGCCGCGTACCGCAGACAATGTCACCCTGGAAGCATTAATGGCATCTGCGGAGAGGGTCGAAAAGGGCATGCCCCTTACACCGGAACTGGATCAGGCCTTGTTCCATGGCAGCTCTATTGGCGGCGCTCGCCCGAAAGCTTTAATTCAAGACCAAGGCCAAAAATACGTGGCCAAGTTTTCATCCAGCACCGATCTGTACAGCGTCGTTAAAGCTGAATTCATCGCCATGCGGTTGGCCCGATTGGCGGGGTTGAATGCCGCGCCCGTAAAGTTGGTCAAAGCGGCCAACAAAGACGTACTCTTGATCGAGCGTTTTGACCGCGTGCCGAAAGGTGACAGGTGGGCGCGAAAGGCCATGGTCTCCGCCCTAACGCTTTTTCAATTGGATGACATGATGGCGCGGTACGCCAGTTATGAAACGCTATCCGAAATTATCCGCTACCGTTTTACCGATCCGAAGCATACGCTGAAAGAGCTGTTTTCGCGGCTCGTCTTCAATATTCTGTGTGGCAATACCGACGATCATGCGCGGAACCATGCGGCCTTTTGGGACGGCAAAACATTGACCCTGACACCTGCTTATGACATTTGTCCGCAAGGCCGTGCAGGCAATGAGGCTTCACAGGCCATGCTTATATCTGGTGGCAAGAATCTGAGCCAACTCAAAACCTGCCTTGAAACGGCGCATAACTTCCTTCTCTCCGAGGAGGAAGCCCGCGACATATTTGGCAACCAAATTTCCGTAATCGAACAAAATTGGGATGCCGTCTGCGAAGCTGCCGATCTGAATAGAGTGGATAAGCAACTTCTTTGGAGACGACAGTTTTTAAATCCCTATTCGGTTGAGCAATAGGTGTTACCTTTCACAGACCTTTTTCCCCCTTTCCGGATTGCAGCATTCGGAAAGTCGCATTGATCAATGCGATCGACGCGCCGATGCGGATAATGGGAGATTTAAGGGAATCATCGAGAAGGGATCCGTCCTGCTGCTACGACCTGGAACGTTGCGACACAGGCAGCCCGGACCCCATCAACCCAAAGCATATGAAAATTAGAAAAGCATCGGCAGCCGGCAGCATAAAGAGAAGCTTTCGAAAATGCACATTGCATCCATCCGGAAGCTGTGCGCCAACCATTATACCCGCCGGCAGATAGACGCCTGGACCCGTGTCCTTGTCCCCTCGGTTTACGAACAGGCATTGCAAGAAAAAGTGGTCTTGACGGCCTGCGATTCGGGTGAGGATCTGTCGGGGCTCGGGATCCTGGACATTGAAAACAAAGAGCTCAGTGCGGTCTATGTTCATCCTGATGTCGTCGGGAAGGGCGTTGGATCAAGACTCCTCGAGGCGCTTGAAACGATTGCGCGAAACAGCAGCATCCTTGACATCACGGTCCATGCCACCCTCAATGCCAAAGGATTCTACCTGGCTCACGGCTATTTGGAGAAGGAATTGACGGCTCACCATTTGCCGAACGGGACACAGCTTGTGTGCATTCGAATGGTTAAAACGCTGCCGAAGGATGCGGAATGACAGCATTGGGGTGAGGCAAAGCCTGTCATGCCACGGCATGTCGGGCGCTACGGTCATTCAGTGTCCATCCATAAACGGCATATTTCGGCCCCTGGCGGCGTTTTCGCTCTTTGGAACCCTCGCCGTAGCCCCGCTAAATAACGCTGTCGCTCATACGGCTACGCCGTCGGTTTCCAAATCACTGCGGTCTTGACTGGAACCAAAATCTGCCATCTCTGGACGGGCACGAGGATAGGAAAATACCCATGAAACACACCGGATCATGTCTTTGCGGCCAGGTTGTTTTCGAGATCGAAGGCGATTTCGAACGTTTCCTGCTTTGCCATTGCGAACGTTGCCGCAAAGACACGGGCTCCGCCCATGCGGCCAATCTGTTTTCTTCCACGGCCAAACTGAAATGGGTGTCGGGCCAAAATAACGTGAAAGTCCATAACTTCAAATCGACCGGGCACATCAAAAGCTTTTGTTCGGATTGCGGGTCGGCGCTGCCCAATATCCAGATGGAGGGAACCCTGCTGGTCGTTCCGGCGGGGTGTCTCGACAGCGACGTCCCCATGACCCCCCAAGGCCATATCTATTTCGCCAACCGCGCCAACTGGGATAACGACCTGGAGAAAGTGCCCCGGTTCGACCAACTGCCAAGCGAAAGAGAATAAGGTTTGATGGCGGGATTCGTGCGGCGCTTTATCCCCGGTCTGTCAGACCGGAAAGGGCTGCAGGAGGATCAGCAATCCGCTGATCGTGAAGAACGAGCAGATGGTGGTGACCAGCATGGCCGCCGCGGCGAGCTCTTCCCGCCCGTAGATCTGGGCCAGAATCGTATAGATGCTCATGGTCGGCATGGCGGCCAGGAGGACCGCGGCCGTTCTCAACGGCGCTGCCATCATGGGGAGCCCCGCCAGGGACAGGAGCTGAATGGCCGCCAGGACGGCCAGCGGGTGAAAGACCAGCTTGCCCAGTACAATCGGTGCCACGCGTTTACCGAGGCCCTGCATGGGAAGCCCGACCAGGGCGCCGCCGATCACAAACAGGGCCAGGGCCCCGCTGGCCGGCGCCAGAATGCCGACGGTTTGGACCAGGGCCGCGGGCAATTGCCACCCGGCAAGGGACACCCCGAATCCGGCAAAGATGGCGATGATGATGGGGTTCGAGGCCAGCCGCCTGAACGATTGCCCGACGACACGGTACCACCGGTCCGGCGTGCCGCAGCTGCGGTCCGCCATGACCAGCAGCAGCGGGATGATAAACAGGTTTTCCACGATCATGTTGAGGGCCAGGGCTACAGCGGAAATGGGCGCCATGGTCAGCAGGAGGATCGGATAGCCGACAAACGCGCTGTTGGAACAGGACATGCCCATGGCGTAAATGGTGCTGGTGGTTGCATCCCGTCCGGCCCAACGCCGGGACCAGAAATAACCGCTACCGATCAGGCCCAGCGTACCGGCCGCGTAGGCCAGCAGATAACGGCTGTCGAGAATTTCGCCAATCGGACGTTGCGACAAGGATTTGAACAGCAGGGCCGGCAAAGCAAAATTGACCACAAATTTCCCGAGAACCGCCATATCCGCCTTGGTGAACCGGCCCAGGCGGGTTGCGGCAAACCCGAGCGCTATGATGATATAGATCGGGCCCGTTATGGAGAGAATGTCGAGCATGGAATTTCAACAATTCCGGCGGATAGGTAATTCAAAGTGGCTGGGCCCCGCCATCATTCTTCGGCTGCTCAACCAGTTTTTGATAGCGACCAACTTAGGGAAGTTTTTCCCGCGCAAACTACAAAATGGATCGTAGCAAGTCAACTGATAGAGATTACAGATGAAATTTTCTTATAACATCTGATAACACATTCTCGACCTCAAAATCGGGATTATGTGAAAACAACGATGATTCGTGCTGATCGGCGCATTTTGCCCGGATAGATATGGCGCCCGGCGCGCCGGCCCGGTAAGCACGCGTTCTCTTGGAGGGCTCTAATCATTGGTCGTAAGGGGCCTTTAGGGATCGCGGCCTTCAAACTGTGCGTTTGGTTTTGGAAGGAAAATGCTGTGACAGAGATAGGAATATTGGAGATCGGTCAAGCGACGGAGGCTGATCTTGAGGGCATCCTGGAACTGCAGGCCGCCAATCAGGCCGGGAAGGGGGGGCGGTTGTCGGTCAGCCTGCCCCGGTCACATATCGCTGCCATGATGAACGGCATGCCGCTTATCGTTGCACGGCGCCGAGGCCGCGTGATCGGTTTTCTCATGACGAGCACACGGGCGATGAATGCCGATATCCCCGTCATTCGCGCAATGCTCGCCGCACATCCCTATCAGGATGACGCTTACGTCTACGGCCCCATCTGTGTCGATGTCGATGAGCGCGGCCAAGGCATCGCGCAAGCCATGTTCACCGAGCTGCGACGCCTGCAGCCGGGGCGCGAGGGCGTTCTCTTCATCCGGCGGGACAACTCCGCATCCCTGCGCGCCCATGCCAAAATGGAGATGCGCGAGGTCGCCTCGTTCGCGTTCAAGGGAATGGATCATGCTGTTTTTTCTTATGTCGGTTGACGTGCAGCACAATGAAGAGATTGACCAGGAGGGCGCCCAACTCTCAATCGCCCGGGTTTATGATGCTGCGGATTTTGCGGGAGAGTTCCCCCAGGTCGAAGGGCTTCTGCGCGAAACCGCTGCAGCCCCGCTGCATGATGGCTCGGGCCTGCCCGTCGAGGCTGTATCCGCTGGACAGCAGGACCTTCACCTCGGGATCGATGGCCCGCAGCCGGTCGAACACCTCGCCCCCGCCCATGCCGGGCATGATCAAATCCAAAATGACCAAAGCGATTTCTTCCCGGTGCTCCTCGAAGAGCTGCAGGCCCTGCGGGCCGTTTCCGGCGGTCAGGACTTCGTAGCCGAGCCGCGCCAGCATGACCCGCCCGAGATCGCGGATGAGTTTCTCGTCGTCCACGAGCAAAATGCGCCCCGACCCCGTGACAATTTCCGACGGCGCGATTTTCTCGGGAGGTACGGCTTTTCCCGAGGCCGGCAGGAAGATCGTGAAGGTGGTTCCCTCCCCGGGTTCACTGGCCACGGTGATGATGCCGGCGTGGCCTGAAACGATGCCGTAGGCCGCGGCTAGCCCCAGGCCGGTTCCCCGCGAGATCTCCTTGGTGGTGAAGAACGGCTCGAAGATGCGCCGCTGGGTTTCGGCATCCATCCCGGAGCCGGTGTCCCGTACGGTGATTTTGACGTAGGAGCCGGGTTTGAGGTCGTACGGTCGCACAAAGGCCTCGTCCAGCACAGCGTTTTCGGTCGCGAGATGTAATTCGCCCGGCCCCTCCATGGCCTGCCAGGCGTTGACGTACAAGTTCAGCAGTACCTGCTCGATCTGGGTGCGGTCCGCCTCGACGGCCCACAGACCGTCTCCGGCCGTCACATGGATCTTGATTTCCTTATGGGTCCGCCCGAACATCTCCGCGCTTTGTTGGACCAGCGCATTCAGATCCACCGGCCGGACCTCGTATTTCCCGCCGCGGGCGTAGCCCAGCAGTTGCCGGGTCAGGTCGGCCGCGCTGCGCACATAGGCTTCGATCTCGCGGAGGTGCTCCCTGAAGGGGTGGTCGGCGTCGATATCCTCCAGAATGAGAGAGATGCGGCCCCGGATGCCGGTAAGGAGATTGTTGAAATCGTGGGCGATCCCGCCGGCCAGGGTGCCGACAGCTTCCATTTTCTGGGCCTGCTGGAATTTGGACTCCAGGTCCCGGCGTTCCTGTTCGGCTTTCTTGACCGCGGTGATATCCCGGAAGACCGACAGCACGGCGGTGGCGCCGGCATAGACGATGCGGCTGCCGGCAGCCTCCACTGCGATGGTCCGACCGTCCAGGCGGCGGTAGTGCTGCTCCATGGGCGGCAGTTGTTCATCTTTGGTGGAGACATCGTCCAGGCGTTGCCGAACGATCTCGCGATAATCAGGATGAGCGAGGTCGAGAAGATATTTCCCGATGATTTGTCGGGGGTCGTCCGTCCCCAGGAGCCGCGCGCCCTGGGGGTTGATGTAGACGATTTGACCCTCCACGTGCAAGAGAACCGCCTCGGGCGACATTTCCACAAGGCTGCGGTAACGGGCTTCGCTCTCCTTGAGGGCATCCTCGGAGCGCACCTGCTCGGTAATGTCCAGGAGAAAGCCTTCCAGGATCTGCCGGTCCGGTATCTCTTCGACGATCCGGGCGTTGACCTGAACCCAGATGATTCGGCCATCCCTGCGAAGCAATCGCATGCGCCGGTCGGCGATGAACCCCTGGGCGAACAGGGTCTGCAGATTGTCTTGACGGTCTTGGTGGTCGACATAGATTTGGTTGATATCCGCGACTTGCGCCAGGAGTTCTTCCGGCGAAGGGTAGCCCAGGATTGTCGCCATGCGCGGATTGGCGAAAATGAACCTCCCATCCACCGTCACCTGATAGATGCCCAGGAGGGCGTTGTTGATGATGGCCCTGAGCTGTTCGCGATTCCCCCGCAAAGCCGTTTCCGCTTGGCGGCGCTGGTCCACCATGGCATTGGCGGATTCGGCCAAGGCGGCAAACTCCGAGAAGGTCAAGTCTTCGGGTTCAATCCGGACGGATTCGCTGGCGGCCTTGTCGAAAAACACGGTGAGCATCCGGAGGCTTTTGTCGATCTTGGACGACAAAAAACGGGCCGCCAGCGTTACCAATACCAGGAGGGAGATCAGGGTCAGGAAAAATTTGACGACTTCGGATCGCAGATCTTGGCGCATGAGGCGGCGCTGGTCGGCGATGAGCCGGTCCATTTCGTCCATGTAGAGGTCGGCCCCCACGTACCACTGCCAGTCGGGTATCCCGGCGGCATAGCTGATTTTGGTGGCCTTGCGCCGGCCTTCCGTCTCGGGCATGACATAGGTGACGAACCCCCCGCCGGCCTTGGCCGCGGCAATGAGGTCCCGGACAACCGGGATGCCGTTGGCCTCGGTTACGGTGCTCATGTCCTTTACGGCAGTGGGGCCCGAGAGGCTTTCACCGTCCCATCGGCCTGCGAAGACATACCCTTTCCGGCCGATGTGGACGCTGGCGAGCCACGCCAGCACCTCCTGCTGGATATCCTTTTCCACGTCGTCGAGATAGTCGCCGGTGCCGACGTACCAGTCGAGGGGAGCGACGTATTTGACAAACGAAATCTTGGGGAAGATCTTGGCGGGCACCCCACCCGGTTTGGGCCAGTGGCCCACGACAAATCCTTCACCGGTGGTGCGGACGACCTCCAATTCATGGCGAATCCCATAGGCGTCCCTTGAATCCTGAAGATCGATGAGGTTGTGACCTTCCAGCTCAGGCCGGACAGGGTAGAGTTGCTCCATGCCGTCCATAGCGACGGCGAAAAAATATCCCCGTCCATTGTTGAAGCGAATGGGGCGCAAAGCTTCGCGGATTATATCCTTGATGGCCGCGTCGGACATCGTTCCCCGGTTCTGCTCATAGAGGTGGTTCGCGATCTGCCAGGCCTCGTGGGTTCGTTTGCGGATGTTGCGCCGCAAGTGCGCTTCGGTTTGGGACTTCTTGAATTCGATGTATTCGACGACATTGTCGACTTCGCTTTTGATCCGCTCCTTCTGGTTGGCCATAAATTCCGATCGCATGCGCACGGTCATCCGGTCGAAACGCTTGTACTCCCAGACAACCCACAGCAGCCCCAGCAAGACAAAGGCGAGGGTCGTGCAGGCGATCAGGTTGTAGAAGAATACGCGGGTCAGTCTGGTTGTTTTTGGCGCAGCCATGGCAACAGGCCCTCTTAATGATGGATGAACGGCGCGCGGCTTTGCGGCGTTGCCACCAGAAGGTGGCATTATAGCACATTCTTCGCTCCGGGAGGTGCTTGCAATTTTGGCCCCATGGGGACTAAATGGGATTGATCACCCATTTGATTACGTCCAGCAGCACGAGGAGGCAACATGACGGCATATTCCAATGGCTGGTGCGGCCGGATTCTCGAAGTGGATCTTACCAACCGCCGCCTTTCCGAGCGGGAAACCAGGCGTTACGCCAGGGATTACCTGGGCGGGCGCGGTGTGGCCACCCGCCTCTACTGGGAATTGGCGCATGCCGGGGTTGCGGCCTTCGCGCCCGAGAATCCGCTGATTTTGATGAGTGGACCCCTGGGGGCCACAGGCGCCCAGGGCGCTTCGCGCTTCGTAGTGGCCGGCAATTCCCCCATGCGTCGTCCGGAGGGATTCTGCTGCGGCAACCTGGGCGGTTTTTTCGGCCCTCACCTGAAGCGGGCCGGTTTCGACGGCATCGTCATCACGGGCGCAGCGGAAACGCCGGTTTATCTGCTGATCGAAAACGGCCGGGCCGAACTGCGGGATGCCGCCCTCCTGTGGGGTCGGGGCGTCTATGCCGTTGCCCGACAGCTCAAGGCGACCCACGGTCCCAAAGTCCGCTATGTGGCCGCCGGCATGGCCGGGGAAAACCTGTGCCGGAGCGCCACCCTGATGACGGACAACGAGGGCAGCGCCACCGGGGGGTTCGGTGCGGTCATGGGATCCAAGCGGCTCAAGGCCGTGGCCGTGCTGGGGTCGGGGCATCCCACGGTGGCCGATCCCGCGCGGCTGAAGCGGCTCAACCAGGAGGCGGTTCGCCTCAACCAGCGTGATCCGCTCTATCTGCCTTTTCCACAGGAGCAGGTGTGCCGGACCGGCAAGGCCTCCTGCTACCAGTGCGGGCTGGACTGCCTGATGCGCAGCACCCTCCAGACGGCCTCCGGCCAGTCGATGGTGCGCAAATGCCAGGCCATGTTCGTCTATTTCCCCTGGGTGATGGCTCGCCCCGGGGAACCGGCGGAAACCGCCCTGGACGCCACCGGCATCTGCAACGACCTGGGCATCTGCACCATGGAGATGTACAACATCATTCAGTGGCTCGACGCCTGCCACCAGGCCGAAAGTCCCATCATCGCACGAACCGGGCTGGACATGGCGACCCTCGGAACCCGCCCCTTCTTCGAGAAGCTGGCCGGCATGATCGCCCACCGGGAGGGCTTCGGAGACATCCTGGCCGAAGGCCTGCTGCGGGCCGGCGACACCCTTGGGGAGGAGGCCACCCGGCACTTTGCCAACGAAGTGGCCGGGGTGGGGGACGGGGCCACTTACAGTGCCCGGGAGTATCCCATGAACGGGCTGCTGTATGCCTTCGAACCCCGCCAACCCATCGCCATGCTGCACGAGGTGAGCCGCCTGGTGGGGTTCTGGGTCATGCACCAGGCAAACCCCGCATCGTCGCCGGTGGATTCGCAGGTTTTCCGGGCGGCGGCAGCGCGGTTCTGGCGCCATCCGGCCGCCTGGGATCTGACCACTCATGAAGGCAAGGCCCAGGCGGCGGTGGCCATCATGGACCGCACTCTGGTAAAAGACAGCCTGATGCTCTGCGACAGTGCCTGGCCCCTGATGGTGAGCTGGAACACACCGGACCGGGTGGGAGACCCGTCCCTGGAGCGCCGCATTTTGGCGGCCGTGACCGGTATCGATATGGACGAAGACGGCTTGAACCGGTATGGCGAGCGCATCTTCAACCTCCAGCGGGCCATCCTTTTGCGGGAGGGGCGGCGCCCCGGGACGGACGACGTCCTGGCCCCGTTCAACTACACGGATCCGGTGCAGAGCGTCTTCATGAACCCGGAGGTGATCGTACCCGGGCCGGGCGACACGGTGGTCAGCAAAAAGGGCGCCATCCTCGACCCGGCCGCTTTCGAGACCATGCGCGCGGAATTCTACACCCTCCGGGGATGGGATACCGCTTCCGGGTGCCAGCGTCGCTCGCGCCTCGAATCCCTCGACCTTGGCGATGTGGCCGATGCTATGGCCGCTCTGGGGTATTTGGCAAACTAACCCTAGCCTATCGGTGAATGACGATCACCGGTGTAACAATAAGGGACATCGCTTTTGCGCTTCGAAGGCCCCATCTACCGTCCGCCCAGCGAGGCCGACAGTCTCCTGATCCAGGCCACCGTCGGCTGCCCCCACAACAAGTGCACCTTCTGCATGATCTACAAAAAGGGGCCGCCCTATCGGGTGCGGCCGGTAAAGGATATTTGCGAGGACATCGACGCGGCCTGCGATGCCTACGGCGACCATGTGAAGACCCTTTTTTTCCCGTCCGGCAACACCATCGCCATGCCGACCCGCGACCTGGCCGCCATCTGCCGGCATGCCGTGACGCGTTTTCCGAAGCTGCGGAGAATCACGGTCTACGGGTCCTCCCGCTATATTGTGCAAAAGGGCCTGGACGACCTGCAAACCCTTCGCGCGGCCGGCCTGGGACGGATCCACGTGGGGCTCGAAAGCGGGGATGACGCGGTGCTGCAACGGGTCAAAAAGGGTACCACGGCCGCCGAACAGATTGCGGCCGGTCGGCTCGTCAAGGCCGCGGGTATCGAACTGAGTGAGTACGTCATCCTGGGTTTGGGCGGCATTGCGCGTTCGGAGGCCCATGCCCGCCACACGGCGGCGGCCCTGAACGCCATCGCGCCGGATTTCGTGCGGCTGCGGACGCTCGTACCCAAGGTCAACACCCTCCTGCTGCACGACATCAAAAAGGGCCGCTTTCAGCTCTTGCCGCCCCGTGGCGTTTTGAGGGAGACGCGCCTCCTGGTGGAAGGGCTTGAATGCCCGACCTTTCTGACCAGCGACCATTACAGCAACTATATCGATCTGCACGGCCGTCTGCCGGACGACAGGGACCGCCTTCGGGACGAGATCGATCGGGCCCTGACCTGGGATGAGGATCGCTTTCGCCCCATGGTTGTCGGCACCCAGTAGCCCTCCCCACGTCGACCCAACGCCCCCTTCAGGACGGGGTCAGGGCCGGACAGGCGCTAAAGTATCTTTCCGAAAGTCCCGATATCCGACGGAAAGACGATGCGCATCGGTCCGCAGGTTCGATATCGTTGCGCCCTGTCCGGCATAAAGGATGGCCCTGATGAAGCTGCGATTGATCGTATTGGCCCTTGCGTTTCTGTCACTGCTGGCGGTGATATCGGGCTCCCTTTTCTACTATTCCTTCCTCAGGAAAACCGTCCTGGCCGAAGCCAATCGCCGCGTGGCTTCGGATGCGACCTCCATCAGCCACATGTTTTCCGCCTACCTGAGCGAGAATGCCAAAGCGGTGAAAGCCCTGGCCGGGATGCCGACGCTCAAAACCGTCTTCCTTCAACCCGACGCTGCGGCCCTGGCCGCGGCCAATCGCATGCTGGATCATTTCCAAAAGTCCCTTGGCACGGACGTGTGCTACCTGATGAACGCCAAGGGCCTGACCCTGGCGTCATCCAATCGTCACGATGCCGACAGCTTCGTGGGCAAGAATTTCGGTTTTCGGCCTTACTTTCAAAAGGCCTTGGGCGGCAAGGCCTGGGTGTACATGGCCCTCGGCACCACCTCCCACAAACGCGGCATTTACTACAGTCATCCCGTCTACCAGGAAAACGGCCGGAAACCGTTGGGCGTGGTGGTGATCAAGGCGGGCATCGATCCGGTCGAAGCCCGTGCTGCCGCCGTCAGCCGCCGCAACGGCGGTGCCTGGGTCCTGGTCAATACCGACGACGTCATATTCGCATCCAGCCACCCGGACTGGCGCTTGCATTTCCTATGTCAGCCTGACGACGTGCGTTGCCATCGCATTGCCGCCAGCCGCCAGTTCGGCCAGACACCGATGGAAGGCCTGGGATTTACAGCAACCGGCCCCCACGAGATGCGGGATTGCGACGGGGTGGCCTATCTGGTGCACGGCGTCCCGATCGATTCCCTGGCCCAATGGCAGGTGCTCTATTTATATCGGACCCACAGCGCCCTGGCTGTGCTCACCGATCCCATCATGCCCTACCGCAAGCCTATCGTCATAACGGCCTGCATCCTATTTGCCGTCATTATCTTCACCCTTTCCTCCATGGCGTTTATGGATATCCGGGAACGCAAGCGGCAGCGCGATACTCTGGCCGTTCAGAATGCCTACCTGTCCGCGCTGCACGACACCGCCCTGGGGCTCGTGGGGCGTCTGGAATTCAATGAACTGATCCGTGCCGTTTTGCGCCGCGCCGGGTTACTCACGGGGACCCACAACGGGTTTCTTTTCCTCTACCAGCCCGAAACCCGGGAACTGGAAATGATGGTGGGGCTGGGGGTTTATGCCGATGAAGTCGGGCGGTGCATCAAACCCGGTGAAGGCCTTTCGGGAAAGATCTTCCAAACCGGAGAACCCCTCATCCTGGACGACTATGCGACCTGGCCCGAGAGGCTGCCCCATGCGAAATACGATAACATGCATGCGGTGGTGGGCATGCCCCTCAAAGGGCGCTCATCCATTGCCGGGGTCATGGGCTTGGGGCATTTCGAGCCGGGCAAGGCCTTCGGAAAGAGCGAAATCGATATCATCGAACGGTTTTGCCAGTTGGCCGTCATCGCCCTGGACAACGCCCAGCTCTACACCCGGCTCGAAGAAGAACTTGCCGAACGCCAGCGTGCCCAGCAAGCACTCAAGAACGCCAATCTGGCCCTCGAACGTCTGGCCAGTCTCGACGGGCTGACCCAGATCGCCAACCGGCGCCGTTTTGATGAAATCCTTCAAAAGGAGTGGAAACGACTGCGGCGATCGAAAGCCTCCCTGGGGCTTATCCTGGCGGATGTGGATTATTTTAAAGGCTACAATGACACCTACGGCCATCAGGCCGGCGACAGCTGCCTGCAGGCCATCGCGCGAACCCTGGCGGCCAATGCCTATCGCCCGGCGGACCTGACCGCACGTTATGGCGGCGAAGAGTTCGCGGTTTTGCTGCCGGAAACCGACGCGGCGGGAAGCTGCTTTGTCGCCCGAAGAATCCTCGACGGCGATTCGAAACCTCAGGATTCCCCACGCCGCCTCTGAGGCGGCGCCCCACGTCACCATCAGCCTGGGGGTGGCCTGCTTGACCGCCAGCGGAGAGGATCCCCGGATCCTGATCCAGCTTGCTGATGAGGCCCTTTACGAAGCCAAGAAAAGCGGCCGCGACAGGATGATCCTGCAGGATCCCGATCCCACACCCGGCGCCATCGGCACCCGATGAAGGCCGAAAAAACGATCAAGCCGGCCATCAGCAACGCCCTACCGGGGTTCCCGGCGGGCTCAGAAGTCATTCTCCAGTACGATGCGGTAGCGCGGTTTGCCGGAGCGCAATTTTTCCAGGGCATCGTTCACCCGGGACATGGGGAAGGTCTCGGTCTGGGGGGCGATGCCGTGCCGGGCTGCGAAATCGAGCATGGTGGCGGTGGTGGCGGGACTTCCCAGGGGAGAGCCTCCGACGGACCGCTGCCCGATAATCATGGGAAAGACCGTGGCCTCCACCGAAGGGGCGGCCCCCACGAGATGCAGTTTGCCCTTGGGGCTCAAGGCGGCGATGTAGGCGTCCCAGGGCAGGGACACGTTGACCGTGGAGAGTATCATGTCGAAATAGCCGGCCCTTTTTTCCAGGGCCGCGGTGTCGCGGGAGTTCAGGAAATGATGGGCGCCCAGTCGAAGGGCCTCTTCCTCTTTTTCCGGGCTGGTGGAAAAGGCCGTCACCTCGCAGCCCCAGGCCCGCAGGAAGGCGAGGGCCATATGGCCCAGGCCGCCGATGCCGATCACGCCCACGCGGTCGGTGGGGCGGATATGGTTTTGCACGATGGGATTGAAGACCGTAATGCCCCCGCAGAAGAGCGGCCCCGCACTGGCCGGCGAAACGCCCTCGGGCAGGGGAATCACCCAGCCCATGTGGGCCCGCACCTTGTCGGCGAAACCGCCGTGGCGCTCCACGATGGTGCCCTGGACTTCGGGGCACAGGTTGTGATTGCCGGACATGCACTGACGGCAGTGCATGCACGATTGCGCAAACCACCCCAGTCCCACCGTCTGTCCCACGGCAAGATGGCGCACGGCCGGACCGACCGCCTCGATCCGGCCGACGATCTCGTGGCCCGGCACGAAGGGGTAGCGGGTCATCTGCCAGTCGTTGTCGAGCATACTGAGGTCGCTGTGGCAGATGCCGCAATAATCTACGGCAATGTCGACTTCCTCGGTCCCGATGGCGCCGAGTTCGTATTCAAAGGGTTTAAGCGCTCCGGCTGCGGATTCCGCGGCATAGGCTTTGACGTTCATTACGGATGCTCCTTTCGATCTGAAGGTTGATGATCGTTTACGATCACACCGGGAAAGCTAAGGGAGGAAAAGCCGAATGCAAGTGTGGACGGAGGGATAACGATCTACCTGCCGTTGGTGCCGGGGGAAGAAAAAGCGTTCGACGGCCTATCGATAAGACGGCCACGATGGGGGCACGTGAACCCTTGAAGTCCTCGGCGGCACCGCTGCCGCAGCTCAGCCTTCGCGGTTGAAGGGGATGCCCAGGGCGGCCGGCCCGCCGAAGCGTCGCCCCGGTCCGATATTGACCAACACCATGACGACGATGGTCAGGAGGTAGGGCAGCATTTTGAGGATATAAGCCGGTACGATCTCGACGCCTACGGCCTGGAAGTAGAACTGCAAGGCGGTCAACCCGCCGAAGAGAAAGGCCCCCACCACGGCCCGCAGGGGGTTCCAGGTGGCGAAGATGACCATGGCGATGGCCACCCAGCCCTGGCCGCCGGTCATGGATTCCTTCCAGCCGGGGGTGTAGGAAAGAGAGAGGTAGGCGCCGGCCAGGCCGGCCCCCAGGCCCCCGGCAAAGGTGCACAGATAGCGGATGCGGAACACATCGATGCCGGCGGCGTCCACGGCCGCGGCGTCTTCCCCGGCGGCCCGGATCTTGAGCCCGGTGCCGGTGCGAAAGAGCAGAATCCAGCACAGGGGCACCAGGAGATAGGCCAGGTAGGCCAGCACGGACTGGCGGAAGAAGATATCCCCCACCACCGGGATGTCCGCCAGGCCGGGCAGCGGCAGGGCGCGCAGCCGCACCCCGGGGGCGGTGCCGATCAGGGGGCGCCCCAGAAAGCTGGTGAGTCCCATGCCCAGGAGGGTCAGGGCCAGCCCCGAGAGGACCTGGTTGACCCGCAGGGTGACGGCGAAAAACCCGTGCACCAGGGCCAGCAGCCCCCCGGCCAGGGTCCCGGCGGCCACGGCGATCAACGGGTTGCCCGTGGCCATGCCGGCCGCCGCCGCACACAGGGCCCCGGCCAGCATCATGCCTTCCACCCCGAGGTTGAGGATGCCGCTGCGTTCGGCCACAATTTCCCCCAGGGTGGCCAGCAATACCGCGATGGAGGATTTGACGGCGATCTGTCCGATGAAAGCCAGGTCTTCGATCATGCCCCCTCCTCTCCGGCGGCGGGCATGGCGCGGCCGGTTTCCCGCCGGACCAGGCGGTAGCGGGCCAGGCTTTCGCTGAGCAGCAGGCCGAAGAGCAGCACGGCTTCGAGCACCACGCTGATGGAGGCCGGCAGGTGTAAAACGGACTGGAGCTGTTCGCCGCCCACGATCAGAAATCCCAACAGCAGGGCCACGAAGGGCACGGCCAGGGGATTGAGGCGCGCCAGCCAGGCCACGATAATGCCGTCGTAGCCGTAGCCCACGGCCAATCCCTGCTGAAGACGGTAATGGATGCCGCTCACCTCGGCCATGCCGGCCAGGCCGGCCAGGGCCCCGCTGAGCAGCATGACGCCGACGATCTGAGACCGTATGCCGAACCCGGCATAGCGGGCCGCCTGGGGATTGAGGCCGATGGCGCGCACCCGGTAGCCCCAGCGGGTGAGGCGCAAGGCACCGTAGAGTACCGCGGCCAGCACGAGGGCCAGCACCAGGCCGAGGTGAATACGGGTGCCGAAGTAGTGGGGGATGCGGGCGGCCTCGGCGATCTGGGCTGTCCCCGGGAAGCCGTACCCCTCCGGGTTGCGCCAGGGACCGAAGTAGAGGTGCTCCATGACGATAATGGCAATATAGTTGAGCAGCAGGGAGGAGAGAATTTCGTTGACCGCCAGATAGGCTTTCAGCAGGCCCGGAATCAGGCCCCACAGGGCGCCGCCCACCGCCCCGGCCGCGACCACGGCCGGAAGCACCAGAAAGGGGGGCAGGTGCGGTGCCAGATAGAGCCCCGTACCGGCGGCCAAGATGCCCCCCCAGACGAGCTGGCCCTCGCAGCCGATGTTCCACAGCAGCATGGTGGCGGCCAGGGCCACGGCCAGGCCCGTCAGCATCAGGGGAATGGCGCGCACGACGACCTCGGATACATGAAAAAACGATCCGGCGGCCCCTTTCAGCATGGCGCCGTAGGCGGTCAGCGGATTGACCCCCAGGGCGGCGAAGATGCCGGCCCCCACGGCGACGGCCATGGCCAGGGAGACCGGGAAAACCCAGGCGGGGGAGCGGGCAAAGGATGCGGAACGCTTTTCGATGCGCCAGGCCATCAGCGGTCCTCCAATCCGGCCATGAGCAGTTTGATGCGGTCGATGTCGCCTTCGTCCCGGGCGGAGACGATATCGAGGATCCGGCCGCGAAACATGACAGCGATGCGATCGGCCAGGGAAAGGGCCTCCTTGAGATCGCCGGTGATCAAGAGGACCGCCGCCGTCGCCCGCTGGCGCAACAGGGCCTGCCAGATGTCTTCGGTGGCCCGAATGTCCAACCCCTGGGTGGGCTGCTCGGCGATGAGCAGGGCCGGCCGGCGGGACAGTTCCCGGGCCAGGATGAGCTTTTGCAGATTGCCGCCGGACAGATGACCGGCCTGGCCCCGGATGCCGCTGCCCTGAATTCCGAAGCGCGCCACCGCTTCGGCCGTTGCCTGGGCGGCGCGGCGCCGGTCGACGAGAAGCGATGTCCCGAAGGCGTCTAAACGGGTCAGCATGAAATTTTCCACCAGGCTGAAGGCATCGACGGATCCGGTCCGATGCCGGTCTTCCGGGATGTAGGCGATCCGGTCGGAGGGGCGTCGCCGCCATTGGGCGGCCGTAAAGGTGCGGTCCTGAAACCGAAGCGTGCCGCCGGTCAGGCGGACGAGGCCCGCCAGCGCCGCCGTCAGGTCTTCCTGACCGTTGCCGGCTACGCCCGTAATAGCCAATATTTCGCCCTGCCGGACATCGAAATCAATATCCCGAAAGGTGGGGCGCGGCGTCTCCCCGGGACCCGTCAGGCCCCTGGCCTGCAGGACGGATTCACCGACGGCGACCGCGGGCTTGTCCACACTCAGGATGACTTCCCGGCCCACCATCAGGCGGGCCAGGTCGTGCCGGCTGCGCACGTCGGCGGCGGCCAGTCGGCTGACCATCCGCCCCCGCCGCATGACGGCGATTTCGTCGGCCACGGCCATGACTTCTTCCAGCTTATGGGTGATGAAGACCACGGTTTTGCCTTCCTTCTTCAATTGTCGGAAGACCGTAAAGAGGTTTTCGATTTCGGCGTGGGTCAGTACCGCGGTGGGTTCGTCGAAGATCAGAATCTCCGCCCGGCGGTAGAGCAGCTTGAGGATTTCCACCCGCTGGCGCTCCCCCATGGACAGGTTGCCCACCGTGGCGCGGGGATTCACCGCCAGACCGTAGCGTTCGGCCAACGCCCGGATGCGCCGGGTTTCCCGGGTGCCGTGGAGGCGGATGGGTCCCCGACGCAGCAGAATGTTTTCGGCCACGGTGAGGGGGGCGACCAGCATGAAACGCTGATAGACCATCCCGATGCCCGCGGCCAGGGCCTGGGCCGGGGAGAGGAAGCGCACCGGCTGACCCTGGCGCAGGATGTCACCCTGGTCGGGCTGGTAGCGGCCTGCCAGAATGGACATGAGGGTGCTTTTGCCGGCCCCGTTTTCCCCCAAGAGGGCGTAGATGCGTCCGGCGTGGAGGGCCCAGCTCACCGCGCGGTTGGCGTGGACGCCGCCGAAGCGCTTGGAGATGTTTTGCAGGGCGAGGGCCGGTGGGGGGGGTACCGTCATGATTTCAAGGCGTCAAACGAATTCGGGGTCGGGCAGCCGCGTCAGGGCATGGATCGGATAGGCCGGGAGGGTCTGCAACGCGCCTTCCTGGGCCACGCAGAACACGCCCTGAATGGCCGTGGGCGCATGGTCGCGGTGGGCGGTCACCTCTTCCAGAAGATCTTCCAGGGCCAGCAGGGTGCCGCCGGTGCTGACCACGTCGTCGATCACCACGATGCCCCGGTCGGCCCGGCCGATGAGGTTGATGTCCCGTTCATAGAGGGCCATGAACTTGCTGCCGCTCGTGACCGAGGAGGAGCCCACCTGGATCAGCGGCCGCCGGTCGGCCTCCATGTGGGGTTTGACGCGGTTGTAGGCCACGGCCACGGCCGCCACGTCCAGCTCCTGGGCGATGGTCTGGACCAGCATGAGGGCTTTTTCCACGGCGGTCAGGAAAACCAGCCCCTCCAGGTCCGGGAAGGTTTCGCGGATGCGGGCGGCCAGCAGGCGCCCCAGATCACGATTCAAGCGGGTCTGGCCCACCAGATTGAGGGAGGCGATGCGGATGCGGCGATCGCCGGAAGGCAGAACCGTGTAGGGGATATCGATGTCGTAGCCCAGCCCCGGCACGACCAAACGAAATTTTTCACCCGATTCCAGACCGCCCAGAATTTCCATGCCGATCCTCCTCGTTAGCCGCGCAACAGCACCCCACCAGTGGGCAGGGGAGGGCCGGCATCAGACCGCCTTCCGGCGGCGCAATTGGTCAACCGATGCTGGCCCTGAGATGCGGTTATTGCGGGATGCTCCCTTTGACCCCCTTCACCAGCCAGCGCATGGTGAGAAGATCCTTGTCCGAGGCTTTCTGGCCTTCGGGCACCATTAGATTGCCCTGCTGATCGTAGAGCGGGCCCGCGAAGATATCGTCCTGCCCCGCTTCCAGTTTTTGCTTGGCGACCAGCACCTTCTGCTGCACTTCTTCCGGCACCGCGGCGTTGAAATTGCTCAGGACGATGTCGTGCTTGTCGAAACCACCCCAGTAGGCGGTGGGTTTCCAGGTGCCGTCCATGACTTCCCGGACTTTCTCCACGTAGATCGGGCCCCAGTTCCAGACCGTGGACACCAGGGCGCAGTCGGCGCCGTAGCGGGTGGCATCCTCGCCGTAGCCGATGGCCGGCACGCCGGCCGCGCAGGCGGCCACCGAACTGTCGGGGGTGTCGGCCATCTGGCGGATGAGGTCGTGCTTGCGTGCCACCAGGGTTTCGGCCAGGGTGGTTTCGTTGATGGCGTCGCGCCAGGCTTTGAGCCAGACCACGGTGTTGACGCTATTCGGGTCCACCGCCTGGCCGGACTCCACGAGTCCTTTGAGCAGCCCGATGGTAAAGGCATTGATGCCCCTGATCGGTTCCGGGATCGGATTGGTGGCCACGGTCCCCACGTTCTTGAAGCCCATCAGGCCGGCCATGTAGCCGGCCAGGTACTCCGCCTGGTACATGCGGGCAAAGTAGTTGCCCATGTTGGGGGCGGTCTTGAACCCGGAGCAGTGCTCGAAAACGATGTCGGGGTAGTCCTTGGCCACGTTGAGCATGGGATCCATGTGCTCGAAGGTGGTGCCGAAGATGATATCGTAGCCCTGTTGGGCATAGTTGCGGAAGACGCGTTCGGCGTCGGCGGCCAGGACTTTTTCGGTGTAGCTGACCTCGATCTGGTCGCCCAGCTTTTCCTCGAGGTATTCGATGCCGTCGTAGGAGGCCGTGGTCCATCCCTGATCGTCGATGGTCCACAGGAGGGCAAAAGCCACCTTGAGTTTTTTGGCGGCGGCATCGGCTGTTCGGACGGTGCCGGCCAATATCAGGCTGACGCAGGCGGCCATCAGGAAGGCCGAAACGACAAAGGTTCTCTTGCGGCGCATGGAATTCTCCTTTATGTTTCCTCGTGGCAAAGGTGCGGGGCCGGATGGGAGGATCGCCCTGAAAAATGTCCTCCAGCGTCCGTTCAGAGATGGTAGATTTTGGTCCCGGCCAAGGCCGCCGCGATTTTTCCCGCGTTGCGGGACTTCCCGCCTGATCCAACGCCGCTAGGGGTGTAAACCGCAGGCGCAGCTGGGCGACGGCGAGGATTTCAAAAGCGTGCACGGGCGGGGCTGAAAGATGCCATCTCCAGATGAACGCTTGCTAACTTAGACGAGGCTCAGGGCGGCGTCAAGCCACCATTGCACACCGATCGGCAGCCCGGGTCGGCGATGCATTAAAAAGGGTTCGGGCCGTTTCCAGCGTCTATCTATCCGCATTCAGGACCCCGCCCTTTTCGGATTGTCCTTTAGGTGTCCTATGTGTAACGGTGCCAGGTGGCGTTCGATCTGCTCCATCGCCTCCGGCGAGACAATCGTCAACAGGTGGTCCCCGGATTGCAGCTGCATATCGTCATGGGGCAGCAGCAGGCGCTCCCCGCGCAGGACGGCGATGATATCATTCTCCGGTCCGAGCGAATCCCGGCAATTGGCCCCGATCGGCTGGCCGACCCAGGGGCTTTCGGGCCGCAGCGCGCCGATGGTCAGTTTCTTGCCCTGGGCCAGGTTCACGGCGACCCCTGATTTCAACAAATCCAGTAGATCCAGGTGGCAAACCGTTTGTGAGCCCGAAGACCATGGTTCGCACATCAGGTTCAGCGCGATGCAGACGTTGTCCAAATGATGCGCGGGAGAGTCGGCACGATAGGGCACCTGCGCTTCGTAGAGACTTTTATATTTTATCCGGGACGAAAGAAGCTTCTGGATCAGACAACTAAGACTCACGGCCAGGGCGGCCGGGACCAGCAGCTGATAGCCGCCGGTCATTTCCGTCACCATCAGCAAGGTTGCAATGGGGACCCGGGCGGTACCGCCGAACACCGCCGCCATGCCCACGACCACCATGGCCGCGGGCGGTTGCCCGAAAAGCTTGGCCATCACGCCCCCCACCATGGCGCCGACAAACAGGGTGGGTGCAAAAACGCCTCCGGAACCGCCGGATGAAACCGTCAATGAAAAGGCCAGCAGCTTGGCGAGCACCAGGACAAGCATGAGCGTCAGCGGCAGGCGTCCGTCTATGGCCTCTTGAATCCAACCGTAGCCCCCGCCCAACACCTGCGGCAAAGCAACGGCCAACAGACCGACCCCCAGTCCGCCCACCGCGGGTTTCAATTGAGGCAGCAGGGGCAGCTTATGGAACAAATCCCGCAGACCGTAAAAGATTACCGGAACCAGGGTGGCGACCAGTCCGCTGCCGACGCCCAACACGAGGTACCAGGCATAATCGATGAATTGCGGAACATGTAATCCGGCCGGCACCTGGAAAAGGGGCTGCCATCCCACAAACAGGCCGTTGATGACGTAAGCCACCAACGATGCCAGCATGGTGTAAAGCAACGGGCTGGCCTCGAACTCCATGTCCGAATAGAGCACCTCGACGGCGAAGATCGCCGTTCCGATGGGAGAACGAAAGATGGCCGAAAGTCCGGCCGCCATGCCGATC
This sequence comes from uncultured delta proteobacterium, assembly GCA_963730675.1. Taxonomy (GTDB): domain Bacteria; phylum Desulfobacterota; class Desulfobacteria; order Desulfobacterales; family UBA5852; genus JABZFP01. Next base: position 18,959 of record CAVSSY010000032.1, on the reverse strand, counting down.
AGCACCAGCAGTCTTCGGTCTTCTTCGGATCGCTTGAACAGGTTGGCATAAATCGAACCGACCCCGGCGCTGATCAACGCGGTGGGGCCCTCGCGGCCTGCCGCGCCGCCGGAGCCGATGGTGATGGCGGAGGCCAGCGTCTTGAGCGGCGCCACCCGCTTGCGGATAAAGCCGCCGGCACGGTGGAAGGCCTTCACGGCCGTATCCGTACCGTGACCTTCGGCTTCCGGCGCGAAGGTATATACGAGATAGCCCGATATCAGCCCACCCAGCGTGGTGGCCAGCGGCACAAGCCATAGTCCGTGAGGACCGATGACCTGCTTGAGGACCCCCCCCTCCTCGGGGAGCCCGGGCGGCGCATACCCGGCCATCAGATGCAAGAACAGGAATTGAGCACTCTTCAACAAATAAGTGAAAATCTGGGCGCTAAGGGCGCCCACCACGCCCAAAAACAATGTGTCGAGAATCAGCCACCGTTTTCGTGTCATATCTCATCCCGGGATTTACAAGAGAGTTAGCACCGTTTTATCGACTGTCAAAGCGAATCTGTGACGCGCCCTTTTGGCCAATATACTGAAATTCCGATGCTGCTAGGAAGCCATTCGACCCCGAACCCAGCAGTATGGGGTCTATGATGCAGGAAAATAAACGCTGAACCCTATCGGAATTCTTTTGATCCGCCCGAAGTGAAGGCGGGGTTAATGCCCCGCCGCTGGGGGCGTTGGATGGCCTTTATCGCCACCCCGCTTTTCGGCGGCAGGGTGGTTCATTCTCAAAATGAAATATGCTACGGTATCACGGCCGTCTGAAGTTGAGGCTTATCACTGAAAAGCCAAGACCAACGTCATCGTAACCAAGGAATCACGGAATGGAACTCACCCCGAATCTGCATGCTTTTTTGTGGACATCCACCCATGCCAACAATTGCAACAGCTACCTGATCCGTTCGTCCCAGAAGATCATCCTGATCGATCCGGGCCATGCCGCCTATTTCGATCATGTCCAGCAAGGGCTTGGCGAGCTGGGCTTGACCACGGACGATATCGATCTGGTGATTTGCACCCACGCCCATCCGGACCACATCGAGGCGGTGGGGCTTTTCGACCGTTCTTCGACCCTCTTCGCCCTGCATGCGGCCGAGTGGCGGCTGGTGGAAGAGATGGGCCCCTATCTGCAGGCCTCCCTGAATGTCGATCTGTCCGTCCTGGCACCGGATTTCTTCCTGCAGGAAGGCGACCTGGCGGTGGGCGATATCACCCTGGAAGTCTACCACACCCCGGGTCACGCCCCCGGTGCCGTGACCCTCTTGTGGCCGGCCGAAAAGGCCCTTTTTACAGGGGATCTGATTTTCAAGGACGGGTTGGGGCGCACCGACCTGCCCGGCGGCGACGGCCGGCAGCTCAAAGCGAGTATTCAACGGATGGCAGGGCTTGACGCGGCCTGGCTGCTTTCCGGCCATGGTGGTGTGCTATCCGGCGCCGAGGCGGTGCGGAAAAATTTCGAACAGGTGGAGCGGACCTGGTTCAACTACGTATAAAGGATCCCGCCGGCCGGGAAGGTCGGTATCGGTATCGTCATCGTCATCGAAGCCGAAATTCAATCGGTTTCGCCCAAATCGCACCTGGTCAAGGGGCGTTTCAGAACCGCGAATGGATACCGGTTTCGCCGGTTCCTAAGCCATTTCCTGCATCAGCTTTTCGAGCTTGTTGGTCGTCTCATTCCCGAGGGCCTTGAGATGTTGCTGCATGGCGGGATCTCGGCGAGGATTGGGCACGACGGCCGAACCGGTGATGGCGCGCTCCCGGGCGAGCCGGTCCCGAACCTGTTCCTGCGCGGTTTGCCATAAGGCGGCCCGGTCTTCCCTATAGACCGCAAGGATCTCTTGAAGACGGGGGCCCACGTCCGGCACCAGACGATCCAGCAGCGCCCGCCAGCGGGCGTTGTCCCGGTCGGGATCGATACGCTGAATCACGGCCGCCACGGACAGCTTGCGATCGGTGACGCCCGTTTCTGTCCCCAGGGCGGCCATATGGTCCCAAAGCGCATCCGTGGTCAGGGCCCCGTCCGCGTATTGCTGCAAAAATCCCTGGAGTCGTTTGGCAAAGTCCTCCCGCCGCTGTTCTTCTTTCTCTTCCGCGGACAGCGACAGGTGGCGCGTCCGCTCCATTACCAGATCCAGTGTACTTTTGATTTCGCCCATGGGGTGCTCCTGTTTTCAAAACGGCGTGCAAACGCTGTGTGCCCCTTCATTTAAAACAGCATTCCGTCCCGGTCAAGCCGCTGGTCGTGCCCGATATGACGGCCGACCAGCAGCCCGCCAACCCGCCGCTGAAGCGGGCCGGCCCTCCGCGTTGACTTTCATCCCGACCTATGCTAGATCGGCCTGAATTGAAAATCGGTATGCGGTTCCTCGAGCAGGAGAAAGGTCCTTTCCAGAAGTGATGGCGGATGGGCCTGGAGAGGGAAGCCGGTGCAATTCCGGCACGGACCCGCCGCTGTGAGTGCGGACGAAAGCCTGAAAGTGCCACTGGGGAGTTGGGCAGCATCGACGAAACGCCCCGGGAAGGCCAGGCGAGTAGGGTGATGCACGAGTCAGAAGACCTGCCGCATACCATTGATGAAGATCCTGGTGGAGACGGTAAATCCCCGGGCTGACAGTCATGTCGGTCCGGGGATTTTTTTGTGGCCGAAAGGAGCGGAGATGAGTGGATTTCAGATGTTTGCGGGGCTGCTGGTGGTTTACCTGGGGGGACTGGTGGGCATTGGCCTGTATTTCAACCGACGCCAGAAGACCGTGACCGATTTCTGGCTGGCCGGGCGGAAGGTGGGGGCGTTCAACACGGCCTTTTCGGCCGCCGCCTCCTGGCTGACGGCCGGAGCGCTGCTGGCGGTGATCGGGCTTTTCATGCTAAGCGGCCTGGGCTCCATCTGGGGGTTTGTGGCCCCCAACATCCTGGCCCTGCTCGTCATCGCGCTTTTCGCCCGGCGCCTCAAGCGGCTGCCGGTCATCACCCAACCAGAGCTGCTGGAACAGCGTTACTCCGCCGCGCTGCGGGCGCCGGTGGCCGTGATCATCACCATCGTCATGGTGCTCTTCGCCGTGGCCGACATCAAGGGGTTCGCCTTTGTGCTTCAGGTATACTACGGCCTGAGTCCGGTGTGGGCGGCGATCATCGTGGCCCTGGCGGTATCCGCCTATGTTACCCTGGGCGGCTTTTCAGCGGTGGTATGGACGGATGCCCTTCAATATCTGCTGTTGGCCGCCCTGGCCGGCGGCATGGCCTGGGCGGCGGTGGATGCCGCAACCCACCTGCCGGTCGGGGGGGTGCTCGGGTTCGGCGACCTGCTCGGCACGACGCCCGAAGGGTGGTGGAACCCGCTTGCCGTGGGATTTCCCGCGGCCCTGATCTTTTCCCTGGCCATCATACCCGGCTGGGTGACTGAGCAGGATCCCTGGCAGCGGGTATGGGCGGCCCGCAATGCCGGCGCGGCCCGTATGGGGATGATCGCCGGTGCGCTCTTGATTGCCGTGGTTTTCGTGGCCTGTGCGGTCATCGCGGTGGCCCTCAACCGCCTCTATCCGGAAATCGCCGCCATGGGGTTTCCGGCCGGCATGGCCAAGGCCGAGCCCGCCCTGCTGGATTTCATCACCAGCGGGCGATTTTCACCTGCCACGGTGGCTCTGACCGCCATCGGACTGGCGGCGGCCGCCATGTCCTGTGCGGACACCTTTGCCGCGTCCGGGGCCTCCTGCCTGTCCCGGGATATTTACCAGCGTTTCCTGCGCCCGGAGGCCACCATGGGGGAGATGCTCACGGTCAACCGGATCAGCGTGCTGATCATCATCCTGTGCGCCACGGGGGCGTCCTTTTTCATCACCAGCATCATCGACGCCATCCACATCGCCACCTTCATTGCCAGCGCGGCCTGCTTCTTCCCCCTCATGGGGGGGATTTTCTGGAAGCGGGCCACCCGGGAAGGCGCCCTGTCCGGCCTGGTCATCGGGGCCAGTGTCCAGGTCCTGCTGGTGGTCACCGATCTGGTCGGGACGGCGCCCCTGGCCCCGCCCTTCCTGGAAAGCATAAGCCCCCTCCTGATGGGGCACGGGGTGCTCGTGGGCATGGGTCTGAGCGGTGCGGCCTATGTCGGTATTTCGCTGCTCACCCCGGCGCCCGAAGCCATCCACCTGGCGCCGTTTTTTGAAGACGAGGCCGCTCGACTGGCGGCGGTTCATCGCCGCATGGGGGAAACGGGCGGGGCGCATCGGGGAACAGCGCATAGGGGGGGCCTCTCTCGGCCCGATGGCCAGCGGACCCTGATTCGGGCCCGTCTGCGCAACGGTCGGCCGATTCAGTGGCGCTGGCTGGTGGAGCGGCTGCAGCAGGCCGACCCGGCCTGGGTGGTCACCGGCGGCCTGGATGCCGTCTATCGTTTGACCGACCCCGATCTGCTGGGCTGTATTGCCATCACCCGTGGTCGCACCGAACACGACATCTGGCTGCAGGCCGAACCGCTCAATGGGACCGCCCCTGCCCGCCGCACCGAGCTCGCGGCCGCCTGCCGGCAGCTGGAAACGCTCCTCGGTTAGCCGTCACGACGCCGAGGGGGGGAGGGGGCGTCAATAGCGGCGACAACCGTCCGGGGGGTCAATTGAAAAGCCCCTTGTGGTGTACCCGCATCTCCAGCTTTTTCCTGCCGTCCGGACTGAGCCCCAAACGGTCGATTTCCCGGCTTAGCTGCTCCGGGCTGCCGTAGCCGCCGGCATAGCCGTTGAGACGGGCGGCGGCCGTGGAGTCCACCAGGTCCTGGTGGCGGGGGTAGACCCGGGTCAGGTCCCGCAGCAGATCGCCTTCGCGCTTCAGGAGGTATTTCTGGTGGTAGTCCTCGGCCCGGGTGAACGACCGCAGGGGGAGCACTTCGGTTTGCACGCTGCGGCCCAGTCGTTTTTCGAGCGCGGCTTTCGAGGCCAGCGCTTCTTCCTGCTGGCGGGCATCATGGTAGAAGACGGCGTTCAGGTATTGGCGTTTCCACGGGGGGCTGGTGGGCCGGTGGCTTTCCCAGAAGATTTCCAGCAGATCCGCGTAGCTGATCCGTTCGGGATCGTAATCCACCTGAACGGCTTCCGTGTGGTCGCCGATGTGGCCGTAATCCGGCTTGGGGGTCGTTCCGCCGGCATATCCCGCACGGGTTCGGATGACCCCTTCGAGCGCCCCGAACTGGGCGTCCACGCCCCAAAATCACCCCAGGCCAAAAGTAGCCGTATCAAAGGTTTGCGGGGCGGCGGCGTCGATGGCCGGCCGGGCGGCGGGTGAGGGCAGGGTCCGGTTTTCAGGTTTCATGGCAGACTCCTCTCCGATGGTATTTCGGCCGGCCTCGGGCTCCCCGGTCCGGGAACAGCCCATCACGATCAGGGCCGTGCCCAGCAGGAGAATTCCTCCCGTCAAGATGGCGGTGCGCTTTCTTTTCATGGCAGCGTCCTTTCCCTGGGATTGGCGCGGTCGGGCTTGTTTTTCGATTCAGTTGGTTGGCATTACCCTCCGATATTATAACCACGATTCCCGTTGGGTGTGTAAAGATTGAGTAAAGATTCATTGCGTTGGGGCCGGCCACTTTCCATTAAAGTTGAGCGCTTGAAGACCGATAAACGGTTTGTGTCGCTTCAGGCGGGTCGATCGATGTGCCCTGTTCGACCTGGCGACGCAATCTACCCGGCAGCATAAACCCGTGGCATGGGGCATTCGCTGGGTGGTCGCCTAAACCAAACCCGCTTCCATCCGAGGGAAATAAATGGCTTTTGACCCTAAACAGGTTCAGATTCTGCTGGTTGAAGACACCGCCGTGATGCGGAAAATCGAAATCAAAACCCTCAAGGGGCTGGGATTTGAGGGGGTCATAGAAGCGGTGGACGGGGATGAAGCCGTTGGCATCCTGCAGGGGGGGAAGCCGGTCGATCTGATCATCAGCGACTGGAACATGCCCAACAAGGACGGCTACGAGCTGCTCTGCTGGGTCAAGGGCAACGCGGCCACCCGGCCTATCCCGTTTCTCATGGCCACCGGCCAGGGGGACAAGGCCCAGGAGAAGAAGGCCGTGGATGCCGGGGTCAACGCCTTCGTGGCCAAACCCTTCAACGAGGCGGAGTTGAAGGCCAAGATCGACGAGGCTTTAGGACTGGTGCAACGGGAGGAAAACGCCCCGGACAGCGCCGTGGGCCCCCGGGAGGTTATCGATGGCCGCGTCAAGCTCAAGGTGGCCCACATCCAGATTACCGATCATATCATCCTGGGGGTGCTGAAGCACCTGATCGCCAGGGGCGATCTACAGCCCCAGCATTTCGAATTGGAGACGGTCTGTCTGCCGGGCTGGAACCCCGTTCAGGAAGCCCTGGAAAAAGGGACGGTGGATGCGGCTTTCATTCTGGCGCCCATCGCCATGGATCTATACGGTTTCGGCGTCCCGATCAAACTGACCCTGCTGGCCCACAAGAACGGCAGCACCTTTGTGCGCAGCAAACGGGACGGCTATGCGGAGCCGTTTGCCGACTTTTTCCGTACCCGATCCTTTTTCATTCCCCACAAGATGTCCGTGCACCACATGCTGGCCCATTTGTTTTTCAGCAGCGTCGGCCTGAAAGCGGGCATGGTGGGGGAGGGGCAGAGCGATGTCAATTTTGAAGTCGTGGCCCCCATCAAGATGCAGGAGTTTATGCAGAGCAATGCCGCCGCCGCGGGGTTCATGGTGGCGGAGCCCCTGGGCACCAAGGCCATTGCCTCGGGTAGGGCCGACCTGCAGTTTTTGAGCAGCGAACTGTGGGAAAACCACCCCTGCTGTGTGGTCACCATGCGGGATGATTTCATCGACCCCCACACGGAGGCGGTCTACGAGTTTACCGATATGTTGGTCCAGGCGGGCAAGCTCGTGGCCCAAAAGCCGGAGATGGCGGCCGAAATCGGGGTGGCCTTCCTGGATCCCGACAAGACCTTGGGGCTCAAGGTGCCGGTGCTCAAAAACGTCCTGAGCGAGGAACAGGGCATCAAGACCGGCGACCTCTATCCGGCCGTCGAAGACCTGCGGACCATGAACGACTACATGGTCAAGCGGATGCGCATCGGTGCGCCGGTGGATATGGACGCTTTCGTGGACACCCGGTTTGCCGATGCGGCCTGCAAGGACCGGGTTTCCAGCAACCTGCCGGCCTACCTGCACATCGCCGACCAGACAGCGGAGGATCTCTTGTCGCGCCATGTCCAGCGGGCCAACGGCGAGGACAAGTCCATGCTGAACCTGGAAGGCAAATACTTGACCTTGAGCCTGGACGGCCAGCTCTACGGCATCGACATCCTGCGCATCCGGGAGATCATCGGCATGTTGCCCATCCGCAGCCTGCCCCAGGCCCCGCCCCATGTGCGCGGGGTGGTCAGCCTCCGGGGACGCACCCTGCCGGTGGTGGACCTGCGTCTCAAATTCGGCCTGGGGGAAGCGGCCTCCGGGGACCGCAGCTGCATCGTGGTTCTGGAATGCGCCCAGGGCGGCGAAGGGTTAATGGTGGGCGTGGCGGTGGATGCGGTGTCCGAGGTGCTGACCATCCGGTCCGCTCAGATCGATCCCACCCCGCGTTTTGGCGCCCGGATCGATACGCGGCACATTCTGGCCATGGCCAAGGCCAAAGATGGTATTTGCATGCTGCTGGATATCGATCACGTCCTTCGGGAGGAGGAGAAGCTGGCCGACCTGGTGTCGACGGCTAATACGGCGCGCGCCGCCTGACCTGCGCCCCGAATCGTGATACCGTGTTCCCTTTCGATCCCCTCTGTGGCCGTTTTCACCATCCACGCCTTTTTCTTGCAAGACCGGATTTTGCGTCTATCCTGAAACGACTTCTTCCGGTTAGCCGTCGGGTCGGTCACTTTCCGGCGCTCCTCCCGATCCGCCGCCCGAAGGCTTCCGGCGGTTCAGGCCGGCATAGATCCGGCGGTTGCGGCGGTAGATGTCCAGGAAGGCGCGAAACAGTGGTTGGTAGCGCTGGTGCCGCCCGGGATCGGGCGTGTAGGTGTCGGCAATGGCCACCTGCCCTGCGATGTCTTCGAATCGGCCGTAACCCAGGGCCACGGCGGCCAGGATGCCGGCGCCCCGGGCATTGACCTCCACCGGCTCGCGGACCTGATGGATGGTGCGATTGAGCACATCGGCACAGATCTGGCACCACAGATCGGAATTGGCGCCCCCGCCCACCATGTGGATTTGGGTCAGCTTGCGCTTGATGAATTTTTCCACGTAGCCCATCAGCCAGCGGGTGTTGTACGCCACGCCTTCCATCACGGCCCGCACCAGGGCGCCCCGGTCCGCCTCCAGGGAGAGGTTGTGAAAACCGCCCCGCACGGCATGATCCTCCACCGGTGTGCGCTCGCCATAGAGCCAGGGGGTGAAAATCAAGCCCCGGCTGCCGGCCGGCACTTCCCGGGCCAGGGCTTCCAGGGCGGTGAAGCTACGCTCGCCCGTGTCAACCGTGGCGGCGTCGGCGGGAGGAAAGAGAAGCTTGTCCCGCAGGAAGGCTAAGCAGCCCCCGGCGGTCTCCTGCTCGTTGGCGATGAAATAGCGGCCGGGGATGGCCGAGGGGATGGAGGCCATGTTGTGGAGCAGATCGGTTTTTTTGAACGGCACATGGCAGGTCAGCCAGGAGGAAGTGCCGATATAGAGATGGGCCTCATAGTCGCGCACCGCCCCGGAGCCGATGGCGGCCGAATGCAGATCCGGGGTGCCCATGACCACCGGCAGACCGCTCGGCAGACCGAGATCCCGGGCGGCCGCCGGGAGCAGGGGACCCAGGATGTCCACAGCTGATTTGAGATCCGGCAGGGTGGCCCGGTCCAGCCCTGCCATGCGGAGCAGGCCGGAATGGTAGTCGATCCGGTCGACGCGGCGGTTGTCCGTCACCCAGTGGAGAATGATTGAATCATAGGAGGCGGCATAGCGCCCGGTCATCTTCAGGTTGAGATAGTCCTTGGGTTCCAGGAATTTATAGGCGTCGGCATAGAGGTCGGGCCTTTCATGCTTGAGAAAGAGAATGTGGGCGATGGGGTCCTTGCCCGAAGGGCTGGGGATGCCGCCGGTCAGCCGCACCCAGGTCCACAGCTTGTCGAGGCCGAAGCCCGCCAGCCGCACCGGACCGGAAGTGATGCGGCGCACATAAGGGGCCCCGCGGGAATCCATCCATATGATGGCGTTGCCCAGAGGGTTGCCTTCCCGGTCCACCGCCACCGTGCCGGACCATTGGGTGGTGCCGCACACCCCGACGACGGGGGTGTTCTGCGTTTCGGGGCGTGCCAGCAGGCGGCGGGCGGCGCGGCAGATGGCCTGCCACCAGTCCTCCGGGTCCTGCTCGGCCCCGCCTCCGGGCAGCAGGGTCAGCGGGGTTTTTTCGATCTCGCAGGCCAGCACCTGGCCTTGCACGGAAACCAGCGCCACTTTGGGGCCGGAGGTGCCGAGATCGATAGCCAGCGTGGCATCCAGTTGCGTTGATTGCATTCCCGCTCCTATTCCGAAGATCGTTGGCCCGCCTTTTTCGTCTCTGCCGGTGGAAGCGTCGGCCCCTTAACCGGCAGCGCCTTCGCGGCCCCTGGGTTTAAGGAGGTAGGGGGGCGCTTCAATCCGCCAGAGGCGGACGAGGACGTAATCCCCTGCCATTTACGGCGCAAAACCGACCCCGCTGCCTTGCGGTGGGGTCGTTCATTCGCTGCGCCAGAAACGAAGTTTGTCCCCCAGGTTTTCCAGAAACCCCCTTTCCTCGGGGGCGACCCCTTTTTCCGCGGCCTCGACCGCGGCCACGCAGGGATTGCCGCCCTCTGTGCCGACCATGTTCGAAAACGCCAGGGCAATGCCCACCGGACCGAAGAGCAGTCCGCCCGCAATCCGGCCGGCGATGAGGGCCGTGGCGGTGGCGTCGATCCGCAGGGCGGGTGCCGCCAGGGTACCTCCCATCCGGAAAGGTTTGGTGAGGGCACCGAGACTGATTTTACCCTGCCTGGGGGTGGGTTGAATGCCGATATCGATTTTTTCAGTGCCCAGATCGATATGGCCGCCGCCCACCACGACGGCATCGGGGGTTACCCAGACCAATCGGGACAAATCGGCCAAACCGTTCGTACTGTCGAAGCGGATCACGAGACATTCGATGGGGGTCGAGTCGGATTGTTTTTGGCGCGGATTGAGAAGCGTGATCAATTGACGCGCGAGGCTCTCGTCGAACAGGCCGAAAAACAGCTTGCCCAGGCGGCCCTTGCCCGAAATCAGTGTGGCGTGGCCGTTCAAACTGCCCATCAGTTCGGCCACGGAAAGCCCCCGGCCTTCAAGCTCGGCCTGAACATCCAGCACGCCTTCCATGACATCGCTCAGACCGAGCTGCTTCAGCATCAGTTCGGCGTTCATCTGGTCGATTTTCAGGCTGTTTTTGATCTTGGGGGGTTCAGACCGGGCGTCGATCTGCAGATGCGCCTGATAGTCTCCGCCGCCGGCCGTCGCCCGGGCCGGACCCAATTCCAATCGGCCGTCGCTGATTTGGAGGGGCAGGGCTCCGCCCTGTCGTTCCAAGGTGAGTTTGGCGATTTCGAGGCGGGTGGTTTTCCCGGTCTTGTCATTCCGGTAGCGCAGGGTCCCGTCCCGGATATCCACCTCATGAAGCTGGACATGATAGCTACCAGAGCCGGTTTGAGGACCGGGGGTCGCTTGACCGGGGGTCTCTTCGAACTGCCAGTTGTTGCGGCGGCCGTCGGCCTTTTCCTCCACCAGTACGACCGGTCTGGTCAACAGCAGGTGCTTGATCAGGACGTCTTTGGAGAGGAGCGCCAGAAGACTGATTTGGAGCTCCAGCGTCTGGACGGTCAACATGTCCGGCTGGGAGCTCCAGTCGGGGTTGCGTAGCGTGACTGGTCCGGTGACCAGGGTCGGCGATAGGCCGATTTTCAGACGGAGATCGCCCGCGATGGTCATTTCACGTCCGGTGGCAGCGCGCACCTGTTCGATCACCACCGGTTTTAGATGATTGAAATCATAGCGGGAAACCCCCCAAACGACGCCCAACAGGACCAGCACCAGAACGATCGTGACAAGGGCCAGGGCTTTTTTCCACGACATGTCGTGACCTCCGTCGATGAAGGTGATCGGCAAACCACTTTGGGATAGGAAGGGTTCCAGCAATACGGTCGGGCAGGATTAGGGCGACTCCGTCATCATGCCGGCCCGGTTGAGGCCGCCTCACCGGTGCGGCCCAGGTAGCCGTCGAACATGTCTCTGATCAAGCGCCCCACCCGTTGCATGTGGGCCAGACTCTCCGCCTCGGACCGGCCGGGGTATTTGCGAAACGCGATCAGGATTCCGCTCAGTGACGCAAAAAGGGTGTGGGAGAGCAGGCGTTTATCGGTGCCGGCCGGGGCGTCGGCAAAGACCAGGTCGAGCAGGTCCATGAAGCGCCGTGCCACCACATCGAGCTTGCGGGACGATTCCCCGCCGATTTCGCCGTAGAGCGAAAAACGGGTGATCATCTGCCAGTAGACTTCGTTGCGGGTGTTGTATTCCAGGAAGTGGGCGATCAGAGTTTCAAGTTTCCGGGAATCGTCCTTGTCCTGCAAGCGGGCCTCGAGTTCGCCGATGAACCGCTGGGTATCCCGATAGGCGGCTTCCACAAACAGGGCTTCCTGATTGGTAAAGTAGGTATAGATGGAGGATTTGGCGATCCCGGCGGCCTTGGCGATTTCCTGCATGCTGACCTTGTCGTAGGTCTTGGCGCCGAAGACGGTCCGTGCCGCGTCGATAATCAGGTCTTCGCGGGTTTCCCGCTCCTTTTGCCGGAGTTTGCTCAAGGTGTCTTTTTTGTCCATAAGATATTCCTTATGGTTGCCGCGCTTTTCGCATCGGGTTGCTTTTTGCCCTGCTTCTTGTTCATTCACGGCCTGTTAGGGCGAGTGGCAAAGGGCATTATATGACGTGTGGCGGTCTGCTGTCGCCCCTTCATAGCACGTGCGCGCTTGTAATTCAATTATAGGTTGACTTGTCGACCGTTGGTCGATATTAGAACTGCCGAACGTCAAAGTACCCCAAGCGATCATTCTCACCAAAGGCCCAAATCATGCCGCTACAAAGACCCTGGCTCGACTACTACGGTGATGTGCCCCACCACATCGATTATCCCGAAGTGACCATGTACGAAGCCCTGGCCCTGACCGCCGAACGTTGTCCGGAGGCGGTGGCCTATGATTTTTTCGGCCGGCAGGCGACCTACCGGCAGTTCGTGACCGACATCGATCGCTGTGCCGATGCCCTGGCAGCCATGGGGATGAGGGCCGGAGACCGCATGACAATCGCCATGCCTACCTGCCCCCAGGCGGTGATCGGTTTTTACGCGGTCAACAAACTGGGTGGGGTGGCCAGTATGATTCACCCCCTTTCCACGACCACCGAGATCGCCTTCTACCTTACGCTCAGCCGGAGTCGATTTGCCCTTACCCTGGACGCCTTCTACGGCAAGTTTAAATCGATCCTGGACGATTCTCCGGTGGAGAAGCTGCTTCTGGCGCGCATTCCCGATTACCTGGGCTGGCTCAAGGGCATCGGGTTTCAGCTGACCAAGGGACGCAAGATTCCCAAGGTGCCGGAGGATCCGGCGGTGGCCTGGTGGCGGACCCTGATGGGAAGTCCCCATCCCCGAGCGGCCAAGGGACCGGCCCGGTTCGAGGACCTGGCCGTCATTCTTTACAGCGGCGGCACCACCGGCAAGCCCAAGGGCATCATGCTGTCCAACCGGAATTTTATTTCGGAAGGCATGCAGGTCTCGGCCTGGGGCAACCTGAGCGGCGGCGATGCGATTCTGGCCATCCTGCCGGTTTTTCACGGTTTCGGCCTCGGGGTGTGCCTCAACGCCGCTTTCATGGGGGGCGCCAAGAGCATCATGGTGCCCCAGTTTACACCGGAGGAGGTGGCCAAACTGATCCGGCGCAAACGGCCCAATTTCATCGTGGGCGTGCCGACCCTCTTCGAGGCCCTCAACCGCAATCCGGTCTTCCAGGGCACCGATCTCAGCTGCATCAAGGCCGCTTTCTGCGGCGCCGACACCCTGCCGCGACGGGTCAAGGAGCGTTTTGAAGCCATCGTCCGCCAGCAGGGGGGCGATACCCAACTCAGGGAAGGCTACGGCCTGACCGAAGCGGTGACGGCCATCATGGCCATGCCCATGACCGAGTACCGCGAGAACAGCGTCGGCATCCCCTTTCCGGACATGGAAGCCCGGATCGTCCGCTCCGGCACCACGGAGGCCCTTCCTCCAGGCGAGGAAGGCGAAATCTGCCTCCACGGGCCGGCGGTCATGATGGGCTATCTGGACCAGCCGGAGGAAACGGCCCAGGCCCTGCAGGTCCATCCGGACGGTAAAACCTGGCTGCACACCGGCGACATCGGCACCATGGATCCGGACGGCTTCTTCTACTTCCGCCTGCGGGAGAAGCGCATGATCAAGTCTTCGGGCATGAACGTCTATCCGGCCCAGGTAGAGGAGCAGCTCTACCGGCATCCGGAGGTGCAGGAGGCGTGCATCATCGGCGTGCCGGACGAAAAGCAGGTGGAGCGGGTCAAAGGGTTCGTGGTATTGAAGGATCCGGCCAAGGCCGGCCCGGAGATGGAAAAGGAGCTGATCGACTTCTGCCGTAAAGATCTGATCCTCTGGAGCTGCCCCCGGGAAATCGAATTCCGCCGGGAATTGCCTCTTACGCTAGTGGGCAAGGTGGCCTTTGCAGAACTCGCCGCCGAAGAGGCGGCCAAGCGTGAGGGGCCAACCGGATCCGACGGCGGCTGAAATCTCCCCCATGCCGGTGTTTAAACCCGATTCAAAATCGTCGCATCGATTTTACCAAGAAACGGCAGAACCGTCTTTAACGGACCGGTTGCCGACCTGAGAAGGAGTATCGCCATGGATGCCATGCAAGTATTTCATGATATTGCCGCCAACCCCCAGGCCTACGCCCGGGAGTGGAAGGCGCGCACCGGGGGCAAGGTCGTGGGAACCTTCTGCTCTTACGCTCCGGAGGAATTGATCCTGGCGGCCGGTGCCCTGGGATACCGCATCGTGGGGGGCAGCGGGGCGATTTCCAAGGCCGATGCCCATTTACAAGCCTATTGCTGCAGCCTGGTGCGCGGCGCTCTGGAAGACGCCCTCAACCAGCGGCTGGATTTCCTGGACGGCACCATCTTTCCCCATACCTGCGATTCCATCCAGCGGCTCTCGGATTTGTGGCGCATGAATGCCCAAACCGGTTTTCATTTGGATGTGGTCCTGCCGGTGAAGCTCGACACCGCCAGCGCCCAGGATTATATGCGGGCCGTCATGGCAAAGGCCCGGTCTGAGTTGGAAGGACTGCTGGGCACGACCATTTCCGATGCCAATCTCCGGGAGGCGATCGACACCTGCAACCGCATCCGGGCTGCCATGCAGACCCTCTACACCATCCGGCGTGACTGCCCCGGCGTTATAGCCGGCCGCGACGTCCATGCCATCACCCGGTCCGCCATGGTCATGGACCGCCACGATTTTCTGAAGCACCTGCTGAGCGTCGTAGAAGCCATGGCCACCAGGACGGAGCCGGCCTGCCACGATGCCAAACGGATCTTTCTTTCCGGCGGGGTATGCAACCTGCCCGATATCTACAGCACGATCGAAGCCGCCGGCGGCGTGGTGGTGGGGGACGATTTGTGCACCGGATCCCGCCCGCTGATGGGGACCATCGTGCTGGAAGGGGATCTGATGGGCGCCATTGCCCGCCGCTACACCGAGCGGGCGGTCTGCCCGGCCAAGCACGCCGGCATCAAACGCCGCGGGGAAGATCTGGTGCATCTGGCCCGGGAGAGCAAGGCCCAGGGGGTGATCTTCCTGTATCTGAAATTCTGCGATCCCCATGCCTTCGACTACCCTTATCTGAAGGAAATGCTGGACGCCGCCGGTATCCCCACGCTTTTGGTGGAACTGGAAGAGCAGACGGCATCCGACGGCCAATTCCGGACCCGCTGCGAGGCGTTTATCGAAATGCTCTAGTGTCCGTCCAGAAATGGTCTTTTTTGCCCTGCTCTTCGTTCTCCGCGGGTTTGGCGGCTGCGGCGTACCAATGTACGCCTCGCTCCAAACCCTTGTGCGGCCTTGATCAGAACAAAAAATCCTCATTTCTGGATCGGACACACCGTGTGTTTATTGAGACAGACCTTTTTATGAAGCTAGCGGCCACTGAATTCCATGGCTGCAAGCCTTGCCGGCAAGCGCCGGATGATACTGCGAGGAGAAGAGAATGAACCCCCAGGACAAGCCTGTCGATCCCGATAAGGAGCGGCGCAAGATCAAGTCGGTGGCGAAGATGAAAGAGATCATGACCCATTACTACATCGAGGCCAAGACCGCCGAGCAGACCGGCAAGAAGGTGGCCTGGATCACCAGCGGCGGGCCGGTGGAGCCGTTGATCGCCATGGACGTGATTCCGGTCTATCCGGAAAATCACGGGGCCATGATCGGTGCTTCCAAGATGGGTACCGAGCTCTGCGAGAAGGCCGAGGGTATGGGCTATTCCGGGGATCTGTGCACCTATGCCCTGGCCGACATCGCCTGCTCCACCGTGAACGGCGGGCCCATCGGCGGATTGCCGAAACCTGACATGTTGGTCTGCTGCAACAATATCTGCGGCACGGTCCTCAAATGGTACGAGGTCCAGGCCCGTTATTACGATGTACCCCTGTTCATTCTCGACACGCCTTTCTGCCACACCGAATTTTCGGAGGAAGCGCGGCTCTATGTTCGCCGGCAGCTCGACGAATATCTCCTCTTTCTTGAAAAGGCCTGCGGCAAGTCCTGCGACCGGGACCGCCTCCAGGAGGTGGGCCGGCTTTCCATGGAGGGTCAGCAGCTCTGGCAGGCCGTGCTGGACACCACCATGAACAAGCCGGCGCCCATGAGCGCCTTCGACGCCTTCTTCCATCTGGCCCTGATCGTGACCCTGCGGGGCACCCAGACGGTCATCGACTACTACACCGGGCTTCTGGCGGAAATGAAGACCCGTGTGGCCGAAGGCATCAGCGCGGTACCCAATGAAGAATACCGGCTGCTCTGGGACAACCTGCCCATCTGGTACCGGACCAGATGGCTGTCGGAGAAATTCGCCGCCCACAACGCCTGCCTGGTGGCGGACACCTATACCTCGGCCTGGTGCGGGTCGCTGCCCTATCTGAAGGAGGACGATTTCCTGGCCTCCATGGCCGAAGGCTATTCGCGCATCTACCTCAACATCGGCACCGACCGCATGGCCGAAATGGTGCTGGAGATGATCGACAAATACGACGTGGACGGTCTCGTGATGCACTCCAACCGCAGCTGCAAACCCTACTCCATCGGCCAGTACGACATCGCCCGCATCGTCCAGGAAAAGCGCGGCCTGCCCACCCTGATCATCGAGGCCAACATGACCGATGCCCGCAGTTTCTCGGAAAGCCAGGTGGAGACCCGGATCGATGCCTTCATGGAAGTTTTGAAGGGATAATGCTGAATTGCATTCAGCATTATGATTCTAATGAAAGGAAGCAAGTAAGTGATAGCCGCCGGTATTGATGTCGGTTCCATCAGCGCCAAGGCCGTCCTTCTCAAGGACGGTGAGTTGGCGGGGTGCAGTGTTATTTTGACGGGCTACAACGCCCGCAACGCCGGCAAGGCCGTCTTCGAAGGGCTCCTGCAGGAGCTGGGGATCGCGCCCTCGGCCGTGGATCGTATCGTGGCCACGGGCTATGGCCGCAACAGCGTGGATTTCGCCCACAAAGCGGTCACGGAGATCACCTGTCATGCCAAAGGGGCTTACTTCCTGAACCCGGCCATCCGCTCTATCATCGATATCGGCGGTCAGGACAGCAAGTTCATCGCTCTGAACGAGGCCGGCGGGGTCAGGGATTTCGGCATGAACGACAAGTGCGCGGCCGGGACGGGACGCTTTCTGGAAGTGATGGCCCGGGCTCTGGAAGTGGATCTGGATGGCTTCGGTGCCATGTCCCTGACCGCTGAGAACCCGGCCCGCATCAGCAGCCTGTGCACCGTGTTTGCCGAATCGGAAGTGATTTCCCTGATATCCAAGGGCGCCCGCCGGGCCGACATCATCGCCGGTATCCATGAGTCGGTGGCCGCCCGGGTGGCCGCCATGGCCAACCGGGTGGGGGTGACGACACCGGTCATGATGACCGGCGGGGTGGCGCACAATATCGGCGTGGTCAGGGCCCTGGAAGCCAAACTGGGCTGCCCCATCGAGGTGTCGGCCTATGCCCAGGAGAACGGCGCCATCGGTGCGGCGTGCATTGCCGCCGACCTAACATAGTGCCACCTCCAGGGATGGCATCTTTTGGCCCTTGGCGGCGTTCTCGCCTCCTGTCGGTCCTCGGCGTAGCCGGGCTACGCCTGTGGGCGCCAGTTGGCTGCGGCCTTGCCAGGAACCAAAATCTACCATCTCTGGATGGACACGATAACTTATTTCAAACGGGCAAGTTCCGTAAAACTTTCGAGATCAAGGCTTGCGAATCCCAAGGAGCGGGCGTACCTGTGTACGCCGGCGTGACGAGGGAGGAAGCGTAACGCCGATACTTGTCCGCCTTTGGTGGATCGGACGTTTTACGAAACCGTCAACCTTATTCTTCCAGTCGGATGACCTCGAACGACAAATCGGCCAGATCGAAGATCAACAGCCGGCCGTGCAGGGTGGGGCTGCGGTCCAGCAGGATTTTTACGACCTCGCTGCATTCCAGGCTGGCCAGCATGGTGACGGCATAGGGCAGGTTGCCGAGGGTCGTTTCCGCCCCCCGGTCGGCCGCGGAGGCGAGGTCGCCGTAAAATGCGGCCAGCCCCTGGTCTTCTGGATGGATCACCGCGATTTGTCCGCTCACTCCGGCCACCGCCGCGGACACCATGGGGATCTTCGCGTTCCGGCAGGCGGTTTGCAAATGCCGACGCGCCTGCAGGGTATCGAGGCAATCCACGGCAATATCCGCATCCCCCAGGAGGGCCGGCCCGTTGTCGGCCGTAAGGCGTTCGGCCAGCGTGACCACCTCCACCGCCGGGTTGATGGCGGCGATCTGTTCCCGGGCCGCCGCCACCTTGGATTGCCCCAGGCTCGCCCTATCGGCAAATCGCTGGCGGTTGAGGTTGCTGTCCTCGAAGCGGTCGCCGTCCACCAGCCGCAGCCCCCCCACACCGATCCGGGCCAGGATTTCGGCCACATGACCTCCCAAGCCGCCGACACCGACGATGCAAGCCGTGCAGCCCAGCAGACGATGCTGATCCTCTATGCTCAGGGTGGCCATGTTGCGGGCATAGCGCTCGGGGACGATCCCCATCTCAAGGGCCGTTCGCTCGATGTGGCGCAGGTCGGCCGTTTGTTCGCCGGCCAGCAGACCCACGGCCGTCGTGGACAGGCTGCGATAGTCCGTGCCGTCCGGCCGATAGCGGTCAGTGGCTTCCCGGGCGAGGCGCTCGCGTAGATCGGGCATCGCCATCAGCCGCCTCCCACGGGGGGAAAGATGCCGAGCCGGTCTCCGTCCTGGAGGGGAGTGTCCATCTCCCGGCGGACATTATTGATGAAGATCAGCTTGGCATCTTTGGCCGGGATGTCGAGATCCCGCACCACGTCGGCCACGGTGGTGCCGGGCACCACGGGGTAGTGATCCCCTTCGGCCGGCGCGTAAGGCCGCAGGGTCGCAAAAAGCTTGATCGTAATATGGTGTGTCATCGCTATGAATTCTCGGCGGTTAACTGTCCGATGGCGTTTATGAACGGCAGAGCCGTTGCCAGGAAGCGTAGGAGGGCCCGGCACGAAAGTCAAGCCATAGCCAACCTGTCGGTCAATAAATGGGGTCGATTGCAGGGTATGTCAATCCACGGTCAGGCTGCGGCCCGGCTGGATCGC
>CAVSSY010000031.1:0-100276 GCA_963730675.1 uncultured delta proteobacterium | reverse complement strand
CGGCCCCGGCGGCCTGCATGATGCGTGCGATGTGCTCGTCTTCGTGCATGGAAAGTCCGATCACGCGCACGCCCGGCATGGCGGTATGGATACGGCGGGTGGCCTCGATGCCGTCCATTTCCGGCATGGAGACGTCCATGACAATCACGTCCGGCCGGAGGTTCCAGGCTTTATCGAGGGCCTCCCGGCCATTGGAAGCTTCACCGACCACTTGGATGCCCGGCTGGTGGCCGATCAACTGGATCAGACCCTGCCGCATGGCCGGGTGGTCGTCCACGAACAGGACGCGCAAACTTCCGACGTCGGGCACCATCGCGGGCAATTGCGCGCGATGGTGCGATCGGGTACCGGCCGTGTGGCACGCGCTGGATGTCTCGGCGTCCGGCAGGACGACCGGGACCCTCAGGGTAAACCGGCTGCCCCTGTTCGGGGCGCTTTCGATGTCGAGCTGGCCTCCGATGTAGCTGGCGCGTTCCCGGATGCTCAACAGGCCGAAGCCCGCTTTCTCCCGGCATGAATCGATGGCAGCAGGATCAAAGCCCCGGCCCTGGTCACTGACCGTAACGGTAAGCGTGTTTTCATTGCTGAAAAGGATCACGTTGGCGCTTCGCACCCCGGCATGCTTGACGATATTGAATAACAGCTCCTGCACGGCTCGAAAGAGGAAACTGTTCAACGGGGCACATCCGGGCGGTTGCTCGGCATGCGAGGCCAGCTCGACCTGCAATTCGAACTGTTCCTGCATTTGCCGGGCCAGCCATTGCAGGGCGGCAAACAGGCCGGCCTGGTGCAGCACCGCCGGGCTCAATTCGTGTGACAAGCGGCGAGATTTGGCAATGGACTCCGCCAGGATCTCCTCCACCCGCGTCAGAACCGGATTTTCATTGTCGCCGTTTATGGCCTGCAGCTGCATCTTGGCCGCGGCCAGCATTTGCTGGAGATCGTCATGCAGAAGCTGGGCGAACTGCCGCCGTTCATTCTCCTCGGCTTCGATCAGGTCCACCGCCAGGGCCTGAAGCTGTCGGGCGCGAGCCTCGGCCAGGGCCGTACGTTCGGCCACCTGCTCCATCAGGGTGGCATTCAATTGCTGCAGCGCTTTTTCCGTCCGCAGCCGTTGGATCGCCACCGAGACCTGGTCGGCGATGGATCGCATGAGGGCCACTTCATCGGCGGCAAAGGACGGGCGCTTCCACGTCCCGAAGGCCAGCGTGCCGATGAGTTCGTCCTGTACCATCAGCGGATGGCAGCAGTAGGCATGGACACCGAAGGATCTTACCAAGGCCGTCAGCGGGTCGTCGCGCTGCTGCACATGATCGAAAATCATGGAATGGTTGTCGCGTGCCACAATTCCGCTGACCGTCGTGCCGAAATCCAGCCCGCTAATCTGAGCGGTCTTTTCGGCGGAAATTCCGTCGCACGCGTTGAGGTAAAGCCCCTGACCGGAGGCATCGACGAGATAATTGATAAAGACTTGGCAATCCAGATGGGCCATGGTCAGCCGGCAGAGATCCTCCACGATCGCCTGGGGGGCCTCGGACCGCAAAAGCCGTTCCGCCACGGTGGCCAGCAGCTCGAAGCGCTCCTGGTTGGTCCGCAGTCTTTCCTCGGCCCACTTGCGGTCGATCAGGTCGGCGGCCTGGCGCGCCAGAAGATCCAGCGCACGCAATTTATTGGTCGTGGGGTCGTGGGTTTTCCGCCAGTGGGTCGAGAGCAGGCCCAGAAGTTTGCCGGACCGCGAAACGAGCGGCGTGGTCTGCACCGCCCGAATGCCGTTCTGCACAAAGACCTGCAGATCCTGGCTGCCCTGCAGGGCGCCGCTGGTCAGAACATCCGGCACGATGATCCGCTCCTGGATGCCTAAGGCCATGGCATACGAACTGGCTGAATCAGGGCCGACCCGCGCCCAGAATCGGGCGGCATGCTCATTCAGTCCACGGTGTCCCAGCAATTGAAGCAGGCGCTTTTCCGGAGACAGGATATGGATGCAGGCGAAGTCGGCCTGCATGATCGAGATGGCCGTGTCCAGGATGCGATTGTAGAGCACCTGGATGTTGTCGGCGTGAACCATTGCCATACTGACCTGCTGCAGGCGCTTGGCGACGTCGAGCTCCAGCGACAGATTCTTGAAAAGCAGATTGTAGGGCTTGGCCAGGCCCGTTTCGATGACGGCCCTATACAGGAAGTAGAAGGAGACGATTTTGAGGTAGTGGCCGATGAAATTCGCGAAAGCGAAGGCGCTGGCATAGGCCGTAAAGGCCAGTTCGGCGAGCACCGTCGTTGTGATGGACAAGAGCATAAGGGTTGTAAAATCGGCATCGAAACGCTCGCGAAGATGGATGATCACGGCGCCTGAGGTGAGCAGCAGCAGGCAAACGACGTATTCGCTGATGATTTTGAAGGGGGTCAATCCGCCGGCCCCCGGAAGGTAACAGACCGGAAAGATGCGCCAGTAGAAGATCGTCAGCAGAATCGCCGCAGAGAGGGTGCCGTAAACGAGGAAATAAAGCCAGGGCCGGACTTTGCGGTCCAGCATGAAGGGGGCCACCAGGAAAGTCAGACCCTCCAGATAGCGGGCCGCGACCCAGAGCTGGGTGGCCACATTAACGTCATAGCCGACAAAGACGTTCATGCCTTCGTAGGCCAGCATGTGCGCAAAATCGAGCGCACCGATAAACAGGTAGGCGATGCCGATGAGGAGGAGATAGTGGTTGGTCGTGAAGCGCCGGGTGTTCCAGGTCACCATGAAAATGCCGAAGGCGATAACGATCGAAAACATTTCGGCCAGGCTGTGAAAAAGGAGGTAATTATAAAGGCTTGCCGCGTAAAGAACGGCCAGGGCGAGAAGGCCCACCAAAGCCGGTGTAAAATGTTTCATCGCAACAGCTTGCGCCCGGAACCGCCGGGTATTCGGCAGGGGCAGTCCCCTGGTGGTTTGGCGGGGGGATATCCCCGTTCGTGAAGAAGCCTTGGTCGCGATTGACATGAAACCCCTTCGTCTGATGCGTGAAAATCGAATGTGTTGCCTTCGTCTCCAAAAGTGTTTGCAGGCCAGCTCAAAAGTACACAGGGGGAGGGGGTGCTGGAAACGGCAAAACCTTAGCATATTAAGCAGGCGGCTATCAATCAACACCCGCTATCTCAGGTTTTTTGATGCGTCGTTATTTCTTGAACTTGCATACGCCGATGTGCAATGGTTCTAATGATAATGATACGTTATCGGTCTTTTTGGAAAGTTTGACAAATTTTTCGGATAGAAGGCGCCCTCAGCCGTCCCTTGCGCGGCCAGCACGGATGCGCCAGTGCCGCTATCCGGCGGATGCCTGAGATTTAATGGCATGAGGATGATCCATTTTTAGACAGGATAACCTATATGGGAATCAGCGGGGAAGTCGCAACCCACTATAAGCTGCTTTGTACGACCATGATGGACGCCTTCGGGGCAGCGGACATGTCAGGCCGCTACTTGGAGGCCAACCAGGTATTTTTGGACCTTGTGGGATTCGAAAAGGAAGAATTGCTCGAAAAGAGCCTTTATGATCTTACGCCTGAGAAGTGGCATGCCCTCGAGCACCAGATAATGGACGAACAGGTCCTGGTGCGCGGCTACTCCGACGTATTTCAAAAGGAGTTCTGCCGCAAGGACGGTGCCATCGTGCCCGTCGAGCTGCGAATCGTCCTGACCAGGGATTCCGATCATCAACCGATCGGCATTTGGGCTATCGTACGCGACATTACCGAGAGGATCGCAAGGGAAGAAAAACTTCGGCGGTTTCAACATTCGGTGGAATCCTCGCCCGACGCAGTGTTTTGGATGAATGCGGAAGGCCGTTTCCCCTACGTCAACGCTCAGGCCTGCCGTTCGCTGGGATACAGCCGGGAAGAACTCATGCAGCTCCACCTGTGGGATATCGACGCGGATTTCTCGCGCGAACAGTGGGGGCCGCATTGGAAGGCCGTGGGCCAAGCCGGCGGGGCCCATCTCGAAAGGCGGTACCGGCGGAAAGACGGCACTCTGTTTCCTGTGGAGATTTCCTCCAGCCAGGTCATGTTAAACCGGCAAAAGCACCACGTGACCTTTGTCCGCGACATCTCGCGACGCAAGAAGACGTTCGAAGATCTACCTGCCCCGGACCACGGGCGAAGCGGAGGCACCGGCCGCAACGAAAGCCCCTCTCCCCTCAAGCGGATCGGAAACCATTTTACTGGTCGAGGACGACAAGATGGTCAGGGGCATGACGGAAGCCGTTCTGAGACGGCTCGGCTTTAAAGTCATATGCGCAGATGGCCCCGAGGAGGCCATCGACATTTTCAAACAAGCACAGGCCGTCATTGACCTGCTGCTAACGGATGTGGTCATGCCGAAGATGAACGGCCGGGAATTGCACGTCCGGCTGAAGGCCTTGTGCCCGGATCTCAAAGCGCTTTTTATGTCCGGCTATACGACCAACGTTATCGTCCATCACGGGGTATTGGATAAAGGCGTGCACTTCATTTCCAAACCGTTCAGCATCAGCAAACTGACCGCCAAAATACGGGAAACCCTGGCGGCCGGTTAAGTGACCGGAGACCGGACCGGATCGGATGCCCCTTCCGTTTGCCAACGCTTGCCGGTCCCCGGCTATGAGGAACAGCGGGTTTGGGTGGCCAGCAGATCGTTGTGGCTTACGATGCCGACCAGCCGGCGCGGGTTCGCTTTATCCACCACGAGCAGGTGGGTCTCCTGGGGATGGTCGGCCAGGGCGCGGACGGCCGTTTTGAGGGTATCTTCCGGGGTCAGGGACAGAAAGGCATCGCTGGCAATCTCGGCCGCCACCACCAGATCCCGTAACCAGGGATCGAACACCGTGCCGGTGATATCGGCGTATTTGATGACCCCCACCAGCTCGTTGCGATCGTTGACCACCGGCATGCGGTCATAGCGGGAATGGCTGAGGGCCCTCACCACCTCGTTGAAAGGGGCCCGGTGCGAGAGTATCGGCACATGGCGCCGCATGATGTGGGCGACCTGGAGATCCTCCGGCAATTCGCCGGCCGCCAGCGGCGAAATGCCCAGCGCTTTCCGGAACTGGTTGAACACCAGGCGCAACCCTCCCGCGAAGCTGACCGGACTGCGGTGCCCCAAGAGGTTCAAAACCGTGACTTCGCCGGCATTGACCAGGGCCGTGCGGGTCAGCAGGGGCCCCACCAGTTCGAAAACCACCACCGAGGCCAGAATCACCGTCTGCAGAACCTGTCCCGGACCGGGCCATTGCTCGGCCAGCACATTGGCCAGACCGATGGCCAGACCGGCCTGGGCCAGCATGGCCGGCCCGAGCCAGGTCTTCAGGGTGGTGCTCATACCGGCCGCCCGGGCCCCCAGACGGCATCCGACCAATTTGCCGACCACCCGGGCCGCCACGTAGACCATCCCGACAAGGCCCATCCGGGCCAGGGCCTCGAGATGCAGTTCGGCGCCGGCCATGATGAAGAAGAAGACGTAGAACGGGTAATCGATGGCCGTGAGGTCCTGCAGGATTTGGTCCTCCCGGGCCCCGGCATTCACGGCAACGGTTCCGGCCACCAATACCGCCAGCATGGGGGACAGATCGAAGTGCGCGGCCAGGCCGGTGGTCAGGGCAACGGCCCCCAGCACGAGCATCTGCCGCTCGACTTTTCGGGTCAGGCGCTGATCCATGACGGCAATAAAAAGGCCTGCGAGCACCCCCAGGCCGAACGGCGCGAAAATCCTGACCGCGGTTGCCGACAGGGAGGGGGCCGTGGACAGTCCGTAGTGCTCCAGCAGGATAAAGGCGACGATCGCGATCAGATTGTTGATGCCGATGAGGGCCAGGACGGTGTCGGTCAGTGCCCCCTCCGACCGGTACTCCCGCATCACCATCTGGGTGGCGGCCGGTGCGGTGGTGGTCGCGATCACGGCCAGGAAGCCGGCCTCCAGCGGCGAAGCCCCCATCCAATAGGTGCCAAAACCGGCCAGAAGCGCGCTGGCGCCCATTTCGAGGGCGCTGATGCGAAACAGTTTCGAGCCTATTTTGCGGATGGCCTGGAACCGGAAACTGCCGCCGATGGTAAAGACGATCAACCCCAGGATGATGTCGTGCAGCGCGGTCAGCGAAGCGAGCTGGGTCTGGGTGATGACGGCGGGCAGGTTCAGGAGGCGGCCTGTGGAAGGCCCGGCCAGCAGACCGACGAACAAGTAGCCGGTCACCCGGGGGATGCCCATGGCGGCGCTCACCCGGCCGGCGCCGATGGCCAGCAAGTAGAGGACCCCTATGGTGAACAGCATGGGCATCATATGGATATCCGCCGCGTAAGGAAGCAACGCTCAAACAAAGCCCTGTTGCCGGCTCGATGACTTCGTAAACGGGCCGGGCCGTAAAAATGAAGTAAATACATCAAATCGGTCGATTTTTCCCGTTAAAACCGCTTTCGGAAGGGCTTTTTTCCATACTTGAACTTTGCTTATGGGGTAACAATGGCGGTAAGATACGGAACCCATGCAAATAAAGGATGCCAGACTCTACATTCTTTCAGGCCTGCCCGGCACCGGCAAGACGACGATGGCCCAGCGGATGGCACGGCAATTCAATGCCATGCATTTGCGCATCGACACGATCGAACAAGGGCTGCGGGACCTGTGCCATTTTGAAGTTGCAGGCGAGGGCTACCGCCTGGCCTATCGCATTGCAAAGGACAACCTGCGCTTGGGGCTGAGCGTCATTGCGGATTCGGTCAATCCCTGGAAGCTGACCCGGGACGAGTGGCAGGCGGTGGCCCGCGATGTTGGTGCCGCCTTTGTCCATATCGAAATGATATGCAGCGATCAGAACGAACATCGCCGTCGCATCGAGGCGCGGGAATCCGATATCCCGGGTCTTGATCTGCCCGCCTGGAAAGACGTCATCGGCAGGGATTACCACGAATGGGAAGCCGAGCGGATCTGCCTGGATACGGCCGGCAAGTCCATCGAGGACGCTTTTAGCGAATTGCTGCGATTACTCTAACGAAATAGGAACGCATTCTTCCATTTTGGGGCAAAGGCATCATGACCCGGGCGGTTCAGCATCTAACGGATTATGGGATTCGTGATTTAACGCTTTGTGGGATTTATGCGGAACCCTATGTTACAAACAAAGCCTCGGTAAGGGTGTTGGAAAAAGCGGGTTTTCAATATGAAGGCACCCTTCGCGCCAATGCGTTTAAAGACGGCCAAGTGCTCAATCAATATCTTTACAGTTACGGCGTAAAAAAAGGAAAGCAATAATTGGAATCCTCGAACAACAATCAGAGATTTTCGAAGGGATCGACGCCTCTCCGTCCTGAATTGGTGGAATTGCAGGAGCGGCTTGCTTTTGGTCTGGATGCCCGGCGCCCCGAGGCGGTGGCCCGCCGCCGGCAGAAAGGCCGGCGCACGGCGCGTGAAAACCTGGCCGATTTGTTGGATGAGGGCAGTTTTATCGAATACGGGGCGCTCACCATCGCGGCCCAGCGCAGCCGGCGGCCAGTGGACGATCTCATTGCCAAAACGCCGGCGGACGGCCTGATCACGGGCATCGGAACCGTCAACGCCCCACATTTTGGGGAAAATGCGGCCCGCTGCATGGTCATGTCCTACGATTATACGGTACTGGCTGGAACCCAGGGCTATTTCAACCATAAGAAAATGGACCGGCTCCTGGGCCTGGCCAACGAGCAGCGCCTGCCCCTGATCCTTTTTGCCGAGGGGGGCGGCGGACGGCCCGGGGATATCGATGCCGAGGGGGTCGCCATTGCCGGCCTCGATTTGCCGACCTTCGGTCTGTTTGCCAGGTTGAGCGGCCAGGTTCCCCTGGTGGGCATCGTTTCCGGTTATTGTTTTGCCGGCAATGCGGCCCTTTTAGGCTGCTGCGACGTCATTATCGCCACCCGCCATACCAACATCGGCATGGGGGGGCCGGTCATGATCGAGGGCGGGGGGCTGGGCAGCTTCGCACCGGAGGAAATCGGTTCCATCGATGTGCAGTCCCAAAACGGTGTGGTGGACATTACCGCGGAAGATGAAGCGGCGGCGGTGGCCGTCGCCAAGCAGTACCTCTCCTATTTTCAGGGGAAGACGACGGAATGGGACGCCGCGGATCAAATGCGGCTGCGCGATCTGATCCCGGAAAACCGGCGCCGGGCCTATGACGTCCGCCAAATTATCGAAACGATGGCCGACCGGAATTCGTTTCTCGAACTGCGGCCCGGCTTCGGCCTGGGGATGATTACGGGACTGGTGCGGATCGAGGGGGCGGCCTTCGGCCTCATGGCCAACAACTGCCAGCACATGGCCGGCACCATCGAGGCGGACGATGCCGACAAGGCTGCCCGCTTCATGCAGCTCTGCAATGCCCACGGCCTGCCGCTGATCTCGCTCATCGACACCCCGGGGTTCATGGTCGGCCCGGAGATCGAACAGCAGGCGCAAGTGCGTCATGTCGGCCGGATGTTCATCACCGGATCCCATCTGCGGGTGCCGGTTTTCAGCATCGTCCTGCGCCGCGGGTATGGCCTGGGGGCCATGGCCATGGCGCGCGGCGGGTTTCATGAATCCTTTTTCACCGCTGCCTGGCCCACCGGCGAGTTCGGCGGCATGGGGATCGAGGGCGCCGTCAAGGCGGGGTTCAAAAAGGAACTGGCGGCCATCGAAGATCCGGCCGCGCGCGAAAAGGTTTACAACGAGATGGTGGCTCATGGCTATGAGCGGGGCAAGGCCATCAACATGGCGTCCTACATGGAAATCGATGCCGTCATCGATCCGGCCGACACCCGCCAGTGGATCCTGCGCGGCTGGCAAGCGCGTCCGCCCAAACCAGGTGAAGCGACATTTTTGCCGTTTGTCGACAGCTGGTAATGATTTAAGGATTAAGGTCGCTACCCCCTAAGGAAGGAAGGCTTCCCCGGACAATTGGCGCTTCATATGATAGAAAGGCTCCCCAAAATGGAAAAGGTACAGCCCGTCATCCCACCCGGCTGGGGCTTAGGCTTTCCGGCGAGCGAACTATTCGGCATTCCGGAGCGAGCAAATCATCCCATAGGGGTGTTCGTCCGTCGCCTCGTTATCCTTCTCGCGGCGGCCACCGCCACGATTTTGCTTTGTGCACCTTCGGCAGGGCTTGCTGAAACATCGCAGGAACGCGTTCATCGGATGTCGCATCACGTCATGCCCTTTGAGATGTCGAAGACGGTTCACATCTTCAAGATGACGGAATTCGGCGGCGCTATGCGCGTATTGGCGCGCGACCCCGATGATGCGGATCAGATATCCCTTATTCGTCAGCACCTCAAGCACGAGACCGAAAGGTTTAAACGGGGTGACTACGCCGATCCCGCCAAACTTCATGGCGCCGATATGCCCGGGCTCGCCGAGCTGCAAGCCAACCCCTCCGCCATTGAGGTGTCCTACAATGCGCTTCCGGATGGCGGACAGATCAGCTTTAAAACGAATGACCTGCGGATGCTGACCGCCATCCATCGCTGGTTCGGCGCGCAGCTTTCCGAGCATGGCGCCGATGCCCGAGCGGAGTGACGCGCACATCCCGGCAAGGTATCGCCGTCGCCGCGATTTCTACAACCCTGATGAAATGCTCAACTTTTAGGAGATCATTGAATGGCATCGATTGCGCCAAGGCCGGACCAACTTCAAGAGGCGATATCTGGCGTTCCCAAAGGAGTTCCGGTCGTCATGCTGAATTTGCTGAGGTTCAGGGAATTAGCCGCCTATCCTGATGGACGGCCAGCCATTTCAGGAAGAGCCGCCTATGCCAAATACAGCGCCGAAGCTTCCACACAGGTCGCGCAAGTCGGCGGAAGCCTTGTATGGATCGGGGAAGCACGGGGCTCCGTCATCGGCCCGCCGGATGAACAATGGGATCAAATCTTTCTTATACGCTATCCGTCCATCGAGATGTTCATCAGAATGATCCGCAGCACCGCTTACCAGGACATTGTCGTGCACCGGACAGCCGCCTTGAAGGATTCCCGCCTGATTGTGACCGTCGAGAAGGGGAATTGACGGCCGTCTTGATCACGACGGCAGGCAGGTGGCGCGGCGGCCGCGGCCCTCAATCGCCGGATTGAAAGTCGACGACCAGTTTCCCGATGGTCGCGTGCGACTCCAACTGGGCATGGGCTTTTTTGAAATTGTCCGCAGTCAACCCAGACAAAACCTGGGTCACGGTCGGCTTCAAACGCCTCTGATCATACAGCTCGGCCAGTTCATTCAGGATATGGTGCTGGCGGATCATGTCCTCGGTCTGGAAGAGGGAGCGGGTATACATGAGCTCCCAGCTGAAAGAGACGCTTTTCTGGAAGAGCAGCGCCAGATTGACGTCCTTCTCGGCCGGCACGATGCTGCAGATCCGGCCCTGGGGGGCAATCACTTCGCCCATGGCTTCCCAGTACTGATCCGTACTCACGAAATTCAAGATGTAGTCCACGAAGGTGTGTCCCCCCGTGTGCAACGCCTCCTTGAGGTGGCGATGGTCCACAACGTCATCGGCGCCCATCTGCCGGCACCATGTGGATGATTCAGGGCGTGAGGCGGTCGCAACCACGGTCAGGGCCGTCATCTGCTTCAACAATTGAATCGCCATGGACCCAACCCCTCCGGCGCCGCCGATAACGAGGACCGTTTTTCCCTTGCCCTGCCCGGGCTGCAGCCCCAACCGATCGAAAATGGCTTCCCAGGCCGTCAGGCCCGTGAGGGGCACGGCGGCCGCCTCCGGAAAGGAAAGGGCGCGCGGTTTACGGCCCACGATCCGGGCGTCGACCACCTGGTATTCGGCGTTGCTGCCGGCGCGGTTGATGTCCCCGGCATAGAAAACCGGGTCGCCGGGACGGAAGAGTGCCACTTCTTGGCCGGCCTGGGCCACGACCCCGGCCGCATCCCAGCCCAGGATTTTAGGGGATTCCAGCACCGTGTCAGGCGCGCTTTGCTGCCGGACCTTGTAATCCACCGGGTTGACGGAAACCGCCTGGACGTGCACCAGGAGGTCTTGGGGGCCCGGGGTCGGTTGGGCGCATTCAAATTCGATAAGACTTTCCGAATCCTCGATGGGCAAAGACGTTTTCAATCCAATCGCTTTCATGGGTTTAGTCCTTCTATTATTCTATTACGATAGAAATCACGGGTCATGTCTGGTAACTGAAAGGAATGCTAAACACGCGTTGCACGGAGCGCAATGCATGGCCACCCCCGGACCGCCTGCCATCCGACGGAAACGAAGCGCAGGCCTAATGTGGAACGAGGATATCGGAAATTGAGCGCAACGGAAGGGACCATATTCTATCGCCCGCTGAAACCGGACGAGGCCGCCGGCCTGGCCGATTTCATTTTGAAAGTCTTTACCGAATTCGTGGCATCCCTGTACTCGATCGAGGGCGTCGCGGAGTTCAAGAAATTCATCGATCCTGATCGCATGTCCGAGCGCCTGGCAGCCGGAAATATCGTTTGGGTGGCCGCCAGCGGGCCGAAGACCGCCGGCGTCATCGAGATGCGGGAGAACCGCCATATCGCACTGCTCTTCGTGGACGCCGCCTATCAGCGCCGGGGTGTTGCCGGGGAACTCGTCCGGCGGGCGGTGGCCCTATGCCGGGAACGGGCCCCTGACCTTCATACCATCACGGTCAATGCGTCCCCCAATGCGGTTACCGCTTATCGCAAGCTGGGCTTTCTACCGACCGGGGAAGAACAAACCGTCAACGGGATACGATTCATCCCCATGGTGCGGGCGCTTGACGATGGCAATTGACGCCCTAAACTGCGTACAGTTCGCCTTCCGGATACCCCGGCCCGCCCGGGCAATGGCGGCCGGGGGCTATTTCGTTTTCACCGACAGGCAAGGGAGTTGATGCCATGTTCGAAGGCTTCGAAGCACTGGACATCGATACCGGCGGGGCCCGCATCCATGGCCGCCACGGCGGCAGCGGACCACCGCTGCTGCTGTTGCACGGCAACCCCATGACGCACGTCACCTGGCACAAGCTGGTGCCGGTGCTCGCCCGGCACTTTCATGTGGTGGCCACGGACCTGCGCGGCTACGGGGATTCTTCGGCACCCCCGGCGGGCGAGAACAACATCAACTTCTCCTTCCGCACAATGGCCGCAGACCAGGTGGCAGTGATGCGGGCGCTGGGCTATGAACGGTTCTGTGTGGCGGGCCACGACCGCGGGGCCCGGGTGGTCCATCGCATGGCCCTGGACGCGCCGGAGAGCGTGACAAGGGTGGCCCTGATCGATATCCTGCCGAATCATTACATCTGGAACCATGTGAGCCGCGAATGGGCCCGAAGCTCCTGGCATTGGGTCTTCATGGCCCAGCCCGAGGGGTTTCCGGAGCGCATGATGGGCTCGGTCCCGGCGGAGTGGTTCATGACCCACAAGCTGTCCAAGCCGGGGATCGGGCTGGATTTCATGGATCCGGCGGCCTTTGCCGAATACGTGCGCTGCTTCAACGAAAAGACCATCCGCGGCTCCTGCGCCGACTACCGGGCCTGCATCACCTGCGACCTCGAGATGGATACAGCCGATTTCGAGGCCGGCCACAAGGTCGAGGCGCCCGCCCTGGTGATCTGGGGCACGCAAGAGCCATACCGGCAGGGTCTATGGCGATGTCCTGGATGTATGGCGCCGGTATGCCCGCCAGGTGGAGGGGGGGCCGATCGACTGCGGACACTACGTCCAGGAGGAGGCGCCCCGGGAGACATTGGAATGGCTGCTGAAATTCTTCCATTAAAAACCACGCTTCCCGTTTGCCGCCTTGACGCCCCCTGCGGGGAGCGTCAAATCAACTTGCGTTGATTTATGGTGCATCAGAACAGTTGCATGACCGACCGCGCCCCCTTTGCGGCCAGGTTGAGACTCGTGAAGCCCAGTCTCTGGCGGGTCTGGAGCATGAGCATGCTGGCCCCCTCCTCGTTCATGTCTGCCAGGGTCAGGCTGTCGGCCCCGGTTTCAAGGATGTCACCCATCTTCCCGAGGTAATCCAGCCGCGTGGTCAGGATGCCGCTGTTCGTGGCGAGCTGTTTGGCATAGGCCCGGATGCTTGTGGTGGCATGGTCCAGCTGGCTTAGGGAGGCCTGGATGCCGCCGGCTGTCTCCCAGGCGTTGCTCTCGGGGATGGTCGTGGTGATGCTGTTGGGGATGCCGGTGTCCTGGTCGACACCGTGCGCGTATTGTTCCAATCGGACCTCGTCGCCCGCATTGAAGCTGCCGGACACGACGGTGCCGCCGTATTCAGCGTGAGAAATACTAGGTCCATTGACACTAACGTGTGTGGCGATGCCACCGGTGGTGAGGTCAAACAGTCGCCACATCGGGCCCATGTCGGCAGAGAAAGCGAAATGACTGGCTCCATCGGTAGTGTGGACGGTTTCCCCGACCGTAACGTTGTCGGTTACCGAGCCGCCATCAATGCTGTCGATACTCGACGGTATCACCGTGGTGGTCGTTTCCCCCTGCGCGGCCTTGTCCAACGCCAGCCCGCCGCTGGAGGCATCCACCCCCGCGATGGTGAGGGTGGAGGCGCCGGACGCTGCGGCAAAGTCGGTGGTCAGGGAATCGCCTTGGAGGAGGTCGGTGCCCCGGTAGCCGGCGTCGGCGGCCAGGGTGTCGATCTGGTCCAACACCTCGTCGAACTGGGCCGCCAGGACGCCGCGCTCCTCCTCGTCGTTGGTGGCCAGGGCCGCTCCGGCCAGCCCCTTGGCCGCGGCCAGCATGTCCGCGATGGCGCCAATGCCGTTGTCGGCCGCGGCCACGCACTTGATGGCCTCCGTGACCATGTCCTTGCGGGCCATCAAATCCCGGGCCCGGTTGCGGTGCCCCTGGGCGGCGAAGAAGTTGATCGGGTCGTCCAGGGCGCTGTTGACCCGGCGGCCGGTGGCGAGGCGCCCCTGGGTGCGCCCCATGATCTTGGCGCTGCTCTGGAGCTGGAAGAGGGACGTGCGCATGCTCGAAGTCAATGTAATTGCGGATGCGGCCATAGTGCCTCCTTACTATTGATGACGTCTTGCAACCCGCGCAAGACGGAGGATCGCGATTCCGGCGGCCATACGCATCTACCCCGGCCGACACCGTGTCTCTCGATGGGGCCCTTGGCGGAAGGGACCATACAAGGGTTATCGTCACCCACGCGGAAAGTAAGAGCTGTAATTTCACTGATATATCAGTGATATATCAGTGAGGTGCCATCACTGAAAGGCGATGATCGACCGGTCGCTCGGGGAGCGTCGTGAACCGCCCCCGTCTATAGGCTACCGCCGGCGCCGCGTGAAAACCGCCCCGACCAACGGGCCAGGGCCCCGGCGGCGGAGCCTATCCCAGAATCAGCTCTTTTGCGCTCCCGGGGGGCCTGCCGGCGGCCCGGGTCACTTCCGGCAGTGGTAGCAGGAAGGGCGCAGGCAAACCCTGCAGCGCTTATGGGCTTGGCGCCTATGCAGGGACGTGCTGGCCAAAGGCCGTTTTAAACCTTATGATAGCCATAAGAAGCGAAACGTTTACCGCAGGGGTAGGTCATGGCCGTAGGCTGGTCCCGTGACGGGGACGTGCAGGAACAGATCGACGCCAGCGTGCAGGATGCCGTCGAGGAGGCCCGGCGCCGGCTGCCGGCAGGCGAGAGCCGGACGCATTGCGAGGTGTGCGACGAGCCCATTCCGGAAGCCCGGCGCAAGGCCATACCGGGGGTACGGTTGTGCGTCCAATGCCAGGCGGAGCTGGAAAAACAGCAGACAAGCCACGCGCTGTACAACCGGCGGGGCAGCAAGGACAGCCAGCTCAAATGAGAAACGCTACGGGCAACAACACCCGGGCGGAGGGCGTCAGGGCTGCGCGAGGACCTGTTTCATTTTGGCGTATTCCTCCGTGGAGATTTCCCCCCGCGCCAGGCGCGTCTTCAGGATGGTCAGCGAATCGTCGCGATCCCGGGATGCGCTGACGGCCTGATGGGTCCCGGGCCGGAAGAGACGCACGACCAGATAAACCAGCAACACGATCACCAAGCCCCACAGCAGCAAGCCCCAGAAATGCCCCGGGAAAAACCCTCCCCCCATCCACCGGCCCATGGCCCGTAATTACAGCTCCACATCAATGTTTCTCCTTATAGCGTTTAAAGCCGCGCAGGCCGACCAAGGGTACAGGTTGCTTCGCCTTCAGGGCTGGCGCCGCCGCGTCATTGCCCGCGCACGATGGCGAAAATCCCGGCCGCCCGTATCCCTTGGTTTCCAATTTGCATGCCAATACCATTTCCAAAGGGTCAATCCATTGGTTTTGCAGTGATTATAGTGGCCATCGGCATGTCGATGGTTGGTTTCAATGGGGATGCGCGTCGTAGAGTGGGGCTATTTTACCCACTTTTATCGGGTTGAATCCCACAAGCTGTTTACAAAATACCCAACCATGGGCATGTTGGGTCAACACAAGTGAATTCCCGGGGGGATTATGACGGCAAATCGATCTCGCGGCGGTCGCTGGCATTTGCACACCTCACCCTGGATCATCATCGGATCGGTGGGGATCCTGCTGGTGGCGGTGGTTGTGCTGGCCTTCCAGAATTACAGCCGTGAAAAAATATACATGTCACGGATTTTGAGCGAGAAAGGGGCCGCGATCATCAAGGCCATGGAGGCCGGCGCCCGGACGGGCATGATGGGCATGGGGTGGGGCGGGCGGCAGGTGCAAACCCTGATCCAGGAAACCGCCCTGCTGCCGGATGTCCTTTACATCCGGATCACCGACCGCGACGGACGGGTTGTGGCCAGCAGCGACCGGGAAGACATTGGCAAAGACCTGGCCGGCGACCGCCTGAAAGGCGACTTTGACCCGTCCGGGAAAAGCTATTGGCGCATCACCGACATCGGCCAGGGGCGGCGGGCTTTTGAGGTTTACCGGGACTTCCGACCGATCCGGGACGGCCGGAGGGGCGCGGGCATGGGCCAGATGATGCGCCGGCACGGCATGATGATGGGCGCTGATAATGACTGGCAGCCTCAGGGGGCCGATTCCGGTAAGGACCAGATCATCCGGGTGGGATTGGATCCCGCCCCCTTCGAAGAAGGGCGCAAAGAAGATATCCGCAACACGGTCCTTATTTCCGGCATCCTGATCGTTCTGGGGATGGCCGGTTTCATCTCCATGTTCTGGATGCAAAGCTACCGTTCCGCCCAACGATCGCTGCAGGACACCAGTGCCGTCAAAGACCAGGTGGTGTCGAGTCTGCCGGTGGGCCTGATCGCAACGGACAAGGACGGCCGGATCGCGTTTTACAACCGCGCGGCCGAGCGTATCACAGGCCTCGACCTGGCCGCGGCCCAGGGGAAGGCCGCCGATCAGATTCTGCCGCATCATTTCTGTGGACTGAAGGATGCGCTGGACCGGGGCGAGACGATTTCCGAAAAGGAAATGGAGTGCGCCTTTGCCGGGGATCGGGTGGTCCCCGTCAGCATCAGCGCTTCCCAAATCATCAACGCCGACGGAGTCTTTGTGGGCCAGGTCCTGATTATCCGGGACCTCGGCGAGGTTCGCCGGCTGCAGGACGAAATCCACCGCAAGGAGAAGCTCGCGGCCATCGGCGGGCTGGCCGCCGGGGTGGCCCACGAAATCCGCAATCCGCTGAGTTCCATCAAGGGCATCGCTTCCTATTACAAGGACAAATTTGCGCACGGCAGCGAGGATTACGAGATGGCCGGGGTCATGATCGAAGAGGTGGATCGCCTGAGCCGGGTCATCAGCGAGCTGCTGGAGTTTGCCCGGCCGACGCAGCTCAGTTGGCGGACGGCGAACATCAATGATCTGCTGGTGCATTCGACCCGGCTGGTGCAGCAGGAGGCCACGGCCCAAAACGTTCGGATCGCGCTGCATCCCGCCCCCGAGGATCTGGAGGCGGAGGTCGACCCGGATCGGCTGACCCAGTGCTTCCTGAATCTCTACCTGAACGCCCTGCAGGCCATGGGCGACGGCGGCCAATTGACGATTGCCGGCACCCGGCGGGGGGAGGATGCCGTGGCCATCGCGATCAAGGATAGCGGGACGGGCATTGCCGCCGACGACCTGACGGCCATCTTCGATCCCTATTTTACCACCAAAGCGCAAGGCACCGGTTTGGGGCTGGCGATCGTCCACAAGGTGATCGAAGCCCACCAGGGCCAGATCAAGGTGCGCAGCATCCCGGGGGAAGGCACGACGTTTACCGTTATCCTACCCCTTAAGCATGCGAAATGAGGTTGTAATGCCAAAAATCAGCCCGGCCCCCATCCTGATCGTCGATGACGATCCGAACCATCTCAAAACGCTGCAGACCATTATAAGAAGCTGGGGCTATCAGGTCTCCGCGGTGGACGACGGCGCCCGGGCCGTGGCGAGCGTCAAGGAAAGACCCTTCGCCCTGATCCTGATGGATGTCCGCATGGCGCAGATGAGCGGCATCGAAGCCCTGCGGCAGATCAAGGCCTACAACCCGTCCATTCCGATCCTCATCATGACGGCCTATTCATCGGTGGATTCGGCGGTGGAGGCCCTCAAGGCCGGGGCCTACGACTACCTGACCAAGCCGCTGGATTTTGAAGTGCTCAAAATCGGCCTGGCGCGGGCCCTGGAGCACTCCGGCCTGAAAACGGAAAATGCGGCCTTGAAGTCCAAGCTGAGCGCCGATTACGAAATGGAGCATATCATCGGCAAGAGCCGGCCCATGAAGGACTTGGTGGACATGCTGGCCATGGTCGCCCCTTCGGAGGCCACCGTGCTCATCACCGGCGCCAGCGGCACGGGCAAGGAGCTCATCGCCAAATCGATCCATCACAACAGCGGGCGCAAGGACAAACCCCTGGTGGTGGTCAACTGCGCGGCCCTCACCGAAACGCTGCTGGAGTCCGAGCTCTTCGGTCATGAAAAAGGCGCCTATACAGGCGCCGACAAGCGGCGCGAAGGACGTTTCATGCAGGCCGACCAAGGGACCATCTTCCTGGATGAGATCGGTGAAACATCCGCGGCCATGCAGGCCAAATTACTGCGGGTGATCCAGGAAAGGGAGATCCAGCGGGTGGGCGGCGAAGAGACGTTGGATGTGGACGTGCGGATTCTGGCGGCCACGAACCGCAACCTGGAGGAGGAAGTCCGCAGCGGGCGCTTTCGCGAGGATCTTTTCTACCGTCTGAACGTCGTGACCCTGCGCATCCCGCCGCTTTGCGAGCGCCAGGACGACATTCCGCTGCTGGCCCAGCATTTCATGGAACGGTATGCCCGCAAGAACCGCAAGCCGGTCAAGGGCATCTCACCGCTGGCCATGGACATGCTCCTCAAATACGCCTGGCCCGGCAATGTCCGGGAGCTCGAGAACACCATCGAGCGGGCCGTGATCCTCCTGCCGGGCGAGCATATCACCGAAAAAGAGCTGCCCCCCACCATCACCAAGACCTATGCCGACAGTTGCGCACAGCCGACGCCGTCTCCGGTCG
This sequence comes from uncultured delta proteobacterium, assembly GCA_963730675.1. Lineage (GTDB taxonomy): Bacteria > Desulfobacterota > Desulfobacteria > Desulfobacterales > UBA5852 > JABZFP01. Next base: position 81,814 of record CAVSSY010000031.1, on the reverse strand, counting down.
CGACCAACCGCCCCCTGGAGGAGATCGAAAAAGAGGCCATTTTAGCCACCCTCGAAGACAGCGGCGGCAATAAAAGCGAAACCGCCCGCCGGCTGGGCATCAACCGCAAGACCCTGCACAATAAATTGAAAGATTACGGCATCGATTGAGTCCGGCCGCCGCCCGTGGCCGGTTTCGCTGTCGCTCCGGCAAGGATTGTCCGTATTCTCCCCACATCATGCGCCGACAACGACTCATGTGGGTAATTTGACCCCACACTGCCTGCCCGGCATCCCATCGGCACCCGTTCACTTCATCTCAAAAAATATAAATAGTTAAATAATTACAATTATATTATATTCAACAAACAGGCCGGGCGCCGGTTTTGGCATCCCCCTTGCTTTATCACAGGGTCAAGACCTGAGGCTTTCCGGAAGCGAGGTGCTTTCGGAATCATCAACCACCACGTTCTATCACCAAGATCTTTAAGGAGGCACACCAATGAAACGCAATACCACGATCGCCATGACACTGACCGTTCTGGCTGTTTTCGGACTGGCAACCCTCGCCGTTGCCGGTTGGGGACGAGGCTACGGCCACATGGGGGGTTACGGCTACGGTCCGATGGGCGGGCCCGGAATGATGGGACCCGGCTGGCAGCAGGGCGGCGGCTACGCCGACCTTTCCCCCGAAGAGAGCGCCGCATTGGAAAAGCAGCGCACGGCCTTTCTCGAAGCCACCGATGGCCTGCGGCAGCAGCTTTATGAAAAGAATCTGGCCCTGCAAAGCGAACTGGCCAAAGAGGATCCGGATACCGGCAACGCGTCCAAGCTGCAGAGCGAGATATCCGAGCTCCGCAACGAGCTGGACCAGAAGCGTCTGGATTACGAAATCCAGGCCCGCAAAGCAGCGCCCAACCTTCGCCGGGGCTATGGCGGCGGCTACGGTCCCTGTGGTGGCGGTTACGGTCCGATGATGGGCTACGGCGCTCGTGGTGGCGGCTATGGCCCGATGATGGGCTACGGCCCCCGCGGCGGCGGCTACTGCGGGCAGTAAGCCCGGTCTGAGTTGGCATAAGGAGAAACCGGGGCGGCTTCAGACCGCCCCGATCCTTTGCAAGAAAGGATCCGGCGGCGCCGGACGGGAAGGAAAGGGGAACGATGCAACGCAAGCCTTCGAGAACTCCTGTTAAGACAGTCCTGATAGCCGCCATCACGGGGTTGGCCCTGACGGCCCTGACCGGCTGCTACCTGGGAGGCGGTCCCTTCCGGCACGCCTTCTACGGAGGGGCGTACCACAGGGGCGGCTACGGATATCATGAGGCTCCTCCCGTTGGGCCGTATTCCGATCCCGAAACCCGCGGCTATCGTCACGGCGGTTATTGCGGCGGATAAATCGCCGACGGTGCCGTTTTGCGCTGCAACAAGGCCGATGCGGCCGCCTACCCGGCAGGAGAGGCACGATGAACACGCGTGACACGACCCGGCCCATTGGGAAAAGGCAAACCCGGCGGCAATTCCTGAAGCTGGCCGGCTGCGGCACCCTGGGCGCGATGACCGGCGGTCTCTGGTCCGCGCGCGGCCTTCTCGCGGCGGGTGCCGATTCACCGGCGGTCTTCACCCCCGATCTCGATATTGCGCTGTGGGCCGAACCGGGGGAGGTGGCCGTTTTCCCCGGAAGGCCCACCGAGGTCTGGCGCTACCGCGCCACCGTGCTTAAGGGCCACCCCTCCCGCGTTGTTGAAACCCCGGGCAGCTACCTGGGGCCGACCCTCAAAGCCCGGCGCGGCGAAAAAGTTCGCATCCGCTTTCACAACCGGCTTCCGGAGGAAACGATCGTCCACTGGCACGGCCTGCATGTGCCGGCGATAATGGATGGCCATCCGCGCTATGTCGTGCCGCAGGGCGCGTCCTATCTTTACGAATTCGAAGTCAAGAACAGGGCCGGCACCTATTGGTACCACCCCCATCCCCACGGCCGGACCGGGCCCCAGGTCTACCACGGGCTGGCCGGGCTCTTCATCGTTTCCGACGCGGAAGAGCGCGCCGCCGGCCTGCCCGACGGCGAAGAGGATGTCGCGCTGGTCATCCAGGACCGCATCTTCGGGCCGGACAACCAGCTATTCTATCGGTCCGGTAATCGAATGGCGCAGATGACCGGTTTCCTGGGGGACCGGATTCTGGTCAACGGCCAGCCGGATTTCACCCTGCCGGTATCCGCCGGTTCTCATCGGCTGCGCCTGTTGAACGGCTCCAATTCGCGTATTTACCGCTTGGCCTGGGAAGACGGCCGCCCCCTGACCGTCATCGGCACGGACGGCGGACTGCTGGAAAGATCGGTCCTACGCCGTTATGCGTTCCTGAGTCCCGGGGAACGATTGGAGATCTGGGCCGATTTCAGCGATCGGCCCACCGGTTTCGAGACCGCCCTTGTCAGCCTGCCCTTTGCGGGCGGCGGCATGGGGGCGGGCCGGATGGGGCCCGGCATGATGATGGGGGGGCGCCGGGGAGCCGGTCCGGGTTTACCCAACGGGGCGCCCTGCACGCTTTTCAGGGTCCACGTCACCCAGCAGGGCAAAAACCGTCGTCCGCTGCCCGAAAGGCTCTCGGAACCCGTTCGCCCGCGGCGCGATGAAATTGCAGATGCTTCCCGCCCGAAGCAGTTCTACCTCACCATGCAGCACATGCAGTGGTCGATCAACGGCCGGGTATTCCAAATGGAAGACGTGGCCCAGGACGAGATAGTCCGCCTGGGATCCCGGGAGATCTGGGAATTCAGCAACACCGGCGGGGGTATGATGTCCATGATGGACATGCCCCATCCCATGCACCTGCACGGCAAGCAATTCCGTGTCCTGGGGCGAAGCGGCGTCACCCACGCCGGCTATGTGGACGAGGGGTGGAAGGACACCGTGTTGCTGATGCCCGGCGAACGCGTCCGAATCCTGGTCGATTTCGATGACTATCCGGGCCTGTTCCTCTACCACTGCCACAATCTCGAACACGGCGACATGGGCATGATGCGCAATTATTTCGTCCGGCGCTGATGATGTCCCTGACCGTCTGCGGGGGTCATCGTCCATACATGGAACGCATCATGCCGGTATTTTTGTCGACCTTCATCTTATCGACCAGTGAGCCGTCTTTCGTCAGGATACCAACCACATAATAGCGTCCGTCTTCCTCGACATCCCCTAACTTGAGATTGGGATTGCCGCTTGCCTTCAACATGTCCTCGACCTCTTTGCGGGCATCTTCTTTTTTCAGGGGCTCGTTGTAGCGGCGGTCGCCTCTGCCCTGCTGGTAATCATACGGGCTGCCATAGCCGGGTCCCATCATGCCCGGCCCCATGCCCTGCTGGCCGTAACCCGGCCCCATGCCTTGCTGGCCGTAGCCCGGCCCCATCATGCCGGGGCCCATGGGATAGCCACCACCGCCCTGCAGGGGCCGGCCGCAATAAGGGCAGTAACTCCAGCCTCCACCCTGGTAGCCGCCATAACCGCCTCCATACATGCCGTGGTGCATGCCGTAACCCATTTGGGCTTCACCAGGAGAAGTGAAGACCAGGCCGGAAACGGCGAAAATCAATAGGGCCAGCAATAATAAACGGGGTGATCTCATTTCTTCCTCCTTCATTAATGGATGGTGGGTGACGCCGCAAGTATAGCCGCCCGTCCGGATCTATAGAATGGGTGAAAGGCCTCAGCCCTCCACCCTGGAAGGCGTAGTTTGAAGGTAAAGGGCCTGTACGGGGCACGCGCCGGGGCTTTAGGTCAGCCGTCCAGGCAGAGTTGGCAGGGCATTTAGGACGCACTTGCGGGAAAGGCCTCCCGTAGGCTGTTGGAGCATCCCCCCGGCCTTTTCGATGCCGGGGGGATAGCTTATAGGACAGTTCGAAAATGATCCCATTTCCCCGACGAAGGGGAGCAAACGATGAAACGGAGAAGCCTTTGGGTGGCCGCCTACGTGGCGCTGATCTTTCTCCCGGCGGCCCCTGTGGCGGCCGACAGCTGGAAAGGCGGACCGGGTCATTCCGGCTACCACCATGGAGACCGCGACGACTACCACTAATGTTCCGGTTCTGCCAACCCGGAAGCGGCACCCGTTTCTTTTTCTCCATCGGAAGGTGACGAGGGGGATATCTATCCGGCGGCCTTAGACCGTCCTTCTTGAGCGTTCCGGCATGCAAAGGACGAGCACTCCAAGGAGAACGACGCCCCCCTCGGGGGGGTGTCGTTCTCCCTTCAGGTGCTCAAGCGCTCATCGATGGCATGCATTTTTTTCTCGAGGGGGTCGAGGGCGTTCTCCCGGCCGGAACCCTCGAGGCGTTTCCGAAGATCTTCGATTTTTTCGTTGATAAGCGGAAGAATTTCGTGCTCGAGTTTGTCTTTCATCGCGCGGCTCATGTTGCCCAGATCTGCTATGATGGCATCCAGCTGCCGCTCGATTTCCCTGATCTGTTCGTCTGCGGGAATGCCCTGCAATTCGTTCAAAAAGGCGTTGATCCCGGATTCCAGAATCGCAATGTTTTGGCCGAGCTGGTGGGCAAACTGCTCATAGAGGACGGCATATTTGGTATGGCCCTCCACCACGGCATCCTCCGCGATAGGCGGACCGCCCGGCTCCAGTTGAACGACCCGGATCACCCTTTGGGCGCCCGTTTCCGGGTCCGCATCGATATAGAATCGACTGTTAGCGGTTGCCGCCGGGGCGAATTCTTTCTGGATGGCCACGCTGACCAGGAAAAGGCCGGCATCCGTGTATTCGATTTCCTGGACATCCCCGATAACGGATCCATCGAAATAAATCGGATCGCCTTTTTTCAACCCGTGAACATCATGGAAGCGAAGCTTGAAGTCATGGGTACGGTCGAAACAGCCGACCACCAGCAGCGCCGCCAGGGTCGCCAGAAGCCATGATCTTATCATCTTTGTGTAATCCTCATGCTGACCCATTTGACCATTACCTTTCGACAAAGCCGGTGCCGGTTGGAACCTGATCGTACCAATCGTTGCCGTCAACCGGCGGCATTTACCCCGCCATCATATCATATCCTGGAGCGATGGGGTAAGGTTCTCCTGTTTGATTGGCCACCGCTCCGCTGCCGGCCCGCACCCCGCTGTCACCCAAAGCACGATGGCGCCGCAGCGAATGCCCTCCAAAATACGCTATTTACCCCATACGCAGCATCGAATTACAAAGCTAAATTGTTTCGCAAATACCATTTGACGCCTTAGCGACAGAGGCACCATCGCGGTGGATACGCCCCCGAAAGGGTGCTTTTCGGCACACCATCGTGATGGGAATATCACCCTCCAAGGGAGGACGGCGTGAATCGATTTGTTCGCGTCCCAATCGGCTGTATGGCCGTCCTGTGGATTACCTTTCTTTGCGTTTCCGCCGTCCGCAGCGGGCCGATAACGGCAGTCGGTCAACGCTTCGAGGATCGGGGCAGCGATAGTGACGGCTCGGGTCGCCCGCCGACCGGCGACCGGGTGCGGGTTGACCGGGAAAAGGCAGCGGCCGGCCATGGAATCATGGCCATGAAACCCGTGTTGCCGTCGTCCCCCGACACGTCGTGGCCGGACATGCCCTGGAACCGTCACACCCATACGGTGGTCGGCACCCTTCAGCGCCATGTGGTCAGCGGCCGGGAAACCCTTCTGGATATTGCCCGGGCGTATGATCTGGGCTTCAACGAGATGGAAGATCTCTATCCCGGGATGGATCCCTGGCTGCCGCCGGTGGGGGCGGTGTTGACCATTCCCTCCCGGTGGGTGCTGCCCGCGTCGACGCGGTCCGAGCTGGTCGTCAATGTCGCGGAGCTCCGGCTCTACCGCTTCCGGCAGGAGGCGGGCGCCACCACGGTGGAGACGTTCCCGGTGGGTATCGGCGACCTGGACTGGCCAACCCCGACGGGTGAATATCAGATCAACACCAAAGTGACGCATCCCGCCTGGGTCATTCCCGCGTCGCTGCGCGCCAAATACGGCCGCACCGTGATTCCCCCGGGGCCGGACAACCCCCTGGGAGATTACTGGATGCGGCTGGGGGGCACCTCCTACGGCATCCACGGCACCGACCTTCCGTGGTCGGTGGGCCGCCTTGTCACTCATGGCTGCATTCGTCTCTATCCGGAAGACATCGCCTATCTGTTTCATTCGCTGGGGCTGCCGGCCGAGGTGCGACTGATTTACGAGCCGGTGAAAATCGGTATGGCGGACGGGCGGATCTACGTGGAAGTTCACCGCGACGTTTACCACCGGATCGCCGATTTCAAGGCCTATGGCTTCCAGCGCTTGGCGGCCAGCAAATGGCGCCACAGCGTGGACCGCGACGCCTTTTCAGAGGCCCTGGAGGAACGCCGCGGGCTGCCGGTGGATGTGACGGCCGGGGCCATCGCCCGGCCCGTGCTCGAACCCGGGGCGCAGTGAGGCACCGGACCTCCCGCATCCCTACCGGCCGCCTTTGCGGGTTTGCCAAACATGCGCGCGACAGGCCGTCTATCCGTCGCGCCTTTTCCAACCATGACCAAAAGGAGACATCAAAATGAAATCCATCGCAAGGATCAAACGACCGCTCATCGTTTTAGGCCTGATCGTCTGCGTGGGGTGGCTGTTCGCGGGCTGTGCCACAACCCAGCAGATGACCTCCCTCGAGGACCAGGTGCAGCAGGCCACGTCCAAGGCCGACCAGGCCCTGCAGGCGGCCGAGTCGGCCAAAGCCATGGCCGCGGAAGCCTCGAACAAGGCCGATGCGGCCGCCATGCGGGCCGAGGCGGCGGCGAACCGGGCCGACCAGGCCGCCGCCAAGGCGGAAGCGATGGCGGAAAAGGCCGAAAAAGTGTTCATGAAGAGCATGAAAAAATAGGCCGGACCCGCGAAAGTGCCGTGTGACCCCCCGGTGCCGCCCGTTCACCTCCTCTCTGGATCGAGGGCCCGGGCGGCACCGTTTTTCCGACGCCCACAGGTGACGGGCCGGTTCAATCCCGCCGGGGGCACCGCCGCCGCCCTGCCCACCGTCAGCCGGGCAGGTTGGGCGGGGCCGGTCCCGGCGGTCCGAATCGGACACCGGCCGAAAGGCCCGGATTCCCCGGCGGCCGTTGGCGGCAGGAATGGGGACCGCCGCTAGGGGTGGACCTCGGCGGGCTTGTGCCCCGGACGATGGCCGGAGCGCCCGGGAACGGCGCTGATGATGGAAATCAGGACCGTCGACAGATAGGGCAGGGACTGCACGATAAGAACGAAGATCCACAAGTGCAGGTCCAGATTACTGACGATTTGGCGCAGGTAGACCCCGGCGGCGCATAGCCAGAGGATGATCAGAATGAGCGCTTCCTGCCATACGATGCCCAGCGCGTGCATCAGGCCGAGGCCGGCGGCCCACTTGGGTGTACGGATAAACGGCAGACCGCGGGTGCAAAAGCCGGCCAATACGGCTTTGGCGATGGTGTGGGACAGGGCCAGGCCGGCCAGGCCGGCGGCCAGGGTCCGCAGGATCGAAGTCCGCACACGGGTTTGGTAGAGATAGAGCATCTTGGCGGCCTTGAAGGCAAAGAAGGCCACCGGCAGGAGGGAGAGCTCGGCCAGGGGCGGGTCCACCTGGCGCGGGGCGATGATCATGGCCAGGGACCACAGGATCGCCCCGCCGTTGAAGAGCAAATTGATGCCGTCGGCCATCCAGGGCAGCCAGCCGGCGATAAAGTGGTAGCGCTGCCCGAAGGTCAGCCGGCTGCGGCGGGTGCCGCAAAGCATACCGGCATGGCGCTTCAGGATCTGGATGGCGCCGTACGCCCAGCGGAAACGCTGTTTCATGTAATCCTGATAGGTGTCGGGCATCAGGCCCCGGCCGAAGCTGTCGGGGATGTAGAGCGCCTCGTGGCCCGCTTCGAAGATGCGCAGTCCGAGCTCCGCATCCTCGGTGATGCACCATTCGCTCCAGCCGCCGATTTCCGCCAGCACCCGGCGCCGCACCAGGGTCATGGTGCCGTGCTGGATGATGGCGTTGCGCTCGTTGCGGGTCATCATCCCGATATAGAAAAAGCCCCGGTATTCGGCATAGCACATGGCCTTGAAGAGGTTCTGCCGGTCGTCCCGGTAGTCCTGGGGCCCCTGCACGAGGGCCGTGGCGGGGCGATCGAAATAGGGCGTTAGACGTTTCAGCCAGTCCGGGTCCACCTGGTAGTCGCTGTCGATGACGCCGACGATTTCCGCCCGGTCGGACGTCCGGGCGAGCGCATAGTTCAGGGCCCCGGCCTTGAACCCCTGCAGGGGGTCGACGTGGAAAAAGCGGAAGCGGCTCCCGAGATGCCGGCAGTGTTCCGCCGCAGGCTCCCAGACGGCGGGGTCTTTGGTATTGTTGTCGACGACGATCACCTCGAAGTCGGGATAGTCGAGCTTCGCCAGGGCGTCCAGGGTCTGGCAGAGCATTTCCGGCGGCTCGTTGTAGACCGGTACATGGATCGAAACGAAAGGCCGCGTCCCCGAATCCTCTTCCGCCGGCGGGAGCATGCGCCGGCTGCCGCTGATCCACAGGGCCTCGGCCCACTCATGGGCCTCGGTCAGCAACACCAGGATCACCCCCACCATGCCGCCCAGCATCAGAACGCCGACCAGAACCGTTCCCACCGTGAGATATTGATGGATATAGTCGTAGACGATCCAGACGGCGGCCGTGGCGGCCGCATAGGCGACGATGGCCAGAAATCCCCTCCCGCGCTGTTTCAGCGTCCGGCTGTCGAGGAGCAGGGCCGACAGGGTGATGGCGGCGATAATCACCGACAGACCGGCCAGTAGATACCAGTGGGGAATGGGGACGATGGGCGCCTCGAAGGGGAATTTGGGCCGGCGCTCCACGTCGTAGACGCCCCAATAGGCACCCACCGCGCCTTCGGTGGCCCGCTTCCAGGGCTGGTCGAAGGCTTCCATGACATAATAGATGTAGTTTTCCTTTTCGGCGCGTTCCAGGAAGCGGCGCAGAAAGGTGGCCTCGTTCGAGACGGACGCCACGGCCGACTGCCGGGTGCGCCCGTTGCTGGGCCAGCCCACTTCGGCGATGACGATGGGTTTGCCGGGGAACTGTTTCTTGAGCTCGGCCAGGCGGTCCACGATATAGTCCACCGCCCCGTCCAGGGGCACCCCCTCCCAATAGGGCAGCATGTGGACGGCCAGGAAGTCCACATGGTCGGCCAGTTCCGGGTGTTTGACCCAGACATGCCAGGGTTCGGCCGTGCTGACCGGAATATCCGTATTCCGCCGGACCTGATCGAGGTAGTCCGTAAGTTGCGGGACCGGTATGTCGCCCCGCAGGACCACCTCGTTGCCTACGATCAGGCGGACGATGTTGGTGCTGGTCACCGAAAGTTTCAGAAGCCTTTCGATTTCCCTTTCATTCTTGGCCAGATCGGCGTCGATCCAGGCCCCGGCCGCCACATTGATGCCGTGACGCTTGGCCAGGGCGGGAACGCGCGCCAGAACGTTTTCCACCGTGTAGGTCCGGATGGCATGGGTCCTGCCGGAGAGCAGGGCGAGGTCGGCGTCGATTTCCGCTTCGGTGGGATATTGGGACGCCAGAGGGCTTTCCCCCTCCCGCATGGGGGAGAACGAAAACCCCTGGATCCTTTTGGGCCAGAGGGGTTCCTCTTCCGGGCGGTTTAGAAAGGCCCAGAGCGCCACCGTCAGAATGGCGATTGAGATGGCGACAACGGCGTTTGACCGGTTCATAGAAATCCTTTGGGCGCTGCCGGCGTGAGGACAGCTACGGGTTTTTAATCCAAATCATCTCAAAAAAACAGGGCTCGCGGCAGGGAACGGGCGTCCGAGGGGGTGCCGGATCGGCTGCCGGTGAGATTGCATTTGGAATGAAATCGGCATATGAATAGCCTTGATTTTCGCGCCCCCTGCTGCCGGACCTGATCGATGCCCGCCCTTCCGCATGAAGCCCGGCGGACTAGCCCGCCTGCGGTCCCCATGGTAGGCGGGTTTTCCGCACCACAGCCGACGCGCCGGACGGAGCCTCCGGCCGGGTGCGCTAAATTTTCTCCAGGGACGGTATCCATGATAAGCACGGAATTCCTTCTGACATCGCTGGTGGTGGTGCTGATCCCCGGAACCGGCGTCCTCTACACGGTTTCCACCGGGCTATGTCTGGGGCGGCGGGCCAGCATCGCCGCGGCCGTGGGGTGCACCGCCGGCATCCTCCCCCACCTGACGGCCAGCATCCTGGGACTGGCGGCCATCCTGCATATGAGCGCGCTGGCCTTCCAGGCGGTGAAATATGCCGGCGTGATCTACCTCCTCTACCTGGCCTTGTCAATGTGGCGGGAGACCGGAGCCCTGCAATTCGATGCACCGGCCACCCGCAGGGGGGTGGGGCAGATCATCACCCGCGGCTTTCTGATCAACATCCTCAACCCCAAGCTGTCCATCTTCTTCCTGGCCTTCCTGCCGCTGTTCGTCGCTCCCCGGGCGGCGGCGCCGACCCTGCAGATGCTGGTCCTCAGCGGGGTGTTCATGGCCATGACCCTGGCCATTTTCATCCTCTACGGGCTGCTGGCCGATGCGGTCCGGCGCCACGTGGCGGGTTCTCCCAGGGTGACGGCCTGGATGCAGCGCTCCTTTGCGGCCGTCTTTGCGGCCCTGGGGCTCAAGCTGGCGTTGACGGAGCCGTGAGAAGAGCAGGCAGGGGGGATAAAGCGTCAAGGCGCCGGGTGAAGCCTACACCCCATCGGCTTTCAAGTCCGTCGGTAGAATACGTCTGAATGCCGAAAAGCGCGCCTGCGGCCATGGCAAAAGCCTTGTGATCGCCGTTCTTGCAACAGACGTGCTGGCCGACCCGACGGCCGCGCCGGTGCTCTCCCTTCTTGCCGTGGAGGACGAAAGGGCCTTGCGGTTCGTACCCTAATGAAAAAGGAGAATTCATATTGGATTTGGTAACCATCAGTATGGGACTGGTCATATGTTTCTACGGCGTCTACACCTTGGTGATGAGAACGAAATCTCCCGAAAAATTTAGCCGGCTGACAGCGATGAAGGCGAAATATGGTGACAGCTCCGGCACGGCGGCACACATCTTGGCGTTTACCGTGCTGCCGATTGTGGTGGGCATTATCTTGTCCTTTGCGGGTCTTTTCGGCCTGTCCCTATTGGGGCTCCTGAAAAGCTGATCTCGGTCCTGCTTAGGATTTTCATTGGGGACCGGGAAGAAAAGGAAGCCGAAGAAGGCACGGATGGTATCCATATTGGACGAAGAGGATGTGTCATGAAAAACCCCAAAGGCATTGCGAGGGGCTGGATAGAAAAACTGATTGCGGACTTCCTGGCCGTCTCCCCCACGAACACCATGCAGGATGAGACCGGGGAGCCGGCCTGGGAGGATGCCTTGGTGGGATTTGCCGCCGGGGCCGACCCGATCTGGCAGCAGTACAAGGAATACGTGGGCCCCTTCCACATTGCTACCACCCGCAAGTTGCTCACACGCCTCAAATATTTGGAAGGCATCCTGCCGGTCTGTGCGTCGTGCAAGAAAATAAGAGATGAAAGCGGAAACTGGCAGTATATCGAATCCTATATCCGGGAACGATCAGCGGCGGAATTCAGCCATGGGATCTGCCCGGAATGCGCTGAAAAGCTCTATCCGGACTTTAATCCCTACAAGAAACGCAAACCAAAGCAACTCTGAAAGCGGGCGCCGGTCGAAAGCCATTCCATCAACCCCAGCACCGCATCACACAGGAGGAGGACATGCGCATTCTCGCCATTAATTCCAGCCCCCGGCCCGGAGGCCAGAGCAAGACCGAACTCATGCTGAAGCACCTCACGGACGGCATGCGCGCAGCCGGGGGCGATGTCGACATCGTCCATCTGCGGGAGAAGACGATCAAAAACTGCATCGGCTGTTTCACCTGCTGGACCAAGACGCCCGGCCGCTGCATCCACAAGGATGACATGACCACGGAGATCTTTCCGAAGTGGCGCGAAGCCGACCTGGCCGTCTACGCCACCCCGCTCTACTACCACACCATGAACGCGGCCATGAGCACCTTCAAGGAGCGCACCCTGCCGGCGGCCCAGCCCTTTTTCGAACGCGACGCGCACGGCTATACGACGCATCCCCTGCGCTACAAGGTGCCGGCCGCAGTCTGGCTTTCCGTGTGCGGTTTCCCGGAAGCCTCCGAATTCGATGCCTTTTCCGATCATTTGAACCGCACCCGCTACGAGGAGGCCCCCATCGTAGCAGAGATCTACCGGCCCGCCGCCGAAGCCATGACCAATCACTATTTCCAAGTGGCGGCCGACGATATCCTGGCGGCCACCGCCCAGGCGGGAAGAGAACTGGTCCGGTCCATGGCGGTCGCCCCCGAAACGCTGGCCCGCATCACCCAGTCCTTCGTGGATCCGGAAGCCTTTGCCGAAATGGGCAATATTTTCTGGAAAACCTGCATTGCCGAAGGGGTTACGCCCAAAACCTTCCATGAGAAGAACATGGTGCCGCGGCCGGACTCCATCGCGGCCTTCATGCGGCTTTTACCGGCTGGGCTGAACGCGGAGGCGGTGGGTGACCGGCAGGTGATCCTGCAGTTCGATTTTTCCGGGGAAGTGGAAGGGGCCTGCCATTTCATCATTGCGGCCGGACCGTATCGAAGCCCGCGAGGGCGCCTGCCGAAAAAGCGGACCTCACCATCGAAGCCCCCTTCGAGGTGTGGATGGATATCATGACCCGCAAGGCGGACGGCCAGCAGATGTTTCTCGACCAGCAGTACAAGGTGCATGGCGATCTGGCGCTGATGGTGGCGCTGTTCAAAAAGGATTAGCTTCAGACCGCCAAATTGTCAGCGGAGGATACGCCTAAAGATGACCATGAAGCATCACACCATTTTATGGCGCCGGCTCGATATGCCGGGCCATGAGTTCTGCCGTTGCGAACGGCAAAACAGCGCCTGGCGTTTGTCGGGTGCGGCGGTCTTCGTTTATGAGGGGCAGCCCTGCCGGCTGGACTACAGCGTTTCCTGCAATGACGCCTGGCACACGGTTGCCGCTGCGGTTGCGGGATGGATCGGTCCCCGGCAGATCACGGTGGAGGTGGATCTGGATGCGTTGCACCGCTGGCGGTTGAATGGCGTGGCAAGTCCCGCCGTGGCAGGCTGCAGCGACATCGACCTGAATTTCAGCCCGGCCACCAATCTTCTCCCGATCCGACGACTGAACCTTGCCGTCGGTGAGGAAGCCCGGGTGACGGCTGCCTGGCTGCGCTTTCCCGACTTTACCCTCGATGGACTGGCGCAACACTACCGACGCCTTGATGAAGAAACCTACCGCTACACGAGTGCCGGCGGCCAATTCAGTACCGACCTGAAGGTCAACAAGGTGGGCTTCGTCACCCACTACCCGGGGTTTTTCCAGATTGCGGCCTAGCGCGGGGCCCAGGACTATAATGATTTTGGGTGACGACAGGAGGCCGGGTGCCGCTATAGGAAGACGCTCCCATGAGAAAGGGGGCAATTCGCTGAAAGGACAGTGATGCATCTGCAAGACAGGATAAAAGCGGCAGCCCTTCCCATGGCGGAAGGGCGGCGCATTGCCGATGTGCGCATCGGCCTGGGTTACACGGCCGTGTTGCTGGACAACGGCCAGGCCGGTCTTGCCTATACCTTCCTGGATGAGGGCGCGGGCGGCTGCTCGGTCTACCGCAATATCCGCCCTCTGGCCGGGCGGCCGGCCGGGGACCTGCTTCCGCTTTTCGCGGCCGGCGGTCGCATCGAGGCGGCCCTGGCCCTGGCCACGGCCAATGCCCTGTTCAACCGGCCGGAAAGAACGTATCAACCGGGCGACATCCTGGAGCATCTGCAGATCGGGCCCGAGGACCACGTGGGCATGGTGGGCCATTTCGGCCCCTTGGTGCCCGCCATCCGGAAGCAGGCGGCGGCCCTGCACATTTTCGAGCAGATCGCGCTGCCCCAGGGCGGTCTGCTTCCCGTGGCCGCGGCGGAAGAGCTGCTGCCCCGCTGCCAGGTGGCCCTGTTGACCTCGACCTCCCTCATCAATGCCACGGCCGACCGTTTGCTGGAATTGGCCGGCGGCTGCCGGGAGATTGTCTTTCTGGGGGCTTCGACACCCCTATGGCCGGAAATCTTCGCGGATACCGGGGTAACCCTGCTTTCAGGTGTTGCGGTTAAGGATTCCGAGGCCATCCTTCAGATCGTCAGCGAAGGCGGCGGCATGCGGTTTTTCAAGCCCGCTGTCAACAAGGTCAACCTGGCGCTATGCGCTCCACCCTGAACGATTCGGAAGCAGCATCCGATGAGGCGATCGATTTTTGACAATTGAACGGCCTGGGAGAGCAACGTGTCTGATTTAAGCCACCTGAAAATCGAGCAAAGCATCAAGGACCGCAAGGCCCTGCACCTGAAATTTCTGAAGCATGTCAAAACCTACAAACCCTTGCTCGAGGTGGAAGAAAAGGCCTTCCGCCACGGCGCCTTGGACAAGAAGACCAAGGAACTCATGGCACTTGCCATTTCCATCACGACCAAGTGCGAACCGTGCATGGAATGGCACCTGGACCAGGCCATGCAGGCCGGCGCCCGGGACGAGGAAATCTACGAAACCATCGATGTGGCCATCGAAATGGGGGGTGGCCAGGCCGGCGCCTATGCCCGCTTTGTCTTCAAGGCCATGGAATACTTTAAAGCGAAACATACGAAGTGCCCCTGATCGCATGCGGCCGCGAGCAAACCCTTGACATAGCGATCCGTGCATTTTAAGGCATAGGGCAAGCTTCCCCTGACGGACGGAATCATCCCCTGCGACCTCCCCCCCTTGCGCAACAGATGATTCTGCCCCAACTTGTTAAATAGTTCCCACCCACTAACCGATCGAACGGACAGAGTATTTTAAATGACCTCCAAGGTACCCGCAAGCGGCCAGTCCGTTTATGACACCTTCCACATGGGGCGCTCCAGCCTGGATCTCTACAGCAACGACATAGGGGCGGATTTTGTGGACATCAGGAGCTTTGCCGCCTATGTGGGCGGATCGCCCACCAACATGAGTGTCGGCTGCCGTCGCCTGGGGTTGCGATCGGCCCTGCTGACCGCTTTCGGCGAAGATCCGGTGGGAGATTTTGTGGTTCATTTCCTGGAAGGTGAGGGGGTGGACGTCCGGTTCTGTCCCCGCAAGAAGGGCCGCACCACCAGCCTGGTCGTCTTAGGCATCGAACCGCCGGACAAGTTTCCTTTGGTCTTTTACCGGGACAACTGCGCCGACATGGCCCTGGAAATTGCAGATGTAGAGGCGGCGCCGATTGCCGCCAGCCGCGTCTTTCAGTTCGCCGGCACCAACCTGAGCCGTGAGCCCAGCCGCAGCGCCACCCTGCACGCGGCGGAAGTGGCCCGTCGGGCCGGCGCGGATGTCGTGCTGGACCTCGATTTTCGGCCGGACCAATGGCACGATCCATGCGCCTACGGGGTCACCATCCGGTCCCTGCTGCCGGGGGTGGACATCGTCCTGGGCACCGAAGACGAGATCAATGCGGCCCTGCTGACCGACCCGCAGGCCATCCGGCTGACCCACTCCCAGTTGACCGATGCCCGGGTGGCCGGGGACAGCGCGCGGCACGTGCAGGCCATTCTGGATTACGGCCCCGGCCTGGTGGTGGAAAAACGGGGGAAAGCGGGCTGCCGTATCCACAAGCGCAACCAGCCGGCCGAGGACGTGCCGGGATTCAAGGTGCAGGTTCAAAATATTCTCGGGGCCGGGGATGCCTTCGGCGCGGGCTTTCTCTACGGACACGCCAAAGGCTGGGAGCTTTACAAGGCCGCCCGGCTGGGCAATGCCTGCGGCGCCCTGGTGGCGGCCCGGCACGGGTGTTCGGTCTCCATGCCCACCCTGGATGAGGTGATGGCCCTCGTCGACCAGCAGGGCGGGTTCTGAGCGCCGGGTTTCTTTTGCGCCTGGACCGCACGACCGCATAACGTTTTCCGATAGCAAGGGGAGTGAAAGCATAATGCCGAGTTCCATTGCCGAGCGATTCGATCTCTCCGGCCGGGTGGCCGCGATTACCGGTGCCGGGGGCGCCCTGTGCGGCGCCATGGCGGATGCCCTGGGGGCGGCGGGGGTCAAGGTGGCCGTGATCGACATCGACCCGGACAAAGCCGACGCCCGGGTCCGGGCGATCGAGGCCGCGGGCGGGACCGCCCAGGCCCTGGCCTGCGATGTTCTGGATGCCGCGGCGCTCAAAGACGGCTGCCGGGCGGTTTGCGATCGCTGGGATGCGCCCGATTTTCTGATCAACGGGGCCGGCGGCAACGATCCCCGGGGGAGCACGTCGATCGAGTTTCACCCGGCGGAGGCCGGTTTGCCGGCGGACGCGCGTTCCTTCTTCGATCTGGAGGGGCCGGATTTCCACCGGGTGTTCGACCTCAATTTCATGGGCGCCTTTTTGGCTTCCCAGGCCTTCGGCCGGGAGATGGTCGCCAGGGGCCGGGGCGCCATCCTCAACATGTCCTCCATGAGCGCCTTTACGCCCCTGACCAAGATACCCGCCTATTCCGCCGCCAAGGCGGCCCTGAGCAACTTCACCCAGTGGCTGGCGGTCCACTTTGCCCACACCGGCGTGCGGGTCAATGCGTTGGCGCCGGGCTTTTTCATGACCGAACAGCTCAAATTCCTGCATATCGACCGGGAGACCGGCGAACTGCTGCCGCGGGCGCAAAAAGTGATCGCCCACACCCCCATGGGGCGCTACGGCCAGCCGGAGGACCTGATCGGCGCCATGATCTGGCTGCTCTCGGATGCATCCAGCTTTGTGACCGGCACGGTGGTTCCCATCGACGGCGGGTTTTCATCTTACACGATTTGAGCCGCCGCGCTGAACGGCGTCCGATCGCAACATCGCAAAAGAGGCAGGTGACGTGGCCAGCGTAACCCTGAAGAATATTGTCAAGCGCTTCAAGACGGTGACGGCGGTCGACGATCTTTGCATCGAGATCCAGGACCGGGAGTTCGCCGTCCTGGTGGGGCCTTCCGGATGCGGCAAAACCACGGCCCTGCGCATGATCGCCGGTCTGGAGAAGGAGACCGCGGGCGATATTTTCATCGGCGAGCGGCGGGTGAACGATGTTTCCCCCAAGGACCGGGACATCGCCATGGTGTTCCAGAACTATGCGCTCTATCCGCATATGAACGTCCGGGACAATCTGGGGTTCGGCCTGAAGATGCGCAAGTTCCCCCCCGATGAGATCGACCGGCGGGTTCAGGAGGCGGCCGATATTTTAGGCATCCACGACCTGCTGGACCGCAAACCCAAGCAGCTCTCGGGCGGCCAGCGCCAACGGGTGGCGGTGGGCCGGGCCATCGTGCGCAAGCCCGAAGTCTTTCTCTTCGACGAGCCGCTCTCCAACCTGGACGCCAAGCTGCGCGTGGCCATGCGGGCCGAGATCAGCAAGCTCCACCGGCGTCTGGGGGCGACCATTATCTATGTTACCCACGACCAGGTGGAGGCCATGACCATGGCCAGCCGGATCTTCATCATGCACGACGGCGCCCTGCAGCAATCCGGTATCCCGCTGGACGTCTACAAACAGCCGGCCAACCGATTTGTGGCGGGCTTCATCGGATCGCCGGCCATGAACTTTATGGACGCCACCCTGGCGGCCGAGCAGGGGGCCTATTTCGTCCGTTCGGATCATTTCAACGTCCGTCTCCCGGAGGCCTTTCACGACCGGGTGGCGGCCTACGCCGGCCGGCCGGTCATCTTCGGCGTGCGCCCGGAAGACATGGCGGAGCACACGGAGGCCCTGTCCGAAATCGGGGACGACGCCCTTGCGGCGCAGGTCGAGGTGGTGGAGACGCTGGGGGCGGAAACCCTGGTCCACCTGACCTGCGGTGACCAGACCCTGGTGGCGCGGGTGGCGGTTCCGGACCACCCCCTGACCGTGGGGCAGGCGATGCAGGTGCGTCTGAAAATGGAGAAGACCCATCTGTTCGATCACGAGACATCCCGAACCATTGTGTGATGCTCCGCGGCGCCGGAAAAGGTTCGAAGTCGTCGCGGGGGGGGCGCCGCGTAGCGAAGGAAGCAAGAAGACCCGCCGCGCCGCGGGTATCGATAGACCACAACCAATGTTTCTCAATCCTCAAAGGAGGTCGCGCATGCAAAAGAAAATGCTGTACATTCTGATGGGTGCCCTGTTGTTTGCGGGCATGGCGTCGTCGGCGATGGCCGGCAGCGTCGACTGGATGCAGAGCAAGGGAACGGAGATCCGCTTCCTGATGAACAAGCATCCTTTCACCAGCTATATCGAACCCAAAGTGGCGGAATTCGAGAAGATGACCGGCATCAAGGTGAATCTGGAGGTTTTCCCGGAGGACCAGTTCCGTAACAAGCGCATGATCGAGCTCAACGCGGGCGGCACGGTGGACGGCTACATGATCATGCCGGGCCAGGCCAAACTGCACTACTGGAAGGCGGGCTGGCTCAAACCCCTGGACGACTATATCGCCGATCCCGCCCTGACCGAAGGCGACTGGGATGTCAAAGACTTCTTCGCGGGTCCCATGAAGGGGTCCTCCATCGACGGCAAGCAGATCGGCATCGTGATCAACGCCGAAGCTTCCCTGCTGTCCTACCGCAAGGATCTCTTCGAGCGCTTCAAGGTCAAGGTGCCCGAAACCATGGAGGAGCTGGAAGCGGCGGCCAAATTTTTCAACGGCAAGGACGTGGACGGCAAGACCATGGTCGGCATCACCCTGCGCGGCAAGGGGGCGGCGGCCACCTCCCAGTGGGTGGACTTCCTCTACAGCTTCGGCGGATCCTGGACCAATGCCCAGGGCAAATCCAACCTGGATTCGCCCGCGAGCATTGAGGCCTTCAAATTCTACGGCGATCTGCTGCGCAACTACGGCCCCAAGGGCGCCACCATGCTGCACTGGTCCGAGAGCACCTCCATCTTCATGGAGGGCAAGGCGGCCATGATCTTCGATGCCAATGTCTTCAAGTCGCTTTACGAAAATCCGAAGGAGTCCAAGGTGGCCGGTAAAGTCGGCTACACCACGATTCCGGCCGGACCGGCCGGCAAGGTGCCCCACGTTTCCAACTGGAGTCTGGCCATCAGCGGCACCAGCACCCCGGAACGCCAGAAAGCGGCCTGGCTCTTCGTCCAGTGGGCCACCAACAAGGAAAACGAGCTGGGCGCCCTCATGGCCGGCGTACCGGCGGGTCGGGCGTCCGCCTGGAACGCGCCGGAATATAAGGCCCAAGACAAGAATCCGGACTGGACGGCCGCCTCCTTGAAGTCTTTCGAGATCGGCCAGCCCCAGTGGAATCCGCCCGTATTGAACGTCCCCGAAATCCGGGACATCACCGGCCTCGTGATCGTGGACGCCATCGAGGGCAAGGACGTGGCGGCCGCGGCCAAGAAAGCGGCAGAAGAAATGAACAAGAAAATGGAACTATAGACGCTATCTCAAAAAGTTTTTTCGCCCGATATGGGCGTTGATGCCTCGTCCCACGTCCTCGACATACTTGCGTATGCCTGCGGGGTGGTCCTTGGCCGCGCCTTGATCTCGAACGAAAACCCTAATTTTGAGATGCCTTATAACAACACCCCTATCCTGGAGCCGGTCAGTGTTGTCCGTCCATAAATAGCATCTTTTGGCTTCTGGCGGCGTTTTCGCCTCCTGTCGGTCCTCGGCGTAGCTCCGGCTACGCCTGTGGGTGCCAGTCGGTTGCAGCCTTGCCAGAAACCAAAATCTACCACTTCTGGACGGACACTGATAAGCGGGCCGGCTCCAGGATATCCCGAGGCGCATGAAGACGATCGCCGCCAAAATTTCCGATTTCATCGACCGCCGCCAGGCCTTGGTCTATCCGACTCCGGCCGTGGTGGCCCTGCTTCTGATCGTGGTCATTCCCATCGGGTACAATCTCTACCTGGCCTTTACCAAATGGACCATCGGCCTGGGGGCCCCCCGCTTTATCGGCATTGATAATTTTATCGAACTCTTCCAGGATGACCGCGTTTTAAACGGCCTCAAGGTGATGATCTATTTCAGCGGTCTGAGCCTGACCCTGGAACTGGTGCTGGGTCTGCTCATCGCGCTCTATTTCCACCGTCAGTTCAAAGGCAGCGAACTCGTGCAGGCCATCTACATCTTTCCCTTTGCGGCCACGCCGGTGGCCGTGGCCCTGATCTGGCGCATCATGCTGAATCCCGAGATCGGGGTCATGAACTATCTGCTCAACAGCATCGGCCTGCCCGGCAGCCTGTGGGTCAGCAGCGCCGCGACGGTCATCCCGTCCCTGGTGCTGGTGGACGTATGGAAATGGACCCCCATGATCACCCTGATTGTCCTGGCCGGCCTCAAGTCGCTACCCCAAGATCCCTACGAGGCGGCCCGCATCGACGGGGCCAACACCCTGCAGATCTTCTGGTACATTACGCTGCCCCTGATCCGGCCGGTGCTGATCGCGGCCCTGATGCTGCGTTCGCTGGACAATCTAAAAGAGTTCGATATTATTTATACCATCACCCAGGGCGGGCCGGGGATTGCGTCCGAAACCCTGTATCTCTATTCGTACAAGGTGGCTTTCAGTTTCTTCAAGGCCGGCTATGGGTCGGCCCTGATGGTGGTGGTGTTCTTGATCGTACTGGTGTTCAACGTGGTGATGAACCGCATGCGCCTCAATGCGCAGGATATCTGAGAGGATCCGGCCCGGGGCCGGCAGATGGGAACGTCTTTTATGGCCAACGGCAGCCGAATAACAAAGCTCTTCCGATCGACGCTATTCTATATCGGGGCGGCCGCTCTGTGTTTGCCGCCGGTATTTGTGTTTGTCTGGATGATTTTAACCGGGCTGAAGACCGGTGTGCAAAACATTTCCTATCCGCCTACGTTTATTTTTTCACCGACCCTGGAAAATTTCCGCGCGGTTTTCGCACAATACAATTTCTTCAAATACCTGATGAACAGTTTGATCGTTGCCGGTCTGGCCACGGCCCTTTCGCTGCTGCTGGGCCTGCCGGCGGCCTATTCCATCGCCAAGTACCGCCAGGGCCGCATCGGGATCCTCATCCTGGTGGCGCGCATGACGCCCTTCGTGAGCTATCTGCTGCCCTGGTACATCATCTTCCGCTACCTGAACCTCATCGACACCTATACGGCCCTGACCATCACCCATTTGATCATCACCCTGCCCATGGTGATCTGGTTGATGATCTCCTTTTTCGAGAGCGTGCCGTCCGAGCTGGAAGACGCCGCCATGATCGACGGGTGCTCGAGTCTGCAAAGCTTCCGGATCATCGTGCTGCCCCTGGTGCGCAACGGCATCGCCACCTCCGCCATCATTTCGTTTATCTTCTCGTGGAACCAGTTTCTGTTTTCGCTGATCCTTTCCGGTCCCAAAACCAAAACCGTCCCGGTGGCCGTCTACAACTTCATCTCCTATGGCAAGATCGACTGGGCCGGCATCGGTGCGGCGGCCACGCTGATCGTGCTGCCGGTTTCGGTGTTCGCCTTTTTCGTGCGCAAGAGCATCGTCCAGGGACTGACCATGGGCGCCCTAAAGGATTAGCGGCCAGCGCATACCGATACGATGACCTTGGAACGCGATCGCCGCGCAAACAGGACTCCCACAGCGCTGCTCGGCAAATTCCAAGCAGGCCCTGCCGGTCGTGCGCCAATGGGTGGAAGACACCTTGCGGGCCACCCGGGAACAGGCCGTCCCGGTTGAGCCGCAGAGATACCCCCGGCTTGCGCAAGCATTCCCGCACGACGCTGCTGAACCGGGTTCGCTGCATCGTTGTGGCGGGCAATCCCCCCTTTCCGCCCTTGAGCCGCATGGGTCTGCCGGAGTTCGCCGCCTTCGAAACCATGCCCATTTCAGGCATTACCTACCGGGACACCTTCTTTGTGAGGGAAGGCCGGCAAAGCTGAAAGCCTCTATTTCCATGAGATGGTCCATGTGGTGCAGTGGGACCGGCTGGGGGTCGATCGCTTCCTGATGGCCTATGGCGTCGGGCTGATGCAGGCGGGCTACCGCGACAGCCCGCTGGAGGCCATGGCCTATCGGCTGCAGAGCGATTTCGACCGGGACGGCGCTCCCCGGGAACCTTGTGGCCCTGATCCAACAGGAGACGGATCGGATCTGGAAGAATGCGGCCTCCCTTGTGGACCTTGTTTGATATATCGGGCACCCTTCCCTTCCAGAAAAGACGAAAGGCAGGTATGGAACACAAAGCCATCAATCTCCAGGACAATCGGCGGCCTTTTCCGACCGTGGGCACCGAAGATCATCGCCTGCATGAACGACTACCATCGTTCGGAGGACTGTGTCATGGGAATGATCAAAGAGTTCAAGGAGTTTGCCGTAAAGGGGAATGTCGTCGACATGGCGGTCGGCATCATTATCGGTGCCGCATTCGGGAAAATCGTCACCTCCTTCGTGGGAGACGTGATCATGCCGCCCATCGGTGTGGTGTTGGGCGAGGTCGATTTTACCAATTTGGCGATCACCCTCAAAGAAGCAGCGGGCGACGCGCCGGCGGTTGTATTGAGCTACGGCAAATTCATTCAAACCGTGGTGGATTTCACCATCGTGGCTTTTGCGATCTTTGTTGCAGTCAAAGCGATCAATTCTCTCAAACGAAAAGAGGAGGCGGCGCCCACGGCCCCACCGGAGCCTTCGGCTCAAGAAGTGCTGCTCGGTGAAATTCGGGATTTGCTGAAGGCGAAATAGGCGTTTCCCAAGGGCAAAACACACTGCCCGGCCCTTCGGCCGTGGCGCGGTCTCCGGCGTCCCAATGGGTCCTGTGGGGCGGACGCCCTTTTACGGAACGATCCATCAAAAGAACACCATCGGAGGTGACGCCATGACCACTCAGGCTATAAAGAATCGTGCAGCAGGGGCTTTGATGGGGGCCTTTATTGGGGATGCCATGGGGCTCGGACCCCACTGGTACTACGACTGGATGAGCTCCGGCGCGATTACGGCGACTGGATCGATGGCTACACCGATCCCCGGCCCGGTCGCTACCATGATGGCCTGAAGGCCGGGGATCTTTCCCAGGCGGGATTTATCCTGCGGCTGACCCCGTCCTACATGGCCCGGGCGGCCGCCGATCCGGCAATCTGCATCGAACCGGCCTGGAAGGTAGTCCCTTGTCTACGGCATGCCCTGCGCCATCTATCACATGCTGCCGGCGGCCTACTACCTGGCCGCCCGGTTCCAGGACGATTTCGAAGCCGCCGTGCTGCACGCCGTCAACGGGGGCGGGCAGAACCAGGCGCGCGCCATCCTCACCGGCGCCCTGGCAGGCGCCCGGGCGGGGCTCTCGGCCATCCCCCGGCGATTCATCGACGGGCTTGAAGACGGCCCTGAACTACTGCGGCTGGCCGAAGCTTTGGCCGGCCAGATTCAGGATTTTTAAAATGAAGAAGACAGCCCACGCGAAATAATAAAAAGAAAAAGGAGAACATGAATGGATATCCAAGCACTAAGATCAACCGCCCGCCGCCTGGTGGCCAAAGGCAAAGGGATTCTGGCGGCTGACGAAAGCAGCCCCACCATCAAGAAACGGTTCGATACCATCCAGGTCGAATCCAGCGAAGCAAATCGCCAAGCCTACCGCGAACTGCTCTTCACGGCCGAAGGGGTGGAGGAGGCGATCAGCGGCGTCATCCTGTTTGACGAAACCCTGCGCCAGAAGGCCTCCGACGGCCGGCCGTTCCCCGAAGTACTCGCCGGACGCGGCATCATCCCGGGCATCAAGGTGGACAAGGGGGCCAAGCCCATGGCCGGTTTCCCGGGGGAGAAGATCACCGAGGGGCTCGACGGGTTGCGGGACCGGCTCAACGAATATCGGGAACTGGGGGCGCGCTTTGCCAAGTGGCGGGCGGTCATCACCATTGCCCATGCCCTGCCCAGCCCGACGAACATCCAGGCCAATGCCCACGCCCTGGCGCGCTATGCCGCCCTTTGCCAGGAGGCCGGCCTGGTGCCCATCGTGGAGCCGGAAGTGCTGATGGACGGGGATCACGATATTGCGCGCTGCGAAGTCGTCACGGCCCGCACGCTCCAGGCGGTCTTCGATGAACTTTTCCATCAGCGGGTCGATCTGGAAGGGATGCTGCTCAAACCCAACATGGTGATCTCAGGTCTGGCATGCCCGGATCAGGCCCCCGTGGAGACCGTAGCGCAGCGTACCGTCCATTGCTTTCGGCGGGTGGTGCCGGCGGCCGTGCCCGGTATCGTGTTTCTCTCCGGCGGACAGAGCTCGCAGATCGCCACCGCCCATCTCAACGCCATGAACGCCCTGGGCGACCACCCCTGGGAGCTGTCCTTCTCCTATGGCCGGGCTCTTCAGGAAGACACGCTCAAGACCTGGAGGGGAAACCCGACCGGGTCGGCCAGGCCCAAAACGTCTTCCACCACCGCGCGCGCTGCAACTCCGCCGCCCGTTATGGGAAATACCGGGAGGCCATGGAAGCCGAGGCGGTCCTGGGCGGATAATGCTTTTCCCCTCGAGCCATCACCCAGGCGGGCGCAGTGTTAAGGGGGCTTGTCGGCTGCCGACGCCTGGCGGAGCAGGATTAACAACATGCAAGTTCCGAAAAACGACCGGCGCCGTTTGTTCGAACCCATCCAGTGCAATCTGTGCCTGTTCTACATCTGTCGCGGCGCCCCTGCGGTGCTATCACGGCAATCGCTTCTCACTCCAATAGGGCCTCCACTTCCGGCGAGGGTTCCCCGGTGGCGCCGTTGGCCGCCCGATAAATCAGACGATAGGCCACCTTGGGCTGCGGCGGCGGATTGAGGTCCACGGCGGCCTCCGCGTCGCGGATGCCGCCGGTCAACGGACGCCAGGCACCGTCCGCCTCATGCCGCTGGACAATGACGTCCAGGCCTTCGGGCGGGGTCTTGAACGTGATCCGCACATGGCGCAAGGGCTTCTCTTCGACATCGAGGGAGGGCTCCGGCGGGGTGGGCACGGGCGGGTTTGAAACCGTCACCCGGCGGGCCCAGCTCGGATCGCTGCGGTTGCCGGAGGCGTCAACGGCCACCAGCCGGTACCAGTATTGTTTGCCGACCGCCACAAAGGGATCCTCGAAGCGGTCTTTTTTCGCCGGCAGCGGGTCGCCGATGACCAGTCCCGGATCCTCTTCGGTCACCGAGCGGATTATCAGAAAGGCGTCGACATCCGCTTCCGGGGGAGCGGCCGCGAAGGTCAGAACGACTTTGCCGTCTCGGCCGTCGATGTCGGTAATGCGGGGCGGATTGGGGGAAACGGTATCCAGCAGAACCGCCTCGACCTCCCGGCTGGGTTTGCTCTGCTGGTTGTCGAAGGCCACGGCCGTTACCCGGTAGCGGAAGGTCCCCTGGGTGTGCAAACCGACATTATCGTCAAAGCGCGGCTCCGGCACCACCTGCGGGGTGAGATAGGCCCAGCGCGGGGCATCATCAGCCTTGCGCTCCACCAGGTAGCCGGCAACGGGAAACGGCACCGCCTCCCAGGTGAGCCGTACCCGGGTGCGCCCCACTGCGGCGGCCAGCTCGGCAGGCCGGGGGGGCGCCTGGCGGTTTTGGGGCGTTGCTGTCTTGACCAGTGAAGGGGCGCCCAAATTTCCACGCGGATCCATGGCGCGGACGCGGTAGAAATAGCTGGTGCCGCCCACCACCCGGGTATCTTCCCATTGGGTTTGATCGGCGTCGAGACCCTCGGGGGTCGTTGCGGTATAGGGGCCGTTGCGCAGCAGGGCGCGTTCGACCACGTAGCCGGCGGTAAAGGGGCTGGTGTTGGCTTCCCAGGCCAGGGTGACCTGGTTCTCGCCCGCGGCGGCGGTGAACCGGGCCGGGGGCGCCAGGGCCGAAAGATCGGGAATGAAAAGGGTTGTGCTGCTGGCGGGCTGCGGCGGCCGAACAGATCGAGACTGAACAGACGATAGGTGGCCTCCGATTCCTTGGGCGGCGCCAGGTCGATAAACTGGGCGGCTGACGGCGGGGACCCGGCGGTGGTGATCAACAGGGGCTGCTCCGTAAGCAGGATGTCCCCGCCGCGTTTATCTTCCCGCATCACGGTGAAGGCATAGACCGGAACAGCGGGGTTCTGCTTGGGGTTCTCCCAGCTCAATTCAACGCCGGTCTCCACGGGGACGGCCATGAAAGACGGCGGCGCCTCCGGCAGGGGGGTGGCCTGCATGGGGTCCACGGCCGCGCTTTGCAGCACCGCCTGCTTTTTCCCTTTGCTGTTCAAGGCGGTCAGGCGATAGGCGCGCTTTCCCCCCTGGGGATCGCTATCCTGGTAGCGCAGGCCGACGGCCAGACCGAAATCGGCATTGGCGGCCGCCGAAAGCCCCATGACGGTCACCGCCATTTCCCTGTCCGTTTTAGGGATGGCGCCAGCCTGTAGATCGGCCTGAAAGGCGTCGATGACGGTCCGGTCCGCCGGCCGTAGCCTTGCCATGGCAGCCTGATCCCGGCCCGGCCCGATCTTGTCCGCCACGATGCGTGCTTTGCCCTGGACGACTTTTTCCAGACGCCAGCCGCCTCGGGGCCAGATGAGATCCTTGGGAATCCAGAAAAGGGAAATTCCTCCCTGGCCGTCGGAAGCCGCCCACAAGGCGCCGCGGGGTTGATCGGCCGCCGCCGTGGCAAGTCCGGCCGAAATGAGGAGCAGCAGCAGTACAAGAATGGTCGCGTTTTTTTCACGGTGGATCTCCTATAGACTGAAGGTGCGACAGATTTCGGGGTTCCAGAACGGAATCGGAATGGTCACACAGCCCCGGGCGGAGGCGGCCACCGGCAGGGCACTGACGTCCACCCGAACGGAGATGCCGGCGCTGATGCACTTTTTATAGCACACCTCGGCGTGTACCCCGCCTTCACCGTAACCGGCCACGTGGGGCTGGGAGGTGATGGTCAGTCCTGTTTTGAGCTCGCCGGAAATGTGCCCGATGGAGGCCCCCAGATAGTAATAGACCCCGCCGCCGAGGCGCAAGGCATCCTCGTCCAGCATCATATAGCCGTCCGCGTCGCGAATCAGAAGATGCATGCGCACTTTGGGTCCGGCCTCCTGGCCGACATAAATATGCCAGGGCTGGCTTCCGCCGAAATGCAGCGTACAGGCGTTTTCCGGAATGTCGAAATAGATCTTGTCGTTCAGGAGGCTGAAATGCCCGGCCAGGGCGCCGTCGAACCCCCCGGCCGCATACTGGAAATACCCCTGGAAGTTGCCGTTGCCGGCATGCTGGGCGTCGAGCAGCCAGGCCCGGAAGTCCATGCGCGCCCCCTCTCCGGGCTTGACGGAGAGATCGCCGTCCATGGTGCAGACAAAGCCGTCCGAGGAGCCCACCCGCATGCCGGCCATGAAGAGATAGGAGCTGTCCGCCACCGGCGCTACGGCCGTGATGGGCGTGGTGCTCTTGAAAGCGTCCAGGGGAAAGTTGTGCCCCAGCCCGCCGCGCATTTGATAGAGTTTGAGGAAAGGCGGCGCGAAGGGCATCCCGGCGGGTCCCAGATCCAGGGTGGAGCGCATCAGCCAGTAGTCATGGCCGCCCATATAGCCCAGCCGAAACTCGGCCTGCACCGGCGGTCCATTGAACATGGCCATATCCACCATGCCGGCAAAACGGTCCTGGGGGCCTGTGGCGGCATAGGCTTGGGCAACGCCGAAAGACCACCCTCCTCCCGGGGATGTGTCGGCGGTCTCGGCCGACATGCCCGCACCGGTGTAGGCGATGTGGACGGTGGCCGTCACCCGGGGCTGCCCGGCCGGGAAGGCGACTTCCAGGTCGAAGGGATCGACGTGGGGTCCGGAGCCCTCGTAGGAATTGCCGTCCTGGCGCAGACCGTAGGTCACCGGCACCTCGACCGCCGAAAGGACCTCGGAGATGGAAAAGGTGGTGGCAAAGTCGAAGCCGAGGAGATCGGCCCCGCTGCCATAGCAGCCAATGCGGACGGACACCAGATCCACCGGGGTGAGCCCCAGGGTCGATTGCCCGCCCAGGGGAATCTCAATGCTGGTGCCGTTCTCCAGAACAGGCCGCCCGTCCATGGAATAGATGATGCCGGGCACCACCACATTGTCGGCGAAGACCACCTCTTCGGCTTCGAAACGGAAGAGCGTGCTTTCGCTCCGGGCGGCCCAGCCGGTTTGGGGGAAGTTGCCGAAGAGCAGATTCCGGACGGTCATGCTGAAGGCCCGATACTCCTTGTGCACTTCAGACTGGGTGATATCGGCGAAGTCGAAGTAGGCCTCCTGGCCGGGGGCCCCGTAAATGAGGTGGGCGTCACCCTGCAGGTGGGCGTCGAGCCAGGGGAGATGCACATCCATGTTGCGGTAGGTAGCCAGACTGCTTTGGGTGGTGTCGACGCTGATGGCAGCGATGCTGATGGCGCCCTTCTTGTAGGCCGTGGAGAAGGGCGCCGTAAGTTCCGTTTTACCTACCAGCCGGGTGCCGACCACGCCCCAATCGCTGACGTGCCCCTTGTTGGCGTCCGGCGCCTGGAAGTCGAAGAGATTGGGGACCAGGAGCGCATCTTCGCCGAAGTGCAGACCGGCCCATTCCGGTCCGGCACCGCCCGGGTTGGCGGCCATGCCGTCCTGGGCGCTGAGATCGAAAATGACTTCCCGGGGTGCGATGGAAAAGCCGCTGTTGCCGATCTCCACCTCCATGCCGCCGGTATCCCGGCCATACCAGTCGCCCGCTTGGGACAGGGGCGCGGTGATGATCCACTCCGGCGCCTGGGGGGTGCCCGTACGATGCAGATCGGTATCCGCCGGTTTTGCGGCCAGGGTCAGATTCATGGGGGTCTGGCCGGCCCGGGCGGCAAGCTTCTGCAATTGGAGGCGCATACCGGCCCCGCTGATGCTGTAGGTCAGGGAAAGATCGAGGCTGCCCGCCGTAACCCTCAAGCCGTCGTCCGCCACGCGCCAGCCGCCGATGGTCACCGGCAGGATGAAACGCTCCGCGCTGCCGCCCGCCCCGGTGTAAAGGTGCATGTCGAGAACGCCGCTGCCCGTGAATTGGCCTCCCGTATTCACCACATCGAGATTGCCGATGGCAAAGGTGTCCCCGGTGGAGGTGGGGAACAAAAATCGGCAGGGTTTGTCAGGAGCGCTGGCCTTGACTCGATAGCGGAAGGGATCGGATTGCACATAGTAGGGTTTTTCCTTTTTGACCGCTATCTCGGGAAAGCGCCGGGCTTCGGTCAACTGGTTGAGGCTTGCCGTCACGGGCCTCCCGGAGATGCCTTCCTTGGAGGGGGCCAGGACGCCCAGTTTGAGGCCGCTTTTTTGGAAGAGGGCTATTTGGGGGTTGCCGGCGGGGCCTGCTGCAGCGGCCCGGGCTTCGGGCACCAGCCAGGAGAGCACCTTATGCGCCATGCCTCTGTCACCGGAAGACAAGGAGGGCCTTCCGGCGGAGGCCAGCAGGCGGACGAAGGCGGCCTGGTCGAGCGGCAACAATTCGGGCAGCACCTCCGCCTCCACCACCAGGGAGTAGGCTTGGTTGATCATGGCGTCGTTCATCTCCACGACGGGGGATGGCAGGGCGGCGGTGGCAAAGGATTCGGGCGTGGGGGTGCTCTGGGTATTTTCGGTCAGGACCATGCCGCCTTCGGTGCGCGGCGGGGAGGCCAGGTCCTCTTCCAGCGAACCGATCACCATGCGGGTGTCCCCCTGAGAGAGGCTCCAGGTGATTTTGGCGCGTCCCTCCCCGTAGTAGCTTAACCCGGCATTGCCCTGGAGGAGGCCGCAACTACTGATTTCCGCATCGACCAGGGTGCTCAGAGTTCCTTGAACGGCCTGGCCTATTTCCGGTAGGGACGGGGTCAGGGCCAGGCCGGCGGCCGGGCTTGCCGTGCTGCCCGCTGGGCCGGTATCGGATTGGGGTTTGGGGATGGTTTTATTCTTTTTGGGCAAACCCTTGGGCGCGCTCTTTTTCGTGGGCAGCTGGCCGGCGCCGGTGGATCCGGAACCGTTGTGGCCGGTGATGGCGATGGATTCCAGATGGAGCGGCCCCTGGGCCACCAGATCCTCGCGCACCGCGATTTTTTTGGTCTCGCAATGGATCAGGTAGGCGCGGCCCGCCTTGGCGAACCACGAATTTTCATCCAAATGAAATTGGCGGTCGTTCGGGCCGGAAAATCGGAATCCCGGTCCCTGGGCGGTTTGAATCCCCTTGATGATCTTGAAATAGGGATGATAGCCCGAATCGGAGGCCGCCACGGTATCCACGGCGGACTGGGCATTGTTCATGACCTCGTCGTAGACGGCGGCCAGGGCGTCGGGGGCGCCTTGCTGGATGTCCTCCTCGGGGAGCGCATAGATGCGCACCGTGTAGTTGCCGCTGTAAGGGTAGCGATGATGATAGACGCGGCCGAGGGGCCGCAATTCCTGATAACCCGGCTGGCTCAGGTCGATTTCCAGGGGAATTGCGCCACTGCCGTCGCCCCAGTCGAGAAAGAGGTTGGGCACGTAGGTGGCGATATGGCCCCCGGCACTGATCTGGGCGTTGATGTGGGTGGCATAGGGGATCGAACGGAGATTGATTTTTCCGGTGAGCTCCCACTGGTCGTTGGGATAGTTGGCGACCCGGTTGCCCTTGTCGGGGTTGGTAATGGCAATGGCGGAGGCGGTTGCCGCGCTACCGCCGCAAGCCAGACCGGTGGGTTTGTCCGGCGTGAGCAGGGACCAGCGGTCTGAAATCTCCACCTCCACGTCCTCGGATTCAACGGTTTTATGCACTTTGGCGGTGTCCGCCGGGCTGCTCCCCGGTATCGTTTCCGTCTTGACCGTGGTGTAGGTCCGGTAACCGGCGACCTCCCACCAGATATAGAGGTTGCTCAGGCCATGCGTCACACCGTTCGCGTGTGTTCGCCAGTCTTCGGTCAAAAGTTTTAGAAAATAGGCCGTATCCATCTGGAAGGAATTCGTGGGGGCGCTGATCAGCTGTCCGTTGAACTCGAGTTGGACGGGATCGATGCGCTTTTTATCGATGACAAAGCCGTTTTCGGTCACGATGCGGAATTCATACCATTCCGCCAGACCTGGATTTTCCTCCCGCCAGGAAAAGAGCGTCTGTTCGTTGAGCGCCGTGGTAAATTGGTTGGAGGTCAGCGTATCTTCGGGGCTGACAAGGGTGATGCGGCCGCGCAGCATGCCCTTCAGATCCGGAGGGATCAGTTTGGGCGTGGGCTTGGCCACCGCCAGGGTGTTTTTTGCTAAAACCCAGGCTTTGGCCGGAAAAGGATGCCAGGCCTGGGAAGCGTCGGCGCGCAGGTTCAGGGGGCGCAGGCCCGCCGAGGCCCCGCTGGAGACCGCGACCTTCATGGTGATCCGGGTGGGGGAGACGACCGCAAGATCCTCGACTGTTATGCCGTCGCCCAGATCCACCGCCAAGCCGTCCTTGAATTGGGTGCCGGTCACGTTGACGTTGTAGGTTTTGCCCTGCACCCACTGGTTGGGGGTCAGGGCCGCGACGGACAGGTTGGTGCGGGTGGGCGCGGCAGCGGTTTGTTCGGGCGCCGTCTTTTTCCAGAGGGGCGCTGCCGGCGTCTGGCCGGTCACGGTCAGGGCCGGGGAGGCGATCACCATGACGGGGACCGCGGCGGGGGTGTTACCCCCGGCATTGCTCAGGGTGACCTGGCGCGGACCGGGTGCAGCATCGGCGGCCACGTCTATACGGACCTGCAGGCGGCCGCCTTCAGCGACCGGGGCGGCAACGGTGATGCCGGCGCCGAAGTCAATCGCCGTGACGCCTTCCAGATGGGCGCCGGCCAGGGTCAGGGTGTAGGATTGGCCCCGGCTCAACCGGCTGGGGGTAATGGACCGGATATGGGGACGCGCCTGGACCGCGACCACGTTGATGCGCGCCGGGCTTTGGTGCGTCTGGTTGTTGTATTGAACCTGGACGGTGCGCGCCCCGGCCGGCGCGTCTGTCGCAACCTGGAAGGAGACCGTCGCCAGGGACGCCGCTTCGTTTAAAATGGTGGGGTTACCGGTGGTAATGCCCGCCCCGAGCGTGACGCGCATATTGTGATGGAGATGTTGCCCGGTGAGGGTCAGCATACCCTCCTGCCCTTGGGTGAGCGCCGCAGGGTTGACGGCCTGGATCACAGGAAAGGTTGATGGTCTTGCCGGCTGGAGCCCGCCGGCGGCCGTCCCGCCGGGGCGATTCGTGACGGTGGGGGTCTGGCTGCGATTTTGAAGCTGGGGTTGGCGGACGGGATTGCCTGCTTGGGCCGGCTGGACGAAGAGAAGAAACAGCGCAAGCGCCGCAGCAAATATGGGGTGATGTTTCATTCATACACCTCACTGGGAAAGTTCGTGCCAGACAGATCCAACGCCTTTTGAGCGGATTGTTGAAGGCCGCTTAAGAAAGCCTTTCTAAAAGCATGGGTGTCCCTGGGACCGGAAAGGGTTCAAATCCTTTTTTCCACAAGCGGTTTTTCCGTTGGAAGGCGGCACCTCTCCACGGGACAAAATCCGTGGAGGCCATTGTCTCGAGCAGAAGAGATCCATGCTTTTTTGAAGAGGTTATATGCGCGCAGGTTTCCCGGTTGTTAAGGGGATAACAACGCCGAATCTTCTCGGAATCAGACGCCATCGCGAAGATCCACAATTTGGCGGCGATCGCGGCAGGACGGATATCGGGTGGGGGAGAAGTTTTCAATAGGCGGTATGCTCAGGGAAAGGGTTATCTTCTCTAACAAAAAACTATGTCAGAAAAAAGAGAACCCGTCAACTTGCTGTGTTGTTCGGCAAGCGGCGCAGCAGACGTAAAGACAAATGGGGAGACCTATCGCGTCTTCTGTGACGGTGGTTCATCTATGGTGCGATCATGAGCCGACATCCGAAGGTTGCTGGCGGCTATCGCCGACCAGTGTGGATATGGTCCGCGCGCATGCGGCATTGTCGGGGTCGTCCGGATGGATAAAGACATTCTGGTGGCATGGTGCGGCGGCAAGACGCATCGGCGCCTGGGCAATGTGATGGCTGCAAATGCCATGATTTGCTTGCTTTTGCATCACAGACCGGCCATTGTATGGGAAAAAGGCGGGATGAATGCACCGGCTTTTTTCCGAGACGGGATGCGACACCGTCAATTTCAAACGGGCCATACCCTCCATGACGCGAACTTCCGGACAAATACAGCCGCAGCGGAATTCTGGATCCCGTCAAGCTGCGCAAAGGACAAACCCGCTGGAACCAGTGCGCGGCCGCGGTCCGCGACATCGACGCAGCGCTTCTGGCGGGACCGATGCTCGACCTGGGCAGCGGCGTGGGCTATTTCGTGCTGGAAGGCCTGCAGCGCGGCCTGAATATCTGGGGCGTGGATGCCAGCGCCGGCAAACTGGTGCGCTTCCGCAAGCTCCTTCAATATACCGGCGGTCCCGCAGGATGGCAGCAGCGCTGCCTGCAAGCGGATGCCGAAGATCTGCCCTTCGAGTCCGATTGCTTTGCCGTCGTGAGCTCCTGGTATGTGCTGGAGCACCAGCGCAATCCCGGCGTCTCCCTGCGGGAGCTGGCGCGGGTGACCCGTCCCGGCGGAGTGCTCGTCATCAAGGCCCAGGATGCCCGACGCGGTTGGGAGGGCCACTGCAAGATCCCCTGGATCCCCTTTCTCTCCCGACGCATGGCCCGGGTCTGGGCGGAAGAATTCGGCGCCGCCATCGAACGGCGGGATGATGTGTATGATGTTACCCAACCCCAGGTCGTTGCGATCCTGGAGAGTCTGGGTTGCGAAGTGGTGGTGCAGGCCGCCCCGCCCCAGGCCGTCCTTCCGGCCCACTGGCGAATCGGCACCGCGGACGAAGTCCGCCGGGCGGCGCGCCACATCCGGGCCTTGCAGGAGACGGGGCGCTGGCGGCCGCCGCCGGAGAATCTCTACTTGTACGCCATAAAGCGATAGGATGCCGCTGCTGCGGGACGCATGCCGAACGGTCATCCTGGCGGACGAGAATGCGCCATATCTATCCCGCTCCGTGCGATTCGTCCGGGCCGGGCCGCAATGGACCGGAAGATAGCGTGCAGAAAAATGCTCCCGCCGTACCTTCCTCCAACACCCGGCGAACCGTGCAGGCAAGATCGCTCAGGTTGAGAGGTTTCATCAGCATGGCCCGGATACCCATGGCTTCGGCCTGACGGCTATCGATGCGGCTGCTGTATCCTGTGCACAATATGATGGGAAGGTCCGGCCGCTGTTTGAGAATCTCAACCGCCAGCCGGTCGCCGGTCACCTTAGGCATAGTCATATCGGTGATGACCAGATCATAGCGATGCGGATTTTGGGAGAAGCGCTCCAACGCCTCTACGCTGCTGGTGAAGCCATCGACCCGATAGCCCAAACGTTCCAGACTCTGGCAACCGATATCGACAATCACCGCTTCGTCATCCACGAGGAGAATCCGTTCGCGGCCCTTCGGCATCTCGGTTCTAGGAGACGAGGGTTCGACAGCCGTTTTAATGGTGGGCAGGTAGATATCAAACCGGGTCCCGCTGCCCGGTGTACTGTCCACGCGGATATCCCCTCCGAAGTTTTGCACAATCCCATGAACCACGGCCAGCCCCAGACCGGTGCCTTTCCCTTTCTCCTTGGTGGTGAAGTAGGGCTGATAAATCTTATCCAGGATATGGGGTTCAATACCGCTGCCGGTATCCTGGACGCTGAGCCTGGCATAGGTTCCCGGTGTCAGTCCCGGATGCCGGCGAACGTCTGCTTCGGTCAGCGTCTCCTGCGACAGGCGAACCGTCAGCCGACCGCCCTTTTCTTCCATGGCCTGGGCGGCATTGGTGCACAAGTTCATGACGATCTGATGAATCTGGGTGGGGTCGGCCATCACGTTGTCCATCCCCGTGTCGATGCGGGCCTGTATTTCAATGGTGACCGGCAGGGAGGAGCGCAGCATTTTAAGGGCTTCCTTGACCTGGAGGCCGATTTGGAGGGGTTTGAGTTCTTTTTCGTCCTGCCGGCTGAAGGTCAGGATCTGCTTGACCAGTTCCCGGGCCCGCATCGCCGCGACGTGAATCTGACGGATGTTGTGGTGCGTCCGGAGATCTTCAGTGGTGTCGATCAGCGCCAGTTCGGCATATCCGATCACGGCGGACAGGATATTGTTGAAATCGTGGGCGATTCCGCCGGCCAGCATGCCGATGGCCTCCATTTTTTGCATTTGCTGGATGCGTGCCTCATAGCTTTTGCGCTCCTGCTCGATCGTTTTTTGCCGTGTGATGTCGGTGTAGACGGCCACCGCGCCGCTGAGGCGGCCGTTCATCAAAATAGGAGAACCCGATGCGATGACATGGATCGGGGTGCCGTCCTTGCGGTAGCGGACGGTCTCATAGGCTTCCAGGCGGTTCCCCGACAGGATCCGGCGCGTATTTCGGTCGACTTCCCGGGTATTGGCCCTTTCCGCCACAAGCTCCCCCAAGGGCCGGCCGGAGACTTCTTCAGGTGTATAACCGAACATTTGAACGGCCCCAGGATTCCAGTCGATGACCCGGGTGTCGGCGTCCAAAGTGATGATGGCATCCGGGGCATGATAAAGGACCGATTCAAGAAATTGGCGGCGTTTAAGGATTTCCTCCTGCGCGGCTTTCATGGCCGAGATGTCCATCAGAACGCCGTCAAACCGGTAGCCGGTTTCTTTTTTTAAGCCCCTCCCATTGCCCTCTTCAGCCGTTTTGCCTGCCAAACGCCCTCGGGCGCAAATCGTTCGGGTACGCCGCGTGCTTGTAGCGTTCTGAGCAGTGGTGAGATTACCATTATGGCCGCCACCAGAACGACGGGCAAGAGCAGGCCTCGGGCCGTGAGAAATCAACCTCCCGACGGGACCTAAAATTCCGTCACCGGTGCCAGGGGCACCTCGGGGTAGATCTGGCCGTGGGCCGGGGGCATGGAATTGTAGACCCACGCGATATCCACCGTTCCCAGGGAAACGGCGCGGTAGCGCCGGAAGCCGCGGAAGGTGCCACGGACCAGCACGTCTTCCATGCCCATGGTGAGACAGAACACGGCCACTTCCGTACCGGGCGGGATGCGGCGCAGCTCCGGGCCGAAGGCCAGGGGGGCAAAGGCCAGCCGCCGGCTGTCGGCCGCCTGGCATTGGACCACGGGCACCAGTTCGGGGAAGCCCTCCGGTCCCACGTAGCTGATGAACTTCAGCGATCCCAGCTGATTGAAAAGGCCTTCGGCAAAGGGTTTCAAGATGCGCCCGGCATGGCCTGTGGCGGCGGCCCCTTTTCCCAATCGCGTCAGCAGTGCTCCGGCCACGATGGCGGCCATGGGCAGGGGGGCGGGGGCCGAGGTTTCCACCAGGTCCAGGTAGTGCACCGTATTGATGCCGAAATAGGTATTGTAGCGGAACATGGGGATGTCGTTGTAGCGCTGGTATTCGGGTCCCTCCCGGCGCAGGTGGGTCCAGCGCGCCCGGCCCCGCCAGTGGCGGCGGTCCATGGTCATGATCAGAAAGGCCACCTGGGGATTGCGCTGGATATACTGCTTGCTCAATCCCTGGCAGAATTCCCCCAGGGTGATCTGGTCGGGCCGGGGGGCCATGATCGAGGTGATCAGGGAAACATGGGGTCGTCCTTCGGGATCGACGGAGGCCACGATACCGATCTTTTCGGCCGGTTCGAAGGCCTTCTGCTCTTCGGGGGTGAAGGCGGTGCGTATGGCGGTCATAAGGGGATTCCTTCCGTGGTATCGACGATTTCTCGCCGATCTCGGCCGTTATCTTCCGAGGTGTTCCTCTTCGGCAGGCGGGTCGATCCGCTCCAATGGACGATCGCCGGGTCCACGCCGGAGCGGCGGGCCGTGTCGGCCAGGCGTTCCATCACATCCCGGGTGAGCAGGGGGTGGTCCTTGAAGGGCCAGTCGCGATCCAGCCGGCGGTACTTGTCCCGGCAGAGATTGTTGAAGGCGCACAATTCCCAGCGCGCCACAAGGCCGTTCAAATGGTCGGCCAGCCACCGCCCGATTTCGGCGATGACGGCGGCATCGGCCGTGGCCTCTGGAATCACGGGGGTGCGGACCCACAGCGTGTGCGGCGGATCGCCGCCGGCCATGCGGTCCCGTATCGTCAATAGGTTTTCCAGTATGGGTTCGTTGGCGCGGCCCGTCCAGGTGCGGTGGCGGTCCGGATCGATGGCCTTTAGATCGTAGAGCACCAGATCGGTGAAGGGTAGAAAGGCGTCCAGCATGGGTTTCGGATAGCCGCCGCAGGTGTCCACCGCCGTGTGGAGGCCTTCCTTTTTCAGGGCCCTCAGAAAAGCGGCCAGAAAAGGGGCCTGCAGTCCGGGCTCGCCCCCGCCGGCGGTGACTCCACCCCCGTTGGCGAAATAGGCGCGGTCCTTGAGGACCTCGCGCACCAGATCGTCGAGGCGCCGGCGGGTGCCGATCAGCTCCAGGGCCGTGGACGGGCATTCCGCGACACAGCGCCCGCAGACCGTGCAGCGTGCCCGGTCGATGGTCACGCCGTCTTCCGTGACGCGCAGAGCGTCTTCCGGGCAGACGGCGGCACAGGTGCCGCAGCCGATGCAGCGGGCGGCGAGCCAGTGCAGGTCGGGGCGGGCGGCGATGCTTTCCGGATTGTGGCACCAGCGGCAGTTTAGGCTACAGCCCTTGAAAAAGACCGTGGTGCGGATACCCGGACCGTCCTCGGTGGACAGGCGTTGGATTTCGAAGAGCAGGGCTGTCTGTTCCTGGTCGGCTTTTGGCGGGGTGGGTGTTTGATCCGGCATGCGTTTTCTCTTCCCCTAATAGCCCTGGTGACTCACCCGTTCGATGACCTCGTTCTGCAGCTCCTTGCCGATGGCCGTGAAATAGGCATTGTAGCCCGTGATCCGGACCAGCAGGTGGGGGTAGTCCTCCGGGTGCTGCTGGGCGTCGCGCAGCATGTCCGGGTCCAGCATGTTGACCTGGAGGCAGGTGCCGCCGTTTTCCATATACCCTCTGAGAAAGGCCTCGAACTTGCCACGGTGCTCGGGGTCGCGGATGATGGAGGGGTGAAAGGTGATGGTGTGGCTGGCGCCGTTGGGCAGGCAGTTGCAATAGCCGCTCCAATCGCCGGTTCCGTCCGCCGCTCGTCCTCCCAGGACCTTGCCCACCGAGTTGGTGTTGGCCGTGGGCCCCTTGGTGTCGGCCCCGTTGGAGGGGCAGATGGCGTTGGAGAGGAACTTGCCCCGGGGGCGTCCGTCGGCGCTGGCCGCCATGACGAAGCCGTCGCCGGCCCAGTAGTTCCAGCTCAGCATGCCCGGCCGGAACTGGCGTTGGGTGGACCGGGTGCGGTGCTGCCAGGCAAGGTCGCACCACAGATCCATCACCTGCCGGGCCAGGGTGTCGGCCCCATCGTCGTCCCGGCCGTATTTGGGGGCCTTGTTGCGGGCCAGGGCCTGGAGAACCTCGAAGCCCTGCCAGTTGGCCTTAAGCGCTTCGATCAGCTCGGCCATGGTGCATTTTTTCTGATCGAATACCAGGTATTGGATTGCCAGCAGCGAATCCACGGTGGTGGCGTAGGTGACCGCCTCCAGGGTGGTGAAATTGAGTTCCGCCCCGCCGCGGGTGATATCCAGGGCCTTCTCGGCGCAGCCCCGCACCAGGCAGGAGAGGTAGGGCGTCGGGAAAAACCGGGCCCGGACCGACTCCGAGGTCTCGTAGGTATCGACGCACTTGCGGATGATGTAGGCGGTCTGGGCCGCATAGGCCTCCCAGAATTGTTCCCAGGTTTCGAAGGTCGTGGCGTCGCCCGTGGGCGGCCCGTCCTGGGCGACGGGTTCGGTCTTGCCGGTCATGGGGTTGCGGAAGGGCAGCAGGTCCCGGCCACCGGTCAGCGCCAGCTCCACCGCCTTGAGCAGGTTGAGGTTGTTGTCCACCGTGCCGGAGCGGTCGTTGCCCGCCATGGTGTTCTCCAGGCAGCCCACCGGGGCGTAGTCGTGGACGTTGTCCGGATGGATGAGGTGGCGGCAGTCGGCACGCTCGGCCTCGCGCATCATGCCGGCCATGGCGCGCTCGTCGAAATTGATCAGGAAGGGGGCGCCCTGACTGCCGGAAATCATGGCCACGACCTTGTCCAGCAGGGCCGGCGGGCTGCCCCGGTGCAGCCGCACGTTGGGCTTGGGCTCCAGGATGGGGGACATCTCGTCGATCACTTCCAGGATGGCGAAGGTCAGATCGTTGGTCAGGTCCCGGCCACCGGGCCCTAATCCGGAGAGGGTGACGAGCTGGCCGAAGCCTGAGGTGATGCCCTGGCGGCCGTTGCGGATCATGGCGTCGTAGACCGTGTTGCAGTGGATCCAGAAGCATTTCAGAATCTCCTTGCCGAACGCCCGGTCCATGCCCGCCTCGATGGAGGTGCGCCAGTAGGGCCAGAGATACTGGTCGATGCGGCCGAAGGAGACGCCGGGTCCCGGGTAGTTCTCGTCGCTCATGATGAGCATGTGGTTGAGCCACAGGGCCTGGACCGCCTCCCAGAAGGTGCGGGGCGGCTCCCAGGGGACTGCGCTTCAGATTGTCGGCCATGGTCTGCAGTTCCTGCCGGCGCTGGGGGTTTTCTTCCGAATCGGCCATTTGGCGGCAGAGGTCGCGGTAGCCCGCCGCCAGCTCCCGGGGCAGGGTGGCGGCCGTCATCATGGCCCGTAGCTGGGCGCCCGGGGGGCCGGCCTGGTCGGCCGGGCTCAGGGTTTCATAGCGCGCTTCCAGGTCGGCGTGGATGCCCTGCCAGCCCTTCTCCAGGGCCATGGGATGATCCGGGATGAGGTGTCCGCTGGTGGCGCCGCTGTTGCCGTAGCCGTGATCGTGGAACCACTTCATGCGGGCCCGGGCCCCGTCTTTTCCCAGCAGGGCCTGGTCGAAGGTTTTCTGCTCTTCTTCGGTGAGGCATAGGGAGGTCTGAAGGTTGAAGCGGGCGCCGGCCAGCAGGTCGCCGGGCAGGATTTCCCG
Organism: uncultured delta proteobacterium; assembly: GCA_963730675.1. Classification (GTDB taxonomy): domain Bacteria; phylum Desulfobacterota; class Desulfobacteria; order Desulfobacterales; family UBA5852; genus JABZFP01. Next base: position 41,901 of record CAVSSY010000031.1, on the reverse strand, counting down.
GGGCACGCGGTTCACCATGACCTCCTTGACAAACCAGGCCCGCCGCTCGGGCAGCGACCGGGACCAGAAATCGTCGGGCAGATCGACGTTGCGGGCCGCCTGGCGAAAAGAGCCCCGCAGGGTCTGCAGCAGGGCATAGGTCTCCGGCACGATATAGAAGGTCATCTCGTTGAACTGGACGTCCCAGGGGGTGCCTGTGGACCAGGCCAGAAACTGGTTGTTCCAGCGGCGATCAGCACCCTGGAAATAATAGTCTCGCAGCCATTGGATACGTGGGGACAGGTTGGCGGGGGTTTTCAAGGGTGCAGCTTCCGGTTGGGCGACGGCGGTTGTCATGGGTCACCTCCCTGCCGGCATGCGGCAGTCACGGACCGGGATTGGGACCCGGCTCGGATTGAACGTTATATTAACTTGTTCGACACATCTTCCGCAGATGCTCGGCCCCGTGGGCCAGCAAGCGTTCCATCACCGCCATGGCGGCGTCCGGAGTGCTGGTTTTAATGTTGGAAAGCAGTTCCCGGTGTAAGGCGTGTACGGTTTTCACCACGGCCGGTTCCTCGAAAAACTGGGCCGCCAGATTCAGGTAGACCTGTTTAAAAGAGTTGAGCAGCAGGGGATAGATGCGGTTGCCGGACGCCAGGGCCAGCAGGTGGTGAAACTCAAAATCGAGGGTGGCCAGGCCGGTCACATCATGACCGGGGGCCCGTGTCTCCCGGGAGATGACGTCATCAAGGGCGCGCAGGTGCTCTTCTTCCCGATGCAGGGCCGCCAGTCGGGCGGTTTCCACCTCGAAGAGCCGGCGCACATCCAACAGGCTTTCCTGGAGATCCGTTTCCAGACGTCCCTGCTGGTAGGCCACCAGGGAATTCAGAAGCGCCAGGGAGCCTTCCTTCCGGTAGTCGTTGACCACGGCGCCCACCCGCGGCATCAGGGTGATCAGTCCCTTGGCTTCCAGATCCACCAACCCGCTGTGCACCACCGGCCGGCTGACCCCCAGCCGGAGGGTCAATTCCCGCTCCGAGGGCAGTTTCTGGCCGATCTTGAGCTGTCCGGATAGGATAAGATCCTCAAATCGTTGAATGAAGACCTCTTTGAGACTGGGGCTCTGAATGGGTGCAAGCAGTTCGTGCATAGGAACCTCGTGTGGCTGTTGGTAATACCAGTTGCCACTATGGATCAATTCGGATGGGGTTGTCAAGCTTTTCTGTGGTAGGCTCGTATTGAAAGTCGGTGGGTCAGTTGATATGTCCTTTGATGCGGCCCTATCTCTCAAAAGGTCGGACGCGGACGGAAAGGAGCGGCGGATGGTGGAAGACGGTCTGAAAGTCCAAAAAAAGGGTTCCCTCGCGATTGTGACCCTGTGTCGTCCCGAACGGCTGAATGTCTTCAATGGGGCCATGTTCGCGACCCTGGAGGCGGCGGCCGGTTCTTTGGCCGACGATCCCCGGCTCAGGGCGGTGATCGTCACCGGCGCCGGCCCCAAGGCTTTCAGCGCCGGTTTCGACGTCAATCCCGACAATCCCATGGTAGCGGAAATGGCCCAGGCCATCGAGCGGCAGGACAAGGGGCCGATCGAGCGCGCCATCGGGGTCATCCGGACGGCGGTGGACCGCTTCGTGGCCCTGCCGGTACCCGTCATTGCGGCCATCAACGGAAGGGCTTTCGGCGGCGGGGCCGAGCTGGCCGTGCGTTGTGATCTGCGTGTGATGGATCCGGCGGCGGAAATCTGTTTTTCGGAAGTCCGGCTGGGGCTGATGCCGGATTGGGGCGGTGGGGCCGCCCTGGTCCATCTGCTGGGCGCAGCCGCGGCCACGGATCTCATCCTGACGGCCCGCCGGATTCCGGCCGATGAAGCCCTGCGCATGGGGTTGGCCAATCGCATCTCTACCCCGGGCAACGCATTGGGGGCCGCAGTGGAAATGGCCGAAACGATCATGGCCAACGGACCGCGCGCGGTGCGCCGGGCCCTGGAAGTGATTCGGGCCGGTCGCAACCTTTCCCTCCAGGCCACCCTCGATCTGGAGCGGCGGAGCGCGATCGATCTGATCGCCTCCGGTGAGTGCCTGCATGGTATCGGGGCTTTCCTGACCGGCCAGGCGCCAATATTTCCGGATCCGCCCCGGGACGATCCGGCGGCCTGATCCTGCGCCGGGACCCTGACCCTTCATAGTTGCCATCCGCCAAACCCCCCGGAAGGGAAGCCCTATCCCTCCTGCCTCACCGCCGCCGAGCGCCACGCCTCAAACGGATGATCCTCCGGCGCGCATCCGAATTTGCGTTACCCGAGCCAGATGATATAACTCCAATGAGAGGTGAAGTTGACGGGATTCGGTAATCCTGATGGAAAGGAAGCTATCAATGGATGTCATTCGTATTCTGCTGGCCATCGTGCTCCCCCCGTTGGGTGTTTTTCTGCAGGTGGGGATCGGCCTGCACTTCTGGATCAATATTCTCCTGACCCTGCTGGGATATGTTCCGGGCATTATTCATGCGATCTGGGTGATCGTTAAAAAATAGCGTCCACCCGGCAATCCGGTTAGCTCCCGTTTGCGCAACGACATGGCGCGGGCGAAGCGCAGGGTTCTGGCGCCATTTTCCGTCAGCTCCCACGAGAGGTGCTCCATGACTGATCAGACCTATCAGGTTGTATTTAGGGGACAGATTGCCCCCAATGCGTCTCTTGAAACGGTAAAAGCCAACCTGGCGAAACTGTTCAAGACGGATGAAACTAAAATCGACCGCCTGTTTGCGGGCCGCGAGGTGGTCCTCAAAAAGGGGCTCGGTCAGGAGGAGGGGGATCGCTATCGCGCGCTTCTGGCAAAAGCAGGGGCCCTGTGCGACCTGGTGCCGGCCCCGGGCGATATGCCTTCGCCGCCCACCGTGGAGCAAAGGCCCTCCGCCGGCCCTCGGGAGGCCGGAGACACGGCCGCCACTGCGCCAAAAGCGTCCGACGCTGAAAAATCCGCCCCCCGAGGGCCGAAATTAAGACAACGGGCGGCGGCGATGAAAGAAAAAGTGCAGGCCGTGCGGCCGGGCGATCTTCAGCAGACCCTGGGCGCTATCCGGGATAAGGTCCAGGATCTGGATGCCGAAGAGACCGGCAAGCAGGTGTCTTCCTTTATCAAGGGCCTATCGGCCCGGGTGAAAGCGGATATGCAGAAAGGCGGTCTGGCCGGTCTCAAAAAAAGCAAAGTCGTCTGGGGGCTGGGAGCGGCTGTCCTGGGCGGCATCCTCGCCCTGGTGATCATGCTGGGCGGCAGCCCGCGCCCCATGCCGATTGAAAGCCGCGTGTTCGACCGGTTCGCCAAGCAGTACTACCGTGAAATCCGCCAAACCGATCTGGCCAGCGCCAGTACGGGCGCGCTCGTAGGACGGGCGCAGGAAGTCCTGGAGGACATGGGATTTGATTTCGACCGAACGCTCCTTTTTTGGCTGTTTCACAAAGACCGGGTGGCAAGCCAAGGGGGGACGGGCATTTACCGAACGATACTGGTGGAACCGGTGGCCGTGGGCGTTGCGGCCGGGCTGTCCGGCATCGAAACCCTGATTACGCCCGAGACCAAGCGGATCTTCGAGACGGTGGCGATGATTCCCCCCGGGGTGGATTTAAAGGCGATCCAGATGGTTAAAGCCTGTCCTGCGGAAGGCGCCCTTCTTCGGCATGACGATTTGCTCCCGGTGCTGAAAGAAAATGGGGTGGCCATCGAGGCCAGCCCGGACCTGGTCATCGCCGACGCCTTTTTCGGGCTGGAGCAGGCCGGGTTCGTCAAAATACACCGCCGCTGGGACAATGAGGTGCAGTTCAGCGACCTCGAAATTCTGGACATGGACGCCATGAATGCCGCCGAGGAGAACCTGCGCTATTTGGAGGCCATGAAGAAAAAATACGAGGCCGACTAGTCGGGCAGGTTTTCAATCCGGCTCCGTCCATCCGCGATTTTCCAACTCCGACGTCCTCTGAAAAAGAGCCCGGCCGGCCGTTATTCCGGTCCTGGCCCGGTCTGGACCGATGGACCGGGGCTTCCGCCTTTTTTGAAATGAGGCCTTAACCCATCCCCCCGCGCTTGGTCGGCTGCCAAAACCGGCCGTCAGGGAAGATCTCCTTCGGTCTTGATTCGCGCCCGATCATTCTTATAAGTTTGTGTCCGCGTTCGCCGCGGAGGGCATCGCGGAATCGGTCGGTTTCCATGACCGCATGACGGTGCGGCGCAATGGGTTTGACCACGCTCAAAGGGTTTACGGAAATATGACGTTTGTCGGTCACAGCCTGGTGGGAGCCTCCCTGGCCCAGGCCGCCATCCCGGCCGGGGTTTCCTGGAAGCGGTGGTTGCTCACGGTCAACGTGTATGTGCTCCTGGCGTTTGCCCCCGATTTGCCGCTGCCGGGGTGGGGGCATACCCGCTATTTTTTCAGCCACAGCCTGTTTGTCAATTTGTCCCTTATGATCCCCATGACCGCTTTGGCCTGCTATTACGTAACCCGTAAAGGGGGTGTTTCTTATGCTCTGGTGGCGGGGGCGGCAGCGGCCTGGCTCAGTCATTTCCCCCTGGATGCCCTCTACAACCACGGCCAAGGGATTGCCATCTACTGGCCGTTTTCAGACGCGGTTTTAAACTTGCCGCTGCCCTGGTTCGCCACCCTGGATATGCGCCAGCCATTGACCGGCCCTTATAATGCCAGGGTCTTTCTGGTGGAAGCGCTATGTTATCTGCCCTTGTTTGGCGCGGCTTTTCTGGGGCGCCAGGCCTGGCTGCGAAAGCGAAAGCCGTTCGGCACCATCTGAAGACATGCGTCAGGAGCGCTCCATCGGCCGCCCCCGGCGAAACAGCGGTGGCGGCTTGCTCGCGAGGTGCGGGGGGAAAAAGGAATATGCGATTTCAGCTCTGTAAACCTGGCCGCTGCCATACCCTTCGCCGCCTGCTGGGATGGCTGATGGCGGCCGGCCTGCTGATCGGGGCGGCAACCGCCCAGGCCGGGCCACCCTCATTCGCCGCTGTCCTGGACGGCATGCAGGAACGCTGGGCCGCTACGATGGACTATCAATGCCGCTTTGAAACCCAGTCCTCGAACGGAGAGGCGACCCGGGACGTGGTGCTGGCCTACGCCTACCGCCGCCCGGCTCAAATTCGAATGGAAGTCCTGGAAGGCCCCTATGCCGGATCGCTGCTGCTCTACAATCGTGCCGTGGCCCCCCGGCAGGTGCGGGTGCGGGCCGGCAATCCCCTGCTGGCCTTTTTACAGCGCATGCTCTACGGGGAGTTTTTCGCCGTGGATCATGAATGGGTCGTCGACCTGAGAGGCAACGGCATCCATGAATCCGACTGGGCCCATTTCATCGTGGAACATCAGATTTACGTCCATGACGGCACGACACAGTTTATCGGGGAGGAGATGCTCGATGGGCGCACGACCTATCGCTACCGGCTCCTATCCCATTCGCCCCAGCCGGACGTTTCCATCACAGAAGAAGAGGTGTGGGTGGATGCGGAATCCTTCTTTCCGGTCCAATATTTCCAATATGATGGGGCGGGTCGCCTGGTCCGCAAAGCCCGTGTCCGCAATTTGAAGTTCAATACGGGCATCGATCCGCAGTTGTTTGTGGCCTTCCATGCGGACGAACCATAGTCGTCCTATTCGCCGACACGATGAGGTTCGGCCGCCCATCCATCCTGTCCGGAGGACGTTGCGGAAACACGGAATATTCCGGATAGTCCTTACTTTCCTTGTCTTGTCCACCAGGCGCCTTAGACCCCTCATGGCATGCCACTAGAGCCTTTCCCGCGACGAAGGTGCAATTCCCGTTTGGACCTTGACCTTGAGGTTCCGAATCCGTTCCGGACATTGCAACCATCAGGAGGGTCATGATAGAAGAAGCATTCGCCGGAAAGCGAAACGCCCATCAGATGACGCGACAATTCGACGCTGACGACTAGGGAGTGAAAGGAGACTGGATATGAGAATGCGCGTTCGGGCCCGGGTTCTGATGTTGATTTGGGTATGCCTGTTGGTGGCGGCAAACGCCTATGCGGAAGACGCGGCCCTGGGTGAAAATGGCTTCGTGCGGTTACAAACGGGCAAAGCGTACCTGAATCTGCCTTCGGAAAAGGCGGTCATCACGATCCTGGGACAGCCTTTTGGGGAGAGCGCGCATCGTTTCTGGGGAGAGAACTTCGAGGCTTCCGGCGGTTTCCGGCTGCCCGGCTGGAAGCCCATCTTGGCCTCAGTTATGACGTCACCCCCGTGGTTCTCGGGGTCGGCGCGTCGGCCAGCTACCTATCCTACCAACCCTACGCCGCGCATGCCACAACCGATGCCGAGGCCTACGCGCCTTCCAGCATAGAAGACGGCAGCATGCTGTGCTATAAGTTCAACATTTCCATGCGTATCTGTTTTTAACCTCATTGAGGGACGAACCATGAAGGACCGCATTCGATTTCGTCCGCTGCGGGAGAAAATCACCGACCCGGCGACCGCTTCGCAGCATATCCAAAATGGCACCAACCTGTTTGTTTCCGGATTCACGGCCGGCTATCCCAAACTCATCCCCCGGGCCCTGGTGCAGCGGGCCGAGGCCGGTGAGAAATTCAAAGTCAATCTGTTCGCCGGCGCCTCCACCGGGGCTGCGGTGGACGGGATTCTCGCCGAGGCGGGGCTCGTGGCCTGGCGGCGCCCTTACATGAGCGACCGCACCATGCGGCGGCAGATCAACGCCGACATCATCAGGTTCAAGGACGACCACCTTTCGCGGCTGGCCGGACAGGTGCGCGCCGGAGACTGGGGCAAGGCGGATGTCGCCGTGGTGGAGGCCGTCGCGGTGACGGACAAGGGGCATCTCGTTCCCACCATGTCGGTGGGCAATACCCCGACCTATGTCCGGGAAGCCGCAAAGATCATCATCGAGATTTCTTCGGAGCCCAGCGAACTGGAGGGGATCCACGACATCTACATTCCGGAGGATCCCCCCTACCGAATGCCCATTCCGATCTACCGCACCGGCGACCGGATCGGGAAGCCCTTCATCGAGATGGACCCCAGCCGGGTGGTGGCCATCCTTTTCAGCGATGCCGAGGACAGTTGCCCCATTTTCACCGAGCCGGACCCGGGGGCCCGGCAAATAGCCGCCCACATTCTCGATTTCGTGCGGCATGAAATCCGTAAAGACCGCTTGCCGCCGAACCTGCCCTGGCAATCCGGGGTGGGCGATGTGGCCAATGCCGTTCTGAGCGGGTTCATGGAGGATGACTTCTACCGGGATCTGGATGTCTACTCGGAGGTGCTGCAGGATGCGGTTTTGGATCTGATCGACCTGGGCAAGGTGCGGGCGGCCTCGGGATCGTCCATGACCCTTTCCAAGCAGGCACGAACCCGCTTTTTCAAGGAACTCTACCGCTACAAGGAGAAGATCGTCCTGCGGCCGGTGGAGATTTCCAACAGCCCCGAGGTGATCCGCCGCCTGGGGGTGATCGCCATCAACACCGCCATCGAAGTGGATATCTACGGCCACGTCAATTCCACCCACGTAACCGGCTCCCAGTTGATGAACGGCATCGGCGGCTCCGGGGATTTCCTGCGCAACGGGGCCCTTACCTTCATCGTGACCCCCAGCACGGCGAAAAACGGCTGCATTTCAGCCATCGTTCCCATGGTATCCCATGTGGACCACAGCGAGCACTCCGTCGATGTGGTGGTGACCGAGCAGGGCCTGGTGGATACGCGGCCGCTGACCCCCCGCCAGGTGGCCGAACAGGTCATCAAAACATGCGCCCATCCGGATTACCGCGATCTGCTGTGGGACTATTACCAGCGCGCTGTTCACTCCCATGGCGGTCATGAACCCCATCTGCTGGACGAGGCCTTCGATTTTCACAACCGGTATCTGGCGACGGGTTCCATGAAAGCCTGACGGCTGCGTAAAAGGCCCAATATCTGCGTTGCGCGGCGATCTTCGTCGCTGCGACGTACCTGGTGTACGTCTCACGCCGCTGAATCTTGCGCGCCTTGATCTTGGACCTTTTACGCAGCCGTCTATGACGGGTGGAAATTCATAATTCTTCTCCTGATCGTATCCTAAAACGCCCAATCCACCTTTGGCGGACAAGTATCGGCGTTGTGCGGCGTCCTTCGTCACGGCGGCGTACTGGCGTATGCCTCCCTCCTCAGGCCTTGCACGCCTTGATCTTGGACGTTTTCCTAAGCCGTCGTCCAATAGGACAGACACGGTTCCTCCCCTGCCGGCGAAATCTATGCGAAGGGTTGCGGCCTATAGCGTTAGCGCAAGTGCATTTTGATCTGAATACGTTGATTTTCCGGGGAAAGGGCGCCGAAAGCACCCGGCAAGGCGGGGATCGATGCGGATCGGCGGTGTCGAAAGGGGTTACGCGGTCGGGCGGTCGAGGATGCTGCGAATCTTTTGGGAAATGGCGTCCAGGGTGAAGGGTTTTTGAATGAACCCGTTGCAGCCGCGCTTGAGAATTTCCGCCGCCTGGCCGTCGATGCTGTAGCCGCTGGACAAAAGGGTTTTGAGTTCCGGATTGATTTGTTTGAGACGTTCGAAAAGGTCGCGCCCGCTCATGACCGGCATAATCATGTCGAGAATCACCATGGCGATGGTGCCCGTCTCGCGGCGGTAGATATCGATGGCATCCTGCCCCGTGCGGGCGGTCAGCACCGTGTAGCCCAACCGCTCCAGCATTTGGGCGCCGACGTTCAAAATCATCTCTTCATCGTCCACGAGCAAGAGGGTCTCATCGCCGCTGACGCGTTTCACGGACGGGCGGGGTTTTTCAAGCGCCGGCCGGTCGGAGGCCGGCAGATAAATAATGAAGGTGGTGCCCCGGTCCCGATCGCTCTCCACCTCGATGATTCCCTGATGGTTGGTGATGATGCCGTAGGCCGAGGCCAACCCCAATCCCGTGCCGGTCCCCACCTCCTTGGTCGTAAAAAACGGATCGAAGATCCGTTGTTGGGTTTCGGCGTCCATGCCGATGCCCGTGTCGGTCACCGTGATCTTGACATAAGGGCCCGCAGCCAGATCGTAGGCGGCGACTTTATCCGCGGACAGCGTGACCTGGTCGGTCGCTATGGTCAGGGTGCCGCCCTGGGGCATGGCCTGCCAAGCATTGACAAACAGGTTCAGCAGGACCTGCTCCATCTGTCCCTCATCGGCTTCCACCGTGCACGGCGTGCGGTGCAATTGGGTGCGGATGATAATTTCTTTCTTGGTGCGGCCGAAAAGCTCAATGGTTTTTTCAACGAGCTGGTTGATATCGACCGGCCGAATCTCATACTTGCCCTCCCGGGCGAAGCCCAGCAGACGATTGGTCAGCGCTACGGCGCGGTTCAGATAGCCCTCAATTTCCCGGAGTTTACCGGCCATCGGATCCTGGTCGGCCAGTTCGTCCAGCATGAGGCCTACACTGCCCTGAATGCCCATCAGCAAGTTGTTGAAGTCGTGCGCGACGCCCCCGGCCAGCGTGCCGACGGCTTCCAGGCGCTGGGCCCGCTGGAGCTGGGCTTCGGTGCGCCGGCGCTCTTCCTGCAAACGTTTCACCTCGGTGATGTCGGTGGCCATCTCCAGCATCACATAACGGCCATCGGACCACTTGATGGCCCGATCATAGTTGATGAACCATTTCCCGGTGGTGGGATTTTGGGATTCATAGGCAACCGTACCGCTGGGTTGCCCGTTGGCGTCAAGCAGCTCGTTGACCCGACAATCGCTGCAGGGGCCTTCGAAGCCGCGCAAGGCCTGCCAGCATGTCTTCCCGATCAGATTCTCACCGTACTGCTCGCGCATGTAGCGGTTGCAGAAGAGGATTTCCCGGGTTTCGAGATCCGTTACGTGAATGACCGCCTCGATACCGTCCAGGACGGTCAGGAGGGTTTGGTGGGATTCCCGCAGGGCGGCCTCGGTTCGCAGCCGGTTGGTGATATCGCGGGCCAGCACCAATACCGCTTGGTCTTCTTTCAGCTCGATGATGCCGAGACGCATCTCCACCGGCAGGGAAGTGCCGTCCCTGCGCAACAGGTTCGTCTGGTGGGTCACCTGTTTATATCGGTTCAATTCCTCCATGCTGGCTGCAAACTCCAGCCCGCCATAGCGGGAATCCACATCCGGGAGGCTCATGCCCAACAGTGTTTCCCGATCGTAGCCCAGGGCGGTGCAGGCCTGCCGGTTGACATCGATGAAGCGGCCGGTCAGATCGTGCACAAAAATGGCGTCGGCGGCCTGGTTGATCAGGGCGCGAAAGCGCTCCTCGCTCTGGCGCAAGGCGATTTCCACCTCACGGCGTTCGTTGATCTCGTTTTCCAGATGCCGATTGGCTTCCTCCAGGGAGTGCTGGCGCGTGCGGACCTGATTGGCCATTGCACGGAATTTGGATGCAATGGTCTGCATTTCCCGCTGTTTGAAAGGGGGAAAGACATGCGAATAGTCGCCTTCGGAAAGCTTTTCAATCCCTTGGATAAGAAGATTGATCGGGTGCCGCAGATAGCGGCGGACGAACAGGCTGGTAATGATGGTGAGGACGAGAATAATGAGTAGCGTGTTGCGCAGATTGGACCATAACAGTGTGCGGAGGCGTTTTTGATAGGGCCGTGGCGTCAATCCCACCTTGACCGTGCCGATCACCCGCTGGTTGAACACGATCGGGCGCTCCATGACGAGCAGATTGCCCAGCCCCGTTTCATGGGCTTCGAAGATCACCTGTTGATTGGTGGTGTCCTTGATGCGCAACAGGGCCACGAGGTCGCCCCGCATGAAGGAGTCGGCGGTGCGGCGGACGCCCTCTTCGTCCATGGACCAAACCGGCAGGGCCAGACTGTCCACGAGGTAGGAAACGTATTCTTCCGCCTTTTCTTTCATCTCGGTGCGGGCGGCGTGGGAGAAAAACCAGTAGGTCAGCCCGAAGAGCAATGTGGAAGGCACCAGCACGGCCAGCACCAGGCTGATCGTCAGATCGCGGGTGATCGTGCGCGGGATCCACCCCTCGCTCTCCCTGTCTGCAATGGGGCGCTGGCGTATGTTGTCTTTCATGGCTGCTCATGTCCCGACAAATCAAGGGGGCCTGCTCGAATCTACCGCGCGGGTTTGCCACGGATGGAAAGCAGCAAGACAGCGGCGTTTGGGCAAAACCGACCGGCTGTATTCATAATCAATTATCATAAAGCGCTAAGGGGTTCAATTCGCCTTCATTTCTTGAAGGGCGGTATTTCGTTTCATGTGGTTTTATGGTTATATGCACGAAAATCTTCAAGATGATTGGGTGCCACCCTATTAAAGCCGAGGATCTGCGCATGCAAACGAAATTCAATGTCTCCCGCGATCGAACCGGTATCCCCCATGTGGCGGCCACGGACATGGCCGGTATGTGGATGGGACAGGGCTATGTCCACGCCCTTGACCGGGGAATGCAGCTGCTGCTCATGCGGATTCTGGGGCAAGGGCGAGCCTGCGAGTTTCTAGACGCCAGCGACGAGATGCTCGCGGTGGACACGTTTTTCCGTCGCATGAACTGGTGCGGCGGGGCCCGGGACACCATCAGCGCCCTGTCCGACGACGCCCGGGGATGTCTGGCGGCCTATTGCGAGGGCATCAACGCAGGGCTGCAGCGCAAATCCCCCTGGGAATTTCGTCTGCTGGGATATCGTCCGGTTCCATGGCAGCCGGAAGATACGATCCTCATTGCCCGCATGGTGGGCTACCTTACGCTAGCCCAGTCCCAGGCCGAAATCGAGCGGCTCCTGATGGAGATGGTGCAGGCGGGCGTTCCGATGGACACATCTGGAGGCCCTTTTCCCGGGCCATTTGGGGGAACTGGATGTCGAGCTCGTCAAGAAGGTGACCCTGGGGGAGCGCATCGTGCCGCCGGAGGTGCTCTGGTCGGTTGCCGCCCCGCGCATGATGGCTTCCAACAACTGGGTCGTCGCCGGCCGCCGGACCGCCGGCGGCAAACCCATCCTGTCCAATGACCCGCATCTGGAAGTCAACCGGCTGCCCAATGTCTGGTGTGAGCTGGTGCTGCGCTGCCGGGAGCGCACCCTCATGGGGGGCTCCATGCCGGGCCTTCCAGGGGTCCTGGTGGGTCGCAGCCCGGATCTGGCCTGGGGGGCGACCTACGCCTTTGTGGATGCAACGGACAGTTGGATCGAGAAATGCCGCGACGGTGCCTGCTATCGCGAGGCGGGCGACAGCTGGCAAGCTTTCCAGATGCGGCGGGAAATCATCCAGCGCCGCAAGAAAGCGCCCGTGGAAGTGGTATTCTATGAGAACGAGCACGGTGTCCTGGATGGCGACCCCCGTACGGCAGGCTACTACCTGGCCACCCGCTGGGCTCCGGGGGAAGGCGGCACGGCCGCCTTGGAAGCGATTTTCGAAATTGCCCGCGCCACCACGGTGACGGAGGGGATGGCGGCCCTTGGGAAGATTGAAAGCGCCTGGAACTATGTCCTTGCGGATCGCGAGGGGAATATCGGCTATCAGATGACCGGCCTGGTGCCCCGGCGCCGTGCAGGCGCTACCGGCCTGGTGCCGCTGCCGGGCTGGAAGGCCGAAAACGATTGGCAGGGATTTTTGTCGCCGGAGGAGATGCCCCGGGTGCTGAATCCCGAGGAGGGTTTCATCGCAACGGCCAACGACGATCTCAATGCCCTGGGCAAAGCCGCTCCCATCAACATGCCCATGGGCGCCTACCGGGCCGAGCGCATACGCGATTTGCTGAGAGAGCGGGAGGGCCTGACGGTCGAGGACATGATGACCATGCACTTCGATCTCTACTCCCTGCAGGCGGAGCGGTTCATGCACCATTTGGAACCGCTGTTGCCGGACACCCCCCAGGGGGCGGTTCTCAAATCCTGGGATCGCTGCTATGACGCGGCCTCCCAAGGCGCCTTTCTTTTCGAACGGTTTTACCAGGAGTTGGTTCGGGAGGTCTTCGGCCGACGCGGAATGGGCAAACAGGTGGTTGATTTTCTGGCCGCCCAAACGGGCGTTTTCGTAGATTTCTACGCCAATTTCGATGCGGTTTTGTTGTCGGAGACGTCCCCCTGGTTCGGAGACCGGTCCCGGGAAGACCTCTACCGCGAAACGGCCGCCCGCGCCCTGGCAGTGGCGCCCCAGGAATGGGGGCGGGACCGCCGGGTCACCTTGGCCCACATCCTGCTGGGGGGCAAACTGCCCGGATTTGCAGGATTCGACCGGGGGCCCATCACCGGTATCGGCGGCCGGGCCACGGTGCATCAGGGCCAGATCTACCAGAGCGGCGGCCGGGTGACCACTTTCATGCCCTCCTTCCGATGGGTGACGGATATGGCTGATGCGCACCTGCGCTCCAACTTGGCCGGCGGCCCTTCGGACCGGCGTTTTTCCAAATGGTACGTTTCCGATCTGGCCAATTGGGAGAACGGCCGCTACAAAACCGTTTCTCCGGAGGACGATCCGCAGCGACAGCCTTTTCCCTAATTCGGCCCTCCAAACGGGGGTGGTCCTGTCGTTGGCCTTTATCAAGGGGAATGGATCGACGCCCCATTGACCATGATGCCTTATCGAGTGGAATCCTTATGAAGCGCGCCGCCGTTGCCGCTTTTTTCGATTTTGACCAAACGCTGCTGGAGGTGGAAAGCGGGTATATGGGCATCCGCATGCTCCGGGAGCGGCGGATGCTGCCGCTGGGGTATTTTCTCAAGGTCTGGACCGCAAGTCTCTTCTATCGGCGGCAGTGGCTGTCCGAAGCGGGTATGGCCCGCGTCCTGCTGACCTACTACCGGCGCCGCCGTCTGGCGACGTTCGAGGCCACGGCCGAGTCGTTTTACCGGACCTACCTGAAACCCCATCTGGCCCCCCGCTTGTTGGAACGGCTGGAAGACCATCGACAGAATGGGCACCTGCTGGTACTGATTTCGGGTTCGGTGCGCTACATGCTGGAGCCGGTGGTGCGCGACCTGGGGTTTCACCACCTGTTCTGCACGGAGCTGGAGATCGGCCGGGACGGTCTGATGACGGGACGCGCCCGGGGTCCGATCTGCGTGGACCGCACCAAGCAGGTTTACGCCCGGCAACTGGCGGCGGCGGCCGGTCTCGATCTCCGGGCGTCCTTCGCCTACGGCAATCATCAGGCCGATCTGCCCCTCTTGGAGTCGGTGGGACATCCCCACGTGGTGGAACCGACCCCGGTCCTGGCGCGCGTTGCGGCCCGGCGGGACTGGCCGGTGCTGACTTTCCGATAAAGAAAGAGGTTTGTACGGGTCATATCCTAACCCTGTCGACATATCGAGGCTACCCCGTAAGGGCATGTTCCCTTTGTTTATCGCGCGGTAATCGTTTACACACCCATCAAAGGAGGCCCCTTGAAAACAAAACCCGCTTGGATAGCTATTCTGCTGATTCTGCTGACGCTGCCGGTTTGACGGCCTGCGGCAAGGACAAATATGCCGACGCCCGGGAGATTATGGCGACGCATGCCGATGTGATGGAGGCCTACATCACCGGATTGGAAAAAGCCGCCAGCCCGACGGATTGCGTGGCCGTGATCGATGCCTACACAGCCGGCATGGAGAAACTGATCCCGCGTTTGAAGACCTTCCGGGAAACCTATCCGGACCTGGCCCGGGAAGGAAGCCAGGATGAAATGCCGCCGGAAATCGCCCAGGAAGCCAAACGTCTTGAAGAACTGGGCAGCCGCATGCCCGCCGCCACCATGAACATGATGAAATATATGACCGATCCCCAGGTCCAGGCCGCGATGCAGCGCATGAGCCAGGCCATGGAAAAGATGGGCGATTAATAGAATTTTTCTCAAGGATAGCGTCTATCAGGCCGTGGATAAACAAGAATTAGGCCGAAAGGCAAGGCGCCGGCCGCTGCGAAAAGCGCAGCAACCATCAGGGTTGTGAGCAATTTCGCGAGGTCGGCAACGCCGCATTTCGACCTTAGACGCCGTTTATCCACGGTCTGCTATGGGATGTCTTCGGCATGTCCGCGAAAATCGATCGACCATTTTAGCACAACGTCAAGGGGTTTTCCGGAAGTCGTCGCTCTGAAAAATGGATCGTATGGGATATGATTTTCTTAAAAGAATTCGGTACAGGCTAAGGCGATCGGCGGATTCGTGCGGTTCAACGACCCCCCGCACCTACCCGGAAAGAAGGCCAACCCCCGCTCCAGGGGTTGGCCTTCACGGTTTTCAGATTTCGGCAGACGACACTTGCGAGTGGCGGGACAATAATCATTTCGCTTGCATGACCATCGGGCGAGTTCCCTCAACCAATCCTGCGCTATCACCGGGAAGGCCGCAGGTAGGCCCCCCAATAGCCGAGACCCACAAATACGACGCCGCCGATGGTGTTACCGATGGTCACCGGTATCAGGTTCTTCAGAAGAAGGCCCCCCAGGTAATGGTGGAGACATCGACCCCTGCGGGGGCCAGGTCGGCCCAGCGTGTAAGGAAAATACCGACGGGGATAAAATACATATTGGCCACGCAGTGCTCAAATCCGATGGCCACGAATCCCATGATCGGAAAGAAAATGGCAAAAATTTTACTGATGGTCTGCCGTGCGGCCAATGCCATCCAGACCGCCAGACAGACCATCCAGTTGCAGCCAATGGCCCGCACAAAAGCCTCACCCATATCCAGATTTACCTTGGCATAGGCCGTTTTTACCGCCACTTCGCCCAAGGCGCCGCCTCCCGTTTTCCAGAGTCCGGAAAAATAGAATAACAGCGCCAGCAGAATCGAACCCATAAAATTTGCTGTGTAGACAAGGCCCCATTTGGCGACGACCTTCTGCCAGGTCACCCGGCCGGTCATGACACTGGAGACCATGAGCGTGTTGCCGGTAAACAATTCCGCACCGGCGATGACAACCAGCATAAGACCGATGCTGAAAGCGGCGCCGCCGACCAGTTTTTTCAAACCAATACCCAGGGCCGGATCCATGTCAAATGTCACCGAGGCCGAAAATAGCCCGCCGAAGCCGATATAAGCGCCGGCCATCAGGCCCAGAACGAACAGAGACAGCCAGGGCGATGTCGTTTTGGCAACCCCCACGGTTTGGGCAACGGTCTCGGCTATGATTTGCGGCCCCTTGTCGTCCACGCTCTGGGTCGGAAATTTTCCCAGTAGTTTTTCAAACCGTCCCAGGGCCCTTTTCTCCTGGATCAACTTGCCGGCAATGGCTTTTTGTACGGTTGCGGCGATTTCCTCCGGCGTGAAGGGTTTGGCCAGATAATCCATAGCCCCCCGATGCATGGCTTCGGTCGCCCGGCCCACGGATGGATACCCGCTGATCATCACGACCGCCGATTCAGGGGTATGCGATTCCAACTCCGCTACCACATCCATGCCGTCGAGTTCCGGCATGTGCCAGTCACACAGGATCACGGTGTATGGTTTGCGTTTGGCCAGTTCGATCCCTTCCACCGGATTGGTCGTTGTCGTAACGGTGAAGCCCTCCTCGGTGAAAATGCGCTGGCAGGATGCCAAGACGGCGGTGTCATCGTCGATGATCAACATGGTTTGCGGCATTTTCCAATCCCTCCCTCATTTCGGCATGTTCCGCGATGCCTCCGCCTATCGTATTTTCCGAATGTTTTTCATGAGTTCATCCGGGGTAAACGGTTTGGCGATATAGTTTTCGGCACCGCACCGGCGACCTTGTTCGATGGTTTCGGGTGTCATGTAACCTGTCATGATGAGAATGGGCATATTCGGGTGAATTTTTCGGGCTTGCATCATCATTGCGAACCCGTTCCGTCCGGGCATTTTGATATCGGTCAGCAGCAATTCGAAACGTTCTGCGGCCAGCATGGCTTCCCCCGCGGCAACCGAAGTTGCGGCATGGACTTCCATGCCTTCGGCCTCCAGCACCCTCCGGCAGCTCAGCACCACCACGGGGTCATCATCGACAACCAAGACCTTCATGTCCCATCCTTCTGAGCCGGATCGACGGTCGGAAGCAAATCGACCGGGTTTTCAGGCAGCCAGAGAGTAAAGGTCGTCCCGGAGCCCGGCTTGGATTTCACCGTAATGGTTCCGCCATGGCGTTGAATGATGCCGGCGGACACGGCCAACCCGAGACCGGTTCCCCGGCCCACTTCTTTGGTGCTGAAAAACGGGTCGAAGATCTTTTCCATGTGATCGGGTGCAATGCCGCTGCCCGTATCGGCTATCGATATTTCGACCCCGCCGATTTTGTCGGTGTCAGTGCCGGTCGAGCGTGTTCGAATGTCAATCTTGCCGTCGGCGGGGGTCGCATCCAGGGCATTGATGATCATGTTGATCAGCACACTCTGGCACTGGTTGCGATCCAGAATAAAATCAGGCAGCCCCTCGGCGCCCTTGAACGAGAGGGCAACTCCTTTGATGTGCGCCTGGTTTTTCATGAGTCTGACGCTGTCCTCGATGAGACCGTTGATATTCAAGGGTTCGGGCGTGATGGCTGTCTGGCGGGCAAAATCAAGCAGGCTTTTCACGATTTCCCGGACGCGTTCCGTCTGGGCGGCAACGGTTTCCAGATCGGTACGGACCGCATTCGGCAGATCGTCACGACGCAGCATCAGATGGGTAAAGGTCAGTACGGCGGTCAGGGGATTGTTGATTTCGTGGGCGACCCCGGCCGCCAGCTTCCCGACGCTGGCCTGCTTTTCCGATTGGATCAAGCAAATCTCGCTTTCGGCCTTCTGGCGTTTTTCCCGTTCTTTCAAAGCGCCCGCCATAAGGCGAAAGTTCTTCTGCAATTGGCCGATATCATCCCTGGATATCGGGCCGATATCCAAAGCGAATTTGCCGTTGGAAATTTCACTGCTGGCTCGGATCAGGTGACTGACCGGCCGCATGACCCGACCTGTAAACACCCACCCCAGGACGATGGCGGTCATCATTCCCGCTAAGGTTATGCCGGCAAAAACCGTGATTGCCTTTCTGCGGACGTCCGCATATTTGGCTTCCAGCACGCCGACATACAGCATGCCCACCCGTTTACCCATGAGATCGATAATCGGTTCGTAAGCGGTGATGTACCAGTCCTCCAGCACTTGGGCGCGGTCGGTCCAATTGACCCCTTCAGCGAGAACCTGGCGGGCGACCTCAGGAAGACGCGAACGTTCCGATCGCGCGTCTGTCGGAAGGATCCTTCACGCTGGTGGCGATTCTGATATCTTTCAGAAAGATCGTTGCGGTGCCCACGCTACGGCCACGGTAGCTCTCATTTTTAAACACCGTCTCGCCGATGCGATCGACAATCGCAGTGTCGTGATTCAGTAACAGGCCGCCGTAGATAACACCGACCGGCTTACCGGCGATATGAATCGGAATCGCCGTGCCGATTGACAAACCATCCGTTACCTGGCGGCTGGATGGATCCCCGGTTTTTTGAACCGGGTGAATCATGATGCGGACTTGATTGGACAGGGAAGGGTTTTCAGCCTGGAGCTGTTCACGATCCAACACGATGGTGCCGGAAACCGCCCTGTTCTTTTCCAGTGCTTGACGTACGAAAGGATTGATTTGCGAGGGTGACTCTTTTTCAGGCAAGATCGCGCCCTTGCGGAAAAGAATCCGGCCGTTTTTATCGGTCAGTCCCCAGAAGTCCAATTGGAGCCGGTCGGACACTTCCCGGATGATGTCAGAAACCGCCTGCCGGTCGGCGAAGGCAACCGCCTGGGTGAAATCCGTTGTGGCGGCGGTGATTTCAAAAGCCAAACGGAGCGCCGTCACGCGGTCATCGTAAATGACACGGGCCACATTCAGATCCTGGCGAATCCGGTTGCCGGCCTCATCGAGGACCGACCGATAGAGCAGGTTTCCGCCTACCAGCAGGGATTTCAGCCATGCAGAGATACGGCGATAATCGTAATTAATTTGACCGGACGGACTGGATATTATGTACAAGGCAACTATCGGCGCTATTGTCGGCGTTATCTGTACAATAGAGATGTTTAGTGTTTAAAGAAGTACTTTTAATAAGATGATACAAAAAATATGCCGGATATTGCCCAACCCTATTCTTCCCGAAAAGCGGGCCCTACGGTGCGCGGAAAGGCGGGATTGGTTTGCACCGCCGGAGATCGGAAAAAAAGTGTAACCAGGCAGGAGACACGAGTGTCATGCGGCTGAAAAAATGGGCGCGTTATCCCCATGAGGGTGGCGCATTCTTTCAGGAATACAGGCGCATATGCCGGTGATGGAATGCGAAACGATTTACTTCGAGAAACATCCCGCGGATCGCCGCTCTACCAAACGATACGATCGGGCGGATCCCGACGGGCTATCCATGAAGTGGTTTTTTATGAGGTCTTTGGCATTCTGCGGATCGAAATCATGGCAATGTCATCGGTCAGGTCGCTACCCCTCAGATGCCTGAAGACATCTTCAAGAATGGCCTTGATCAATGGTTTGCCCGGTGGATTGAGCTGTTCGATTGACGCATGGATACCGGCTCGACGGAAACGGTCGCCGTTATCTGGGCTGGCATCCGTTATCCCATCCGTAAAACCGATGAGGGTTTGGCCTTGATCGAGGCGTACCGTTCCGATCGTAAACCGGGCCTCGGACGATATCCCAATCGCGGGTCCTGTCGGAAGCAATTCACGCAACACCGCATTGTCCTTGACGATCATTAGGGGTTCATGGCCGGCATTGATGTATTCCAGCTGGCCGTCAAGTATATTGAGGATGCCGAAAAAGAGCGTCGCGAAAATCCCCTCCTTGCCATGGTGCTTCTCGATGTAATTGTTCAGAAATGACAATGCCCCTTGCGTTCTGTCCCCTAACGAACCGGGTTTCGCCCTGATCCCCAAAGGTGGGTGCGCCCGGTCTCCGCATTCAAAGGCGCTTTCCAGGTAGGCGTGGATCAGGCTCCTGAAAATTCCCATGAAGAGGGCCGCGCTGACCCCTTTGTCGCACACGTCGGCAATGATGACGGCCAGATGTGCTTCGTCAATAGGAAAGACATCATAGAAATCCCCGGAGACCTGTTTGGCCGGATAAAAACACGCATCGATCTGCCACCCGGGGATATCCGGCATTTTCTCGGGCAGAAAGGTCCGTTGCATGTGCCGGCCCTTTTCCAGCTCGGCGCCAAGGGCATTGGAATACGTCTCGATTTTATGGTTGGCGCTTTCAAGCGCGTGGAAGGCTTCATTAAGGCTTTGATACAGCTTGGCGTTCTCCAGCACGATGGCGACGTGCGCGGCTGTGGCTTTCAATAATTCGGCGGTCGTCGTGTTGAATCGGTGGGGTTCGGAGTGCACCAGAGAAAGAAGGCCAAACAGGTTGTCTCCCTTCAGGATGGGCGTCACAATGGCTGATCGGGCGGTGTAGGGCTGATCGGAAAGCTGCAGCCAGCGCTCATCCTCCAGGGTGTCGGCAATCAGTCCCACCTCCCGGTGGCTGACCACCCAGCCGGCCAGGCCCTTGTCCAGGACGCTTCCGACAAGCCTGGCGCTGTCGGCAGGCGATGACATTTCACGCATCATGATGCGATCCGTCACCACGCCGTTGCGATCGATCAGAAACAGGCTCCCTTTTTCCGCACCGGTAATCTCCGCCGCCAGATCCACTGTTTTTTGCAGGGTCGTTTTCAGCATCGCCTCCTCATCGGAGGACCGCGCAAGGCTGATAAAGTGCTGCAGCAGGCGGGTCTGGATCTTGAGCGCGATTTTTTCGCTTTTGTCATCCATGGGTGTCCGTCGCTTCATTCCGCCGGTTTGGAAAGGAGGGATGCCGCCGGGATTTAAGATAGCTCATCCAGCAGGCCTTTGGCCGCCTTTACGTCAGGGGTATCAAATCCTTCGGTAAGCCGGTTGTAGACGCCAAACAGCAGCCGGCGAGCATCATCGCGCTTTCCCTGCTGCTGCCAGAGGCGGCATAAATGGGTGGCCGCCCGGAGTTCCAACGCTATCGAATGTTGACCGCGCGCCACCGTTAGGGCTTGCTGGAAACTATCCTCGGCCCGAATGGCATCCGGAGCAGGCTGCCGGAGAAGGAAGGAACCTTTGAGCCGGTAGAGTTCGGCCTCCCACCAACGCTCGCCAATATTCTCTGCTGCCGCAAAAGCCTCTGAAATGATGTGCAGCCCTTTTTCGGTCTGCCCGCCCTTGCCATAGACTTCGGCCAGCAGGCCTTGATAATAGGGCATCGATCGCTTGGCGCCGGTCTCTTGCAGCAATTGCAGGCCGTTTTGAATCACGGCCGCCCCTTTATCGCAATCGCCCTGTTCGGCAATGGCCCAGCCCCTAATGATCATTGCCCAGCCCAAGTAGTAGGCAAACTTCTTTTCCCGGCATATGATGATCGCCGCTTCAGCCCGTTGAAGCGCCGCCTCGGGTTCCCGGCGAAATTGATGGAATATCGCCGCATAGTTCAACGCGAGCGCCATGCTGAAGGGATGGGCCAGTTCTTCGGCCAGGATAAGTGCTTCCCGGCTTCTTGTAAGCGCCCGATCCGGATAGCCGATATGCCACAGGGCTTGGGATGCCCAGGCGGAGCAAAATACGCCAAGATCGACCAGTGAGGTATCGGAACGGTGTTTGGGGGGTGTGTAAAGCGCCGCGCCCTTCTCCAGGTGCTCACTTGCCGGAACGAACTCTGCCATGCAAAACAACGTACCGCCTAATGTGAGATGCGATTGGATGCGGTAAAAGACGTCCGAAGCACCCTGTGCCAGTTCGAGGATCTCCTTGCCCACTTTCAGGGCTTCCGGGTGGTTGGCGCGTACAAGATAAAAGCCCCACAACCCCCAGAGGGTCTGAAAGAGCTGCTCTGTTTCCCCCATCTGCCGGCACAACACCCGTGCGCGCAAATAGATTTGTTCCACTTCCCGGGCGGCATATCCCTTGATGGCGATAAGCGACGGGCCGATCCCAAGCAGCATCTCGAGTTCGTCTTCGGTGCGTTGGGTGGTCTCCGGTAAGGTCGCCAGGTTTTGCAGGGCCTTTGTCAGATGGGCGATCGCTTCCACATGGGCCGATCGCTGTTGCGCCCGGCGGCCGGCCTGGTGCCAGTAGGTGATCGCTTGCTCGGGGCAGTCTGCTTCGGAATAATGGTGGGCGACGATTTCGGGCTCGGTCCGCACGAGCTCCGGAAATTGTCTTTCCATGAGCTCTGCTGCCGCCCGGTGGTGCACCCGCCGATTCCTTCTCAGCAAGGATCGATAGGCCGCCTCATGCACCAGGGCGTGTTTGAAGACATATGTCGACCGTGGCGGCCGGCCCCGTTGATATAGCAGTTCGTTCGCAACCAGCCGGCCCAGGCATTCCAGCAGCATGGGCTCATCCACGGTTGCCAGCGCACGCAGCATTTCATAGGTAAATTCACGGCCCAGTACGGCGCCCAACTGGGCGATCTCCCTTGCGATCGGCACGCGATCGAGCCGCGCCATGAGCGAGTCATGCAGGGTGGCCGGTATGGCCACGCCGGACAACGGCCCTGTGAGCACATAACGGTCCGTGCTTTTCTGAAGCAGCGAAGATTCCAGAACGGTTTTGGTCAACTCTTCGACGTATAAAGGGACGCCGTCCGCTTTTATGACGATATGGTCGACGACCTCACGGGGGAGTTGCAGGTCGCCTGCCATGTGCCGTATCAATGCGGCAACCTGCTTCTTCTCCAGCCGGTTGATAACAATCGGCGTCATGTGGGAGCGTGGCGCCCAGGGAGAAACAAAATCCAGACGGAAGGTCAGCACATGCAGCATGTTCACCGTCGGGGCCTGGTCCACGCACAATTCCAACAACTCCAAAGTTGAAGCATCGGCCCAGTGCAGATCCTCCCAGACCACCAGCGCGGGTTGCCGTTCGGCTTCCTCCTGCAGCCATGCGACCAGGAGATCCTGCGTTTGCTGGCGCAGGTGTTGCGGGCGGTCGGGGTATTGGCCTTCAGGCAGGGCGACCGACAAGAGCGCGGCCAGGATCGGCACCGCCTCCTGCATCGGCAGGCGGGAGGTTTGCAGGACGCGCTCCATTTTGCCCACCTTCATATCGGCGGTGTCGTCCCGGGTGAACCCGAACACCTGCTCGATGTGGGTGATCACCGGGTACAGTGCGCTATTGCGGTGATAGGGCGAACAGCGGAACGTAATACGAGCGCCTTTTTCCCCTGACAGCTGGGCGCAGAGCCCCTCAACCAAAACAGATTTGCCGATACCGGCTTCACCCGAGATGAGCACCACCTGTCCTGCACCTGCTTTGCTTTGCTCCCAGCGGCGCATTAACAAACCGAGCTCCTCGTCGCGGCCTACAAGGAAAGGGGCTTTATCGGAAGGGGTGTGATCCTTGAGCGCATACTTTTTGACGGCGCCCCGTACCTGGGAAACCCCCATCGGCTTGACCACCCCCTTGAGGACGTGCGACCCCAGGTCTTCCAGGACGAAGGCCTCCTTGACCAAGTGGGCGGTTGTTTCACTGATCACCACCGTATTGGGTGCGGCGATTCCCTGGATACGTGCCGCAATGTTGACGGTTTCCCCGGTCGCCAGTTGTTCGCATCGATCCGGGTTGCACATCTCGCCGACGACCACCGATCCCGTATGGATCCCGATGCGAACGGCCAGTCGAATGCCTTTTTCCGCCTCCAAGCGCGTATTGAGGGTTGCCGTTATGGCATCGATGATTCCCAGGCCGGTGTACACGGCACGTTGAGCATCATCCTCATGGGCCTGGGGCCAGCCAAAATAGACCAGGAGACCATCGCCTAGATACTGGGCAATATAGCTCTCATAATGCTGAATGACGCTGGCCGCCGTCGCTTGGTAGGCCCGCATGATTTCGCGAAGATCCTCCGGGTCCAGCTGGCCCGAAAGCTTGGTCGATTCTGCCATATCGCAGAACATCACGGTTAAATGGCGCCGTTCGGCTTCAGGGGAATCAACATCCGTTGCGGGTGACGGGGGGATCGCGGCACGGGGCCTCCCGGTCTCTGTGAGCGGCGGGGCGATCACGGGCGCATCAGGGGAAGGGACGCGGTTGACTTCCGGGGCCGCCGGCGGGGCTTCAAAATTAAATGAAGCATTCGCAGCAGGTGGCGTCTGGCCCGTCCAAACGAGGCCTGCCCCCTGTTCATCGCGTACCACCTTCCGGAAGAGCAGTTCTTCCCGCAGAAGTTCCAGCACCGTATCGTCGATACCGAAGATGGTCTTCAGGGCGTTGTAGGTAATCCGTTTTTCGCGCTGGAGCAGCAGCATCACGACGGGCAGGAGGGCCTGAAACCGTGCCGTTGTTTTCTGCTCTATCGCGGTGACAGGCGTCTCCGGTTCGGCGAGCCAGGCGAGCCCCTGGCGATCTTCCTCCACCCATTGGGGGTATGCATATAGGATGGCCTCTTTGAGATCGTCTAAATAGAGGGTGTCAATGCTGAATTGACGTTTGAGGGCACGATAGGACACGCGTTTATCACGCTGGAGCCACCTGACGGTTTGTTGCAGCATGTCCTGAAATGTCATGGTTTCCTCTTTGCCGCATTGATCTCTGCCAGCCAAGGATAATGGGTCGTGATGCGGTCGAAGGCCAAGCGTTGGACCGCTCTTGCCGTGTGCTTGTCGTTGCGGATTCGTCTTATGCCGACGGTTTGATGTTCTGGTTGATCCGGAAAAAATTTTCCGGGTCGTACTTCTTTTTAATCTGTTCCAGCCTGTTCTGGTTGACCCCGTAGGCCGACGGAATGCGTGCCACTTCTTCCTCGGTCATGAAGTTGACGTAGGCGCTGCCCGTGGCAAAGGGTTCGACTTGGGCAAAGAATTCGCGAGCCCAGGCGATGCAGTCCTGGTCTTCTTCGGCGGTTTCCCAGCGGGCATGCATGTTCATGACAAATTGGGTATCCCGGGCGCTGTAGGCCGTGGCGTCAGGCGCCACGCGGCTGGCTTGCCCGCCGAGAAGGGCAATGAAGGTTTCGCACTGGGGTGAGGGAAGTTGGCCGGCGTATTCGATGGCCGTGGCGATCGCACCGTCGCTCAGATCGGTGAAATTATGAGATTTCCAATAATTGCGGGCCCCCGGGGTCAATAGCGGATCGAAGGCTTTTTGCCATGCCGTATACGGCATGGGGCCGATATGTTCACCGTAGGATTGGCCTATACCTTGAAGCGGCTCGATGGCCGCCATGCCCTGCGCAAGGTCCCCGTCGAAGAACAACGCCAGGACAACGACATCCTTGCCGTGGACGGCTTCGGGCAAAAACGGCAACGGCGGTGCCTGTCTCAGTACGACCCATACGTTCAAATCCGCATGAAGGGTCTCCACGAACCGTCGATACGCGGTCAGAACGGTTTCGGCCTGCGCGAAGGGATAGACAATCAGGCCGGCCAGTATCTCCGGACCCACGGGGTGGAGCTGAAACTCAAACAGGGTCACGATGCCGAAGTTTCCCCCGCCGCCGCGAATCGCCCAGAACAGGTCGGGATTTTCATCGGCACTGGCCCGCACCCGTTTGGCATCGGCGGTGATGATCTCGACCGCGATCAGATTGTCGACGGTCATGCCATGTTTGCGTGTCAACCAGCCAAAGCCGCCGCCCAGGGTCAACCCGGCAATACCGGTTGTGGAATTGATTCCTAGCGAAGTGGCCAAACCGAACGCCTGGGCTTCATGGTCGAAATCCCCAAGGCTGGCCCCCGGCTCCACATAAGCACGCCGGGTGTCGGGATTGATGTGTACCGATTTCATGGCCGACAGGTCGATCAGAAGGCCATCGTCGCATAATGCCGAGCCGCCGATGTTGTGCCCGCCGCCGCGAACCGAAACCCGCAAGCCGTTGTCGCGGGCGACGGTCACCGCGAGCATGACATCGGCAACCCCGGCGCACTGAACAATTCCAGCGGGCCGCCTGTCGATCATGGCATTCCATATTTTACGGGCGTCTTCATAGCCGGCATCGCCGGGCAGCAACACGGGCCCTCGGGCCTGCGTCTTGAGCGTTTCAACGACGGAATGGGATAGTTTAACCATGGTATGCCTCCTTGTTGAAATCAGCAATGGGTCGGTCAGGGCCCTGGCAGATGGCGACAGATGAAGCAACGGCATCGATCGAGGAAGGAGAGGGCCAAGACGGCCTTGGAAGCGATGCTGTTCCGGATGCTCAGAAGGCGGTTCCTGGTCCGTTCCGGTTCGGCCCGTTAGGGGTTGTGGCCCTGAAGAATCGTGAACTTTATGGGATGAAGAATCGTGTCGCTTTGGAGATATTGGTCTGAACTTAACCACATATCGTGTCGATGCAAGCCAATCCGCCACAGCGGAAACGATCCCTCGATAGGGGTGTGCCAACGCCGGCAGAGAGTGTGACAGGCGGTCCGTTCGCGTCAGGCCGGCAAGATTCTGATCGGGTCGCGGTTGCATACCGCCACCGTGACGACCGCGTGCTCTTCCCGCCTTTCGTCCCTGGTTTTAAAGATACAGAAAATAGGTCACGGTCACCAGGATGGCGATATAGATCACCGCCAGGGGGCCCCCGATCTTGATGTAATCCCGGGTCCGGTAGGCGCCGGGCCCCATGTACAGGGCGTTGACTTGGTGGGTGGGCAGGACAAAGGAGTTGGAAACCCCTATCCCCACGACAACGGCCGCCACGCGGGGATCCACCCCGATCTGGGTGGCGATGGAAATCCCCAGGGGCAGCAGCAGGGTGAGGGCCCCCACATTCGAGATGACCATGGTGAAGCCGCAGCTCAGGAGCGCCATCACCAGGAGAAACAGCAGGGGCGTCATCAAGGAGCCGAGTCCGGCCACGATGCCCCTGGCCATCCAGGCCGCCGTCCCGGTCTGATTCATGGCCATGCCCAGCGGGATCAGGCCCCCCAGCAGGAAGACGGTGCGCCAGTCCACGGCGCGGTAGGCCTCGTTGATGGTGATGACCCGTGTCAGGATCATGCCCACGGCCCCCAGCATGAGGCAGACCGAAAGGGGTATCGGGTTGTAGGCCAAGCGCTGGAAGTAAAAGCTGGACAGCACCATCAGCAGCAGGGTCACCGCAAAAATGGTCGCCGCCCAGGCGGCCTTTTCGGGCTTGTGGAACTCCGTCTCGAAAGGCGTGATGATGATCAGGTTGCGGTGCAGATCCTCGATGGCATGCAATTGTTCCCAGGTGCCGTGCACGAGAATGGCATCCCCGGCTTGCAGCGGTCGGTCGGCCAACTGCTTATAGTAGGTCTTGCCGGTCTGATGAATGGCCAGGGGATTGAGCCCGAAGGTTTCGCGGAAACGGATTTGCTTGATCGTCTGGCCGATGAGG
Organism: uncultured delta proteobacterium; assembly: GCA_963730675.1. Classification (GTDB taxonomy): domain Bacteria; phylum Desulfobacterota; class Desulfobacteria; order Desulfobacterales; family UBA5852; genus JABZFP01. The sequence continues at coordinate 14,686 of CAVSSY010000031.1, read as the reverse complement.
CTGGAGCGCGGCGAGACGACCCCTTCCACAATCCCCGCCAGGGACGGGTTGAACATGTTGTCCTTGAAGCATTGGGGCTCCTCGACCAGGGTCAGGCCGTAATCCTTGACAAACAGCTGAACCGCCTTGAGCGGTCCGTAGACGCACAGGATCTGGCCCGGCCGGATAGTGCTCTGGGGGGAGGGGGCGATCTCGCAGGCGCTTTCCGTTTTAGCCGAGGCCACGATGTTGACCAGATAGCGGTGGCGAATATCGACCACGGACAGGGGCCGCTGATCGGCCTGGAAGGTTTCGGGCACCAGGATTTCGAAGGGGCCCTTGATCAGCGGATAGGCGCCCAGAATTCCGTCCGCGTCGTGCCCGGCGCTGTCGGGGCGCCCGTCGGACCGCTTCGCCGGATGCCCCGCCAGCATGCGCATGCCGAACGTGGAGAGGTAGGCAATGCCGCCCACCACCAGGGCCAGACCGATGGGGGTCAATTCCAGAAAGCTGAATTTGGGCATGCCCGGCGGCAGGATATCGTTCAACAGGATCAGCGGGCTCGTACCGATCATGGTCAGGGTGCCGCCCAGAATGGCGGCCATCCCGATGGGCATCAGCACCCGCGAAACGGGGATTTGGAGCCGGTAGGTGGCCACCAGCCGGATAGCCGGCAGGAAGAGCACGGCCGCGCCGGTATTCTGCATGACGCTGGAGATGACCGCGATCATGCTTGAGAAAATAACGGTCAAACGACGGGAACTCGTTCCCACATACTTGATCAGCGGCTGGATCATCCGATTGACCAGCCCGGCCCGGTTCAGCCCGTAACTGATGATCATGACCCCGATGATCGCCACCACGGCATTGCTGCTGAGACCTTTGAAGGTGTCCTGGGAATTCAGCAGCCCCAATTCGGGCAGCAGCACCATCATCGCGATGGCGACCACGTCCACCCGCACCCATTCCACGATAAAGAAAAACACGGCCGCCGCGATAACGGCCAGCATCAACAGCTTGGTGCCGATGTGGGTGTCGACGCTCACCGGCAGCTTGACGATCCCCTGGTCCCGGACGGGTTCTCCCCGGGCGGTGGCCAGTCTCCCGTAGATATCCATCCATAGGGTATGTTTCCCGGCCCGGGTGCGCGGGCCGATACGGTATTCCACAGCGGCCGTCAGCAGAGAGGCCTCCGGATCGGCGGGCCGGTCGAATTTGACCAGGATGTGCTGGAGGGGCCGGTCCGGGTGTTCGGGATCCAAGAAGGCGATGCCGCTGTCTGCCGGGGCGGCGATCCAGACCAGCAGCGTGGTGGCGGCCTGATGATCCCAAAGGAGGCGCTTTTCAGAGGACGTGGCCGAGTTGTCTATGTGGGCCTCGAGTTTGATGTGGCCGCTCTCACCGGCAATCAAAGTGCCCAGCGGTTCCTTTACCTGGAGGACAATGTGGAGGGGGGCGCGGGACAGTCGTGCAGCAGGGGCCTGGGCGGCCGGCGATCCGGCCTGGGATGGAGGAGCGCCGGCGAGGGCGGGACGGCCGGCGGAGGATCCCGTCAGCAGCCCGAAAGCCGCCAGGAACAGCACGATGATATGGACGGAACACTTAGGCATACGCATTGCGCGATCAGTTGCAATCCCGTCGGATTTTATAAAGCCGCCACCGGATCAGTTCAAGATGAATGGCATATACGTTTGACGAATACTATGCCTACCGCAGATCAGCTGCAAGATGCAAGGGGGCTGTTCATACCGCTATTATCGACGGGGTTGTAAACAAGTCCCTGAGGCGTCACGAGTGCGACAGCAGACACCCAAAACCAGCGGAAATGACAGGATCCCCGTCTTCTGCGGTGATCATAAATCGACACCTTCAGAGACTCTTTTCGAGTTCAAAATTATTGTCATTATTTTGAATCAACAAAATTTGTTTATATTGTAGTAAATATCTGATTTGATATAGTTATGAAAACATTTCAGCGCTAATGGCGATTTTTTTGTAAATTGTCTCATATTTCCAGTTTTCGTTAAAAAACAGCAGCATGATAATATTGATGGCATCGTAAAAAGTCTATCCACCTGTATTATTTAACAAAACGCCCAATTTCTTCTTGTCTTTCTCTTCTCGTTATGTTACAGGATACCGAACAATAACAGCCGGTTATCCTGGAGTTGACATGATTCGCATCAAAGACCACAAACAGCAACATCTCTTCGATCCTTGGAGCTATTTGAGCCCCAAGCGGCGCCGCATGCTCGAAGAGGGCTGGCCCGGGTTGTTCCGTCAGCATCTGCTCGGGGAACTGCCCGTAGGTTTATTGAAGCCCTTTTTCACCGAAGCCTTTGGTCGCCCCACCAAGGAACTACATACGCTCTTGGGGGTTATGCTCTTCCAGCAGACCATGGACTTAAACGATGCCGAGGCCGTCGAGCAGCTGGCCTACAACCTCCAGTGGCATTACGCCTTGGACATTACCGAAGAAAGCGATGAAGCCAAATACGTCAGTGAAAAGACCTTATGGTCGACCCGCCAGCTCATGGCCGAAAACGGCATCGACGGGATCATGTTCGAGAAGCTCACCGACAAGCTGGCCAAGGTGTTCGGAGTGGATCCTTCCAACCAGCGCATCGACTCCGTGCACATTCGCTCCAACATGCGCCGGCTGGGCCGCATTGCCATTTTCAGCCACACGATCGCCAAATTCCTGGTCAACCTAAAGCGCCACCACCGAGAGCTCTTCGATACGATCAAGACCGATGTCATCGACCGCTACTGGGGTGAGAAGGCTCTATCCGCCTTTTCCCTGGTCAAACCCACGGAATCAGAAAAGACGCTTAAGCAGGTCAGCCATGATCTGTTCGATCTGGTCGAGCAGTTCAAGGGGCAAGCGGGGGTGACTTCCATGCACAGCTACAAGCTGATGCAGCGGGTGCTCTCCGATCAATGCCGTGTCGAGACCGATGAGGCCGACGGCACCCAAGTGACGATCAAGAAGCCGGCCGAGATCCCCTCCGATTCATTACAGAACCCTTCGGATCCGGACGCCACCTACAGCGGTCATAAGGGCCAGGGCTACCAGGTCCAGATCATGGAGACCTTCAGCCGTAGCGAAGACGACAATGAAAAAGAGCAGGCACTTAACCTGATTACCCATGTCGAGGTTCAGCCCGCGTGCGAAAGCGATGCGAATGCGCTGGTGCCGGCCATCGCCGATGCCCGGATCAGAGGCTTGGGCCCCGATCAATTGGTGGCCGACACGTTGTATGGCAGCGACAGCAACCACCAGACGGCCAAGGTGGCCGATGTCGAGCTGATCGCCCCGACCCAGAAGGGCAATGAATCCAAGCCGCTCACCGAATTCGTTTTTAATGACAAGGGCTATGTCGAATCCTGTCCGGCAGGTCATGTTCCCGATCAGGTCAAGTACAAGAAGAAGACCGACCGCTACAGTGCGGCGTTCGACCCCACGCTTTGTCAAGGATGTCCGCATGCCGAACATTGCCCGGTGAAGCCCGGTAAAAAGAAGAACTTCCTGCGCTATGGCGGCAAACAGTATCGGTTGTGGGTGCGCCGCAGGGCCGAGAAAAGCGAGGCCTTCATCGACACGTATCGCTGGCGGGCCGGGGTGGAGGCCACCATGAGCGCGTACGATCGGCTCACGGGGGTCAAGAAGCTGCGGGTTCGGGGCATGCAGGCCGTGCGCTTCTGCGCCAAGATGAAGGCCACCGGGCTCAACCTGCTGCGGGCGGCACGCGTCCGCAGGACCAGAATGAAGGCCGCGAGGGCCGCTCAGGGCTTCGATCACGGTACTACGGTTGCTTTTTATCGTGTCAAAGAGCGCTTCCAGGCGGTTGTGGCAAACTTTGCTGCCAATTGGTCGAATCTGCCGGGAAGATATTCTGAAAGCTACAAATTGGCCGCCTGATTTTTTACGGGGCCATCAATATTAAGTTAGCCTATTACAATCATGATTACGATATATCCAAAAAATAATGATGAGATTGAATCTCTCATAAAAAGCTTAGAAGAGTTTTCGGCAGCGAAATACAGATGCTTTTTATGCGGAAAGGAGCTTTTCTCTGGTGGGTATACTCAAGAGCATATCATACCTCGATGGGCACAGAAACGTTACCAACTTTGGGATCAGCAGTTGGTTCTTTTAAACCAAACGTCAATTCCTTATAGGCAGCTAACTGTTCCATGTTGTGATGAGTGCAACAAGTATCGTTTAAAGCCTATAGAAGATTCATTATCCCAAACTGTAGAGCAAGGCAAAGATGCTGTAAGGATGCTTGGTGACAAGACCATCTTTATTTGGTTAGGTAAAATTCTATATGGATTATTGTACAAAGAGTTAACCCTGTTGCTGGATCGTAGCGATCCTTTAGCGGGCACTATTATCACACCAGATATATTACAAAGATATAGAAATGCATCGTTTCTTTTTACAGCAAGCCAGAGAAGTCGTGGATTGTGTTGATTTCTCACCTGGCTCTATATACATCTTTTCAGCTCAAGAGCTGCCTGAAAAAAAATTTGAATGGGATCTATGTGATAATGTCGATACTTTATTCATCGGTTGCCGGGTTGGGAAAACAGCATTAATCGCATGCTTAGCTGATGGAGGAGCTGAGCAATCGATGGAGGAACAATTTTCCGACATATTTGATATTAGATCTTCACCCAATTCAGTTTCGGGAAATTTGTGCGATAGTTTCTTACCGTTCAACCTTAGCAACAAGAACTCCAAAACATTTTGTTATCGAGGGAAATCCTCACAAAGCTCATCAATTACCATTAGGAGGTTTCAGCTTAAAACCATACTTCGAAGGGTGGAACGATGAAACCTATTCTAAATTTCTTGCTTTCTATCTGGGAGAGGAAAAGAATTATTTTTTTCAACCACCCGATAAAGTGATGACTTGGCTACATGATAATAATGGGAATCCAAGATTCATGAATTTCAAAGATTTTCCTGTAATGCCTAAAAACATCGGCGGCTAACCAAGCGTTTAACGCGGACTCGCTGAAGCTCGCCGGTTAACTTCACGTTAACACTTATGAAAATCAATATACAGATTAGAAAAGCCAGACCGGAAGATAATGAAGAGGTAACGGATTTTGCATTTGAAATAATGAGATCAATGGGCATTGAACCAGACCCTGAAAATATTGATTACGCTTTGGCCACATTTGGTCAAGAGCGAGGATTCCCCTTAAGTGAATTCGTCGCCGTGGATGGGGAACGGCTTATAGGGTCCATAATCGATGAAATATGAAAATCAATACATCAATTGAACAGTACAATATCAATTTTGGCTTAAAGCGTGAAGAAGTAAGGGATATACTTGGCGAACCTTCTTCCATCGATAAAATCAAAGTTTCAGATCTTACTGTTTATGCATAATCAAGGGGAGGCTCTTAGGACGCTTCTTCTTAATTAAACGATAGAATCATTTTTGGGGCAGGCTGAGCGTGATAGTGCAGCCGGGGCCGTCGTTGTTGGCGGCAGTAGCGCTGCCGCCCATGGCCTGCATGAACTTCTTGACGAGGGACAAACCGATGCCCGTGCCGCCCGTGGTTCGGATGAGCGGATCTTCAACCCGGTAGAAGTCGTCGAAAACCTTTTTCAAGGCATATCGGGGGATGCCGGGGCCGGTGTCCGCAACCTTGATGTCCACCTGGGCATCCCGCCTTTCGACACTGACCGCGATCCGGCGTGGCTTGGATTGGCGGCCGAATTTGAGGCTGTTTTCGATCAGGTTGATCAGGATCTGAACCATGACTTCGCGGTCGTAGGACAATTCAACTCCATCCGCTGGCGCCATGGTTAATGTAAATCCCTCCTGCCGCACCTTTTCGCCCATGACCTCCCGGACTTCATCGAGAACGTCCTGGAAACTCCCCGGGCGCATATCGAAGTGGCGCTGCTTCTTCTCCAGGCGGGACAATTCCAGAACGTTGTTGATCAGGCGCGACAGGCGGGCGCTCTCCGAACTGACGACCCGCAGATAATCCTGCTCCCGGGCCGTGTCCTTGGCAATGCCCTGCTCCAGCATTTCGATGTAGAGGCGGATGTTGGTGAGCGGGGTCTTGAGCTCATGGGTGACCGAAGAAACGAAGCGCGTTCGCCGCTCGGAGAGATCCACCATGGCGTGGGCGCTGCGGTAAATGGCGCCCAGGCCCAGGAGAAAGACGGCCGCCAGGATGACGATCATGATATTGAGGGTCTGCCGCGAAGCGACCGGTGGGATGGTTTCGCTAACGAGGCGGGCATAGAGAAAATTGAAAGGGGCCGGGAATTGGCGGTCGAGCGCAAACGCCTCCTGCCGGACCGTGGCACCGGTCTGAACGATGGTGGCCGGGTGTTGCATGTCGGAGACTTCCAGGCGCAGTTGGCTGAAGCGGCTCATGGGCTGGGAGTCAAAGTAAGTGTCGGCCAGGTAATCCAGAAAGGCCCCGGTATTGAGAATGAAGCCCTGTCGATAGATCCGCTGGTCGATCACGATGCGGCGGAAGATGAAGATGTGTTCGGCATCGATGAAGACGGATTGCAGGGGGGCCACCTCGGCCTGAAAGCGCGCGGGCGATGCGACCTCCGGCGCTTCGGCGTCGGCCGCTACCGCGCCACCGGCTTCACTGGGGGAAGGCGAAAGGGCTGTCGGCGCGACCGGCTGTGAACGGTAGGTGGATTCTGACCGCTTGGGGGCACGGTTTTCGGTCCCGCCCGGCTTTTCCTGCGTAGCCTGGACTTCATCCTTGCGGGCCACATTCAGGGCCTGTTGGGCCGAGATCTCTTCGGTGCGCTGGGATTTGCGCCCCAGGTAGTCTTCCGATGCCCGCTTGCGGCTGAAATCCAAAAATTTATCGGCGAAAGACGACTTCTCTTCCTTCATTGCTTCTTTAGGGACTGCCTGCTTTTTCAGCGCCCTTTCGGCAGGCGGCATGGAGGCCGGCGCAGGCGGGATGGCGGCCTTCCGGCGGTTGAAGCGGCGATTGATCGCATCGAGCTGTTGAACGATCTCCCGCACATTGGGCGAGACTTTCCGGCCGTCGCCCACGAGGGGGGTTTGGAAGGAGCCGTCCGGGTTGTTCTGCAAATAGCCGAAAATATAGGGCTCTGCGGGAAGTGCCGCCAGGGGGGATAACTGCGGCACCCCCTCTTGGCCGGCGGGCGGTGCTTCGGTGTGGTGGTAGGCATCCACCGGCCGGTTCTCTTCGATCTGCACCCGGTCGGCCAGGGACGCCTCGATATCGTCGAAGAGCGCCTCGGCAAAAAAGCGCATGCGCGCGGTTTCTTCCTGGGCGATGCCCTGGTAGGTCCGAAAGACGACGTAGGCCATGGGCAGCGCCGTGGCCACGGCAAACAGGATAATAAACAGCTTGAGACGCTTCATGGTTCAGCCGTCTTCCGCTAGCCGGTAGCCTTCCCCCCGCACGGTCCGGAGGAAGGATTGCCCGCCGATCAGCCGGGCGATTTTCTTGCGCAGCTTGAGCATATGGATATCCACGGTACGGGTTTCGATGTTGGCATCGGCATAATGCCAGACTTCGGTCAGCAGCTCCTTTTTGGAGACGATGCGGTCCTGGTGGCGGTGCAGATAGGTGATGATATCCATTTCCCGGCGGGTGAGGGCCAGGGTCTTCTCTCCCGCTTTTGCTTCCAGGGTTTTGCCCTGGAAATGAATGCCCTGGTAGCGGATGTCCGCCTCTCCTGTGAGTTTGCCGGCCCGCCGCAGCAGGGCTTCCACTCGGACCAGCAGTTCCCGCAGGGAAAAGGGCTTGCAGACGTAGTCGTCCGCACCGGCCTGGAAGCCGGTCACCACGTCGTCCTCGGCGCCTTTGGCCGTCAGCATGAGGATCGCCTGAGCCCGGCTTGTCTTTCCGCACCCGGCGGCAGATGGTGAAGCCGTCCATGGAAGGCAGCATGACATCCAGGATGATCAAATCAAAGACCTGTGCGAGAGCCCTCTGCAGACCCTCCCCGCCATCCGCCACCCCCTCGACCGCATAGCCGTTGAAGACCAGGACATCCTGGAGGCCGTTTAAGATGGCCGGATCGTCTTCCACAACAAGGATGTGCGCCTTTCCGGGTGACATGGCGTTGGGCTCCTCCTTCGGGTTCAGCGGGTTTTTTATACCTATAGGACCAATCTACCTTATCACCGCTGAAATCCAAAGCAAAACTTATGTAAAAAAGATGGGTTTTCTTTTTGCTTTTGTTTGAATTGTCTTCCTGCGGGGTCTTGTTAGGATGGCCTCTATCGAAGAACTTTCTGCCACGAAAAGCAAAGGAGGTCCGTCATGAAGAAGATCAGTCGCAGGTCCTTGTTGGCGATCGTCGGCCTGATGCTGCTGACCGGGGTGGCCATGGGCATTGCCGCCCATTTCGAAAAGGACGGCAGCGCGCCGCCGGCTGCGGGACAGCAGGTGGTGAAGCTCCCGGACGGCTCGATCGCGGTGAACGCGCGGCTCGTCCAGGACAAGGTGCTCCTCGGCTCGGACGGCCAGGCCACCCTGGCCCTGACGCTCCGGGCATCGGAGGCCGATGGGGCGGAGCGCGCGGCGCGGCCGGCCGTGGATCTAGTGGTGGTCTTGGACCGTAGCGGCTCCATGAACGGGCGCAAGATCCAGGATGCCCGCCGGGCCGTACGGACCCTGATCGATACCCTGTCGCCCGAGGATCGACTGGGCATCGTCACCTACAGCAATTTCCCGGAGACGTTGAGCGACCTCGGCCCCATGACGGAGACCCATCGCCGCGAGCTGGACGCCCTGGTCCGGGAGATCCGGCCGGGGGGCGGCACCAACCTGGGCGGCGGTCTTGAAGCCGGTCTGGCGCTTTTTGCCACGCGCCCCATGGATGGCCACCCGCGCAAGCTGGTGCTGATCTCGGACGGTCTGGCCAATCACGGGGTGACCGATCCTCATGCCCTGGGCCGTATGGCGGCGGCCGGCCAGTCCCGGGCTTGGGTGGTGAGCACCGTGGGAGTGGGCAACGATTTCAACGAACACCTCATGGCCACCCTGGCCGACTATGGCGGCGGCACCTACACCTACATGGAGGATCCGGCGGGCTTCGCCGCCGTGTTCCAGCAGGAATACCATCATGCGGCGGCAACGGCCGCTTCGGGACTGACGGTAAGCGTTCCGTTGCCCCATGGTCTTCAACTGATCGATGCCGGCGGCTATCCCATCGAGGCCCGGGACGGCATGGCCCGCTTCAACCCGGGCAGTCTGCGTTTCGGCCAGACCCGCACCCTCTATCTCACCTTCCAGGTCCCCACCGATGCTCTGGCAACGGTGTCGATCCAGGGCCTGCAACTGGGGTTTCAAAATCGCGACGGCCGCGAAACCATAGGGTTGGCAGACGCTTTTACCATCGCCTGCGTCGAAGACCCCGCCGATGTGACCGCCTCCATCCACCGTGAAAGCTGGGCCGCCCAGGTCGTCCAGGAGGACTTCGGACGCCTCAAGGCCGCCGTGGCCGATGCGCTCCGGGAAGGAGACGGGGAGCAGGCCCGGGCGCACATCGAGGCCTACCGGCGGGAAAAAGAGGCCATCAACCGGGTTGTGGCCTCTCCCGAAGTATCCGCGAATCTTGGTAAGGATGTGGAGGCGTTAGGCGCCATGGTGCAGGACACCCTTGCCGGTCGGCCCGAAGAGGTGGTGTCCAAGCAGAAGAAAAATGCCAAGGTGCTGCAATATGAAGCCTACAAAAAACGGCGGGATAAGAAATAATCATCGAGGCATGGCAAGAATAGCGACAACCAAGGGAGAATATCATGGGAATCCTGTCACGGGCGGTTCGGTTGTGCAAAGCGGATTTGCACGGTGTGATGGATCAGATGGAAGACACGGATTTGCTGCTCAGGCAGCACCTGCGGGAAATGCAGGCGGCCATTGCCGGACGGCAGGCCCGCATCGACCAGTTGGATGAGACCCTGCGGACCGGCAAGCGGAACCGGTCGCGGGTTGCCCAGCAGCTTCAGCACCTGGAGGAAGATCTGGACCGGGCCGTAGCCCGGGGCCGGGAGGATATCGCCCGCATGTTGATCCGCAAGGTTTTCCCCTTGCGGAAGAGCATGGCACTGATGGCCCGGCGCATGGAGGAGACGGCCCAGCACCTGGCGGAGGAACAGGATCGTTTGGGGGCCCAGCGTCTGGCCTACGACGAAACCCGCCACCGGGTGGCGACGGCCCGGGAGCGCGCCCGGAGCACGCCCCTGGCGCCGGACATGGATCCGGTGGAGGTGGAGGGACACCAATGGGTGCCCAGCGAGGAGGAAATCGAATGGGAACTCTTGCAGCGCAAGGAAGCCGCGGGCTCCGGGAGGGCGACATGAATCCTTGGCACAGACCGGTTCGAACGACGATCATTCTGGGCGGCCTGGGGGGGCTGGCCTTTCTGCTGACAGGCGTGATCGGCACCAACGGCATGCTGAGGCCGTTGATCGGCTTCGGCATCGTCTGGTGTCTGATGGCCGTCTATGCCCTGGCGCTGGTGAGATGGAGCGGCCGTGGTTTCACGGAGATCATCTTTCCGCTGCTGGTGCTGGGCGGGGTCGGTGCGGCCCTGCCGCGTGCCGGGGTGGTTTTCGGCCTGACCCTGGCGATTTTAAGCTGGATTCGCAGCGGCATCTGCTACCCGCGCTCCGGATTCCAGGTCCTTTTCCGGGAGGGGTTTCTATGCGGCGGCGGGGGGTTGGTCCTGGCCTTCTGGGGGCCGTCGACCCCGCTGTCCTGGGGGATGGGGGTCTGGCTGTTCAGTCTGGTTCAGGCGCTGTTTTTTGTGCTTTTCGAACCCGGCGTGCAATCTCCGGCCAGCCCGCCTGCCGATCGCTTCGATCAGGCCCGGCGCCGGATCGAGGAACTGCTGGAAGGGTAGACCGTGCCCCCAAAGTTCTAACGACTGTTGTTATGGTGCGGTGCCGGTCCTATTTTAAGGGCCACAATAGGCTAAAACCAGAATTGGGAAGGGAGGCCGCCCATGGCAAAGTGGCTGTTGATGAGCAGGCCGAGCGCTGTTCAGGGGGATGGGGCGCATGTCCACCGTGAACGCTTGCCCCTCTTTTACATGAACGATTATTCCCGTCTGGGGTTGCGGGTGTCCTCCTGCGAGGATGCCCGGCGGGTGCTGGCGGAAAACCGCTTCGGGGTCGTTGAGGACGAAGAAGGCAGCCATGTGGTCCTGGCCAACGCCGCCGAGGTGCAGGCCGCCGTAGCGCAGCTAAACAGCCGGGGGGTGGCCTGCGACGTCGCGGACTTGGCCGATCAGATCTACCAGGGGTGATGATGCGGTTCCTGCCGGTTCGGCAGGGAAATACCGCCGCGAGACTTGACGGGCCATGCGGGCTGTGAAAAAGATGGCCATCTTTTTGGGAATGAAGCCCCAACCATTTTACACAGGAGCTCGACCCTCATGCGCCGCCGTCAATGCGAGGTTACCGATCCAGGGGAGATCCGCCGTATCCTGTCCGCCGCCACCATCGGCCGTCTGGCCACGCTGGGGGCGGACGGCTATCCCTACGTAACGCCCGTCAACTACGTCTTACCAACGAATGCATCTACTTCCACTGCGCCCTGAAGGGGGAGAAGCTGGACAACATCGCCCGGGACGACCGGGTTTGTTTCCAGGTGGACATCCCCCTGGCCTACCTCGATCTGGGCTACAATCCGGCGGGCGGCGGCTGCAGTCTCCATCAGTTCTACCACTGCGTGATTATCCGGGGACGGGCCCGGGTGGTGCCGAACGGCGAACGCAAGACCATGGCCCTCAATGCCCTGGTGGCGGCTCACGAGCCGGACCGGGCACCGGCGCCCGTGCGTGAGGATATGCCGGACTACAAGGCCTGCGCGGTGGTCGAGGTCCGTCCGGATACGATTTCCGCCAAGAGCGATCTGGCCCAGAAGAAAACCCCCGAAGTGCGCGAAGCCCTGGCCCGCTACCTGGAAAAGCGGGGGCGCCCCGGCGACCGGGAGACGGCGGCCGCCATGGGGTTTGGAAGCGGAGAAAGATAGCGCTCTTTTAAAAAAGCTAACTTGCGGGGAAACTGGTCGTTCGGACGAAGTCACGTATCGCCGCCGCCCGAACTCATCCCAAAGGGTTCGTAACAACATCGCCGGCCTGCTTATCGGAAACCGATTGCAGGCCTGCAACGGCAACACCGATCCACTTATACCTCGCAAGCGCTGCTGCAACGATCCCTACGGTGTTCAAACAGCGTCCGACGGCAATGCGCAACCTCATCCTCCAGAAAATTGCATGGCGCCGAAAATTGAATGACGCTTTGCAGGCATGATTTACGGGGATGGGTCTAAGGTAATGCCTGCGCGGGATGTCCAAGATACGGTGTGTAAATTTAGCGGAATGCGGCACTATTACGCCGCAATGACGTGGAATACCCACCAATCGCAGGGGCCGCACAACGCCGCTGGATCGTCCGGTTTACCCCCGGTAGCGTATCAACCCCTCCTGACCCACCGTGGCCACAAGCTTGCCGTCCTGGGTAAAGATCCGTCCGATGGCGAGCCCCCGGGCCTTGCAGGCATTGGGGCTCTCCATGGCATAGAGCAGCCATTCGTCCATGCGGAATTCCCGGTGGATCCACATGGCATGGTCCAGGCTGGCCACCTGCATGACCGATTGCCAGAAGGTATGCCCATGGGGGTAGAGGGTGGTGCTCATCAGATTGAAGTCGCTGGCATAGGCCAGCAAATATTGGTGGGCGGCCGGGTCGTCGGGCATTTTATCGATGGCTTTGAACCAGACGTATTTGACGGGGGGCTTTTTGTCCGGATGGAAAGGATCCACGGGGTTGACATGACGGATTTCGATGGGTTTGCGGCACAGGATCATTTCCCGCAGACCGGGCGGGAGCTTGTCGGAAAGACGCCGGGCGGCTTCCAGCTCGCTTTCCAGCCCGTCGGGGCCGGGCACTTGCGGCGCTTCATCCTGGTGATCGAAACCCGGTTCATCGATTTGGAAAGAGGCGGCCAGGTTGAAAATGGCACGGCCCTTCTGGACCGCCACTACGCGCCGGGTGGTGAAGCTGCGGCCGTCGCGGATGCAGTCCACGTTGTAGACAATGGGCTTGGTGGCATCCCCGGGACGCATGAAGTAGGCATGCAGGCTGTGGGCGCGTCGTTCGGCAGGAACGGTCTGGCTGGCGGCGGACAGGGCCTGGCCTAATACCTGGCCGCCGAAGACGTTGCCGAAGCCCAGATCCTGGCTCTGGCCCCGGAAGATGTTTTCTTCGATTTTTTCCAGCTTTAAAAGTTTCAGCAGCTCTTCTAAAACATTGCCCTCAACGCATGCATCCATGGTGTCGTGTCCCCTTGTTCATGCCGCGCTAGGGTGATGAGCCCCGCCGGCCGATCATTTACAATTGTTCCATCAGCTTATAATATTCCCTGATCATGTGCACGAGATTCCACTGTCATTTGAAACAAGATCCAGCTGAGCACCACTATACCGATGGTGAGCCCGATCTTCCAGGCCGGGCGCGTTGCCGGGCGCCACCAAATCAGGGGCAAAGCCAGGGGGCCTACGCAAGCGACCGCGAACACAATGAAGGAAGTCCGGAAATACCATGGCATCCTATCCTTTTCCAAGCGAGGGGGGCCGCCGGGGGCATCCAGAAATTCACCACAGTGTTTACACTTGATGGCCTGGTCCTGAATATCTTCCGCGCAAAAAGGGCACTTTCGCATTTTTATCTCGGGTGTTCGTAACGCATTGCAAAGGCATGGGAACAGCGTTGATGGAAACCGCTCTTTCGGCATAACGCTATTCTATTATTTTCTATATATCAATGATTTATGAAGTTTTTCGCCGAAGAATACCCATTGCCGTCCGATACCTTCCACCGGATTCGCGACGGGCGCCGTTTCGTGCATGGTCAGCTGGAGAAGGGGTTTGTCGCGATCCGGAAGGAGCTGACCCCCGGCCAGCACAGCGCCGGTTCGACGAGATGAAAGCCGAATTCGAACGCCAACGCAAAGAGCGCAGCAAACACTTTCACGGACCCTGAGGGCCTGCGGATGACAGCTGAACATCATCGGGATTCCCCGGGGCTCATAAACCGCTAACCATGGTGGATGAGGATGCTGCGCATGGGGCCTGCACGGCCCCGCCCAGACAACCGCAGCCTTCCAATGAAAAGAGCGCTATCGCATGAATCCCATCGATGTTTTCCCCGACGCCGCAATAAGGGACAACGGATCGGTTTCAAGGGCCTTTCGGTCCCTCGGTTTGACAAGCTTCATCGACGTTTGCCGTTACGTGCATACGATGCCTTATGGCTACAATACCTCCCGGGAGCCGCTGATCCTGTTGCGCGAAAACAGGGGCAGCTGCACCACCAAGCACATGGCCGTGGGGCTCTTGGCCGCGGAACTCGGCCTGCCGATCCATAAAGCCATCGGCATCTATGCCATGACGGAGGCTCTGGTCACCGGCGCCGGCCCCATCGCCGCCGCGCACGGTCTGCCGTTCATCCCCGTGGTGCATTGTTTTCTGTCCGACGGCACAGCGATGGTGGACCTCACGGAGGGCAACCTGAACGGCAAGAACGGCCCCATCGACACCTTTTTGTTTACCGCCCGGGTTTCTCCGGACATCTCCGAGAAAGAAGAATACCGGCTCTATCGCAATGCGCTCCAATCCCATATCCTCCCCCGGGACGACATGGCCGGCATCGAGCTCAAA
>CAVSSY010000030.1:0-316015 GCA_963730675.1 uncultured delta proteobacterium | reverse complement strand
TGTTGCTGGCCACACCTTTCGACGATTACGTATTGCTCGATGGGCCACGAGGGCATGCGCGCCTCGCTGGTCAGCCGCGAGGTCATCGCCGACTCGGTCGAGACCGTGATGCACGCCGAGCGGCTCGACGGCATGGTCACCTTCGCCGGCTGCGACAAGTCGCTGCCGGGCATGGTCATGGCCGCCGTGCGGCTCGACGTGCCGACGGTGTTCCTCTACGGCGGCTCGATCCTGCCCGGCCACCACGACGGCAAGGACATCACGATCCAGTCGGTGTTCGAGGCCGTCGGCGCGCGCGGCCGCGACCTCATCGACGACGACGAGCTGACCGCGATCGAGAAGGCGGCGCCTGCCCCGCCGAGGGCTCCTGCGGCGGCATGTTCACCGCCAACACGATGTCCTCGGCGATCGAGGCCATGGGGCTGGCGCTGCCCGGCTCGGCCTCGCCCGCCGCGGTCGACGCGTCCCGCGAGCACTTCGCCCGCGCAGTCCGGCGAGGCCGTCGTGCGACCTGCTCGAGCAGGGCATCTCGGCGCGCGACATCGTGACCCGCGAGGCGCTGGAGAACGCCACGCGCCGTCGTGATGGCGCTCGGCGGTTCGACCAACGCCGTGCTGCACCTGCTCGCGATCGCCCGCGAGGCCGAGGTCGACTTCGACCTCGACGCCTTCGAGGAGGTGGCGCGCCGGGCCCCGCACCTGGCCGACATGACCCCGGGCGGCACGCTTCATCATGCTCGACCTCGACCGCGTCGGCGGCGTGCCGGTCGTGATGAAGGCGCTGCTCGACGCCGGGCATGCTGCACGGCGACTGCATGACCGTCACCGGCCGGACGGTCGCCGAGAACCTCGCCGAGATGGACATCCCCGCCCCCGACGGCGACGTCGTCCACCCGCTGTCGACGACCCGATCCACGCAGATCGGCGGCCTCGGCGATCCTGCGCGGGATCGCTGGCCCCCGACGGCTGCGTGGTCAAGATCGCCGGGATCCCCGGCGACCAGCATGAGTTCGAGGGCACGGCCCGCGTCTTCGACGGCGAGCAGGACGCCCTGCAGGCCGTCCTGACCGGGCAGATCGACCGACGGCGACGTCATCGTGATCCGCTGGGAGGGCCCCAAGGGCGGCCCGGGCATGCGCGAGATGCTGGCCACGACGGCGGCGGTCAAGGGCGCCGGGCTCGGCGAGACCGTCGCGCTGCTGACCGACGGCCGCTTCTCGGGCGCCACCCACGGCTTCTCGATCGGCCACGTCGCCCCCGAGGCGGCCGACGGCGGCCCGATCGGCCTGGTCGAGGACGGGCGACACGCATCCGCATCGACGTCCCCGACCGCACGCTGGACCTGCTCGTCGACGACGACGAGCTCGCCCGTCGCCGCGAGGCGTTCACGCCGCTCGAGCCGCGCTACACCCGCGGCGTGCTGGCCAAGTACGCCCGCACCGTGTCGAGCGGCGTCCGAGGGCGCGACCACGTCGTCTGATGCAGTTCGAGGAGCTCCGGTTCGTCTGCCAGGAGGCGGCCGTCGACATCGTCGACCGCGAGGCGTGCGCACGCCCGCACGGTCGTGCTGCCCGGCACCGAGCGGACGCGCCTGCTGGCGCTGCCGCAGTTCCCCGAGGACGACGAGGCCCGCCACGAGCTGCTGGCCAACCTCGCGGCCGACGAGATCGTCGAGGGACAGGTCCCCTGCTGGGGGTTCGTGGCCGAGGGCGAGCTCGACGACGGCGGCGACGTCGTGGTCGTCGTCTACGGCGCGCGCAAGCACGCGCCGCACCTGACCGCGGCGGTCAAGCTCGACGACGGGACGCTCGGACGAGTTCCTCCCGGCCGAAGAGCTCGACCCGACAGGCCATGCCCTACCTGCACCCGCTGCAGCACGCCGTGGACCAGCTGCCCGCCGGTGAGACCCCGGCCGACGGCCTGTCGGGGGTGCGCGGCACGCCGGACGACCCGCTCGCCGGGCGGCCTGCCGATGTTCGGCGGCGAGTAGATCACCGGCGCCGCCGTCACCAGCGAGGCGGGCTGAGCTCCAGGCCCGCCGCCAGCGCCACCTCGCGGTACTGGCGGGCCAGCGACTCGACCGTCTCGTGCGCGTTGAGGCCGCTGGGGTTGGGCACCGCCCAGGTCTCGGTCCCGGCGATCCAGTCCTCCTGGGGCTGCCGGCCGGTCTGCGCCGTGCGTCGGCCGTACGCGTCGCGGTAGGCGGTGATGCCGACGACGGCGACGACCTGCGGCCGCCAGGCCGCGACCTTGTCGGCCACCACCGCACCGCCGGCGCGCAGCTCGGTGCGCGTCAGCTCCGAGGCGCGAGCGGTCGCCCGGGCCACCAGGTTGGTGATGGCGATGCCGAGGTCCCGCAGCATCGTGCGGTCCTCGTCGGTCGCGCCGTTGGGGTCGATCGGCTGTCGGCGTGATCCCTGCCAGGTGCAGTGCCGGGTAGAAGCGGTTGCCGGGGTGGGCGAAGTGGGTGTTGGTCGCGGCCGTCCACAGTCCCGGGTTGATCCCGACCAGCACGAGCCGGACGTCCTCGCCGACAAGGTCGTCGACCTCCTCGTCGCGGTACGCCTCGAGCTCCTCGCGTGTGAACCCCACCTAGTCCTCCGTGTGCAGCACGATGCCATCGGCGGCCGGCACGACCCGCCACGCCGCGGTGCCCTGCTCGACGCCTGCCTCGACGAGCCGCTCGACGCCCTCCAGCCGCCACTGCCGGCCACCGTGTGCGAGTCGCGTCGCGGTCGCCGCCTGCGGGGCCGGACCGCCCACCAACAGGTGCAGTGGTGCCGTGTCGCTGGCGTGGACCAGCCGCACCCGGCCGCGCTCGTGCTCCACGCGGGCGTGCACCGGCCCGTCGGCCTGCCACAGCCGCAGCCAGGCGTTGCCGTCCTCGGGCCCCCGCCAGACGGCCGCGGCCGTGACCACGTCGAACTGACCCGCCCAGTCGACCGGCGACCACTCCGCGCCAGCGGCCAGCGTCCGCACCGGTCCAGCCGGTCCAGACGCGCTCGTCGACGCGGTCGAACCACTCCCCCTGCCGAGCCGGCTGGGCCCGGACCAGCGGCGCCATCGCGTCGCACGTCCCGGCTGGCGTCGGCGAGCGCGTCGCACGAAGAACGCGAGCGGCAGGTCCTGCGCCTGGTCGAGGCGCCGGGCGTGCAGCGGGGGCAGGGCGGCGGTGCCGTCGACCAGCCACGCCAACCACAGCGCCGTCACGCCGACGTGGTCGCGCAGGTCCATGCCGTGGGCACGGGTGAACGGCGGCACCAGCGTCAGCAGGCCGGGGTGCCACACGGCCAGCAGGTCGTGCCACACCTCGTCGCGCAGTGCCCGTCCGAGCGGCGCCAGGTCGCCGACCGGCGGCCGCTCCGCCCACAGCGACAGCCCCAGCAGGGTGCATGCCGGTGCAGGTCGGGCCGATGTGCTCGGCGACGATGGCCGCGCGACGCCTGCTGTCGGCGGCCACCGCCTGGGCCCGCGCGCCGCCCGCGGCCAGCAGCCCCTCGTCACCGCTCCAGCTGCCGACCTCCATCTCCAGCCATGCCCGCTGCACGGCGACGCGTGGTCCGCGCCGGGTCGGCCTCGTTGCGTGCCTCGGCCCGCGCGGCGCGCTCGCACGGCGCGCGCGCACGTCGGCGGCGAGCCGCGGTGGCAGGACGTGGTCGCGCAGCACGAGCGCCAGCGCCATGCCGAGCAGGACCCGACCGTCCGGCGCCACCTCGCCATCCGCGGTCGGTGGCGGGCCAGGAGCCGTGCCCCGGCGACCCCGGCTGGTCGACCTGTCGGTCCAGGACGCTGCGCAGCGCGACCTCGGCCAGCTCGCGGTCACCCGGCCCGCCACGCCGCAGCAGCCCGTGCGCCCACCACACCGTCGGCAGCAGCAGCCCGCACCTCGCCCCGGCGCCACGCCGTGTGGCACCGAGCGGCCCGCCGGGATGGGTCAGCAGACGCCGCGCCCGGGTCCCACCAGTCGCGGGCCAGGGCGTGGGCGTCGTCGCAGCAGTCGCTCCACGTCAGGGCACGTACGACTCGATCGAGATGAACCGAGCGGTCCCGGTGGCCACGTGCGTGCGCTCCCCGTCGTCCCCGATGGCGTAGGCCTCGGCGATCGTGTCGATCTTTCGCCCCTCGACCCGCTCGACGCGTGCCCGGAACTCCAGCGGCTCTCGGATCGGGGTCGGTGCGAGGTAGCGGACGGTCAGCTCGCCGGTGTAGGCCGGCTGCTGCAGGAACCGCAGCAGGTAGCCGAGGACGTCGTCGAAGATCGCGGCGACGATGCCGCCGTGGCTGCGTTCCGGGCGCGCCCTCGTAGGCCGGGCCCGAGCACTCACGCGTGGCGACCGCCTCCTCGCCCTCGCGGCGGACCTCGATACCGATGCCGAGCGGGTTCCACGCGCCCGAGACGAAGCAGTCCTCGAAGTGCCCCACGACGGCACCGTCGGGAACGGGGTCCTCCCACATCTGCTGCCGCAGCGACTCGAGGTCACGCGTGCGCAGCGGCACGTCCTCCAGCTCGCTCGGTGACGGCGTCGGCTGCGTCGGCCACCCGCTCCAGCAGGTCGACGTCGGCGTCGCGCACTGTGCAGTGCGTGGCCGAACCGACGCAGCGCTGCCGCCGCCCGCGCCCGTGCCGTGTCCCGGTCCGGCCCGTCCTGGTGCCCTCGGCCCCGCTGCCGTCCACGTGCGCTCCGCCGCCTCGGCGCGCACGCTACCGCTGGCCGGTCACCCGATCGGCGGCGACGACCGGCGACGTTCGGGCCGCGCCGCGTCCAGGCCGGACGGCGTCCGCCTCCAGGTCCTGCTCGCGCTGCGGACGGCCGCGCGGGAAGCGCACCTCGAAGCGGGCCCCGGCGTGGCCGTCGGCCCGATCCACCACCCGGATCGACGCCGTCGTGGGCCTCGACGATGCCGCGTGCGACGTACAGGCCGAGCCCCGAGGAGGCCTCGTGCTCGCCGTGCACGAAGCGGTCGAAGATCCGTTCGCGGTCCGCGGCCGGGACGCCGGGCCCGTCGTCCTCGACGGCGACCAGCGACCTGCCCGCGTCGTGGCCCAGGCGGCCGACCACGTGCTGGCCACCGTGCCGCAAGGCGTTGGTCAGCAGGTTTGACCACGACGCGCTGGAGGTGCGAGCGGTCGCCCAGCACCGGCGTCGCGATGCCGTCGTCGCGGACCTCGACGGCCGCACGCTCCGTCGGGCTGCAGCGACTCCACGGCCTCGGCGACCAGCTCGTCGATGCGGCACCAGGTCGCGACGGCGCGCGACGGCCGTCCGCCTCGACCCGGGCCGACAGCAGCAGATCCTCGACCAGGTCCGACCAGCTGGTCGGCCTGCCGCGACATGACGTTGAGGTACTCGCGCTGCTGGTCCTCGCTGACCTGGCCGGTCATCCGCCGCAGGGTCTCCACGAAGCCGAGCATGCCGGTCAGCGGCGCCTTGAGGTCATGGGTGACGCCGGCCATCCAGTCGGCCTTCATGCGGTCCAGGTCCCGCAGCCGCTGGACGTTGTCGCGCTCCACCTCGAACAGCCGCGCGTGCTCGACGGCCAGCGCGGCCTGCTGGGCCACGGCGGCGCCGACCTGCTGGCACAGCGACGTGAAGCCACGCGGGTGGGCGATGGTGTGGGCGACGACCAGTGCGCCCACGGTGCGGTGCGCCACGTGCAGCGGCAGGCCCATCACGGCCACGCTGCCCGCGTCGGCGTGCCAGGGCCCCTCGGCGATCTCGCAGGCCGTGACGTCCTGGAACAGCACCTCCTCCCGTCGTGCACGACCTCCTCGGCCAGGGCGAGCCCCTCGTCGTCGGCCAGCAGCTGCTCGCACCGCGGCGTCCGATGGCGTGCACGTGCGCCAGCGCCACCTCCTCGGTGGTCGGGTCGGCGAGGTAGACCGCGGCCCGCTCGCAGGACAGCGCCTCGGCCGACTGCTCGGGTCACGGCCTCCAGCGCGTCGTCGAGGTCGAGGCCGACCGAGGCCGCCAGCCGGTTGGTCGCCTCCAGGATCTCGATCTTGCCGTCGAGGCTCGGTGACCAGCGCGACCCGCTGCAGCGCCGCCCAGGCCTCGTCGGCCACCGCCCGGAACAGGTCCTGCACGTACGGCGCGGAGTGCCCGGCACGCGCGTGCCACAGGTCGCCAGCACCCACCCGTCGCCCTCCGGGCCCATCGGGACGAACGACGCCGGCTGGCGGTGCCGTCCAGCCTCCAGCGTGCCGTCGGTGATGCCGCCCACGACCGCGGCGTCCCACGGCTGCGCCGCGTCGAGGTCGAGCTGGACCTGCTCGGCCACCTCGGTCTCCATGCCCAGGCCGCGCACGCCGTGCAGGTGCTCCGCGGGCGGGCACTGGCGCAGCACGACCGCGGAGGTCGCGCCCGAGCACCTCGCGCACCGCGCCGGTCAGCACCGGGACCACCTCCTCGATCCGCGTCGCGCCGACCAGCGCCGGCGACCAGGCGGTTGCGGCGCACCAGCAGCGCATCGACGTCGGTCGCCTCGGAGAACCACACGGCCAGGCCCGGACCGTCGGCGAGCTCGACCGGCGAGATGGCCTCGATCGCGAGCCGGATCGCGCTGCCATCGGCCCGCTGCCGGCGGACCACGACCCGCTCGGCCGCGGTCGGGGTGCGCGCAACCAGTCGTCGACGACCTCGTCGGTGACGGCGCGGTCCTCCTCGGGCACCAGGACGTCGGGCCGACCGAGGACCTCGGTCCGCGCGCCAGCCCGGTCAGCTGCTCTGCTGCCGCGTTCCACGCCGCGGATCGTCCGGTCGGCGCCGACCACGGCGACGGCGGCGGGGCCGAGTCGACGATGGCGCGCAGGACATCCACGTCCATCCCGACGGCTGCCGGGGCTGGTTCTGCATCGACCCGAGGCTATCGACGACCGGGCGCGCACGGACCGCGAACGACCACCATCCGGATGGATCCCCATGGTCATCTCCGGCTGTCACCGTCGACCGGCTCGACTCGATCGGGCGCCACGACCTCCACCTGGCCCGCGCGACGCCCCTCCATGGTCAGCACCCGCAAGGCGCCAGCCGTCGACGTCCAGAGCGTCGCCGCGGCGCAGCAGCCGGCCGAGCTCCTCGGTCAGGCACGCCCGAGACGGTCTCGGCCTCGCCCTCGGGCAGGCGGACGCCGGCCAGCCGCTCCAGCTCGTCGCGGCGGAACGTGCCGGGCACCACCCACGCGCCCTCGGTCGTGCGGCCCGGCTGCTCCTCGGTGTCGAACTCGTCGGCGATGTCGCCCGACGAGCTCCTCGATCACGTCCTCGAGGGTCAGCAGACCGGCCGTCCCGCCGTACTCGTCGACCACGAGGGCCGCGTGCGCCCGCTGCTCGCGCATCAGCACCAGCAGGTGCTCGAGGTCGCGCGACTCCGGCACCGCTGGCAGCGGACGGACGAGGTCACCGGCGTCACGGCCCGCCAGCTCGGCCTCCTCGGCGATCAGCAGGTCCTTGACGTGCACCATCCCGACGACGTGGTCGAGGTCCTCGTGGGTGACCGGGAACCGGGTGTAGCCCGTCTGCGCGGCGAGTTCGAGGATCTCGTCGACGGCGCGTGTCGGCCGGCACCACCACCAGGTCGGTGCGCGGGCGTCATCGCCGCCTCGGCGTCGATGTCGCCCAGCTGCAGCGCGGCGCTGAGCACGCGCGCGTCGGGCGGCTCGAGCTGGCCGTGCCGGCGCGACTCGCGCAGCGCCAGCTGCAGCTCGTCGGGCGTGTGGACCAGCCCGATCTCCTCGATCGGCTCGACCCCGGTGAGGCGCACGAGGCCGTTGGCCGCAGCGTTGAGCAGCGAGGATGAGCGGGCGGAACAGCGTCACGAACCAGCCGAACAGCCGCGCCACGCGCAGCGAGAGGGTCTCGGCCCCGGCCAGCGCGAGGTTCTTGGGGACCATCTCGCCCAGGACCATGTGGAGGAAGACCACGAGCGTCAGCGCGATCGCGAAGGCGACCGGGCCCGCCGCCTCCGCCGACAGGCCCACGGCCTGCAGCGGCACGAGCAGGGCCCCGGCCACCGCCGGCTCGGCCACCGCACCCAGCCCCAGCGACGCCATCGTGATGCCCAGCTGCGCACCCGAGAACGTCACCGACAGCTCCTCGCAGTGCCGTCAGCGCCCGTCGGCGCGCCGGGCGTCGCCCTGCTCGGCGAGCTCCTCCACGCGTGCACGCCGGGCGGCGAGCAGCGCGATCTCGGCCGCGACGAAGAAGGCGTTGGCGACCAGCAGCACCACCCCGATCGAGCATGGCGGCGACGTCCAGCCCGCCTCGTGCGCGCTGCCGCGGCAGCGGCAGCGAGCGATCATGACGCGTCCCTCCTCGGCGCCGGACCAGCACCTGGGCCAGCCGGACCCCGTCGACGCGCTGGGCCACGAAGTCCCACCCGTCACCGGCGGTGGCGCTCGCACCGGTCGACGGGGATGCGACCGAGCCGGTCGATGACGAACCCGGCGATGGTCTCGTACTCGCCCTCGGGCAGCGAGGTGCCCAGCAGCTCGGCCGACCTCGTCGACCCGGACGGTGCCGTCGACCAGCCACCGGTCGGGGCCGACCCGCCGCACCGCGCCGACGCCGTCGGTCGAACTCGTCCTCGATCTCGCCCGACCAGCTCCTCGACGACGTCCTCGACCGTGACGATCCCGGCGACGCCGCCGAACTCGTCGATGACCAGCGGCGAAGGTGCGCTGGGCCGCGCCGCAGCCGCGCCAGCAGCCGCCGCAGCGGCTCGGACTCGGGCACCAGCACCGCCGGGGCCGCGATGGCCCCGACGCGCGTGCGTGGCGCGGTCGGCCGGCGGCACCGACAGCACATCCTTGATGTGCACCGTGCCGACCACGTCGTCGTCGTCGACCCCGCGCACGGGGAAGCGCGAGTGCCCGGTGCGCCGGCTGGCCGCACGCAGGTCGTCCAGCGTGGCGTCGGCGTCGAGGTACGTCACCCGGGTGCGCGGGACCATGACCTCGTGGACCCGCCGGTCGCCGAGCTGCGACGGCCCGCGCCAGCAGCTGCGCCCTGGTGGTCGGACAGCGCGCCCCCCTCGCGCGGAGGCCGAGATGATCCGGGCGAGCTCGTCCGGCGAGTGGCCGCCGAGCCGCTCATCGGCGACCTCGGTGCCGAACAGGCGGCGGTGTCAGCCACGCAGCGGACCCGTCGAACAGCCGGATGATCGGGCCGAAGCACGACGCCGAACACCCGCATCGGCCGCGACAGCGCACGCGCGGCGGCCTCGGGCAGGGCCAGGGCGAGGTTCTTCGGCGCGAGCTCGCCGAGCAGCATCTGCAGCACCGTGGAGACGGCGAAGGCGAGGGCCAGGCGACCCCGGTCGCGGCCGCCCTCGCCGACGCCCAGCAGCTCGAGCAGCGGGTGACCACGGCGTCGCCGATCGCGTCCTCGGCCAGGAAGCCGACCACCAGCGAGGTCGCGGTGATCCCGAACTGGGCCGCCGAGAGCACGAACGAGATGTTGGGCAGCTGCTCGACGGCGGCCGCGGCGCCGCGGTCGCCCGGCAGCCGCGCGCTCCTCGAGGACGCCACGACGCGCGGCCACCAGCCCGAACTCGAACGCGACGAACATCCCGTTGGCCGCGATCAGCACGGCGACGAGCACCAGGGCCCAGCCGGCGCTCATCGATGCCTCTCGTGCGCTGCTCGGGCGCGAGCCTACGCGCACGCTCGCTCCGCGGCGGCGGGCGCACAGCGGCCAGCAGGGCGCCGGCGTGGTCCGTCGCAACGTCGAAGCTCGGGATCGACCACCCACGTCAGGCACGCGCCCATCAGCGCGGCCAGCAGGCGCTCGGCCAGGGTGCTCGCTGCCTCGCTCGAGCGCCGGGTGCTCGCGCGCGAAGGCAGCGGCGAAGCGGTCGACGCGGGCCCGGTGGTGGCGGTCCACCCGCGCCGCCACGGCTCGTCGGTCAGGGCGCCCGCCAGCGCGAGCTGGAGGTAGATCCGCGCCGCCAGCGACGTGCGCGGGTCGACGAAGAACGAGACGAACGCGTCGGTCAGGTCCTCCACCCGCTCCTTGCCGAGCCCGGCGGGATCGGGGTCGACCGCCTCGATCGCCTCGCGGACCACCTCGAGGATCGCCGCCTCCTTGGTGTCGAACAGGTTGTAGAAGCTGCCGGCACCGACGCCGGCACGATCGGTGATCGCCTTCAGTGTCAGGTCGTTCAGCCCGTCCTCGGCCAGGACCTCACGCGTCGCATCGAGGATGCGACGCACGGGTCTCCAGCCCCACGCGGTACCTGGCCATGGCTGCCGGCGCTCTCCTCGGGACGTGCGTCGAACGCTCGAATTTGAGCGATACGTTCCAATGTGTAGCGTACACTCCAATCTGTAACGTACGCTCCAAATGCTCGTGCGGTGAGCCGCGCCCTCCGACGGAGCCGGAGGAGCGCCCCGCCCACCACCGCTCGAGGCGCCAGCAACCGAGAGGACGGCCCCGTGAGCCACTACAAGAGCAACCTCCGCGACATCGAGTTCAACCTCTTCGAGGTGCTCCACACCGACGACGACCTCGGCCAGGGCCCGTTCGCAGGCCATGGACGCCGACACCGCGCGGATGATCCTCAAGGAGGTCGACCGCTTCGCGACCGAGTCGATCTGGGCCGACTCGTTCGTCCCGGCCGACCGCACGCCGCTGCAGCTGGACAAGGAGTCCGGCGACATCACGATCCCCGACGAGCTGCACCAGGCGCTGGAGGCCTTCTACGACGCGGGCTGGCACACGCTGGCGCTGCCGACCTCGCTGGGCGGCTTCGGCGCGCCCGCCGAGCCTGCGCTGGGCCGCCACCGAGCTGCTGCTGGGCGGCCACGCCACCGCGATGCTGTGGCCGATCGGCTCGCTGATGGCGATGATCATCGACGAGGTCGGCACCGCCGGGCCAGAAGTCGAGCGCTTCGCCAAGCTCGATGGTCGACGAGCGCTGGGGCGGCACGATGGTGCTGACCGAGCCCGACGCCGGCTCCGACGTCGGCGCCGGCACCGACCAAGGCCGTCAAGGTCGAGGAGAACGGCGAGGACGACCTCGGCTCGGTCTGGCACCTCGACGGCGTCAAGCGCTTCATCACCTGCGCCGACGCGCAGACCCACGACAACACCGTGCACCTGGTGCTGGCGCGCCCCGAGGGCGGCGAGCCGGGCACCAAGGGCCTGCGCCTGTTCATCGTCCCGAAGTACCTGGTCAACGAGGACGGGTCCCTCGGCGAGCGCAACGGCGTCAAGGTGACCAACATCGAGAAGAAGATGGGCATCAAGGGCTCCGCGACGTGCGAGCTCACGATGGGCGCCGACGCCGACACCCCGTGCGTGGGCTACCTCGTCGGTGACGCCGACGACCGCGGCGCCGGCATCCGCCAGATGTTCCGCGTCATCGAGTACGCACGCATGATGCGTGGGCACCAAGGCGATGGCGACGCTGTCGACCGGCTACCTCAACGCCCTGGAGTACGCCAAGATCCGCCAGCAGGGTCCCGACATGACCGAGATGGCGCGACCCGACCGCGCGCCAAGACCGAGATCATCAACCACCCCGACGTCCGTCGCCTGCTGATGGAGCAGAAGGCCCACGCCGAGGGCATGCGCGCGCTGGTATGCTCGCCGGCTGGACCCAGGACCAGAAGGCCAAGGCGGTCGCACGACGGCGACGACGCGACGCCGATCGCCGAGTGGGGCAAGCGCGAGGACCTGCTGCTGCCGATGGTCAAGGGCTACTGCTCGGAGAAGGCCTACGAGCTGCTCGGCTCTGCGTCGCTGCAGACCTTCGGTGGGTCCGGCTTCACCAAGGACTACCCGATCGAGCAGTACATCCGCGACGCCAAGATCGACACCCTCTACGAGGGCACGACCGCGATCCAGTCGCTGGACCTGTTCTTCCGCAAGATCGCCAAGGACATGGGCCAGACCCTGCTCTGGTTCACCGGCCAGATCCAGGAGATGGTCGACTCCGGCCCCGACTTCCTCGCCGACGAGCGCAAGGCGCTCGGCCAGGCGCTGGAGGACGTGCAGGGCCACCTCGGCGTCCACTCCCAGCAGGCGCATGGCGGCGATGCAGGACGAGCGAGCAGCGCAGCGAGCTCTACAAGGTCGGCCTGCACTCGGTCGCCCTGCTCGAACTCGCTGTCCGAGCTGTTCATCGGCTGGCTGCTGCTGCGCCAGGCCGAGGTCGCCCAGGCGGCGCTGGACGCCGGCGAGGTCAACGGCGACGAGGGCTTCTACAACGGCAAGCTCGCCGTGGCCGCGCTACTGGGCCAAGGCGGTCCTGCCCAAGGCCCGCCACCGCCGCGAGCGCGCCGCCGCCGAGGACGGCGCGCTGATGGAGCTGCCCGAGTCCGCCTTCTGACCGACGTGCGATGACGCGACGCCCCGCCCTGGTGGCGGGGCGTCGTGCTGTGGGCAGACGGCTGCGGCGTCGCTAGAACCAGATCTTCTCTGCGAGCAGCCCGTCGCCGTCGGCCCGACCCGACAGCGTCCGGCAGAACTCCACGGCGTCGAGTTCGAACTGCTGGCCCCCGGCCCCCTGCCGGAAGCGACCACCGGCGGGGCCGGTGAGCACGAGTGCGAAGGCCTGGCCGTGGTGCGCCGCCCACTCGGCCACGACGTCCTCGACGATGCGGGCGTCGGGCAGACCACTGCGGTCGACCGCGACGCCCGTGGCGCGCTCGATGTCCACCCCGTGCAGCCACACGTCGCGCGTCAGCACGACGTCGAGCAGGTGGCCGAGGTTCAGCGTCGCCGGCATCCCGACCGACGAGCCGGTCTGGTCCACGGGGAGGTCCACACGACGGACGAGGGCCGGGACCCGCAACCGCCCGGCCACGGCCGGGCGCGCGAGGTCGCGCAGCTCGACCAGCAGCTGGCCTGGCGACAGGTGGGCGTGGTCGCGGACCTGGAGGTCGTTGACGGCGTCCAGGGCGTTGCCGTCGTACTGGTCCTTGTGTCGCGTGGCCCAGACCTGCTGGCGCACCAGTTCGCGAACCTCGCCCGTAGCCCTTGGCAGCGCCGACGAGGTGCCGGACCATGTCGGCGACGTGCCACGCATCGCAGTCGGTCGGCGCGTCCCACTGCTCGGGTTCCAGTCGTCGCAGGAGCTCGACGAGCTGCTCGTACGCGGCGGTCGCAACCTCCCTGGCGTCGCTGGCGCGGGTGATCCGCGTGATCGTCGCCACGTCCGTGGCGGTCTCGGTACTCATTGTCTTGCCTCCTGGGTGACGTGGGCGAGGAACATCTCCACGGCCTCGGGCAGCAGGCGACGCCAACGGTCCCCGCCGCGGTCGTTGGCCAGCTGCTGGGCGACCAGCCCTCCGCTCAGCCGCAGTCCACAGGTCCAGCGCGGCCGAGTCGGTGATCCCGGCGTCGGCGAACTGGAGCGACCATGCGGCCGTAGGCGCGCTGGGACACCGCGTAGGCCGCCGGCGTGGCTCCCACTCCCCCAGCACGTGGGTGAACATCAGCTGGTAGCGGGCGACCGACGCCGTGCAGAAGTCGAAGAACGCCTGCGCCCCAGCCAGCAGTGACTCGCCCGGGGCGCTGTCCTGCACCTCCAGGCCGTGCAGCAGCTGCTCGAGCTGCTCCCAGCCCTGGGCGAACATCGCGTCGTGGATGTCGTCCTTGCCGTCGAAGTGGGTGTACAGCGACGGTGCGCGCATCCCGACCGCGGCGCCGAGGTCGCGCAGCGTCCAGTGGTCAGTCCGTCGCGCTCGGCGAGCTCCCAGGCGGCCGCGAGGATCCGCGCACGGGTGTCAGCGCGGCGCGCGGCGCGGAGGTCGGTCGGCACGGCATTTCCCTAAGGACGTTCGGAAAGCGAACGATGTTAGGTTGCCGCAGGGACGCACCCGTGTCAAGGTCCCGGCGGAGCGACCGACAGGGAGCCGACCGTGGCGCGGATCTTCGTCGCCGTGTGGCCGCCACGGCGCGTCGCCGACGCGCTGGCCGCACTGCCCCGACCCGACGTCGACGGCGTGCGCTGGGTCCCGCGCGACAACCTCCACGTGGACGTTGCGCTTCCTCGGCGACGCCGACGCCGGCGCGGTCATCACCCGCCTGCGTGCGGCGGGTGATGACCGCGCCACCGCCGCGACCGGGGCGGCCATGGCGATGCTCGGTCGGCGGGTGGTGGTCGTCCCGGTCGCGGGGCTCGACACGCTCGCGCTGCAGTCGTCACGGCGACGCGTGATCTGGGCCAGCCGCCGGACCGGTCGTTCGTCGGCCACGTCACGCTCGCCCGGTGCCGAGACGACCGAGCGGGCCGACGGGTCTGTGGACCCGCGGCCGAGCTGGCCTTCCGGTCCACGACGTGGCGGTCGTCAGCAGCCACACGCACCCCGACGGGGCGCGCTACAGGACCGTTGCCGACGTGCCGATCGGGTGAGCCCCGACCGGCGCTGACGCGGTCAGGCGCAGCCCTCCACCTCGACACGGCGGTTGGCCGCCTTGCCGGCGTCGGACTCGTTGTCGGAGATCGGCTCGGCCTCCCCCTTGCCGACCGCCGTGAGACGTCCCGCCTCCACGCCCTGCTCGGACAACCACGCGACGACCGACTCGGCGCGGCGCTGCGACAGGTCGAGGTTGTAGTCGTCGCTGCCGTCGGCATCCGTGTGGCCCTCGATGGTCACCGACAGGTCCGGCCGCTCCTGCAACGCCGCCAGGATCTGCTCCAACGCGGGGATCGCGTCCGGATCTCGTCGCGGTCGACGTCGAAGTTGATGCCGTACACGATCGCCGGGCGGCAGGCGTCCAGCGCCTCGGTCACCGGGTTCGGCGGCGGCTCGTCCTCGACCGGCGCGCACCGCGTCGGCGCGCCTCCGAGGTCACCGACGAGCCGGCCGTACGACCGACCGATCTCGGCGCCCGTCAACTGGCCCTCGGAGTTGATCACGAGCAGCGTCGGGATGCCGTCGGACGAGGTCAGCTTGAGGATCCCGTTCTCGATGCCACCGCTGATCAGCGAGAAGCTGCCTCCAACCTCGCGGCAGCCGGTCACCAGAGCCCCGTCCTGGAACAGCTGCACACGGTTGCCGGTCCCGCCCGACCCGCCACCGCCGGTGAGGAAGATGCCCTCGAACTCGTCCTCGACCAGCGGGCGGTCGACCTGGGTGCCGTAGCCCATCAGGTCGGTGAAGTTGGTGGGGCGGTAGTCCTCTGCGTCAGGGTCCTGGCGACCTTCGAGCGTGACCCGCAGCCAGCGGACCTCGGCAGTGGAGGTCGCATCGAACAGCTGCGGACCGTCGAAGACGTCCGGGGCGACCTCGAAGGTGGCCAGTTGCTCGTAGCCGTCGTCAGGGCTGGTGGCCGAGCCCTCCACGGTCACCGTCGCGATGTGGGTGCCGATGCAGCAGCCGAACGACGACATCGGTGGGATCCCGAAGGTGTCGAACGACGTGGGGGCGGCGAGCTCGATGACCACGGAGATCGGCTCCG
The DNA here is from genome assembly GCA_963730675.1 of uncultured delta proteobacterium. Taxonomy (GTDB): domain Bacteria; phylum Desulfobacterota; class Desulfobacteria; order Desulfobacterales; family UBA5852; genus JABZFP01. Next base: position 300,610 of record CAVSSY010000030.1, on the reverse strand, counting down.
CGGGGCCGGTCGGCTCTCCGGCGATGGCCACGAAGCCGGGCAGGCCGTCCAGGATCGAGCGCAGGACCGCCGCTTGGTCGAGGTCGGGGTCCTCGCGGATGGGGAACGCCCCGGCGCCGTAGGAGATGTAGTCGACCTGGACCTCGTCGCCATCGGCTGCGGCTGCGTCCGGCGATGGAGAGGGCGACTCGGGCTCGGGGCTCGGTTCCTCGCTCGGCTCCTCCTCGGACGCCTCCTCACTGGCTGCAACGCTCGGCGTGGCCACCGGATCCGGCTCCTGATCGCTCGCGCATCCAGCCAGCACGACGAGCAACGTCACCAACAGCGCGGCGGAGCGGTGCAGGGCCATGCGGATCCCTCGGTCCGAAGGGACGGGACCCTAGTCGCATCGACAGAGCACGCGTCGACCTGCCGGTCGGCGCACGTCAGTCCCCTGCGACGAGCCGCCGCCGGCGTGCGACGGCGGCCGCGACGAGCACCGCGGCGATGCCCACCGCCCCGAGCGTCAGCCAGCCCGACAGGCCCCCGGCACTGGGCAGTTCGCCCTCCCACCGTGTCGTGCCGGCGACGACCGTGCGCTGGCCGTCGACGACGATCGGCACCTCGAACGCGACCTGCCGGTCGCTGGCGGCAGTGCTGGCCGGCCGGACGCGTCCGGTCGCTCCACGCGGCTCCAACCACGTGGCCACCCCACTTCCCGGTGCGACGAGGTCCCACACGGCATCGGCGTCGGCGTCCGCCGCGACGCCCGGTTCCGTCGCCGCGGTGTCCCAGCGCGCGTGCTGGTGCCAGGTTGGCGAGGCGAGGTTTGCCTCGACCCCTGCGGCTCCGAGGCGCAGCATCGGCTCGCCCTCGGCGCCGACCACGACCACCTCGGCCTCGGTCGCGCGCTGCAGGACCAGCGCCGGGACGGTGCCACTGACCGCGGTGAGCGTGGCGCCACCGATCTGGCCGCGCCCACCAGCTCAGTGACCCACGCGCCCTGCAGCGCCTGTTCCTGCAGCACGCCGGCGATCTCGGTGCGCTCCTCGCCCACCACGACAGGGATCGACCAGGCGTGGTCCTCGCCCGGTGCGGTGCGGGGTCGCAGCGCCGCCGGGAACCAGCCGTACGAGGGGTCGGTCGACACCCGCGTCCAGCCCGTGGGGGCGTCCGCCGGTGGCTCACGCCCCACTCCCGTGGGGTCGTTGGCCTGCCACCACTGCCGCAGGCTCAGGTCCGCCTCGACGCCGTCGGCCGAGATCCGCAGCCACGGCCTGCCCTCGACGTCGAGGAAGGTCACGGGTGTGGTGCTGGTGTTCTGCACCACCAGCTGGGGCGCGACCGTGACCAGTGCCGTCGCCTCGAAGCCCGCGAGGTCGGGCTCCACCTCGATGACGGGTTGCGGGCTGATCCCGCCATGGGCGCTGGCGACGCCGGGCACCAGCCCGGCCAGCAGCAGCACGGCGAGGCAGACCACCTGCGCCCGGCGGGTTGCCATCTCCTGCACCTCCACTGTGGTCGACGCCGGGTGCCCGTGGGCGACCCGGCGTCGACGGACCGAACCGGATCAGCCGCCGTCGTCCTCACGGACCGCGCGGTCGTCGTCGGGCGGCGGTGCGTCGTCGGGCTCCTCCTGCTGCTGCGGCGTGGTCGGCTGCTCACCGCCGACGGCCCCGCCGCTGCCGTTGCCCGTCTCGTCGCCCGTCAGCTCGCCCAGCGGGCTGTCGGGCGCCCCCTCGTCGCCGTCCAGCTGCTCCGCGCCGGGCAGGTCGTCGAGCTCCTCGTCGGGCGCCATGTCGTCCAGCGGTGAGTCGGACGGGATCACCGGCACGGTCGGCACCGCCGACGTCGGCGCCGGCTCGTCGAGGTTGTCGCCGTCACCGGCGTCGTAGGCGACGTTGGCCTGCGCGCCCTCGCTGGGGACCACGGTGCCGTCCTCGGCGATGGTGTTGGCGAAGACGTTGTAGTTGCCGGGCGGCAGGACCGCGTCCTGCTCGGGCAGCTGGGCCACGACCCGGCCGTTGGTCTGCTCGATGACCGGCAGCTTCACGGCGCGCTGGTCGCCGTCGATCATGTGGGTGGTGGAGGTGGCGCGCATCACCAGGACGTGGTCGATCGCGGGGGCCCCGTCGCCACCGGCCAGCTGCAGCGTCAGTTCGCCGCCGTTGGGGGCGATGTCGCGCTCCGCGGTGACGATCTCGGGCCGGTCGTAGTCGCCGTTGGCGTACTTGGGCGTGAAGACCTCGAAGGTCGGATTGCGCGACTCCATCGGCGTGGTCACGCCCGGCACCAGCGTGTCCATCGTGTTGTAGAGCGTGGCGATCGGTGCGTGGCCGCCGACGAGCACCCGCCCGTCGCGCAGCGCGGTCGCGGTGTTGTGGTAGGTCCGGGCCTGCTCGGTGCGGGCGACCGTCGTCCACTGCTCGGTGGCCGGGTCGAACCGCTCGGCGGTCTGGCGCGGCATGCCGGTCCCGGGCGCGACCACCTCGTCGGCGCTGGCGCCGGAGAAGATCATGACCGAGCCATCGGGCAGCAGCACCTGGGTGCCGTACCAGCGGGTCTGGTCCAGCGAGTCGGTCTCGCGGGTCTCCTGGCTGATCGCGCCGTCCTCACCGATGGTCACGCGGTTGATCGCGGACTGGGCCTGGGCGACGTAGGTGCCCGGCGCCACCCCGGCGATCCCGCCGGCGCTGAGGAACTCGGCGGTGCCGTAGCGGCCGTCCTCCCCCGGCTCCAGCGGCAGCATGGTCGAGGAGGCCGAGCCGCGGAAACCGGGCATGGTCGTGCCGAGCCCGGGGACTCCGAGGTCGGTCCACGTGTTGGTCTCCGGGTCGAACACCGAGGTGACGTTCCACAGCGCCTCGTCGTAGGACTGGCCGGCCGGGTTGAAGACCTGGCCGCCGCCGTTGTAGAGGATGTCGCCGCTGGGCAGCAGGTGGAGTCGCGGGTACAGCGGCAGGGACTTGTCGCCGCCCTCGTTGACGACCCACTCGCCGGTCTCGTGGTCGCGACGCTCGGTCTTGGTCACGTTGCGACCCGAGGCCAGCGGGTCATCGAAGTAGGCGGGCTTGAGCAGTCGGGTCACGCCGGAGGCGACGAACAGGTCGCCAGCGGGCAGGGTGACCAGCGACGGGTACCAGCGGCCCTCGTTCATCGAGGACGCGGCGGTCCACGCGTTCTCCGACTCATCGAAGATCCGCGTGTCGCGCGTGCCCTCCAGCTCGACCACGCCCAGGTCGGTACCCGGGATCTTGGGGTCGTGGTAGTAGCTGGTTCCGCCCACGGCGAGCACGTCACCATTGGGCAGCCCCACCAGATCGGCGCAGAACAGCGACCGGTCGTTGGCCCCGGGGTCGCCCGAGCCGGACAGCGCGTCGGGGAACAGCGGGTTGCTGTCGTAGTCCTCGTCGTAGGGGTCGGCGCGCTGGGCCGTCGGCGTCGACCACGACGCGGTCTGCTGTGGGGCGTCGGCGGACGCGTCGAAGCGCAGCCGACGCGTCTGGTCGTTGATCGACAGCGAGCCGTACTCGAGGACCGCGTTGGCCTCCGGGTCCTCCATGCCCTCCAGGGCGTTGAAGTACAGCACCGAGCCGTCGGTCAGCACCGACATCGACCCGGCCGTGGGCTTGCACTCCAGCCGCCCGTCGTCGTCCTGGTCCTCGACGCACACCTCGGTCCGCCCGGGGTCCTCCACGAAGGCCGGACCGAACGAGCCCCAACCATCGGGCTCGGGGGCCGCCGGGCTGCTGCCGACGACCGGCGCGAACGCCATGCTCGATGCGGCCAGTGCTGCCGCGGCGAGCACGTGGGTCCATGGCTGTCGTGGTGAGGATCGTGTCATCGTGCATCTCCCGCTGTGCGTGATGGCCGGTGCGCGGTCGCGCCGCGTCCCCGGGACGTCGTGCCAGGTCCGGGGCGCCAGCACGGCAGCCCGATCGGGCACAGCAGTAGTTTGGAGGAACTAGTCATGCTCTGCCTGTCCAGTGGTACATGTGCGCGGTGTCTGTAACACGCTGTTCGGTGGCCGACGTACCGTCACCGCGGGAGGACGGCATGGCACGGGTCTTCGTTGCGGTGTGGCCGCCGGCGTCGGTCCTCGACGCCCTCGTGGCGCTGCCCCGCCCCGACCTGCCGGGGTTGCGCTGGGTCCCCCGGCGCAACCTCCACGTCACGCTGCGGTTCCTCGGTGCGATCGACGAGGGACCTGTCGTGGAGCGGCTGTCGCAGACCCCGCTGCCCACCGCGCAGGCGGCGGTCGGCCGCGCGACCGCGCTGCTGGGCGGTCGCGTCGTGGTCGCGCCCGTGCAGGGCCTCGACGCGCTCGCATCCGCAGTGACCACGGCCACGGCCGACCTCGGCCAGCCGCCCCCGTCGCGGCCGTTCACGGCGCACGTCACCCTCGCGCGATGCCGTGACCCAGACCACGCGCGTCCGGTGACCGGGATCGCGTGCAGCGGGCGTTTCCCGGTCGAACACGTGGCCGTGGTCACCAGCCACACCCACCCCGACGGCGCGCGCTACACGACGGTGGCCAGGATCCCCACGGGACGGGGCGTGCGCTCGCACGGGTGACGTGGCGGTCGAGGAACGACATGCTGACGTCGCGCGTTGCCCCGATCCCCTCCCCTGGAGCCGGTGTTGACCGACCCCGAGCAGCCTCCGAGCGATCCCGGCGCACCGCCGGCGTGGGCGCAGGAGGAGGCGCCCGACACGCCCCTGATCCAGCTGCGGGACCGCGCCGGGCGCGTCCTGGCGCTCGTGCTGGCCGTGTTCCTCGTCGTGCCCGGTGGCGCGTGGCTGCTGGACACCGTCGCCTTCAACCGCCGCGGCGCCGAGGTGGCCGAGGCCGTGCCCGGGCTCGCCGACGCCGTCGCCCTGGTGACCCGGTCGGGCTGCGACGGGAGCTCGGCCACCGGGTCGGGCTTCGCCATCGAGTACGAGGGCGGCCCGGCGCTGGTGACCAACCGCCACGTGGTGCAGGGCGCCGCCTCCGTCGGCCTGCGCACCCTGGCCGGGGGCCCCGGGCCGGCGGTGATCGAGGTGCTGCTCGCCCCGGCAGAGGACGTCGCCGTGCTCGTGCTCGACGAGCCGCTGGGCAGCGCGCTGGAACTGGCGGACGCCCCCGCCCCTGGTGACGAGGTCCGCCTGGTCGGCTTCCCCGGTGCCCGGCCCATCACCACGGCCGGGGCGGTGCAGGACGCCACCGCGACGCGCGTCCTGCTCGACTTCGCGGTCGGGCCCGGTGCGTCCGGCGCACCGGTGGTGGACGCGACGGGTGCAGTCGTCGCCCAGGTCGTGGCGCGCAGGTCCGACGGGTCGGGTGTCGCGATCGCTGCGCCGGCCGTCGCCGAGGGCGTGCGCACCGCTGTCACGGCGCCGGCCTGCTGATACGTCGGCGCGCGCTGCCGCGCGCCACGTTGGCATCACGCCCGGTTGCGCGTGACACTTCCGGACCATGTCCTCATCATCCTCGTCCTCGTCCTCCCGCCGAGGACCACGCCGCACGGGCACGACGCCCGGCGACGTGGTCGACGGTGGCCGCCCGTGGTATCGCAGCCGCTGGGTCGTGCTGCTGGTCTTCCCGGCGATCCTGCTCGGGATTCTCGGACTGCTGCTGTTCTTCTTCGTGTTCAGCACGGTGCCGCTGCCCGACGACATCCAGATCCAGGGCACGACCGTGGTGCTGGACGCCAACGGCGAGGAACTGGGGACGCTCGCCACCGAGGAGTCACGCCGCAACGTGACCGTCGACGGCCTGCCCGACCACGTCTCGCAGGCCGTGCTCGCCGCCGAGGACCGGCGCTTCTACGAGCACAACGGCGTCTCGGTGCGCGGCGTCGCGCGCGCCCTGGTCAGCAACGTCCGCAGCGGTGACCTGACCGGACAGGGCGGCTCGACCATCACCCAGCAGTACGTCAAGAACGCCCTGCTCACGCCGGAGCAGACCTTCTCCCGCAAGCTGCGGGAGGCCGCGCTGTCGCTGAAGCTCGAGCGCGCGTACAGCAAGGACGAGATCCTCGGCTACTACCTCTCCACGATCTACTGGGGTCGCGGTGCCTACGGCGTGGACTCCGCGGCACGGACCTACTTCGGCGTCCCGGCCGCGGAGCTCGACGTCAACCAGGCCGCGACGCTGGCCGGCATCATCCGCACGCCGGAGAACCTCGACCCGGCCGACAACCCCGAGGCCGCCGACCGCCGCCGGGTCTACACCCTGGACGGCATGCTCGACCAGGGCTGGATCGACCAGGCGACCCACGACGAGCTCGTCGACGCGGGCCTGCCCGAGGTCGGCGGCCGCAACGCGCTGGGCAGCCAGGGGACGGCCGCGTACTTCCTGGACGCAGTCCGTCGTGAGGCCAGTGGCCTGGTCGAGGAGGGCCAGCTCTACAACGGCCTGACGATCCGCACCCAGATGGTCCCCAAGATGCAGTAGGCGGCGCAGGAGGCCGTCGCCACGGCCGTCGGCGAGGGCGCCTTCGACTCGGGGGCGCTGGTCGCGATGGACCCGCGCACCGGCGGCGTGGTGGCCGCGGTGGGCGGCCCCGACTTCGAGACCGCAGCAGCTCAACCTCGCCGTGCAGGGCTCCAACCAGGTCGGCTCGTCGTTCAAGCCGATCACCCTGACCCGCTTCATCACCGACGGGTGGTCGCCGCAGAGCCGGTTCGACGCGCCGGCGACCATCGAGATCGGCGACGCGGAGTTCCGCAACTACGGCGGCGGCGAGTTCGGCCGGCAGACCGTGCGCGAAGCGACCCTGAGTTCGACCAACACCGTCTACGTCCAGATGCAACAGGAGGTCGGCACCGAGTCGGTCATCGACACCGCGATCGCGCTCGGCCTGCCGGGCGAGCGCTCCGACGGCGAGCCGACCATGCAGCCCTACGCCGGCCTGACCCTCGGGCAGGACGAGTTCACGGTCACCCAGTTGACCAACGTCTACGCCACGCTCGCCGCAGAGGGCCAGCGCCGCACCGCGCACTACGTCACCGAGATCCAGGACCGCAACGGCACCGCGTCTCTACAGCTGGAACGATGATGCGGTCGAGGCGGTCGACCCCAACGTCGCCGCGTCGTCACCGACATCCTGGTCGACAACGTCAACGGCGGCACCGGCACCGGCCGCCGCCCTGGAGGACCGCCCGGTCGCCGGCAAGACCGGGACGACCAACGACAGCCGTGACGCCTGGTTCGCCGGCTACACCCCGCAGCTGGCCGCTGCGGTGTGGGTGGGCAACCTCGACGACACCAGCACCGAGGGCCTGACCGGCGGCAGCGCCGCGGCCCCGGTGTGGAAGGCCTTCGCCGAGATCGCGCTGGCCGACGCCGAGGTGCTGGCGTTCCCCGAGCCGACCTGTCGGGCCTGGACGAGCTCAACGGCGAGCCCGAGGAGTGCCCGGAGGGCTACACGCGCCGCGAGCCGCCCGAGCAGGACGAGCCGGCAGCCGGCGAGGACGGCGAGGAGCCGTTCGTGCCCGACGTCATCGATGACGGCGAGGACCAGCCGTGCGTGCAGGATTCGCCGTCACCGTCGCCCTCGCCCGAGCCCGAGCCCCAGCCCCAGCCCGAGCCCCAGCCCGTCGCCCAGCCCCAGCCCGCTGCCGACACCCACCCCGCCCTGCCGCTGCCCTCGCCGTCGCCGTCGCCGACCGGGAACGGGAACGGCAACGGTAGCGTGGTGGTGGTGGCGGCGGCGGTAGCTCACCGTCCCCGTCCCCGTCGCCATCGCCCTCGCCCTCCCCGTCGCCCTCCACCGCGCCCTCGCCCTCGCCGAGCCCGACCAACGGCTGACCGGGCCGGGAGCCGGCTGCGTAGGACGGCCACACGGCCGTACGCTCCCGGCGACGGAGGAGGGACCGGTGCACCAGCGCGTCCTGCTCGGCGGTGCGCCTCGGTGCCGGCCTGGCCATGCTGGCCCTCGCGGTGTTCGTCGCCGGGGCCGCCCGCGTGATGCAGCCGGCGCAGTCGACCGCGCCGCCGGCGGCCGGCACCTCCACCGTGCTGGCCCAGGAGGAGGGCTACGCGCTGTGGGGCAGGCAGCCCGACGGCAGCCCGGTGCGGTGGAACCCGTGCGAGCCGATCCGGTGGGTGCTCGACGCCACCGCGACGCCCCACCGCAGGCGCGCGAGGCGCTGTCGCTGGCCATGGCGCGCATCACCGCGGTGTCGGGCGTGGAGTTCGAGTTCGCCGGGATCACCGGCGAACGTCCGAGCGCCGGGCGGCCACTGGTGCAGGACGGGCCCGACGGGGAGCGCTGGGCACCGGTGCTGGTCAGTTGGGTGCCCGGCGACACCATCGACCTGCCGCTGTCGGACCAGGAGCGCGGCGTCGCTGTGCCCGTCGCCGTGCGCGAGGACGGCCGCCAGGTCTTCGTCACCGGCCAGGTCGTGCTCAACGCCGACAAGACGCTGCTGCCGATGTTCGAGGACCGCCACGCCAGCTGGGGCGCGGTGCTGCTGCACGAACTCGGCCACCTCCTCGGCCTCGACCACGTCGAGGACCCGAGGCAGCTGATGGCGCCCACGCCGGGCTTCGGCGAGGTGCTGTTCGGCGACGGGGACCGCGCGGGGCTGCAGGCCGTCGGCGCGGATGGCGGGTGTCTCCAGGTCCCCGCGCCCCGCGAGCTGACCGTCACCTACGACTAGATCGGGCCTGCCCTCGGTAGTGTCCAGCCCGCGTCTGCGAGCAGCGCCGCGCCACGGTCGTGCAGGATCGTGCGCAGGCCGGCAGGTACCAGCTCGAGGTGTGCGAGCCCACGGATCGCCGCGGCGAACGTGTGCGGGATCGAGGGGAAGTCGCTGCCGAACAGAGGTGGCGGCAGCCGGTCGCGTACCCCGGCGCGATCCACCAGGCCCCCGGGTGCGACCTGTGTGGGGGCTCGACCAGCACGCCCGACGGGTCGGTCCACACCTTGTCGAGCTGGGCGATGGCGTCCCAGTGCCCACCATCGGGGTCGGGCAGGCCGAGGTGGGCGATGCACAGCCGCAGGTCGGGGTGCTTGGCACGGACGCGGTGGATCTGCTCGGGACCACTGGTGGCCTCGCCACCGTCCACGCCGTAGACCTTCGAGGTGTGCGCGACGACGAGCGTGTTGGCGCGACCGCACAGCCGCCAGGCGTCGTCCAGGCGCGGATCGTCCAGCGCGAACCCGGACAGCTGGTCGTGCACCTTGCAGACTGCACCGCCCCGCGCCAGCGCCGCGGCCACGGCGTCGGTGACGCCGTCCTCGGGGTAGACGGTGAAGGTCGGCACCACCTGGGATACTCCTCGGCCAGTCCGAGGGTGAAGTCGTTGAGCCAGCCGAGCATCCCGGGCTTGTGGGCGTAGGCCAGGGCCGAGTGGGCCACGACCCCGAGGTCGCGCAGGGTCGCCAGCCGGCGCTCGACGTCCCCGCGGTAGGTGATCGGCCACGGCGGGTCCTCGAGTGCGTCGAAGTAGCCCCACACCGCCTGCTGCAGGCGGTCGGGCATGAAGTGCACATGCACGTCCACGATCCCCGGCAGCCCGAGCCGGTCGAGGAACCGTCGCACCTCGCCGTCGTCGGACGGGTACGCCCCCGACGGAACGGGCCGCCCCTCGGGGAACGGATCGCGGCCGGTCACCAGCGGCCTCCTGCAGGTCGAATCCTGCGACGGACGTCGCCGCGCACGCTATGGGCTGCCGCCGTACCGTCGGGCCTCGACGAGGAGGCACGATGGGCATCCCGCAGGTCGAGACCGCCGAAGACCGCTGGGCACGGATGCCGACGATCCGCACCGGCGAGGACTACGTGACTCGCTTCGCGGGCGCGACACGAAGCTCTACCTCCGCGGGGAACGCCTCGACGAGCCGGCCGACCACCCGCTGCTCCAGGGCTCGATCAACGCGATGCGGGCGACCTACGAGATCGCCAACGAGCGACCCGACGAATTCATGGTCGAGTCGCCCTACACCGGCGAGCGGGTCAATCGCTTCCTGCACGTCACCACCTCGCCCGAGGACCTGCGCGCCAAGCACCAGATGCAGCGCGAGCTCGGTCAGCGCACCGGCACGTGCTTCCAGCGCTGCGTCGGCATGGACGCCGTCCCGACGATGGAGTCGGTGACCTACGACCTCGACGCGGCCAACGGCACCGACTACCACGACCGCTACGTCACGTTCCTGACCGAGCTGCAGCGCCGCAACCTCGTGCTCGCCGGTGGGATGACCGACGTCAAGGGCGACCGCGGCAAGCGGCCCCCCGACCAGGCCGACGCCGACCTCTACGTCCACGTGACCCGGCGCACCGCCGAGGGCCTCTACCTGCGGGGTGCGAAGGCGCACATGACCGGCGGCTGGAACAGTCACTGGATCATGATCATGCCGACCATGGCGACTGGCCCCCGACGAGACTGACTACGCCGTGGTCGCCGCGATCCCGGTCGACGCGGTCGGCATCACCTACGTCTACGGCCGGCAGACCTCTGACCTGCGCGCGATGCAGCCCGGCTCGATCGACCAGGGCAACACCGTCTACGGCGGCCAGGAGGTCCTGGTCCACCTCGACGAGGTGTTCGTGCCGTGGGAGCACGTGTTCATGGACGGCGAGGTCGACATGGCCCGCACGCTGGTCCAACGCTTCACGCGCTACCACCGCAGCTCGTACATGTGCAAGACCGGCCTCGGCGACGTGCTGATCGGCGCGGCGGCCGAGGTCGCCGACATGAACGGCGTCCCCGGCGCGTCGCACATCAAGGACAAGCTGGTCGAGATGGTCCACATGAACGAGACCATCTGGAGCTCGGGCGTGGCAGTCGGCGGCGGAGGCCGAGGAGCTGCCCAGCGGCGCATACGTCAACGACGCGATGCTGACCAACGTCGCCAAGCACAACGTCACCCGGTTCCCCTACGAGATCGCCCGGCTCGCTCAGGACCTCGCCGGGGGGATCGTGGCGACGATGCCCAGCGAGGAGGACCTGCGCTCCGAGGAGGTCGGCGAACTGGTCGAGCGGATGCTGCAGGGCCGCGAGGGCGTCTCGACCGAGGACCGCATGAAGGTCATGCGACTGATCGAGAACCTCAGCCTCGGCCGCAACGCCGTCGGCTACCTCACCGAGTCGCTGCACGGTGCGGGCTCCCCCGCCGCCCAGCGCATCGAGATCGCCCGCGCGATGGACGCCGAGGGCAAGCGTGCCCTGGCCCGCCGCCTCGCCGGCGTGGACCCCAACGAGGCGCCCGAGGCCGGCGCCTAGCGTGCTGGCGACCCCCCTCGACGCGCGGAGCGGCATGCGACTCGGCGCAGGCATCGTCGATGCCGTCGTTGTCGAAATCACTCCCGGTATTGAAAACATTGTCACACGAATCGTCAGTCTCGCAGATGCCGTCGCCATCAATGTCGTTCTGCGAATCGCTTGGGCAGCTGTCACAGGCATTTCCCAATCCGTCGCCATCGTCGTCGGCTTGATTCGAATTGGCGGTATTCGGGCAGTTATCAGAGGTGTCGGCAATACCGTCATTATCAGTGTCTGTAATGGTCGTGGTTTTATTCGGTTTGAATTCGCCGGTGCAATTGCCGTTGAGGTCGGAATCGTCCGGCAAGTCAATCGTGTCGTCGCAGTCGAAGCCGGCCAGGCAGGCGGGATCGGCTGCGCCGGGATTGCAGTTCGGTTCGATCACCCCGTTTTCGTAGTAAACCCAGTTGACGTATCGATCGCCATCAGCGTCTCTGTCGCATACATCGCCCAGGCCGTCGCCGTCCAGATCCTCCTGGCCCGGGTTGGAACCAAACTGGCAATTGTCAAATCCATCCTGACGACCATCATTGTCATCGTCGTCGTCGCAAGCGTCGCCGATTCCGTCCAAATCGTAATCAGCCTGGGTGGCGGTGTGTAGATCGGTGTTGGCATCGTACCAATCGCTGGCCAGGTTGTGAGCCAGCGGACAGTTGTCATCCCAGTCATTATACCCGTCGCTGTCTGTGTCCGAGTTAAACGGATCGGTTCCCAGCACCGCCTCGACATCATCGTCCAGACCGTCGTTGTCGTCGTCGGTGTCATAGATATCCGGCGTGCCGTCGTTGTCAAAGTCTGCGGTGAGATTCAGCACGTCGGTGATCTGCACGTTTTCGAAGTTGGCCTTGATGTAGCCGTATTCCCCGGCCGCATCGATACTGCTCACCCGTGTGCCCACCCCCCTGTAGGGGTTTTGGGGCGGGCCGACGGGTATGGGCAAATTGCCAATTAATGTGCCTCCAGACTGTGCGGTTGTGTGGTCAATATAGTTGAATTCGATTTGGTTGGTGCCCGGGTTCCAGTTCATGCCCACCGTGTAGAGCCGGTCCTGTTCAGCTGGGAAAAAGGCCGGTTGGTAGACGATATTTTCATATTCCCCGGGCAAACTGCAGTCGCCGCTCAGGCAGCGGAGGACTTGATAGTACCCGCTTAAAGCCGTACCCGTATTGCCAATACCGACACCGACAACGATATCGCCGGCCCGGTCGCCAGGGCCTGGCGTGCCGTCGTTGTAAATAACGGCGAGCGCCCGGGCCCCGGTCCAGGCCGCGTTGTTGTCAAAACCGGTCACGCTTACATTGGCTGCAAACCCGCCGATGGTTTCCGGGTTTACAAGACCAAGATTGTTGCCCTGATTAGTATTGTAGTTGGCGACCGCCGACTGGATATTGCCTTCATCGATACGGCGCACGAACTCCCAGGTCTGCCAACTAAACTCATTGCTCGGCAGCCAGTTATCCTGGTCGATTCTGGGGCCCGCGAAGGCATCGTAGAGGACCCAGCCCTCGATGGGGTCGTTCACGCGCACATTGTCGAACAGCGCCCGGACGTAGCCGCCGGAATCCGGGCCGAAAGAACTGCCGCTGACGCGCGTGCCGATCAATCGGAGGATTTCCGCAGGCGGTCCGTCGTTGGTCGGCAGGCCGTCTCCCGTCCCGTAATAGTACTCCTGACCGTCTAAACCGAAGGTAAACTGATTTAATGCCGCGTCGTATTCTATACGCAACGTATAGCTTTGATTGAGATTGAGACTGTTCGGGCCTTGTGCAAAGACGATCTCCTGCCAGTCGTTGCAGTCGGAATCCCCGCAGCTTGAATACTTCGTAGTAGGCCTTCAATCCGGTTGCCGGTATACCGCAGGCCGACCTCCGCAAAGATATCGCGGCCACCTGAACTAAAGTAATAACCACCCAGGCGCGCGCGTGTGTTGGACGACTTGCTGTGGATCTCCGTGACGGTCACTTCGGCTTCGAAGTCATCGAAAGTGGTGGGATCGGCAAAGACCAGACTGTTGCTCTGTTTGTAGCCGTAGCTGGCTACCACGGATTCCAACTTGCCGGCCTCGATACGCCTTATGAAGGTATCGCTTTCCCACATGGGGGTGCTGGTCACTTCAACCGGGTCGGAATCACGCAGCACTTCCAGGAAGTCGTCGTAGCCGTCTGCGTCGGTATCGCTGTCGGTCGGTGCGGTCTGGTAGATGTTGACTTCGTCCCCATCCCAAAGGCCATCCCCGTCGGAGTCCGGATTGTTGGGGTCGGTGTCATATGTGCCGGTTTCATCGCCGTCGTGAGTCCGTCGCCGTCCGTGTCAGCAAGCCCGGGGACGGTGGACCAGCCTATCGTGAGGCCGGCGGGATCGTCCCTGGTAAACGCTGACAGGAAACCTGAAATGTCCGGCAGCGGCGCCAGGGCGGAGGACCGCATGGCCACGCCGTCCGTGATGGTCAGACGGGACTCGAAAAGGTTGCCGTTGGTGTCGATATACTGCCCGAAAAGCTCCGGGCCGGACGCAAGGTGGTTTCTGCCGTCCCACCAGGTGACCAGATATTTCTGATCCACTGGATTGTAAGCGACGGCAGAGTCTTGGGATAGATCATTGGAAGAGGTAATCTCGAACGCGGGGGAGGTGGTCATGCCGGGCTCGTTGTAGATATTGTAAAAGACGGAGGTAAACGAGCCCTCGATCCTTTGCATGGAATCCATTTGATGCCATGTCACCAGGAACGCTTGATTCTCCGGGTTATATGTTACGGAAGGGTCAAAACTGGTTTCTCCGACAGCGTTGTCGGAAGGAAAGTTGATGCCAGCAAAGCCTATACGCTCACCGGTAATATCAACCGGCCGGACAAAGATGTTTTGAGGTGATGGCCCCCCCGGTGCATCCATCCCCGCCGTCAAAAAGAGTTCATTGAGTGAATCGAAAGCAATTGATGGGGATGTTTGCGATCCCGCCTCATCGAAGATGGGATTGTCCAATTCGCTTGAACTTGATTTAAAGCATCGTGGAGCACATGATAAGGGGATATCGATGGGGTCGCAGCCTTGAACTGTTTGGGCGAAAATTCCGGGCCCGAGCTTGGTTCCCTCGTTGCGGTCATCCTCCCAGGTCACCACAAAATTGCCGTTGATGCTGTCGAAAGCCACCGCCGGGTTGGTTTGATTGGCAACCAGGGGATAGGTTGCATCTTCCTGGTCGCAGTTGACGGTGAAACTGCCGCTGGCGACCAGGCTGCCGTCCATACGGACCTTCAGGTGCATGCCATAAATCTCGGACTCCGCGATACTGCTGGGGTGGTGTTCCCAAACTAGTAAGGAACACTCCCTTAAAGCTGTCAAAGGCTATGGCCGGATTCCAGTTGTACAAGACGTCGTGATAAAGCTGGGCGGGCGCGCCGACGGCATTGCCGTCCCCGTCCAACACCAGGTACCAGAGCTGATCGGTGCCTGAAACCGTTTTGGAATAGACCGCCAGGAAATGGTCGGTGACCGGATCGTAGGCGATGGCCGGGTCGAAGCCGGTATAATCCTGGGCCTCGGCCGGACCTCCTGAGAAGACGGCGAGACCGAATAATATCAATCCTGCCACAATCAACAAAAACGCCCTGTTTCTCATAGCCCTTCCCCCCCCGTGGTAATAAAAAGCCTGGATTACTGCTATGTTTCAAAAAGTCATATTGTATCCGGTTTGGAAAATGCCGCCTGCTGACTCAAGTATGCGTCAGCGCCATAAGGCTTCTCAAAGATAGCGAGGGAAGACGGATTTGAAGAGTACGGATCCACTGGAGAACCGGTTCGCGGGTGCAGGTGCGGTGAGGTCGCATGGTACCAGGATGCAGATTCGCTGTCGGTCGAAGTCTCGGTGTCGCCGCGGGTGAACGGAAGATCCGTTTTCCCTATGTCATTACACTATGAATTTTCGCTTGCGCTCGCGCCGAAGCCGAACGCAAGGCGAATCGTCTGCGTATGGGAAGGCAGCATGCCGAAGCATGCCATTTCAGAAGTAAAGCAACACCATGTGGAAGCGTACACGAAACGAAGACAATCGGCGCAACAACGAGACCAAAGGAGGCCGCTACCCATCCTGGTGCTATGCTATATTGACTGGCAGTAATTCCTGTGATGCGAATTACCGTGTTAACGGGAAGAAAAGAATAATGTCATACCTTTGCTGCAAGCTTGAGTGATTGTTGGTGTTGTTAAGCAAAATTTGTACCGAATAAATTATTTCTCTGGTGTCGCTCACTCCCAAGACCAGATTCGCCGGATCCTCCGCCCTTCATTAATCTCCGGGTAATATTTTGCGTTCTTTCGATATTAATCGAAAATTCCGACCGCCGTTCTTGGGGATGGCTACTGAGTATCCGATGGATCAATATTTTTATGTGTCGTAAAAAATGATTATACATTTAATTAAAACAATATGTTTTCACCCGGCAGGACACTTTTTTTGTGGAAATTTTTTCCTATTATGAAATAGCTTTCGTCTAAATATCGCTGAAATAGGAGACCTTGAGGGTGGTGTCCATTTACGCCACTTCGATGCTGAAGGCTTTCATCAAAGTAGGCGCAAAAGGCTGCTCAATTGAAAAATGATTCATATTTATTTTTTAGAGTACTCTGTAGTTGGCACATCAAGATTGCCGTTTGCAAGAAAAAAATAATGTAAATTAAGATTGTTACCAATTTATTTTCAATTATCAGGTGCAATGCGAACAACCTACCGAGCGGCTGTTCGGAAAAATTTCATGAATTCAATAACTCGGGATGGATGGGGAAAATAGTTCACATATGGGCGCAACGAATTATTTTTTAATGGGTAGGGGCAGAGAACAAAGAGTGCAGCGCTTTTTTCAGGGGATGTGAGGGAATATGACCGCCCATGAAGAACGATAGATCGCTGAAAGCGGCCGTCTTGAGCGTTACGCTGATGCCTTACGCTTGGCTGCTGAAGTCCTCCTTCTGCGGCGGCTATCATGTTTGGGCCGCCGCAGGGCCAGCGCGACATCGAGGATCTTCAGGTTGACTTCAGGCCGCATGCGCCGGTCGCACCCTGCAACGGATAACGCTCGGGCGCCCGGCGAAACCGGTCTGCCATTGCCAATCGGTCGCATGACCTCGCGATGACAGACCGGGGCCAGTGGGCTTGATCAGGGGGTCACGATCGTAATGGGCTGCACCCAGTACCAGGGCGGGGAGGGAACGTCCACCGCCAGGTCCACCACGTCCTCGGCGTTTCCGGAGCCTTCGGTAATAAGGGCTTCGGTCAGGTAGGCCGAGCAGCTCGGATCACCGCTGCAAAGGGCGGGATAGACCGTTTCATCCAGAAACGAGTGCAGGGCCGCGCCGATCCGGCCGACATAATCCCCCGGCAGGTAGAACCAGTCGTTGTAGTTCGTGTCACCCGTCGTGCAGACGGGAAAATCAGACGGATCCGCATAGGCCTGCTCGCAGGTTTTGCCGATGCCGGAGAAATACAATGGGCCGGCCTTCCCTTTGCCCTTTCCTTTGACCGGCACCAGCTCGAGGATGAACTGGATTTCGACCACATATTCCCGGTAGGCGTCGCCGGCCTCGTTCCCTATGCCGCCCGGTATGTTGTTCCGGCCGGTGTCCTGGAAAATGACGTAAAGGGTGCCGTCGTATTCGGTTCTCCCGGAATAGGCGCTATCCGGATACCAGGGGGCCCCGCTGCCGCCGGCGCCGGCATATACAGAAGATGCCGCCGACAGGAAAAGAAAGAGGCCCACTATAATTACAGTAGATAAATTTCTTGGCGTTTTCATCTTTCATACCTCCTTGCACATCATATTTGTGTTGCATCTTTAAGCGATTATTTCAGTTTGTACTTGGCCCGGCTGTCCGCATTGAAGGTATCCGATATGTAGAGTGTTACCGTGGCAGTGCTCGCGTTTTTGGCCTTGGTTCCCTTGGCGCCGATGGACTGCTCCATGACCCAGCCCGTGTTGGGGTTGAAATGATAGAGAATCACCGCGGCATTGTCGGATGGGGCCAGGGAGCAGACATGCCAGGCCTCGTGGGCCAGAACATTCTGGGTATAGCGATACTGCAAAGCGGGAATCCCGATTACGGACCCATCCTCGTTCTGGCACGTTCCCACGGGGTAGACGGCACATCCGTTGCGGTCGCAGATGGTTGCCTGCGAGCACAGATTGTTCACCTCGTTCTTGATGCGCTCCGTGTAGAGGGCGACTTCCCCGCTGGTGGTGTTGGGCGTCCCGCCGGTGGGCGCGAAACCGAGCGCCCCGAAATCCGCATCCAAAAGCTCGTTGACGATCACCGCGTTCTGGCCGTCGGCGATCTCGCGCGGTGCATTGTTGGCCACCTTCCGCAACTCGTGGGGAACCACCGGCATGCCGCTGTCATTGATGAACCCGCGCAGAATGGCGAGGGGGTCGTCGTCAGTATCCGCATAGGGTGGCATCGGGATATTGCTCGTGCTGGCCCGGTTGATGATCACAAACAGATCCGGTCTATTAGGATCCACACACAAGGCTTCCTCCAGGACGCCGTCGCAGGAGGGTATAAATGCGCCACCGGTTTCAGCCAGTACCAAGCCCGACGGCAGGGTGATGCCGGCCTCTTCGCGTGGCGTCGAGGAAGCCGTCGCCGTCCAAATCCACTATACCCCCGCCGCCGCAGCCCTCGTCCACGATGCCGTCGCAGTTGTTGTCGATTCCGTCCCCGCAAATCTCAACCGCACCGGGGTAAATGCTGCTGTCGGTGTCGTTGCAATCCTCCCGGTTGGTGAAACCGTCGCCGTCCCCATCGACCGGCTTGGCACCCATTGCGGTCGTGGCGGGGATAATGAGCAGCGCGACCAGGGCAATAATAAACAACCCGCGCGCCGTATATGTTTTATCGCGTCTGATGTTTTTCATGGTCATTCCTCCGTTTTTCCAGGCCCGAACGGCCGCATCGGTTAGAGCGGCCTGACAATATCGCCGCTCAAGATATTCCTGCCGTCCCCGGTTCGTCCGGTCAGGGTGACTTCCGTGTCTTCGGCGGTCACGGGAATGCAGGATTCCCGGAAGTGGAGCATGAGGTCCGGCCGGCCGTCCTCGGAGCCTTCGAGGTCTCGAATGTCCCATTTGCGCGGCGCGCATGGTTCTGCAGAGGATTGCGTCCCCCGCACCCGCACGCTCGTCTCGTCTATGGTGCTCGCGTCGAAATCGCCGTCGGAATAGATGGCCACCGTGACATCGCCGTCGCCGCCGCCGATGTTGATGTTGTTGAGCTCACTGTTGAACCTGAGATTCATGGTCACCTCCACCACCGGGTTGATGGTAAACTCGTTGGAGGTGGCCTGGCCCACGAAGACCTGGCCATAGGGGAAGTCATCATTGGGTTCGATGCAGGGGGGGCGCAGGCACTCGCCCGTGGTCCAGTCGTAGTCGCGGTCGAAGGTGGAAGCGATGTGCACCGCAAAACAGCGGGCGCCGTTGGCAAAGGTTTCGATATCGTACCAGCGCCGAAGGTCGCATTGAATCGTGCTGGTGTCGCCGTTACTGTAAAGCGCAACATCACCGCCGGGCACGTTTTCGTCCTCGGCCACCGTGATCATGTAGCTGGGGGAGCGGCCGCAGTTATAGGGCAGCGGTGCGCCGCTCACGTCGTCGAAACACACGACCACCGTGTTGTCACAATCCTGGGGCACCATGTAGGCATTCGGGGCAGGAGATTGCGGTGTGCCCCAGTTGAAGGTAATGACCGGGCTGACCCCTTGGACGTCGTCAATCACGGCCTCTTGGACCCAACTGCATTCACTACCGTCGCCCCCCGGCCCGTCCAGATTGCAGTCGTCGCAGGAGTTGCCGTACCCGTCGCCATCTTGGTCGTACTGATCCGTATTCGCCACCAGTGGGCAATTGTCGCAGGCGTCGGCCACGCCGTCCCCATCGGTGTCCGCCGTGTCCAGATACGCGGCCGCAACCCACTGCGGCGCGTATTTACTGGACCCGAGGCTCCCGTCATACCCATTGTTCGAGGCATCGGCGATCACCGTCCCACCGCCCTCGTCAAAGGGCCAGTAGGCAAAGAGACCGTCTTTTGGCATGGTGCCGCACTCCGCTGCCTGCTGTATTTCTGTCAGTGACAATGCCCGCGAGTGGATGGCGGCCAACCCAATGTCGCCGTAAGTGGCCGCCACCCAGCGCCCGAACCACAGGGAAAGCACGTTGACGACATTGCCCGAGACGCCGGAGACAGATCCCGCCGGCTGGCCGTCCTGAAAGAGGGCAACCGTATCGCCGTCGTACGTGACGGCCAGGTGGTACCATCGCTCGGTATCGCCCCGCACGAAGGTCCGGGTTGCCAGGAGGTCGACCTCCGCTCCCTCATCGGTCATCATGGCAAACCCCCAGCGGGTCCAGTCGGTCTTGTCCTGGTAGACCAGAGCGTTGCTGGAAGACGTCTTGGTGAAACCGTTTTGAGGCGGTTCCTGGGGGACCATGCGCATATATCCGGCATAGGTTTCCCGGGGCGGATCGAAAGATTCCGGCCTGACGCGAAGCTGAAAGGTGAAGCTGGGGAAACAGGCACCCGGCGGCGCCCCGTCGATGGGGCATATACTGGACGGTTCTTTGTCTGAGAAATCGACCACGACAAAGTCGTTGTCGCCGTCGAAGGAAAGCGCAAAGTCATCGGCCGTCGCAGGGAAAACGCTCAAGATCACAATGCCGGCGGCAAAGGTCAGCGTTGTCAGCGTCCGGCAAAGGGAAGAAGATATTCCTCCCGCCCGATGGATGAAATTGATGCTTGATAGTTCCATTTTATACCTCCTTCCCGTTCATCGAATCACACGGTGCGGTGGCATCCGGCACGACAGCCGTCTTTTCCGGTGCGCGGGTTTGGCGAAAAGCGCGATACGGGGAAAATATAGTCGCGGCACAACGCGTTGAATTTTTGTGCGGGGTTAGGGAAGCTAATCGAAGATAAGAAAAAAACGGGGGTCACACGAAGGGAAATGATCATTGAATCTCTGCTGGAAGGGAACACCCCACCCCCCAATGCTCCTGAGGTTCCAGAGGCACTCCCTGTTTCCATCCGGACCCTGCCGCAGGCCGGACGCTATTTCATATGTTGTAGGATCGAATTGGCTATGCCGCCCGCATTGAGCCAATATGGCGTTTTGCACTTGCCCTTCGGCCATGGGCTGATCGTGAAGCGATTAGGTGGAGTGACTGCAAGGTGCTATCCGAAGCTGTCGAGAGGATGGCCCTTGAATCCTTTGAGATGACAAGCACCGCCATCAGCCATGATTGATGCCGAATTTGGCTATAATATCCGTTGTTCCCATCAAACTCAAAATAATGAACCGAATTCATTAATTTGAGTATCTTGTAACATGGGCATGGGAAGGTGGATTGCAAGGAAAAAAATCAGTGACTTTAGGAAGTTATTTAATATTTACTTAATATGGGCAAGATCCGTTTTCAAAGCCGCAGATTTGCCGTTCGTTAAAATGCTATGAATTCAAACACTCGGAAAAGGTAGGAAATTGCTTACACATTTTGCCGGCCGGAATTATTTTTCAATTTTTTTTAACAGGGATAGGCGGGCAAGGGGGGCTTCCTGCTTGTTTCGGTGGAAAATACTGTGGCGGGCCTTATTTAGGCCATCCGGCTGGCACGACGCATTCGAATCGGCCGTTGTGTGCCGGGCCGGGTTGCCGGCAGGCCAGCCTCAGATCATCGCTGAAATCCGCCGCCTTGAGCGTGATTCCCATCTCTTCCACCTGGGCGCTGAAGGCCTCCATCAGTTTGTTCAGTTCGAGCTGATGGCGGTCCTCGTAAATCAGGAACAGGGTCGCCATGCGTTTTTTCGCGGCCAGCGGGGCCAGCGCGGCAATACCCATTTCCCGTCCGAGAGGCTTCAGATCCCGCAGCATTTCAGGGATGTCGCGATAGCGTGCGTTACCATCCCGGGCGCAGGCCTTCAGGATGAGTTGCCGCAGGCCCTCGGGGCAGTCGGGAATGTGCTCGGCCGGATCCGGGATATCCTGCTCCACGTGCAGTTCCATGGCCTGTGAGGGTCTTGTTCACTGAAAGGACGGTGGCCGGCCAGCATCTCGAAGGCGGTCAAGCCCAAGGCATAGATGTCGGTGCGTTCGTCCACCGGCAGGCAGTCCACCTGCTCCGGGGCCATGTAGAAGGGCGTGCCGGTCATCATGTTCTCGGTGCCGCAGGGGCAGGCCAGGCCGAAATCCAGAATCTTGAGCCGGCCGTCCGGCAGGATGAAAAGATTGCCGGGTTTGATGTCCTGGTGGATGATATCCCGCTGGTGGGCGTAATGGAGCCCGGCGCATATCTGCTGCAGATAGTGCACGGTCTGCTCGACGGAGAGGGTGCCGCGGTCGTTCAATATCTGCCGCAGGGTTTGGCCCTGGAGGTATTCCATGACGATGAACATGGTCTGGTAGCAGGATTCCACATCGTAGACTTTGATGATATTGTCGTGGTTGAACTGCGCGATGGTGACGGCTTCCCTTTGGAAGTTGCTCCGGAATTCCTCGTCCATGGCCATGTCGTGGTTCAGCATCTTGATGACCACGGGCATGTTCAGGCGGGTGTGCATCCCCCTGTAGACGATACTGAAGCCGCCCCGGCCGACGATATCGGTGATCAGGTATTTGCCGATCCGGCGCTCGGCCGTCATGCGGCTGGCGGCGAAGCGCTCGGCCACGATTTCGGTCAGGAAATTCCGCAGCTCGGGGTAGTCCCGGGTGATGGCCTCGAAGTCCTCCTTGCCGATGACCCACAGATCCATGTCGGTGCCGGCCTCGACATGCGCGCTGCGCGGTTCGCCCGTGAGCAGGGACATCTCCCCGATGATGTCGCCCCGCTTGCGCATGGCGATGGAGTGGCATTCACCGTCCTTTTCAATGACGATGGCGCAGGTCCCCTTCTGGATGATGAAACAGGAATCCCCCGCCTCGCCCTGGGTCACAAACCGTTCGCCGGCTTCCACGAAGCGATAGACCAGGGCGTTCAGCAGGGGGCAGACCGCATCCCGGTGCAGGCGCTTCAAGATGTTGATGGTTTTGAAAAAGGCGTAGTCTTCGGCCTTGGGATGGCGCTTGTCCCCGGAGGGTTCCGCGAGGGGACAGTCGAAGGGCTCCTCGTTTTCAAAGGCGAACCCTGAAAGATGAAACCGGGGCCTTTCCGGCGACGGGGAGGTCCATTTCACTTCAGCCGGGAAATAATTCCAGGAGTGATCGTCGGCATTATGGATTTTGAGAAGGCACCGGGCGCCGGGTTCGAAGGGCTGCGTGGCGATGGCCGTTGCCCCGCCCGGCGTTTGGTTGGTCAGATCGATGAACCGTTGACAGGTGTCGTCGACGCATGGAATCCCGGAGGGGCCATCTTGGAGGGCGTAGTAGATCGCCAGATGCGGTGATTTCAGGGCTTGGCGGTCCCAGTGGCGGTTGTCGTTGCGATAGACCATGGAGGATTGCCTTCCTATGCGCCTGTCCCGGCGGTCATCGGCCGGCACGATGATCGGGGATCCCGCAAGGGGGTCCCGGACAGGCATTCATCCCAAATTGATCCCGCACCCAAATCCGGCTCCCGGCATACCCGTCATTTCGCCAGGGCGAAAACCTCGATTTCTTCCGACAGGTTTTTCAACTTGAACGGCCCCAGGCGTTCGTAGGCAAAAGAGCTGTGGGTGCGCAGGGCCGTGTCCCGCGCTACCAGAATGTCCCCCCCTTTGGCCTGCCCGCACAGCCGCGCGGCGACATTGGTGGTGGTGCCGTGGGAGGTGTAAGCCCAACGGCCGCCGGTGTAGCTTTCAAACTTGGAGGCCCCCACGAAGGCCCGACCGGAGGAGATGCCGATATTGATGATGACGGGGTCTCTTCCCAAGATGCATTCACTGTTGATGCCGTGCGCCTTTTCCCGAATGGTGGCGGCGGCCTGGACCGCCTCCAGGGCGTGCCGGGTGGGGTCTTCGGACATGAACAGCACCATCAGCCCGTCGCCCGCGGTTTCCACGACATCGCCGTTGTTCTGGTAAATGGCGTCCATGAAAACGGAAAAGTACTTTTCCGTCAGGCTGTTGACCTCGATGGCGCCAAGTTCCTCCGTGATGCGGGTGTAGCCCTCGATGTCGAGAAACAGGACCGAAATATCGCGCTCCTGGGCCGCCTGAATCTCGCCGCCGGGGGAGGATTCCATCAGGCGCGTGACGGCCGTCGGTACGAATTTGCACAGGTTGGACTTGATGCTCTCCAGAATTTCTACCTTGCGCAGGGCGGCCTTGAGTTCGCTCATGGCCTGCTCCAATTGCCGGTTTTTGGCCTCCAGATCCCGGTTGAGCGTTTTAATTTCTTCGATGGAGCGGGCGTTCTGCAGGGCAATGCTCAGGTTGTTGACCAGGGTCCGCAGGAGTTCCCTATCGTTGTCGTTGTAATGCTCGTCGATCAGCTTGGGGCCCAACCCCAGAGCGCCCTTGATATGTCGATCCACCGCAAAGGGGAAGACGATATCCAGAAGCTTGCCGGCAGGGGCCGACAGGCTCCCATCCCGATCCATTTCCTCAGGGTTGCTCCGGTCGCCCCCGAGCGTGTGCTGCATATCGTTCTGCAGCATCACCAGATCGCTTTCCCTGATGCCCACGGCAGCGACCTTTTCCACCTCCCCGACATCGGTCCTGAACAGCACGACCATACCCTCGGCGGCGCCGAAATTGCCCATGACCATGAGGAGAAAATTGCGCAGGATGATTTCGGAGTCCGTGCTGCTGAAGATGTCCTTGCTGACGTCGTAAAGCGTTTTGAGATTGAAGATGCGCCGGTCGAGATCCTGCTGCACGCACTGGAATTGATCCAACTGCTCCAGCAGGTCGTGAACATCCGGTGGGTCCTGGAGGTGTGACGCGGTCATGAAAAGGTCGCCGACTGGATAAGGTTCATGAAATGGATTTTAATCTCTTCCCGGGTTTCCAAAAGCCTTTCCTGAAGGCGCTGGGCCAGGTTGGTCATGACGGTGCTGCCGAAAACCGGGTCTTGTTGAAAAAGACGTCGCAGCTCGACGCCGGCCATCTTCGTCAGGCGGCTGTCGACTTTGCAGCGGGCCGACAGGGTGTAGACATAGGGTTCCACCAGGGCGCCCACCCCGATACAGCCGTTGCCCGGCCGAATCATGGCCACCGGGATTTCGAGGTCGGGGTTCACCGGCAGGATCAGCTCGATGGCACCATCTTCCACCAGGTAAATATGGTCGGCCGCCGCGGCCTTGTGAAAGAGCCATTCGCCCTGGGGCACGGTCCGGGATACGGCAATCGCATCGATGGCCTTCATTTTTTCTTCAGGCAGACCGCGAAAAAGGTAGCAGGAAGCCGCTGTCATGGGTTCACCCCCCGGGTGTTGAAGCAAGTGAACGACCGGTTTTCGATCTGCAGGGCGAGCGACCTGACGCAGAGGAACGGGCAGGGTAACGGGGAGGAGGCGGCGCGCGCGCGTGTCAGCTCAACGCCTGGATGGCCAGTTCGGAAGAATCGAAAACTTCGGCAAATTTGGTGATGCCGACCATGTTGAAAATCTTCTTGAAATGCTCCGAAATACCGGCAATGGCGACCCGCTGGTCGTTGCGCCGGGTCTGGGCCAGAATCTGAATCAGGACGGCGATGCCGCCGCTGTTGATATAGGCCTCCTTTTCGATTTTGAGCAGCAGTTTCTTGGCGCCATCCGCGCTGGCTTTCCGGTAGGCCTCCCCCAGGGAGGATTCCGAAAACGCCGTGATATCCCCTCTGATATCCAGCACCGTGACGGTGCCCTGGTTCTCGAGATGGATTTCGTTCGTATGTTGTTGCATTGCCATGGGTTGCGCTCTCCCTGCGCCTTGCTTCAGGGTAACGGCCGGTGCCGTAAAAGTTTCATGTCAGGGGCGGCATGCATAGGGTCAAGAAACGGTATGGCTCGGGCGGCCCGGTTGCCTTCCCAGGGCGCCTAGGGTTGCATTGCGATTCGCATTTCAACCCGGTGTCCGCCTTCCGGCGACAGGGCGTAGGCCACTTCATCGGCGAGATTGCGAATCAAAAACAGGCCGAAACCGATCGGCGCATCCAGATTGTCGATGATGCGTTCGATATCCGGATCGCGGATGGTATTGTCAAACCCCCGGCCCTCGTCGGTCACCGTCACTTTTATGGCATCCGGCATGCGTTCAAATCGAATCGTCACGTGGGCTTCGGCCCGCCCCCCGTTGCCATGCTCCATGGCATTGGTGGAGGCCTCGGCCACAATGGTCTTGAGATCTTCGACGCGGCTCGGCGGGAGCCCCTGCAGTTGCGCAAAAGCCGCCGAGCAGGCCATCGCGATCCGTTCATAGCCCAAGACGTTGGGCAACACCATTTCGACGGTTCGATTTGTGTTCAATTGTCGCATATGGCTGTTATGCTTATTAATTTCCGTACAAAAATTTAACCATAATCACTTATTGAATATGGTTCATATCTGTAATAGAGTAGGCTATCTTTGTCAATGCTAAAAATGAATGCTTTGAGGTTGTTTTGCGGCTTGCCGCAACCACCGCCGTTGCGAGAGCAGGGCGTGAAACGGCCATGTAAGTGGTCCTGTTCGTAAAAACGGTGACGTCATGAGGGCGTCACGGCCGGCTGACAAGGCGGGAAAACTAAGGCCTATCCGGAATAGGCCGTGTTTTTACAACACTGTCAGGCAGGATGCATTGGCGAGCGAATGTCATCGTATTTACGAATTGGACCACTAAGCCATAACAAAGGGATTTCCCATGAAGCGGCGGGTATTATCCGATTTGCTGGCCGTCGACCATCCGGACGATCTCTTGCGCGAGGTCCTCACCTTCTGCGGCCTTGCTGACAGCACCCCCGAAGGCGATCTCGTCATCCAAGCCTACGAAATGGCGCGGCGCTTGTATCAAGGTCAATTGGAGGGCTACCGCGGCTGTGATACGGCCTACCATGACTTTGCGCACGTTGCGGAAACCTTTCTCACCATGGCGCGGCTGCTGCACGGGGCCCGCCTTTCCTTGGAGAATATCACTCCAAGAGATTTTGCCGTGGGCCTGACCGCGGCCCTTTTCCACGATGCCGGATACATCCGGATGTCCCATGAAACGGCCGGTACCGGGGCGCTTTATCGCGCCGACCATGAACGGCGCAGCATGGAATTCGTGGCCCGGCACGGTGCCGCGCTCGGTCTCGGGGAGCAGGAGATCGAGGATGCCCAATCGATGATTCGCGCCACCATGATGGCGAAAGATGTCAATGACCTGTCCTTTCGTTCGGAGACCCACGAACTTCTCGTCCGCATGCTGTCGGCAGCCGATCTTCTGGCGCAGCTGTCGAGCGCCACTTACCTCGAGCGACTGAGCTGTCTCCACGGCGAAGACCGCGATTCCCGGGCGCCCCACTATAAGAATCTCCTCGACTGCTATCACCGCGCCATTGCATTTGATGCGCAAGCCCGTCTCAGGCTGCGGCGCCACCTTGAACAATCCGATGCCTTCCTGGCAAAACACTTCACCGCGCGCTGGCAGGTGCCCGTCAACCTCTACAGGATGGCGATGGACGGGCAAATCCAGTTCCTGACGCAAGCCATGGCGCGCGACGGTTTCGAACCGCGACGCGGCTTGAGGCGCTGGGGCAGCCTGCGCACCGAGCAGATGAGGATGTCACACCGCTGAAGCCTTCGAGTTCCCACGGCCCTCAAATGCCATGGCGGCGGCGTGCGGTTCCCATTCGCTTCACAATGCTTATCTATCCCATAGGCCGGCTGCGGTGATGGGGGGGGGCGCGCCGCGTCATATCTCCTGGCCGGCGTCATGCCTGGTGCCGGCCCTAAATCTCTTCCGCCGTTGGATCAAGCTATTCCGGCGGCGCATGCGAGGTGCGCATGCCTATTCCCAACCGTGCGTCAAGCCATCACGGCCCGCTGGACAGCGATGCCCTGCGGGCGGTTTTCGAAGCCCAGTCCACCTTGCTGGAAAAGCTGGTTTCCACGGCCCGGCCGCCCTACGAGAGGGACGCCATCAAGGATCTTCTGCGGGAGGCCACCGAAATTTCTATCAAGCTCAGCGCCGCCGAACACGGCAGCTTGATCCTGTTCGACAGCGACGGTCAGGTGAGCGACAGTTTGATTGCCCGTCTCGACCTGCAGCCGTACACCCGGACGGAAGTGATCGAGCGGGTGCTGAAGGAGGGCTTGGCCGGATGGGTGGCCCGCCGGCACGACATCGGTGTCGTGGCGGATACCCGCACCGACGAGCGCTGGCTGGTTCTGCCGGATCAGTCCTATGTCGTCAACAGTGCGCTTTGCCTGCCGATCATCAGTGCTGAAATGCTGCTGGGCGTATTGACGCTGGCTCATTCCGCCCCGGGTCATTTTACGCCGAAGATCACCGAAATTATGCGCATCCTGGCCAACCAGATGGCTCTGATCATCGAAAACGCCAACCTGTTCGCCAATCTCAGCGATTCCCTTAACGCCTTGGGAACGGCCCAGAAAGACTGCGATGTTTATTCCCAGTCGCTGGCGGCGGAATTCAACAAGTGCCGCAAAATGCAAATGGACTTTTTGCCCAAGGATCTTCCTCATCTGCCCGGGTGGGAAGTCGAAGGGTTTTTCTTCCCGGCCAATCGCGTTTCCGGAGACTTCTACGACGCCTTCCTCCTGCCCGGCGGGTACCTCGGCCTGGTGATCGGGGATGTCTGCGACAAGGGGGTCGGCGCGGCCCTGTTCATGGCGCTTTTCCGGAGCATGCTCCGCATTTTTTCCGGCGAAGCGAAGCTTAACCGCAATCTGGTCAATCGGGCCAAACGCACGGTGGGCGGCACAGGGCAGACAGCGGCGCGACGCCGCTACAGCCAGGTGGAGGCAATTCGGGCCGTGGCCCTGGCCAATGACTACATCGCCCGCGAGCACGGCGATATGAGCATGTTCGCCACCCTTTTCTTTGGCATCCTGGAGCCTGAAAGCGGCCGCCTGGTCTATATCAACGGCGGCCATGAACCCTTGTTCCTCCTGGACGGCGACGGCATCAAGGAGTATCTGACGCCGACCGGGCCGGCGGTGGGCGTGTTTGCCCAGGTCGAATTCGGCTTCAAGGAGATCATGCTCCAGCCCGGCGATATGATTTTCGGCTATACGGACGGGGTGATCGATGCCCGCTCGGAGCGGGGGGACCGGTTTGCCAAGGAGCGCCTGACGGACATCGTGGCCAGGCCGGCCGCGTCCGTCCTGGAGATCATGGGGAATGTGGGCACGGAGCTCTTCGCCCACATCGGCAAGGCCCCCCAGGAAGACGACGTCACCATGCTGGCCCTGCGCCGCAAGGGGGGCGCTTGAGGACACCAAGCCGGCTTCAAGATAACTTTTTCGGCGGTTTCACTTGAAGGCCAGGATCACTTCCGACGGGAAGAGCATTTGCTGGTAATACTCGCGTTGCGCAACGGTGAAACCATTTCGTTCCAGCCGGTCCGTCAAGCGGACCCCCCGGCAGCCGCCCATCGTCCTGGGTGAAATCCGGTAGATCCGATCATAGAGCCTACTGCCGAAGCGCTCGCCTTCCGTCATATTGACCAACACGAGTTTCCCGCCGCTTTTCAAGACGCGTTTGAATTCCGCAATGATGCTATCCATATCCTCAAATGGAATGAGGTCGAACATATAGTTGTTGACCAGGGTGTCGATGGTTTCATCCCCGATGGCCAACTGGAAAGCCGAGCCGATTTCCAGGGAATAGTTTGCCGCCGCGAATTTACGGGCCCTTTTTCGGGCCCTGGCGAGCATGCCTTTTGATAGATCGATGCCGATCGAGGTGCCCTTAGGATTTCTTTTGAGGATTTCGCCAAAGGCGATTCCGGTACCCACGGCCACCTCGAGAATGGACTGTCCATCCTGGATATCGGCCAGCGCGATCGCCCGATCCCTGGCGCGCGATTCCGTCAGTCTTCCCCATACGTCGTAGACCGGAGCAATCCTGTTATACACCGCAGCGATGTCTTCCTGACCGACATGGGCATCCGGATTTTTTTTGTTGCTGCCGCAGCAAAGTAAATGAAATTCCCATGGTTTTATCCTTATTTCATAATGCGCCTTTGGTAAGCGTCGCCAGTCTTCCACAGCGAAAGAGAAGTGGGTCAAAATGGCAGCCTGCTTAGTTCCGGCTGCCCATAGCATGGCGTGTCCTTCGTTGTTGAGGTTCTTAAAAAACGCCTGGCGTTACCCGGCCGCGGGCAGATCAATACTGAACCGTGTAAATTCGCCCGGCGAAGTCGTTACATCGATTTTCACCGCCGTGGTCCTTCACGATGCTGTAGATGATCCACAGGCCCAGGCCGGTGCCCTTTTCAGCCGGTTTGGTCGTAAAAAAAGGTTCGAACATACGCTCCCGCACCTCATCAGTGATCCCTGCGCCCCGGTCCTCGACGGTCGTCCGCACAAATGGCTGCTCTCGCTTCATGGGTGGCCCGAGCGGTGATGACGATCTTCTTATCGTCGTCATAGCCGGGGTATCTCCGGTTCAGCGCATCCCGCGCATTGGTCAGGATATTCATGATAACTTGCTGAATTTGTTGGCTTCGGCATCGAATGCAGGGGAGGTCGTCGGGGATATCCACCTGTATCTCAATCTGGTCGTGACGCATGATGGTCTGGACCAGCGAGAGCATCGCGGCCACGATGTCGTTTATCTTTTCGGTCTGTTTTCTCTACCGAATCCTCCTTGCGTGCAAATCCAAGGAGATTCTGCACAATCGTCCGAATGCGTTCCGTTGCAGACTTGATCTCCGAAGAATACGCGATAATCTCGTCACGTTCGAAAGCCCCCTCAGCGATCAGTTCGGCGTAGCCGGAAATGCCCGAGATCGGATTGTTGATTTCATGGGCCACACTGCTGGCCAGTGTACCGATGGCCTCGAGTTTTTGTGACTGGCGCAATTGCGCCTCCATTGCCAGTCTCTCACTGATATCGCGGGCCGTACCCTGGATGCCGATGGCGCGGTTCCGGCTGTCGAAGAGAATCTTGCTGAGAATTTCCACGGGCAGGGGGGACCCGTCCTTGCGCATAACCTCGGTTTCGATGGGCGTTCCGGTGTCCCGGATCCCTTCGGCGATGCCCCGCTCGATGACACGTAAAAGCTTTTCATAGACCTTTTTATGGCAGTGCTCCTCGAGGGTCGTGCCGATAAACGCTTCGGGCGTGTACCCCATCATCGGCACGACGGCCGGATTGACATAGGTGAATTCGTAATCCATGTTCATCGTCCAGATCATGTCCAGGGTGTTGTCCGCCAACAGACGATAGTGCTCTTCACTTATCTTGAGCGCCCGTTCCGCCTGCACTTGTTTGGTCATATCGCGGACGATGCTCACCACGCCGTCTTGCCGGCCGCTATCCCCATCCAACGCGATGACCGTGTTTTCGGTCTCGATGATCCCGCCGTTTTTGAACATGAATGACGAAGCGGCGGCGAATGCGGCCCCTTTGTTATTGAATTTATGTCGATTTTGTTCCGGGGTGCGAATCGAATAGAAAAGGGTAAGATGCAATCGTGCCCGTGTCCAATTCAGGTGGGCTTTGATTCCGGGCTTTTTAACGTATGTATCTGTTAAGAGTTGAGACCTGACCCTTTGTATCTCGTATCGGCCGCCTTCACGTCCGCTCTTGCCGAGCCCGTTGTTTCCTCCGGACCTCATCGACCAGGTCCAGCGATGTCTGCCACGCCTGCCGACAAAATGTTTCAAACGGCTCCATCTTTTCCGGTTCAGGCAGTAATTCGTTTCCGCTATGTATCTGACCAACGGCTAAATGATAGGCAGACAACGCATCGATATAGGCTTTGCGCCGCTCCCTTGGAATGATGATCGGCGGCAGACCGGCATTGAGAACCGGGATGTTGGCCACCAGCCGGGCCAGGCGGCCGTTGCCGTCGAAAAAGGGATGGATGCGAACGAAGCCGATGTGCAATCTCACATAGGCATCCATAGCTTTCCGGTCGTCCCCCGGTGTGATGGAGCGATTCAATTTCCGGTAGAGATCGAACCATTTCGCCATTAGCCCGGGCACATCGGCAGGCGGCGCGTATTCGAAAATCACCTGATTTTCGTCAACAACGCCGGCCGTGGAATTGGGCTCTTTCTTCCAGCCGCCGACAGGCTTATAAACGTCAACAATGACCTCGGTCTGAACAACCTTGTGCAGGGCAAACAGATCCCGTTCGCCAAGTTCCCGCCTTTCCTGAATCCAATCGTAAATCAGGTCGACTGCCTTGGCGTGGCCCACCACCTCCTCATGGTCTTTCAGGGGCTTGCCCGCAATTGTCAGGCCTTCTTCCAATACAAAGGCGGTTTCTCCGAGGGTCAAGGTGTTGCCCTCGATGGCCGTGGAGGTGTGGGTCCACAGGTTCCTGAGTTGCGTCATCAGGGCTTTTTGGAGATCAGGGTCGAGGTTTTTGAGAAAATCGAGCATTTTCATAACCCTTTAAAATTTCTATTCTCATCAAATGGCGCAAAACGCTTTTAAGCAGGGCGTTCCCCAATCTATTATCTTGATAGAAAGCCTGGCGCAAGCATCTCGGACACACCCAAAAGGAAGTCGCCCGCCGTGCCGGCATCCCCCAGTCAGCCCTGTTCCAGATGGAGCGCATGGCCACCAACAACCGCACGGCTACCCTGGAGAAGATAGCTAAGGCCATGCGGGCGAGACGGGGCAGTTGGTGGATTGACATTATATGTCTCGTTCCACACACCTGCGGGGGACACGCCTGATTGAGAATCCCGCCGCCGGCCCAGGTCGGTTCATCCCCACGCCTGTGGGGAACACGTCGCCTCCGGCCCGTGGCGCCGGGTCGACTTCGGTTCATCCCCACACCCAAGCCGTGCGCGATTGTTGTTCCAGCGGAACCAGGCCTATTGACCTTGTGGGCAGACGCCAATCCCTCAAAGAGCTATCACGATGGATGAACCCGTGATGCCCGCAAACCATTTCCAACCATTCGCGCCATAAATTCCAGTCCTCATTCGGCGTCGTTTCTCCGCCGAAAACGTCAAAACCATCATCCGCTATATCGACATTGAAATCGAATCGGTCAGCGTGATCCCTCGGGAACCAATAAAGCCCTGCCGGACCGTGGTCGTATTCTTTTGAACGCTGAAGATTCGGTAAATCGTCTTCGTGATGATACCGATCGGGGTCCTCCCGGTCCGTTTTTCCCCAGTAGCGGAAATAGTTCGGCCAGTCGTTCATCTTCCCTCCAGGGCCAGCCAGACTTGGGCGGTCAGCTGCGCATCATCCAGAGCGCGGTGTGCCTTTCGGTTTTCCAGCGCTGTTTCGCCAAGCAGGTGTTGCGCGACCGTTTCCAGGCGGTAGTTGGGCAAATCGGGCAGCTGCTGCCGGCTCATTTGCAGGGTGCAGTTAACCGGATTGGAAAGGCCCCACCCGAAACGACTGTATTCGTATTGCAAGAACAATTTGTCGAAGGGGGCATTATGCGCCACCAGGGTGGCGTTCCCGCAAAAGATTCGGAAATCGTGAAACGCCTCTCCCGGTGACAGGCCTCCCCTCAGCATGGCATCGGTAATGTCGTTGATTCGAAAGGCCCTCTTGAGGAGAGGCCGTCCGGCATCGATCAGGCTGTGGAACACCTCTCCCGGCTGGCCGTCTTCAATCCTGACGGCCCCGATTTCAATGACACGATGTCCTTTCAGGGGCGACAGGCCGGTGGTTTCCAGATCAAAGGCAATGATTGCAGTTGTCAAATCCGATCCTCGATCACTTAATTTTTTTTGGATTTCCCTATCATAGCGTTGTGACAGATCAGGTCACACGCTTTGCTCAAGTATTCCTTATTTATTTCCGTTTGGAAACCCATCTGGTGACATAGGCCATCAAAGCCTGGATTCTGGATCCTGAATCGCTTCCAGAAGGGCATCTCTACTGCACCAAGAAGTGGACCATTGACTTGACTAACTACATGATCTATTATCGAGGCATGATAAAGATCAACATCCACGAAGCCAAGACCCACCTTTCCCGCTATCTCGCCAACCTTGCCGAAGGCGAAACCATTTTGCTGTGCAAGCGCAATGTGCCTATTGCCGAAATTCGCCCCTTGCCGCCGGAACGGTCGCAACCCAGGCCCATCGGGTTGGCCAAAGGCACTTTTGAAATTCCGGCGGCGTTTTTCGATCCCCTGCCGGATGATCTGACCGCGGCCTTCCATGGGGAAACGCCTTGAACATCCTGCTCGATACCTGCACGTTCCTTTGGATCGCCCAGGATGCCCCGGAACTGTCAGCCACTGCCAGGGTCTGCTTCCAGGACCCCGGCAACAGGGTCTACCTGAGCAGCGTCTCCGTTTGGGAAATGGTCGTAAAACATGCGCTTGGGCGTCTGCCCCTCCCGGAAAACCCGGATCGTTTCATCCCCGCCATGCGCACGGGACACGGTATCACCTCCCTTTCGTTGGAGGAGGATGCCGCCCTGCAATTGCCCAGATTGCCTGAGCACCACAAGGACCCCTTTGACCGCATGCTTGTGTGTCAGGCGCTTACCCATGGCCTTGTAATACTCACCCCGGATGAGATGATCCGACAATACCCTGTACGAACCATTTGGTAAGTGCATCCTGCCAGTCCTCAATTCAGCAGCCCCGGGACGAAACGTCAGGAGTTGGTCCAGCGAAATTCTTAGCTGTCGGACATGATAGCCTACGGCACTGGAAGATCTTGCGGGAGATTTCGGATCTCTGCGCCAATGTGACGGCCCTAAGGAAATGGCTGCTGAGCACGTATCGGTCGGGACAGACAAAGCGTTCATATAGATCGGCGTAGGTCATAAGGAATGTGCGCGTTGCGTCGTATGGCGGTCAAGCGGGAGAAAAACTGCCGTAACAGGACTGATTGGCATTTGTATTTGGCTGCGGCTGGCCGATATCCGCGTTTAGGCGGGAACGCGTCGACTATTGTGGTTGACCATGCCGCCCTGAAATGGATTTGAACAAAGCGCTATCTTAAAAAGAATGGCGCTAATAGGCGTACCGAACCCGGCATCGCCTCTCACATGGCGTGACAGCAACAGGCCGCATCGTCGGCCTGGCCGACATCAAGAACAAAAACCGGATCGGCGGTAAAGACTTGCTCGCAGAATTCGCAAAGGGTGCGCGTGCCTTCGATTTCATCGGGCACTTCGAAGAATTGGTCGCAATAAGGGCATACCGTTTCCATTGGGGCCTCCAAAAAAAGATACCACTGCAAGTTGTTCGGTCGCACAGGGAGCGCTGTGCCATATTTGTTTGTTAAATTGTGCCGGCTTGAAAGAGGATAACAAAAACAGCATGGGCCTGGCGTCCGGTGGGCGGAATGGTATCGTAATCGGGGGACGAGGAGGCCGGCTCTGCGCTCTCTATCGCATTGTGCTTTGCCTACGTGCCTGGCGGTCGGTCACGGTTGCCGGCTTTTGGCTAAGAGGGGGTGCCTTGGGGGGGGGAATGACAATGCCGTGTCCGATGCCTGGCCGTAACATGACCTATGGCAGATTTGCCGAACGAATGCAAGCGGGTAAGGGGCTTTACAGGACACGGCCCGCATGCCCGTTGCAATATCGTGGGTGCCGTCCCGCCACTTCTGGGCATTGCGTAGGCCCGGACGAGCAGGACAGAACATTGGTTGACAGGCCGGGGACAAATTTATTAAGAAATTGAGCTAAAAAGCAGTCATTCCAGTAACTCGCCAGAGCCGAGGTTTTGATGGATACGATGGAAAAATTGCGCACAACGGCCGTCGCCCTGTTCCCGGAAGGGGCAGGGGAGGAGGATTGCCGTGAGATCATGGACCGGCTGGCCACCGAAAAGGACCTGGCCGGCTTCCGGACGCTTCTCAGAAATACGATCCTGTCGGACGGCAGCCGACGGACCTATATCAAGTTTACCAAAGTGCTCCCGTACAGCGACTTCGGCACCGGCTGGGTTATCAATATCACCAGCAAGCTGTTCGACGCGGGCTACGAGGATGTCGCCTGGCGACTCACCCGGCTCAAATCGCCCGTCGAGGACGGGGATGATACGACCGAATCGTTTCCGGCGGAGCTTTTCAAAAAGGCTTTGGCGGATGACGAGGAAACGGGCGCCTGACAGCGGATTCTTTCACTCTGGTATGGGCGGGTTTACAGGCCATTCGCCATTCGTCCTGTCCCGGAGCCTATGGCCTGCCATTGCTTCATGCGCCAAAGGCGGACAAGAATTTAATTCCCCGCCGCTTGCGGCATTTCATGGCCGTTATCCATACCCCGCTGCTCTGCGGCGGGGTCGTTCATTATCCGCTCCCCCCTGTCACACCCGGTCCCGCAGGCACGGCCCATGCCATCCGATGAACCTTTGCCGCTGCTGCCGGTACCAAGCACTATAATGGCACATCGATCGAACGCGATCCCCCCATTCACCCTGCCTATCGAACAAGGAGAGTAGTCATGCGGTTTCCGAGAACGGTTCTGGTGCTGGCCCTGAGTCTTTCCCTTTGTTCCGGCATGCTTGGGCACGTCAATGCCGGTGAGCCGGCGTCTGTCCGCCGCAGCGACAGCCTGCCGCAGGTCAAGGCGGCCCAATCGACGTCCCCGGCGAAATCAGCCCCGGCAGCGATGGGGTTTTGCTGCGCCAACGGAAAGGTGACGGCATCCCAGGCGACGGATTGCGCCGCCTGGAACGGCCGTTTCTTCACCTCGGCCGCCGCCGCGCAGCAAGCCTGTCAGAAATACGGACAACCCATGCCGGTGCATCCCACAGGAAAGATGAACCCCTTAACGAAAAAACCCGTTGGCAGCACGCCCAAACCCGTTCCCGGGAAAATCCAACCGATGGCACCCGGCTTGCCGGGGGGTGCCACAGCTCCGCCCCCGGCGGCCAACGGTCCCGATTTGCGATCCACCGGTTGGCAGTGGTCGGCCTCCCCCAGGGTGGGCGCCCCCATCGGTACGGGGGCTATCCTGACGTTCACGATCACCAACCAGGGAACCCAGCCGGCGTCGGCCAACCGGATTGCCATCGGCGTTGAATCGGCACCGGACGGCGCACCCGCCGCCGAGCTTGCGGCCGTATTTGAGTGTCCTCCACTGGGACCGGGGAAGTCCGTGTCTTTCGCCTGGCCGTCAATGTCCGGGGCCACATGGCAAGCAGGGATCTATCGTTTTTCGTTTGCGATCGACAAAGACAACGCGGTCGCCGAATCGAACGAACTGAACAATCAGCGTATCTTTACGGTCGAGCCGAAAGCAATGGCCGTGGTGAACCCGGCGATTCAGGTGCAGGGCGGTGTATCCCAGGTGGGGCTTCCCGACCTGGCGATCGTGTCGGCACCGGACTGGCCGCAAAAAATCGTGCTGGCGGACCTTGGGGAGAAGGTGACCTTCCGGGCGAAGGTGACCAACACCGGCGCGGTGGCCTCCCCGCCCACCACGGTGCGGCTTTCCCGGGTCAATCCCCAGAACAACGCTACCGCTTCGATGGGACAGGTGCCCCTGCCGTCGCTCGCCGTCGGCGCGAGCGTGGTCGTTCAGATCGAGGGGGCGCTGCCCCCGACCAAAAGAGAAGTGGGGACGCACCACCTGCGCATGGTGGTCGATCCGATGATGGAGCTGCTGGAGGTGGCGCGGGACAACAATTTTACCGATGTCGTTCTGGTGGAGTATATCCTCAAGTCGGACTTGGCCCTGTTCGGGCCGGATGGGGCCACAAGTTTCCCGGATCGCCTGGTACCCATGAACGGACCGGTCC
Organism: uncultured delta proteobacterium; assembly: GCA_963730675.1. Classification (GTDB taxonomy): domain Bacteria; phylum Desulfobacterota; class Desulfobacteria; order Desulfobacterales; family UBA5852; genus JABZFP01. The sequence goes on along the minus strand of CAVSSY010000030.1, from coordinate 263,612 downwards.
AGATGGTCTTCACGGTTTATAACATGACCCGCGAAAGTTCTTCGGGTCCGATTACCCTGACCCTGACCTGTCAGGGGCAGCCGGCCGGCGTCGAGAGCTACACCGCGCTCGGGGGCGGCCACGACGGCAGCACCGGCGGCTGCGACGGCCAGGGCCATGGCTGCCATGTCTTCAGCTTCACCCGGACCTGGTCGACTCCCGGGGTGAGACAATGTGAAGTCAGCGTGCGGCACCAGGGGGGTGCGGAGTACGAGGTGGACCCCACCAACAATCATGCCGATTTCCGCGTGAATGTGCATCCGGACTGGGCGTCGCCCAATTAGCCGGCGCCCGCTCGCAAAGGGCGGCCTTCGGTTTCACATGGCCGGATACCCGGTGATGTCCCGGATATGGTTGTAAATGGGTTTCAACCGGCGGTAGAGCTTGCAGTAGACCCTTTCGAAGAGCTTTCTATATAGGTCCCGGTTGGCGGGGATGGGCTCGAAGACTTCCGCCACCCGGGTCATGGCCTGTACGGCGCTGTCGAAATCGGGGTGCAGCTTCAGGCCCACGGCCGCATCGATGGCCGCGCCCAGGGACGAGGTTTCGTAGGTGTGGGGCCGCTCTGCGGGCAGGTCGAAGATATCCGCCGTGATCTGCAAGGCGGCGTCGCTCTGGGAGCCGCCCCCCGATACCCGGAGCGATGTTATGGGAATTTTGTTGCGCTTTTGCAGCACCAGCATCCCCTCCTTGAGGCCGTAGCCCAATCCCTCCAAAATCGCCCGATAGATATGGGCCCGGGTGTGCACGTCGCCGAAGCCGATGATGGCGCCCTTGGCATCCGCATCGGTGTTGATGCCCGGCGACCAGTAGGGCTGCAGGGTCAAGCCCATGGAACCGGGGGGAACGTCCCGGATGAGCTCGTCGAAAAGGGCTTCCGGCGCGATCCCGCGCTCCCGGGCGATCTGCTGCTTCCCGCAGGCCGAACTCCTTTTTGAACCAGCTCACCATCCAGAACCCGCGATAGACCATGACCTCGGTGTTGTAGGTGCCCGGCAGGGCGCCGGGGTAGGGCGGCACGAAGGGTTTGATCTCCACGTACTTCGGGTTGGCCGTGTTCACGGTGGCCGTGGTGCCGTAGCTCAGACAGGCGGTTTCCGGCGACCGGCAGCCGGCCCCCAGCACTTCGCAGGCCTTGTCCGTGGCCGCGGCGATCACCGGCAGGCCCTCGGGGATGCCGGTCTCGCGGGACGCTTTGCGGGTGATGTGGCCCAGGAGGTTGCCCGGCGGCACCAGCTCCGGCAGGAGAGCGGGGTCCAGGGGAAAGAGCTTCCACTTGAGGTCCCGCGGCCCGGCCCAGCAATGGCGCTTGTAGTCGAAGGGCACATAGCCCACCTGACTGCCCACGGAATCGCGGTATTCGCCGGTCAGGCGGTAAATCCAGAAGCCCGATAGAAAGAGAAACTTATGGGTTTTCTCCCAGATGTCGGGCTGGTTCTGGCGCAGCCAGTTGGACTCGCTTTCCCGGACGGCTTTTTCCACCACGCCGTATTGGCGGAGGGCTTTCAGAGCGCCGGAGACGAGCGGGGAGAGATTGTTCTCCATTTCGGCCTTGCGCTGGTCCAGCCAGAGGATGGCCGGCCGCAGGGGCTTGCCATCCCTATCCAGGTTGACCATGGTGTTGCGCTGGGAGGTGACGGCCACCCCGGCGATGCGGGCGGTATCGACCCCTTCGGCGCTGAGCAGTTTGCGGGATGTAGCGGCGAAGTGTTGCCAGTAGAAATCCAGCTCCTGTTCGGCCCAGCCGGGCCGCCGGGAGAAATAGGGTTCGAAGGGCGTCTTGACCATGTGCTGGATCACCCCCCGGGGGTCGATCAGGGCCGCCCGGATGGACTGGGTGCCGGCATCGAAGACCAGGATCAGCTCGTCTTGCGCGGTGGCGGTCATGGCAGATTCCTCACCCGGTCCGGGTTCAGGTCGAGTCCCAACTGGCCGCCCGGGTTCATGATGTTGTGGGGGTCGAAGTGCTTTTTCAATGCGCGCAGCACCGCCATCTGCTCTTTCCCCAAATGGGCTTCGATCCAGGGGGCGATCATGCGGCCCACGCCGTGATGGTGGCTCAGGGACCCGCCATATTGTTGGATCCGGTCGAGGATGCCGGCCTGGAAGGCGCGGTAGTCGTCCACCTTCTCGAAGCGGCCGATGAAGATAAAGTAGAGATTGGTGCCCTGGGGATAGAAGTGGGAGGCATGGGTCATGCAGATGGTCCGCGGGCGTGCTTTGATGTAGCGCCGCACGCCCTGGTGCAGGCGGTGCAGGTTGTCCCAGGCAACAGAGGTCTCCAGGGTGTCGATGATGATCCCGTAGTCGTGCAGATCCTCGCGCATGTAAGGCTCGGTGAAGCGGGTCTTCTCCCATTTGCGGCTGCCGTAGCCCCCCAGATAGAAGGCGCCGTGCCGTTTGGCGAACCTGCGGATCTTGTGTTTGACGAGGCGGGTGTAGTCCCGGTCGCCTTCCACGGTGCCCAGGCACAGGCAGCGCTGCATGGGGCGATAGCCCCGTTTTACAAGGAAACAGTCGACCGGAGACGGGATGCCGTATAGCTTTAGCCCCCGGTCGGTTTCTTCGGGGTCGGATATCCGATAGACGGCCGGCCGTCCGAATTCCCCCTGGGAAATGGCGCGGCTGGCCTCCACGGCCGCTTCCCAGGTGGGAAACATGAAGCTGAAATAGCGCCGGTTGCGGGGCATGTAGCGGAAGACCTTCAGGGTGAGTTCCACCAGCACGCCGAAGGTGCCCTCCGAGCCTTTCAGGATGTCGTTGACCTTGGGGCCCGTGGCGGCCGCCGGAAACTCCAGGGTTTTAAAGCCGCCGGTCGGCGTCACGACCTCCTGGCTGACCACGAGATCGACGGCATCGCCGTAATAGGTGGAGGCCTGGCCCGAACCCAGGGTTACCACCCAGCCCCCGACAGTCGAGTATTCGAAGGACTGGGGAAAGTGGCCGCCGGTATAGCGTCCCCGGGCGTTGCGCTGCTCGGGCGCCCGGTTGAGGGCCGTTTCGTAGGCCGGACCGAACATGCCGGGCTGCACCCGGGCCGTCTGGTTGGTTTCGTTCAATGCCAAAAGCTGGTTCATGTGGGTGCTCATGACCAGGGTGATGCCGCCCCGGGCCGGGCGCAGGCCCAGGTTCACCGACGACCCGCCGGAGAAGACGTAAACCGGGATTTTTTCTTCATGGCAGAAGGCCACGATTTGGCGCACATCCTCCTTGTGGCGGGGGTGCACCACCAGATCGGCGATCTCCCGGACAATGCCCCGGCCCAATTCCATCATCTCTTCGGCCGTTTGACCATAGGCATAGCGGGTCCGCTGGAAGACATCGGCGGAGGTGTTTTCTGGGCCGACGATCCCGGCCAGGGTCTCGATCTGGGCGGCCGTAAGATTGCAGGGACGCTCCAATGTCACCAGCTGGCGGCCCTCGGCCTGCTTGGTCCGGAAATCGTCGTCCCCCATTTCGAATTCCGCCTTGAGCATGGCAACCCACTGGTCACTGGGATGCTTGAAGCGCTCCGGGGCGCCGTATTTGAAAATGGCCCGGTAGGTTCCCTCGGCCGGCGGGGTTTCGCTCCAGTCAGGCCGGAAGGTCTTTTTCTTGAGCATGGGTGATCTTCCCTCGTTTAGATCAAAGTTTTCGTTCTTTGATGGGTCAAAAAAAAAGAGTTTGCAATGCTAAACTCGTTTCTTGAATGAAGTTACTTTTCTTTCTCGCGAAAGAAAAGTAACCAATGGGTTAATCCCTTCAATCAACTGGAATCTTTAGAAAGGCTATGGTCCTGTCCACTTCCTGTTGGATCCGAGCTTCATCCCAGCCGAGGTCGGGGGCGACGGCCTCGGCCACCCGCTGAAGGACCGCCTCACCGGGGCTGCCAATGGTGGCGATGCCGGTGCGGCGCAGGACGATATCTTCCAGGGTGTAAGCCATTTCATGGCGGGCGGCGTAAACGGCCTGGGCCAAAATGTCGCCCGCGGCGTTCAGCGGTTCGGCCAGGGTCTGGTTCTGTTGGGCCAGGTCCAGGATCTGTTGGCAATGGGTGCCGTAAATCCGTCCCAGATAGGCCACCGTCGCTTCGTGAATATCCCGGTTGTCGGCTTTGATTTGATGAAGAAACGCCTTCATGTCCCGGATTTCGGAGCCCTGCAGGTATTGGCGTTCCGAGATGGAAGGGGTGACGGGCAGGGTGGTTTTCGTCCGCACCAGATCGATGACTTTCTCCGCCAGATGGCGACTGGTGGTCCATTTGCCCCCTTCCACGGTGATCAGGTGGTCAAGCCCGTCGCGGCGGTGGTCGTGGATTTCGTATTTCCGGGAAGATTTGTAGGTTTCCGCGGTCTGGGTTTCCACCAGCGGGCGCAGGCCGCCGTAGCAATGGCGGACGTCGGCCAGCGTCAGGGACAGACCGTCAAAGGAGGCATTGACGGCCGCGATCAGTTCCTCGATGCTGCGGCGGGTGACCCGATAGTCGTCCGGGTGGCCTTCGTAGGGTTTGTCCGTGGTGCCGATCAGGGTGTGGCCCCGCCAGGGAATCAGGAAGCAGTGGCGTCCATCCGGGGTGATGGCACTGACCGCGCTGTTGTCGTTGATGATGGGTCTGGTGATGATGTGGATGCCTTCCGAGCGCCGCAGTCGCTGAAGGTTTTCTGACGACCGGGCCAGGGCCAGCACGTTGTCCACCCAGGGGCCGGCGCAGTTGAGGATGACCGCGCCCCGCACTTCCATACTTCGGTTTTGAATCAGATCTTCCACCTTCACGCCCTGCACCGTTGACCCGCCCTCGCTCATGAGAAAACCGCTTACCCTGGCGTAGTTGGCGGCCTGGGCACCGTGGGCCATGGCCGAGCGGATGAACGCCAGGGCCAGGCGCTCGGGGGAGACGTTCAGGCAGTCATAGAAAAGCGAAGCCCCGGTGAGCCCCTCGGACTTCAACAGCGGCTGCTGCTGACGGGCTTGGCGAGCCGGAAGAGTGGTGTGGTTGGGGATTTTTTGGCCCGGATCCCAGGTGCGGCCCTTGTCGAAGGCCAGCAGATCGTAGAGGGTCAGGCCAATTTTGACCAGCCACTTGTTGCTCTTGGGCTGGGAACGGTAATGGGGAAACAGCATGGGCAGGGGATAGACGAAGTTGGGGGCGATATTTTCCAGGATGCGGCGTTCCCGCAGGGATTCGCGCACCAGACCGTATTCCAGGTTGGCGAGGTAGCGCAGGCCCCCGTGAATGAGCTTGGAGGAGGCCGCCGAGGTGGCCTCGGAAAAATCGCCCTTTTCAAAGAGCGCCACCTTCAGCCCGCGGGTGGCGGCCTCATAGGCGATGGCCGCCCCGGAGATCCCGCCGCCGATCACGATCATATCGAAGATGTCGTTTCCATCAGTCCCGGTGTAGCGCTTCATGGATGGTTCCTGTTCAAGAAGGTGAATTATTGCATTGTTACTTTTCTTCCGTGTGGCAGAAAAGTAACCAATCACGCCTCGGCGTGACAGGCTTCAGACGCCCGTGCCCCGCTTCTTCCTGCGCGTCGACGACGGGGTCGGCGCGTGTCGGAACTCGCTTCGCTCAGACAAGCCGACACGCTGTTTCCGCCCCCGTCACCGATGCTCGGCGCGGGACAAAGGGGAAAACCAAAACTTCAAAAACCGTTTTCAATTCTCTATCGCGAGATCACATAGGTCCTTCCATTCTGCCAGGACAGTTACATTAAAGGTTAATTGGTTCGACCAATCAGATCTTTTGGCCTTTGCGAAAAGATGATCCATGCCCTGGACCAGGTGCCGTTTCCTGTCCCAATGCGTCGTAAACGGCCCGTTCGGCATACTGGAGGGCTTCCCGCATGACATCCCGGGCCACGCCCGCATTCTGATCGCGGATGGCATGGAAGATCGCCCTATGAAACTTTGCCGAACGGCGGCAATTGGCGTCCCGGGCGAAATAGAGGTGCCCGAAATCGTCAAAAAAATCCTGGCAGAAATTGGTCATGAGCACATGCAGAATATTGCCGCTGGCCCGGCTGACGATCCGGTGGACGTGCTTGTCCCGTTCCATCAGCGCGATTTCTTCGTCCGGAAAGGCCGCCTGCTGCAACTGGCGCAGATGGTCCGGGGTGCGCTTCAGGGCGGCGGCGTAGGCGATCTCGGGACTGTTGATGCGCCGGATTTCGAGCACCGCAGCGAGCACCTCGCGGCGCAGGCCGGCATCCACCCGCACCATGGCTTTGGCGGTTTCGAGATTGCGGCTTTCCAGGAAATGTTTGGCGTAGGCCCCGTCCCCCTGCCGGATGGCGATCAGGTCGAGATGCTCCAGATGGCGCAGTGCCTCCCGCACGGTGGCGCGGTTGACGGCGAACGTCTCGGCCATGGCCCGCTCGGTGGGCAGTTTTGCCCCGGGGGTGATCGTTCCGCGGAAAAGGTCGCCCAGCAGGGCGCGGGTCACCTTTTCGTGGGTCCGGCCGGACCGGACGGATGGAGCGCGCGTTTCTTTCAGACTCATGACCTTGTCGTAGGGCTTGCCGGATTTGTAAAATTGGTTCGACCAATTAATACAGCGTGTCTTCCGATAATGTCAAGCACCGATTGCCGTCTGCGTCCGACAGCGAGCGCAACGGGCGCCGAAGGGCACCGCTTTCGAACCGCTGGCCCGGAAAGGGGGGCGATCCGCCGCGCGCCGGCGCAGAGATCGGCCATGGCAGAAAAGAACCAGCTTCCCCCTTGAACTTGACATTGCCGACCGAATGGACAAATGACGGACAAGGAGTCTGCCGCCATGAAAAAGATCCTGGTCATTCTCGTGCTTTTGACCCTGACGACACCCGTTCGAGCCGCCGGCCGCAAAGGCGGCCATATCCCCGACGGCAAGGTCCGGCACATCATCGTCATGATCGCCGACGGCTGCGGTTACAACCAGATCGACGCTGCCAGCCTGTATCAGCACGGCCGCACCGGGACCCAGGTCTACGAGCACTTCCCGGTCCAACTGGGCATGTCCATTTACCCGTATGGCGGCGGATACGATCCCGCGGCCGCCTGGAAGGATTTCGATCATGTCCGGGAGGGCGCCACGGATTCAGCGGCGGCGGCCACCGCCATGAGCACGGGAGTGAAAACATACCGCGGCGCCATCGGTGCCGCGGTCGACCGGGCATCCCTCAAACACGCCATGGAATGGGCTGAAGACAAGGGGATGGCCACGGGTGTCGTGACCACGGTGGAATTCAGCCATGCCACGCCGGCCGGTTTTGTGGCCCACAACGTTTCGCGCCGCAACTATGCTGCCATCGCCAACCAAATGATTTACGACAGCGCCCTGGAGGTGATCATGGGGGCCGGCGCACCGGATTACGACGACAATGGCGATCCGGGCCGGATGGATGCCCGATATGTCGGGGGGCCGAAAACGTTTGCCGATCTGACCGACGATCACACGATCATGGGCGCGGATGCCGACGGTGACGGCCTTGCCGACGCCTGGCAGGTCATTCGCACCCGCCGCGACTTTCAGGCCATGGCAACGGGACCCACGCCCCGGCGCGTGATCGGGCTGCCCTTCGTCCACGAAACCCTCCAGCAGCGCCGATCAGGGGATCCGGATGCGGCCCCTTATGCGGTGCCACGCATCAAATCCGTTCCCACCCTGGCGGAAATGGCCCGGGCGGCCCTCAATGTGCTCGACAATGACGCGGATGGCTTCGTTCTGATGATCGAAGGCGGGGCGGTGGACTGGGCCGGCCATGCCCACCAGTCCGGCCGGATGATCGAAGAGGAAATCGACTTCAACCGCGCGGTCGAAGCGGTGGTCGGCTGGGTGGCGCAAAACAGCGACTGGGACGAAACCCTTCTCATCGTCACCGGCGACCATGAGACCGGATACCTCAACGGACCCGTGGCCGACGCCGAAAATCCCACCAGGAAAGCCTTGATCAACAACGGGGAAGGGGTTCTGCCCGGCATGGCATGGTACAGCAAAGACCACACCAATCAACTGATCCCGTTTTTCGCCCAAGGTTCGGCCGCCCGCTTGTTTACGTTCGAGATCGCGGGTGAAGACCCCGTGCGCGGCCGCTACATCGACAATACCGCCATCGGCCGGGTGCTCATCAGCATCCTGCAAAACTGATCCCTATCCCGGTTTCGGGATGTCTCCTCGGGCGTCTCATAGGGGTGTTTGTGCCGTCACCGGAGGAAAACCGGCGAACTCGATACGAATGCCTTTTATCCCTCTTAAAACGCGCTATGCTTTAATGAGGTTTTCGAAAACATAGGGCAGGCATTCCTCTTCCTTCATTGATTTTCCTGCGAGCATCCGGTGCATGTCGAGCCACTCTCTTTTGTTTTGTTCAACATAGGTCGAGAGGTCATGGGTTTGCAGGAAATTGTCGGTTCTTTGGTTGATCTGCTGCCAGGCCGCGTCGTGGATGCGCGGATCGTTTTCGATCAACGCCATGGCGCCCTTGATATAGTGGGACCACTTCCGCTCTTCGATGGGTAATTTTTCAATCTGGTCGATTTTCATCATGGTTTCAAACTCGGGGTTGTCGAAGTACAGGATGAAGACCTCCATATAAAACTTGACCATCTCCAGAACGCTGGAACCAAACAGGGAATTGAAGGCGTCGGCGTCGATGTAGGCGTCCGCCAGGTACATGAAATCCTTGTCCACATAGTTGTTGTTGTACATTTCACGGAAGCCGCTCAACGCCTCCGCAAGTGGTGTATTGCGCTCAAAGCCCACGCAATTGACCACGATATCGGCCGTGATCCGCTGCTGGTCATTGACGACCACCGTGTCGGCCGTCATATCGGTAATCGCGCCGGCCACGGTTTCGATTTTCTTCAAATAGTGCCCGATAAACCAAATATCGGATACGCTGATCGTATGGCCGTCATGTTTGACTTTGCCCATCCAGCATTCCGGTTGGGTCGCCCCACTGAGGTCATAGAGTTTTTTCCAGTACATCATGTTGCGCATATTGCTTTTCTTGTCGTGCTTGAAGTTGTCGTCGTAAGGGGTTGCGAAATTGAGATAGTCGATAATCTTGGGGCAGATCGTTCCATGACGCCGACAGACCACGGTGACGTGGCGTGCGCCGGCCTCCAAAGCGGTTCGGGCGTTTTCAATGGCAAAAGCCCCCATCCCCACAATGACGACATCCTTGTCGCGCCAGTCGACGCCCCGGGCGCCATCGGAGATGCCGGAGACAACCTGCCCCTCGAAAGCCTCCTGGTTCTTCCAGGTGATTTCCCGCGGCTCACCGACACGGTCGTTGATGGCCAGGATGACGCCGGTGCTTTCGATCGTGGCGGAAAGGCCGTCACGATTGACCCTGATGCGGTAACCAGGCCCGTTTTTTTCAATTTTTTCGACGGCTGTGTCCAGGTAGAGGTTTTCCCTAACATCCCCGGTCAGAAGGGCAATGTCTTCCAGGATTTCCCGGGTAAAGGAATGATCCCGATTGGAGCGACCGTTCTTCTCGAAGAGACGGTAGCCGCACTCGGAGGAGTTGACCTGGGAGGTCGTGTTGGCGTACTGGGACCAGATTCCGCCGACCTGGTCCCGCTTTTCCAGTATGGCATAGGAAATCCCCGCCTCCTTGAGCCGGTTGGCAGCATAGATGCCGGTAATGCCGCCGCCGACGATGGCCACATCGACCCGGGCCGGCAGCGCCCCCCGGCGGCCGATTTTTAATTTATGGCTATCGAAACCGAACCGTTCCGCTTCATAGGCGGCCACACGATTGTGGATCGAATCGGGGTCCGCACCCTCGATGGTCACCTGATCCAGATCCGGGTCATCCTATCCAATCGCGTGCCGCCAACTGAAAAAACGGCATAGGGGAAACAGGGGGACCGAATCGCCTTCAAGGCGGCCAGCAGTTCAGGCACCAGGTGTGCTTTTTCTTGGTCGACAACATAGACAAAGGGCAGGTCGGCATGGCGCCGGATGGTTTTAACGAGTTCAGGTACGTCATCGGTATCGACCTTCAGCACGTAATGAAAAGGCAGGTCAAGGCGCGACAAATTCAACACGCGCACGCTCTTAATCCGGTGGTTTTTATCCGTCATCTTCTTTTCCTCATCTGTTCAATTGAATTCTTTTTAGGAGACCCTGCGGGCCCCCTCGACCAATGCCGCCAATTTCATCCAGGCCACTTCACCGGAAACGCTGGCCGCGGAAGCCGTTGTCGCGAATCCGCAGTCGGTTGAGGCGATTACGCGGTCGGGGCCCAGAATACGGGTGAAATTCATGATGCGCTGACTCACCAAGGCGGGGTGTTCCACGATGGTCGAACTCGTATCGATAACGCCCGGCATCAGCACCTTGTCGTCGGGGAAGGGCAATTCGTTGAAGACGGTCCATTCATGGGCATGCCTGTGGTTGCTACTTTCCAGCGAAACATAACGGGCATCCACCTGCATGATGGGCTCGAAAATCTTCTTCAACCCGATATCGCAGTGATGGGTTCCGGCATAATTGCCCCAGCAGACATGGATGCGGCAGCGGCCCGGGGATATCCCTGAGAGAGCGTGGTTCAAGGCGCGCACATTCAAATGGATGCGGTCGACGAATTCCCTGTCTGTGAGCGTTTTATATTTGGTATGGCGCCCCATGGCCAGGTCCGGGCAATCGACCTGCAGCAGGACCCCGTATCCGGCAATGATCGCGTATTCTTGCTTCAGGACCGTGGCGATGGCCTCGATATAGGCTTCATCGTTCGGATAATGCTGATTTTCCATGAACAGGGCGATCGTGCCGGGGGAGGGCGCGGTAAAAAACAACTCGGTATCCGTACTGGGGTTGGCCGGCTTCCGTTCTTGGTAGACGCCGGTCATCATATCGAGTTCTTCCCGCAGGGAAGACTCGCCGGTATACACCAGCGGTTCCGAACAGGCCGGCAGCGTGACCGGTGCTTTGGGGTTCAGGGTAATCAACCCGTTGCGGCCGCCGAAACGCCTGGACAACTCGGGAAGCTCCTCCAGATCACGGGGCAGCGGGGCTGTATCCGTGCCACCGAATCCGGCGATCCGGCCGACCGTCGATTGAACATAGTCCATTCGCGGCAGTTCGCCATTGTTGATGTACGTGATGCCCAAGGATAGCTGCCGGTCCAGGATGGTCGCCAGGTATTGCCTCAGATCCCGGGCGCTGACGTCCTGCTTGCGCACCAGTTTGGCCATCATTTCAACGGGCCGCGGGAGAGAGCCCACATGGGTGGTTTTGATGTCGGCCATCGATGTCCCTTTCTTAATGGGTCGTCCTTCAGTTCAGGCCGGCACCGGAACGCGCGTAAAGTTCATCGACCAGTTGATCCCGCAGGGGAAACTCAAAAATAAAATCCGGCCCGATGTCGATCTGCAGTTTGGTTTCCAGTTGTGAAATCAGTTCCGTGCCGCTCATGGAATCGAGCCCCTGTTCGGTCAGCTCGATGTGCGGGTCGATTTCGCGGATGCTGGTCAGTTGAAAAAAGAGCTCTTCTACGAGCTGGTCGATCGCGTCCCTGCTGACCAGGGTAACTGCCGGTTGATCCTCTTTGGCCTCGACCCGCTTTTCAATTTCGGCGGCGAACTGCGTGAAGAGCGGGTGGTCGAAAATGATGTCCGGACCGATCTCGATCTGGAATTGTTCTTCCAGCTGATTGATCAGTTCGGTAGCACTCATGGAATCCAGTCCCTGTTCGACCAGCTCCAACTCCGGGTCGATCTCTTCGATCCCCGTGAGGCTGTGAAACAGGACCCGGATACTGGCCCGGATATCCGTTCGGTCGGAAACGGCCTCCCGGACGGGCTTTCGTTCGACGTTAGCGGGTTGTTCCAATTGCAGATAGGGGGCCAGTGGAGCGGCCTGCTCCCGGTTGAAAGGCACCGTCTGAGGCCGGATGGTTTTGCGGACAGCATCCGCCGCGCCTTTGACGATGATATGGGCATTGGTGCCCCCGAACCCGAAACTGCTCACACCGACGATCGCCTGGTGATCGATGGGGGTCTCCTCGGCCACCACATGGATATGGCCGGATTCGAAATCAATGTATTGATTGGGCCGATGGAAATGCAGGTTGGGGGGAATCGTGCCGAAATTCAAGGCGGCAATGGATTTGATCAGCCCGGCGATGCCGGCGGCGGATTCCAGATGCCCCAAATTGGATTTGACCGAGCCGATATGGCAGGGGGTTTCGCGGCCCCTGGCAACCGTATTTCGGAGCGCTGCGATTTCGATGGGGTCACCGATTTTGGTCCCGGTCCCGTGGCATTCCACGTAGGCGATGTCTGCCGGTTGGATGCCGGCATCCTGACAGGCGGTCAAGATCAACTCTTCCTGGGCTTCCGCGTGGGGGGCGGTGATCACCTGGGATCGGCGGCCGTTCTGGTTGACGGCCGACCCGCTGATTTCACCATAGTAGTTATCGACAAGATCCCTGTTGACCAGCAGTACCAGCCCGCCGCCTTCCGCCCGGACATACCCGTTGGCGCTGTCATCGAAGGCTTTGCAGCGGTTGTCCCGGGATAGAAACCCGGCATTGCGCATGTTGACGGAGAAACCTTCATCCAGCAGCATATTTACGCCGCCGGCTATAGCATAGTCGATGCGGCCGGCTTCGATGTCCTTGGCGGCATAGTGAATGGCCACGAGCGAGGAAGAGCAGGCCGTATTCGATACCCAGCTCGGCCCCCGAAGGTCATAGTGATAGCTTATCCGCGAGGCAATGATGCTCGGGTTTGTTCCGGTGGGATAGTAAACGGATGCCGGGTCGCCCTGATATTCCTGGTTCCAGACGCCCATGTAGACACCGACCCGTTTCTTGTCCAAGGTTTCCGGGTCGATCCCGGCATCGCGCCACAGCATCTCGGTCAATTCCAGCGCGAGCATCTGCTGCGGATCCATCGTGCGGGCTTCGGCCGCGGCAATATGGAAGTAGTGATGATCAAAGCGGGTCACCGCATTGCTCAAGTACCCGGCTTCGGTACGCCCCCGGCCGGCTTCGGCGCGTACCTGGTCTGACCGGCTGATCAGCAGGTTCCAGAACTGGGCCGGGGTTTCCGCGTCGGACGGGAAGCGGCAGCTCATGCCGGCAATCACCACCGCGTTCTGGCGATCAGTCCGCGCCACCGTCAGGTCCACCGTCTTGGGGGCGCCGAATCCTTCGATCAACTGGTTGACCGTCTTGTAGCGATAAAAATCATGCGGGGCCAGGGTCGGGAAAAAAGGCTGCAGTTCAACGGATAGCTGGGTCAGTTCTATCGATCCCAACCCCTGGTAGGCCAAGGGGGTATCGAATTCCAGCCGGGGTTTGACGGCCTGGCTGGCGGCGCGCAGTTTCGCTAAAAGTGTTTCCTGAGTCAGTTTTTTCCGCTGGTAGAGGATCCAGCTGATATCGTCCTCTCCCCGGAACATGCTCGAAACATAGGTAGCGCTGGAGAATTCGTGAAAGCACGGCGCCAAAACCGGGTGGAAACCGATTTCAATGATCTCCAAATCGTCATTGCCACAACGCTCATACAGCGTTTCAACGGTCCGAATGAAATCGATGGGGTTGACCAGCCAGCGTTGCCAGTGGTCATTTTTCAATTCGGTTTCGAAATCGTTTGTGACGCCGGAAACAAAGCGCCCTTCCTCGATCTGTTTTGATGCCACGGGGTTCAGCTGGCCAGCGAAACGTCCGTAATCCGGGTGGTGCCAGGGGTGGGGCAGTCTCATCTTGACAAAATCCGGATGCGTTTGGAGGAAGGCTTCCATCTCTTCCGCGTACCCGCTCAGGGTAACGTGCTTAATGTCCTCGCTTGTGAAGTTGAAGGAGGACAGATGAATCGGCAGGTTCTCGATTTGTGTTTCGGACAAACGGCCATGGCCCATAACCCCATCCAGTTTGGCGCCTATTTGGCCAATATCGTGGGCCAGCCGGAGAATTTCTTCCAATGCGTACAAACCGGCCTGGTAGGCGGCCGCCAATTCACCGGTGCTGTGTCCGATGGTGACATCCGGGCGATAGCCCCAGCGGCACCACAGATCAGACAGGCATATCTGCGCTGTCACGGTGAGCAGGGGGCTGTAGGGGCATTTGTGCGTACCGATTTCATCGCGCCATAGTTGCTCGAGGTCCAGGTTGAATTTTGATTTCAGGATGTCGCCGATTGCCTGCCAGCAGGGGGAGTGCTTCAACAGGCTGGCTTGGGTGTCCTGGCTGTGGGTACCCTCGCCCGAATAAACGAAAACGGTCTTTTGCATGGCATCCATACTCCTCTATCAGCCCCGTCGCTGCGGTCCGGGCTCAACTTGCGGTATCGAATGATCTTTTCGCAGGTTTCAGATAATTTAAAATGATTTTTTCGTCGGTTTTAAAAATTCAGGAAGGTCAAGTTGAAGTGAAAATGTCGCTGTCTAGCGAGGCAGGTTTTCCCTTGTCATCAAGACCACATGTCTCCCTATAGGGGCTGGATTTAGCACCTTCAGGAACCAGGTTGCTGGGCGATCACCGGGCCAGTTCCCTAACGCCGCTCCTCATGAACCAAACTTACCATTTATGGTAAGTCGTCTGCCGGGGAATTCAAGGGTGAGATGAAATAAAGGGTTTCAAGACATTCTTGCGAGGGGGATTGATGATTTGCGGCGAATCGGGGCTCAGAGCGGCGGGGCGTTTTGAAAAGTGGACTTCCAGCCCGTCATGCCAACAGAACCAGGGACTTTCCCCAGCTCTGTCGACATGCGGGTAAGGGCGCTACATCAGCCCGGCATTGAGCCAGAGATGGCAGAGGATGCTGGCGCCGTAGCCCAGGGCGATCACCGGGGTCCATTTCAGATGGGCGCCGAAGGTGTAGGTGCCCCGGGCCGTGCCCATGAGGGCCACCCCGGCGGCGGAGCCGATGGCCAGCAGGCTGCCGCCCACGCCGGCCGTGAGGGTGGCCAGCAGCCACTGGCCCAGGGACATGGCGGGATCCATGGTCAGCACGGCGAACATTACGGGGATGTTGTCCACGATGGCCGAGAGGATGCCCACGAGCGTGTTGGCCACAGTGGCCCCCAATCCGATGTAGGCAAATTCGGAGAGCAGGGCCAGGTAGCCGAACTGGGACAAACCGCCCACGCACAGGATGACGCCGTAGAAAAAGAGCAGGGTGTCCCACTCGGCCCGGGCGATCTTCTTCATCAGGTCGAAGTGCTCCGCCTCTCGCTGCTTTTCCGCCACTTCGCGGATAACTTCGACGGCGCCTACGGTCCGACCGGTTTTATCCTTGACGGGGGCGGCCGAGAAGGTCAGCCATTGGCCTTTTTCACCGATGGTGGGGAAATAGTCGGCGGCATCGTAGGTCGCCGCGCATTCGGGACAGGCCCGATGCCGGCCGGGATAATGGCGGTCGTAGTCCTCGTCCGGCATTTCATCCACGATCAGATCGGCCAGGATGCGGCGTTTTTTTTCATAGAAGGGCGCCCATTGCTCACCGGTGCCCACCCGTTCGGAGGCCGGCACGCCGGTGAGACGCTCCATGCCGGCATTCCAGCAGGTGATCCGGTGATCGGCATCGATGGCGAAGGCGGGGTGGGGATGGTTCTGCACGAGTTGGGTAACGGTATTGCCGGCGGCGCTCTTGGCAATGACGGTTTGCAGGGGTTGGTCGTATTTGGCGCCCAGGATGCGGTCATAGCTCATGGTGCGCCCCTCATGGCGTTTGACATGATAGGAAAAGAGCCCCAGGTAGCCCAGGCCCAGCATCATGCCGGCGGCCGGCGGCAGGTGCAGGAAATTATGAAAGCATACCGCCGTGGCGATGGTCATCAGGAAGAGCCCCATCATGGCCTTGGCGCCGTATTTCATCCGGATCTGTTCATTGAGCTTTTCCGGGCGAGGCCTTGCCGATGGCAATGCTCATGCAGGCCGCGGGGACCAGCCAGTTGACCAGGGAAGGGAAGAAAATGCTGAAAAACTGGGTGAAGTGCACTTTGCCGGCCTGCCACACCATAAGGGTCGTGATATCGCCGAAGGGCGAAAAGGCGCCGCCGGCATTGGCGGCCACCACGATGTTGATGCAGGCCAGGGTGATGAAGCCTTTGTTGCTGCCCCCCACGGCCATGACCACCGCGCCCATCAGCAGGGCCGTGGTCAGGTTGTCGGCAATCGGCGAGATCAGAAACGCCAGGAGACCGGTGATCCAGAAAATCTTCTGCAGGGAAAAGCCCCGCGATACCAGGAACGCCCTCAGGGTCTGGAAAACGTTGCGCTCCTCCAGGGCGTTGATATAGGTCATGGCGGCCAGGAGAAAGAGAAACAGCTCGGCATATTCGAGCAGGCTCTGCTTCAGGGCGACGTGGGCGCTGTGGGTGTCGCCGATGCGGGCATAGGCCACGGCCACCAGCACCCATATGATGCCGGCGGCGAACAGCACGGGTTTGCTCTTGCGCAGGTGGATCGTGTTTTCCAGCGGGACCAGGGCATACGCCAGCACGAACAGGGCCAGGGCGGCGATTCCCCAGAAGGTGCCGGTCATGGCACCGGCCGCACGGACGGGTGGGCGCTTTCCGCCCAGGCCAGGCCGGGAACGGTCAGAAGAGAGAGGGTGAACAAGCATTTTTTCATCAGAATCTCATCCTCATTTATGGTCTGCCGGTCGAATCACCGGCAGGTTGGGCGGCGCTAAGGTCGTCTCCGGGGCATCTCGCAGCCGTGGTCGCCGATCCGGCGGGGCGCTATCGCCCTGCTGCGAGCCGCCGGCTCCCTTCGCCAGTTGGGTGCCGAAGGCTGAAAACCACCGGAGCGGAGCTATGCAAAGGGCCAGAATTCAGCATAAAGGGGCGAAATTGGCATATTGGAAAGGTTGCTGTCAACGATTTCCGGAAAAAATCCGGTTATTCGGCGCTGGAAGCGGATTATTGGGGAAGGAGTCGACTGCCATGGAGGGGCGGCCGTCTATGTAGGGTTTCATCCGGCAGGGCGGGCCGAAGGAGCGCCGGAAGGGATCTGTGACGGCCTGACGGCCAACCGCGATGCGCCGGCGGGGGCCGGTTCCGATATCGGATTGGATTCAGCCCACGGGTAAAGACCGGGTGCGGTTCAAATCCGATGGCATCCGGTCCGTTCCCCCTGGACGCTGCCCGGATGTCAGTTTGGGGTTCTAAGCCCAATAGCATCGGGCAGTTCGATTCCGGGCCGGGCGGCCTCCAGTTGCCGGGCAAACCGGAGGATCCGGGCTTCGTGCCAGAAAAGGCCGTTCCAGACCCGCGGCGGAAATCCCACATGGCCACCGGAGCGGGGGGTTTCCAGGAACAGCATGGGATTGCGCCGGGCGGCGGCATACGGAAAACAAAGGCCGTCCAGAAACGGATCGTTCAGGGCGTTGATCACCAGGGTGGGCACCTGGATACGGTCCAGAAAATTCAGGGCGCTGCAGCGTCGCCAATAGTCCTCGGCATTCCGGAAGCCGTGGACCGGGGCCGTAAAGAGATCGTCGAAGGCCCTGAGGGTGTGGGCCGCGGCGAGTTTGGGCAGGTCGATGAGGCCCGGATAGCGGCGGGCCTTCTCAAGGGTCTTGGCTTTGAGGGTGCGCAGAAAGCGCCACGTGTAGATCCGGTTGACAGGCCGGTCGAGCCGGCGGGCACTGGCCGCGAGGTCGCAGGGCACCGAAACCGCGGCAGCCCAGTGCTGTTCATTATCCAGGGCCCGACCGTTTTCGCCCAGGTATTTGAGCACCAGGTTGCCTCCAAGGCTGAAGCCGATCCATCCCATGCGTTGGCAAGCATGGCGTGCGGCAAGGTGGCGGTGAACGGTGGCCAGATCGTCGGTGGCGCCGCTGTGGTAGGCCCGCAGCAGACGGTTGGCCTCCCCGCTGCAGCCCCGGTAGTTGTAGGCCACGGCATCCCAGCCGGCCCGGTTGAAGGCCCGCACCATGCCCCGGATATAGGCCGCCTGGGAGCTGCCCTCCAGACCGTGGCAGAGGACCACCAGGCGGCGGCTGCCGCAGCGGGCCCAGTCCAGGTCGATGAAATCGCCGTCGGCGGTTTCGATTCGCTCCCGCTCATAGCTGACGCCGTTTACCCGGCGCAGCAGGGACGGCAGAATCGTCTGCAGATGGCCGTTGGCCATCCCCAAGGGGGGGCGATAGGTTGAAGGGGAGATGATCGGCATGGTCTTTTGCTCCTAAATCGGCTATCCTTTTAGCCTTGTCCGCCCCCCGGAGGCAAGATGCCGCTGCAAAAAAGGGGCAATTTTTAGGGCCCGGTCGATCGAGAGCCGGGCCATCCACATCTCAGGCCTGAATCGGCCCGTCGGGAACCGGAAGACAATGGACCCTATCATACCCCATAGGCCGCTCCCGGTGGTCGCCGCCGGCGACGGCTGGCTGGTGGTGGACAAGCCGGCCGGGATCAGCGTGCACAACGACCCCGGGCGGGATCTGCTCGCCCGCGTGGGCCGCCTGCTGGCCGCTGATCCGGGACTGGCCGCCAAAATTGGCTTTGCCGAAGACAGCGCCATCCAGGCCCCCCATCGGCTGGACCGGGACACCAGCGGACTTGTGCTGCTCTGCGCCAGCGCCCCGGCCCTGGCCTTTTACGGCGCGGCCTTTGAGGCCCGGGGCGTCGGCAAGTGCTACCTGGCGCTTTTGCACGGGCGGCTCGAAGGGGCTGCGGGGGGCGGCGTCTGGGCCTTCTCCCTGGCGCGGTCCGGCGCCGGTCGAACGCATCCCGCCGGACGGGGGAAACGGGTGGCCTGCCGCACCGCCTTCCAGGTGCTCTTTCATAGCGGCCATTACACCCTGGCCGCGTGCACCCCTTTGACCGGACGACCGCACCAGATCCGACGCCACGCCAAGCTGGCCGGCCATCCCGTTGTGGGCGACCGGCGCTACGGATCGACCCGATCCCTGCGCTATCTAAAGGAAAAGGCGGGCTTCGCGCGCCTGGGACTGCACGCCTACGGATTGGACCTGCCCATGCCCGACCGGACGGACCGGCAGGTGGTGGTGTCCGGATCGCTCCCCCAGGCCTTTCTCCAACTGGTGGCCGGGGATGGCGGACCTTCCGAGGACGTGGTGGGCGATGCCCTTCGGGACCTGGCCGATCCCCTCCGTTGGCCGGGCCGCGCCGCGCCTTGAGGCGGCTATTTCATTTGACAAGGTTTTTGGTTTCGTCATACCTTGCGCGTGTTTTCCGGGTGGTGTCCACGTTCGCTTCGCTTGGCCTGTCGGATAAGGTGCCGTTGTATGAATCAGCTCTTCCGCGATTGGATCGACCGCTATTTTTCAAACCCCCAGGTGCTGATTCTGGGGTTTCTGCTGATCCTGGGATTTACCCTGGTATTTTTCCTGGGCAACATGCTGGCGCCGGTGCTGGCGGCCATCGTGATCGCCTACCTGCTGGAAGGCCTCGTCGGCCTGCTCGAAAGGCATAAATTCCCCCGTCTGGCGGCCGTGTTGGTGGTCTTCATCTTTTTTATGGTCAGTCTCCTGGCCCTGCTCGTCATCCTGCTGCCCCTGTTGTCCCGTCAGTTGGGCCAACTGCTCCAGCAACTGCCCGCCATGTTCGCCAAAGGTCAGAGCCTGCTGATTCAATTGCCCGAGAAATATCCGGGCTATGTGACCGAAGTGCAGATCCGTCAGATCATCGCCTCCCTCAGCAACCAGATTACGGGCCTTGCCCAGCAGATCCTGTCCTTTTCCCTGGCCTCGGTCCGGGGGTTGATTGCGAGCATCATCTACCTGATCCTGGTGCCGTTGATGGTGTTTTTCTTCCTCAAGGACAAACGGCTGATCACGGACTGGGTCAAGGGGTTTCTGCCCGACAACCGCGGCTTGGCCCGGGAGGTCTGGATCGAGGTCAACCATCAGTTCGCCAACTACGTGCGCGGCAAGATCATGGAGATCATCATCGTCGGGGTGGTGGCCTATATCGTCTTTGTTTCCATGGGGCTTCAGTTTTCCATGCTGCTGGCGCTCCTGACCGGTCTTTCGGTGCTGGTGCCCTATATCGGCGTCACGGTCATCTTTTTCCCGGTGGCCATGATCGCCTTTTTTCAATGGGGGGCGACGAGCGCTACCCTCTGGGTCATGCTGGCCTACGGCATCATCCAGATCTTCGACGGCAACCTCCTGGCCCCCCTGCTGCTCTCCCGGGTGGTCAACCTGCACCCGGTGGCGATCATCGTGGCCGTTCTGGTGTTCGGGGGGTTCTGGGGGATTGTGGGGTTGCTGTTCGCCATTCCCCTGGCAACCCTCTGCCAGGCCGTCATCCGGGCCTGGACGGGAAGCCTGCGAAAAGAGGCCTCCCAAACGGATTTCTCCCCTCCGGTTGAGGGTACCTGACCGATTCCGTTGGTGTTTCCGCTCCGGGCTTTGCGCCCGCACCGATCTTGATCCTTGTCCCGGTTTGCCATTCCATCAAGGTGTTGCGTTCATCGGCCTTCCCCTGGCGAGCGGTTTGCGCGCCGGCGTCCGAAGGGGGGGCGGGTGGATAACGAAGTCCTGCGGTTTTCGAATTGCAAAAAATAACAGATGCGCTATGTTACGCGCCAATTTAGGGGTTCAGCCCTCCGCACGACAGCGGCGGGCCAAGCAAAAAAAGAGGATGCATCCTGCATGGCAGCAAACAGCTATACGGCGGAATCCATTGAGGTATTGAGCGGGCTCGATCCGGTCAAACGGCGACCCGGCATGTATACCGACACCCTGCGGCCCAACCACCTGGGCCAGGAGGCCATCGACAACAGCGTGGACGAGGCCATCGCCGGTCACGCCAACCGCCTCGATGTCACCCTGTTCGAGGACGGATCCTTGGAGGTGGCGGACAACGGCCGCGGCATGCCGGTGGACCTCCATCCGGAGGAGAAGGTCACCGGGGTGGAGGTGATCATGACCCGGCTGCACGCCGGTGCCAAGTTTTCCAACAAGAGCTATCTGTTTTCAGGCGGCTTGCACGGGGTTGGGGTTTCGGTGGTCAATGCCCTCTCCAAACAGCTCGAGGTGGAGATCAAACGGGATGGCCAGCAGTTCCGGATGACGTTCGCCCACGGCCTGAAGACCAGCGAACTGGAGGTCGTGGGCAGCGTGGGGCCGCGCAACAGCGGCACGCGGCTGCGGTTCTGGCCCGATCCCCGGTATTTCGATACCCCGCGCTTTTCGGTCAAACACCTCAAACACACCCTGCGCGCCAAGGCCGTCCTGTGCCCCGGCCTGCAGGTGCGCTTCGTCAACCAGGCCACCAACGAAACCGAGACCTGGCTTTTCCGGGACGGGCTGCGGGATTACCTGAACGAGAGCCTGGCGGATTCCGAACGTCTCCCGGAGGTGCCCTTCGTGGGGGCCTTCAAAGGCGAGGGCGAGACCGTGGACTGGGCCATGGCATGGCTGCCGGAAAGAGGCGAGACCGTGGCCGAAAGCTATGTCAACCTGATCCCCACCCCGCTGGGGGGCACCCATGTCAACGGATTCCGCAGCGGACTGCTGGCCTCCCTGCGGGAGTTCTGCGAGTTTCGCAAGCTCCTGCCCCGAGGGGTCAAGCTGGCGCCCGAAGATGTTTGGGACCGGTTGAGCTATGTCCTGTCGGTCAAGATGCAGGACCCCCAGTTTTCCGGACAGACCAAGGAGCGCCTGGGATCGCGGCACTGCGCCGGATTCGTTTCCGGTGCGGTCAAGGATGCCTTCAGCCTGTGGCTGAACCGGCACACCGAGGAGGGCGAGCGCATCGCCGATCTGGCCATTGCCAGCGCCCAGCGGCGGCTTAAGGCGAGCAAGACCGTGGCCCGCAAGAAGGTGACCAGCGGTCCGGCCCTGCCGGGCAAGCTGGCCGACTGCGTCAGCCAGGATTCCCTGCGCAGTGAACTCTTCCTGGTGGAGGGGGACTCCGCCGGCGGCTCCGCCAAGCAGGCCCGGGACCGGCAGTTCCAGGCCGTCATGCCCCTGCGGGGCAAGATCCTGAACACTTGGGAAGTCGACCCCGGCATGGTGTTGAGCTCCAAGGAAATCCATGACATCTCGGTGGCCGTCGGGGTGGACCCGGGCTCGGACGATATCACGGGCCTGCGCTACGGCAAGATTTGCGTCCTGGCGGATGCCGATTCGGACGGTCTGCATATCGCCACCCTGCTGTGCGCCCTTTTCCTGAAGCACTTCCGACCCCTGGTGGCCAAGGGGCATATTTTTATCGCCATGCCGCCGCTCTATCGCATCGATGCCGGCAAGGAAATTCACTATGCGCTGGACGACGCCGAGCGGGAAGCGATTCTGAAACGGTTGGCCACCCGCAAGAAACCCGTCAAGATCAACGTGGTGCGATTCAAGGGCTTGGGGGAGATGAACCCGCTGCAGCTGCGCGAAACCACTATGGCGCCCGACACCCGTCGCCTGGTGCAGCTCCAGATTGGCGAGGGCGACGACCAGTTGATGGACATGCTGCTGGCCAAGAAGCGGGCCCGGGACCGTCGGGACTGGCTGGAGGCCGCCCGGGTCCCCATCGAGGGGCCGCCGGAACCATTGGTCGAATGAAACGGCCGGCACCCCGCCTGCCGGCCCCGACGTGAGGAATGCCATCCATGAGATCCAACGGGATCAGTGATACGACAGAACGCCTGCCATTGGCGACGTTTACCGAAAAAGCCTACCGCGACTACGCCATGTATGTCATTCTGGATCGGGCCCTGCCGCACATCGGCGACGGGCTCAAGCCGGTCCAGCGGCGCATCATCTACGCCATGTCCGAGCTGGGGCTCAAGGCCACGGCCAAGTACAAGAAATCGGCCCGCACCGTGGGGGATGTGCTGGGCAAGTTCCACCCCCACGGCGACAGCGCCTGCTACGAGGCCATGGTGCTGATGGCCCAGCCCTTCTCCTACCGCTACCCGCTGATCGACGGCCAGGGCAACTGGGGCGCGCCGGACGATCCCAAATCCTTTGCCGCCATGCGCTACACCGAGGCCAAGCTTTCCCCAACGGCCGAGATGCTGCTGGCCGAGATCGCCCAGGGCACGGTGGACTGGATCCCCAATTTCGACGGCACCCTGGAAGAGCCGGCGGTCCTGCCGGCACGCCTGCCCCACATCCTGATGAACGGCACCACCGGCATCGCCGTGGGCATGGCTACCGATATCCCGCCCCACAATGTCCGGGAGCTCGCCGGGGCCTGCATCCACCTGCTGCAGGATCCCAAAGCCGATCTGGACACCTTGATGGAACACCTGCCCGGCCCGGATTTTCCCACCGCAGCGGAGATCATTACGCCGGCGGAGGATATTCGGCAGATCTACGAAAGCGGCACAGGCACCCTGCGCATGCGGGCCCGGTACGAGTTGGAGAACGGCGACATCGTCATTACCGCCCTGCCGCACCAGGTTTCCGGCGCCAAGGTGCTGGAGCAGATCGCCGGCCAGATGCAGGCCAAGAAACTGCCCATGGTGGCCGACCTGCGGGACGAGTCCGACCATGAGGACCCCACCCGGCTGGTGATCGTGCCGCGCTCCAACCGGGTGGACCGGGATGTGCTGCTGGCCCATCTCTACGCCACCACCGACCTGGAGAAGACCTACCGGGTGAATCTGAACGTAATCGGACTGGACGGCCGCCCCCAGGTGAAAAGCTTGGTCGGCCTGCTCACGGAATGGCTCGACTTCCGGAAGGACACCGTACGCCGCCGGCTGCAGCACCGGCTGGAGAAAATCAGCCGCCGGCTGCATATCCTCGAGGGGCTTCTGATCGCCTACCTCAATATCGACGAGGTGATCCATATCATTCGCACCGAAGACAAGCCTCGTCCGGTGCTGCAGGAGCGTTTCGGGCTGAGCGAGGAACAGGCCGAGGCCATCCTGGAGATGAAGCTGCGCCACCTGGCCAAGCTGGAGGAAATCAAGATCAAAGGGGAGCAGAAGGCGCTGGCCGCCGAGCGCAAGCAGCTCGAGGCGATCCTCGATTCCCCGGCGCGTCTGCGCACCCTGATCCGCAAGGAAATCGAAGCCGACGCCAAATTGTACGGCGACGCGCGCCGTTCCCCCATCGTGCGCCGTGAAGCGGCCCAGGCCATTACCCAGGAGGAGATGCTCCCGGTGGAGAACATCACCGTGGTTCTCTCCCAGGGGGGCTGGATCCGCTCGGCCAAAGGCCACGACATCGACCCCGACGGCCTGAGCTACAAGGCCGGCGACCAACATTTAGCCAGCGCTCACGGACGCAGCAACCAGCAGGCGGTCTTTCTGGATTCCACCGGCCGGAGCTACGCCCTGCCGGCTCACCAGCTGCCCTCCGCCCGGGGCTACGGCGAACCCCTGACCGGCCGCCTGTCCATCGAAACCGGCGAGCGTTTCGTGACGGTTTTGATGGGGGACGACCAGGCGCGCTATCTCCTGGCCAGCGACGCGGGTTACGGCTTCGTGGTCAAGCTGGAAGATATGATCTCCCGCAACCGCAACGGCAAGGCTCTCCTGACGCTGCCGCCGGGCGCCGCTCCCCTCATGCCGATTCCGGTGGGGGACGTGGCAACGGAGCGGGTCGTGGCCCTAACCAACGAGGGCCGCATGCTGGTGTTCCCCCTGCAGGACCTGCCCGAACTGCCCCGCGGCAAGGGCAACAAGATCATCCAGATCCCCAAAGAGCGCGCCAAGCGCCACGAGGAATATCTGACCCAGCTGTTTCTCCTGCCCGCCGACGGCGATCTGGTGGTGCATGCCGGCAAGCGTTTCGTGACCCTGAAGGGGGCCAGCCTGGAAGCTTTCGTGGCGCTGCGCGGCCGGCGCGGCCGCAAGCTTCCCCGGGGATTCCGCAACGTGGACCGCATGGAGGCCGTACTGCCGCCGTCCGCGGAAGCGCCGCCGACCGATGTTGCCCCCCAATGATCGCCACTGTTAATCAGGGAGCGTTTCCCGCCACAAGTCAGCCAGGACCACCCCCAGGGCATTGAGGACCAGGGGCAGGTGCAGGTCGGTGATGGGAGCGCCGTCAACAGCCGGCAGCACCAGCAGATTGCTCACCGGAAAGCTGAAGAAGGTCTTGGCCCCCACTTGCTCCAGGCAATCTTCCTGGGTAATGACGACGAGCCGCGGCGCCCGGCTGCCCAGCAGGGAAAGTTCATCGAGCATGGCGGGCAGGGCCCGCTCGCCGGTCATGTCCAGAATGATCAGATTGTCGCGGCGGGTATCGTAATCCGGCTGCAAGACCGGCAGGTACCAGCGGTGGCCGGCATAAAACGGCGCCTGCGGCTGCCGCAGAGCTGCGGCCGGCGGCCGTGTCAGGAACGCCTCGACGGATTTCCCCTCCAGATACTGCTTCTCCCAACGGACCACCGCCGGTTCCCCGTAGCGCGTCACCATGGCATCCCGCTGGGCCAGACCGACGAATTTTTCATCCGCATTGCCGTCGATGGTGACGATGGGGCCGTGTCCGGACTGGCCGGGCGGATGGTGAACCATCATCAAACGTCCGGCGGCGTCAAATGCCCTTTCCCACACCCGGCCTGCTCCGGCGAAGGGACTGATGAAAAAGGCGGATCGATACCGTGCGTTGTCGGCAGCCGTTTTCTGCAATCCTTTCAGGAGGCGTTCATCACACAGGACCGCCTCCACAGCATGGGCGGCGGCGGCCATGTGGTGTTCTACGATGGCCGCATTTTTCGGTAGCTGCAGGTCCCAGGCTTTGGCCAACAGAAGGTTCAGGCCGGCGTATACGTGGACTGCCGGGCAGCGGCCTTCGGCCGAGGTCAGAAGAAAGCGCCCGCTATTTGGCAAAAAGGTTTCCTGCCATGGCGGATGGGCTGGTCCGAGCCATACGCTGTTTGGGCCCGGCGATGCCGTCCCGGCCTTTTCCGTCGCGGCCGCCGAGGCGGCACCCGTGGAGACGATCAACAGGATGACGTCTTCGGGCACGTGGCGCGGCCATTCACCAGCCGGGAACTCCCGGATCGGCAACGTGATCAGCCGCCGCCAGAAAACAGCGGCATCGTGGACGGCGGCTTGGGCTCCGGGGTCGAGGGATACGATCAGGATACCATTGACTTCGGAGCGTGTATCGAAGATGCAGCGTCCCAACTCGAGGAGATTGTCCTCCCCGAATACTCCCAGGGCGGCCAACGGGTCTTCCTGCCGCAGCTTATTTGCCAGGCGGCGCAAACCGCGAAGCGCTTCCTGAGCCTCGGGCGCCTTGACCGCCGCTTCCCACGCTGACGCGGGCATCGTGCAGGGCGCGCCAGCGGCGCACGTCTTCGCGGGTGTTGCCGCAGCGATCCGCTTGAGTTCGGCGGCCAGCGACTGGCGCGTCTTCGGTCGGGAGCGCGTCACGGTGGACGATTTGGTGCGGTTGCGGGGAGCGACGCCGGCCCCGTGGCCGCAGGCCAGGCCGACATCGAGGGCCAGCCGAAAATAAAAGGCCAGGTCGAGATAGGCCTGGCTGATATCGTCCTGCCACGGCAGCACGAGACAGCGCCCGGCGCTTAGCTGCTGCATGCGTTCCTGGTGCCGGTTGGGGCAGGTGACCACCGCCAGGTCGATGCCGGCGGCGGCCAGCTTTTCGATCACCGCCGCGGCGGGATCGATGTGACGCCGCTGGGTGGCGTGGACGATGACAAAGCGCCCCGGCGACCATTGGCCGGGATCCATGGCGAGAATGTCGTCATAGGCATGCCACCGGCCCAAGGCATACCAGCTGGCTTCTTCGATCTTGAGGGCCACTTCGTTGCCGATACCGGCCGCTTCGGGTGTACTGACGGCGATAATGGCGCTGGCCCCGGCAATGGCGTCCGCCGTCTGCCGCGAAAAGGCGATGACGTCGGGGTCGTTGTTGAGCCGGTCGATGCGCTCGGGCAGATTGCTCACGACGCCGAAGACCGGATCGAGGCTCTCGATCATCCCCTTCTGTGCGCCGATCCAGGCGGTCAGCAAGTGGAGGCACAAAAGGGTGCACAGCGCGCTTTTGATGCTGGCGATGGTCACTTCTTCGCCGCTGAAAACGGGCATCACGCCGGCCGATTTGGCGGCGGCCAGGGCCATGTCGGCAAACCGTTTTTCGGTGATGCCCACCATGAGGATCTTGTCATGGAGCAGCTGCTGGGCCAGCTGGACCATTTCCGCCGTGGTGGAAGACCAGCTCAGCATGATGACCAAATCCTGCTGGGGCTGAATCCGGCGGCGGGGGTCATCGATATCGCCGGGGCGCATCACGTCGACGGCCATTTCGGGCATCAGGTCCGTCAAAAAGCTGCGGACGATGCCGGCCATGTGAAAATTGCTGCCGGTTCCCACCAGGATCAATCGGCTTGAGCCCCTCCAGGTGGGGTCCGAAACGCCGGTGAAGGCTGCGGATTTGGAGGGTATCGGCCGGTCCCCAGGAACCGGCGTCGGGGCTGTAGACATCGAGGATATAGCGAAAGCGTTCCGGAATTTCGCGCAGGTGGGTTTCGTGAAACGAGCGGTCCCCATCCTTGCGAACGGTCACCGGATCGAGCCGGGTTTCGAAGGGCTCCACATCCGGCAGGGGATGGCCGTCAAAATCGCTGATCGTCACCGCCCGGCAGACGCTTCCCTCTTCCAGGGCGGTCTTGACCAGGGCGAATATCTCCTCGCCGTCGAGGGGATGGACTTCCACGGCGAAGGGCGCCAGCAGCCGGGCACGCTCCTCGGCAAAAAAGGCCTGCGCGGTGCGCCGCGCATTGCGTTCGCCCCCCGTTTCCGTCTTTTGGGCCAGGGTTGTCCGGCGGTGCTGCTCCAGGTTATCCAAGGCGTTGATGGTGGTCTCGATGAGGCTTTGGGGAAAGAGTCCCAGGGCGGCATTGATATCGGAGACCACCATGAAATCATCGTTTTCGAGACGCCGCACCACGAAGACCGGTCTGTTGTGGCTGGCCACGAACAGTTGCCGGGGCGATACCAGACTGATGCCGACGACGGCGATCTGTCCCCCGTCTTTGACGATCTGGCGGGCGGCCGCCACAAAGGCCATCCGATCCAGTTCGCTCTCCGAGCGGCCCCGCACCCGTTGAACGACCTGGTAGTCGATGGAATGGCTGCCCATGGCGATATCGGTCATATCGTTGTCCACCTGCCGGCGCACGACCTCGCCGTGCTGCTGCTCGTAGTGCAGCTGGTCGTAAAAATAGCCCCATAAAATCGCCGCATACTCGGCGGAGTTTTCGCTGCGCAGCCGGTGGCCGGCGACGGTCTCGAGGAAGGTCCGCAAGCGTGCCTCCACACGGCTGTCGAACTGGCCGTTCAAGGCCAGCGCCCGCTGCAGGCGGGCATCCGGAAAGGGATGGGCATTTTCCACGGTGACGGCCGACTGCATCGCCCAGCGGCCATGGGCGATAATGGGGGTGGCCAGGTAGCGCAGCACCTGGGGGTCGGTCCGGCCCGGCACCATGGATTCGGCCGTCATCAGGGCGCGGCGCTGCATTTTTGGGGTGGCGGCCGGGACGAAAACTTCCTGCTGAAGGTAGGTCAGGGCGGCGGCGCCGGCCCAGCCATAGACGTTAAGACCTTTTTCGACGGCATACAGGGTCCGCCAGTCGACCCGCCGGGGGCGCTGGGAAGGCAGCCACATGGTGTCCAGGGCGCGGTCGAGCGCTTCGGTCAGCGTGGGATCGCCGGCCATGCGGCTGAGCAGGACGGCGTCCAGCAGGCGAAACAGGCAACAGACCCCGCCACGGTTGTAGTCCGCGGGAATCCGCACGACGGTCTCGATCAGATTCTGCCATAGCGCTTTGCGGGCGTTGGGCGGTTTGGGAACACCCTGGGGGAGCGGCTTGCGGAGCTGCTTGACCCGCGCCCCGGCCCGGGTGGCTTCGAAAAGGTCATCGAAGGCCGTTAGAATATCACCCTCGACGGCGCCGACCGCATCGCTTGCCCGCCGTCTGGCGATGGTGCCTGCCAAGGCGCCGCGGACCAGGGAGTGGATCACCAGAGGCGACATATCATACGCATCGATCAGGGCCTGGATCAGCGTCGAGAGGTCTTTGCGCGAGCGAATGCGGTATTCGTCCCGAAACAGGGCTTGGCCCGGCGATCCGGGCGCGAGGCGGGCCGGATCGGGATTTTCCAGGTCGACCAGGGCATCGAAATCCGGGGACGCCGTGAGGTTGCCCTCTACAGGGGTTTCGAAGCCTTCAAAACGGAGCAGCGCCTGCTGCCGGTCTTCCAAATCACGTGCACCGCCGTGGGGCGACAGCAGGCGGGTCATGACGGCCTCGGGGCGGACATAGACCGCGTCCGTCTGCATAGCCTCGAGCAGCTGCACAACGGACCCCAGGGACTTGCGCAGCCGTATCGGTTCCCGGTCGTCACCGAAAAGGCCGATGCCGGTACTGTCGGGGGCCCGATAGATAATGGCCGACATACCGGTCAGGATGCGTGTGAGAGGGTTGCCCGCGCCGCCGAAATAAGCCACGATACCGCACATGAGCCGCTCGCTTTCACCTGGAGTCGCTAAAAGATATCATACCCTGATGGCGGTTTTGCGCAAGTTGGATAAGGATTCGGGCATCGGGACGATCTTCCATGGTCCAGATCGTGGATACCAGCTGATCACATTTTCGGCGGCCCAGCACCGGATCGACCAGCCAGCGAAATTTGGCTTCCAGTTCGTGGTCCGTAGGCAGCGTGTCGGGCGGCTCCCACCGGGCTTCGATGCGCCCGGAGCGGAAGCGTTCGCCGGTCACCGTTTCCACCACCACTTCGGCCGGGGCCTTGGCCGGGAATTCGGCCTCGAATTCAGGGGCCGCTTCGGTGGATACGCGGTCCACGAGGGCAAGCAGTTCGGGGGCCTGCAGCCGGGGCGGCAGCACCTGGGCTGGCCCCACCTCGCCGTCCAGCAGGGCGGCCGCCACCGGAAAGGCCAGGCTGTACTGGGCGGCCTCCGTGTCGCGCGGCGGGCCATTGGGCAGACGGGTGGCGGCTTCGAACGTACGCACGCGGATGTGCCGGATCTGATCCGGCCTCAAGCGGTTCTCCCGCAAGATCTTGAGGGCGCCGACGATGGCCGGTTGTCCCCAGCGGCAGGCGGCGTAGGGCTTGAAATAGAGGTTGCGCATTTCCCACGCGCGGCCGAGATTTTCAATCCAGGCCGGATCAGGGGCGTCGTCGAACAGGGGAGCGATGCCGGTGAATCCGTCCCGGGCCATGAGGGCCGAAAGGACTGCCACCATGCAGCCCCAGCCGATGCTGTCCTTGCCCATGGAAGGGGTATCGATGCCCTTCATCATGGGGGCGATGGGGGCGTGGTACTCGGCGGCCCCCATGGCATGCCGGAGCTGCCGGGCATCCAGGCCCAGCAGCCGGCCGGCGGCTGCGGCCCCGGCGATGGCCCCCCAGCTGCCGGAAGAATGGTAGACCGTGTAAGTCGCATGGCGGATGACCCCGGCCCGGATGCCCAGTTCATAGGCGATCACCAGAGCGGTCAAAAATTCCCGGCCGCTGCATTCCGCGGCCAGCTCCGCCGCGGCCAATACCGGCGGCAGGGCGCAGGCCCCGGGGTGCCCCTTGACGTTGCGGTAGCCATCGTCGATGTCCAGGGCGTTGCCGAAAAACCCGTTGGCCAGAGCTGCTCCGGCCGCGGACACGCGCTCCCCGGAGACCAGGAGGGTGGCCTGATCGCCGCCGAACTGTTCCCGGGCGGTCTTGCGCATGATGCCGGCGACCGGCGTCTGCGATCCGGCGACAAGGGCCCCCAGGGTGTCCAGCAGGCAGCGTTTGGACTGGTGCCGGATTTCCGGAGGCAGGTCTTCCCAGAGGGTCCCCAACGCGAAAGTGATGGCATGATCCGTCAAAGAAGGCATCTGCGTGGTTCCGTCCATCCCCTCTAAAATTTAGTTTTGATTTAAACCCTCCACCTTTGGTGGAGGACCCAGAGAGGTTCGACCGATCCGGGGAGCGTATTTGTAAGCGGATTCTTCATTTTCTTGCACGTGCAAGAAAACGGAAGCAAAAGAAAACGCCCGTGTCCCACTTAACCCTGCGCGTCGTCGCGACGGCCGGAGCACGCGGAAACTCGCCCCGCCTTCGCCACGGCTGCGGCGGGACTCAGACCCGCCTGCGGCAAGCCTTCGGCGGATAAGCAGTCCGCGCGCTTTAATCCGTCCGCCCCGCCGATGCTCAGCGCGGAACAAAGGGCAATCTGAAAACCAAAGACAAAACTCCATCTTTGAAGCCTCCCGCTATGCAGGAGGAGACTCACGATTCCCACCGGGTTGGTATTGCACTTCCCTGCAAGGCTTTTCGCACAGCTTATGTGTCCGCCCTTGCAAACCTTTCAGCATGCTGGATCAAGCCATCGGCGATGTCATAGTAGTCCCCCTTCTGGGAGACCCACACATGCCCACTGGTGCTGAGGCCGGTGGGCGGGTCCAGGGCGCCGGCGGCAATGGAAATGCGCGGTTTGCCGCGGGGATCCCAAAACAGGCTGGACCCACAGGTTCCGCAGAAGCCGCGGTGGACATGCGGCGTTTCGTCGGTGGGGGAGCGAAACCACTTCAGGGTGTCCGCTTGAACCAGAACCAGGTTTCCCCGCTCCGTCGCGGTGTAGGCGCCCACATGCCCATGAAAGCGCCGGCATTTGCTGCAGTGGCAGTCGATCACATCCATCAAGGGGCCGTGGATTTCAAACCGGACTCCGCCGCAGAGGCAGCCGCCCGTTGCGGCAGGTGTTGCTTGTCGAGGCGTCATCGGCATTTCGTCCTATGGCAAGCCCACGATAGGGGTGCGTAAAGGGCAACCCCACGGGCTATGTCGCTGCCCGGAGGAAACCCGCTTGGAAAGCATCCCGGCAGGACGGCCGGTCGCCGTCATGCCGGGAATGGATACTTACAGCAGGCCTTTGGACTTCAAGAAGTTTTGGGCCACTTCCGTGACGGACTTCTTCTCCACATCGACCTGGGCGTTCAGGGCCGACATGGTCGCGTCATCGAAAAGTCCGGACAGTTTGTTGAGATCATCCGCAAGGTCCGGATGCGCATCCAGAGTTTCTTTGCGGACGGTGGGCGTAATGGCATAAGCGGGAAAGAAATTCTTGGTATCCTTGAGCACGACGAAGTTGAAGGCCGGGATGCGGCCGTCGGTCGCAAAAACGAGACCCACATCGACATCGCCGTCTTTCAGCGCTTTGTAGACCAGGCCGGCATCCATGCGCTTGACATCCGCACGGGGGAACTCGAAGCCGTAGGCCTTCTGGAGCGGTTTCAGACCGTCATCCCGCTTGTAGAACTCGATGTTGCACCCAAAGGTCAATTTTTCACCGGCATTGAGTTTGGCCGCCAGATCTTCCAGTGTCCGGAGCCCCTTTGCTTCGGCATCGGCTTGGCGCACCGCCAGCGCATAGGTATTGTTGGCAGCCGAGGGGTTCAGCCAGACAATCCCGATTTTGGCGTCTTCGGCTTTGACCGATTTATAGATTTCGTCCGCCGGCTGATTGGCAAACTTGTTTTTGTGGAAAACCAGAAACGCCGTTCCCGTGTATTCCCAATACAGGTCGATTTGCTTGTTCTCCAGGGCATCACGCACCAGGGAGGTCCCCATGCCGGTCTTGAGCTCCACCGTATACCCCTTGGCGGTCAGGTACTGACCGGTGATTTCTGCCAGGAGCAGTTGCTCGGTAAACCCCTTGCCCCCGACCACGATAGATGCCGCCGATGCCGTTTGAATGGTGGACACGGCGATCAGCAGAATCGCCACGATACTGAATAGTTTGAATGCCTGTTTCACGGTCTTGTCCTCCTTTGGGTGGTTACTCTTGTGCAAACCGCTGTGGGTTTACGCCTTTGGGTAAGAACCAGTACTGCAGTTTTGACAAAACGAAATCCATCACGATCGCCAAAGCGGCCACCGACAGGGAACCGATCAAAAGAGAATTGAACTCGTTGAGTTGAATGCCGGTGAAGATGTATTCTCCCAGGCTGTCGGCGGCGATCAGGGTGATCAGAGGGCTGGTGCCGACATTAAGGGCAAAACCGGTGCGGATGCCCGCCGAAATGACGTAAAGGGCGTTGGGAAGCTGGACTTTCCACAGAATCTGCTGATCGGTCATCCCCTGACCGCGGGCCGCTTCGATCATGTGCTCCGGGACTTCGCTGATGCCCTGATAGGTGTTGCGCACGACCGGCAAAATAGTGACGGTGACCAGACCGATAAAGGCCGATTTGAACCCCAGCCCGGTTAGGGTCATGATAATTGCCAGAATCGCCAGGGTGGGCACCGCCGAGAGAATGTTGAAACCCTGGGAAAACATTTCCGAATATCGCTTGAACCAGGGGCGCGTCATCAGGATGCCGGAAGCAATTCCCAACAGCGATGCCGTGATTCCGGAGGAAATGACGATCACAATCGTCTGGCGCAGCAGATAGACCCAGTCTTCGTATGAGTCTACGAACTCCTTGATCAGACCGGTCGACTCCGAGAAAACCCCGAACAGATAGATCAGCGCCAGCAGGACATACAGCGCGAACATCTTGCTTCTTTTGATGAGTTCGATGACGTAGTTTGTCCGTCGATCTTTCATGGGGCCATATTTCATGGATCGATCCTATGCAATGTTGTCGCCGTGTTTGCGGGGTGCTTCACCAAGAAGGCTGGCGATGATGTGTTGGGTGGTGTAGCCCTTATAAGTGCCCTCGTCGTCCACCACCGGGAGCCAGTCGCAGGCGTGGGCGTACATCTGCGAGACGGCATCATGCAGGTTGTCGTTCTCGTGGATCGTGCCGGGTATCGGATCGATGAGATCACTAATCATGCCACTGGCGCCCCCTTTCATCTCCTCCTTGGTGATGTAGCCCCGGGCGCGGCCCCGGGGGCCGACGACAACGGCAATGTGGGCATTGCGGCCACGCATTTTTTCGGCGACCTTTTCGGGAGAGTCGTCCAGTTGAACCGCCATGCGAAACGGCATGATCGCCTCGCTGACCTTGATGAGTTTGAGTCGCTTCAGGGCACGGTCCGAGCCGACAAATTCTTTGACAAACTGGTTGGACGGATTGGCCAGGATTTCATCGGGGGTATCGCATTGTTCGAGAACCCCTTCGCGGAAAATGGCGATTTTGTCGCCCATTTTTATGGCTTCGTCGATGTCGTGGCTGACAAACAGAACGGTTTTACCCAACTCGGCGTTCATTTTTAAGAATTCGTCCTGAATCACTTCCCGGTTGATGGGATCGATGGCGCCAAAAGGTTCGTCCATCAGCATGACCGGCGGATCGGCGGCCAAGGCCCGGATCACCCCGATGCGCTGCTGCTGGCCGCCGGAAAGTTCCCGGGGATAGCGTTTTAAAAAGATGCTGGGATCGAGGTTGACCATCTCCAACAGTTCGCAGGCCTTTTTACGGCTTTTCTTCCGGTCCATTTTCAGCAGATCGGGCACCACGCAAATGTTGCCCTCGATGGTCATGTTCGGAAACAACCCGATCTGCTGAATGACGTAGCCGATTTCACGTCGCAGGGTAATGGGATCCAGACGGTCCGTATCCTGGCCGTCGATATAGATCTTGCCGGAAGTTTTGGGGATCAACTTGTTGATCATCTTTAAAGCCGTGGTCTTCCCGCACCCCGACGGCCCCAGGAAGATGCAGATCTCGCCTTGGCCGACTTCCATGGAAATATTGTTGGCGGCAATCACCGGCTCTTTGCCCGGCACTTCGAAATGCTTGGTCAGATTTTCAAGCCGAATCATGACGTTGCTCCCCGTAGCCCTTTGGGTGTCAGCAATTTTTGAACGAACAGGAACAGATAGTCGGCAATGATCGCCAGCAGGGAAACCGCGACTGCGCCGACGATAAGTTTGGTACTGTTGGTGCCGGTAATCCCCTCGTTGATGATGGTGCCCAGCCCTCCGGCCCCGATGTAGACGGCAATCGTCGCCACGGCGATATTCATGACCACCGCCATGCGCACCCCGGCCATGATGACGGGGACCGCCAGCGGGATTTCCACTTTCGCCAGTCGCTGCCAATCGCTCATGCCCATGCCCTTGGCGGCTTCGCGAAGGGCCGGGTCGATGTTGTTGATGGCGGTATAGGTATTGCGGATGATGGGCAGTTGCGAGTAGAGGAAGATCGCAATGGCGGCCGGCCAGAATCCAATGCCGCGGTTAATCAGCGACAGCAGGGGGATCATCAGGCCGAACATCGCAATAGAAGGAATGGTGATGATGACCGAGGCCAAATATAAAATGGCGTCGGCCAGATTTTGGTCTTTGGTGATCAGGATCCCGATCGGCACCCCGGTAAAAATCGCGACACCCACCGATACGCTCACCAAGTAGAGATGTTCGATGGTCAGCCTGACGATGGTCGGATAATTGCCCACGACGTAGTGGATGATGTCTTCCATGGGTCACCTAAGTTTCGTTAATAGCGCCCATTCATAGATGGCATCTTTCGGCCCCAGCCGGCGTTCTCGCTTTTTGAGAATCCTCGCCGCAGCCCAGCTATGTCTGCGGTTCCCAATTCGCGGAGCCTTGGCCGAAACCGAAATCTACCACCTCTGGACGGACCCTAAATGGCAGTGTCGCCAACTGGTGCAGGGGAAGATCAAAAATTCCCCCCCAATGTATCGTCCTATTCTCCTCCCTATATCGATCACAGTCTATGCGCCGGAAGTGGTTGTCCGGAAAGACCTGCCCCATACGGTTCAGGGTGTGATCGTCGCGCATATAATTCGGACGGCCGGCATTGCGCTGGATGGCCGCCAGTCCGTGATCGTCGAACGGCTCCACCACCGGCTCCGGGAATTGCCCCGGTTGGCTGGCGGTGCACAATTCGATGTGGTGCAGGAGTTTGCCGATGGAAAAGGACACCAGGTCTTTCAGGAATCCGAAGGCATGCCGCATCTGGTGAAAGCCGTAGGTCTTCAATAAAGAGAAGGCGTAGACGGCGTCGTCTTCCGCCTGGTTCCCCGGCTTGGCGGCATTGGTGGTGCCGGCCGACTGGATGGACGGCAGTCCCAGACGCCGGTTGACCTTTTCCATCAACAAATTGGCCAGATGGTGGGCCGGATGGCCCAGGTCAACGGCGTAGTTCTTTTCGATATTGGCGATGGCCGGCAGGCCGGCGTGGACCGTCATGATCCCGGGATTGACCAGCTGGGCCAGGGTGATCCCGAACAGAGCCTCGGCATGGGTCAGGGTCAGCAGTCCGGACATGGAATAGGGCGCCGAAAGGCCGGCCATGGGCATGGTCGACACATAGACGGGAAGGCCCTTGCGCAGGCATTTCAGGAAGGGCGGCAGCATGTCGGGGATGACATTTAACGGACTGTTGATGATGGAAAACTGGAGGGTCATCCGGCCGCGTTGGCGGAAGAGCATTGCGGCCTGTTCCAGGCCCGCATCGGTCACGGCGGCAACATATAGAGGCTTGCGGCAATGGGCCGCGAGGGTCTCCATCACCGCCACTTCCTGACCGGGCACGAGCACGCCGCGGGCCATGAAGTGCACCGCATCGGAACAATCCGCGATGCGGGCGATTTCGGCCACATGCGCCAGGGTGGGCGGCACCAGATCTTCCGTCATGTCGTCGAAGACGAAGGGCGCCGTGCCGCCGATGCCGAAGGCGTTTTGCGGAACGAAGAAGGCATCGCGGCGGGGCGCCGTCGTCAACGCCTGGGTGATCAATTCGGGAAGGATATGGATATGACCGGTGGTGTCATCGAAGGCCGCCAGGCCCGTATCCTCGAAAATGCGTCGGACGTCTTCATTCCGGCAATGGACGCCGGTTTCTTCCAGAACCGCCAATGCCTCGGCATGGATCCGATCGGTCCAGGCGGCGTCCACCAGCGGCTGAGATGACCGACGGGGCGCTTCTGCGGAGCCTTGCTGCGATGCTGCCATCATATCCACTGCTTTCACCGGCGATTTACATCAGTTGACAAATACCTTCCCGATATTGGCCGTCGTCAAAGGATCGTCCAGATACATGCCCAGCCCGGTGCGCCGGATGGAAGCCATGCCGCGCTCGTCGTAGACCGGCATCTCGAGATCCGGCGCCTCGTCGGGCGAGACTTCTTCGGCGATGCGAATCGCCGCTTCCAGTTTGGCAAAAGAGAAATCCACCAAGTGTCGCAGGAACGCGAAGGCATGACGAATCATATGAAAGCCGTATCTCTTGCACATGGCCTGCCCGATGCGGGCGTCTTCCAGGGCACGTTCGGTGAGATGTTCCTCGTTGGTGGTGCAGGCGCTCTGGAAAGTGGGCAGATCGAGTATCATGTTCAAATGGGCCATGAGCAGGTTGAGCAGGAAATGGCTGCGCAGGCCGTAATTGGGATTGTATTCGAAGCGCGGGTCGGCGATGGTGGGGAAACCGGCGTGGATGCAAGTGTGGCCGGGCCGCAGGAGCTGGGCCGCGCAGATGCCGAAGAGCACCTCGGCGTGGGTCATGGCCAGCACGCCGTTATAGCTGTAGGGCGCGCT
Source organism: uncultured delta proteobacterium (assembly GCA_963730675.1). Taxonomy (GTDB): domain Bacteria; phylum Desulfobacterota; class Desulfobacteria; order Desulfobacterales; family UBA5852; genus JABZFP01. The sequence continues at coordinate 226,256 of CAVSSY010000030.1, read as the reverse complement.
GATGCCGGCCATGGGCATGGCCGAGATAAACACCGGGAGACCGGCCCGGACGACCTTAACGAAGTGCTCCGAGAAGTTCTCGTTGACCTGCAGGCAGGGGCGTGTCAGGCAAAAGACGATCATTTCCCGGCCCCGCTGGGCGTGAATAGCGACCGCTCGCTCCAGGGCCCGGTCGGAAGTCACGGCGAAGTACATGGGTTTGGAGCAATGGGCGATCATGGTGTCCATCTGCTCGACTTCGTCCTTCAGTTTGAGGCCGCGCCCCATGCCGCCCACCACCGGACTGGCTTCGGCGATGCGAGCGATGCGGGCCACGTGTTCGGCCGTGGGCATCAGGCCGCCCTGCCCTGCGGCATCGTCGTAGACATAGGGCGCCGTCCCGCCGACGAAGAAGCTGCTGCGGGGCACGAAGAAATCGTCGATCCCCGGGGCCTGGGCCAGGCATTCTCTGACCAGGTCTTCGGTCACATAGACCCGGTTTTCATAGACGATGGCCCGGCCGCTGTCTTCGTGCTGCTGGAAGGCGGCCAGCATGTCCGGCTGGGCGCAGCCGACTCCCATGTTCTCGAGCATCCAAAGCGCGTCTTCATGGACCTGCAGGAGCATGTCCACCGTGGGAGACCCCAGAACATTGCGGGAAGTCTCCACCTGTTTCGTGTTCATTGTCGTCCTCATCGATGAAGGTCATTGTCGATTGTTGGGGCCCGCCTGATGCCTATCCAGGTCGGCCAGCCAGGTTTTGAACCGGTTTTCACCCGCAGGCCTGAGGCCATGGGCGGCGCCCGCGGAGAGAATGGCCTGGACCATGTCGTGGGCATAGCCCCGAGAACAGGTGAGCAGCACCCCGCCGGAGCCGTCCCCGCTCCTGGCCAGGACGACCGCTTGACAGGGGACGTGCGCCAGCGGCCCCTGAAGCAGAAAGGGCGTGCGGCGCTGCGGATTCCCGAAGTCCAGGTTCGTCAGGTGTTCGGTCACGTCGAAAATGCGGGCACCGCAAAGCGCCAGGAACAGCGTGGCTTCGGTCACGTCGGTGCCTCCGGCGACGTCGGCCAGGGCCGGCGCCTGGCCGCTTCCCAGATGCCATACCGCGGCCTGGGTGCTGTTCATGCGGTTGATCAGCAGCTGATTTTCCAGGCGGCAGGCGCCCGGTACGTCCGGTACGGCAAGTCCACCCGGGCTCAACTTGCCGACCCGACCGTCCTGAAGATCCCAGCGGGGTTGGTGGCTGAGATCCACCAGCCAGGGACCCGGCCCCTCGTTGTCAAAGGCCAAGATGATTTCCCAACGATCCCTGATGATAGTTCGAGCCGGTTGCGATGAAAATGCGACCGGCGATCGTCTTCTTACAGCATCCATTGCAGTTACCTCGTGCTCGTCCAGAGGTGGTTGATTTTGGTTCCGGCCAAGGCCGCCGCGATTTGTCCCGCGCTGCGGGACTGCCCGTCCGATCCAACCCCGTTGGGGGTGGAAACCGGAGGCGTAGCTAATCTACGGCGAGGATTTCCAAAGCGCCCGCCGGCCGGGGCCGAAAGATGCCATTTATGGATGGGCACACTACCTCACATTTTCATCCGCGCGCCTTCGGAGTCATAGAAGGGCATGGCGACGACCCTGGCGTACAGGCGTCGACCGTTGCTTTCGTCTTCGAAAATCGCCAAGCGGGTGCCGAGACCGGCCAGCGGGGCGTCCACCAACGCCATACCGACCGCCTCCCCGGTGACGAAACTTTTCCGGGCCGTGCACACGTAGCCCCGGATCCGTTCGTCCACGATGATGGATCCATCCCGGGGGGCGCGGGCATTGTCTTCCATGCGGATGCCCACCAGCTTGAGCCGGTCGGCATCGTGCTCCGCCTGACGCAGGGCCGCGGCCCCGACGGTTTTGGCATCCGCTTTGGTGCGGTCCCAGAGGAACCCCAGGCCGAGGTCCAGCAGGTTGGTGCGCTGTTCCGATTCCTGCCCCAGGATGATGTGCCCCTTCTCCATGCGCAGCACGTTCTGGGCCTCGACCCCGAAAGGCTTGACGCCCAAGGCCTGTCCGGCTTCTTCGAGGATCTCCCAGAGAGCCGGCATCCAGGAGGAGGCCGCATGCAGCTCGTAGGACAGCTCGCCCACGAAGCCTAATCGCATGGCCCGCACCGGAATCTCGCTTTTAATGGTGAACTCCCGATATGCGGCAAAGGGGAAGGCCGTGCTGGAGACATCCGCGTCCGCCACCTTTTCAAGCACCTGGCGGGCCTTGGGACCGGCGATGTTGACGACCCCCATGGCATCGGTGAGATTGACCAGATGAAACGCCCAGTCGTCGTAGCGGGTGTGGTAGCGGATCCATTCTATGGTTTGACCGGCCCGGGCGGTGGAGGTGGTGAAGTAGTAGTCGTTTTCACCGCGTTTGACGACCACCCCGTCATCGATGACGCAGCCGTCGTCGTTGCACATGGCTGAATATTTGATGCGGCCGGGGGAGAGCTTGCGCATGTCCGAGACATAGACCCGCTGCAGGGCCTTCAAGGCGTCCGGACCATGAAGGCGGAACTTGCCCAAAGTGGAGGCATCCAGCAGACCCACGTTGCGGCGCACATTGAGAATTTCTTCCCGACAGTCCTGGTCGTCGGAGAAATAGCGCGCCCGCTCCCATACGCCGATACGGCGAAAGATACCGCCGGCCGCGGCCTGGGCGTCGTGCACCGGGGTTCGCTTGGTCATGGTGTGGTGGCGACCGGCGTAGGTGGCCAGATAGGTGGGCACCAGGGGGGGCCGCACCGTAGTGGGTTTGGGCGTGGCTGCAGAAGCCGTCATTCGGGCGGTCACCAGGGGCAGATTGTGCCCGGGAATGCCGCCCTGGCCCGGACCGGTGCCGGCGGAGGTAAAGCGCTTGATCAGCTCGGGCACGTCGAAACCCATGGCCACGGCCTGCTTGACGTTCTTGACGGTGGCGTCTTCGTCGAAGCAGATGAAGCTCTTGCGCCCCCGCACCGGCGATGTGACGAGCTTGCACCCCCTCTCCGGACCCGGCAGGGTTTGCAGGGCGGACGCTGCCAGCGCCTCGCCATTATCCGCCCCGCAGGCGGCCGCCGCCTGAAGCCCGGCGCGGCGGCCAGAGGCCTCGATGGCCGCCGGATGATTAAGGCCGGTCATGCGGCCGGCCGTGAACATCTTCGCGGGCAGGTCGATGGGGAGAAAATAGCCGGTATGGGAATCGTAGGTCAGGCGCGCCTGGGCCAGGATCAGAGGCCCGTTGACCGGTGTCAACCCGGCCGAGGCCACCAGCAGGTCGCAGGCCAGGCGGCGTTTGACCGTGCCCTCGACGGTCGCCAAGGTCACCCCCTTGACGTGCCGGCCCCCGTGCGCCTTGGCCGCCACCCATCCGGTGAGCACCGGAATGCTGTGCTCTGCCAACGCCTGCAGGAGCTTGGGGTCCTGGCCATCCTGGCGGCAGTCGGCCACGCAGTGGATCCGCACCCCAAGATCGCAGAGGTCGAGGGCCGTTTCGAGGCCCAGGTCGTGGCCCACGCTGAAGACCGCCTCCTTTCCGGGTAAAATCCCATAGGTGCGGGCCAGGCGCTGGGCGCATCCTGCCTGCATGACACCCGGGCGCTCGTTGTGATCGAATAAGAGCGGCCGCTCGATGCAGCCGGTGGCCACCACCACGCTTTGGGCACGAATCTCAATATAGCGCTCGTCGAAAGGATCCTTGTTGCCGCCCACCTGGAAGGCGGTGATCAGGTTGTTGCTGTAGGCTCCCACCATGGCGGTCTGGGTGAAGCATCGGATCCGGGGGGTTTCCGCCACCTGCCGGGCCAGTTCGCGGGCCCGTTCGTGAAGCGGGCGGCCGTCGGCGCAAAGCTGTACGCGGTAGTCGAAGCTCCCTCCCAGCCAGGGGCGCATTTCCAGGAGAATCACACGCAGCCCGGACTCGGCCGCAGCCAGAGCGGCCGTCATCCCGGCGGCCCCGCCCCCGATCACGCAGACATCGGCTGTGGGATAGATTTCATCATACCGTCCCGGCATCTTGAAATCAGGCGCCATGATGCCTAACCCCGCCGCCTTGCGCACCTGCTTCATGGCCAGGGGCCAGATCGCCGCCGGCTTGTGCAGGGTACGGTAGTAAAAGCCCGCCGGCATGAGCCAGTCCAACTTGTCCATAAATCCCATCAAGTCGAAGCGGGCGGAACCCTTGACGTTCTGGGCCGTCACCCGCATTCCGTCCTTGAGAAGGGTCGTCTCGGCGCGCACGTTGGGGATGCCGTCCACCGCCACGCAGGTGTTGCTGCATTCGCCGTCCAGACTGTAGAGCCCCCGGGGGCGGTGGTATTTCAGGCTGCGCCCGAAGATCCGGACGCCGTCGGCAAAGAGGGCCGTGGCCACCGTATCGCCGGCATACCCATTGTAGGAGCGTCCTTCGAAAGACAGCGAACGTCCCGGGTCGGTTCGATGCGCAGGGTGGGCAGATCTTCGATCCGTTTCATGAGGAGGCCTCCACTGCGGCCGGTTCGGGCACTTCCAGGTTGCGGACCGTGTCCCGCCAGGTGGTGAACCACGAACCGCAGCCGTCCTTGTGGCACCACCATTCCTTCTGAAGACCGGCCGTGCAGCGATTCATGTGCACGTAGTCGCACCAGGCTCGTGGACTGAGATCCGCCTCGGCCGGGCGGGGGCCCTTGTCTTCGCCGCCGTAACGAAATTCATACCCGCAGCGTGGTCCGCAGATGGGGCAGGTAAGGGTCAATGCCATCGCAAGCTCCTTAGTGCCCATCCAGAGATGGCATCTTTTGGCCCCTGGCGGCGTTCTCGCCTCCTGCCGGTCCTCGGCGTAGCAGGGCTACGCCTGTGGGCGCCAGTCGGCTGCGGCCTTGCCAGAAACCAAAATCTACCATTTCTGGGTGGGCACTCCTTAATTATCCGGTGAATAGTTCACCAAGGCGGCGGTTTCGCCCATAAGCCGATGCTGTTCATAGCGGCGCAAATGAAATGGTGTCAGGATCGGCGGGCAGGCCCCTTCGGCCATGTAGGCGGCCAGGTGTTTGCCGGTGGCCGCGCAGGACTTGAAGCCGAAATAACCCCAGCCGCAGTTCATGTAGAACCCTTCCACCGGATCGTTGCCGTCCATGATGGGGGCCATGTCCGGGGTCATGTCGGCCAGGCCTCCCCAGATGCGCATGAATTTAACCCCGCGCAGGCAGGGCAGGAATTCCCCGAGCGCCTCGGCCTGGTGCTTGATGTAATAGGCCGTGTTCTGGGTGGTGTAGTTTGGCCAGGGGTCCATGTGGGCTCCGGTGGCGATTTCACCCTTGAGGGTCTGGTTGGCGTAGACATGGTAGGCTCCGGAAGAGACCACGTGGTTCAGTAGCGGCTTGAGGGGCTGGGTCACCATGGCCTGAATGGTCAAGACACTGATGGGCAGGTCTATGCCCAGCATCCGGTTGATGATGCCGGCCGAGTAGGCGCCGGCAGATACCAGAACCCGGGGGGTCGTGATGGGGCCCCGGCTGGTGTCTACTCCGGCGACCTTTCCGTCTGCGACCCGGATGGCCATGGCCTCGGTCTGCTGGTGAATGTGGACGCCAAGTTTCGTCGCCCCTTTGGCGAGCCCCCAGACCACGGCGTCGTGGCGGACGATACCGCCGGGCGGGTGGAACATGGCGCCATGGATAGGATGGGTGATGTTGCCGGAAATATTCAGAGCGGGCTCCATCTCCTTGACCTGCTTGGCATCCAGAAAATGGCTCGCCACTCCTAAAAATTGGGCCGTGGCGATGTTGAGACGGGCGGCTTTCACGCCGGCCTCGCTGTGCACCAGGTTCAAATTGCCGCAGTTGTTGAACATCAGGTTGAAATCCAACTCACGGGTTAGCACCGGCCAGAGATCCAGGGCTTCTTTGTAAAGAGGCACGTTTTCCTGGGTGCGCTGGTTGGCGCGCACGATGGCCGTGTTGCGGCCGGCGCCGCCGAAACCGACGAACCGCTTTTCCAGGACCGCGACATCGGTCATGCCATGGTTGCGGGCCAGGTAATAGGCGGTCGCCAGACCATGCAGGCCGCCGCCGATAATGACGGCGTCGTAGCTGGACTTCATGGGGCTGGTTTTCCAAAGGCGTTTTTTGAATAGACCCAGCATGGGAATCCTCTGCTGTAAATATGAATGGGATTCAGAACCAATTTGACGTTTTTCATTTCATATGAAATATATCATGTCAATAACAAACATGTGCGTGCGGCTATTTTTTGGAGCCATTCCGGAGCCCCTCGACCGGTCCTTGATAAGTTGCTGCGCCAAGGCGTTAATATTTGTTATTATATCAATATGATTAATAGATCTATGCCGGGGTGGCCGATGGTGGGGATTGGACTTGAATTTTGGCGGCGGTTGAGGGATGAAAAGGCTCTTGAGCGAAAAATTGGAGCGGTTTTCTGATCTTTTGGATGAAATAAAAAATATCAATTAGTAGTGAAAATTTCATTAATTGAGGGCATCCGGACATGATCAACGGCATCCAAGCCTATACCTTACCGGAGCGTATCACGCGGTTCTATGATGAACTGACGCCGAAAAGTCGCATCATCGGCAGCTATATCAAGGAAAACCCCCGTAAAGTGGTGTTCATGACCGTTGCAGAGCTGTCCAAGGCCTGCGACGTCAGCGAGGCAACGGTGGTGCGCTTCGTGGGCCAGCTGGGGTACGAGGGCTACGCGGATTTTCAGCAGTCCCTGCGTGACTTTGTCGACACGGAACTGACCCTGCTCGACCGGGTGGATCTGACCGACATGCTGGAACCGGGCGCCGAGCGTCTGCGTCGCGTGGTTTCCCAGGAAATCGATAACCTGCGACAGTTTTTCGAACACGCGGACATCGAACAAATGGAGCGGGTGGTGTCGCTGCTCTACGACAGTCCGCAGATTTTCGTGGTCGGCTCTCGGCTTTCCTATACCTTGTCCTATTATCTGGGTTGGTCGCTGACCAAGGTGCGCGGCGGGATCCAGATTCTCAAAGGCAGCGACAAAACCACCATTGATTGGCTCACCATCGCCCCGGCCGATGCCCTGGTGGTGGTGATCGCCCTGTCGCGCTATCCCAACGAACTGATCCGTCTGGCCAAACTCGCCAAACGCCTGGGCCAGCGCCTGGTGGTCATGACCGACAGCGCCGCCTGCCCGATCGTCCGCGAAGCCGACGAAAGTCTGGTGGCGCCGTCCCAGCACATCCCGCTGATCGGCACGCCCACGACGATCTCCTGCCTGATCAACTATCTCGTGATGGAACTGGCCAGCCGTTACGGCGACGACCTCAGGAAGCACCAGGAAAAGCTCGAGCAGTCCTACTGGGAAAATGATGTGCTCTTCAGCATGAAGAAGCTGGTTTAAGTTTTCCATTTTTATGGTAAGCGCAATGGGAATTGTATTCGGCGGTGTGTAGAAAAGCGCTTTCGCAAATTACCTTGGTCGTCGCCTGAAAAGAAGGAAATTAAAGATTTACTATAAGATCGAACTCATACGCTGCGAAATAGTCTCCCAATTCCTTTCCTTTTCCGTCTGCTTTCGTATTGAACATTTTATTCATTCTGACTGAACTTCCGGGCCAGGTCGTTGTCGATGACGTAGATGCAGACTTCCTGGGCACCTTTCTCGGAATACCGGTATTTCTTTTCCAGATTGCTGATCAGAAAGGTGACGTCGTCGCGGATGCGGCGGTCGAAGGTTTTGAAAGAAGGACTGTGGTAGTCCTTGATGGCCTGCCGGAAGTTTTCGTTGTCCAGAAAGGGGTCCAGCGCCTTTTCCTTCAGGTTGTGGGTGTAGCGCTCGTGAATGGTCCGGAACAGCCGGGTATCGGAAATCGGCTGCCCATCGATCATGATCTCCTGGGTCAGCGTGCGGGTGGTGTAGGTTTTTTGCGTGTCTTCGCGAAAGGCTGCCCGCTCGCTGTCGCTGGCTCTGTTGCCTAGAATGTGCTTTTCCAGCTCGTCCATAAACGCAGCGGTTATTTCAAGCCGGTCGCCGGTGTAGGTCGAGACCACCACGGAGCCCGGCTCGAAGTTGACCGCAAACAGGTAATTCATGATGTCGCGTGCGATCTGTTCCCGGTTGTAGTTAAAGAGGGATTCCTTGACTTCCTGAAGCACGGTGTAGTCGTACATCCGGAGCAGGGCTTCCAGAAAACCGCTGGGAATCTGATCCAATAGATCTTTGCGCACTTTGGTGAAGTATTGGCTAAGGTCAGCCATGGTGATCAGCTTGTCGTCCCGGGCAAAGGAAGAATAGAATTCGCTGAAGATTTTAATGGAATCCCGGCCCGAGAGGCCGCGGATGCCCTCCCGCTCGGATTCGCCGATGATCTTGCGGCGGCGTTTGGCCGTAAAGCGCTTGCGGTCCCTTTCCGACAGCCAGGCGGGGATGTAGCCCGTATAAATTTCCATCTTCAGCAGCTGCAGGTTTTCGTCGCAGAAGCGGCGGTACTTGCCCGGATCCCCGATCCATTCCAGCAGGGCGTCGGATCTGAGATTAAGCCGCGAGGAGATGATGATGCGCGCGAAGTTGTGCAGCACGCGGGGCAGGAAGCTTTGATCGATCTGACGGCCGAAGATGTTGCGGTAGATGGCAATCTCGGTGTTCAGGTCGAGAATGTAGGGGATGTTGATGTACTCGATGCGGTCTGAAAAAGATTGAAAATCCTGAATGTTTTTCTTGTCTTCCGGGTTCATCAGGGCCAGCAGGAGGGAGTTGACGTTTTCTTCGATGTCATCCACCTTGTGGACGCCCTCACTGATGATGTTGTGCAGCTCGATCAGGCGTTCGATGTTGTGGGACTTGATGTCCATCAGGGCGTAGATCCCGTTATTGGTCGTGGCGTAACGGGAGAAGAGATACTTGATCTGGCTGCTTTCCTTCAGGGCCATGTTGATCTGGTTTTGCAAGGTGGCGTTGGTCCGCACGAGTTCCTTGCTCGTGCGATCGCCCGGGTTGAAAACGCTGATGCCCTGTCCGATGCGGCGCTTGAAGCGGTAAGGCTGGGCATAGAGCATGCTCAGCACCTTCAGCGGACTCTTGAGCCGGTTGAGGAGGGCCTGGTAGATGGAAGCACAGATGGTGCAGGGCACGTCCCGAAAGACCCAGTCGTAGGCCTTGTCGGTAAAAAGTGTCCATTTGAAGCGGTCGTTGGCAAACAGGTCATCGAAAAACGAGCGCCGGTGATTCTTGGGAATCATCAGGATGGGGTGGTCGTGACTGGGGCAGGGGATTTCCACCACGTCGCCCTCGATGGGAAGGGCGGCCTCGTTGACGAGGACCGGCCCCGGGGCCGGCGGGACCGCGTGGTAATGGCCGCCGTCCTCGGTGGGAGGCTCGTTTTCCCGGGAGGAGCGCTCCATGAGCGAGAACATCTTTTCGAAAAAAGGGATGGCGTCCGCGCCTGTGTCGGTACCCAGCTGCTGCCGGTCGATGCGCCAGACGGCCTCGTAGCGCATGCCCTCCGGGGTGTTGCCGTAGGCCTCGAATTTCGTCAGCAGGTTGTTCAGGAAGGTGCTCTTGCCACAACCGGGGGGGCCGTCGAAGATATAGATTTTATTCTGTTGGGCACCGCGCTTCATGGATTCCGCCAGTTTGATGAGGCGGTTGGCGAACAGGCGGTCCGCGAAAAAGGGGTTGTCGGAGCCCTCCACAAAGAGCCGGTTGCAGTCGTAGTAAACGAAATGGATGGACTCGGGATCGTCCGGGTACTCGTCGTAGCCTTCCGACACATAGGTCTTGATCATGTCGTGGAAGACCTGGAAGACGTTGCGGATCAGATTTTCGGGTTGTTTGACCATCTGCTCCAGGAAGGCCTCGAAAGGGATTGGCGGGGGCTGTCCCCGCTCCTTGATGGAGCGGTCAAGGCTCTGCATGGCCTGTCGTACGTTTTCCATGATCCCATTCCGTTATGTGCGTTTAGCAGCGGCCGCTTGCGTGCGAATGGCTGTCCGCCTCTGCGGGCGGCCTTGCCGGGATTTCGGCCGCCACGCTCCGGCACGGCCGCCGATCGAACGAAGCCAACTCAAATTTTGCGACGGCTTCTAATCCGATAAAGTCTCCCGGGACAGGCTGCGGTTTTCCATCGTGTACCGAACGCGTTGCCAGGCGGCGGCCGACGGCGGTTCCTTTTGCTCGCTCAGGGGATAGACACCGAGCGGTATCCGGGGCTCGGGCGCCGGGGCCGCCGGGGCACGCTCGGTGGTTTCCAGGATAACCGGCCGGCCCCACAGGTATTCGATGCCCAGCATGGTATTGGCGATGTATTCCGTCACGAGGGGCTTGTCCTCGAAGCGGTGGATCAACACCAGGGGGCCCTTTTCCGTGCGCCGGGCATCGATTTCGATATGCGGCGGGTGGTACAGGGCATCGATCAGCATTTGGCGGTACCGGCCGGCATCGCGACTCTGGATGAAATACTCCCAGGTCATGCGGTTGCGGTTCAGGCGTTTGCCGGCCACGAAGAGCCGGTGACGGTCCACGAAGGCCTGGTCGACAAATTCGTTGATGAACATGAAGTCGCAATAGTTGCGGCTGATATGAAGGATGGTATCCGACCCGCTTCCGGTGGTGGCATCGTACCGGGCCCGTTGACGTTGGTTGGTGATCTGCTGGTAGTCGTACCCGTAGCGGCCCTTGTCGGCCATTTCCGCGATATGTTGAAAGAGGCGCATGCCGAGGGCATAGGGGTTCAGGCCGACCCGGGGCAGGGAGGTGACGCCGGCATTGACGCGGGCATACTCCACCTCGTGGCCCCGGATGCGATCGTCCTGGAGGAAGAGTTTTTCGTGCCAATAACTGGCCCAGCCCTCGTGCATGATCTTGGTGCGGATCTGGGGCTGAAAAAACAGGGCGGTTTGCCGCACCACATGAAGGACGGTCTTCATCCACTGGTTTTCTTCCTTGTTCAGAAAATCCGAGTGGGTCAGAAGGAACTCGAAAAGGTCCTGATGATGGCGCACGGGGTGGTCCCGGTATTTCTGGTAAAGGGCCTGGAATTCGGGATAGTTCAAGTCGATCGGGGCGAAAAAGGCGTCTTCAGCGCGGGTTGGGCTTTCCTTGCAGCACTGGTTAAAACGGTCGATTTCGGTGATGTAGCGGCTGATCTTGAAGTCTTGCTGGGACTGGAGAAAGACATCGAAGTAGTAGTCGAGTTTGGAAGAGGGCCCCGCTGCACGGTGCCGGTTCAAGCGGGAGAGGGCCTCGTGGAATCCCACCAGATTGTCGATGCCGCGTGCAAATTCGATCAGGTAGTCGACCCAGCGGCCCTTTTCCGACCGCAGCCGGGCGATGATGCGTTTGTCCGAGAGCGCCCGGCCGTTGAAGTCGTAGTCCCAGGTGTGACGAAAGAAGATATTGTGCTGGAAGAGGTCGATATGGGCCAGCACGTGGTAGAAGATCATGACGTTGAGCCAGTCCGGATTGTTATCGTTGTAAAACGAGATGGCCGGCCGGGTGTTGATGACCGTTTCGTAAGGATTGCCCGGATACAGCTCGTATTTGCCCTTCTCTTTGAGCACTTCCACATCGTGCACCCAGTAGTCGTAGAGCGTGGGGATCATCATCTTGGGCGAGAGTTCCAGCAGGTCGCGGTTGGTGACGATGTACTCCAGGGTCTCGTCCTCGAATTGCAGGCCGGCTTCACGGGCACGGGCTTTGCAGCCCTCCATGATGTCCTTGCTGTGCTGGTCGATCAATTCCATCGTTTGCTCCTGGGCGGTTGCCGCACCTGTCGGGTAATTCGTTTCGATCTAAAAATCTTTATCGAACCCCGGCATGAGGCCCCCCTCTAAGGCCACCCGTTTTGTCGTTGGCGATTCATTCCGCCGTCAGGTGCCGGATCCCATCGATCAGGCGTGATTCGGGCGCATCCTGGGACAAGGTATCCATACGCAGGAGGTCGGCCCGTGATTCGAGCAGACCAGAGCGTTTGAGATAGCGCTCCACCTCGGTATCGCCCTCACTTCCGGTGCGTGCCACCACCGTGAATCCCACCCGGCTGGCGTAGCCCAGCATGGTCTTCAATTCCGGGACGGTCTGGGTGCCCTGGGTATCCCAGTCGTCGCCGTCTGTTCCATGGAAGACGTAGATATTGTAGTCCGCGGCCAAGTTTTCCTGCACGACGATTTCATTGACCAGGCGCAGGGCGGAGGCCACCTGGGTGCCTCCGGCCACGCTGGAGTTGTAGTAGGTGTAAAAGTCGCTTACTTCACGGGCCTCGGTGTCGTGCAGGATAAAGCGTGATTCCACCTGACGGGCATACTGGTAGAGCAGCCAGCTGTAGATCAGCACATGCTGGGTGACGACCACCTCGGTGGCCTTGCCCTCCATGGAGCCTGAATAGTCCCGCAGAAAAAAGACCATGGCCTGGGATTCCAGATCCTTTTCGGGCGAGAGGATGCGGTAGACCCGATCCCGGGGCGAAATCAGGAAGGACGCGGGGTCGATCCGGGTGGGGTCGGGGATGTTGCCCAGGTGAATGTTGGTCTCGACGATCTGGCGCAGGGTGGCCTTTTTGTCGAGCAGTTGGCCCCGGCCGGCGTGGCGGTCGGTCAGCTGGTAGGTGTAGCGTGTAAGGGAGCGTTTCTTGCCCTTGTCCTTGAGATTGGGCAGGGCGAACTGCTCGGTCAGAACCCGGCCCAGATCGTAGGCGCTGGACTCCACTTCATGGTTGCCGCTCTCTCCCTGTCCCGGCCCGCTGCCGGCCCCGCTGCCGGCCGGCCGCACCGGCTGTTCACCGATTACCTCCCCGGGTTCGCCTTCACCGGAGCCGCCGGAGGAGGGGGATGCTTCCGGCGGCTGATCGGAGGTATCGTGGATGAATTTTTCCTCCACCGTGGTCGGCACCACGACGACTTTGTCCTTGCCGCGCAGCCCCGGCTTGATCATGCGGCCGACGCGGATCTTGCGGGGGAAGCCGTCCTTTTCCCGCTGCCGGTCGCGTTCCAATAGCTCGTCGAGGGACTGCAGGCAGGCGGTGGGATTGGCCCGGGGGTCGGGCAGGGACTGCAGTATGGAAAGGTCATCGAAACCGTAGACGTCCGCCGGGCGTGACGCCGCAGGGCGCCCGCCGGCCGGCGGTGCCGGGAGACGATGGCGGCGCCGGTCGTTTTCTTCCATACGGTGCCGCGGATCTTTCACGGGCGGGTGGGTCTCGTTTTCCGCCGTGTTGCGGCTATTGTCGTCGCGGGTTGTCATGGCCTTCGGCCTTCGTCAGCGGTCATCTCTGGCGCAACCCCGGCTCAGGATTTCCGTTCCCAGCGGGGTCAGTTCTCGTCTTCCTGGGTGCAGAAGTATTCAATGGTTTTCTGGGCGCAGGTGGTGCAATAGGCCAGCTTGTTCAGCATGGTATCGATCATGCGGTCGTAGAGCTTCTGGTTTTCTTCGTTGGTGCGATTGGCCAGGGCGCCCACCAGACTGCCGGCCCCGGCGATGTCCGATTTCAGGCGCACATCGGTCACCGCCTTGACCAATTCGAGGTTGTCCATGAAGTCGTAGTCGGGCTGCACCGAGATCTTCTGACCGTAGATCTTGCGGATGGAGGTTCGGAAGGATTCCCGCTGTTCGGCGGTTTTGAGGCCTAAACGCTCTTCCACGCTGTTGATGTAGCGCTCGTCGATTTTCATGGCCTTCAGCTCGCCGGTCTGGGGATCCTTGTATTTCCACATTTTGTCCGGCCCCAGGTTCTCGGCGTCGATGCCGATGATCATATTGACGTAGCTCATGACGTCCTTGCGGATGGCATGGGGCTCGTCCATGTAGGCGTTGAACATTTCCGTCATGATCCGCTCGCGGTAGAGCCCCTTGGCAAGCTTGAGGTCATCGAGGTACTTGCCCCGGTCGTTGGCTTCCGGGACGTAGTCCAGAATGATGCGCTCCAGGGCGCGGAAGATATCGTAGGCGAACATGCAGCGTCCCTCGTTGGTCTCCGAGCTTTCGATCAGCAGCTGAACGGCCCGGCCCAGGTTGCGCTGGCCCAGTCCCTTCTGGCCGAAACGCCGCGTGATGTCCGGTTCCTGGTTGAGGGTGTCGATCACCTCCGAAAGGGTTTTGATGCTTTTTTCGCCGGCGATTTCGCCGGCGGCCAGCTTCAGGGTCTCCACCGGCGTCAGTTTCTCGGATTTGGGCAGCCTGGAGAGCACCGCAGCCACCGAGGCCGCGTAGTTCAGGTTGGGGTCCTGATGGAGTTCCTCCCGGCTCAGGGTCGTGCGGGCGCCGCCGCCGATGGCATAGCGGGTCAGGTCTTTCTGGAGTTTGTAATTGGTGTTGTGGGAGACGTAGGTAATGCGGCAGCGGTCCACGATGGGAGCCTCTTCCTTCTCCGCCAGGAAACGGTTGAACTCGGCATTGTTGCTGGTGGCAACGATCAGGGAGTCGATGGGCCACTTGAACCCGTCGATTTCGATGCTGCGGTTCTGGATGACCCCCAGGTAGACCTGAATGAGGTCCTTTTTATTCTTGAATAATTCGTCGACGAAGTGAATGCCGCCGCCCGCCACCCGGGCCAGGGCCCCGCGGCGCAGATCGAAGCGGTAGGGATTGCCGGTGTCGCTGATGTGCAGCAGGCGCTGGATCGATTCCTCCCCCAGAAGATCCACGGCGGACGAGGTGATCTTGTCCTTGGCCGGATATTTGCCGGTGAGGGTCCCCAGGCTTTCGGTCATGGGAATGGGCATGACTTCGATGTGCTCGAGCATCTTGTCCAGGTTCCCGTCATGCAGGCGTCGAAGGTCGTGCCAGATATATTCGCTGCAGGCGCCAAGGGGGCGGTAGTTTGCGAAAACCGCGTCGATAAGCGCTTCCGGAAAGCCCAGACGCTCGTTCAAACAGGCCCGGCTGGCCTCGGGCGTCTCCGCCAGATTCATGGCCAGTACCATGGGGTCTTCATAGGTCTGGGATTCCGCCGACTGAATCTTGCCGTAGGTGCCGATGCGGTCGAGGTGCAGAAAACGGAACGTATAGCGGCGGTTTTCCGGACGACTCAGGAAACGGCGATACTGCTCGCAGAGGAAATCCACCAGATAGGTTTTTCCGTTGCCCGGTTCCCCCACGAGGACATAGGCCATCTCCTTGGAAGAGCCCCCTTCCGCCGCGTCTTTGATGTAGGAGACGAAACTGTTGATTTCGTCGTACATGCCCACCACCGGTTTGGCACCGGACCGGAAGATGTCGTAATCGTAGGTCGTCTTGCCGTTGACGACCACTTTTTGAATCCCGTTGTCCAGGATCATGCGGGCTACCGCCTGGAAGGCATTCTCGAATCGACGGCGTCCGGCCTGGAATTCTTCCAGATGATGCTCAAGCGATTGCTGGGATGCTTTGGCCATGTTGCCCTCCCTTAAGCCCGTGCTTTCCCGACGGGTCGAATGAAAGGTTGGTGGTTCCGGGGCGATGGTCGTTCGGACGATTCAGGAAAACCGGTAGGGGAAAATCAGATCAGCGGGGAGCGGGGAGAAAGAATGATCGCAATAAGGTCAGTTGTCCGTCGCCCCACTCAATATAAGCGCTGCTGCGGGCATGGCAATTCACGGTCTGTTAAGGGGCTATCGGCAGGGAGAATCGTACCCCGCTCGAAACGCTGCGTTGCGATTGCATTACGGGTATTTATTCCGTATGAAAGGGGGGGATGATGGCCCGGCGAGTTATGCTTCAGAGCGCGACCCGGGATGAGGTTCGAGGCTTTGCAGCCCTGCATGCTGGTGGGGGAGGATTGGTATGGAACAGAAGACCTTGTTTGCAGTGGAAGACAGATCGAATGAAGCGCACCGGGATGACGCGGTGGCCATTCGTTCCGGTCGGGTCGGGCCGGTTCGATTCGGGTCCACCGAGGCGTCTTTTACCCTGACCGGCACCGTGCTCGCCGAGCTTGCCGCCCTTTCCGATGAACTGGGCGCGGACGCCGACCAACGGGGGTCATCCTGATCCCGGTTTTATGATCCCGCTTCAATGATGTGGCAGTCTTCAAGGGCTCGTTGGAGCTGTTGCACCCGTTCGTCCAGATTCCCGGTAATGCCGACCGACATGCGCAGCAGGCCGGGGGAAAGCCCCATGCGGCTCTGTTCCTCGGCATCGATTTCAGACGAGGTGGAGGCCCCGGAGCAGGACATGAGCGTGTCGAAATAGCCCAGCGATACGGCCATGAATCCGAACCGTTCCTTATTTTGCAGCCGGTCCATGAGGGCTTCGGCCTTCTTCTGGGTGCCGCAGTCGATGGTCAGTATGCCCCCGTATCCATAACCGCTATTCACGATATCGCGCATCCGGGCGTGTTGCGGGAAAGCGGGCAGGCCCGGGTAGGTGACCGCCACGCCCCATTTTTCGAGATGCTCGGCGATGGCCAAGGCCCGCCGGCCGTGCTCCCGCATCCGAATGGCCAGGTGCGGGATGCGTTGAATGATGTCGAATGCGGCCCGCGGGTCCATGGTGGGGCCCAGCAGCATGGCCCGGCCGGTGTGCAGGTCCATGAGCTGGTGGATGAAGGCCCGGCGGGCGCAAATCGCACCGGCCAGCAGATCGCTGGCACCGTTGATGAATTTGGTCATGGAGTAGACCACCACGTCGGCGCCCAGGACCGCCGGTGATACGAGCATGGGCGTAAAGGTGTTGTCCACCACGAGCGCCGCGCCGGATGTATGCGCCCTTCGGGCGATTTCCGGAATGTCGGCCAGGACAAGGGTCGGATTGCCCACGGTTTCGGTATACCAGACCTTGGTTTCGGGACGCATGGCCGCTTCGAAATTCTCCGGTCGGGCGGGGTCGACGAACGTGACGCGAATGCCCCACTGGGGCAGGAGGTCCGCCAGCAGGGCATGGGTGCCGCCGTAGACGGTGCGGCTGGCTACGATATGATCGCCCTGTCGGCAAATCTGCAACAGCGCGCAGGCGATGGCGGCCATGCCGCTGGCCGTGCAGATGGCGTATTCCGTGCTCTCCATGGCGGCCAGGTAGCGCGCCAGGACATCGACCGTGGGGTTGAAATGGCGGCTGTAGAGATAGCATCCCCCCTGTTCCGGGCTGCGCATGCCCTTGAATATTTCCGGCATGGTTTCCGGGGTCATGACCGTGAATGTGGACGAGCGGGAAATGGACGGGCAAACACCGCCGTGCTCCCCGAACTCCCGGTGAACCCGGGCAATGGCCTCTTCAGGATCGAAGTGTTCCATGGATTCTCTCCTCCTGGGTTTGACGTCATGCGGTTAAGGATGAAGGCCGCTCACTTCGCGCCGGTCAGATCCTCCTCCGCCCCGGCAACATGGGCAGGAAGCGCGATGCACTGCATCTTCAGGAAGGGCTGTCCAGCACTTTACGCATAGTTTCCGCAAGATCGCTCATGACGATCGGTTTGAGAATGAAGGCCTGAATCCCAAGGCGCTTGGCGGCCTCTTCCGTGATGGTCTCGCTGAATCCCGTGCACAGGATGATGGGCACCTGCGGGTTGAGTTTCAACAATTCGACCGCCAGCTCTTTGCCGGTCATCCGGGGCATGGTCATGTCGGTGATCACCAGGTCGAAAGCGGTGGGATCCTTTTGAAAGTGCTGCAATGCTTCGAGGCTGCTGGTGCAGGCCGTTACACGATAGCCCAGACGCTGCAGAATCTGTCGGCTCATGTCCACCAGCATGGTTTCGTCATCCACGAAAAGGACGCGTTCGGTTCCCGAAGGCAGCGGGAGGGTGTTCGGCTGGGCATCTTGGGTGTGGCGCTGGACCCTGGGCAGGTAGATGCGAAAGGCGGTTCCCTGCCCGGGCTGGCTTTCCACGTCGATCGATCCGCCGTGGCTCTTGATGATGCCGTGGGCCACCGAAAGGCCCATGCCGGTGCCCTCGGTGTGCTCCTTGGTGGTGAAAAACGGGTCAAAGATACGGTCGATGATGGTGGGGTGTATGCCGTGGCCGGTGTCTTCGACGGTGAGCTGCAGATAGGCATCGGCCGTCATGCCGGTAAGTCTTTTCTCCTGAATTTCTTCTTCATCGGCTTCACGTAAGGCGATGGTCAGCCGGCCGCCCTGGTCGCGCATGGCGTGGCCGGCGTTGGTACATAGGTTCATCAGCACCTGGTGCATCTGCGTGGGGTCGCCCATGGTAAAGGCATCGGATTGAATATCTGTGCGGATTTCGATGGTGGTGGGCAGGGAAGCCCGCAGCAGTTCGCAGGCTTCCTGAATGATGCGGTCCAGCTGGACCGGCCGCATCTCATGTTCGCTCTGCCGGCTGAAGGCCAGAATCTGCTGCACCAGATGCTTGGCGCGCAATCCGGCCTGCAGCACCTGCTCCATGTTGTGGCTCAGAAATGAATCGGGGGGTGCGTCGTCCATGGCCATCTCGGTAAACCCGATCACAGCCGATAGAATGTTGTTGAAATCGTGAGCGATGCCGCCGGCCAGGGTGCCCACGGCTTCCATCTTCTGGGCCTGGCGCAATTGGCGGCCGAGGGCTTTTTTCTCCTCCTCGGCTTCGATGCGTTCGGTCAGGTCGTATACCGAAATAAAGACCTTCTCCCAGCTGTTCTCGTAGCCGGGCGGGATGGACGATTTGATCAGCAAGTGGCGGTCGTTGCCCTTGAGGGTCCGGTTGACGCACTCGATTTCAAACCGCCCTTCCTGGGCCATGGCCATCAATTCCTGCTTCAGCACGTTATGGGCGGTTTGCGGAAGAATCCGGTGGATATTGGCCAGAAGCTCTTCCTTGCTGCCCGCTTCATACAATGTCAAGGTGGCGCGATTGACATCCAAAATGCGTATCATGCGGATGCAGCGGGTGATTTCCTCCGGGTGGTCGCTGAAATAACGGGCAAAATTGTCGACGCCGTCGTCTTTCAGGCGATCGAAATGGCGTTTCAGGAGGCTGAAATTTTCTTCCCAAAGGGAGATGGGCGAGTCTTCGAACAAGGCCCGGTAGCGCAGCTCGCTGCGCTTGAGATCTTCCTCGGCACGCAGGCGGGCGCTGATGTCGCGTGCCACGATCAGGCCTAAAGCGGTGCCCTTCAACTGGGCTTTCTGGATCGAAATTTCCACCCTTGTCCGGCGGCGGTCGCGGTCGTGGCAGAAGGTGATCGAGGGGGCGGTGTGGCGCTGTTCTTCTGACGGCGGTGGGGACTGGAAAGGAAAATCAGCAAAGAGGTCCTGCTGCGGAAAGATGTCCGTCACGGACAGGCTCGTGAGGACTTCGAACGGATAGCCGGACAACGCGATCGCACTCCGATTGCCGTCCTGGATGCGGCCATCGTTGGCATCGAACAGGAAAACCATGTCGCTGGCCTGGTCCAGCAGAAAGCGAAAGCGCTCCAGCTCCTCGAGCCGCCGCTGCAGCTGGGGGTAGTAGCTTTTGCGTACAGTGCGTTCACCAAGACCGATGATGCGCTGGCGGGTCAATCGGTAGTGGAGATCGCGGTCAGAGGGCTTGGGCATAGACCGTCTCGATGTCGCTGATGGTGGGTGCAACGGGATTGGTCGCCATGCAGGGGTCGTCGACGGCAAGACGCGCCAGCTGGGGGATGTCTTCCCTGCGAATGCCCCGGTCTCGGAGACGCGCGGTAATGCCGATGCGATGTCTAAACCCGGCCAGGGCTTCGATGATCGTCTCGCAGGCCGCCTCGCTGGACAGGCCTTCCAGCGACACCCCCAGGCTGTCGGCCAGGGAGGCGTAGCGGTGGCCCGCCTGGGGCCAGTTAAAGCGCACCACAGGTTCGATCAGCAGGCTGTTGCACTCTCCATGGGCAAGGTCGAACAGACCGCCGATGCTGTGCGCCATGGCATGCACGGCCCCTAAACTGGCGTTGGAAAACGCCAGGCCCGCGGCCAGGCTGCCGAACATTACCTGCTGGCGCGCCGCAATGTCCCGGGGGTGTTCGATAGCTTCCGGCAGATAACGGAAGATGCGGCGCACGGCTTCACGGGCATGCAGGTCGGTAAGCTCGGAGCCGGCATTGGAGACCAGGGCCTCCAGGGCGTGCACAAGGGCATCCATGCCCGTACAGGCGCTCAAATAGGCATCCATAGTGGTGGTCGGTTCCGGGTCCACCAGGGCCACATCGGGCACCACGCTTTTGCTGAGGATGGCGATTTTGCGCTTTTCAAAGCGGTTGCTGACGATGGTGAATTGGGACACATCGGAAGACGTCCCGGCCGTGGTCGGAATGCAGATCAGGGGCGGTCCGGGATCGTCCACCCGATCGACACCCTCGAACTCCAGGACATGGCGGTGGTTGGTGTGGACGATGCCGATGGCCTTGGCACAGTCCATGGGGCTGCCCCCGCCCACAGCCAGGATGACATCGCAGGCCTCCTGGTCGTAACGATCCGCGCCCGCCATCACTTCTTCGGCGCGCGGGTTGGGACTGACCTTCGTGAAGAGAGCCCATCTAAGGTCGGCTGCCTCGAGGCTCCGGACGACGGCCTCGGTCCAGCCGGCATGGACGACACCCGGGTCGGACACCAGGAACACCCTGCTGGCCCCGAGGTTCCGGGCATAGCGTCCTGCCAGTTGCAACGCGCCGGGTCCGAAAACGATTTCAGGCGCAACGAATTTACGCAGGTTTTCCATTTCCGAGATCCATTGGAGCGTTCGCAGGAGAGGTCGTTCTGCATCGTGTTTTGCACCGCGCCGCAGGGGGCGAATCCGTTTCCATCGAACGCTAATGCCACCCTAATGGGCAAGTGGTCAAATGTCAATCCGGCTGCAAATGCCTTGGCTGGCAGCCATCCGGCGTTTCCGGACCGGCTCAACAGGGCATGGGCTGTTGCCGGGCGCATCCCTCGGGATCGATGTCCCGGATCGGGAGCAGCGTCGGCCATTGGGCATAGGGGCGTTTCAATTCGAAAGGTCTTCAATGCCCATTTGGGGCCATTATTTTGGGTAAACGGGCACAATTCTTGGCCGCCACGACTTGACTTTTGCCAACTATTTATTATTTTTTAGTATAACTTGGCAATTTTTATCGAAAGGGTGATTTATGGATACACAGTCGCATATCGGTAGACGTGTTAAGTTTACGGTTGACGCCTTCTGGATTGGTTTGGTGGAAGGCACCGTGGTCAAAGAGTTCAAAAACGGTAAAGTGGCTGTCAAAGTCGATCGGCCCAATAAAGTATTCCATGTCAAGAGTAGTGATGTCACACGCGTATGAGCTGTGACAATCGTCCGCGCAAGGGCGCCCGCATCAAGGTGGAGCCCATTCGGTACCTGGCGGACATCAAACGCATCAAAAATCTCCTGGTCCAACGCCCCCGCGATCTCGCCCTTTTCACCTTGGGGATCAATCTACCTCTGCGGGTGTCCGATCTGCTTGGGCTGACATTTGGTCAGGTGGCGGGTTTGGCGCCGGGAGATGCCCTCGTCCTCCATGAAAAACGCACGGGACGGCGTTTCAAGGTAGGCTTCAATCGTGTCTGCTGCGAGACGGTCGCTAATTTGATAGTGAATTTGCAGGATACGCCCCATCCGGCCGGTTTCCTTTTTGCCAGCCGTCGGGGCGAGGTTTTGTTACCATCCTCGGTCCACCGGTTGGTCAAATCTTGGTGCAAGGGGATTGGACTGGAAGGTAATTACGGCGCTAATTCGCTCCGTAAAACCTGGGGGTATCACCAGTTCGCAACTTTCGGAACGGATCTCTCCCGCTTGAGCACCTATTTCAACCACCCCACCCGTCGGCAAACCCTCGATTATCTTTGTCTGGTGCCGGAAGATTTCAAGAGCATTTTCGATCACGAATTATGACCGCTTGCTACAACCCCCTATTGAGTTTTGCGGGAAGACAGCCCGCCTGAGGCCCATATAGCTGCGACCATTATCGTTGGTATATGGACGATCCCGCGATAGGACAAGCGCCTTCCGGGAGGCATGGATCAGCCCTTGATGGTTCTTTCAATGGCCCTTGATCAAATAGGGTGCTTGGCCTATGATAGCCATCCAATTCATCCGGTTCGGACCCTTTCAGAATCGATGCTCGCCCGATTGATAACCATGACGGACGGCTTTCCCCTTAATCAAGAAAGACCCCATGCCCAGCGGCCGCCCGTTACGCACCGCGGCCCTAACCCTAACCCGACAAATAAGGAAAATACCATGCACAGACAATGGGAGATCGTGGCCACCGTAATTTGCCTTGTTTTGATGCTGACGACCGGCGGCTGCCAGAAAACCGTCATCGATTCCGGCGCGGCCATGCGCAACCCCGGCGCGGGTGCCGGTGCGGCGGGCTCCGGCGAGACGGGCACCATGGGTGAGGAAGACTTGTCCTCGCAGTCCAGGATTGGCGAGGGGCCCGTGGACGAAATCGTAACGGCCGACGGAACCGTCATGAATCGCGAGCGGTTTATCAACGAGGACATCTTTTTCGAATTCGACAGTTCGACCCTCAACGCCAAAGATCAGGCCATATTGAAAGCCAAGGCCGAATGGATGGCGCGCAATCCCCATTTGAACATCGTCATCGAGGGCCATTGCGACAATCGGGGCACCACGGAGTATAACCTGGCCCTGGGGGAAAGGCGCGCCGAGAGTGTCAAACGCTATCTTCAGGATCTGGGGGTTTCCGAGAGCCGGATCAGAACGATAAGCTACGGTGAAGAACGGCCTCTCGATCCGGGGAACAACGAAGAAGCATGGGCCAAGAACAGACGCGCGCATTTCGAGTTTGACTAGACCGACCGGAACACCGACCCGTTTTAACCGGAAACGGCTTTGTGGGGGATCGCCTAAAACCGTCTCCGCCTAATTTGCCTGGCCTTGGGAAGGCGCTTCGCGTTCTTGCGGCCGGGGCTCTCGCGGGGAGGTATCGTAGGGATGCGGCCGCGGCTGCCAGGCAGGGGGCGTGTTGCCCGGAGGGCGATGGCCCGGCGGACGATGTCCGGGCGGCCGCCAACCGGGCGGGCGTCGTCGGGGATAAGGATAATAAATCCCGTAGGAGGGGTCTTCCTCCTGCTCCTTTATCTCTTGTTCCAGACGATCGGCTTTACGCTTGGCGGCTTCCGCCTGGCGGTTTGCTTCCTCCGCCTTCCGTTCGGCCTCCTCCAGGCGGTCCTGGAACGCGTCCCTTTCGGCCTCCTCCAGCATGGCATCCACCTCCTGCCGACGCTGATCATCCGCTTCAGGATCGTAGGGGATCTCCTCCATCAGCACGGCGGCTTCCTCGCCGTCCGGCGGCTTTGTGTTGGAGTAATGACGAACGCCGTCTTTGTCTGTCCAGTAGTAAACTTCGGCCGGGGCGGGCCGTATGTTCGCAAGGAACAGGAGCAGAACGAGCCCGCCGATGCGGAGGATTGCGGTCATGCCGACCTGCCTTTCAGAAGGCCTCGCTTCTCATGGTGTATGCCAGAAATCCCAGCTGGTGCCGCCGTCGTCCATACCGCGCACAGGGGCCATCCCGCCGCCGTCACTCATGCGGCCCTGGTAGCTGAACGCCACCGCCCGGGTTGCTTCGGGTACGGTATATTGCCGTTGAAAAGTCCATCTCACGAAAAAGAGTTCGTTACCGGGATTGGCGCTCCACAAGGGATAGGTTGCCAGAATAAGGCCATCGCCGTCCACGGCATAGGCGTTGACCCGCAGGAAATCAACCGTGGAAAAATTTGACAGACGGCTCTGGAGTTTGACCTGACCGGCCATATTCAGTTGGTCGCCATCCAAGATATAGGTGCCCTCGATGATGATATCATTGGTTTGCCATTGAAGTTCATGGGCATCCCCCCGGATGAGGGAGACGATGCTTTCCGGTCTGGCAACGCGCCCGTTGTAGGACAAGTTGCCACTGGCGCAGGCCACGATTCCCATCAGGCTGAACAAAAACCCGAGCCGCAGGATGCGGCGTGGTAGGTGATGCGCCCGTTTTTGATTGAGTTCTTTCATGGTGTATGCCCCTGTTCTCCCCTTGCATGTATATGATAGGAGATTCTTGTCGGCAAGCACCCTTTCGGCTTGCCAAGGCCGCATTTTTCCGCTTATGGGACGAATGGTAAGACGAAAAAAGGCGGGGTCAACGCTTCCGGCCGCGCAGGCCGCGTATTTTCAACAGTGCGGCCCGGGGCAGGTGCGGCTTCTCAGGGCAGGGGCCCCGGCGGAGGGGTGACCGCCTCCGGGGTGGGAGGCGTGATGGGGCCTCGGTCGCAGCATGTTTCACGAAAACGTCGGGCCGTTTCCAATTCCTGCTGCCACTGCGCCAGTTTGCCGCCCGGTCCGGTGAAGCGGGCCTGCTTGAATTGCTGACTTGACCGCTCCCGCGCCGCGAAGGTACGGCGGGCCAGGGCCTCATCGGGCTCCAGGGCTTCCCACACATATTGCCAATAGCCATTGCGGTCCAGGGCGACGTACATGATTTGGTGGTCGGGGTCGTAATAGCGGCCACGCACGGGCAGCCAGTGGTTGGAGGCGGAGGTCGCCACCCCCTGCTGCTGTTTGACGCGTGCCAGGTAGTGCGGGACGGATTCATCCGACCGGCGGTCAACCCGTACCAGAATGATGTCCGGATCGTGCATCTGCTCACCGACGGTGGCCGATAGTGTCTCGTCCCGTTGGATAACGTCGTTGGTCTGGCGGCATTGGCGTTCTAATTCCTGGGGTGCCGCCGGGCAGTAAATCCATTCCTGGGCCTGCAGAGGAGCCGCCGACAGGAGAAGGAGAGCAGCGATCCCGTTTCGTATCCGGTTAAACATGGTGATAGATTCCCCTGATGAGCCCATTTGCGTTTTGAAAGGGAGGAAGGCCCTAACCGTCTTGGACACGCCATAGCACATTTCCGGCAACAGTGAAATGGGCTGCCGCAGGCCAACTCGGCCGCGCCCGGTCGTTGACAAGGTCGGCGGAGGCTGTAGAATACGACCATCTTTCGGCTGTCGAGAACGGGGCCGGCCATGGTGTGGCCGGCCTTTCGATGACGGCGCAACGAACAGGAGCCGCTATGGAAACGCTTAGAGACAAGACGCTTTTCATCACCGGTGCCAGCCGCGGTATCGGCAAAGCTATCGCCTTGCGTGCCGCCCGGGACGGGGCCCGCATTGTGATAGTCGCCAAAACGGAAACGCCCCATGATCGCCTGCCCGGCACCATTCACACCGCCGCCGAAGAGATCGAAGCGGCCGGGGGGCAGGCCCTGGCCCTGGCGGTGGACATCCGTTTCGAAGACCGTGTGGCGGCCGCCGTAGCCCAGGCGGTGGACCACTTCGGGGGAATCGATATCCTGGTGAATAACGCCAGTGCCATTCAACTGACCAACACCCCCGAGACATCCATGAAGCGTTTCGATCTGATGCATCAGGTCAACACGCGCGGCACCTTTCTGTGTTCCCAGGCCTGCCTGCCGCATTTGCGCCGGGCTCCCAACCCGCATATTCTGATGCTCTCCCCGCCCCTCAACATGGAACCCCGCTGGTTTGCCCCGCACGTGGCCTACACCATGGCCAAATACGGAATGAGTATGTGTGTTCTGGGAATGGCGGAAGAATTCCGGCCGCTCGGCATTGCGGTGAATGCCCTCTGGCCCCGCACCGCCATTGCCACGGCCGCTGTCCGCAACTTGCTGGGGGGTGAGGATTCCATCGCCCGCTGCCGCAAACCGGAGATCATGGCGGATGCGGCCTATGCCGTTTTGCGGCGGGACAGCCGCACCGCGACGGGGCGTTTTCATATCGATGAAGATGTGCTGAGGGAAGAAGGTATCTCGGATCTGCGCGCCTATCAAGTGCAGCCGGCGTTGACAGCGGACGATCTCCTGCCGGATTTCTTCCTGTAAAGGATGAATCTGAAGAAGCTAAAAGGGTGGCTGAGGCGCATCGCGACGGCGGAGGGCCAGGAAAAGACA
The DNA here is from genome assembly GCA_963730675.1 of uncultured delta proteobacterium. Lineage (GTDB taxonomy): Bacteria > Desulfobacterota > Desulfobacteria > Desulfobacterales > UBA5852 > JABZFP01. Next base: position 200,467 of record CAVSSY010000030.1, on the reverse strand, counting down.
GCCGCCGCCCCTGATGCCGCCGGCCAGACGGTCCGAGGTGAAGCGGATCGATCCCGACCGGGCCGCCCAACCCCTGACCGTCATCAAGATCCCCCCGGGGAGCCGCCGCCCTCGGCCGGAAAACAGACGGCCGTTCACCCCCGGGCCCCAAAGACCCGCGTGCGGCGGGTGACCCGGCAAGGCATCCCGATTTTAAACCCGGATGAAGACCTGGGGCATCATTTCATGGCGCGCGCGGACGCGCAGGAGGAGGCGCCGCCGGAGAACGCGTCCGGTCGCGCCGCCCCGGACGGCAAGGACCGTCCTGGCCCGGTGGCCCGGCGTCATGCCGCCACGCGCCGGCAATCGGCACCGCATCGCAACAAGGCGGGAATCCGCCAGTTGGACAGCCATCGCGATCTTCGCGACTATTTTCTGCCCGCCGCTTCGGAGGAAAGCGCCCCTGACCATCGGCCAACCCTGGAGAGGGGAGGCGACACGCCAAAGAAGGCCGGACGGCGGCCTAAGGTCGCCGCCGACACCGATCGGCACGGCATCCCGCGCCTGGACGATCAAACCGATTTGGGCCGGTTTTTTGAAGCGGCACTGGAAGATGACGAAGCTGCTGCGGCAGATCGAGAACTGGGCGAAGTTTTCCGGGCCTCCCTGGATCATGATGCCCGCCGCCTGATGAAGAAAAAGACGGGCGGATTCTTCGCGCCCCGCCGCCTGTCTCTCAAAGAAAAACTTCGTCGCTATCCCACCCCCCAGGCTCAGCTGGATCTCCACGGCGACACCGCCCTCATCGCCCAACAGCGGGCCGACAGCTTCCTCCGAACGGCCGGCGCGGCCGGCACCCTGACCGTGCGCATCATCGTGGGCAAGGGCCTGCACTCCGAAGACGGTGCCGTGCTGCCCGACGTGGTCGAGGATCTCCTGGTGGGCTTGAAACGCGACGGCCGCGTGCTGACCTTCCGTTGGGATAACGGCCTCAAACGCAAGAGCGGGGCGGTCATCGTTTATCTGGAACCGCAGACCTAAAAGCCATCCACACCCGGCGCACTCACATCGCAACGGCACGATCCGGCATCCATTGCCTATCGACCCTCAGCCTTCCTTCTCAGCTGTTTCCGCCACATCCCTGTTGAAGAAGGAAATCGGTTTCTTTCAAACGTGCCATTCAGGGACAATGTAGGAAATTATTTTCATATATTCGTTCAATGGATTTTCATGAACGGATTTGCTGTTGCTGAAATATATTTATAACAACTTAAAAATATTGGTAAAATAATTTTTTGGTAGCTATGGCATACCACTTGCTATCCTCATAGTCATCCAAACTTTATGGTCATGTTTTAACTCAATGGAGGAAGATTAGGATGCGAAGATGGATGGTTTTAATAGCGGCTATTTTTATGCATCGTGTTTGCCGGGCAAGCCCAAGCCACGAGCATTACCATGACCGATGAGGATCCACAATATTGGGGTTGGTTAAAGGTAAGCTATGATTGGAGGGGCACGGCAACCTGACCCAAAAGACGGTTGGCGCCGGACGGTTTCATACGGCCATCAACTATGGTGACTACAAGATCGACACCTTCTCCTATTGTGTCGATCTCGAGGGAATACTTTTATTGGGACAAGAATTATGTGGCCGACTTGCAAAAACCTGCGGCACCTTATCTTGAAGCCGCCTGGCTGGTCAGTCAATTCGATCCATTCATCGGCAGCTATTGGTCAGAAAAGCCAGATGCTACCGAAGCAAAAACAATCGCCATGACCTTGCAGCTTGCCATCTGGGGAACCCTTTACGGCACTAATTTCGATCCGTTGGCGGGCGCTACGGCATTGTATGAGGATATGATAAGATCATTGGATTCGATAGGATCGTTTGATGGCGGCGGTTTTTTGGTAGCGATGATTGACGGGAATCAAGACCAGTTGGTGGCCGCCCCGGTACCCGAGCCGGCCACCATGCTTCTCATGGGCATCGGGCTGCTGGGTCTGGGGGTGGTCGGCCGCAAGCGGCTCAAATAGACCCCTTCTGCATTGCTCTAAACATCAAAAGGGGAGCGACCTCTTCGGGGGTCGCTCCCCTTTTTTTATCGGGTAGACGGAGATTTCGATCAGCGGGAGGATTGATCGGAGGCGCGCAGTTGGCGTTGTTTCGCTTCCAGTTTGCGGATGGCCCGGGGGATCTGGCGGGCCTGGACTTCCAATTTGGAAATGCGGTTTTTGAGGGTTTCGATTTTTTCCAGAAGCGCTTCATCCAGGGGTTTTTCGGCCTGGTAGAGGGCCAGGGTGAAGCTGAGGCGGTTGATTTCCTCCTCGGTGGCCGCTTTTTCAGCATATTTTTCTTCGGTTTCCTTGCGAATCTGGAGAAGTTGCTTCTGAAGCTCGGTCAGCACCTTTTTGGCTTTGGGCATGGGCGGCATGGATCCTTTCCGGTGGCCTTGCTGCGTCGCCCCTGGCAGGGAGGAACGTCGGGTTGCGATGGCGCCGCAAGGCATCACTTATTTGCATAAATGACTAAAATAATAATCTATAACTGTTTTGTCAATACGAGGTGATGAGGCGGGGGGGAATCAGGGGGTCTGATCCTTGGCCACGTAGAAGTCCTCGATCAGGCCCCTGGCTTTCAGGTCGCTGCCGTAGGCCAGCGCTTCGGCCTTGTCCGGAAAATGGGCGATGCGGACCTGATACCAGGTTTTTTCGTTGCTGTGGGCCTTGACGACGTAGACGTCGATGGATTGCTTCCGGAGCGCTTCCAAGTAGCGCTCCGCATGTTCGGGTTTCAGGTAGGCCGCCACCTGAAGGGTGAAAGGCATGGGCGGTGGGGCGGGCGTCGTTGCCGGCAGCACCGCGGGTTGGGGTTCCGGGGGTGTCGAGGGGGTTAAATAACCCACCGTATTGATGAGAAACGCGGTTACCAGGAGGCCCAGGGCGGCCGTCAGGCTCCAGGTGATGCCGCGACGCAGTCGGGGAGAACGGCGCAGGGCGTGGACGACCGCCGTGCCCCCCTTGCGGATGCTCCCCGTGAAATTGGTGCCCCGTTCCTTGAGACGATCCCAGGCGTTCCTCAGGTTCGGTCCGCCGGACAGAGCGGTCGGTCGTGCTGCGGGGCTTTCCATCCGATAGCTGCCGGAGGGCGGCACGAAACCGGATGACATGCGCACCAGCGTATCATTATCCGGGTTGCCGATGATGGATCGGGCCTGGGCCAGCCAGGCCGTATTGCGTTCGGATGGCAGGACCCATCGCAGACAGGCGGCAAGACCGCAGCGCAGGGTCTCCCAGGAGGCTTCCTGACGGGCGGCCTCTATGTAGACGGGCAGGGCCCATTCATCGGAACGCCCTTCTGCCAGAAAAACGCGTGACAGGTCAACGGCCAGATCTTTGAATTTTTCCGGTGAAGTCGACATAACGCGGCGATAGACCTGCAAAGCAGGGAAATCCGTCTGCCGGGCAAGCAGATAGAGCCGGGCCAATGCCACTTGTATGGTCATGTCATCGGCATGGGCCTCGCCGATGCGTGAGGCCAGTTCCTGCTGCCGGGGGGTCAGTCCTTCGTGATAGGCCCTGGCCTGCAGCCAAGTCTGGGCGATCTCCGTGTCGGTGGGGTCGATTTCAAGGTAAAATTCCAGAAAACCGTCGGCGGTTTCAAGTTTCTCCGTCTGGGCCGCATACATGCGGGCCATGCGCGAGACCAGCGCGGGGATCCCGGAACGGCGGGCCGCCGGCGCCATCAAAAAACTGTCATAAACGGACAAAACCTTCCGGTAGGTTCGTTCGGCTTTATCCATATCGCCGCTGCGCTCCCAGATACCGGCCTCATGGAGGAGAGGGTGAATCATCCGCAGGGCCAGCTGGGAGGCCAACCATCCGCTTCCGGCATAGCACAGGGTGAACAGTACGGTCAGCACGGTCAACGGCACGGCCAGTCCACCGGTGCGGTCCCACTGGGACAGCATCCACAGGCATAGCGGAACCGCCACCGCTGTCGCAGTCCAGGTTTTGAAGGCGGTATGTTTCAAGGTCTGGATGGCCATGGTCCGAATACAAATCCCTTTATCAATCCGCCAACGGCGGACAAGGGTTCAATTCCCCCCCCGCTTGGGGCGGTATATTGCCTTTGTCGATACCCCGCTGATCAGCGGCGAGGTCGGTCATTCTTTGGGAAGGTCCTCTTCCATGATGCCCTCTTCCGTTTGCGCCGGCGGCAGCGTCTGCACCGATGGCGGGGCGGCAAACAGGCCTTCCGGGCGGCTTTCCACCACCGTGCCGTTGGCGGCCTGGCCGTCGGTCAGAGCGACTTCTAAAGTCTCCCGCGTCAGGGCATCCGGCGGGCGCCCGGTCTGCGGATCTATCGTTTCCAGATGGATGTCTTCGGGCATGGTAAAATCGCGCACCGGTTCGCCCTCCATGGCCTGTTTCATAAAGCGGGCCCAAATGGGCGCGGCACCGCGCCCGCCGGTAATGCCGACGCCGTTGCGGTCGCGCAGGGGGCGGTTTTTGTCGAACCCCACCCAGACGGAGGTACACAGGGTGGGGGTGAATCCGATAAACCAGGCATCCTGGTAGCTGTTGGTGGTGCCCGTTTTGCCGGCGGCCGGCAAATCGAACCCCAGACGGCGCACCGCCCGGCCGGATCCCTGGTCCACGACGCCTTTCATCATGTCGACGATCTGGTAGCTCAGATTCGGCTCCAGGACCCGCCGGCCGCTGACGAGATGCTCCTCGAGGATGCGGCCCTGGGAGTCCTCGACGCGTGCGATCCAGAAGGGATCGTGGCGGATGCCGCCGGTGGCGAAGGTCGCAAAGGCGCCGGCCATCTCCAGCGGGCTGACCCCCGAGCTCCCCAGCGCCAGGGAATAGACGGGTCTCAGCGGACTCTGGATCCCGCAACGCCGGGCCGTGTCCACCACGGCTTCCGGCCCGCTGCGTTCGATCAATTGCGCGGCAATCGTGTTGACGGAGTCCATCAGCGCTTTCTTGAGCACGATGGGCCCGTGGAAAGTGCGGCCGAAATTGCGCGGCTGCCAATCGTCGGCGCCGCGCACCGGAACGGTCAAGGGGCGGTCCACCAGCACGGTGGCCGGCGAATAGCCGAGCTTTTCCAGGGCGGTGTAGTAGGTGAACGGTTTGAACCCCGAGCCGACCTGGCGCTGGTTTTGGATCGCACGATTGTAAGCGGTTTCCGCATAGTTGCGCCCCCCCACGAGGGCCTTGAGAGCGCCCGATTGGGCGGCCACGGCCACCAGGGCGCCTTGGAGGGGCTGGGGTTCGTCGGCCGTTTCAGAGGTGGTCGGCCCTGTTGTTTCGGCGAGATTGTCGAGCCCGGCGCCGAGGGCGTCTTCCGCCCAGATCTGCAGCTGGGGATCGATGGTCGTGGTGACCTTGAGGCCGCCGTGGTGCACCACATCGGTGCCGTAGCGATTTTCCAGATCGCGGATCACCATGTCCAGGAAATAGCCGCCCGGACGCGCCTTGCGTGAGGAAGACGCCAGGCGGATCGGCGTGAGGCTGGCCTCCTCGGCTTGTGAGCGGGTAATATAGCCGGTAGCCACCATGCGGGCCAGCACCACGCGCTGCCGCTTTTGGGCGCGTTCCAGGTGCCGGTAGGGATTGTAGCGTGTGGGGGATTTGGGCAGGCCGGCCAGCAGGGCGGCTTCGGACAGCGTGAGCTCCGAGGCGGTTTTTCCGAAAAAAACCCGGGCCGCCTGTTCGATGCCGTGGGCCTGGGGGCCGAAGGCGATCTGGTTGACATAGGCTTCCAGAATGTCTTCCTTGCTGTAGCGCGATTCGATCTGGAGGGCCACCAGCAGCTCGCGGAGTTTGCGCATATAACTGCGTTCGAAGGAGAAGAAGAGGTTTTTGGCCAACTGCTGGGTAATGGTGGAGGCCCCCTGGATGCGGCCGGGTTGCAGGAGCGTTATCCACAATGCTTTCATGGTGCGTAGCTTGTCGATCCCGTGATGTCCCCAGAAGCGGTGGTCTTCGGTGGCGACAACCGCATTGATAAAATCGGATGAAACCCGGTTGAGCGGAATGGCTTCGCGGCCCCCGATAACCATGAGGCGTTCGCCCGTGCTGGCAAAAATCTCCGTGGGCGGCGTCTCGATGATGCGGCTCAAGGGATCGGGAACCCGGGGGAGGTCCTGGGCCACGACCAGCAGCAGAACCACCAGCCCCAAAAGCGTCACGCCGGCGGCCGTCAATCCTCCATAAAAAGCAGTGCGTAAAAAACGGATCATAGCGGTATATTACGTATCAGTGTTCATCCCTAAATGACATCTTCCGGTTCCGGCCGGCGTTTTCACTCTTTGGAAATTCTCGCCTTAGCGCTGCGGCCTTGGCCGGAACCAAAATCGACCATCTGTGAGCGGACACTATCTCATCCTTTAAAAGGTAATCGGCTTCTCAAAGGCCTCGCCTTCCAAAACAGCGCGAATACGCGCCACGGCCCAGTCGCGGCCCTGGAACAGGATCACCCGGGTGCGGCCGGGCTCCTCCAGTTCAAACCCCATTTCGATGTACCCGGAGATCACCTCGTCGGATATGGCCACGCGCGTTACCCTGCCGGGGGACTTGAGAAGGTTTTCCGGCCATGGGACGCCCTGGCGGCGCACATCATCCGAAACGGCCTCCAGCGCTTTGAAGAAACGCTCGGCCGGGTAAATGCGATTTTCAAACTGGGGCAGGTTGTCGAGGGTATCGATGCGCGGGGTTTCCCCCCGTTCGATGCGTGTCAGCATGTCCCCCGGCACCGTCAACTGCTTGAGAACGCGATTGTCCTTATTGAGGAGGTAAATATTGAAGCCGCTGGCCCCGGGTTCGAAAAAGGCACGCGCCCATTCGTCTTCGCTGATGAGGCGGACCAGGGTATAGGGCGACAGCAGCTCCGCGGCCAGCGCCGGCGGCAGCTCGTTGTAGAGATGCCGAAAATGGTCGGCGGAAATGATCAGTTCCACACCCCGGGAGAGCGCCTGGGCGATTTGGGCGAAATTTTCGGCGTCCCGCGCTTCACGCTGAACGGCCTGCTTGTCGGTGACGATCTTTTCCAGGATTTGGCGCGCGTCTTCGGTACGGTGCCCCTTGTCCCAGATGGCCCCTGATTCGGGGCGGAATTGATTGGTGGTCACCAGGTAGCCGCCGAGAAGGTGTTCCACCCAGTCAAAGCGCAGTTCAGCGATCAGGACGAAGAAGATCACCAACACCAGGGCAATGGGGCGCAGGGTGAAGATGCGCTTCGACCAGGCGCTGAAAGTGGGGGGATGTGTCCAAGCGTCCATGGGTCAATCGGTTCTTGGGTCGTCCATCATAGGGAAGCGGATCATGTCGGTCGGCATGGCGTTCTTCACAAGCGTTCGGCGAGGCTGATTCCGGCCGCCGGGTCCTCGGCCGGTCATTGATCGGCACCGTTGCTGCGGTGCCCGTGCAAGGCCCTGTCCTCTCGGGTTAGCGGTAGAATATGGACATCGTCAGATTCCAGGCGTTTTCCGAGCCCTGTGATTCGGATTGAAGGATGTGCAGGACCTCGATATCCGGGTGCTCCCTCATCCAATCATTGACCTTGGCGGAGAGATTGGTGATGATCGATTCGAATCGTTCGGAGGGTATATGGCCTCCGTCATAGAACATTTTTACCTGCATCGGTTTCATGACGTACGATCCTGTTGTGGTGTTCCAATGGGGTGGTCATCGAGTCGACGTCTGGCAAACCCTATTAGCACAGCGAGCATCAGAATAAAATACCCCGGCAGCCAAAGAAACGACTGTCTGAAAACCGCGTCTTCCAGCGCCTGTTGGCCGGCAATGCCGGTGAGATCGGCGGTGTCGCGGAGCGCTGCCAGCAGCAGGGCGTAAAGCAGGCCGGCCGCCCCATAGGCCAGGTTATACGAAAGCCCCTTGAAGCTCAACACCGTGGCCCGCTGTTCCGAAGTGGCCACCTGGTTGAGGTAGCGGCTGGAGAAGAACTGGGTCAACATCATGACCCCATAGAGCAGCGCCAGCGGCATCAGACCGAAATAGGGCCAAAAAAAGGCGATGCCGGTCAAACCGGCGATGGCCATCGCGCTCACGACGAAGAAATTAATGGTGGGCCGGAACCGGGCATCCATCTTCTCCGCAATTTTAGGCATGAACACCCCCATCAGGGCCAGCGCCGAGCAGATCAGGCCAAAGGAGGCATCCGGAAATTGGATAGCGCGCAGATACTGGCTGTTGAGCGTAATCACCACCCGGATCACGTGGTCGAACAGCATGCCGGCCAGGATGACGCACAGGGCCATGGGGCTGTGCAGGATCCAGCGCCCGGTCCGCAGGGTCATCCGGAAGGCGTACCCTATCATGAGCCGGCGCGATCGCGGGCGACGGTCGTCTCCGGTCCGGGCACCGGCAAGGGGCGTTTCATTCATGCCCAGGGTCTGCAGCAGCGCGGCCACGGCCATGACCAGGGTCAGATAGAGGGGCAAACGCAGAGCGGTCGCCGGGCTGATCCGCAGGGCGAATCCCAGGGTGGTCAGCACGCGGTTGAGCAGTTCGGGGTCATAGACCGCCGCGCCGATGCTCATGGCGAATACATAGCCGATGGATTGATAGCGGATCTGACGTTCCAGAACCCGGCCCCAGTCGGCCGCGCCTCCCTCACGCTGCAAGGCGTCATATGCTATCGCTTCATCGGCCCCGCTGGCGGCCGCCTCGGCCATTCCGCTCAAGATCCGGTTGATCAGGAAAATCGGGAACAACAGCGGGCCGCGGCCCCGGGGCGCCAGGCACAGCAGACCGATTTCGGCCACCATCAGGGTGCCGGCCACCACCAGCAGATTGCGGCGGCCGATGATATCCGCCAAGGCTCCGGAGGGGACTTCACACAAAACAATGGTTGCGGCCCAGACGGCATTCAGAAGGGCAAATTGTTCCAGGGTCAGACCAAAATCAAGAAACAGGACCGCGAAGATCGGATAGTAAAAGCGGGCATTGAAGCAGACCCGAAAGGCGATGAAACGGCGTACATTGCCGATGGCAAAGGGGGAGGACCGGTTTGTTGCAGGTGCAGGTTTGATGGCATCGTCTCCGTCGTCGGAGCCCCGTCAGAAATCCCGGGACGCGCGCGGGTCAATTTTCGCCGGCGGGGCGCCCGGGAGGTTCTCCGACCGCCTGGCGATAGGCCTCCATATCTGTGGCGCCTTCGGTGGAAAACAGGAGAATGCGCGAGGTGGGACCCAGATCGAGCCGGAGCCCCTCGTCGCCGTCCCGGGGCCGCATCAGGCGCTGCAGGCAGCCTAGCGTGACCGCGCCGCATTCGCCCGCTTCCACCGGCGGATCCGGTGGATCGGGAAATGCCAGCTGCGGCATAGCCTCCAGGGCGACGCTGTCCGGACAGCTGGCAAAGCCGTCGGCCCAACGACGCAAAATCGTCCACCCCAGGCGCGAGGGCACGCCGCAGGCCAGTCCGGCCATGCGGGTGGTCAGATCCCCGTCCACGGTGACGATCGATTCGCCGCCGGCGACCATGGAACGGTAATAGCAGTCGGCCGCGGCGGCTTCAACCACGATCAGACGCGGACGGCGGGCACCGCATTTTTCCACCAGATAGGCCTGCAGGGCGGCGGCCAGCGCGCCCACCCCGCAAGGGACGAAAACATGGCTCGGAGTGACGGGCGCCATTTGGGAGAAGGCCTCCTCGAAGAGGGTCAGGTAGCCCTGCATGATTCGGCGGGGAATCTCCTCGTATCCTTCCCATCCCGTGTCTTGGACGAGGAGCACCGGCCGTTCCCTTGCTTCCCGGGCGGCCTGGGCCACAGCCGCATCGTAATTCCCGTCCACCTGAAGAGCCTCGCCGCCCAGGTGCCGAATGGCCGCATACCGGCAGGCGGCCGTGCCGCGAGGCAGCAGGATTCGGCAGCGGCAGCCGAGTTGGGCCGCCATCCAGGCCACGGCCGCACCGTGGTTGCCGTCCGAGGCGGCCACCAGGGTCAAGGCTGACAGGCGGCGGCGAGTCCCGGCTTCCCGGAAGGCGTCGAAAACAAGGGGGGGCGGCATGGCCAGGCGGTCGGCCAGGGTCGCGCAGACGGCGTAGGACGCCCCCAGAATTTTGAAGGCTTTCAGGCCGAAGCGCCGGGATTCATCCTTGAGCCAGACGCCGCCCAGGCCCAGTCGCCGGGCCATCTGGCCGAGCGCCAGCAGTGGAGTGGGGCGGTAGCCGGGGAGGGTTGCGTGAAAACGGCCCACGGCGTGCACCGCTTCCGGAGATGCAAAGCCTGTTTCCCGAGGCGCCGGGGAAGGGCGTCGAGCGCGGAGGTTGCAGAACAGCTTCAGCCCTTCCATGGCATCAATCCAAATCCCCTGGCGGGACGATGCCCTTTCCGTCTTCCGCCCACAATCGGCACAATTCCATGATCACCTGCGTACTTTTAGCCAGGGCGTTTACCGGAATCCACTCCTTGTGGCTGTGGAACAGGAGTCCGCCGGCAAACAGATTGGGGGTGGGTACCCCCAGAAAGCACAACTGGGCCCCGTCGGTGCCGCCCCGGATGGCTTTGGTGATAACCTCCACCCCGGCGGCCTGAATGGCATCATGGGCTTTGCGGCGGACGTCCGGATAGCGCTCCAGAACCTCTTTCATATTACGGTATTGTTCGGTGATCTGAAGGTCAATGGCCAGGCCGGGATAGGCCGTCTCGAAAGCGGTGCACATCTGCCCCAGCCATCGTTCGCGCCGCCGGTTGCGATCGGCATCGAAATCCCGCAGCAGCATTTCGATGGTGGCCCGGGTTTCGTTGCCGGTCAGGGTTGTAACGTGGAAAAACCCCTCGCGGCCTGCGGTATGCTCCGGCGCTTCGGCCGCCGGCAGGCCCGCCACGAAGCACGCTGCCAGCTTGCCGGCATTCACCATGCGGTTTTTGGCATAGCCCGGGTGGACATTGAGCCCCTGGAACGTCAACACCGCTTTCAGGGCGTGAAAACACTCGGTCTCCAGCTCCCCCATCTCGCCTCCGTCGATGGTATAGCCCACGTCCCCCAGACGGTCGCGGCGGATATGGGCCGTTCCCCGCCCGATTTCCTCGTCGGGTGTAAAGACGATGCGCAGTTCCGGGTGCGGCCATTCCACCCTGTCGCGGAGAGCTTCCAGGGCGGTCATGATCGCTGCCAGACCGGCTTTGTCGTCCGCCCCCAGGAGGGTATGGCCGGCGGCGGTGATGATGTCTTCGCCAATGAATTTGGAGAGTTCGGGAGACTCCTCCGGCGTGAGGCACAGGCCGGGATCGCCGTCGAAATGGAGCGGTCCGCCGTCATACCGGCGGTGCACCACCGGGCGCACATCCTTACCGGAGACCGAGGGCGATGTGTCCAGGTGGGCGCAAAAGGTCAGTGACAAGGGGGTGCGGGCATGGCGGCCGGGAAGCCGCCCATAGACATAACCGTAGCCGTCGTGCTCGACCTCTTCCACCCCCAGTTGGCGGAGTTCGTCGGCTAGCTGGGCGCCCAGCGCCAGTTGCCCTGGGGAGGAGGGCTGCCGGTCGGATGACGGGTCGGCACTGGTGTCGATCGTGACATAGCGCAGAAAACGCGCGACTGCCCGGGGGCGCAGGTATTCGATGAGGGGGTTCCGGTTCATGGGTCGCGAGATGCGCTCTCTATGGCCGCAGGAGGTGTTTGACCGCGGGCAGTTCCAGACTGGCGGCATCCACCCGCCATTCCCCTCCGGCCGTCCGGGTCCCTTTGAGGCGGCCCTTTTTGAGCCATTGGATGACGCCGGCTTCGGTGAGATAGGTCTTGGCACTGAATTCGGAGATGGACATGCTCTGGGAGGCGGTTTTGGCCGGCGCCGCCTTTTGGGGGGCGGCCGGTGGGGGCGCTTCGCCGGTATTTTCCAAGGCGCTGGCGGGGATCATCCATTTGCCGGATTGCTTATGGCCCTCGATCTTATTCTCGCGCAGCATTTTGGTCACTTGCGCAACGGGGAGGCCGGATCGCGACGCAAATTCCTTGGCGGTCAGAAGGGGTTCATTTGGTCCCATGGGGTTGGTCCTTTCTGAGTGAACGAAGGTTGGGGCGGGCGGCCCTTGAAAGGGGCGGCAATCGTTGGCCGAAATGCCACCCGGCCGGCCTGCCGAGGCTTCGGCCCTGCTTGACGGACACCATACTAAAATCGATATGATTCGTAAATGGTTGTATCGTTGGGTATCCGTCCCTCTTGGGGGGGGCGTGCGGTCGATTCCACATCGTCCATAGGCAAAACCTTTCCTTCATTCCTGCTTTCATTGGTATTAACAATTTGCATCCGATCTCGCCTTCGCCTATGTAACCAACTATAATTACAATAATTCTGATGAATTGAAGGTGTGGTTCGCATATAGATGATGCCCCTGATGAAACCTGCTGCAAGGGAGCCGCGATAGGATGTCGCCGGGGATCTGGATTTACCGGAGCCTCCGATGGGGGCTGGCACTGGTGTTTCTTTATGCCGGCGTCCTCAAACTGGCTGATCCCGAAGCTTTTGCCGTCATTATCGAGGCCTATGGCCTGGTGCCGGATGAACTGCTGATGCCGCTGGCGGTGGTCTTGCCGGCTCTGGAGGTCCTGGCCGCCGTCGGGCTGTTGCTGGATTTGCGCGGCAGCCTGTCGATGATTGCCATATTGCTGCTCATTTTTATCGTGGTGTTGGGTTACGGGCTGTGGATGGGGCTGGCGGTCGACTGCGGCTGCTTCGGTCCCGAGGACCCTGAAGGACGGGCTTACGCAGGGATTCGCCCCGCCCTCTACCGGGATTTCGTCCTGGCGGGGGGCATCCTGCTGCTTTACGTCTGGCGGTACGTTTTTCGCCTATCGCCGATCGATGTTCATTTACGACGACTATTCACAAAGGAGGAGGAAAAGCATGAAGCGGCTCGCTAAGAAATTGTTCATTCTGGTACTGATGGTCGGTGTCGCCGGCGCGCATTGCGGAGCGGTTTTTGCGGCGGACAAGTTCGAAGCGGAGGTGGAAAAGGAAGCCGGGGCGGTCAAGCTGGTTCGCGAAGTTCAGCGGGGGGACTACGACGTGATAACCGCTGCCGAACTAAACGAGTGGATTGACAGCGGTAAATCCATGGTCATCGTTGATACCATGCCGTTCGACGCCAGTTATAAAAAGCAGCACGTACCCTCGGCGGTCCAGTTCCTGTTTCCCATACCGGACATGGACACCTGGGACACCGCAGAGACCGACGGCAAGACGGCGGACGACTATTCAGCCCTCCTGGGGCCTGACAAGGACATGCCTATTGTCGTATACTGCGGTTTTGTCAAGTGCACCCGCAGCCACAACGGTGCCGTCTGGGCCCGGAAGCTGGGATACAAGAACGTCTATCGTTTCAGCGGCGGCATTTACGCCTGGCGCGGCGCCGGGTATCCGGTTGAAAAATCCCAATAATGAATACGGAACCACAACACGGCCGACTGCTCGAAAAGATCGCGAAGCGGGCTGAAAATTTGTTTCTGACCCGGCAGCTGCAATGTGCCGAGGCCGTGATGACCGTCCTGAACCAGGGGTTGGGCGGCGGCTTGCCCCCTGGGATGGCGGTGCGGCTGGCTTCGGCCCTGCCGGAAGGCCTGGGCCGGCGCGGATGTCTTTGCGGTGCCCTCAACGGCGGTGCGCTGGCCCTGGGCCTGTTTTTGGGGCGCGACGGCCCCGGCTACGGCAACGGCAGGACCGTCAGACAGGCGGTGGGTCAGCTGCACGATCAATTCAAAGCCTGCTTCAAGGCGACATGCTGCCGTGTCTTGACAAAATCGCTGGTCTATGGATCGGATGACCATTTCCGCCACTGTGCGCGAATGACGGGGACGGCCGCCCGTTTGACCGCTGCGATCATCCTCCACCACAGACCGGAACTGGTGAAAACAGCGGACTGGGACTATCTGGCCCGGCAAGAAAGCCGCATGACCGCCGAGGTCAAGAAGCTGGCCCGCGCTTTCGGCCGTTAGGACCGCCGGATGCCAGGCAAGGGACATGGGATTGAAGCTCTTTAAAAAACATACCTTGATGAGTCTCTCCAAAACCTGCGGCTGAGCGGCCAAAATCGACCCGGTCGGGCTCGGTGAATTGCTCAAGCGGCTTCCCCAGGTGGAAGACCCCAACCTCTTGGTGGGCTTCAGCACGAGTGATGACGCCGGTGTCTATCGCCTCACGGATGATATGGCCCTGGTGAGCACAGCGGATTTCATCACGCCGCCGGTGGACGATCCGTTCACCTACGGCCAGATCGCAGCGGCCAACGCCATCAGCGATGTCTATGCCATGGGGGGGCGTCCGATCACCTGTTTGAATTTAGTGGCGTTTCCTTCCGGGAAACTGGCACCGGAGGTCCTGCACGGGATCGTGGCCGGTGCGGTGGATAAAATCACCGAAGCCGGAGCGGTCCTGGTCGGCGGACACACGATCGAGGACGATGAACCTAAATTCGGCCTGGCGGTCAACGGCATCGTTCACCCGGACAAGATTTGGACCAATTCCGGCGCACGTCCCGGCGACCGCCTGGTGCTGACCAAGCCGATCGGCAGCGGGGTGATCTTCAATGCCAGTATCAAGCGCTGGGTGTCAGCGGACGCCCTGTCCGCCTGCATTGCCCACCTCGTCACCCTGAATCGCACGGCCTGCGAGATCATGCAGGGGTTCAATGTCCATGCCGCCACGGATGTGACCGGATTCGGCCTGGCGGGCCACAGCTTCGAGATGGCCGCTGCCTCGGGGGCCTTGCTTACGCTTGCGATGGATCAATTGCCCGTGATGCGCGAAGCCCTCGAGATGTACCGCCGGGGTGTCAACACGGGGGTAAATCCCCATAATCGGCGGATGGTGCAGGACCATCTGGAACTGGTCGGCGACTGGCCATCCTGGCAGCAGGAAATCCTTTACGATCCTCAGACCAGCGGGGGGCTCCTGGCCTCGGTCGATGCCGCTGCCGCGGACGATCTCGTGGCGGCCTTGCGCGCGGCAGGCCTGTCCCAGGCCAGCATCATCGGGGAAGTCCGCCCCCGGGGGGCAGGGTCTGTCATGTTGCAGGTCATATAGAGGACCTGCGGCCCAACCGCGCATCAACGCGCGCTTCCGATATGTTTCTCTCCCTCCAGGCCGGGTGCGGCCCGCATCCCTTTCATCCGACTTCCGCGGAAGACTGTGGCCCGCGGACCGATAATCGCGGCGGGTGAACGGGTGACGGGGAGCGCGGCAAGATGGTCGACCGTTGCGAGGAGCGGCCAGGTTTCGGGCTGTCTCAGGAGGTAAGAATCCCGCCGGATCGAGCGCGGGGCCTAATGGCCGTTGGGATGCGAACCGAAGATCAGAGGGGATGATTTTTGCGGCGCGATTTTTCTTGACCAAATATCACATTTAAAATATGTAGTGGTCATCAAAAAAAAAATAGTATTCAGGAGAAGGCCTATTATGGGGATTCAGGAGCGCAAAGAGCGTGAAAAAGAGCGCCGCCGGCAGCAGATCATGGTAGCCGCCAAACGCGTTTTTTCCGAAAAGGGCTTCAACAAGGCCACCATGGAGGACATTGCCCACCAGGCCGAATTGAGCCCGGGGACCCTGTACCTGTATTTTAAAAACAAGGAGGAGCTATACGCCTCGCTGTCCCTGCGCATTCTGCAATACCTGCTGATCCGCGTCGAGCATGTGGACACCGAAGATGTCGCCAGCCCCGAGGAGAAGGTCAAATCCCTCATGAATGCCATGTACGACGTCTATGAGTTCGACCCGCTGATCATTATCAACATGTTTCATCTGCAATCAAGTGAAACGCTTAAAAATTTGTCCCCTGATTTGATGTCGGAAATCAAAACCCTTTCGCAGAAATCCCTGGGGGCCATCGCCAAGATTTTCGAACAGGGCATCAAGGCCGGCAAATTTGTCGAGCGTCATCCGGTGGCCCTGGCGGACATTTTCTGGTCCCTCTTTTCCGGCGTGGTGCTCTGGGAAGCCAGCAAAAAAATCATTGACGACCAAAAGGACTACCTAAAGGAAACCCTTGAAATCGCTTTCGAAATTTTCTACCGGGGGCTGATCAAATAACGCTGCTCAGGCGCCCCGAAACCCCTCGCCCCGCCTTTCCTGATTCCATTCCTAAAAAAGACGCGCAATTTCATCCACTTCAAATTCCGGCCAACGGGCAGGCGCGCCGTCCTGGTAGGCGACAACCCCTTGACCGGGTTTTTTGACCTCCCCGATGCGGGCGGCGGCGATGCCCTGATCGTTGATCGCGCGCAGCAGTCCGTTGGCCGTCCCAGGTCGACAGACGATCAACAACGAACCGGAGCCGATCAGTCCCAAGGGCTCAATATCCAAAGCGGCGCAGATACGTGTGGTCGGCGGCAGAATCGGAATGCGGTCCAGGTGAATCTCGATGGTATGGCCGCCGGCTGTGCTCACTTCAGTGAGGGCCGTGGCGAGCCCGCCCTCGGTCACGTCGTGCATGGCGCTGACGCCGGCCGTGGCTCTTGCAATGGCCGCTTCGGGCAGGATGCTGATGTGATGCACCAGGTCACGCGCGGCGGCGAGTTCGTCGGCCTCTATGCCTGCGACCATGAGGCGCTCGGCAAACGTTTGGGCGATGATGGCCGTCCCCTCGACCGCCACGCCTTTCGTCAAAAGGATGTGATCCCCCGGCCGCATGTTTTTTTTATCGATGAGATCCGCGCGTTCCATGGCGGCTCCGAGGGTGCCCACCACCACCGGCCGACGGACGGCATCGGTGATTTCCGTATGACCGCCGCACAGGGTAATGCCCCAGGCCTTGCAAGCCTGATGAATATCGGTCATGACCTGGAAAATCTGGGAGGGGGTCGATCCGCCGGGAAACAGCAGGGTGGTCATGAGCCACTGGGGGACGGCGCCCGCGGTCGCGATATCATTGGCATTGATCAAAACGGTGTAGGTGCCGATCCGATCGGTGACGAAGGTGATGGGATCCGAGGTCACCACCAGGGTGTCCCGGTCGGCCATATCGATGGCGGCCGTATCCTCCCCGATGCCCGGTTGGATCAGAAAGCGCCGATCGTCATGGTTCAGGTGACCGAAAAATTCCTCCAGCATAGCGCTGGGGAATTTGCCGTTGGGCAGGGGCAGCCCGTCGCGCACGATCTTGACGATATCGTTCAGGGCGGCCGCCCGGAAATCGCAATGGATTTGGCCTTCGGGATCCGTGCGGCCCTCGTCCAGCAGGGCGGTCAGGGCACCGGCCCGCCGGCCGGCGGCCATATCGAAATCAAAATCCCCCACCACGAGAATCGTCCCCGGTTCGACCTGCAGTCGCTCGGCTGCCAGCAGGACACCGTCCGGATGGGGCTTGGGACGTACCGGGTCGTCCCGGGTAATCACGACATCAAAATCATCGACAGCAAGGTCGGTAAACTGCTGCAATGCCGTCATCACCGAAGCGAGACTGTTGCGGGTGATAATGCCGACGGGCAGATGACGGTCCCGCAGGAAACGGAGGAGGCGCCGGACGCCGCCGTTGGGGCGGGAGCGCCGTGCCGCTTCAAGCTCCATGGCATTGAGAACGGCGCGGGCTTCGGCCTGGCGTGCGTCGTCCCGGATGGCGCCGATAAACTCCAGGATGGCCTGGTCCGGGGGACAGCCGATGGACTGTTTCACCGCCTTGAAATCGATGGCGCCCGGTTTTGTCAGGGTACCGTCGAAGTCGAAAAGCACCGCCTTTATCCGATAAGCTTGCATCATCCCGTCCGCAACAGGCCCTTCGGCCATTGACTCTAATAGCGCTACCCAGGCCGCGAGGCCACTCCGCGCCTGTCAATCGAAAACGAAGGCCGTTTTAGTGGCGACACAAGCATCTGTCAAGCGTATTCAGGCGGCCGACGGCTTGCCAGGCGGCTGAAAGCTATCCGGATCGTAGATCTGGGTGGCCAGATAGTCTTCCAGGCGCTGGGCCCGGCGGATCAGTTCGACGGAGCCGTCGGCTTTGAGCAACAGTTCTTTGGGCTGCAGCCGCCCGTTGTAGGTGAAGCCCATGGCATGACCGTGGGCGCCCGTATCGTGAATCACCAGCAGGTCGTTTTCCTGGATCTCCGGCAGCGGCCGCTGGATGGCAAACTTGTCGTTGTTCTCGCAGAGGGCCCCCACCACGTCCACCACCCGGACAGGGGTGGCATGGTTGCGCCCGGGGACGGTAATATGATGGTAGGCGCCGTACATGCCGGGACGCATGAGGGCCGACATGCAGGCATCGACCCCGACGTATTCCCGATAGATGGATTTGTGGCTGATGGCCCGTGTGACAAGCACCCCGTGGGGGCCGGTCATGAAGCGGCCGCATTCCATCGCCAAGCCGGGTCGGTAGCCGTTGACCGACTGAAAGGCCTGGAAGAGGTTTTCCACGTCGGCGGCCAGGGCGTCCAGGTTGAAAACGGCCTGGTCGGGCTGGTAGGGGATGCCAATTCCGCCGCCGATATTGACGAATTCGAACTGAATGCCGGTGCGGCGTCCGACTTTGGCGGCGATGTCCAGGATCATGCGGGTGGTTTCCACGATATTGCGGTAGTCCAATTCATTGGAGGCGATCATGGTGTGCAGTCCGAAGCGTCGGGCCCCGCGCTGGAGGGCCGCCTGGTAGGCGCTCACGATCTGGTCGTGGCTGACCCCGAATTTGGACTCCGTCGGGTTGCCGATAATGGCGTTGCCGGTGCGTCGGGGGCCGGGATTGTAACGGAAGGAGATGAGTTCCGGGAAAGGGTCCAGCTTGTCCACCAGGGAAATATCGTCCAGGTTGATGATGCTGCCCCCCTCGGCCCGGGCGGCCGCGAATTCTTCCCGTGTCGTGTTGTTGGAGGTGAACATGATATCTTCCCCCTGCCCTCCGGCCATGCGTGCCAGGACCAGTTCGGGGATGGAACTGCAATCGAATCCGAGGCCCATCTCCTGCATGATCCCGAGGATGCGTAAATTGGGAAGCGCCTTGACGGCAAAATATTCGCGGAACGACGCGTGGGTTTCGAAGGCCCCGATCAGGTGGCGACCGGTTTCCCGGATGCCGATCTCGTCATAGATGTGAAACGGCGTTCCGAAGTGGTCTACAATGTCTTTCAGATCAGGGGACAAACGGCTTTGGAAGTCGGTTGACATGGGCATGGCGAAACCCCTTTCTTACAATACCTTCAAACGGCGGCCTGCTGACCGCCGGCAATGGCTGGCACATCATTAAAGGTGCGGCAGCCGGATGTGGAAAAAATGGAACGGTCCGTCACGGTGGCAAGGGGCGTCATGCCTCCGCACCGATAGGGATCATGGCCGTTTCCTTGAGGGTGGATAGGACGACATGGGTGCAAGTCTGCTCAATGCCTTCGATGGGACCGATCTCCTCCTGCAGCAGGCGGTTCAACTCTTCCGGGCCGGCGACCCGCAGCTTGATCAGAAACCGGTCCGGTCCCGCAATGAAGTGGATTTCCTGGATGGCTGGAATCCGCCCCAGAGCGTCGGCCACCGCCGTGCGGCAGACTGCCCCGCGGGTTTCGACAAAGACAAAGGCCACCAGGGCGCGGTTGAAACGCCGGGGGTTCAGGCGGACCTCATAGCCGTCGATGTACCCCTGATTTTCCAGTTTGCGGATGCGTTCCAGCACGGCGGAAGGCGCCATGTTCACCTGACGGGCGACCTCCACATTGGGTATGCGAGCCTTGCGTTGCAAAATTCTGAGAATTTCATAGCCGATGTCGTCAATCATTCTTTATATCTCCAAATTGAGCGTAAAATATTTATATTATAGTTATATGTCAAGAATAATATTCTGAATTATAGGGTAAAAATAGAATAGATAATTGGTAATGGGACTGGTGTGATTTAACCGGCCGAACGGATTGCGCTTTTCCGCAGGGATGGTATGGTGGCGTCCTGCCGTTGGCCCTTCAAGGGCACCGCTGGGGGAACGGTTTCGCTTTGGCCCACAAGGTAAGACGCATCGGTATGAACGCACAAAAATGGAAAATCCTTTTGGTTTATCCGCCATTTCTCGAGCAGCGGATCCACGAGGACGAGATCCGTGCGCTACCGATGGGTCTCTATCATGTCGCGGCCGCTATGAAAGCCGACGGCCACGAGGTGGCCCTGCTCAACCTCAACGACAACCGGTCGGATATGGATCAAGTCATGAAGATGATCCAGGATTTCCGGCCGAACGTGGTGGGCTTTTCGATTCTCAACGCCAATCGGTGGGGCGGCATCGATCTGGCCCGGCGGATCAAAGCCCTGGATGCGGGCATCGTCACGGTTTTCGGCGGGATCGGGGCCAGTACGCTCTGGGAGCATTTGCTGACCCATTTTGAGGCGATCGATTACGTGGTGATCGGCGAGGGGGAAAACACCTTCAAGGGCTTGGTGCACCGTCTCGAAAACCAGGGTGGGGCGGATATCGGCCAGTTGGGCGGGCTTGCCTTCCGCAGTAACGGACGGCCCGTCCGAACCCCCTGTGATCCCTTGATCGAAGCGCTCGATCAACTGCCGGACCCTTCACGCTATTTCACCTACCAGCACCTTTCGCTGACACGCGGCTGCCCCGCCGATTGCCGTTTTTGCGGCTCCCCCGGGTTTTGGGGCCGCCGGGTCCGCTGGCATTCCCCCGCCTACTTCGTGGGGCAGATCGAGCGTCTGGTCTCACGGGGGGTATCCTTCTTCTATTTCTCGGACGATACCTTCACCCTGCGCAAGCAAACCGTGATGGCAGTGTGCCGGGCCATCGTCGAGCGGCGGCTCGCTATCCGCTGGGCGGCCATATCCCGGGTCGATACGGTGGACGAGGAGATGTTGCGCTGGATGCGGAGGGCCGGGTGCATCCAGATCAGCTACGGCATCGAAAGTGCCAATGCCGAAGTACGCCGATTTTTAGATAAGCGCATTCACATCGAAGACGTCAAGGCCGCTTTTGCGGCCACCCGCCGGTGCGGCATCCTGCCGCGGGCCTACTTTATCTACGGTTGTCCCGGCGACAACGAGAAGACCGTTCAGGAAGCGCTCGACCTGATGCGGGAGATCAAACCCCTGGGGGCCATTTTTTACATTCTCGATATCTTCCCGGGCACGCGGCTCTATGATGATTACCTGGCCCGCACAGGCCGGACGGACGATCTCTGGCTGGCACCCATCGAAGACATTCTCTACTTTGAAACCGATGCCGCCATGGACAAGGACGCCGTACTGACGCAGGGGCGCATGCTGCGTGACGGCTTCCATCGCCTGCTGCCGGGGTTTGCGGAAGATATCGAGCTGTTGGACGACCCAGCGTTCTACCCGCTGCATGCCGATTTTCTCTCCCGGCTGGCGATGACCTTTCATCGGGGAGACTATGCCCGCATCGCGGCCATTCCGGGGAAGCGGCAAACGGCCGAAATGCTTTACCGGCGTTCTCTGACCTATGCCCAGGATGTCCGTGCTTTCCTGGGGCTGGGGATGCTATGCCAAGAGCGCGGTGATTACACTGCGGCCGCCGCTATTCTGTTGCGCGGACTCGAACAGTATCCGGGCGACCCTGAGCTGCAGACCTGCGCGGCGGTCAACGATATGAACCAGGGGGCCTACGGCCAAGCCCTCCAGCGCCTGCGGCAATTGGATGAAACGCCCCAAATCCGTCAGTGGATCGACCATTGTCGGGCGGCCGTCGGTCCATGAGAATATAGGAAAGGGTCATGGCCTTACAGGAGAATATATCCCTCAAGCCATACAACACCATGGGGGTGGAGGCCCGGGCGCGCCTTTTCCTTTTGGTCACCAGTAGGGAAGTGCTGGCGGCCGCCTTGGCCGGAATCCATCCCGAGCAACACCTGCTGGTCCTGGGCGGGGGCAGCAACGTGCTCTTTACCCGGGATTTCGACGGTCTGGTGTTGAAAAACCAGATCGAGGGATGCGAGGTGCTGGGGGAGGATCGGTCCTACGCCCGGATCCGGGCCGGAAGCGGCGAGGACTGGCACGGGTTTGTCGGCTGGTGCCTGCGGCACGGCTATTACGGGCTTGAGAACCTGTCCCTCATACCCGGTACGGTGGGGGCGGCCCCAGTGCAAAACATCGGCGCCTATGGGGTCGAGGTCGGCGCGCATATCGAGGCTGTGGAGGCCGTCGACCTGAAAAACGGCCGGTGCCGCCGATTCGAGGCCGAAACGTGTGAATTCGCCTACCGCGACAGCATTTTCAAGGGGTCCTGCCGGAGCCGGTTTTTTATAACCGCGGTAACCTTCCGCCTGTCAAAGACACCGCATCTGGCAACCGCCTATGCCGATGTCCGACAGGCCCTGGCCAAAAGACCTTCCGGGGTAACGGCCCAGGAACTAAGCGACATTATCTGCGAAATCAGGCGGCACAAGCTGCCCGATCCGCAGGAACTTCCCAATGCCGGCAGTTTCTTCAAAAATCCGCTGGTCTCCCGCAAGCGGTACCAGGATCTTGCCGAACGGTTTCCCACGCTGCCGTCTTATCCGGTGGACGACCAGACCGTTAAAATTGCCGCCGGATGGATGATCGATCACTGCGGCTGGAAGGGGCGCCGGCGGGGCCTCTGCGGCGTCTATGCCAAACAGGCCCTGGTGCTGGTCAATTACGGCGGCGCCACCGGCCGTGACATCCTGGATTTGGCCGAAGCGGTGCAGGACGCCGTCGAAGCCGTATTCGGCATCCGACTCCAGGCCGAGCCCCTGATCCTTTGATCTCTCCGCGGCCGCGGCGCTCCCCTTGCGGTCTAGTTCGTGGCGCCGGCCCAATTGACTTGCCCGCGCGCGATGCACATTATGTTCGCAATGGCATGACAGCGGTTAAACGGCCTGCAAGGCAATTTGAAAAGGAGACATCAGATGATCAGCGAGAAAATGAATGCGGCCCTGAATGCCCAGGTGACCAAGGAGATGTATTCCGCCTACCTTTACATGGCCATGTCCTCCTACAGCAATTCCATCGGGCTCAAGGGTTTTGCCAGCTGGTTCATGGTCCAGTACCATGAGGAGATGTTTCACGCCATGAAGCTGTATGAATACATCCACAGCCAGTCCGGCGCGGTCATCCTCAAGGCTATCGACGAGCCCCCGGCCGCCTTCGAAGGGCCTCTTGACATGTTTACCAAGACCCTGGCCCACGAACAGATGGTGACGCGCTCCATCAACGATCTCATGGAAATCGCCATCAGTGAAAAAGACCACGCCACCAGGATTTTTCTTCAATGGTACGTCACCGAGCAGGTCGAAGAAGAGGAAAACGACAATGACATCATCAATCAGCTCCAGCTGATCCGGGACAATCCCCAGGGCCTGATGATGCTCGACCGTGAACTCGCCCAGCGCACAGCGACCGTTCCCCTTGATTTCAGCCAGGGGGTTTCCGGCGGCGGGGCCTGATAAGACAAGGCGTCCTTCCTTGCTCAAAAACACCCCACGGATGCCGGCGACGGTTGTTGGGCATCCGTGCGTGGCGTTCCTTTCCCCTCCCACCTCCATGGCATCCGTTTCCCTCCCGGCACCGCTGAAGTTCGATCCCTTTCAATGCCCACGTAGTCTCATGTCTAAAGGAGTTTGCCAGCCGATCGCTTGGACGCGCTTCTGGATTGCCCGGGTTGTTTCATTCCCTGTATGGCGTGGTTTTCGGAAGGCGACCATGGGATTGCGGCAATAATGCCGCAAAATGCGGAGCATTGCTCCATCGAATTTCATCAGTGATAACAGATAGCTTGTAACGGATCGCGGTAAATTGCGGCAATATTGCCGCAATTTCTTTTGCCGGATCCGTCTCCTCATCAAAAAATATAAATAAATTCTGATAGTTAAAATAGTTTAGCGATTTGGCATCATCATTGCTATATGCCAGGGCAAGGATCAACGCCCTTCATGAAAACAGAGGTGTTTATGCTCAGAGTCTTGATGATTGATTCACTGCCGGAACAAAGCTCGCTCATCGGGGGTATGCTCCAGGACTGGGGGTATTCGGTGACAGTTGCATCAACCGGCGCAACCGCCTTGACGGATGGCGCCCAAGGGAGATGGCACCTTGTTTTCATTGGTCTGGAAAAATTGTCGGTGGAGGGGGTGGAATGGATTCCCCGCATGCGACGCGCATGGCCCGATGCCTTGTTGATCGTGATCGGTGATCTGGATCAACCGGATTTCGAGCGTCGGGTGCGAACTCAAGGGGTGGATTTTTATCTGCAAAAGGCAAGCGATTTGCCCCGTCTGAAAACCCTTATGCAGCATTTTGAAAAAAAATGCTTCTGCTCAAAGGATGCTCCGGGAAATTGGCCGAAGACCATGGCGTCTGATGGGCAAAATCTTTACAATCGAAAGGAGAAACGATGAAACGGTATTTGAATGTTGCGCTGGGTATGGTTGTTTGGGTAATGTGTGCCGCCTTTCTGGTGGGCTGCGCCGGAAGTTACGGTGCTTGGGACGAACAATGGTACAGCGAGCACCCCTTGACGCAGGAGGAAGTCATCGCCCAATGGGGGCCGCCGGAAAAGATCATTTCGAATGACGACGGCCTGCAGGAACTGGTTTATCGGCGCGCCATTCCCCCGGGTGGTGAGAAAGCCCGTTTTGTTTACACCGTCAAGGATGGGAAGGTGATCAAGCAGTGCTGGAAGCATTAGGAGCGGAAAGGGCCGTGGCCTTGATAAAGCGCCTGATCTGCTGATCCGGTCCGGATGCGCGGACTCAGGGCCATCGGCCGCTAAACGGCAGAAGGCTAAGCCTTTGGTTTTGACATACCGTCCCTTCTGCGGCCGGCCTCGATGGCCGGCCGCAGAAGACCTCTTCCCTGCCGCCGTCCCGTTGCGGCAATCCTTTTAAAAAGGATTGCCATTCGCCCCCATTCCCGATTATGCTCCCCTTGTCCGGCCGCTCCGGCCCCGCTTGCCGGTATTGATTGCGGGATGAACCGTGGGCGGCCCCCCGACGATGACCCCTATGCTTCCGGAATGTCCGGGAGCCCGATTAAGGTGCCCGATCATGACCTCCGCACCGGACGCCCCCCATACGCCCGATCGACTTCAACCTGACGAAATGGCACGCTGGTACATCTCCGTGTTTGAGAACACGGGGACGGCCATGGCGATCCTGGAGCAGGACCTCACCCTGCACAGTTTCAATTCGGAATTCGTCCGCTTGACCGGTATCCCGGCGGAAGAATTGCGGCGCAGGCGGGTCTTCAGGGAACTGGTGGACGACGCGGATTATGCACGGCTGACCGCCTATCACGAGCAGCGTTGCCGGGAGGGCGGCAAGGCCCCTTCGGAATACGAATTAACGCTGCTGACGCGCGGTGGCGACCGGAAAATCATCGCCCTGAAGGCCGATGTGATCCCCGGCACCCGCCGGACGATTGTTTCCCTCGTCGATATTTCGCGCCGCAAACAGGCGGAACGGGCCTACCGCGAAAGCCAGGAACAACTGAAGCGCCTTTTGGATAACATGCCGGGCATGGCTTACAGTATCGAGGACGACGAGGACAAGACCATTTCCATGGTCAGCCGCGGTGCCCTGGCGTTTACCGGTTTCGATCCCGAAACGCTGGTGGGCGGCAAATTCGCGGACCACTTTGAAAAACATATTCATCCGGACGATGCCGATGAGGTCCGGGGGACGGTGGAAACCGCCCTTGAAGCCGGACAGCCCTTCGAAACCGTCTTCCGTCTTCGGATGGCTTCCGGGAACTACAAATGGGTTCGCAATCGGGGGGTCGGGGTCTACGACGCCCAGGGGCGTCTGCGGCATCTGGAAGGTCTCGTCACCGATATCGACGCCGCCAAACAGGCCGAGTTGGAGCTTTGCAAGGAAAACCAGCGGCTGCGATCCAGCATCCAGGACCGGTTTCGTTTCGGCCGGATCCTCGGGCGCAGCGCGCCCATGCAGGACGTATATGAAATGATCCTGAAAGCGGCCGCTTCCAGCGCCAACGTGGTCATCTACGGCGAATCGGGTACCGGCAAGGAACTCGTATCACGCGCCATCCACGACCTCAGCGACCGCCGGGAGCAGGCCTTCGTGCCCGTCAATTGCGGCGCCATTCCTGAAAGTCTGCTGGAGAGCGAATTCTTCGGCTATAAAAAGGGGGCTTTCACCGGTGCCGACCGCGACAAGCACGGTTATCTCGATTTGGCCCACGGAGGGACCCTTTTTTTGGATGAAGTCGGCGAAATCGCACCGGCCATGCAGGTCAAGCTGCTGCGCGCCATCGAGGGCGGCGGATATGCGCCGGTCGGCGGGAAAACCCTCCACAAGACGGACATCCGCATCGTGGCGGCCACCAACCGCGACACCTTGCAGATGGTCCGCGAGGGGCGGATGCGGGAGGATTTCTACTACCGGATCCATGTCATTCCGGTCCAGCTTCCCCCTCTGCGGGAGCGTCTGCCGGATATTCCGCTGCTGGTGGAACACTTTTTGACGTCCTATGGCGACGAGGGGCGGCGGCATTACCCCCTTCCGGGAACGGTCATGGAGGCACTGATGCGCCATCCCTGGCCCGGCAATGTCCGCGAACTGCAAAACGTTCTGCACCGCTACGTTACCCTGGGGCGATTGGGACTCGAGAAAAATGACGTCGGGTCGGCTCTCCGCCGGACTACGGCCGCCACCGGAAATGAAGAAAGCCCAACCCTGTCGATGGCATTGGGGCGTTTCGAAAAGGATTACCTGCTGGACCAACTGCAGCAGCACCGCTGGCATGTCGGTCGCACGGCCGCCTCGCTGGGCATCGATCGCCGGACGCTGCAGCGCAAGATGAAGCGCTTCGGGCTCTATTAAGCCTATGGCGACGACGATTGCCTTGCCAAGGGAGCTGATCAGCGCCATATTTACGTGACCCACGGCATCCTCCTGAAGAAGTAGCAATGAGACGATGGCATTCCACCGGGGCTTGGCCGCCGCCGATGGAGAATCCTTGGACGAGGCTTTGGTTAAACAGGTCGGCCGGCGTGAAAGCGCAATGGTGAGCGGACCGGCCAACGGAAATTACTTCTGGAGAAGGGAGACATCATGACCCAGAAAATCCTGATTGCCTTAGACGATTCGGAAAACGCATTGCGCGCCGTCAGCTACGTGGCGGGCAATTTCCAGAATCATGCGTCGATCACCCTTTTCAGCGTGCTGACGGACACCGCCAGTCTGTGCGACATGAACAGCCCTGAATTGACGCCGCTCTTCAGGTCCGAACAGGCGAGTTTCTGCCAACTGGAAGATAAGAAGCACGGCCTCATCAAAGCGGCCTGTGAGAAGGGCAAACAGATTCTCGAGGACGCCGGCTGGGATCCGACCTACATCACCATCAAGGTGGGACCCAAACGAAAAGGCGTAGCCCGGGATATTGTCCAGGAGGCTGCCGAGGGCTGCGACCTGATCGTGATCGGCAAGCACGGGGTGTCCGGCATCCGGGAATTCTTTATGGGCAGTATTCCGCAGAAAGTGCTTCAGCTGGCCAAGGATGTATCGGTGCTCATCGTCAGCTAGTGTTCGTCCCTAAACGGCATCTTTTGGTCCCTGGCGGCGTTCTATCGCGTTTTCAATCCTCGAAATAGCCTGCTATTCCTCCGGTTGAAAACGTGCTCGGGCCTTGCCAGGAACCAAAATCTACCATTTAGGGACGAACACTATGCGATTTCCCTGGGACGTGGCTGTGGGCTGTGGTAGAGGTTTCACCCCGCAATCCTGTAAGTCCAGCTTGCGTCAAGAAGGAGCAGCATGTTTACCATCAAGGAAGTGCTGTCCACCGAGGTCGCTCCGGCCCTGGGGTGTACCGAACCCGTCGCCATCGCCCTGGGCGCGGCCGCGGCCGCTGCGCTGATCGAGGGGGAGGTGCGTCACATCGACGTGGCCGTCGATCCGAACATTTACAAAAACGGGTTGGCCGTATCCATCCCGGGCACCGAGGGGCTTTCCGGATTGGATTTGGCGGCGGCGATTGGTGCCGTGGCCGGAGATCCCCATCGCGGACTGCAGGTGCTCGACCCGGTGGATGACCGGGGCGTGGCACAGGCCCGGCAGCTCATCACGGACGGCAGCGTCCGGGTCCGCCTGCTGGAAGACCGCCAGGGACTCTATATCCATACCACGGTGAACGGCGACAAGGACCGCGCGGAGAGCATCATCCGCGAAAGTCATGACAATATCGTAACCCTGCGGTTCAACGGCCGGGCGGTCAGCGACCATCCTCTCCTTGCGGTGGCGGGCGGTGCCGGAGGCGGCCCGGTTCGGGCCGATCTGGAAGCGTGGCTCAAGACGCTGTCCCTCAAGGACCTCCTGGCCATGGTGGACGATCTGGACGATGATGACTTCGCCTTCTTACAGGAGGGCGTCGACCACAATATGCAGCTGGCGGAATACGGCCTCAAGTTCGGGCCCGGACTGAACGTGGGTATGGCTTTGGAGCGCCTGGTGCGCCAACGGCTGCTTTGCAAGGACATGGCCATGGCGGCCCGCATCCTGGCGTCGGCGGCGGCCGATGCCCGCATGGCCGGCGTCAAGCTGCCGGCCATGAGTTCGGCGGGCAGCGGCAACCACGGACTGACCGCGGTCCTGCCCATCCGGGCGGTAAAGGATTATGTCGAATGCTCGGACAAGGTCTTCCTGGAAGCCATCGCCCTCAGCCACCTGCTGACCGCCTATGTCAAAACCCACACCGGCCGCCTGTCCGCGGTCTGCGGCTGCTCGATCGCGGCCGGGGCCGGTGCGACGGCCGGCATCACCTATCTCCTGGGCGGCCAGCTGAGCCATATTGCCGGCGCCATCACCAATCTGACCGAGGATCTGGCGGGGGTCATCTGCGACGGTGCCAAAGCCGGCTGCTCCCTCAAACTGGCCACGGCGGCCGGGGCTGCCGTCCAGGCGGCCCTGTTCGCCCTGCAGGGGGTCAACGTGCTGGCCACGGACGGCATCATCGGCCACTCCCCGGAACAGACCATGCAGAATGTGGGCACCCTCAGCACCCAGGGCATGGTGGAAACCGACCGCACGATTTTGAAAATCATGTTGGAGAAAAAATTCCAGGATATATAAAAGCGCCGCACATCATAGAGACCGCCTGCCATGCGCCTACAGGATCAGCTGGAACAATGGTTTCTCAAAGGGGTGGATCAGTGGATTGATCGCCGTCCGCAGCGCCCTGTCCCCCCACAGCGCCTGGCCCGCGCCCGCATCGTGGCCCACCGGGGCGCCTACGACAATCAGCGGGTTTTCGAGAATACCATCCCGGCTTTCCAGCGGTTCCAGCGTGCCGGCGGCTGGGGGATCGAACTGGATGTCCGCTGGACAAGCGACGGGGTGCCTGTCATCTCCCATGATCCGGACGGCCGGCGGTTGTTCGGTGTCGACCGCCCCATTGCCGACATGGATCTGGAAACCCTGCGGCAGCGTCTTCCCCTGGTGCCGACCCTGGCCGACATCGTGACCCGTTTCGGCGGGCGGCTGCACCTGATGGTGGAAATCAAGTGCCTGCCGCCCCGGGATCACCGACCCTCGGCCGCCCTTCTCCAGCGTCATTTCGAAGGGCTCACCCCATCCCGGGATTATCACTTTCTCAGCCTGGATTACCGTCTATTGCAGCGTCTTGCGTTCACTCCGCAGGAGGCCTGCATCCCGATCGCCCGCGTCAATTCCGGGAAGGTCAGGCGCACGGCCGAGACTTATGGCTGGGGAGGGGTTGCCGGCCATTATGCCCTGATCCGGCGGCGACAGGTGGAAGCCCTCCATCGCCGTGGTTTCCGGGTCGGCACCGGATTCGTCAACTCCCCCAGCAGCCTCCACCGCGAACTCAACCGGGGGGTGGACTGGCTGTTTTCCGACCGCCCGCTGGTGTTACAGCGCCTTGTGTCGTCTGTTCTCCCGGCGCCATTGGATGGCCGCCCGGGCCATAGGATTTACGGCTGAATACAGGGGATGCCGTGGTGGGCGTGCCCGGTCCCATGCGGGGTCCGGGGCCCTCATCCGGCGGAAGGGTTTCCCGTCGACCCGATAGAGCAGGATGGCGCCGATCACAAAGAGCACCATGACCGAAGCGATGCTGGTGCGGGTGGCCAGATCCGCCACCCAGGGCAGGGCTTCCGGGGAGGGGGCATAGTGCCGTAAAATACGCCGGGCGACCAGCCCCAC
Organism: uncultured delta proteobacterium; assembly: GCA_963730675.1. Lineage (GTDB taxonomy): Bacteria > Desulfobacterota > Desulfobacteria > Desulfobacterales > UBA5852 > JABZFP01. The sequence continues at coordinate 170,383 of CAVSSY010000030.1, read as the reverse complement.
CGTTCCCATCAGGGCCGGACCGATGATGACGGCAAATTTCCCCAGCATGTTGTAGAGTCCGAAGTACTCCGCCGAACGGCCTTCGGGGATCAGACGGGCGTAGTAGGAGCGGCTCAGCGCCTGGATGCCGCCCTGGACCAGACCCACCGCCAGGGCCAGGCCGAAAAACTCCCAGCGATGGCGCATGCAAGCGCCCCATAGGGTGATCAGCATATAGATGCCCAGGGCCAGAAAAAGGCTGCGCTTGGTGCCCCAGCGCTGACCGAGGCGACCGAAAAGCAAGGCGGCCGGAAACCCCACGAACTGGACCAGGAGCAGGGCGCTAATCAGGTCGGTGGCGGCGAAGCCTAGCGACAAGCCATAGTCCACCGCCATGCGAATGATGGTATCGACGCCGTCGATATAGAACCAGTAGGCCAGGAGGAACAGAAACAGCGGTTTACGGTCCCGGGCCTGCCGCAGGGTGGTGATGAGCTGGCGCCAAGCCCGTTGCAGGGTGTTTCCCCCGGGGGTCGCAAAGCCAACCGGGGGTTCGGGCACCCAGCGAAACGTGGCCAGGCTGAATCCGCCCCACCAAACCGCCACGGTTAGAAAAGACCACTGGACGGCTGCCGCACTGTCGGCCAGACCGAACCAGTGGGGCTTCAGGGTCATCACGACATTGACCAGCAAGAGCAGGCCCCCGCCGAGGTAGCCGGTGGCATAGCCCAGGGCCGAAACCCGGTCCAGGTCTTGGCGGCCGGCTACGCAGGGCAGTAGCGCATCGTAGAAGATATTGGCCCCCGAAAAGCCGATCAGGCCTGCACCGTAACACAGAATGGCACCCCGCCAGTGGCCCTGGGGCAAAAAAAAGAAGGTCGCCGTGGCCGCAACCCCCAGCAGGGTGAAAGCGGCCAAGAACCGTTTGCGCGTTCCCCCGCGGTCGGCGACGGCGCCCAGTACCGGGGCCCAGGCCGCTACCAGGAGGCCGGCCAGGGCATTACCGAAACCCAGGCGGGCGGTGCTGATATTGACATCGACACCGATGCTCCAGAATTGTTTGAAGAAGACCGGGAAAAAGCCGGCCATGACCGTGGTGGCGAAGGCGGAGTTGGCCCAGTCGTAGAGGGCCCAGCCCCAGACGGCTTGACGATGTGGATTGGGCGGCATGCCGATGGATTCCTGGTGGTTGTTGCGGCAACTGTCCGTGCCCTCACATGGGGCCCCCTGTGCAAAGGGCTGCCCCGGCGGGCTTGCAGTTGTCGTTATGCAAGGGCGGGAGCCGGCCTTGGGTATCCTATCCTTCCCTCCCCTTGAGGGCGGTGCGTTGCCCGCTTGCCTGTTTGCGTTGGGAAAGGCATAGGACCGATCCGGCGGTGTTGTCAACCGCCCTTGCCAGTTGCTTTTCTTGGGACACAGGGGTAGGTTGCCGATTTCACGACGTCTTGACAGGCCCCAAGGGGCCATGAGGATGGCCTAAAAGTTGCCATGAAGCTGTTGCCATCACGATATCGCCCTGTTTGGCTGGGCGTCCTGGCCGTTTGCTGTGCGGCCGTGATCGCCTTGAGCCTATACAGCCTGCACCTCTACCATCAGGTGGAGGCCCGGTTTTCCGGCCGCCGCTGGAGCATTCCGTCCCAGATTTTCTCCGACGTCACGCTCCTCTATCCCGGCCTGCGCGTCAACCGGTCCCTTTTCGAGGCGAAACTGCTGCGCCTGGGCTACCGTCCTGTCAGCAAAACACCCCAAAGGGAAGGGGAGATGCGGGTTAGGCCCGGCGCCATCGAGCTTTTCCTCCATCATCTGAACCTGCCGGAAGACGGCCGTGAGGGGTATGGGGTGCGCCTGAAATTCGACGGTCAGACCCTGGCCGCCCTGGAGCGCATGACCCCCGGTGCGCCCGTGTCGCTGGTCACCCTGGAGCCCGAGCCGCTGGGTCGGTTTTTCGGACCCGAAAGGGAGCAGCGGGAGCTGATCGCCATCGACCAGCTCCCCCGGCATGTCACCGATGCCGTCCTGGCCGCCGAAGACAGCCGCTTTTACGACCATATCGGTCTGGACTGGCGGGGCATCGTCCGGGCCCTGCTGACCAACGTGCGCTCCGGCGGCATTCGCCAGGGGGGCTCCACCATCACCCAGCAGCTGGCCAAGAATTTCTTTCTTACCCCCGAGCGGACCCTGACCCGCAAACTGAAGGAAATGATGCTGGCGCTCGTGATCGAGGCCCGGTACGACAAGGCCACGATTCTCGAAATTTATCTCAACGAGATCTATTTCGGGCAGAACGGTTCGGTGTCCGTCAACGGCATCGGCGAGGCGAGCCGGTTCTATTTCGACAAGCCCGCCCGGGACCTGACCATCGGCGAAGCGGCCACTCTGGCCGGTCTGATCAAAAGTCCCAACACCTATTCGCCGTATATCGACCCCGCGCGCTGCCGCGTGCGGCGCGACGTTGTCCTCACCGCCATGCGGCAACACGGCTGGATTTCCGCGCCGGAAGAGGCGGCGGCGCGTCAAACGCCCGTGCGGACGGCCGGTTCCAGCGCCCGCCAAAGCGCCTCGGGCTACTTTATCGACTATCTTTCGCGCCAACTATCCGAGCTTTACGCGCCTGAAGACCTGGCCTCCCTGGGGCTTTCCATCTACACGACCATCGACACCCAGGTACAGCAGGCGGCCGAAACCGCCCTGGTCAAGGGCCTGACCCGTCTTGAAGCGGCCATGCCGGGTGGCAGCGGGAAAGCGTCATCCTCCGAGCCCCTGCAGGGCGCCATTGTCGTGCTGAAACCCCAGACCGGTGCCGTCCTGGCCATGGTCGGGGGGCGGGACTACGGCCTCAGCCAGTTCAACCGGATCACCCAGGCGCGCCGCCAAGCCGGCAGCACCTTCAAGGTGTTTACCTATTTGGCAGCCCTGGAGGACAACTTCACGCCAATTTCCGCCCTTTCCAATGAACCCCGCACCTATAGGGTGGGCGGCAAACCCTGGCAGCCGCGCAATACCGGCATCTTGGACACCCCTGTCATCAGCCTGCGGGAAGCCCTGGCGCGGTCGGTCAATCGCGCCACCGTGGATCTGGCCATGCGCGTCGGCCTGGACACGGTGGTAAAGACGGCCCGGCAGTTCGAATTTTCCACGCCGCTGGAGCCCTATCCCTCCCTGGCGCTGGGGGCGGTGGACGTGATTCCACTAGAACTGGCCCGAGCCTACTGCGTTTTCCCCGCCGCGGGCCTGCTGCCCAACCCCATCGGTTTGCGGGATGTCTTTGACGACCAACAGCAGCCGCTGACCCGGCGCTACATGACGGTCCAGCGTGTGGTCTCCCCCGCCCAGGCATTCCTGATGACATCGCTGTTGCGCAGCGTGGTCACCCAGGGCACGGCCCGGGGATTGGCGGATTGGGGCATCCGCTTCCCGGTAGCCGGCAAGACCGGCACCACGAACGATTCACGGGACGCCTGGTTTGTCGGATACACACCGGATATCCTCATTCTGGTATGGGTGGGCTATGATAGCGGGGCATCCATCCATGCCTCCGGCGCCGGGGCGGCGCTGCCCATCTGGGCGGAACTGGCGCGCGCCATTCCCCATCAGATCACCGGCGCTGATTTTAGCGCCCCGCCAGGGGTGGAAGCGGTCACCATCTGCGCCCGGGATGGCTTTGCCGCCTTGAACGGGGGCTGTGGGGAAACCATGACGGAATGGTTTTTGGAGGGGAAGGTGCCCGAAACCGTCGCGCGATTGCAACCGCCGGATTCCGTTTTCCAAAGATTGATGCAAACCATCAAGGGGGCCATCAATGACCGCTGAATGGAAAGTCCGGATCATGGCCATGGGGTTCATGGTATTGTTCGCCTGCCGGCCGGCGGTGATCGTCCCGCCGCCGGAGACGGTGCCGTCGTCCCCCGAGCGGCCTGCGCCGACCCCGTCCGTCCCGTCGTCTCCCGATGCGCTCGAGAAGGAACTCAACAGCAGGGAACAGGTCGCCGCTGCCCTGACCGATCAGGGGCGCGGGCTGTTGAATACCGGCCGGGTGGATGGGGCCATACGCGTTTTCGAACAGGCCGTTTCCCAATCCCCACATTACGGGCCGGCCTATTTCTATCTGGCGGAGGCTTGGATGGTGAAGAACAACGGGCCGCAGGCCCGGGCCTTTCACGACCAGGCGGCCCTCTATCTGCAGGGGCAACCGGAGTGGGGCCCCCGTCTGGAGCGCCAGCAAATCGAAATCGATCGAGCGGTTTCCGGCCTTTCCCTTCCCTGAAAAGATGTCCTGGACGCCTTTCGCCCCTGGCGGGGGCGTTCCGGGTGATCACCAGATCTCCTTTAGGCGATATGGCCCCGATCAGGATGCCAGCGTCTGATTTTGATGTCGTTCGGAAAGGCGTGGGGTTTATAGAGGGACTTGTTCAGCAGGACCCGCAGACAGTCCTGAATGCCCTCGGACATGGTGGGATGGGGATGGACGGATTTCAGGGCGTCGCGAATGCCTTTGTCCTGATCCATCAGAAAAGCGATGGACATGATGGTGTTGGAGGCCTGGGGGCCGGCCGCCCGCATGCCGATCACTTTCTGCTCATCATCGTCGTTCACGAGGATTTTGAGAAACCCTTGGGTGGACCGCATGGCGATAGCCCGCGGCAGCAGGGCATTGGCGTAGTAGGCCACCCGGTAGGGGATTTTTTTCCGCTGACAGGCTTTTTCGTTCAGGCCTACCGCCGCCACGGCCGGTTTGAAGAACATGACGGTGGACATATTGCGGTAGTTGAGCGGCCACTGTTTGGCCCCGTACATGTGTTTGACGGCAAAGCGGCCTTCCATTTCAGCCAGGTTGACCAGGGCCGGCCCATGGGTGACGTCGCCGGCGGCATAGACATGCTCTTTGACCTGGCAGTTGTCGTTGGAGCCCAGGTATCCATCGGCTTCCAGCGTAATCCCGGCCTTCTCCAGTTGCAGCCGGCTGAAATTGGGCTGGCGTCCGATGGAAATGAGGGCGGCATCCACTTCCAGGATCTGGGAATGGCCATCGTCGTAGTCCAGAATCACCTGCAAATAGTCGTCAAAATGGCGGATGTCCCTCAGAATGGCCGAATGCAGGATGTGGACTCCGTTGTTGGCGAGATTGCTGCTGATAAAATCGCTGACATCGTCGTCCTCATAGGGGATGATGCGCTCGGCGTAATCTACCAGATAGACCTGGGTTTGTCCGAAGTTGGAGAAGATGGTGGCATATTCGCACCCGATGACGCCGGCCCCGACGATCACCAGTCGTTTGGGAAAGGCCTTGAGGTTGAGAATCGAGTCGGAGTCCACTACCCGTTCACCGTCAGTAACGATGCCGGGAAACGCCCGGGGGCGGGAGCCGCTGGCGATGACGAAATAATCCGCGCGGACCTCTTCCCGCTTGCCGTCGGGATAGGCAACGGCCACCGTGTGTTCCGAAACGAAGGAGGCCCAACCCCGTTTCAAGGTCAGCGATCCGGGGCCCTTCCAGCGCCGGGGTGAAAACGTTTCAATCTGGGAGAGCATCTGGTATTGTTTCTCCCGCACGGCCTGCAGGACGGAATCCCGCATGGCATGGTAGTCCATGGAAAGCCCGGAGGCACGGTAGCCGCGCAGGGTCTGGGCGGCGATGGAGAAGTCTTTGGCCAACTCCCACATGGTCTTCGATGCCAAGGCGCCCCACATGACGCCGGCCCCGCCGATTTCGCTGCCTTCAACGATGCAGACATGCTTGCCCAGATCCAGGGCGCGCATGGCCGTGGCAAAGCCGCCCGGTCCGCAACCGATGACGCCGAGATCGTAGTGTTGTTCTTCCATATTGGCCATGGGTTTGATCCTTTGGAGAGATTCGGATATACGCCTAAGCACGTTAGGGGAAAAATGGGCCAGCGTCAACCGGTAGAAGGCCCTTGACGATCAGCCGCCGGTCCGGTGTCCGACGGAATTCTTCCGCGCCGATGGGTAAATGGAAATCGGCTCGGGTGGGATGGCCCGGGTTTTTTACGTGAGGATTTTATGCTGCGTCGCGCTGCCACGGTGGGGGGGGCACCGCTTTTCCTGGTGATCGGTACCCTCCTTTTGGTTCGCTACCATCCATTGCTGCTGCAATCCTGGTGGGGAGGGGAACTGCCGGGGGCCTGGGGCAATGTCGCCCGGTATCTGCCCCTGCTGCTGGCGGCCGTGGGGGTGGTGGTTGGTCTGCGCATGGGTAGTTGCGGCATCATGATGGTTATGCTGACGCTGGGGGCGGCCTTCGGGACGTCCGCAGCCGGTGTGATCAGCGGGTGGCCGGGTTTGGGAACGCCGGGGCAGCCGCCGGAATTTCTTCTGTTGATGCCGCTCAACTTTCTCCTGGGTCTATGGACGCTTAGACATTCCTGGCGGACGCGCCGGGGGTTGACCGCCCTGGCCGGGGCCCTGGTCGTGGTTGCCGGTACAACGTGGACGGTGACGGCGGGCCCCCTCCCGGCCGCGGCCCTTTTCGAGCGTTTCATCGATGGCCTCCGTTTATGGCCCGCCGAGCCGACAGCCTTGCTGCGGTCCTGGGGGGATGCCCTGCCGGCCGCCCTCGTGGTGCTGGTGCTCGTGATCTATGCGTTGCGCCAACGTGATCCGGTCGCCGCTGCCATGGGGGCCAGCCTGGTCCTCCTTTTGCCGCCGATGACCCGCGGCCTGGACGACCTCTCCCGGGTCATTGTCTTTAGCGCGGCGGTTTTGGGGGTCCTGGTGGGGGCCCTGGAGTCCATGTTCGCCCTGGCCTATCGCGACGGTTTAACGGGGCTGCCCGGAAGACGTGCCCTGAACGATGCCCTCCGGCAGCTGGGACGGCGCTATGTCATTGCCATGCTGGATGTGGATCATTTCAAGCGATTCAATGACCGTTTCGGGCACCGCACCGGGGATGACGCACTGAAGATGATTGCCGCCCGCCTGCTGCGTATCCCCGGAGGGCGTGCCTACCGCTATGGCGGCGAAGAATTCGCCGTTATTTTCAGAGGACGATCGGCCCGGCACGCCGCCGAGCGGATGGAGGCCTTTCGGGAAACCCTGGCCCGCACGCCTTTTGTTATTCGGCACCTTCCGCGCGCCAGCCGGAAGGCGCGCGGCGGTTCGAGCGCCCCGATGCGTTCCCGGAAGGAGGTGCGGATTACGGCGAGTATCGGCTGGGCCGCGCCGGCCCTCGCCCAGGGGCGCCGGAAACCGTCGGAAGTGCTGGCCGCCGCCGACAAGGCGCTTTACCGGGCGAAACAAAAAGGCCGCAATCGCGTGGCGGCGGCCGATACGATGACCAAGCGCACCCGCAACGTCTAATATCGGCGCCTCCCAGCGGCCCGGCATGCCATACCAGCCGAAAAAGAACAAGGAAAGGTAGACGACATGATCATGGCGTATCAGGGCAAGGCCCCCAGGATCGGAAACAACGTGTTCATTGCGCCCACGGCCGCTGTCATCGGTGATGTGGAAATCGCCGACGGCGTCAGCATCTGGTATAACGCCGTGATCCGCGGCGATCTGGCGTCGATTCGCATCGGTGCGGACACCAATATCCAGGACAACTGCACCATCCACGTGGACAGGGAACGACCGGCCGTCATCGGGCGATCGGTGGTGGTGGGCCACAATGCCGTCGTGCACGGGTGTACGATCGAGGATCAGTGCCTGATCGGCATCAATGCGGTGGTTTTAAACGGCGCCCAAATCCGGCGGGGTTCCATCGTGGCGGCCGGTGCGGTGGTGCTGGAAGACCAGGTGGTCGGTCCGCTGGAACTGGCGGCAGGGATGCCGGCCCGCGTCCGCAAGCAACTGCCGGACAGCATGACGCAAACGATCCGTCACGATGCCGAAATTTATCTCGATCTGGCGCGCCAGTATGACCAATTGACCGCCAAATGACACTTGCGGTCAAACCCGTCCACCCGGTAAGCCTTTCGGCCGCGGATGCCTTTGTCGGAGAAGATGACCGGCCCCTGGACAAGCCGTTTCTTGCACTTTTCCCCTTTTAGCATATACTTACCAGACGCCCTTGAGGGGAAAACGAAGTCGTGCGGCGGTCTCCGGGCAGAGAATGGGGACCTGGAGCAGCGGCCTGGTCGTCTACCCGGTCGGATGCGGGTTTCAGGAAAACCGAAAATGGATATTTTATTCGTATGTACGGGAAATATTTGCCGCAGCCCGATGGCTGAGGGGCTGCTTCGGCATATGCTGCCGCCGGAAACCCGGGCGGCGGTCCATGTGCACTCGGCCGGTACCCACGGCCTGGATGGGGAGCCGGCCGCTCCTTTTGCGGTACAGGCGGCCGCCGCGATGGGGGTCGACCTCAGCCGTCATCGGGCCCGCTCCCTGGACCCTGAAATGGTCCGGCAGGCGGATGTCATTCTGGTCATGGAACCCTTCCATCGCGATATTGTGAATCGTGCCCTGCCTGCGGAGGCCAAGGAGCGCTTGCGGCTGCTGGCGACTTTTGAAGATCCGCCCCGCTCGGATACCATCGCCGACCCCTACAACAAACCTCTGGAAGCCTATCAGGCCTGCCTGGAGAGGATCTACCGTTGTTTAGGCAACGTCGTCCCCGGCTTGTCAGCAGCCCGGAGGGAGGGGGGTAATGTACGGCTATAGAGGGCAAACCATAACGTGGCCCCCGGACACCCCCATGATAGCACGGCCCGTCGGATACCACAGCCATTTTGCGCGCCGGAGCGCCAAGGATATCTTGGCCGTCGAGGATGAGCATCCATGAAACTTTCCATCCGGTGGGTCCTGATAGTGGGAATTCTGGCTATTATCTGGGTCACCCAGCTGATTACGATTTCCACCAGCTATGTGTCCTCCCAGCGGGTTTTGCTGACCCATGCCCAGGACATCATGCGCAATATCGCCGACCTGGCCATGAAACAGGCCGAGAACCACTTGGCACATGCGGAATCCGCCGCGCTCCTCACCAAGCGTCTGCTGACATCCAACGTGGTCAGCCGCGCCCAGGACCGCATGACCGATCTGGAACGCTATTTCCAGGACCAACTGGCGGTGTATGGCCAGTTTGCCGGGATCTATCTGGGGGAGCCCAACGGCGATTTTTTTGACGTGCGACGGGATGACACCCATGGCCCCGGCGGGTTGCGAACCAAGATTACGCTGAATACCGAAGCCGGGAAAGAAACCCGCCTAATATGGCGTGACAGGACCGATCGCGTTGTCGATCAGCAGACCGTGCATGACGATCCCTACGATCCCCGCAAGCGCCCCTGGTACATCAAGGCCATGGAAGAAAAGCGCATCGTCTGGACGGACCCTTACATTTTCTTCACGTCCCAGAAACCCGGCATTACCATAGCGGGACCGACCTACACCCCGGACGGATCGCTCAAGGGGATTGTGGGCGTGGACATCGAGATCGACGAGCTTTCCCTCTTTATCAGTCAATTGCGCATCGGCAAAAACGGCCGTGCTTTTATGCTCAACCGCAACGGCGACGTGGTGGCGTTTCCGGATTTGACCAAACTGAAATATAAAGATCCTGTCGAGGGGCGAACGTTTCGATTGGCCAAAATCGATGAACTGGACGATGTCTTGAGTCGCAAGGCCTTCGAGGCCATGGCACTGCCTTATGGTGCGGACGGGAGGTTCCGATTAGATCAACCGCGGTTTGGGAAGTTTGAACATGCCGGGCAGACCTATCACACCATGTTTACGCCGTTCCCCGGCCGGCAGTGGCCCTGGGTGATCGGCGTCTACATTCCCGAAGACGATTATATCGGCGCCATCAAGGACAACCGGCGGGCCAATATCATGATCACCTTGATATGCTCGGTGGTGGCGACCATTTTTGCCCTCTGGCTGGCCGGCGGGATCATTCGACCGGTGGCGGGAATGGCCGAAGAGGCCCAGGCCATCCGGGAGAAGGACTTCCAGCGTCACGTCTCCACCGACTCCATCTATCGGGAGATCCAGGCGACGGCGGACTCGCTCGCCGCACTGAAGGCGGCGCTGCTGCGCAGCAAGGAGAAGTACCGCAGCATTTTCAACCACATCCAGGATATCTACTACGAAAGCGACATGTCCGGAACCCTTCTGGAAGTAAGCCCTTCGGTGGAAAAGCACAGCCACTATACCCGCGCAGAACTGATCGGGCAATCCGCCTATCGGCTCTATCAGGATCCTTCCCAGCGGGACGCATTGGTGAACACTTTCGCCGAGCACGGACAGGTTACCGACTATGAAGTGACGATTCGTGACAAGGACGACACGCTTCTATACTGTTCCATCAATGCCCGCCTGCTGCGCAAGGAGGACGGCACGCCGGAACGCATGGTGGGTTCCTTGCGCATTATTAACGACCGTAAACAGGCGGAAGGGGAGCTTGAAAAATACCGCCGCGAACTGGAGGCCCTCGTTGAGGACCGAACCGGCGATCTGCAAGCGGTCAACCAGAAGCTTTTGGCCGAAATTGAACAGCGCAAGGTGACCGAAGAAGCGCTGCGCAAGAGCGAAGGCCGCTATCGGACCATTCTGGAAGATATCGAAGAAGGCTATTTCGAGTGTGATCTGAGCGGCCGGTTGACCTTCTTCAATGACATGCTCTGCCGCATCATGGGATTCAGCCGTGCCGAACTGCTGGGCATGGACGGGCGCCATTTCATGTCGCAGGCCTCGGCCCGCAAAATAACCGAACGTTTTCGGAATATTACGACCGAAAGGGATGCTATCAAAGTGACGGAACTGGAAGTCTTCCGGCGGGACCGGGCCCAACGGACCATGGAGATCTCCGCGTCGCTGATCGTAGACCGGCAAGGTCAACCGGCCGGCCACCGCGGTCTGGTGCATGATGTTACCGAGCGGCTGCAAGCCGAACGCGAGCGGCAGCGCATGGAACGCAAGTTCCAGCAAGTCCAGCGTTTGAAAGGGCTGGGAACGCTCGCCGGCGGTGTGGCGCACGACTTCAACAACCTCCTGATGGGGATTCAGGGCAACGTATCGGTCCTGCTCCTGGACTGCCCGCCGGATTCGGAACTTTATGAGAACCTCCAGAGCATTCAGCAATGCGTGGAGAGTGGGGCCAAGCTCACTCAGCAACTCCTGGGGTTTGCGCGGGGAGGGAAATACGTCGTCGAGCCGACGAACCTGAACCGCATCGTGCACGCCACCTCCCAGCTTTTCGGACGCACGCGCAAGGAAATCATTATCTTCGAGAACTACGAGGAGGATATCTGGGCGGTCAATGTGGATCAGAAACAGATCGAACAGGTTCTCCTGAATATCTACATCAACGCCTGGCAGGCCATGCCGGAGGGCGGTGAGCTCTACCTGCGCACGGAGAACCTCGTTCTGGACGGTCGGCACGGGAAACTATTCCCCACGACACCCGGCAAATATGTCAAGATTTCCATCCGGGATAACGGCCGGGGCATGGATGAACCCACCATGCAACGCATTTTCGAGCCCTTTTTCACCACGAAGGAAATCGGAACCGGAACAGGACTGGGGCTGGCATCGGCTTTCGGCATCATCAAGAATCACAACGGCTATATCGATGTTCACAGCAAGCCGGGACAGGGCGCGGTATTCGCCATCTATCTGCCGGCCACCGAAGAAAAAGTACGGGAGTATGAGAAGAAAGTCGTTGAAATGGTGCCGGGCAGCGAAACCGTTCTGCTGGTGGATGATGAGCAATCCATTTTGGAGGCCTGCGCCGCCATGCTGGAGCGGATGGGATACCGTGTCATGGTGGCCCGGGGCGGTAACGAGGCCATCACCCTCTATCGCGAGCACCAGGCCGAGATCGACCTCGTGATTCTCGACATTATCATGCCGGATATGAGCGGCGGTGAAGTCTTCGATCGCCTCCTGAGTATCGATCCCGAGGTCCGGGTGCTGCTCTCCAGCGGGTACAGCATCGAAGATCAGGCCGTCGAGATCATGGCACGCGGCTGCGACGGATTTATTCAGAAACCCTACCAAGTGGAACAGCTGCACCGTAATATCAGGGAAATCATGGAATCGTGATGGCGGTGAGGATAGGGGGCGGGCCGCAAACGGAAGGTATAAAAAAAGGGCGACCTCGGCCGCCCTTTTTTGTCGATTGGTGGAGCTGAGGGGACTTGAACCCCTGGCCTCATGACTGCCAGTCATGCGCTCTCCCAGCTGAGCTACAGCCCCATTACGATAAGCGCAAAAATTAACAAACCCTTCCGGTGCTGTCAATATTTATTTTCCGTGCGACGGGCTTCCGGGAGTGGATCAGCGGCGCCGGTCCCGGATCGCCACCTTTGAATCGAGACGTCTGTCCTATTGACAAAAGAAGCGCTTCAACCTATTAAAAGCGTTTGTATTTTTACGCAGACGGGCGGCTTTCCCGGAGATGCTGTGTTCTCCGGGTGCGCAAGCCGTGCAAGGTCGATCCGAGCCGCAGGGCACGCAGTGGCCATGCCTTCGGGATCGATCGGTTACCGCAGGCGGTAACAAAGAAAGGATATCTATGCTCACTCAGATGCGGAAAAATGTCGGCAGCTGGATCATCAAACTGCTGCTCGGCGCGATCGTGGTGGTGTTTGTCCTGTGGGGGGTCGGATCGAACCAGAAATCCCCCAACGCGACCGTTGCGACTGTGGACGGTGTCCCGATCGGCTACGTGGACTTCAGCCGGACCTACCAAAATTTGATGGAAAATATCCGTCGACAATTCGGAGATAATGTCAATGAGGAGATGCTTAACAGTCTCAACCTCAAAGAACAGGCCATCAACCAGTTAGTCGACCGCCGCGTTATCCTCAATGCTGCGGAAAAGATGGGCTTTGAAGTCACGGATGAAGAGCTGACCGCGTCGATCGCCGCAATCCCGGCGTTCCAGTCCGAAAGCGGATTTAATACCCAGGCCTATCAGGCGGTGTTGAACCGGCTGGGACTGACGCCGGAAACTTTCGAGGCATCGCAGCGGGAGGACCTGCTGATTCAGAAGATGACCGAGTTTATCGGACACAGCGTGAATGTATCCGACGCGGAGGCGACGGCCTGGTACCAATGGCAAAACGCGACGGTGGATATCGAATATCTGCGCGTTGACCCGAAGACCTACAAAGACCAGCCCGTGAGCGATGAGGAAGCGCGCGCCTATTTTGAAGCCCACCAAAACCGTTACGAAACCGCGCCCCAGATCAAAAGCCGCTATCTTGTTTTCCGGCCCGCGGACTATAAATCGCGTATCCAGGTGAGCGATGACGAGGTCAAAACCTATTATGAGGAAAATCAGGCCGAATTTTTTACGCCCGAGACCGTCGAAGCCCGCCATATCCTCATCAAAGTGGGTAAAGACGCTGATGAAGCGGCGGTCGAGGCCGCACGTCTTCGTGCGCAGGCCATCTATGAGCGCGCCGTTCAGGGTGAGGATTTCGCGAAGCTGGCCAAAGAACTATCCGAAGGACCGTCCCGAAATCAGGGTGGCTATTTGGGAACCTTCGGTCGCGGCAAGATGGTCAAACCTTTTGAAGACAAGGCGTTTGCCCTCCAATCGGGTGAAATCAGCGAGCCGGTGCGGACGGATTTCGGCTGGCACATCATCAAAGTCGAAAAACACAATATCGCCCATACCCTGACCCTGGAAGAAGCCCAAAGCAAGATCCGCGGTTTGCTGAGCGACAAGAAAGCCCGCGCCCTTGCATTGGAAGATGCCGAAAGCGCTTACGATATGTCCTATGGCGGCGACGATATGCTCGCGGCGGCGGAGAAGTTGGGGGTGACGGTGCATACTACGGATTGGATCGCTCAGGGCGCTACCGTTCCGGGGGTGGCCGATTCCGCAAAATTTGTGGAGGCGGTATTTGCCTTGGATCCCATGGCCGTCAGTGATGTAAAGGATCTGGGGGATGGTTTTTACCTTATCCAGTCTCTTGAAAATCGACCGGCCGAGATCCCCGCCTTCGATACGGTCAAGGAACGCGTCGTACTGGATGTGCGGGAGGAGAAACAATGGGCCCAGGCCGAGACGGAAGCGCGTGCCATGCTGCAGTCTTTGCGGGATGGCGGGACGATGGCCGCGGTGGGCCAGTCCAAAGGCCTTAGCCCCAAGGCGACCGGCGAGTTTAAGCGTAATGCCGCCGTCCCGGGCATCGGGTATGATCCGGGTCTGGCAGCAGCGGCGTTCAAGCTGACATCCGAAACCCCTTATCCGGAGGCGCCGGTGCGAGGTCAGGAAAGTGTTTTTGTTTTCCGCCTCCTGGAACGGCGCCTCCCGGATGCCCAATCCGGAGGGGCGCAGATGGATGCCCTCAAGCAGCAATTGCTCCAGCGCAAACAGGGGGAAATTTACCAGAACTGGATGGCGCAGGCCCGCAGCCGGACGAAAATCGAGATCGATCGCGCGATGTTGAACTAACCCGCCGGGGACCGATGCCGATCGCGATCAGACCTTCTGCGGTCTGTTACCGTTTTGGAGAAACGCGACATGGCCAAGAAAAAAACGACGAAGGTTGACGTCAAAACCTTTACGGTCAAAAAATGCCCGTACTGTTATAATCATCTGGCGGTCAATGTCACACGATGCGATATGTGCGGCAAGCGGGTGGGGCCGGTGGAGTCGACCGGATGGGCTAAAAAGACGGTCGAATGGAAAGCCTACCTTACGGCGGCGGTCGCGGTCGCCGCCTTCATGGTCTATTTCTGGTGGGCTTTTATGCGTTAGGCGACGCGGCGCTGTGGATCGCAACGGGGACCGGCCCTCGCCTGATGAACCGCACGTCTTCAGCGGGCCAGCATGGCCCGCATCATATCGCCCGCGTTTTCCGCGTGGTCGGCGATGGACCCGATGATCTCCGCCAAGCGGATCATGTGGAAGACGGTGACCGGGTCGGTCTGCATGTTGAACACCCGCTGTTTGATCTCCGCCTCGATCTTGTCCGCCGCATGTTCCTGTGCGCGCACCGTGCGGATGATTTCCTTAACGGCCACCCGCTGCTTCTCGGAATAGGTCGCAAAATAGCGCTTGGCCCCCGCCACCATGTTGCTCAATTCTTCCAGGGGATCGATAACGGCATCCACCAGCAGGAAAATATCCTTGTGCAGTTCTTCCGGGATACCCGGCTCGCTCCGATACGATATCCAGTTCAAGGCCCCCTTGACCGCATCCAAGACCTGATCCTGCTCCCTGAGATAACGAAAGAGTTGGAATTTGCTGACCGGCATCAGAGTGCCCACCGGCAGGTGACCGCGAATGCGGCGTTTGATGCTATCGGCCTGGTTTTCGAGTTGACTGACCTCTTTGCGTAGCTCCTCGAACTGGCGGCAGCGGTCGGAGATGTGGCATTCGATGGCCTGCTGAAAGGCCCAGGCGCATTCTTTTACCTTTTCGGCATGTTCCAGGAGGCCCTCGAACGGCGAGCTGACAAAAAAAGATAAAAAGGGGATACGCATGTTGGTCTCCTTATTCCATTACATGAAGATTCCCAAAAGCTTGAAGATCGCCATGCTGGTCAGGGCCGCGGCCGGGACGGTCAGGATCCAGTAGAGAACGATTTTATACATGACGCGAAAGTTGACGGCTTCGATGCCCCGGGCCAAGCCGACCCCCATGACGCCGCCCACCGCCGCATGGGTGGTGGAGACCGGCAGCCCCATCTTGGAGGCCAGCAGGACCGTCGTGGCGGCGGCGAAATCGACCGAAAAACCGCGGGTATTGGTCAATGTCGTGATCTTGTTGCCGATGGTATCCATAACCCGATGTCCGGCCATGCCGATGCCGCAGGCGATGCCGACCCCCCCGAACATGAGAAGGAAAAGCGGCACCGGCACTTGCGTGCCCACAGTGCCCGTCTTGACGAGAAAATAGATTACCGCCAGGGGCCCGATGGCGTTGGCCACATCGTTCGCCCCCTGTGCCAACGCTACATAGCACGACGTGCCGATCTGGATCTTACGGAAGATTTCTTCCGTCCCCCGATCGTCCTGGGGAACAAACCGCTTGAGAAGACCTTGACCGAGGCGCCCCACGAGCGCCGCTGTAATGCAGCCAATGGCGACCGCCCCCGGCGTACCGATCGAAACGGTTTTTCCCAGGGGGGTCTTGAACAGGAAGGAAAGTACCACCACAAACACCGTCGCGCTGATGAAGAGCGGCGAGAGCCGGAGGGCCCAACGGACGGCATCGTCTTTGCGCAGGATGAATTTGACGATGAGCTTGAACATGCCCCATCCGATAACCAAGCTAAAAACGGGGGAGATCACCCAACTTGCCACGACAGCGCCCAACTTGCCCCAATTAATGACGGCCACGCCACCGGCCATGATGCCGAAGCCGATCATGGCGCCCACAATGGAATGGGTCGTGGAGACGGGCAGGGATTTCCAGGTGGCGAAGCTGACCCATAGAGCGGCGGCCAGAAGGGCTGAGAGCGCCCCGATCAGCGCCAAGTGGGGATCGGCCAGCACCTCCGTGGATACAATCCCTTTACGAATGGTGTTGGTGACATGGGCACCGATGAAGGTGGCCCCCACGCAGTTGAGGATACCGGCAATAAAGACGGCTTGACGGATGGTAATGGCTTTGGCGCCCACGGCCGAGGCCATGGAATTGGCAACGTCGTTGGCGCCGATGTTCCATGACATGTAAAAGCCGAAAACATATCCAATGACGAGAACCATCGACTCAGATAGCATAGAGCTCCAGTTTCTCCGGTAGAAAGCGTGAGCGTCTTGGCCTGCCATGGTGTATGTGCCGGGGCTCATATCGCCGACGCCCACGGCACCAGGCAACGCCTAATAGCCTGGCCGTATCCGTGGGTTGCGCCCACTCCGAACGACAGGCGAAGCAGAGGCTGGCGTTTCCTTCCCGCATGAGCGGTGTTTGGGATAGCATGACCCCGGCATCAAATCAAATCCTATCCGGGCCCTGGCGGAAGGGGTGACGGCCGCGCATCGCCTTCCGTGCTGTTTTCAAGTCGCGCTCTACCAGATGGCACCCGACCGACGTTCCAGGATGGCGTCCGGCAAATCGGCCAGGAAACGGGACGGCAGGCTCAGCAGCATACCGCTCATGCGGTCGTATACTTGCCCGGGGCACATGAAATAAAGCTGTTCACGGGCCCGTGTGGCGGCCACGTACATGAGCCGGAGTTCCTCATCGAGCTGCCCCTCGTTTTCCGACGCCATTACGGAGGGGAAACGTCCGTCCAACGCCCAGAGAATAAAAACGGTATGCCACTCGAGCCCCTTGGCGGAGTGCACGGTCGAGAGAACCAGATGCTCCCGTGTTTCGTCGACCCTACCGAAGGCTCCCGAAATCGTCGTCGAGGGAGGTTCCAGCGTCATATCTTCCAGGAACTTTTCAAGGTCGTCATAGGTTTCCATGATCGCCAGGAGTTGCTCGAGGTCCCGGATGCGCTTGGGGTGATCATCGAAGCGCTGTTTTACAATCGGCAAGTAATAAGCTAGCACGGCTTCTCCCAAAGCAGTCGGTGCCAACGTGGTGTCCTCAAGGGTCTGGATCAGCGTTTTCAAGCGCTGGATACCGGGCTTCTGTGCCAATTTAGAATCGTCTTCAATGAAGCCGCGCAGGCCGGCCGCGCGGCGCTGAAGGCGCTCGTAGAGGGCTTGGGCGGATTTGGGCCCGATTTTGTCTTCCAGCAGTAAAATGCGAAACCAGCTCAAACGATCATAGGGATTGCATAGGACCCGCAGATAGGCCAGGATATCCTTGATATGGGCCGATTCCATGAATTTGAAGCCCCCGTACTTGACATAGTCGATGCCATTGCGGGTGAGCTCAACTTCCAGGTCGAAAGAATGAAACCCGGCCCGGAAAAGAACGGCGATGTCGCTGAGGGGTATGCCCTGCCGGGATAACGCCAGGATTTTATCGACCACGAAGCGTGATTGGCTGTTTTCACTCCCGGTGTGGACGAGTTGGGGCGCATGCCGGCCCTGTCGCTTTGAAAAAAGGGTTTTGGGGTATTTTTCGGCAGCCTGGTCGATCAACTGGTTGGTCAATGCCAGAATGGATTCGACACTGCGATAGTTTTCCTCCAGCGTGATGACCCGTGTGTCGGGGAAAAGCTTCGGGAAATCCATGATGTTGCGAAAATCGGCGCCGCGGAAAGAGTAGATGCTCTGGGAATCGTCTCCGACGACCATGATATTCTTTTGGCGGCCGGCCAAGTGGTGAACGATGCGGGCCTGAACACGGTTGGTATCCTGGTATTCGTCCACCATGATGTGGTGGTAGTACGCGGCAATTCGCTCTCTAATGTCGGGGTGGTCCTCAAGCAGAAGCCAGAGGTTGTTCAGGAGATCATCGTAGTCCATTACGGCCTGCTGTTTTTTGAGCGCACGATACCCTTCCTGGACGGCTTTGAGAATATCCAGGTAAGGAAGAAAATGCGGGTATTCGGCATCGACGATATCGTCCAAGCAAGTATCTTTGTTGGCGGTTTTGCTGAATATATCCGCCAAGGTCTTCTTGCGGGGAAAGGCGCCGAAGGGGGGGATGTCGATTTGTTCCTTAATAACGAAGCCGATCAGGCTTTCCGCATCCGGCCGATCGATGATGGAATAGCTATTGGGGAAATCCAATACGGCGGCATACCGTTTAAGGATACTGTTGGCGAAGGCATGAAAGGTCCCCCCCGCAATCTGATGGCAGCGGCTGTCCAGCAGGCGACTGGCGCGTTGCAGCATCTCCCCGGCCGCTTTGCGGGTGAAGGTCAGTAACAGGATCGTCTCCGGTGCGTGGCCTTCCTCTACCAATCGTGCCGCGCGGTACGTGAGGGTGCGGGTTTTACCGCTGCCGGCACCGGCGATGACCAGCAGGGGGCCTGTGTCGTGAAAGACCGCTTCGTACTGGGCGGCATTCAACTCCATCCGGAAGCGTTCGGTGAGCGATGGTGTCATAACTCTCTCTCTATATCAAAACGACCCTGCCACCAGTCTGATGGCATTCTCAAGGGGCGGGTTGTAAAAAGCGATAAAAGCCGCCTGTTGCGGTGCACAGGACAAGAGGAAGCAATGTCGAGCGGCATCCGGCATTCATACTTGGAAGCGTGTTCTTCCACAGGGGGGGCAATTTGTCAACATGGAGGCGCTCTTAACGGCTGCCCCATGACGATTTATCACCCAGGGCGTTCATATCGACACGGTCCGGGATCGCAACACGGCTTTTCTCCCCCTTTGAAAATAGAAAAGGGAAAGGCTGCTATTTTTCTTCCACTCCTTTCGCGGCATGAAGTCGGCTGCTTCCGGCAAGAAGATCGGGGTGTAGGAAAAGTCGAAAATATAAAATATTAAATATTACAGATAGTTGTGAGGTTTGTGGCCGTTTGGGGGAGTAAATCGGCAAAGCCTCACCATTGCTGTATCGCCTTGGACTACCCTATCTAATGTACTTTTTTTATTGGTGATAGAGTTGACTTTGCATATTCTTTGTATTAGCCTGACCTCGTCAGGCACCGATTAATCGAAATAGAAGAAGGAGGATATGTCAGATGAAGAAATTAAAAGAGCAACTGAAAGCGGTGTCCAAAGAACTGGTAAAGCTTTCCAAGCAGGTTGACAAGGCGACGGCTAAGGTAGACAAGCTTGCGAAAGCGGGCACCAAAAAAGCGGCTCCCAAAAAGACCGCCGTCAAAAAGACCGCCGCCAAAAAGACCACCGCCAAAAAAACCACGGCCCAAAAGACCACGGCCAAGAAAACGGCTGCCAAAAAGCCCGCCGCCAAGAAAGCCGCCGCCAAAAAACCTGCTGCCAAAAAAACCACGGCGGTGAAAACCGCCGCCAAGAAACCAACCGTGCTCGATGCCGTATACGACGTGATCGGCAAGTCTCGCAATGGCGCAACGATTGCGCAACTCAAGCAAAAGACCGGTCTCTCACCCCGTCAGTTGAGCAATGCGCTTTATAAACTTTCGACGCGCGGTAAAATCGTGGCCAAATCACGCGGCCTCTATGTCAAGAAATAGCGACGGGGCATGATTGAAGGTTTTAGCCCTCGCTCGGGTTAGGCCGTCCAGCGGGGCGCATGCCCCCGCCCCAAAGCAAGCACGAAACGGCCCAAGGCCGATCGTGCTCTTCGATTCCTTTATGACGCAGCCTGCTTTCCGTTTTCGGTTGGCAGGCTGATCTACTTCTAAAGTCGGGCAATACCGGTTCGGCAAGCTCCCGGAGATGCCGTTTAGCCCGATGCCTGCCACAACACTTTCTTGGCGCAGTCTTCGCCTATATCGTATTGTCATCTGTAAGGCAGTCCTTATTATATGCCCCGTATCAAATTGACGCCGAATCGCTGCTCGCGACAGCCATGCCTTCAGGCGCGGAGGCTGCTTGTGGACGGAGGCTGTGGAAAGGAACTCCCGATGAAGTTGCACGACACTTTTTTTAGGTGGTTAATCGTTTTTAGTTTGCTTCTGCTGAGCGTAGCGACGGCTTGGTGGAATGGAAGCGTCACCGCAGCGGAGCTTGCTGGGGTCGGACGGATACTCGGCGATCCCATTGCCCCTGCGGTGGTGCCCTCACCGCCGGGGCCGACATATGCGTGGCCCCATTCCAACTCTGACCTGACCCCGGATCCCCAGGCCATCTTCGGCCGTCTGGACAATGGATTACGCTATGTCGTGCTTCCTAATGCCAAACCCAAAGACCGCGTCAGTTTGCATCTTATCGTCCTGGCCGGCTCCATCGACGAGAGCGACGATCAGCGTGGCATCGCCCACTTTCTGGAGCATATGGTTTTCAATGGATCGACCCATTTTCCTCCGGGAGAGCTTGTCAAGTATTTCCAGAAGATCGGCATGCAATTCGGTCCCGACGCCAATGCGCGCACCGGGTTTTTCGATACGGTCTACGATATCAACCTGCCGGCCTCCGATCCCCAAAGTTTACAGGAAGCCCTTTTGGTGATGCAGGATTACGCCGAAGGGGCACTTCTTCTGCAGTCGGAAATCGACAGGGAAAGGGGAATCATTTTAGCTGAGAAGCGACTGCGCGATTCGGCCGACTACCGCGCCTATGTGGCCTCTCTGGATTTCGAGCTCAAGGGAACGCGGTTTCCCGAGCGTCTTCCGATCGGAAGCGCCCACATCATCGCATCCGTCGACCGGCCGGTGCTCAAGGCGTTTTACGACACCTGGTATCGCCCCGCCAATATGGTGCTGGTCATGGTCGGTGATATGGATCCCGCTTTGGCCCGTGAGCTCATTGAAAAGCAGTTCGCCGACATGGTGCCCCGTGCCCCGGCCCAGGCCCGACCCGCCACCGGCAAGATTGACCACCAAGGTATGGAGACGTTTTACCACTACGAGAAAGAGCTCGGTAGTACAACCGTCACGGTGCAAGTCATGGATAATACATCCCCACCGGTGGATAACGCGGCCTATGAACGTCGCTTGATAGAAGAGCAATTGGCCAATCAGATCATCCAGAACCGATTGAACCGTAAAGTCAGCCAGGCCGGTTCGCCGGTCACGGATGCCAATGTCGGCAGCGGGATTTTTCTGCATCAGGTTCGCTATGGGGTTATCAGTGCCGACTGCCAACCGGCCAATTGGCGTGCAACGCTGGCGCTGGTTGAACAGGAACTGCGCCAGGTGCTCCAATACGGCTTTACCGGGGCGGAGCTGGCGCGCGTCAAAAAGGATTATCAGGCCCAATTGGAACAGGCTGCCGCACAAGCCAACACCAGGGAGAGTACTTCCCTGGCGCGCGAGCTGATCTATACCATCACCAACGATTATGTCTTTCGCTCCCCGGAACAGGAAAAAGCGTTTGCCGATCCGATTGTCGCGGCCATAACCGCCGACGACCTCCTGCAACGCATGCATCTGCTCTGGGACCAGGACCAGCGTCTTGTAATGGTTTACGGCAATGTCGAAATTGCCCCGTCAACCGGCACCCCGGAAGAGGCGATCGCGGATGCCTATGAGCGCTCCCGGATGGTCGCCGTCGCGCCGCCGGTGCAAGCGCCCGCTGTGGCCTTTCCCTATCTGACGCCACCGGCAGGTCAAGGGCGGATCGTTGAACGGCAGACATTTGAAGACCTTGATATTACCATGATTCAGTTTGCCAACCATATCTGTTTTAATTTCAAACCGACCGATTTTACCGCTGATGAAGTGCAGTTCGCGCTCTCTTTCGGCCAAGGCCGGTCGGGTGTCCCGACCGCTAAAGCCGCCATGGCACCGCTGGCCGATGACGTGGTCAATGAAAGCGGGTTGGGCCGGCTGGACAAGGAAGCCCTCATGCGGGCCCTGGCCGGAAAGAAAACCAACATGCAGTTCAGTGTTAAAGACGATCGGTTCGTGATCGAAGGACGCTCGACGCCTGCCGAGCTGGAATTGATGTTTCAACTGCTGTATGCGGCCGTGCAGGATCCGGCTTTCCGTGATGAAGCCTGGCAGCTGGCCCGGGAACGCTACCAACAGGCGTATCAATCCCGGCGTCAATCCTTGGATGGGGTTATGAGCCTTTATGGATGGCACTTTCTCAGTGGCGGCGACCCGCGTTTCGGCATGCCGTCGCCGGCGGACCTGAACAAATTGTCGGCCCAGGATGTCGCCGAATGGGTCGGCCGAGCGCTGCGCAGCGGCGCGATGGAGCTTTCCGTAGTGGGGAATTTCGACCCTGAGGTGATCGTTCCTTTGGCCGCGCGCTATTTGGGGAGCTTACCCGCCAGGGAAAATCGGAATATGAGGACCGACGGCTTCCAATCGGGTCCGAGATTTCCAACGGCGCGCAAGATGGAGGTTTTCGTCAAGACGCAGATCGACAAGGCCTTATTGGTCATGGCCCTGCCCACCGATGATATCTGGGATATCCAACGAACGAGGCGCTTGAACGTCCTGGCGGATATCATTGCGGACCGCCTGCGGCAGCAGATCCGGGAGAAGCTTGGCGCGGCCTATTCCACCGGCGCCTTCAGTCTGCCCAGCCGCGCCTACAAAAACTACGGCCTGCTGGCTATCTATATCCCCCTGGCACCGGAAACCCTGAAAAGGGTGGATGCGGAAGTCACCTCCATCTTGGAGGATATGCGACAGAAAGGCGTCTCGGCGGATGAATTGCAGCGCGCTTTGGAGCCGACCCTGAAAGGGATCAGAGACCGCTTCCGTGAAAACGATTACTGGCTGGAAACCGTCCTGGCCGGGGCATCCCGTCATCCCGTTCAATTGGAATGGAGCCGCACCATCATGGCGGACTATGCCGGTATTCAAATCACCGACATAGAACAAATAGCACGCCGGTATTTGGACCTTGCCAAACTGGCCGTCATCGAGGCGCGCGCTTCAAGCACGCCCTAACCTCGGGCGGAAAGGGATAACCCATCGCAAGGCTTTTTTTGAGCCAAACACCACCACGGGTTTGGCGACCGCAGACGGTGTGGTGGGGCGGATGACGGTGGCGTTCTTCCCGCCCGGTCTTTGGGCAAACGGGTCAAACCGTGTTGCCTGGGACAGGATGTCGTGATATGGAATCCCGAATCTTCGGCGCGGAAAGGATAACGCCATGCGTGAAAAGGAAACCTCAGGCGGCATATGGGATACCGTCTGGGGGTTTTTTGCATCGGTACGATTGACCATCATTTTGCTCCTCTCCCTGGCGGCAACCTCGATCATCGGTACCTTTATCCCTCAAAACAAGCAACCCATGGAGTACCTGCAGGCCTTCGGTGAGTTCGGTTTCCGGCTGCTCTCCGCCCTCGATTTTTTCGATATGTACCGCTCCTGGTGGTTTCGCCTGCTGATCATGCTGCTGGTGCTGAATATTATCGTTTGCAGCATCGAACGCCTGGCCTCCATCAGCAAGATCATCTTTGTCAAAAAACCATCCTTTAAGCGGTCCCGTTTCCAAAAGGCCCGGAACCAGTCGACCTTCGACGACGATCGTCCGCCGGAAACCCTCAAAGCGCTTTTCCTGCCCGTGCTGCAGCGCCAGTTTCGATATACCCGATTGGAAGAAAGCGCGGACGGCGCCCTGTGCCTCTTCGCTGAAAAATGGCGCTGGACCCGCATCGGCGTCTATGTGGTGCATCTGAGCATCGTGGTGCTGCTTCTTGGCAGTTTGATCGGATCGATTTTCGGTTTTGAGGGCTTTGTCAACATTCCCGAAAACGAGACCGTCGACACCATCTTCCTGCGTCAATCCGGCAGGGCTTATCGGCTTCCGTTCAGCATCCGCTGCGACGATTTCGATGTCCGCTTTTATGACAACGGTGCGCCCAAGGAATTCCGTTCTCGCCTGACGATTCTTGAAAATGACCGTCCCGTGCTGCAAAAAGACATCCTTGTGAATCACCCCCTGCGCTACAAGGGGATCAACCTGTTTCAATCCAGTTACGGCAAGATGGCGCCCGAGGATCGACAGGAGGATGGCGAGGTGCCGGAGGAAGTGGAGTTGCGGATTACTGTGAAGGCAACCGGCCACTCCTTTACACGCCAAGCGGCGATCGGCGACCAGTTCGACCTGCCGGAAGGGTTAGGGACGGTGAAAGTCGCCGGTTTCCAAAAGGCCATCCAATTCGGGGGGCAGAACCTGGGCCCCGGACTGATTCTGGAATTGCGGAAAGCCGATGGGAAAGCCGAACGGATTCTATTGCCCTTGCATTTCCCCAATTTTGATAAGATGCGCGGCGGCGCCTTTTTTATTTCCATTCTTGGCCAGAAGCAGCGCACGTTCAAACCCGGGGAACAAGCTGAACGCTATTACACGGGCCTGCAGGTGACCAAGGACCCCGGTGTCCCCGTCGTTTATAGCGGGTTTGTGGGGATGATCATCGGATTTATCATCACCTTTTTCATGTCCCATCAGAGCGTGTGCGTGGCGTTGACCGAACGCAAGGGCCGAACCCGCGTGGTCGTCGCGGGCATCGCCGATCGCAACAAGCTGGGAATGGAAAGAAAGACGGAGCAGTTGGCCGAACGGTTGAAATCCGCGTAAAGGATAACCGTGCGGCCGCGGCGGGCATGTGCCAGAGCGTCGCCAACCCTTTGACCTGAGATATTAAGGATAGATCATGAGCAGTTCACATATCCTCTCCATCGTCACCTTTATATACGGCCTGGCCGCCTTCCTTTATCTTTTCGGATGGGTGTTCGGCAAACAGGCCGCCGGACGCGCGGCCACCGTGGTCGCCTTTCTCGGCCTCATCGGGAATACCACCGGCATCATCCTGCGCTGGATCGAGTCCTATCGAATGGGCATCGGCCATGCGCCCCTGTCCAACCTATACGAATCCCTGGTGTTCTTTGCCTGGTGTATCATCCTGCTGCACCTGTTCCTCGAATGGCGCTACAAAAAGCGCATCTTCGGCGTGATCGGAACGATTGCAGCAGTGGCCGCCCTGGCCTATGCCTCCCTGAAATCCAGTGAAATCCAACCGCTCATTCCCGCTCTGAAAAGCAACTGGCTGATTGCCCATGTCTTCACCTGCTTTATCGGGTATGCGTCTTTTGCCATCGCGTTCGGCATCAGTTTGCTCTATCTGCTGCGACGCGTTGGCGGGCCGGCCGTGCTGGAGCGGCTGCCCTCCGACAGCCTGATGGATGAGTTGACCCACCAACTGGTGATGTTCGGCTTCCTTTTTTTATCCGCGGGCATCATCAGCGGCGCGGTCTGGGCCAATTCCGCCTGGGGACGCTACTGGGGGTGGGACCCCAAGGAAACCTGGTCCCTGGTCACCTGGTTCATCTATGCCACCCTCCTGCACGCCCGGTTCATGCGCGGCTGGCGCGGAAACCGGATTGCAGTGCTTTCCATCGTCGGTTTCCTGGCGGTATTGTTCACCTATTTCGGGGTCAACTATCTTCCCGGGCTGCATAGTTACGGGGCGATGGGGCAATGATTTTGACTTGACATGGTGGTCGCGGGCAGGGTAGAAAAAACAAATTTTCGCTGCCTGAAGATGGATGGATAGCGGCTTGTAATGATACAGGTTCGCTGGAATATATAAGGCCGTCCGCCTAGATCCGACTGGAGTGGCGTGGATGGTTTTCTTTGTGAGGGGCCGGAGTTACCGACAACTGTTAAAAATCGGCAAAGGTTCAGCAAACTGTGAGCGTTGGGGAGGATCCCTGATTTTGGTGGCCGACGGTAGGGGGAATGCTGAAATGAGTTTTGCGACGGTGCATCATTCAAGCATTTCCCTTCGGATCGTGGCTTCCGATTGAAGGGGTTTTTTATTTTGTTCTGCAGCCGGACGGAGTTTCCATGAGTAAAACAGACGACACCAAACACGTTGCAGCGGAAAACCAGGAAAAGGTGCCGAACGCCAGTGAGACTGGCGGTCCGATCATTCTCTTTTTCATGATCGGATTCGTGCTCAGCCTTGTCGTGGGGTGGGTCATATTTCCCAAGCTGCTGTATTCCAAAAAGAAGCAGCCTGTCGATTTTAATCATGCCATGCACCTGGAGCTCGTCGACGAGGGGTGTGAAAGCTGCCATTTTTTCCGCGCGGACGGCAGCTTCTCCGGCGCACCAACGCTGGCCCAATGCGTCGGCTGCCATGACGAAATGCAGGGCGACACTGCCAACGAAATGAATTTTTACGAAAACTATGTTCAGAAGGACCGCGAAGTTCCCTGGCTGATCTACGCCAAACAACCCCAATGCGTCTATTTTTCGCATGTGGCGCATGTCAAAATGGGGAATATGGATTGCGTGACCTGCCATGGCTTCATCGGGGAATCGACCCAACTTCCCATATACGAGCAGAACCGCATTTCCCTTTACAGCCGCAACATCTGGGGCAAAAACATCGGCGGATTCAAAGAGAACACCTGGGACCGCATGAAGATGGATGACTGTTCCGAGTGTCATGTACGCGAGAGTGTCAGCCAGGCAAGTGTCCAGACGGCCAAGGGCGGCTGCTTCGTCTGCCACAAATAAGTGACCCGGCGATGATGCGAGAAGATTTCAGCAAGAGACGAGGGGTATGTCGATGAAAATAGACCGAAGAAGTTTCTTAGCCCTTGGTGTCGGCGGCGCCGTGGGAACCGCTCTGACCCCGTTGCCCTGGAAAATTCAGGACGATCTGGCGATCTGGACTCAAATGTGGCCCTGGACACCCTGACCCGCCTGACGGTGAAAATACCTATGTCAACACCGTCAGCACCCTCTGCGGGAGCGGGTGTGGTGTTACCGTGCGAAAAGTCGGCGAACGGGCCGTCAAAATCGAAGGCCGGAAGGATTTTCCAACCAACGAGGGCGGCCTATGCAATCTTTGCTCGGCCGGGCTTCAGATGCTGTATGGCCCGACCCGCGTTCCCTTTCCCATGAAGCGCATTGGGGAGCGCGGCGCCAACGAATGGGAGCGGATATCCTGGGAAGAGGCCATTTCGATGGTGGCCGAGCAACTGGGTGAAATCCGTCAGGCTGGCCAGCCGGAAACCGTCGGTTGCCTCTCGGGTCGCCGCTACGGATCCATGCCGGAACTTATGAAACGGTTCATGACGGCTTACGGCTCTCCTAATTTTACGGTCATGCCGTCCATGGCGGATGGTTACGACATGACGCTTAAACGCATGCATGGCGTCAAGGGCCGTGTGGGGTTCGATCTGAGCAACGCGGACTATATTCTCAGCTTCGGCAGCGGTCTTATCGAGGGTTGGGGAAATACCGCCTACATGATTCGGATCAACAGCCTCTGGAAAGAGAACAACACCACCATCAAACAGATTGAACCGCGGCTTTCCAACACCGCCGCCAAGGCGGATCAGTGGATCCCCATTACACCGGGTACGGAAGTCCTTCTGGCACTCGGCATCGCTTATGTCATTATCAAAGAATCCCTCTACAATTACGATTTCGTCAATAATTATGCGTCGGGTTTCGAAGACCTTCGCAACTTCGTATTGAGTGGATACAGCCCCGGCAATGTGGCCAAACAAACCGGTGTGGACCAGTCCACCATCGTGACATTGGCGCGCGAGTTCGCCCGTTCCCGACGCCCGCTGGCGATTTGCGGTCGTGGGCAGGGCCATGTGCCGGGGGCTTTAGGCGACTATGTGGCGGTTCATATTCTCAATGCCCTGGTGGGTAATATCAACCGCCCCGGCGGCGTATGGGCCTTGCCGCGACCGACGATGGATGGATGGACGGAACCGATGCTGGACGCGCTGGCCCAAGCTGGCTTGTCAAAGCCACGGCTGGACGGTGCCGGCGGACCCGCTTACCCATTTGCGGAGCAACTCGCCAACCGGTTGCCGCAGGCGATCACGGCCGGGCGCCCCTATCCCCTCAAAGCGTTGTTGGTCTACGAGGCCAACCCCGTTTTCAGCATGCCGGGTGCCGGCGCCGTTCGCGAAGCACTGCAGCAAGTGCCCTTCATCGTGAGCTTTGCCTCCCATATGGATGAAACCGCGGTGATCTCCGATCTGATTTTGCCCAACCATGCCCACTTGGAACGCTGGGATGATGTTCCGGTGACCGCCGGTTACAATCGTCCCTTGATCGGTTTGGCCCAAACAGTGGTGGCCCCCCAGCAGGATACCATGCACACCGGAGACGTTTTCCTGCAGTTGGCCGCCGCTTTAGGGGGAAGCCTGGCGGCATCTCTGGCCTGGGAAGATTATGGGACCTGTCTGCAGGAAGGGTATGCGGCCCACTGGGCCGATCTCGAAGAAAACGGCTACTGGCTCGATCGATCCTTTGAACCCGAAACATGGTCGTTCGCCTTTCCGACCCCATCGGGCAAATTTGAGTTTTCCGCATCCGATGGCGATCTCAAAGCCCTTTTTGCGTCCATCCCCCCCGAAGGCGATGACGGCAGCTACAACTTGAAACTGATTGCCTACGATTCGGTTCGCATCGCCAACGGCGCGGTCGGTTCACCACCGTTTCTGATTAAAATCGTTTCCGACAAGGTGCTCAAAGGGAATACGCTCCTGGTGGATGTGAATCCGGAAACGGCCCAGGCGGCTGGCTTCCGCGAAGGTGATGCGGCCCTGCTCAAAACACCGCTGGGTAGCGCGTCGGTGCAGGTGCATCTGTCCCCTGAGCTGATGCCGGGTCTGGTGGCAATCCCGCGGGGATTGGGCCATACCGCCTATGACGATTATCTGGCTGAAAAAGGGATCAACGCCAACGACTTGATCGGTCCGGTCGAAGATCCGGCCTCCGGCCTCGACGCGACCTGGGGTATTCTCGCTTCACTGGTGAAAGCCTAATTCAATAGTACGAGGTATCGATGACACAAACAGGCGATTCTGGTAAACCCAAACGTTACGGAATGGTTATCGACCTGGACAAATGTACCGGGTGCGGGACTTGCATGGTGGCCTGCATGGCCGAGAACAACGTCCCGTTCAAAAAGGACGAATCCGACAAATTGAAAAGCATCACGTGGATGCGGGTTTATCGGTTGACCAACGGGAAGCCCTTTCCGGACAACGAAATTTGTTATCTTCCCCGTCCTTGTCAGCATTGCGCCGGCAAACACGAGGGGCACTCGCCCTGCGTGTCGGTCTGCCCGGCCACGGCCACCGATTATGACAAAAGCACCGGCATCGTCAGCCAGATCTACACCCGCTGCTTCGGCTGCCGTTACTGCATGGCCGCCTGCCCCTATCATGCCCGCTATTTTAACTGGTGGGATCCCGTCTGGCCCAAAGGCATGGAAAAATACCTGAATCCCAACGTGTCCGCCCGGATGCGCGGCATTGTGGAAAAATGCGGCTTTTGTTTCCAGCGCCATCAGAAAGCGATGGAAAAGGCCCATATGGAAGGCCGCCGGGAACTGGAAGAAAACGAATACCAGACGGCTTGCGCCCAGGCCTGCCCGGCCGGGGCGGTCACTTTCGGCGATTTGTACAATCCCCATCACAAAGTGCATCAAATTGCCCAACCGGATTTTACCAAGGGCGGCCGGCCACGCAATCCCAAGGCCTTCCGGCTCTTGGAGGAGCTTCAAACCAATCCCAAAGTGTACTATCTGTCCAGTAAAGAGTGGGTCCGGAAAGCCGGCTACAAGCCGGACCTGCTGGACCACAATGCGGCCGAGCACTAAAACGGGTGCAACCGCCGATGGGGCAATAGCCTGCGACCGGCTGTCTGACCCCGGTCCCACCCATTAATCGACAGCTTTTTTAGGAGCACTGGTTTTATGGATTCTGCATTGATACCCAAAGGAGTCAAACGTTGCCCGATATGGCAATTCGCACTGGGGCTCGGCGTCGTTGGTGCGGTTCTGCTGTGGGGCGTTTACGCCATGTTCCTTTGCTGGTTCAAGGGCTTGAACCAGACCAACATGAACGATTACTACGGGTTCGCGTTGTGGATCTGGGCGGATCTGGCCGTCATTGCCTTGGGAGGCGGTGCTTTTTTCACCGGTCTGTTGAAATACATTATCGGCAAGGATGATCTGAAAAATATCATCAATTATGCCGTTTTGATCGGATTTATCTGCTACAGCAGTGCGCTGTTGATTTTGGCCATCGATGTCGGGCAGCCCCTGCGCTCATGGTTTATCTTCTGGCATGCCAACGTGCATTCCATGTTGACGGAAGTGGCCTTTTGCCTGAGCTGCTATTTTTGTGTGTTGACCATTGAGTATCTGCCGCTCATTTTTGAAAACCGTCAATTGGATAAAGTCCCCTTCGTCCACAATCTGACCCATACGATGCATGAATATATGGCAATCTTTGCGGCCACGGGTGCGTTTCTGAGCTTCTTCCACCAGGGCTCCCTGGGCGGGGTCGCCGGCGTCCTCTTCGGGCGTCCGTTTGCCTACCGCGAACACTTGTTCATCTGGCCCTGGACCTTTTTTCTGTTTACCTGGTCGGCAGCCGCCTATGGGCCTTGTTTTACCCTTCTGGTCACCCGGATTACCGAAAAAATTACCCGCAAAAAGCTTGTGAAGGATACCACTGTTCAACTGCTGGCGAAAATCGCCGGCTGGATGATGTTTTCCTATATCATTGCCAAGATTATCGATACGGTTTACTGGGCCACGACCACGGCACCATCTCTGGGCTTCACGCTTAAAGATTTCTACAGCAACAATCCGGTCTACGGCTATTGGATTCTCATAGCAGAGATCATTGTGGGAGGTGTCATTCCGGCCCTGATCCTGATCACGCCCAAATTACGGGGTAATCGTCTACTTTTGACCCTGGCCACTATTCTGGCCGTTGTGGGGGTTTGCCTGGATCGCTGGGTTATGGTGCTGCAAGTCATGGCCATACCGGTGATGTCGTTTGATCAGTGGGTGCTGTATTATCCTAGCTGGCAGGAAGTGGCGACCACCCTCCTGCCGGTGGCCTATGGTATTATCCTGATCATGATTTCCTATCGCTACCTGCCCATTTTTCCCCAGGAGGCGGAGCTGAACCCTCTGGCGCCGGAAACGCCGGAGGCCGCAGCGACGGCTGATGCCGAAGAGGCGGCGGATGAAGGCCTGGAACCGGATCTGGCTCCAGCGGAGGCGTAAACAGGTTTTAAGGAGGTAAGGCTATGTTCCCATTTAATTTTGAGTGGATATGGGATATGTCGCACATGGTGTTCATGGGGGGGTTGTGGTATGCACTGAGCATCCTGGGCGCGGGCATGACGTTTTGTGTTGTCAAGGCCATTCTGGATACCACGGGCAGCAAAGGCGGACACCACCATTAAATTCTGTCGGGTGATGCACGCGCTTCTAGGGCCTAAAGAATAGGCCTAGAAGCGCGTTTTTTTGGGATCCCTGCGACGCACCCCTTCAGCCAGGTTTCGTCCGGTGCTATCGACACCCGACTCGGGCGCTGTTTTTCCTCAAACCCCTTTCCCGTAGAGTCATCCATCATGGATAAAATCATCGTCGAGGGCGGAAAACGCCTGAACGGCACGGTCGCCATAAGCGGTTCTAAAAATGCCGCGCTGCCCATCTTGACGTCGGCGCTCCTCACGGATGGTCGCTGCAGGTTTAGCAATGTCCCTGATCTTCAGGATATCCGCAGTATCTTGCGTCTGCTGGAAAGCCTCGGGGCCACCGTACAGCAAGACGGACACACGGTCGAAATCGATGCCTCGCGTCTATCCGCCAGTGAAGCCCCTTACGATCTGGTGCGCAAAATGCGGGCCTCCATTCTGGTTCTGTGCCCCCTCGTAGCGCGGCTTGGCCATGCGCGAGTCTCCCTCCCAGGGGGTTGCGCCATCGGCGCCCGTCCCATCAATTTGCATCTGCGGGGATTGGAGCGTTTAGGGGCCGCCATCGATATACGCCATGGCTATGTGGAAGCCCGGGCCGGACGATTGCAGGGCGCCGAAATTTATTTTGACACCGTGACCGTTACCGGCACGGAAAATCTCATGATGGCGGCGGTATTGGCGGAGGGCACCACCGTGTTGCGCAATGCGGCCCGCGAACCGGAAGTCGTGGCTTTGGCCCAGGTCCTGACCCAAATGGGGGCGGATATCCAGGGCGCCGGAACATCGGTAGTGACCATCAGCGGCGTAAATACGCTTAAACCGACCGAGGCGGTTATCATCCCGGACCGGATTGAAGCCGGCACCTTCATGGCGGCGGCGGCTCTTACCGGGGGGCAGGTGACCCTAACCCAATGCCAGCCGGACCACCTCAGCGCGGTAAGCGACAAACTCCAGCAGGCCGGAGTGGCCATCACGTTACAGGGAACCACGATACAGGTCGGCGGGGAGCAGACCATTAAAAGTGTGGACATGCGCACCCAGACCTATCCCGGTTTTCCAACAGACATGCAGGCGCAATTCATGGTGATGATGGCCTGTGCCGACGGGCAGAGCATTATCAAAGAAACGATCTTCGAAAACCGTTTTATCCACGTGAGTGAATTACGACGTCTGGGTGCGGATATTACCGTTTCCGGGGACACCGCCGTGGTGCGTGGTGTAAAGGCGCTACTGGGAGCCCCGGTGATGGCCTCCGATTTACGCGCCAGTGCCTCCCTTGTTCTGGCGGGATTGGTGGCCGAGGGAAGAACCGAAATTAACCGTGTCTATCACATTGATCGCGGTTACGAGCGCATTGAGGAAAAATTGCGCCGGATCGGGGCCTCGATCTGGCGTGAAAAAGCATGACCCTTCTTTTCCCACAGCGGATCAATAGCCGTTAGGGAGCCCCTCTGCAATCATCCCTTCCGCCGGAGGAAAGCAGCTTCGCCTGCCGGACGGTATCGCGGAAACGCTGGACATCACTTTGTTTGCGCCCCTCGTCCGCCAGCCGTGACGCTCGCATTATGTTACCGTTCCGGCGAACAAGAAGACCACCAAGCGTTCGGAGAATCAGGCGGGCCTGACTTTGATCAGGGATGACCTCCAGTCCTTAGCGTGGTATTGAATTCATAGAGATTACAATTCTAGACGGACGCCTGCCAATGACCGCCGGAACCTTTCTTCCCTTTGCCTGCACCGATCCCGCAGGTCTTCCAAGACCCTACCGTCGACCCCTGATCCCGATAGCGATGGTGTTGGCGGCCGGTATCATGGTCGGCGACACCTGGCCGGGCCATTTCGGTATAGACCTGGTTCTGGGGGGCCTGGTCTTGGCGCGGGTGGTCTATGTCTGGCATCGCCGCCGCAGTGCCGGCATTGCGCCCCATCTCCTTGTGGGCATGCTGGGGTATGCTTTGATTTCACCCTGGTTGCCGGTGGAACTGCCAGCCAATCATATCGCACACTACACCGATTCCCATCGCTGGCGGATCGCGGGTACCATACGGAAACGATTGCCCGTTCGCCATGGCCGATCACAATTCGTTATAGCGGTAACCCAGTTGGCCGATGCGCAACGGACGGTTGCGGTCATAGGACGCATTCGACTTACCATCGCGGGAGAGGTCCCCGCCATCGAACCGGGAACCCGGCTGGCGTTTACCAGTCGCATCCGGTCTTTTCATAACTTCAACAATCCCGGCGGGTTCGATTATCGCCATCACATGCTGCTGCAACGTGTATATGGATCGGCTTTCGTGGGGGCGGATGGCTTGCGCATCGAGGATTCCGGCAAGATCGCCCCAGAATCGGCCATGGAAGGCTATCGCATGCGGGCGCGCCAAATGATCGCGCTAGTCGCCGATCCAGCCACCCAATCCGTTCTAAAGGCGCTTCTCATCGGCGATCGCCAGGCCGTTTCCCCGGATTTGCGTCAGCTTTTCAACCGGTGTGGCGTGGGTCACCTGCTGGCCATCTCCGGTTTGCACATCGGTATCGTCGGAGGGTTTGTGTTCACCCTGTGCCTTTGGGGTTTGAATCGGTGGCCGGCCATTTTGGAACGGGGCTGGGGACGACGTGGTGCGGCATTGTTGGCCATCGGACCGATGGTATTCTACGCTGTCCTTGCCGGCCTGGCGCCCGCCACTCAGCGGGCCTTAATTATGGTTTTAGCCTTTATGGCGACCTATTTTGTCTACAAAGAAGGGGATACCCTCAACTTTTTGGCCCTGGCGGTCGTGCTGATGCTGATCTGGGATCCTCCGGCGCTCTTTTCCGTTTCTTTTCAGATGTCGTTTGTAGCCGTGTTTTGGATCGTCGTGGGATTGTCAGCCGTTGGGTGGCGAAAGGAATCCCATATTAGGGACGTATCACGATGGCCTAACCGGATCGGCGCTTTTTTGTTGATAACGTTGTGGGCGACCGTGGGAACCCTCCCTTTCATCATGACCTACTTTCAGGAGGTTTCTCTAATCGGTATCCTCACCAATTGCATCATGGTGCCGCTGATCGGCTTTTTCGTCTTGCCGGCCGGGCTTGTGGCGCTTCTGCTACTCCCCTTTAACGCGGTTTTGGCCGGCTGGTGCCTTCAGGGAGCGGGTTGGGGACTTGCCCATGCTCTGGCTGGATTGCAGGCCCTTGGCCGGCTGGATGGGATTGCCCTGTCAACCTTTGTGCCGACAATACTTGAAATCACCTGTTATTATGGGTTGCTGGGTCTGGTCGTGATGAAGCGCCGGATCAAACCAGTCCGCTGGTTGGCCTTATTAGCCGCCATCGTCCTGATGATCGATAGTGGCTACTGGTTGCACGAGCGTTTCTGGCATGACGACCTTCGGGTGACCATACTGGACGTAGGACAAGGCAGTTCCGCCCTGCTGGAATTCCCCGGTGGCAAAACAATGCTGATCGACGGAGGAGGCTTCACTGATAATCGTTTTTTTGATGTGGGCCAGCGCATTATTGCCCCCTTTCTACGGTATCGAAAGATTCTGCAGGTCGATACGGTTGCCTTGAGCCACCCCAGCAGCGACCATATGAACGGTCTGGTGTATGTCTTGTCCCATTTTCATCCCCAAGAGCTGCTCTGGAGCGGGGATCGGGCATCCACATCGAGTTTCGAGGCCTTTCATCAAAGCGTCGTCAACAGTGGTGTTCAGATACCCGATATTACGCGCATGGGGCGCCGGATGACAGTTGGCGAGGTGGACGTCGCGATTCTCCATCCGGAAGTCAAAACCATGCTAGCACAGCACCATCTTTTGGGGGACGATTACAACAACCGCTCGATGGTCATTAAAGTGGCGATGGGCACCTGTGGCATACTTTTTCCGGGAGATATCGAAATACAAACCGAAGAAAAGCTTGTCGATCGCTGCCCTCAGGATCTGGTGAACCAGGTTCTGGTAGCCCCCCACCATGGTAGCCGCACTTCCAGTTCGATGGCTTTTCTTGAGGCCGTGGGCCCGGACACGGTCGTTATATCGGCTGGCTGGCAAAACCGCTTTGGTTTCCCGCACGACGCTGTTCTCAAACGCTATCAGGCCATGGGAAGTCGTGTCTACCGGACGGATGAGCATGGGGCTGTCGTACTTCGAACCGATGGCCGGAATTGGTATACGTCAACGCAGATAGGTGATTAATTGGTTTTTCAGGGATCGATCTTGATACTACCCTTAACAGCGCCATGGAACCATTTGGCATTCACACGGGAAGGTGTGCGGCGATGGTTTTGCACGGTTGCCGGGTAGGGCTTCGCGCGTCGCAACACGGTGGGCTGCGGTCCCATCCCGACCCGACATGCGGGGCGAGAAAGACCGATTCAAGGTCCCCGTTCAGTGGCGATGCGGCTGACCTTGTGAACGGGAGGCATTGCAAATAAGACTTGAAAAGGATTCCTATCTTGATATCTTCGCCATATTTCGTTAGGCTTGGTTCGTTTATGGCGGGGATATGGCACATTCCGCCTTCCGCTCCGGTTTTTGGGAACCGTTCCGACGAAAACGGAGCCCACATCGTCGGACGAGAATGCCATCCTTATCGGGTCCAGACGGGGAGACTTTCCGGCCCCCTTATCTTGTTATGGGCCGACGGGTCCCGATGTTTGGGCGGTTTGGGAACAGGAGATGAACATGTCGGAAAAAGATACCTTCAAGGCTTTCCTCGTGAGCGAAACCGCGGACGGCCAGTTCCAGCGGACGATTACCGAATGCGCACTAAAGGACTTGCCGGATCACGAAGTTCTTATTCGCGTGCACTACTCCTCGCTCAATTACAAGGATGCCCTGTCGGCCCACGGCAACAAGGGCGTCACCCGAAAGTACCCCCACACTCCCGGCATTGATGCCGCCGGTGTTGTGGCCGCCAGCCGAAGCGCATCTTTTCGGGAAGGGGATTCCGTTCTGGTGACGGGTTTTGATTTGGGAATGAATACCGCCGGAGGTTTGGGGGCCTACATTCGCGTTCCGGCAAATTGGGTCATTCCTCTGCCGTCAGGACTCTCCCTGAAAGACAGCATGATCTATGGCACCGCCGGATTTACCGCCGCCATGAGCATTCATCGCCTGGTCGAACACGGTGTGACACCCGATAAAGGTGAAATCCTCGTCTCCGGGGCCACCGGCGGTGTGGGTTCCCTGGCTGTCGCAATGCTGAGTCATCTGGGCTACACCCCCATCGCTGTCAGCGGAAAATCCACAGGGGGCTCCTTTCTACAAATGCTTGGCGCCCAGTCTGTTATCACCCGGGAGGAAGCCGAATCACAGGCGGATAAACCCATCCTCAAGGCGCGTTGGGCTGGCGTTGTCGATACGGTGGGCGGCAATATCCTGTCCCAGGCCGTTAAATCGACCCGCTACGGAGGGGCGGTCACTTGTTGCGGACTGGTGGCTTCGCCGCAGCTGTCACTAACTGTTTTCCCGTTTATCTTGCGGGGTGTGGCCTTGTACGGTATCGATTCGGCGGAGTGCGGCCGCGAATTGCGTCTTCTGCTTTGGGAAAAGTTGGCAGGGGCTTGGAGACCGGATTGTTTGGCCGACTTGAGCAAAGAAATTGATTTGGAAGATGTTGATGAATACATGGACAAGTTGTTGCAAGGTGGCAATAAGGGGCGCATCGTTGTTCGTATGATAGACGCCTAACCTTGGCATGTCCATCGCCACAGCTGGTGCAGCCCACCCGTTCCTTTCCGGCAGTTGATGCCCCAATCAGGGAGAATACGCGATGAACAAGTTTACGATCGTCGGTCTTTGCGCATGGCTGGTTAGTCTCGTCATTGTCGGCTTCCAAGCCATCACGAGCCTGATGGTGCAAGGCGGCGGCGACTGGGGTGCTCCTCCGGGCGGCTGGAGTGAACTGGCCATTGTCGATCTTATCGGGGGCGAGCGGCTTTATTGGGCGGCTGATTATGAGTGGCTGTCGTATATTTTCACGATGCCGTTATACATCCTGTTATTCATAGTGGGTTTGCTGTTCATTGTTATGGGGATGGTTTTTTGGCGGAAATAAGCCTTAACAACCATGTCTTCATGCACTTGAGGCCATATTTTCCGGGAATAGGCTGCCGTGAAACGAGCATCCGCATAAAGCCGGCACCCACCAAGCCGGATATCCCTCACAGGCAGGCCCTACCATGCTCAGTGGTCCTGTCCACATAAATGGTGATCTCATGAGAGGGCGCTATGGCGCCTGCGGACAAAGCGCCAGAACGAAGGAATATCCGGAATATTGCGTGTTTTCGCAACGCCGTTCAACAACAGGGATGAACGAGGGGCTGAATGTCATTGTGTTTGGGAATAGGGCCACTCATGCACCTGATGCCTGGCCCTTCCGCTATCATCTTGTCCCCGGATACGCACCACGCGTCAACTTTTCCCGCACCGGGTCTTCTTCGCTACACAAACGATAGCAATGTGTCTCCCTGAATTTCCGGAACAGGGCTCCTCCTTACTCGACATATACCGACTGACCAGGATAAATGGTGCTGCGGGATGAAAGCCTGTTGATCTTTAGAAAACGATCCAACGGCATTTGGTGGGTTTGGGCAATCTTAAACGGGCTGTCACCGGATTGCACCCGGTATGTCTTCATGCCATCCATCTGGCGGGCAGGCATCGGCTCCGCAGCAATTTTCAGCTTCTGACCTTTATAAAGTCGGGTGCCGGACAAGCCGTTGAGATGTTGAATGGATTCCACGGTCGTGCCGTATTTT
The DNA here is from genome assembly GCA_963730675.1 of uncultured delta proteobacterium. Taxonomy (GTDB): domain Bacteria; phylum Desulfobacterota; class Desulfobacteria; order Desulfobacterales; family UBA5852; genus JABZFP01. The sequence goes on along the minus strand of CAVSSY010000030.1, from coordinate 132,066 downwards.
CGTGCGATATTCCACAAGGAATCGCCGCGTCGGACCATGTGATAGGCAGGCAGTTGGTCAGGACCAGTTTGTGCCGGGGCGGGTTGTGCGGTGTAGGTATACCCCTTGCTGGGGATTTTCAAGCGCTTTCCGGCGCGAATCAGGGTGCTGCGCAAGTTGTTGGCGCGTTGAATCCGGGCGACACTGGTTCGGTAGTGTCTCGCAATCGTCGAAAGCGTTTCGCCGGAGCGCACCCGGTGGTAAACATAGGCCGGCTGAGGAAGAGACGTCGTGTGAACGTTTTCAATTTCCGCCAGCAATTGTTCGCTCGTGCCGACAGGGATTTTCAAGGCATAAATGGAAGGCGGCAGAATCTTATAACGCAGCTCGGGATTCATTTCGCGCAGCGTGGATTCAGGCACATCGAGGATTTTGGCGGCGTCACGCAGGTGAATCTGGCGGTCGATCGTGGCCGTCTCGTAATCCAAGGGAGGATCAATTTGAGATAGATCCAGGCCGTATTTTTCGGGAGCGTTGAGAATATGCAGGGTTGCTAAGAAACGTGGGACGTAGCGTGCCGTTTCCCGCGGCAAGCGCTCGTATAGATCCCAAAAATTATCCAGATAGTTTACGTTCTGCGTCTTGATGACGCGCAGGACGCGTCCCTCGCCACAATTATAGGCGGCGAGAACGGTGGTCCAATCGCCAAAGATATTATGGAGCTCCTTGAGATAGGCAATGGCGGCCTGCGTGGATTTGTCGGGATCCATGCGCTCGTCGATAAACCGGTCGCGCTTGAGTCCGAATTTGTAGCCGGTGGAAGGGATAAATTGCCATAATCCCAAAGCCCGGGCGCGTGACAGGGCCCTGACGTTGAATCCGCTTTCGATCAAAGGCAGCCAGGACAATTCCTCAGGGAGTCCGGCTTCCTTCAACTCGGCGACAATGCGAGGCCGGTAGCGACCGGATCGCTGGAGCGAGTGCAGGAAAAAATTTTTTTCCACGCCGGTGGTGAAACGCTTGATTTCGGCTTCCACATGGCGGTTCATGTCCAAGGGGATGGCATTGTGGTTGCCATTGACCACAATGTTGCGCGAGGCATAGATTTCCAGAATACGTTTGGAAATCATGAAACGCAGATCCTCTTTTTCCTGAATAAGTTTGAAATCGTCTTGGGGCTCGACTTCGAGAATTAGCAAATAGGCCTGATCCAGCGCATCGACGGCTTTCTCGAGTTCGCCTCTTTGCCAGTATTCCTGCGAATCCCGGCATAATTCCAAGGCATCGTCAAGTTTGGTCTGGGCCGTTTTGGGGCTGGTATCACTTGGTGCCGGAGGTTCATTGGCGGTTGAAGTGGCCGGCATTGCCTTATCGTCTGTTTCGGAAGACGCGGCATGGTTGTCGGAGTTTTGATAGACGTTTTCCTCAAGGTCCACATGCGAGGGGGGCGGGGTTTCGGTCGCAATTCCGGACGGCGTCGGGGATGTCATTTGGGCCGAATCCTTCGAAGGCATGATTGTAGTGCAACCGCTGAACAGAAGGCTTAAACCTAAGGCAAGGGCAATAATGTCGTTTCGTTTCAAAATCATCTCACTTTGCATGAATTGATGAACCGGAGAAAAACATTGTATCTTCGACCCGTTATACATCGAAGTGTCAGTTTGTCAAGGCGTTATCGAGGTGCGAATGGCATTGCCGCAGCGGTAACAGCGGTTGACACCAACGATTTGTCGGATCAAAAGTGACCCCTTTCCGAGGGGTTGCGGCACCGTAAGAGAGAGCTGGTTTCCTTATCGGCCGGATAGGGGCGACCTTTAATCCAATCGCCAAAACGGGTGCGCGATGAATTTGTGGGTCGAGCAGGGGGCGACCTTTACGCCAGGTCGGTCAGGACCTATATTAGTGCCCATCCATAAATGGCATCTTTCGGTACCGACCGGTGTGCTCGCTTATTGGAAATCCTCGCCGTAGCCAAGCTGCGCCTGCGGTTTCCAAAGCGTTGCGGTCTTGGCCAGAAACAAATTCTGACACCTTTGGACGGACACTATATTAACTGGATCTGTGCAAAGCGATCCATATCGCGCGTCTATTCCGTCAAAATATTAAGATAATGTTTGATTTTCGATGGAAACAGGCTTATATGGCTTTTTAAATTGTACTAAATTCTTTAAATATCTAATTTTGGTTAAATTCAGGTCTTGTATTTGTTGTTAAAGACCGGTAAAAAACGATGTTTTATTTTGGTCGATCTTCGGTGGCTGCTGCCAGTGTGCGTTGATTACAATTGTAGGGCGGTTTAGAGCCAGCGTAGCTCAGTTGGTAGAGCTACTGATTTGTAATCAGTGGGTCGGGGGTTCGAGTCCCTTCGCTGGCTCCAGTTTGATCTCAAGGTGGGGTTCCCGAGTGGTCAAAGGGAACAGACTGTAAATCTGTCGGCGATGCCTTCGGAGGTTCAAATCCTCCCCCCACCACCAGCCAGAATGAGGGCCTGTGGCAGGAGATTCGCGATTGTCGCGTGAATCAGTCGAACTGCGGGGCTTCCTGCAACTGCGAAATTTGATGACGGGCAAAGGGGGATGATCAGCCCATACCGTCGATTCCAATTGAACCAGGCGGGAGTAGCTCAGTTGGTAGAGCTTCAGCCTTCCAAGCTGAATGTCGCGAGTTCGAGCCTCGTCTCCCGCTCCAAAAAAAGATCGATTGGCTTTCAACGTTATTTGCAAGGTGCACAATTTGGTCGTGAGCCCACGTAGCTCAGTCGGTAGAGCGCTTCCTTGGTAAGGAAGAGGTCCACCGGTTCGATTCCGGTCGTGGGCTCCATATTTCCTCTAAACGGCGACCGTCTGGAAAAATGTGGCGTCGGTGCGTCTTTTTATGTTTCTGGATAAAAATACGAAGCCTTTTTACAGGAGGAAGAGAAGATGGCGAAGCAAAAGTTTGAGCGGACGAAGCCGCATGTAAATGTGGGAACGATCGGTCACATCGACCACGGCAAGACGACGCTGACGGCTGCGATAACGAAGTTGAACGGTCTGAAGGGAATGGCGAATTATGTACCCTTCGATCAGATCGACAAGGCGCCGGAGGAGAAGGAGCGTGGGATTACGATCGCCACGGCGCACGTGGAGTACGAGACGGCCAAGCGTCACTATGCGCACGTGGACTGTCCGGGGCATGCGGATTACATCAAGAATATGATCACCGGGGCGGCGCAGATGGACGGCGCGATATTGGTGGTGGCGGCCGATGACGGGCCGATGCCGCAGACCCGCGAGCACATATTGCTGGCGCGTCAGGTGGGTGTTCCGCGGATCGTGGTGTTTTTGAACAAGTGTGACATGGTGGACGACGAGGAATTGATCGAGCTGGTGGACATGGAGCTTAGGGAGCTGCTTTCGAAGTACGAGTTTCCCGGGGACGACACACCGATCATCCGGGGCAGCGCGTTGAAGGCGTTGGAGACGGACGATGTGGACAGTCCGGAAGCCAAGCCGATTTTCGAGCTGATGGATGCGATCGACGAATTTATTCCGGAGCCGGAGCGCGACATCGACAAGCCGTTTTTGATGCCGATCGAGGATGTGTTCAGCATTTCGGGTCGCGGCACGGTGGTCACGGGCCGTGCGGAGCGCGGTATTATTAAGGTAGGGGACAATATCGAGATCGTGGGAATCCGTCCGACGTTCAAGACGGTGTGTACGGGTGTGGAGATGTTCCGCAAGCTGTTGGACGAGGGTCGTGCGGGGGACAACATCGGGGTATTGCTGCGGGGCACGAAGCGCGATGAAGTGGAGCGCGGTCAGGTGGTGGCGGTACCGGGTTCGATCACGCCGCATACGAAGTTCAAGGCGGAGTGTTATATTTTGAGCAAGGAAGAGGGGGGGCGTCACACGCCGTTTTTCAACGGGTATCGCCCGCAGTTTTATTTTCGGACGACGGACGTGACAGGTGTCTTGACGCTGCCGGAAGGTGTCGAGATGGTGATGCCTGGGGACAATGTGGCGATCGATGCGGAGTTGATCACGCCGATCGCGATGGAGAAGGAGCTGCGCTTTGCGATTCGCGAAGGTGGCCGTACGGTAGGTGCCGGGGTCGTCAGTGAAATCGTGGAGTAATTTTATTGAAGGAGTTTCCAGGTGCGAATTATAGTGACCCTCGCCTGCCAAGAGTGCAAGCGACGCAATTATACGACGACGAAGAACAAACGGACAACGCCGGACAAGCTGGAATTCAGCAAGTACTGTCGTTTCTGTGGTAAGCATACGAACCATCGCGAAACCAAATAGTTTTGCCGCCCAACGGGTGGTGTCGCCATCTGCTGTGCGGTGGATGGCAGCGGGAAAGGTTTGCAGGCCAGTAGCTCTAACGGTAGAGCATCGGACTCCAAATCCGGGTGTTGGGGGTTCGAATCCCTCCTGGCCTGCCACCTTCCGTTTTTGCGACAATCCACCCAAATGGAGAAACGGCGCCTTCCCACGTTGATCCGGCGGGGGAAAGAGGCTGAGGAGATTCATGGCTCGGTTACAGCGCAAAAAACCCGAAAGTGTCAAAAAACGGAAAAAGGGCGGTGATACTACAGCGTCTGACACAGCGACGACGCCGGCATCGGCATCGGCAGCGGCCGCTGATAAACCGGCGCTTCCTGCCAAAAAAAAGAAGGCTCCCCTGCCGACCCGGCGGGTGAGCGGAATGACCAAAAGCGAACCAACCGGTAAAATCAGAGGTATTGTCGATCAATCGATTCAGTTTTTGCGCGAAGTCAAAGTCGAACTAAAAAAAGTCGCTTGGCCTTCGAAAAAACAGACCATCGGTTCAACGGCGGTTGTTCTGATTCTGGTGTTCATTATCGCAGCGTTTCTGGGGATAGTGGATATGGGGCTTTCGGGCCTGGTACGCTTGGTCATGCAATAATGAGAGGCAGCCAAAGTGGCCCCAAAAAAATGGTATATCGTTCACGTTTATTCCGGATTTGAGAACAAGGTTAAAAAAGCCTTGGAGGATCGGATCACGTCATCACCGCATCCGGACAAATTCGGTGAAGTTGTCGTCCCTACGGAAGAAGTCGTTGAATTGGTCAAGGGGAAACGGAAAACTTCCGCTCGCAAGTTTTATCCGGGCTACATTCTCGTACAGCTGGCGCTGGATGATGAGACGTGGCATATCGTGAACAATACGGCCAAAGTCACCGGTTTTCTGGGGGGCCGTGACAAACCGGCTCCGATTTCAGACGAGGAAGCCAATCAGATCCTTAACCGCATGGAAGCCGGCAAGGAAAAGCCTCAACCCAAATACTATTTCGATGCGGGTGATGAAATCCGTGTTATTGACGGCCCGTTTAACAACTTCAACGGTATCGTTGACGAAGTAAACCCTGAAAAGGGTAAAATTCGAGTTCTCGTTAGTATTTTCGGGCGGTCAACCCCGGTCGAGTTGGATTTTGTCCAAGTAACCAAAATATAGCAGCAGCTGAAACGCTGGAACTTCAAAAGAGTAGGAATTACGATGGCAAAAAAAGTAATGGCGATGATCAAGTTGCAGGTTGAAGCGGGCAAAGCCAATCCGTCACCGCCGATCGGCCCTGCGCTCGGTCAGCACGGTGTTAACATCATGGATTTCTGCAAGGCTTTTAACGCTCGAACGGCCAATGATGCGGGAATGATAATTCCGGTGGTCATAACGGTGTATCAAGACCGTTCGTTCACGTTTATCACGAAAACGCCTCCGGCGGCGGTGCTGCTGAAAAAAGCGGCCAAAGTGGCCAAGGGGGCCGGTGACCCGAAGCGCGACCGGGTTGGCAAGGTGACCCGCTCGCAAGTCGAAGAGATTGCTAAGTTGAAAATGCCGGATCTAAATGCGAATGATTTGGATGCCGCCTGCCGCATCATTGCCGGAACCGCCCGGAGTATGGGGATTGAGGTCGTTTAGAACCAGGGAGTGAGGAAAAGAAAATGCCTAAGCGGGGGAAAAAATATTCTGAGTCCAAAGCGAAGACTTTGAATGTACCGTCCTCGAGTTTCGAAGAGGCCGTAAAAATATCGCTCGAATCTTCTTACACCAAATTTGATGAGACAGTGGACATTGCTGTTAGACTTGGTGTTGATCCACGTCATGCCGACCAGATGATTCGCGGCACGGTGGTATTGCCCAACGGGCTTGGCAAGGAAGTCAAGGTTTTGGTGTTTGCCAAAGGCGAAAAAGAAAAAGAAGCCCAGGAAGCTGGTGCTGATTTTGTCGGCAACGACGACCTCATTGATAAAATCAAAGAGGGCTGGTTCGGGTTTGACAAAGCCGTTGCAACACCGGATATGATGGGAACCGTCGGTAAAATTGGGAAACTTTTAGGCCCACGCGGATTGATGCCCAATGCCAAAACCGGAACGGTGACATTTGATGTCGCCCGTGCCATCAACGAACTGAAAGCCGGTAAAATCGACTTTCGCGTTGAAAAAGCAGGCATTGTTCACGCCCCTATGGGCAAGGTCTCGTTCGGTGTTGAGAAAATTGTCCAGAATATCACTGCATTTCTCGAAACCATCATGCGCCTCAAACCTTCTTCCAGCAAAGGGACCTATCTCAAAGGGATGGCGATCTCTACCACTATGGGGCCTGGCGTAAAAGTGGACGCCGCCCTGGTGAAGGAGCTGTTGAAGTAATTGATTAAGGTGTGCGGGTCGTTTCATCCTATTCGATGCACGCCGCTGGTTGCGGTTGGTCGACTATGGCGGGATCGTATCCGCACAACGTCACAAAGCACATTTCCTGTAAACACAAAATAATCCTGTCAAAGACCGTAGGTTCACGATCTGTGTGTTTAATCGGCACGGCCGGCCTACCGAGGCAGTTGGATTGTTTCGGATTCGTTACCTCCGGTTTTTATGGATTGCGGAAAGGGGGTGTTGATTACTCGTGAAAATTGAGAACAAAAAACAAATCGTTGAGGACCTGAAAGAAAAGTTTGCAACGACCAAAGTCGTCATCGTTACGGACTACAAGGGGTTGAATGTCGCCCAGATGACCGAGCTTCGCCGAAAATTGAACGAAGCCAATGTGGAATACAAGGTCGTCAAGAACACCTTGCTGAAACGCGCCTCAGAGGGCACGGACGCCAATCTGCTGACCGATGTATTTAAGGGACCTAGTGGCATCGCGCTTTCCTTTGACGATCCGGTCGCGCCGGCCAAAGTTTTGACCCAGTTTGCCAAAGACAACGATAAGCTGGAGATCAAAGCCGGTGTCATGGATGGCAAAATGATGGACTTGGATGCCATCACGGCGTTGTCCAAGTTGCCGTCCCGAGAGGAACTGCTGGCACAAGTCCTCTCCGCTATGAATGCGGTTCCGGCTGGCTTTGTGCGGGCGCTGGCTGATGTTCCCCGGCGGATGGTGAATGTGCTGAATGCGATCAAGGATCAAAAAGCAGCGGCCTAGTCCGTAAGCAAACTTACGATCGATCAAACCCATTGGCATGATTTAGAAAAAATTCGGAGGTAAAACCTAAGATGGCTGATATCAAAAAAGAAGATGTGATTGAATTTATTGCGAACATGTCGGTTCTGGAATTATCGGAACTGGTCAAAGAGCTTGAGGATAAATTTGGTGTTTCCGCTGCCGCGCCGGTGGCTATGATGGCCGGTGTGCCTGCCGGTGGCGATGCGGGTGCGGCCGAAGAAAAGACAGAATTCGATGTCATCATGACCGCCTTCGGCGATAAAAAGATTCAGGTGATCAAAGAAGTGCGCGCCATTACCGGTCTTGGTCTAAAAGAGGCCAAAGAACTGGTGGAAGGTGTCCCCAAGGCTGTCAAAGAAGGCGTCGTCAAGGAAGAAGCGGAAAAAATCAAGGCCCAGCTGGAAGAAGCCGGGGCGCAGGTCGAAATCAAGTAGTCGCGACAGACGTTTGCATTACGACTCAGGAGGAAGGCAACTTCCTCCTGAGAACAATTTCGGCAACCCCCGTCAATGTGTGGAGAAGCCATGTCGGAAAAGACTTCGGTTAAACAACGGGTTAGAAAAAATTTTGGCAAAATTCCCCAAATTGTTGAGATACCCGATCTCATCGGTGTTCAAAGGGAATCCTACAGCCGTTTTCTGCAGATGGATATCCCCCCGGAGGAAAGGGAGGATATCGGTTTGCAATCCGTTTTCAGATCGGTATTCCCGATCAAGGATTTTACCGGGAGTGCTTCTCTCGAATTCGTTTCGTATCGATTTGCAGAGGTTAAGCATAGTGTCGAGGAATGTATCCATCGCGGGATGACCTATGAGATTCCTCTGCGCATTACAGCGCGGCTGGTGGTCTACGACATCGACTCAGAGACGGGCGTTGCCAATATCCGGGATATCAAGGAGCAGGAAATCTATTTCGGCACGATTCCGCTGATGACCGAAAAGGGAACCTTCATCATCAATGGAACGGAACGTGTTGTCGTCAGTCAGTTGCATCGGTCTTCGGGCGTCTTTTTCGATCACGACAAAGGCAAATCCCACTCATCTGGCAAAATTATCTATAGCTCCCGCATCATTCCGGTTCGAGGCTCATGGATCGATTTGGAAATTGATCCCAAGGATATCGTGCACATCCGTATCGATCGAAGGCGGAAGTTCCCGGTTACGATTCTTTTCAAAGCTTTCGGATACAGTGCCGAAGATCTCTTGAACTATTTTTATCGGACCGATACCTATGTTCTCAAGGGGAAACGCTATTTCAAGCTGTTCGATCCTGATTTGCTTCGCGGACAGCGCGCTTCACGCGATGTTAAAGATCCGGAGACCAACGACGTACTGGTTAAAAAAGGACGCATTTTTACCCAACGCGCTATTCGCCGGTTGAAGACCACCGATGCCAAGGAAATCCCCGTCAGCACAGAAGAGGTGCTGGGTAAAGTATTTGCCCATACCATTGTAGATTCCAAAAGCGGTGAGGAACTCTTCAAGGCCAATGATGCGATCGACGAAGATGTTCAGGAAAAATTGTCTGAAGCGGGTGTTAACAGCTTCGAAGTCCTCTTTATCGATGGCGTCACTAGCAGTGACGCGATCCGCAAAACGCTGCTGCTGGATAAAGTCGAATCCAAAGAAGAGGCCTTGATTGAAATCTATCGGCGCCTGCGCCCGGGCAATCCGGCCACACCGGAAGTGGCTCAGGATTTCATCGATAATCTTTTTTTCAAATCGACCTACTACGATCTGTCCGGTGTCGGACGCATGAAAATCAACCAACGGCTTGGTATCAACAGTGAAATCAGCCTGAGGATCCTGCGCAAGGAAGACATCCTGCTGACGGCCAAGACCCTTATCGAACTGCGGGATACCCAAGGCGTTGTGGACGATATTGACCACCTTGGCAATCGCCGCGTTCGCGCCGTGGGAGAGTTGCTGGAAAATCAGTACCGGATTGGCCTTGTCCGGATGGAACGTGCCATAAAAGAGCGGATGAGCCTCCAGGAGGTCGATGCCTTGATGCCGCATGACCTCGTCAATCCGAAGCCCGTATCCGCGGTCGTAAAAGAATTTTTCGGAACCAGCCAGTTGTCGCAGTTTATGGATCAAACCAATCCGCTTTCCGAAACGACCCACAAGCGGCGGCTGAGTGCTCTCGGGCCGGGCGGGTTGACACGCGAGCGAGCCGGTTTCGAAGTCCGCGACGTGCACCCTTCCCACTATGGGCGCATCTGCCCGATTGAAACGCCGGAAGGTCCGAATATCGGGTTGATTGTATCGCTCGGCACCTACGCCAGAGTGAACCAGTACGGTTTTATCGAGACCCCATACAGCGTTGTTAGGAATGCGGGGTTGACGGATGAAGTGCGTTTCCTCAGCGCCTTCGAAGAAAAAGAGCATCCCATCGCTCAAGCCAATGCACCCATGGATGAGAAGAAGCATTACATCAATTCAATGGTCACTTCGCGTGTGGCCGGCGAGTTCATGATGGTCGAACGCGAGCAGATCGAATTGATGGACATCTCGCCGAACCAGCTCGTGAGTGTTTCGGCTTCACTGATCCCCTTTCTGGAAAATGACGATGCCAACCGCGCCCTCATGGGGTCGAATATGCAGCGGCAAGCCGTTCCTCTATTGATGAGTGAGGCACCGCTCGTGGGCACTGGAATCGAAGGCGTTGTAGCGCGCGACTCAGGTGTGGCCATCGTCGCCAAGCGGGATGGTGTGGTTGTTGACGTCGATGCGGCCCGCATCGTAATCCGTCACGACAGCGCCGAAAACGGCGGTGGGGAAGACCATCCCGTTACCATCTACAATTTATCCAAATTCGTGCGCAGCAACCAGAATACCTGTTTCAACCACCGCCCCATCATTTCCAAGGGGGAACGTATCACGAAAGGCCAGATCATCGCCGATGGCCCGGCCACCGATCGCGGAGAGTTGGCGTTGGGCAAAAACGTGACGGTCGCCTTTATGCCCTGGGGCGGATACAATTTTGAAGACTCCATTCTGGTGAGCGAAAGGCTGGTGCGCGACGGCGTTTATACCTCCATTCATATCGAAGAATTTGAGGTGGTCGCGCGGGACACCAAGCTTGGCAAAGAGGACATCACACGCGACATTCCCAACGTGGGTGATGAAGCCTTAAAAGATCTGGATGAAAGCGGTATCATCCGGCTGGGAGCCGAAGTCGAACCCGGAGATATTTTGGTGGGCAAAATTACTCCCAAAGGCGAAACGCAACTATCACCGGAAGAAAAATTGCTACGCGCAATCTTTGGGGAAAAGGCCGGCGACGTCAAAGATACCTCGCTGCGTGTGCCGCCCGGTGTTCAGGGGATTGTGATCGATGCCAAGGTTTTTTCGCGTCGGGGCGCCAGCAAGGATGATCGGACACGGTCCATCGAGGATGAAGAAATCGCACGCCGGGAAAAGGACCGCGATGATGAAATTGCCATCATCGAAGCGGCCGCCCGGGATAAGCTGATGAGCATGCTGATCGACCAGAAAGCCTATTCCTCCATCAAAAAGGGGAAAAAAGTGGTCGTGGCGAAAAATGCCACTATCACAGAAGATGCCTTGCAGGGCATTCCCTTGTCCCAAATTGAAGGCATCGTGCTGAAAGATCCCCAACAGACGGAGGAGATTCACGATATTATCGAGAAGTATCAGCAGATGTGCGATGCGGTGCGGGAGCGTTTCGAACAGCAGGTATCCCGTTTCGAGAAGGGAGACGACTTGCCTCCCGGGGTGATCAAAATGGTCAAGGTTTACGTGGCCATGAAGCGTAAGCTGTCCGTCGGAGACAAAATGGCGGGGCGCCATGGCAACAAAGGAGTGGTTTCGCGAATCCTGCCAGTTGAAGATCTGCCCTATTTCGAAAACGGAAACCCGGTCGACATGGTCCTGAATCCGCTGGGCGTACCGTCGCGTATGAACGTCGGGCAGATCCTCGAAATTCATCTGGGTTTGGCGGCCAAAGGCCTCGGCGATCAGATCGACCTGCTATTGGAAGAGAGCAAAACCAAGGCTCTCCGGGAAAAACTCGACAATATCTTCGCCGGTCAGAAAGACGCCCCCGCCATTAAAAAACTAAACGATGAAGACGTGAAAACCTTCGCTCGCAATTATACCGCCGGGGTTCACATGGCGACTCCGGTCTTCGATGGTGCCAAAGAAGATGAAATTAAGGCCCTGTTGGAAGAAGCCGGCTACGATCGATTGGCCCAGGCCAAACTGTTCGACGGGCGTACAGGGAAATCGTTCGATGAAAAGATCACGGTGGGAACGATGTACATGCTGAAATTGCATCATCTGGTCGATGACAAGATTCATGCCCGTTCGATCGGCCCCTATTCCCTGGTGACCCAGCAGCCTCTTGGCGGCAAGGCCCAGTTTGGCGGCCAGCGCCTGGGAGAGATGGAAGTCTGGGCCATGGAAGCCTACGGCGCAGCCTATGCTTTGCAGGAGTTCTTAACTGTAAAATCGGACGACATGGCCGGCCGAACCCGAATGTATGAAAAAATCGTAAAGGGACAAAATGTCCTTGAGCCGGGTTTGCCTGAGTCCTTCCGGGTTATGACCAAGGAGCTTCAGGCATTGGGACTGGATATCCAGTTACTGGAAGGCGAATAACTAAGGAGAGTACCTTGGAAACGTTATACGATTTCTTCGCGAAGCCCACCGATCCTAGACGATACGACGGAATCCGTTTGGCCTTAGCCTCATCGGAGCAAATCCGCAAGTGGTCCTTTGGGGAGATCAAAAAGCCTGAAACGATCAACTACCGGACCTTTAAACCGGAACGCGACGGCTTGTTCTGCGCCAAAATTTTTGGCCCCACCAAGGACTACGAGTGCAACTGCGGTAAGTACAAACGGATGAAACACCGCGGCGTAATCTGTGAAAAATGCGGGGTCGAAGTCATCCAGTCCAAAGTCCGACGGGAACGAATGGCCCATATCGAACTGGCCACGCCCGTGTCCCATATCTGGTTCCTTAAGAGCCTCCCCAGTAAGATCGGCAACCTGCTGGACCTGACCCTCAAAAACATGGAGAAGGTGCTCTATTTCGATAACTATATCGTTATCGACCCCAAGGACACGCCGCTTACCAGGGGCCAGCTGCTGACCGACGAGAAATACCATGAAGCGCTCGAGTTGTACGGCAATAAATTCGAGGCCGGTATCGGCGCCGAAGCGGTCAAGGTCATGCTCGAAGACATCGATCTCGATACTCTCTACAACGAGCTTCGCACGGAAGTACGCGAGACGGGTTCCATTGCCAAGCGTCAAAAATTGGCCAAACGGTTGAAAATCGTCGATGCCTTCCGAAGATCGGGCGTGGACCCCGCCTGGATGATCATGGACGCCGTTCCGGTCCTGCCGCCCGATCTGCGTCCGCTTGTGCCGCTTGAGGGGGGGCGTTTCGCCACCTCCGATCTCAACGATCTCTACCGCCGCGTGATCAATCGCAACAACCGATTGAAGCGTCTGATCGATCTCAAAGCCCCGGACATTATTGTCCGTAACGAGAAGCGGATGCTGCAGGAGGCGGTGGATGTCCTTTTTGACAACGGGCGCCACGGACGTGTGATTACCGGCACCAATAAGCGCCCGTTGAAATCATTGAGTGACACCCTGAAAGGCAAGCAGGGGCGGTTTCGTCAAAATCTGCTCGGTAAGCGCGTCGATTATTCGGGCCGGACGGTCATTACCGTGGGTCCCGATTTGCGTTTGCATCAATGCGGTTTGCCGAAGAAGATGGCCTTGGAGCTGTTCAAACCCTTCATCTACTACCGGCTGGAACAAAAGGGGCTCGTCTCCACCGTCAAGAGTGCTAAAAAAATGGTGGAACGCGAAATCCCGGAAGTTTGGGATACCTTGGATGAAGTCGTCAAGGAATACCCCGTCATGCTCAACCGGGCGCCGACCCTTCACCGGTTGGGAATTCAGGCCTTTGAGCCGATTCTTATCGAAGGCAAGGCGATTCAGTTGCATCCTCTGGTCTGCACCGCGTTTAACGCGGATTTCGACGGCGACCAGATGGCGGTCCATGTTCCCCTGTCGGTCGAGGCCCAGATTGAAGCGCGGGTGTTGATGCTCTCCAGTAACAACATCCTCTCACCGGCCAACGGCAGTCCCATTATCGTCCCGAGCCAGGATATCGTGCTGGGGATCTATTACATGACCCGCGGGATTAAGGACCGCAAGGGAGAAGGGCGTATTTTCAGCGGTCCCGAAGAAGTCCGGATCGCCTATGATGCCGGGGCTGTTGAGTTGCACACCCAGATTGTGGTGCGGGTCGGAAATGAGCGCTTGGATACCACTGTCGGAAGGGTGTTGCTCTACGAGGTTATGCCCAACGACGTCATGATGGCGTTTCATCATATCGTGGTGGCCTCGGAAGCCGAAGCCGCTTCGATCACCGAAGCGCTCGATGCCGGCACACCCTTTGAAGACGTCATGGGCCAAGACAATGAAGCCGCGGTGGTGATCGACGATGGGTATACGGGCCTGCTCAAGGAAAGTGAACTCCAGGGAGTTTACAACCTTTCAAAAGCGGATTCCGAGGTCCTTTTCAGCCTTGATGTCGGCAGCTACGCCGGCCCCATGGCGGCCGACGAGCGGTTCCATTTTTTTGCGGCTGCCCGGCGTGAAGTAGGGGTGCCCTTCAAAGCCGTGAATCACGTCATGGATAAAAAAGCCCTTCGCGAACTGGTGGATCTGGTCTATCGCCGGTTGGGGCCCAAAGCAACGGTCATTTTGTCTGACAGGCTCAAGGACATCGGCTACCGTTATTCCACCGAGGGTGGTTTGTCCATTTCAATCGACGCCATGATCATCCCGGAGAAAAAATGGGATATTCTGCAGCAGTCTGAAATGCAGGTCGCCGAAATCGGTCGTCAGTACACCGAGGGGTTGATTACCCAAGGTGAAAAATACAATAAGGTTGTCGATATCTGGGCCAAGGCGACCGATGACGTGGCCAACGAAATGATGGAAGCCATGAAAAATGCGCCGTCTCCCGGGGGCCACGAGGCCGCCGGGTTCAATCCCATCTTTATGATGGCGGATTCCGGCGCCCGCGGCAGCAAGGATCAGATGCGTCAGCTGGCCGGTATGCGCGGCCTTATGGCCAAACCTTCCGGTGAGATTATCGAAACACCGATCCAGGCCAACTTCCGGGAGGGCCTGTCGGTTCTGCAGTACTTCATATCGACCCACGGCGCTCGCAAGGGGCTTGCCGACACCGCGCTTAAAACCGCCAATTCGGGATACCTCACGCGCCGGTTGGCGGATGTGGCCCAGGATTGCGTTATCGCGGAAACCGACTGCGGTACGATGATGGGCGTCGAAGTGGAGCCCCTCATGGAAGGCGGGGAGGTTATCCAACGTCTGGGCGAGCGTATTCTGGGGCGCTACACCATCGAAGAAATCGTCGATCCCTTTACTGATGAAGTTCTGGTCAAGGCCGGCAAAGAGGTGGATGAGGCTGCCGTTCAACGGATTGAGAATTCCGGTGTAACCAGCGTTAAAATTCGATCCGCCCTGACCTGCCGCGCCAAACACGGGGTGTGCGCCAATTGTTACGGCCGCGATCTGGCCCACGGGCGCCTGGTGGAAATGGGGCAGGCGATCGGGATCTTGGCCGCACAGTCGATCGGGGAACCGGGAACCCAGTTGACCATGAGAACCTTCCACATCGGTGGCACGGCCAGTCGCCGGGTGGAGCAGGCCGATATTCGGGCGCGCGTTGAGGGAACCGTGAAGTTTATGGATCTCAACGTCGTGGAAAACTCGGTCGGCGATCTCATCGTGATGAATCGTCGGGGGGGGAATTCGCCATTATCGGTGAAAACGATCGTGAACGGGAACGTTTCCCGGTCATTTTCGGCGCGCACTTGTTGGTCAGGGACGGCGCCCAGGTGCAGGCCGGCGATCTGCTCGCCCAATGGGATCCTTTCACCACCCCCATCATCACCGAGGTAAGCGGCACGGTCAAGTTCGGCGACATCCTGCCGGGTAAAACCATTCAGGAAAAAGTAGACCCGGTCACGGGCAAGTCCAGCCACACGATCATAGAATCCAAAATAGTCGACGCACGTCCCCGTATTTCGATAAAGGACGAATCCGGCAAGACAGCCAAATTGCCGTCCAAGTCGGGGCTGGCCCGCTATATCCTGCCGACGGATGCCATTTTGATGGTGGAAGAAGGGGATTCTACTCAGGCGGGTGACATTATTGCCAAATTGCCACGCGCAACCACCAAGACCAAGGACATTACGGGGGGGTTGCCGCGGGTCGCCGAATTGTTTGAAGTTCGCAAACCAAAAGACATTGCCGTTTTAAGCGAAATTGACGGCTATGTGTCGATCGCCAAGGGGACCAAAAAGGGGAAACAGAAAATCACGATCACCCCGGTCGACGTGGGCGAGAAGAAAGAATACCTCATCCCCCGCGGCAAACATATCAACGTGTATGAAGGCGATTATGTGCGCGCCGGCGAGCCCTTGATCGGAGGGGCGGCCATTCCCCAGGATTTGCTGAATATTAAAGGCGAAATTGCGTTGGCACGCTATCTGGTAGACGAAGTCCAGGAGGTGTACCGCCTACAGGGCGTGCGCATCAACGACAAGCACATCGAAGTCATCGTGCGTCAGATGATGCGCCGCGTCAAAGTGCATGAGGTGGGTGATACGGATTTTATCACTGAAGAGCAGGTGGACCGCGGCGTGTTTGAAGAGGCTAATCGGGCTGTAATTGAAAAGGGTGGCAAGCCCGCCGTTGCCGAACCGCTTATTTTGGGAATCACCAAAGCGTCCCTCAGCACGGACAGCTTTATTTCGGCCGCCTCCTTTCAGGAAACAACCAAGGTGCTCACCGACGCCGCCATCGGTGGCACAAAAGATTACTTGCGCGGATTGAAAGAAAATGTCATAATGGGCCGTTTGATCCCAGCTGGAACGGGATTTCCTATGTACAACGACGTTCACATGGATCAGGGCTGATATCAACCGCCTGCTGCAAACGGCAGGCGGCACCTCAGCAGTAGGCCACATGTTAACTGGAACGATCCGCTTCGGCGTTCAATCGTTTTAAGAGCATAGGGTTTTCATTCCACGGTTATTGGTGACAAACTGGCGTATAGAATTCCTTTAAGGCGGTTTGGATAGTCAGGGCCTTATGGGGATGGACGTATGTTTCAAGCCTAAAAATGCTTGACATTTATCTGGGGTATGTATACATATCGCATTTTTTGCCGTGCTGAAAACTTCGTGTAATTTATATCAACGTATGAGGACAAAATGCCGACCATCAACCAACTTGTTCGCAAAGGCCGTAAGAGAATCAAGAAGAAGACAAACACGCCGGCCCTGAAAGGGGCGCCGCAGAAACGGGGTGTTTGTACCCGTGTCTACACGTCAACCCCTAAAAAGCCCAATTCGGCGTTGCGCAAGGTGGCGCGTGTTCGGTTGACAACCGGGGTGGAGGTGACGGCGTATATCCCCGGCATCGGGCACAATCTACAAGAGCATTCCGTCGTTTTGGTGCGTGGCGGCCGTGTAAAGGATTTGCCGGGTGTGCGCTATCATATCGTCCGCGGAACGCTGGACACGCTGGGTGTCGAGGATCGACGGCAAGGGCGCAGTAAATATGGCGCCAAACGGCCCAAATAGGCAAAGGGCTGTGTAGGGATCCTTATTACGTAACGATCAATGGAAATGGTGTAAGCATATGCCGAGAAGAAGAGAAGTCCCTGTCAGGACGGTTTTACCGGACCCCAAATACAATAGTGTTCTGGTGGCCAAATTCATCCGTTCCGTGATGCGTGATGGGAAAAAGAGCACAGCGGAAAAGTTGCTTTATGAAGCGTTGGATATCGTCGAAAAGAAGGCCAGCGAACCGCCCCTGAAAGTGTTCGAGAAAGCATTGGATAACGTCAAGCCCATGACGGAAGTAAAATCGAGACGCGTGGGGGGGTCCACTTATCAGGTGCCAACGGAAGTGCGGCCTGCCCGACGGCAGGCGTTGGGCATTCGATGGATGATCGACTTTGCGCGCAAACGCGGTGAACGTGGAATGGCGGCACGGCTGGCCGGCGAAATTTTGGATGCAGCCAATAATCGTGGCGGCGCGGCCAAGAAGCGGGAAGATACCCATCGCATGGCCGAAGCCAACAAGGCTTTCGCCCATTTCCGATGGTAAACGGGACGGTAGCCCGTGCGTGTTTCTCCGGATAGCTTTTTGATGGGCCGGTTTCGGCGCGACAGCCGTTAAAATGGATGAGGGAAAATTAAGACCCGTATCGGGGAGGAAGAGAAGATGGCGAAGCAAAAGTTTGAGCGGACGAAGCCGCATGTAAATGTGGGAACGATCGGTCACATCGACCACGGCAAGACGACGCTGACGGCTGCGATAACGAAGTTGAACGGTCTGAAGGGAATGGCGAATTATGTACCCTTCGATCAGATCGACAAGGCGCCGGAGGAGAAGGAGCGTGGGATTACGATCGCCACGGCGCACGTGGAGTACGAGACGGCCAAGCGTCACTATGCGCACGTGGACTGTCCGGGGCATGCGGATTACATCAAGAATATGATCACCGGGGCGGCGCAGATGGACGGCGCGATATTGGTGGTGGCGGCCGATGACGGGCCGATGCCGCAGACCCGCGAGCACATATTGCTGGCGCGTCAGGTGGGTGTTCCGCGGATCGTGGTGTTTTTGAACAAGTGTGACATGGTGGACGACGAGGAATTGATCGAGCTGGTGGACATGGAGCTTAGGGAGCTGCTTTCGAAGTACGAGTTTCCCGGGGACGACACACCGATCATCCGGGGCAGCGCGTTGAAGGCGTTGGAGACGGACGATGTGGACAGTCCGGAAGCCAAGCCGATTTTCGAGCTGATGGATGCGATCGACGAATTTATTCCGGAGCCGGAGCGCGACATCGACAAGCCGTTTTTGATGCCGATCGAGGATGTGTTCAGCATTTCGGGTCGCGGCACGGTGGTCACGGGCCGTGCGGAGCGCGGTATTATTAAGGTAGGGGACAATATCGAGATCGTGGGAATCCGTCCGACGTTCAAGACGGTGTGTACGGGTGTGGAGATGTTCCGCAAGCTGTTGGACGAGGGTCGTGCGGGGGACAACATCGGGGTATTGCTGCGGGGCACGAAGCGCGATGAAGTGGAGCGCGGTCAGGTGGTGGCGGTACCGGGTTCGATCACGCCGCATACGAAGTTCAAGGCGGAGTGTTATATTTTGAGCAAGGAAGAGGGGGGGCGTCACACGCCGTTTTTCAACGGGTATCGCCCGCAGTTTTATTTTCGGACGACGGACGTGACAGGTGTCTTGACGCTGCCGGAAGGTGTCGAGATGGTGATGCCTGGGGACAATGTGGCGATCGATGCGGAGTTGATCACGCCGATCGCGATGGAGAAGGAGCTGCGCTTTGCGATTCGCGAAGGTGGCCGTACGGTAGGTGCCGGGGTCGTCAGTGAAATCGTGGAGTAAAAGAGAGAGATTGATATCATGATAATGAATACCAAGATACGGATCAGGTTGAAGGCCTACGATCACATGCTGCTGGACCAGTCCGCTTCGGACATTGTCGATACGGCCAACAAGACCGGCGCCAAGGTCGTGGGACCGATTCCGCTACCGACCCGCATCAACAAGTTTTGTGTGCTGCGTTCGCCGCATATCGACAAGAAGTCGCGGGAACAATTTGAAATGCGTACCCATAAGCGCCTTCTCGATATTCTGGAACCGACCCAGCAGACGGTCGACGCCTTGATGAAGCTTGATCTTTCGCCGGGTGTCGATGTTGAAATTAAACTCTAGCACGGAAAAGCGGTTATCGACATGTGCAAAGGACTGATAGGCAAAAAACTGGGCATGACCAGTCTGTTTACACCGGAGGGATATGCCGTTCCGGTAACGGTCATTGAACTCGGCCCTTGTGTTGTGACGCAGGTCAAATCGGAGGCGACGGATGGCTACAATGCCGTTCAGATCGGATTCGGAACGAAGAAGGCCTCGCGGATCAACAAACCCTTGGAAGGGCACTACAAGAAAAGTGGCGGACAGTATGCGGTTTTGAAGGAGTTCCCGATCGACGAGGCATCGGCTTACGAGGTGGGCCAGACGGTTGCCCTGGATCTGTTCGAAGTAGGTGAAAAAGTCGATATTGTAGGGACTACCAAGGGCCGCGGATTTGCCGGTGTTACCAAGCGCCATGGGTTTCGGCTGGGGCGTAAAACGCATGGCGGCAAGAGTTACAGGATTCCCGGCTCGGTGGGATGCAGTGCCTGGCCGGCTAAGATTATCCGGGGGAAGAAAATGCCGGGCCAATATGGCAACCAGCGCAAAACGGCTCGCAATCTCGAGATCGTCGATATTCGTCCTGAGGAGAACCTGGTCATGATCAAAGGGGCTGTCCCGGGACATCGCAATGCGCTTGTCATGGTGAACAAGCTTAAATTTTAGCAGAGGTCACGATATCCGGCACCGCTGCAGAGCGGTTGCCGGTTCTTGTTACAGCAACATAAGCAGATACGGAAAAGACGATATGGCTGTCGTAGACGTTCTCAATCAAACCGGAGAAAAGGTGGCCCAGACTGAACTGGCGGATAGCTGCTTCAACATTGATGTCAATCCGAGTGTCCTGCACTCGGTGGTCAAGATGCAGCTTGCCAACCGTCGGGCCGGCACGGCTTCCGTCAAAAATCGCAGTGATGTCAGGGGCAGCAGGCGCAAGCTCTTCCGCCAAAAGGGAACCGGCCGCGCCCGCCGCGGCGATGCCAATTCCCCGTTGCTGCGGGGGGGCGGTGTTGTATTCGGACCGCACCCCAAGAGTTGGGCGATCAAAGTTCCCAAAAAAGTACGGCGGTTGGCCCTCAAAATGGCTTTGAGCAGCAAATTGAAGGGTGAAAATCTGTTGGTTTTGAAGGACATCTCTCTTTCCGAAATCAAAACCAAAGCCTTTGCGGGAATTATGGCGGATCTGCAACTGAACAACGCCCTGTTCATTACCACTGAAAAAAATGTCAACATGGAACTCTCCGCGCGCAATATCCCCGGAGTCAAAGTACTTCGCAGCGACGGATTAAATGTTTACGATATTTTGAAGTACCGCCATCTGGTATTGCTCGAGCCTTCAATCGAGCAGATTGAAGGGAGGCTGGCATGAATGCCTACAGTGTCATCAAGAGACCGATCGTAACGGAAAAGACAAGCATTCAGAAGGAAAAAGCCAACCAGGTTACCTTCGAGGTCGATACGAATGCCAACCGTGTCCAGATCCGCAAAGCGGTTGAGGAAATTTTCAATGTACACGTGGCGGGTGTCCGTACGGCCCATGTGCGCGGCAAGTTCAAGCAGCGGGGACGCATTATCGGCAAACGGCGGGATTGGAAAAAAGCTGTCGTGACGTTGATGCCCGGACAACGAATTGATTTTTTTGAAGGTGTTTAAACAGGGAGTTTACAATGGCTGTTAGAAAGGTCAAACCCACATCCCCCGGCAGACGATTTCAGGCCTATGCGACATTTGAAGAGATTACACGCCGTCAGCCTGAAAAAAGTCTTTTGCGTGTGGTTAAAAAATCCGGCGGCCGCAACGCCAATGGACGCATTACCGCGCGCCACCGTGGCGGCGGCCATAAGCGCCACTACCGTGTGATTGATTTCAAGCGCGACAAGATCGATATTCCGGCCCGTGTGGCCGAGATAGAGTACGATCCCAATCGCTCAGCGCGTATCGCACTGCTGCACTATGCCGACGGCGAGAAACGTTACATTCTGGCGCCGCGCCATCTCCAAGTCGACGATCGGGTCATATCTAGCGAAAATGCCGACATCAAACCCGGCAACACGCTGGCGCTGAAAAATATCCCGTTAGGTACGCACATTCATAACATTGAACTGCGCATCGGCAAGGGCGGCCAAATCGTCCGCAGTGCCGGTACCTATGCCCAGCTCATGGCCAAAGAAGAGCCTTATGCTCTGATCAAGTTGCCATCCGGCGAAGTGCGCATGGTGCTGTCGAACTGCAAGGCGACCATCGGGCAGTTGGGCAATGTCACCCATGAAAATACCGCTTTGGGCAAAGCCGGGCGCAAACGCTGGCTGGGGCGTCGGCCTAGCGTGCGCGGTGTTGCCATGAACCCCATCGATCATCCCATGGGAGGCGGTGAGGGACGCTCATCGGGCGGCCGCCATCCCTGCAGCCCTTGGGGAATGCCGACCAAGGGATACAAAACGCGCAAGAACAAGCGCACCGACCGTTACATCGTCAAGCGGCGGTCAAAACGATAATCGCCCTATGGGCAATCCGGGGGATAAGCCAAGCGCAATCCTCGCGTCGCAACAGAAGTATCAGGAGATAATATGCCACGATCGCTTAAAAAAGGCCCGTTCATCGAGGATAAATTGATGAAGAAGGTGCTGCAGGCTCAGGAAACACGCAATGCGCGCGTTATTAAAACCTGGAGTCGGCGGTCTACCATTATTCCCGAAATGGTGGGACTGACCTTGGCCGTGCACAATGGGCGCAAGTTTATTCCTGTTTTTGTCTCGGAAAATATGGTTGGTCACAAACTGGGCGAGTTTTCTCCGACTCGCACCTTTTATGGCCATGCCGGTGATAAAAAGTCTAAACTTAAGAAGTAATATATAGAAAAGGGATGGCTCCAATGGAGGTTAGAGCGGTTGCTAAATATATGCGTATCTCGCCCGACAAGGTTCGCATGCTCACGGGCGCGGTGAAGGGCAAGCCTGTCGAAAACGGCATCGAGATACTCAGGTTCATGCCGCAAAAAGCGGCCGGCATTCTTGAAAAGATTGTTCACTCCGCTGTGGCGAATGCGGATCAGAACCCGGATATTGATGTCGACGCATTGGTGATTCGCAATGTTATCGTCGACGGGGGGCCGACCCTGAAGCGGTTTCGTGCGCGGGCGCGTGGTCGTGGCACACGAATTCTTAAGAGAACCAGCCATATTACGGTCATTTTAGCCGACGAATCGGTTTAAAAAGAGGAGGTACGGCCTTGGGTCAGAAAGTTAATCCCATCGGGTTAAGATTGGGTATTGTTAAAACCTGGGAATCTCGCTGGTATGCCGGCAAGCAATACGCCGAATATATCCTGGAAGATCATAAAATTCGGCGTTTCGTGAAAAAGAGACTTTATCATGCCGGTGTTTCCAAAATTGAGATCGAGCGGTCCTCCCGGAGAATCCGCTTGCGGATTTACACCTCCCGGCCGGGGATCGTGATCGGTAAAAAGGGATCAGAGATCTCCCAACTCAAGACCGCCGTCGAAAAATTAACCGCTCATGAAGTTCTGATCGATATCCAGGAAGTCCGTAAACCCGAGATCAACGCCCAACTGGTGGCCGAAAACGTGGCTATGCAGATCGAGCGGAGGGTTGCCTTCCGACGCGCGATGAAACGGGCTGTCACCTCGGCCATGCGGTTCGGCGCGCAGGGCATCAAAATTGCTGCCGGCGGCCGTTTGGGGGGCGCTGAAATGGCCCGCTCGGAATGGTATCGGGAAGGGCGTGTTCCACTGCATACCTTGCGCGCGGACATCGACTACGGATTTGCCGAAGCCCGAACGACCTATGGAATTATCGGTATCAAGGTTTTTATATTTAAGGGTGAGATTCTGAAGAAAGATGCGGTTGCCCAAGGCAGCCATTAAGCCACAGGAGATGCGGACATGCTCAGTCCCAAGAAAGTTAAATTCCGAAAGCAGCAGAAAGGCAGGATGCGGGGCATCGCACGCCGCGGATCCGATTTAGCGTTCGGTGAATATGGATTGCAGGCCGTCGAGTGCGGTAAACTCAGTTCAAAACAGATTGAGGCCGCCCGAATTGCCATGACCCGTCATGTCAAAAGAGGGGGAAAAATGTGGATTCGCATTTTTCCGGACAAACCATTTACCAAAAAACCTGCCGAAGTCCGAATGGGCAAGGGTAAAGGCTCCCCGGAAGGCTGGGTGGCCGTTATCAAACCGGGACGCATCCTCTATGAAATGCAGGGGGTTTCCCGCGAAATGGCCATGGAAGCACTGCGGCTTGCTTCTCATAAGCTTAGCGTGAAGACCCGCTTTGTCGAGAGGAGTGAACTATCATGAAGCCAAATGAAGTTCGGGATATGAGCCCGGAAGAGCGCGGCCAGAAGCTGGCGGAAATGCAGGAAGCCTTTTTCAACCTGCGCTTCCAGCATGAAACCGGACAGCTGGAAAATCCGCAGAAACTCAAACAGGCCAAGCGTGATATCGCCCGTATCAAAACCATCATTCGTGAGATGGAATTAAACCCAAACCCTACAAGTGAATCATAATGGCGATGATGAAAACTCAAGGTAGTAAACGACAAGTGGTTGGGACGGTTGTCAGCGATAAGATGGATAAAACCGTAGTCGTGGTAGTCGAACGGTTGGTGAAACACCGTCTTTACCACAAATATATTCGGAGAAGAGCTAAATTCTCCGCACACGACGAGGCCAACAACTGCCAGGTCGGCGATAAGGTGATGATTACCGAGTCCCGCCCCTTAAGCAAAACGAAAAAGTGGCGGGTCAGCAAAATCATCGAGAAGGCGGTTTGATCGTAAAGGATAATCGACAATGATTCAGGCAGAAACAAAGCTAACTGTGGCAGACAATTCCGGGGCGAAAAAGCTTTACTGTATCAAAGTTCTCGGTGGATCCCGAAGGCGTTATGCCAGCGTCGGAGATATCATCGTCGTTTCCGTCAAGGAGGCGATCCCCAACGCCAAAGTCAAGAAAGGCGATGTCCTCAAAGCGGTGGTCGTACGTACCAAGAAGGAAATCCGGCGTATCGACGGATCTTTCATTCGCTTTGACGACAATTCCGCCGTCCTTGTGAACCCCAATCGTGAACCCGTCGGAACTCGCATTTTCGGGCCGGTGGCCCGCGAACTGCGCACCAAGGGGTTCATGAAAATCGTTTCCTTAGCACCTGAAGTTTTATAAGAGATTCGGCCCTTGCGGAGAGCGATACCCATGGTCAAGACAAAATGCCATTTCAAAAAAGACGATAAGGTCAAGGTCATTGCCGGTAAAGATTATGGCAAAATCGGCAAGATCCTAAAAATTAACAAGAAGAAGGCGCGCGTTCTGGTTGAGAACATCAACATCGTAAAACGGCACCAGCGGCCATCCGCCACCAACCGGCAAGGCGGGATCATCGAAAGTGAGGCCCCTATTCACTGGTCCAATGTCATGCTGATGTGTAACAAATGTATGAAGCCTGTGCGCATCTCCATGAAGCGTTTGGAGGATGGCAAAAAGGTGCGCTTCTGCAACAAATGTGAGGAACTCATCGATAGTTAAGAGGTGGGTTGCCGGAGGAGTGACATGTCTCAACTGAAGCAGTTTTACGAAGATGAAGTCGTCCCCAAGCTGAAGGAGAACTTTGGCTATAACAATGCCATGCGCGTGCCAAAGCTCAAAAAGATCGTTTTGAATATGGGGCTTGGTGAAGCCATCCAAAATATCAAGTTGCTGGATTCTGCCGTTGAGGAGCTTAAAGTCATTTCAGGGCAAAAACCCGTCATTACACGTGCCAAACGGTCCATCGCCGCTTTCAAGCTGCGCGAGGGGATGCCGATTGGTTGCATGGTAACGGTTCGCCGGGAAAAGATGTACGACTTTTTCTCCAAACTGGTCAATATCGCCTTGCCGCGCGTACGCGACTTCCGCGGCATCTCCGGAAAGGCTTTCGACGGACGGGGAAACTACTCGCTAGGAATTAAGGAGCAGCTGATTTTTCCTGAAATCGATTACGATAAGATCGACAAGATCAAAGGGTTGAACATCACCATCGTCACATCGGCTGAAACGGATGAGGAAGGTAAAGTGTTGCTGAAGCTCATGGGCATGCCTTTTCGCAATTAGCAATCGGAACGATAGGTGGCGGTTAGAATTCTGTCCACAAGGAGGACAAGTTGGCAAAAACATCACTCAGAATGAAGGCCCAACGAAAACCAAAATTTGGCGTGCGTGCGTATAACCGTTGCCCTGTGTGCGGTCGACCAAGAGCCTTTATGAGAAAATTTGGGATTTGTCGAATCTGTTTTCGTGATATGGCCTCCCAGGGCAAACTCCCGGGTGTGACCAAATCCAGCTGGTAAACAGTGGATTAGCAGACTGAGCGAATCCAATTGGACTACAGGTAGAGATAAACGGAGATCAAAAATGGCGATAAGCGATCCCATTGCGGATATGTTAACCCGGATCAGGAATGCTGCGAAGGCCAAATTCAACAGTGCCGATGTGCCTGCATCGAAGCTCAAAACAGAATTGGCCCGGGTCTTGAAGGACGAAGGATACATTAAAAATTATAAGTTCATTCAGGACGGTAAGCAGGGTATTCTGCGGATTTATCTCAAATACGGACCAGGCCAGAAGGCGACGATCTATAGGATCGAACGCGTAAGCAAACCCAGCCGCCGTGTCTACACCAAGAGCAAGGACATCAAGCCGGTCTACAACGGTATGGGGATCTCCATTCTGTCGACCTCACGCGGCATCATGACAGACAAGAAGGCCCGGCAGGAAAACGTCGGAGGCGAAGTCCTCTGCAATATCTGGTAATAAGGGGAACGACGATGTCTCGAGTTGGTAAAAAACCGATCCCGATTCCCGAGAAGGTGCAGGTTAGCCTCAAAGATCGGCTGATCACCGTCAAGGGCACCAAGGGCACTCTCTCGCGGACAATCCACGATGCAGTGGATTTAAAAATTGCTGACGGCACGATTGAAGTCCAGGCCACATCGCAAAACAAAAAGAATGTCGCCTTGCAGGGGCTTACCCGCAGCCTTATCGACAACATGGTCACCGGTGTGGACAAAGGGTTTGAGCGTGTCCTGGAGATCAATGGGATTGGCTATCGGGCGGAAGTCAAAGGCAACACCCTGGTGCTGAATTTGGGGTATTCCAACCCTGTCAATTATGAGCTCCCCAAGGATGTTTCAGCCAGTGTTGATAAGAACACGATTATCAAATTGGCCTGCATCGATAAGGAAGTTCTCGGTCAAACGGCCGCCACCATCAGAGAGTTGCGACCGCCGGAGCCATATAAAGGCAAGGGAATTAAATACGCCGAGGAACGCATCATCCGAAAGGCTGGCAAAACCGGAACCAAGTAAGCGGAAGTGGCGAAGGTTTCCGCTCATCGACATAAGGACTTGAACAAATGGGTGCGACAGAACCGAAACGGCTGGCACGTATAAAACGTAGACGGCGTATCCGTAAACGAATCAAAGGTACCACGGACAGACCGCGGCTTTGCGTTTTTCGCAGTGCCAAGCATATTTATGCGCAAATCATCGACGACACTCGGGGTCTGACCCTGGTTTCCGCTTCGAGTACCGAAGTTGACATCAGGCAGAAAGAGAAATTTGAAAACAAGGTTGCTCTTGCTACCTTCATCGGGAAACAGGTTGGCGAGCGGGCTCGGGAAAAAGGGATCCAAAAGGTCGTTTTCGACCGCAATGGATTCTTGTATCACGGGCGCGTGAAAGCCGTTTCAGAGGGTGCTCGAGAATCCGGGCTTGAGTTCTAGTCCTTAAACCGCTTGAAGGAGGCAGTCCCTTGTTCAAACAAGAATCAACTGAGAATCAATTCATCGATAAAGTCGTCCATATCAACCGGGTCGCCAAGGTTGTCAAAGGCGGGCGGCGTTTCAGTTTCAGTGCCATTGTCGTCGTCGGTGACGGACAGGGCTCGGTCGGCTTCGGGTTGGGCAAAGCCGGCGAGGTGCCGGAGGCGATTCGTAAAGGTGTTGAAAAGGCTAAAAAGAATATGATTCAGGTTCCACTTAAGGAGGGTACCATTCCCTACGAAGTCATCGGGAGATTCGGCGCAGGGCGCGTCCTTCTGAAACCGGCCTCCCAAGGGACCGGTGTCATCGCCGGTGGAGCGGTACGCGCTGTACTGGAAGCCGTCGGGATTCAAAATATTTTGACCAAGTGCATGGGATCACACAATCCCCATAATGTCGTCAAGGCGACGCTGGCCGGACTCGAGATGCTCGAAAGCCCAAAAGATGTTGCCGCGCGCCGCGGCAAGAGCATCGACGAACTGCAGTAAGGAGTTCAATCCATGGCAGAGAAACTCAAGATAACACTTGTGAAGAGTATGGTCGGCAGACCCGAAAAGCACCGCAAAGTTCTGCGCGGCATGGGGCTCACAAAGATGAACAAAACGGTTGAACTGGAGGATACGCCGGAGATTCGCGGCATGGTGCACAAGGTATCTCATCTGGTTCGAACTGAGGAGAGCAATTCATGAAACTCAACGAACTTTCGCCGGCAAAGGGGTCCAAGCGGCCGCGCCAGAGAGTCGGAAGAGGCGTTGCCTCCGGTTGGGGAAAGACCGCCGGCCGCGGCAGCAAGGGGCAGGGTGCACGATCAGGCGGAGGCGTCCGTCCGGGGTATGAGGGCGGCCAGATGCCGATTCATCGGCGTCTTCCGAAACGCGGCTTTACGAACATTTTTAAAAAGACTTTGGCCGTCATCAATATCCGCGATTTAGCGCGTTTTGAAAGCGGGACCACGGTCGATGAAGTCGAACTCGTCAAGTGCGGCCTGGTCAAAGGGACGTATGACGGGATCAAATTGTTGGGGCAGGGCGACATTGATTTTCCTCTTCAAATCAAGGTGAATGCGATTAGTAAAAGTGCGCAGGAAAAGATCGTGGCCGCCGGCGGAACAGTTGAGGTCATGTAAATGGTTGGTAGTGGGTTCCAGAATATATTCAAGATCCCCGAATTAAAAAAGCGCATCTTTTTTACCCTGGGTCTGCTCGTGGTCTATCGTGTCGGTGTCAATGTTCCGGTCCCGGGAATCGACAGCGCGGCGCTGGCCGAAATCTTCAACCGCTTCCGTGGCGTTCTGGGCATTGTCGATCTGTTCTCCGGAGGCGCCTTAGAGCGGTTCTCGATTTTTGCCCTGGGTATTATGCCCTACATCAGCTCCTCCATCATTCTGCAATTGCTTACGGTGGTGATTCCCCATTTAGAGCGACTGTCCAAGGAAGGGGAGCAGGGGCGCAAGAAAATTACCCAGTACACCCGCTACGGAACGGTTTTGCTCAGTGTCATCCAGGGCTTCGGCATCAGCTACGGTCTGGTTCAAGGCGGTGCGAATGCGATTCCCGCCGCCATTTTCATCCCGTTGACGGTTATTACCCTGACCGCGGGAACGGCGTTCATCATGTGGCTGGGCGAACAGATTACGGAACGGGGCATCGGGAACGGTATCTCGCTAATCATTTTCGCCGGTATCGTCGCACGGGCGCCGGCGGCCGTCGGTGCCACTTTGGAATTGCTGCGATCCGGTACCATGAATGTCTTCCTGGTGCTGATTCTGCTGGTCTTCATGGCCATTGTGGTGGCCTTTATAATTTTTGTCGAGCAGGGCCAACGGCGGATTCCCGTGCAATACGCCAAACGTGTGGTGGGACGTCGCCTCTATGGCGGACAGAGCACTCATCTGCCGTTGAAGATCAATCAGTCCGGCGTTATTCCGCCGATTTTCGCTTCGTCGATCATCATGTTTCCGGCGACGGTGGCCAGTTTCATCGAACTTCCGATTATGCAAACCATCGCCGACGCCCTGCGGCCCGGTAATATCTGGTATGAACTGCTGTTTATCGGTTTCATCTTTTTCTTCTGCTACTTTTACACGGCGGTGACCTTCAACGTCGTAGATGTGGCCGACAATATGAAAAAGCAGGGCGGGTTTATTCCGGGAATTCGCCCGGGTAAACGTACCGCGGATTATATCGACAAAGTGCTGACGCGAATCACGCTGGGGGGGGCCATCTATGTCTCGGCGGTTTGTGTTCTCCCATCGGTGCTGATCACGAGATTCAACGTACCGTTTTATTTCGGCGGTACGGCGCTCTTGATCGTAGTCGGGGTCGCCATCGACACGATCGCCCAGATCGAATCACACATGCTGACCCGTCATTACGAGGGTTTTTTGAAAAAGGCCGGTCCGAGTGTCCGCAGCCGTTGATGTTGCCAAGCATATCGGAAGGCAAACCCATAGTAGACATCGAATGAGGCGATCGACAACACAACGATCTTACACGAACGGATAGCGGGGGCGCACATGGCGAAAGAGGAAGCGATCAAAGTCGAAGGCACCGTTCTGGAGACGCTGCCGAATGCGATGTTTAAAGTGGAACTTGAAAATGGGCACAAAGTTTTGGCCCATATATCCGGTAAGATGCGGATGCATTTTATCAAGATCCTACCTGGCGATACTGTCACGGTAGAGCTTTCACCCTATGATTTAAGCAGGGGCCGTATTACCTACCGGTCCAAATAGCCGGATGGCGAAAACGCAGCACCAAGGCATCCGGCTTAAAGGCCGGTCTGATGATGAGGAGCAGGTAAAATGAAAGTCAGGGCATCCGTAAAAAAAATGTGCAGTAAATGCAAAATCATCCGCCGCAAAGGCGTCGTGCGTGTGATTTGCGAAAACAAACGGCATAAACAACGTCAGGGATAGAGGAGGAGCAGCATTGGCACGAATTGCGGGCGTAGATTTACCAAAAAATAAGCGGGTGGAAATCGGCCTGACGTATATTTACGGCATTGGACGCACGGCTTCGCGTGAAATTCTTACAAAGCTGGATATCAATCCCGATACGAAGACGGATGCGCTTACGGAGTCTGAAGTCAACAATATCCGCAAAATGATTGATGACAGCTACCGTGTGGAAGGTGAGTTGCGGTCTGAGATCGCAATGAATATCAAGCGGTTGATGGACCTGGGATGCTATCGTGGGCTTCGCCACCGCAAAGGGTTGCCGGTGCATGGGCAGCGCACCAGCACGAACGCCAGAACCCGTAAAGGACCCAAGCGAGCCGCCGTGAAGAAAAAGGGCGGAGCCAAGAAGAAGTAATGTATCAGCCTACAGGGATTAGAATAAATGCCTAAAAAAACCCGTATTAAGAAAAAAGTCAAAAAGAATATCTCGACGGGCGTTGTCCATATCCAGTCGACTTTCAATAATACCATCATCACGATTACCGACGCTATGGGAAACGCGGTGGCCTGGTCCAGCGCCGGCCTCCAGGGGTTCAAAGGCTCGCGGAAAAGCACGCCTTTTGCCGCCCAGTTGGCAGCTCAGGATGCCGCCAAGAAAGCGCAGGAACACGGAATGAAAACGGTGGAAGTCTATGTCAAAGGTCCTGGACCGGGAAGGGAATCGGCCCTGCGCGCCCTCCAGGCCGCCGGTTTCAACGTGACGATGATCAAAGACGTCACGCCGGTGCCGCATAACGGTTGCCGCCCGCCGAAAAGACGCCGCGTATAAATTCTGTTGCTGCAACGCAAAGTTACCGTCCGTTAGGACGTAAAGGAGGATATCTTGGCACGATACACCGGTTCCGTTTGTCGGCTGTGCCGGCGAGAGAACATGAAGCTCTTCCTCAAGGGAGACCGATGCTTTTCTGATAAATGCGCCTTCGACCGCCGCGGCTATCCGCCCGGCCAGCATGGTGAACGGCGTGGACGTAAAATTTCCGACTATGGCATTCAATTGCGCGAAAAACAGAAGGTCAAACGAATGTACGGTTTGACGGAAAAGCAGTTTCGCCTGTTTTTCAAACGCGCCCATCAACAAAAAGGCATTACGGGTACCAACCTGCTCGTTATGTTGGAACGCCGGCTGGACAACCTGGTCTACCGCATGGGCTTCGTTAATTCTCGTACGCAGGGACGGCATTTGGTCCGGCACAACCACTTTACGGTGAATGGCAAGAAGGTCAACATACCGTCTTTTCTCGCCAAACCGGGTGATATCGTTGAGGTGCGCGAAAAAAGCCGTGCGATTCAAGCCATCAGCGATTCGCTGGATGCCGTGGTCCGGCGAGGTGTTCCCCAGTGGATTGAATTGGAAAAGGAGGCCTTCCGAGGTATCGTCAAAGGTCTGCCGGTTCGCGAGGATCTGACCATGCCGATTCAGGAGCAACTCATCGTCGAGCTTTACACGAAATAGCGAATTCAACCCTGCCAGCGAACATGCCCGTGGCGTTTTCCGCATTATTCGGAAACGTCCGCCCGCGCAGGGAAATCTGCTATCCTCCCAACCATCTGGAGAAATAACATGTCGTCAAAAGACCTAATGTACATGAACTGGCAGCAAATGATAACGCCGGAGAAGGTCCAGGTAACCAGCGACGGAATCTACGGAAAGTTCGTATGTGAGCCGCTTGAGCGCGGGTTCGGGATCACGATTGGCAACTCGCTGCGGCGTATCATTCTGTCTTCGCTCTACGGTGCGGCGATTACATCGGTCAAGTTCGACTCGGTTATGCATGAGTTCAGCGTCATTCCCGGTGTTTTTGAAGATGTTTCCGAAATTATCCTCAATCTCAAGTCGATTCGTTTTAAAACCAAAGACGCCACACCCCGTCTGATTTTTATATCTAAAAAGGTCGAAGGCCCGGTGACGGCGGCTGATATCGTCAGCAAGGACGGCGCTTGTGAAGTTCTCAATCCCGACCAGCATATCGCCACCCTGACCTCTGAGGGGCACCTGGATATGGAAATGACGGTCAAGGTCGGAAAAGGCTACACCCTCTCGGAGCAGAACAAGGATGAAGAGGCCTCCGTGGGAACGATCCCCATCGATGCCGTTTTCTCGCCGATTAAGCGGGTCAATTACGTGGTCGCCAACGCCCGGGTCGGCCAACGCACCGATTATGACAAACTGACGATGGAAGTCTGGACCGACAGCAGTGTGAAACCGGAAGACGCCGTGGCCTACGCGGCTAAGATCCTTAAAGAGCAGATGACCATCTTCATCAATTTCGATGAAACGGCCGAGCCGTCTCTCGAAAAGCAGGCCCAGGACAGCGACGCAAGCGATTTTAATGAAAACCTTTATCGTAGCGTGGAAGAGCTCGAACTTTCCGTACGCAGTGCCAACTGTCTTAAAAACGCAGATATCCACAAGATTTTCCAGCTTGTGAGCAAGACCGAATCCGAAATGCTGAAAACCAAGAATTTCGGACGCAAGTCGTTGAACGAAATAAAAGAGGTTCTGTCGGAGATGGGCCTCGCTTTGGGTATGAAACTGGACGGGTTTACACCACCTGAAGAAGAAGAGGTCGAAGAAGGAGAGTAAGCGATCCTATGAGACATCGAAAAGTTGGTATAAAATTAGGGCGTACGGCGAGCCACCGGAAAGCCATGTTTCGCAACATGGTCACCTCCCTTTTCAAACACGAACAGATACAAACAACGGATGCCAAGGCCAAGGAACTTCGCCGTTGGGCGGACCAATTGGTGACCCTTGCCAAGCGGGGGGACCTGCATGCCCGGCGTCAGGCCATGGCCATCATTCGCGAAAAGGATGTGGTCCACAAGCTGTTTGAGGAAGCCCCGAAGCGGTTTGCAGATGTGAATGGCGGCTATACGCGCATCGTAAAGGTCGGTTACCGACCGGGCGATGCGGCGGCAGTATCCCTGGTGCAGCTGGTTTCACCGGAGCCCCAAAAGAAGAAGAAGCCACGGCGCAAGAAAAAGGCGGCTCCCGCCGTCGAAACGCCAAGGACCAGCGAGACGATGGAAGCTGCGGTTCCCGAAGAGGCGGCGTCATGAAGCCACGCAGAGCGGATGCTGCAGCGGAGCCGGCCGTTGAGGCGTCTGAGGAGGCACCGGTAGAAGCGGCAGAAGCTGAAGCCGCTCCGGAGGCTGCTCCGGAAGCTTCGACCGAAAGTGCGGCGCCGGAGGCCGAAGACAGCGCAAAGAAAGACGAAAAATAGAAGAAATCATCACCTGATGATATGCCGTTAAGCCCTGCCGTTCTGACGGCAGGGCTTTTCCATTTCCTGGAATAGAAACGACCCGCGCCGGGGATAAGGAGCGCGGAATCCTGTCCGGCGATCCTTTCAAAAAGGGCTTTTCAAATGGCCGTATCGTTTTACAATACCTTGACGCGCAGGAAAGAACCATTCGAACCCCTGCAACCCGGATCCGTGGGGTTATATACGTGCGGGCCAACGGTGTATAACTATGCCCATATCGGCAATCTGCGCACCTATCTTTTTGAAGATATTTTAAAACGCACCCTGCTCTACAACGGTTATGCCGTGAAACACGTCATGAACATCACCGATGTCGGACATCTGACCGGTGACCGTGACATGGGGGAGGATAAACTCGAGAAGGGGGCCCAGCGCGAGGGGAAATCCGCCTGGGAGATCGCCGCACACTACACGGAGGCCTTTCAAAAGGATATCGAGCGCTTGAATATCCTGGCCCCGACCATATGGTGCAAGGCCACGGATACGATACCGGAACAGATCGCCCTGATCCGAATGCTGGAGGAAAAGGAATTCACCTACCGCACCGCCGACGGCGTCTATTTCGATACCGCCCGTTTCCCGGGCTATACCCGCCTGTCCCATCAGAACCTGGAGGCGCTTCAGGAGGGGGCCCGCGTGGAAAAGAATCCCGAAAAGCGCAATGCCACCGATTTTGCCCTCTGGAAGTTTTCGCCTCCCGGCGTGCAGCGGCAGATGGAGTGGGATTCGCCCTGGGGGGTCGGTTTTCCCGGCTGGCACATCGAGTGTTCGGCCATGAGTATGAAGTATCTCGGCGATCAGCTTGATATCCATTGCGGCGGAACGGATCATATCGACGTCCACCACACCAACGAGATCGCCCAATCCGAGGCCGCCACCGGCAAGCCCTTTTTCCGGTATTGGATGCACGGTGCCTTTCTGATCATTGCCGGGGGCAAGAAGATGGCCAAGAGCGAGGATAATTTCCTTACGCTCGAGAATGCTTTTCTGCGCCACGGCAAAGACCCGTTGGCCTATCGCTATGCCGCTTTCTGACCCATTACCGCAAACCGATGGAATACAGCGCGGAAGCTATGGAGGCCGCCCAAAACGGCCTGCACCACCTGCGCAACCAGGTGCGGACCCTCAAAAATGAGGCCGGTCAGGCATCGGACAGCGGGCAGGTCGACACCGCCCTGCGCGAAAAATTCTGCGCGGAAATCAACGACGACCTTAACATGCCCCGGGCCATGGCCGTGGTTCAGGATTTGTTGAAGTCGGAATTGAGCGCTCCCGACAAGCTGGCCACCCTTTACGATATCGACCGGGTACTAGGGTTCGATCTGGAACAAGTGGATCAGGAAGAGAGCCTGCCCGAGGATATCCGCCGCATGGCGGACGAACGCCTGGCCGCGCGCAAGGCCAGGAACTGGGCCCTTTCGGATCAGTTGCGCGATGCGATCCAGGAGCGTGGTTTCTGGTGCAGGACACCCCCCAGGGCACCAAGGTCTTCAAACCCTAAGGGGTACTTTGCGCTTCTCCGGGGCGATCGGTTATAGCCGAACGGACCGGATAGTGTTTAATTTGCGCATTGAGACCTGACAAGACCACCTTTATAAAGGGAGGTATCCCATGAAACGAAATGCTGTGCGCCGGATGGGTGTTATTCTTTTTGCGCTATGCTCGGTACCCTTTCCGGATGCGGCTACAATACCATCCAGCAGCTCGATGAAGCGGTTAATAAAAGCTGGGGCGATGTGGAATCGAACCTTCAGCGACGTGCGGACTTGATTCCTAATCTTGTGCAGGTGGTCAAAGGCTATGCCGCCCACGAAAAGGAGACCCTGGAGGCCGTGGTCAACGCCCGCTCCAAGGCCACGGCGGTGCAGCTCTCGCCCCAGGATTTGGGCAACCCCCAGGCCATGCAGCAGTTTCAGGCGGCCCAGGGCGCCCTTTCTTCAGCCCTGTCCCGGCTCATGGTGGTGGTGGAGCGCTATCCGGACCTCAAGGCCAATCAGAACTTTCTCGATCTCCAGAATCAGCTGGAAGGCACGGAGAACCGGATCAATGTGGCCCGTCAACGCTACAACCAGGCCGTTGAAGCGTTCAATTACGCCATTCGGAAATTTCCCAACAATTTGACAAACTCCTTTCTATTGCACCTGGATCGTAAGGAATACTTCAAAGCCGATGCGGCCGCGCAGCAGGTGCCGACGGTCAAATTTACGGACTAGCCCCGCATGCGATCCTTTTTTCCCCCATTGAAGCGGGTCGGCGCCGGTCTGCTTTTGCTGCTGGTGCTTCTGACGATTCCGTCGCGGCCGGCGGCCGCCCTCGATGTGCCTCCCCTGCGGGGCCGGGTGAACGACTACGCCGGCATGCTTACCCCCGCCACAAAACAGCAGCTGGACGGCATGCTGCAGAATCTTGAAGCCTCCGATGGCACTCAGATTGTCGTGCTGACCGTTCCGTCCCTGGAAGGCGACAGCCTGGAAGATTTCTCCATCCGTGTGGCGGAACAGTGGAAGATCGGCCGGAAAGGCCTGGACAATGGGGCTATTTTGCTGATCGCCAAGGCCGATCGCAAGGTGCGCATCGAAGTGGGTTACGGCCTGGAAGGCAAGCTGACCGATCTCACGGCCGGACGAATCATTGCCAATGTGATCGTGCCGCATTTTAAAAACGGTCAGATCGATCAGGGGGTCATCCAGGGGGTGCAGGCCATGATCGGTGTGGTGAAGGGCGAATATTCCGCTGCCGAGGCGCCTGCCCGCCATCATGGGACCGAACGACGCACCGGCAACGGTTTCTTCGGTCTGATTCTGGCCCTGTTTTTTTTGAATGTGCTCGGCCGCCTGCGGCGGTCTTTGGGTGCGGCGGCCGGGGCGGTCATCGTGCCGATCATCGGAACGGCCATCTTCGGTTTTAGCGCTCTCCTGCTGATTATCCTGATCCCCGTGGGCATCGTTTTGGGATTGCTGGCCAGTGTCATGGGCGGCCCGCTGGTGTTCGGCTCTTCCGCTTCCCGTTCCGGTCGCGGCGGATTCTGGATGGGGGGCGGCGGCGGTTTCGGGGGCGGTATGGGCGGCGGCTTTGGCGGATTCAGCGGCGGGGGCGGCGGTTTCGGCGGGGGCGGTGCCTCGGGGGGCTGGTAGCGTTGGGCGTCGATCAAAGCGGATGAGAGGATGGTAATGAAGGATTTGACCCGAATCCTGTTGAGCGAGGCGGATCGTGCGGCCATCATCACGGCCGTGCAGGAAGCCGAGAAGCAAACCGCCGGAGAGATCGTTCCCATGGTGGTGTCGGCCAGCTATCACTATCCCATGGCCGATGTCATCGGCGGTGTTTTTCTGGCCCTGCCGGCGGCCCTCCTGCTGACCCCCCTGATCGGCGGCTGGCTCTGGATCGGCACCTGGAACCTGTGGATGTTCCTGGGGCTGTTCAGCCTGCTTTTTCCCACTGCGCTGCTGATCGTGCGGCACACCGTGGGGCTCAAACGGATTTTTATTGCCAGGCGTGAAATCGATGCCGAGGTGGAGGAAGCGGCCGTAACCAGCTTTTTCCAAAAGGGGGTTTACCGCACCCGGGACGAAACCGGAATCCTCATTTTCATCTCCCTGTTCGAACGCCGGGTATGGGTGCTGGCCGACCGGGGCATCAACCGCAAGGTGGCCCAGGACCAGTGGGATGGCATCGTGGCGCGCATTATCGACGGCATCCGGCAGCAGCGCGCGGGCCAGGCCATTTGTGCGGCCGTGGCCGAGATCGGCGAGCTCCTGGCGGCCCATTTCCCGATCCGGGAGGACGATCGGGATGAACTGACCAATCTTATCGTCGAAGACTAGTGGCGGTGGTTTTACGAAGGTCTGTCCGTTCTTGAAACAGTTATAAGGACCAGCAGCGCTTGCCTGTCCATTGTTGAATCCGTCCGATGGTATGGGCGATGGCGGGACCTGGTTGCAACCACCGTCCGAAGCATCTCCAAGAGATAAATTCCATGATCAGGTCCTCGTCTTCAAGGGGTTCCATGTAGGCGAAGTCTGTTTTGACGGGTCCTGTCTTCAATTGCCCCCACACCCAGACCCCCAACCCTGCCGGCGCCAGTTTTTTTCCCCAGCGGTCCACATCTTTCACCAGGAAGCCTAGATGCTGCACCACCGGCCGACCGGATGGATCCAGCGCGTTGTGGTAAAAGTCCGAACCCTGCAAGGGCTCCAGCAGTTCGATTTCAACCCCCAGGTGATAGGCCAGCCCCATCTTGCCGGACACCCGGTGGCGCCGTCCTTTTTCCTGCCAGACGACAGGGGCGCCCCGGGCCATAAAAAAGGGTCCGAAGCCATCGGTTTCCAATACGGCGGCAGCCTCTCCCACATCCGGCACCACGATGCCCAACTGGTGCAGCGGGGGAAAGACAAACCGCTCCCGCAGGGGACGGGCGAGGCCCGCCACCTTGTGGTGGAACCTTTCCCCGCGCAGGAGTTCGTCCAAGTAGATCACGTGATGGGCCTCGTTTAAAGATCGGTGAAATTTTGATAGAAAATCACCGTGGCCGGGCTGGTGACCGTTGGATCGGTCACCACGTTGATGCAGGCCGGCTTGCCCGCCTGGATGGCGCGCTTAAGGGCCGGTACGATGTCTTCGTCCTTTTCCACCAGTTCGCCGTAGCCGCCCAGTCCCTCCACCATTTTTTCATAGTGGCGCATTCCCAGCTCGGAACAGGTACAGCGGTTTTCTCCCAGGCTGATTTCCTGGGAATGTTTGATCATGCCCCAGGCACAGTCGTTGTTCACGACACAGACGATGGGGATGTTGTGCCGCACACAGGTGTCGAATTCCATGCTGTTGAAGCCGAAGGAGCCGTCGCCGTTCAGGACGATCACCGGTTTATCCGGGTGGGAAAGTTTGGCCGCCATGGCAAAGGGAATGCCGGTCCCGAGACAGCCCAACAGTGAGCTGGCCGGCACGAGAACCCCGGATGTGTGTCGGGACCGGAAACCGGCCAGACCGAAATAGCTGGTATCCCCGCCGTCGGCCACATAATAGGCGTCATCGCCGAAGACTTCCATGATGCGTGCCACCAGTCGGTTGGGGTGGATAGGGTGGGACGGTTGCCGCCGCTGTTCCTGTTCGGTGACCATGAAGGCAGCGTAGGCTTTCCGCAGGCGGGCGGTCCATTCCCTGTGATCATGCTGTTCCAGCAGGGGCAGCAGTTTCGTGAATACGTCGCTGCAATCGCCGACCAGCCCGACGGTGGCCGAACGGTTACGGTCGATTTCGGTGGGATCGATGTCGATCCGGATGACCTTGGCCTCGGGAAACAGTTTGCCGGACTGCAATACCCAATTGAAGCGGATGCCCGCCGCCAGGATGACATCCGCGCGGGGCAGACCGGTCATGAGGCCGGTAAAGCCCCCATCGTTGATGCACTGGGCATGGCTGTCCGGCAAGGTTCCCCGGCCGTTGTTGAGCAGAGCGAAGGGGAGGCCGGCTTTTTCGATCAGGGCGGTCAGGGATGACCGGCTGCGGCTGAATCCGACGCCGCTGCCCCCGATGAATAGGGGCTGCTGGGCGCCATTGATCAAACGGGCGGCCGCCTCCAGTTCATCCGGGTCCGGCGATACCAAACGGCGGTGATGTTTTCGAAGGGGGAGGGCGACCGCCTGCAAGTTTGTCTCGGCATAGAGAATATCGGGGGGCAGTTCCAGAAAGACCGGTCCGGGCCGGCCCAGGGTCGCCTGGCGAAAGGCGATATTGAGATATTCCGGAATACGCCGGATGTCGTAGCAGGTGGCGCACCATTTGGTGATCGGTTTGACCATGTCCACCTGGTTCATTTCCTGAAGGGCCCCTGTCAAATCGGCCCGCGGGGTGGCGGCCACCGAGCACCACCAGGAGCGCATTGTCGAGATGGGCCTTGGCAATGCCTGTTAGGGCGTTGGTAAACCCCGGCCCGGCCGTTACGAGAACGACCCCGGGCACATTGTTGTATATGGACCAGGCATGGGCCATCATGGCGGCCGCCTGCTCATGGCGCACGTCGATAGTTTTGATGTTGTATTCGGTAAAGCCGTCCAGCAGCGGTTCGATGTGTCCGCCGGAAAGGGTAAAGACCATGCCGACTTTTTCCACTTCCGACATGTACTTGGCGGCCAGGTGCCCGCCGGAGATGGTTGTCATAAGACCTCCTTGAAGATTTTGGGAGCCGTGGTTGTATGGACCTGGCGGCCCTTTGGGCAGAGGCGCTACAATAACAGCTTCAGACCGTCTTCGAGCCATTGCGCATAGACACTCATGCCTTCCACGCGCAGTTTGCCTTCGGCGGCGGCATTGAAGGATGCCTCCGGCTTCTTGGACGTCATCACGGAAAATCCGGTGGCGGCATCCTGCCATACCAGGGCGGCATCGAAAGCATGGCGGGTACCGGGCATTGAGGATACCTTGCCCTTGTCGAAAATCAGCAGACGTCCGCGGGAATTGTCGGCGGTTTTGATCATGATTTTACCCGGTCTTTTCCGGTGGAAAGCTTGAAGCGGGTATTGAAGCAGGCGGCCATCCTGAGAATTTGGGTCAAGGCAAACAATAGCAGGGTAAAGCGCATGGGTCGGTCCTCTTAAAACGTTTTGGGCCGGCGGGCCTATGGTTTGAAAGAGACGACGGTCTTCATGGCCGCATGGGTTTGTTTGTCGAGATTGACCGCGATCATCTCCCGATAGTTTTCAACGGCAAAACGGTGGGTCACCAGGGGCTCAGGATGCAGGGCTCCCCCGGCAATCATCTCCAGGGCCATTTCGAAAACCGGCCGCCGGCGTCCTCCAATGTCCTTGGCGGTGCCGTAGGCATAGACGCCCTTGACCGTTTGGAGTTTCAGCCACAGGGGAGTCAGATCGAGTTTGACGTTGCCGCCGATGCCCACCACACTCAGGGTACCCAAGGCCTGCAACAGCCGCAGGGCCAGGTTCAAAGTCATCGACTTGCCCACTGTGTCATAGATGCGATCAAAGCCCCCCATGGGGATTTCCATTCCCAGCAAAGGCTTGTAAACCCTTGCTCCTGTGAGGTGCGCCGTTTGATCGAAGGCCGTGGTACGTTGGATGATGGTATCGGCGCCGGCCTCAACGGCCAGACGGGCCGCGTGGGGGCACGGCTCGATGACGGCGATGCGGCATGCAGGACTCAAGATCCTTAGCGCCTGCACCACCAGGTTGCCGATGACGCCCCCGCCGATCACCAGGCAATATTCGTTTTTGGACGGTCGGTTGTCGAAGACGGATTGCAGAGCCACGGCGGCCGGCTCGGTCATGACGGCGGCGTCATCCGAAAGAGGCGCGGGCACTTTATATAATTGGCTTTGGTGGGCTGTTAGGCGGGGTGCAAAACCGCCGTTGATGCCGCGGTTGATGCCGATGAACATGCCTGGCGGCAGGCGACCTTCGGCATAATTCTCGCAATTGCCCGGCCGGCCTTCCCGACAACTGCGGCAAACCGGCTCGATGCCGCGCGTGGCACAGCTCAGGGTTGGGTTGACGACCACCCGGTCGCCCAGCGCAAAACCGTTCACCTCCGGTCCGGTTTCGATAACCCGGCCGACAATTTCGTGGCCTGGCACGCAGGGAAACGAAGTAAATGGCGAGGCCGTGGGTGAGTCGTGCAGCAAAATCAGGTTGAGATCGCTGCCGCAGAAACCGCAGTAGATGGTTTCGAGCTTGACCCAGTCGGGGCCCGGCAGAACGGGCTCTGGAATGTCCGCCAGACGGATGGTGCGGACCGGTCCCTGATAAAAGACACGCGCGCCGAAGAGGGTGCCAAGAGCTTTGGCGGTCAGAAATCGTCCTGTGGTGACGTTGAACTGTAAAGCCTTCACGTTGCCTCCTAGCCGGAGCAGGTGAGAGCCGAGCAAACGCCATATACAGATTGCGACGCGTAAATGGGCAGCGGGATGCGATGCCCACCCGCTTTACGTACCGGACAGTTTGTTAAGATTTGGATCGGTTGTCAACCTCTAAGGTGAATGGAGGGGCAGGATCGGGGGGAACGTATCGTATGTCGATAGTCGCCCGGTCATCGTAGTGGTTATATTGCCCCGGCGGCGTCGGACACATATGGCATGAAGTTTGGGAACGGCAATGCGTTATTGAAAGGAGATCAGAGGCCGCCTATGTCGGGAAGTTCTCTATGACATCATCGCCTTCTGGCCTGGTTGCGTCTCCAGGCGGCCCACGGCCTGCTGGGCGAGATCGATGAAACCGCCACCGGAAACGGCGTGATCGCCTGCACGGACGGGTTCCGGGCGACAATCGTCACGCCTGATCGGTTTCAGGCCCTGGCCCGGGGGGGGGCCGGCCGGTCACCATCGAGACGGTCGCCGATGCCAGCGTGTTCTGTGAAATCCAAGTGTGATCGCCCACGCGGAGTGTGACGGTCGTTCCGGGGTTGTCAGACCACATGCGACAGGACGATCTATCCCCTTTTCCCCTTGAAAATATTTCCTGTGGCAAAGGTTACCATGCCTCGAACTGAATCTGCAGGTAGAGATCGCCCTTTGCGCCGCCGGGCGAAGTGCGCCCCTGTCCCTGCAGCCGCAGGGTATTGCCCTCCTTGATGCCCGCCGGCACCCGGACCTTCAGGGTGCGGCGCCGGAACCCCTGAGGTATGGTGACGTATTTGCTTGTGCCGGTCAGGGCTTCGAAAGCCGTTATGGGCAGGCTGCCGTAGAGATGAAAGGAGTCGTCCCGCGCGGTGGGATACAATACCTGCAAGCGGTGAGAGCCTTTTTTGGTGGTCACCGACGTGATCTTCCGGGACAGCCCGGCCGAGGGCACCCGGTCGATGAGCTTGAGGAGCAGCATGCCGCCGAGGAAACCGCCGATGTGGGCCCACCAGGCAATGCCTGTGACGGCACCGTGGGAGGCGGCGACGCTGATGAACTGAAGTGCAAACCAGATGCCCAGGAACACGAAGGCGGGTATTTCGACGATCCAGGGGATGATAATGATGGGAATCAGGGTCAGGATTTTGGCCCGGGGATAGAGCAGGAAATAGGCGCCCATAACCCCGGCGATGGCTCCGCTGGCCCCGATGGTGGGGGCCTGGGAGTGGAGGTTGAGCGCCAGATGAAAGAGGCCCGAGGCCAAACCCGCTGCCAGGTAGAAGCCAAGATAGCGCAGCGAACCCAGGTGATCCTCCACGTTGTCGCCGAAAATCCAGAGGCTCCACATATTGAAGATGATGTGCAGAAAACCTCCGTGCAGGAACATGTAGG
The DNA here is from genome assembly GCA_963730675.1 of uncultured delta proteobacterium. Classification (GTDB taxonomy): domain Bacteria; phylum Desulfobacterota; class Desulfobacteria; order Desulfobacterales; family UBA5852; genus JABZFP01. The sequence continues at coordinate 89,545 of CAVSSY010000030.1, read as the reverse complement.
AAAACAGCGAGAATAGATTGCCCAGCGTGCCGAAATAGGCCGCCAGGGAGGGCTCGGTGAACTTGGCCGGCACCAGCCCGTAAGTGAAGATGAAGCGGTTCAGGTTGGGGCCCTGGGTAAGCTGGATCAGGAAGACAACGATGTTGATCGCGATCAACAGGTTGTTGACGACAGGGTAGTTCTGGGAGCGGATATTGTCGCGCAGCGGGATCATGGTCTTCCGGTCGGCCGGGGACGTTTCAAGGCCGGTTGACGATATTCATGCTGATGTCAACCGCCACGGCGGAATGGGTCAGGGCGCCCACCGATACGACATCCACTCCATGGGCAGCTAGGTCTGCGATGGTGTCACGGGTCACTCCGCCGGAGACTTCCACCAGAGCCCGGCCGTCGATGCGGCGCACGGCCTCCTGAATAGTTTCCGGGTCCATGTTGTCGAGCATGATGATATCGGCTCCGGCCGTCGCGGCTTCTTCCGCCTGTTCCGGTGTTTCGACCTCGATTTCCAGTTTGAGGGTGTGGGGTGCCGATCGGTGGGCCTTCTCCAGTGCGGCCCGAATGCCGCCGCAGATGGCCACGTGGTTGTCTTTGATAAGGATGCCGTCACTCAAACTCATGCGGTGATTGGCGGCCCCGCCGATACGCACGGCGTATTTTTCCAGGGCGCGCCAGCCAGGGGTGGTTTTGCGGGTATCCACCAGGCGCATGTTCCCCGCCGGCAGGGCTTTCATATACCGGCTAACATGGGTGGCGATGCCCGAGAGGCGCTGCAGAAAATTCAAGGCGGTACGCTCGCCGGTGAGAAGCGGTGGCAGGCGCCCGGCAATCTTCAGCAGGCATTCGCCGGCGGCGAGACGATCGCCGTCCCCACAAGCCGTTTCAAACGTCAGCGTGGGGTCCAATCGCAGGAAGACGGCCCGGGCCACCGCCAGACCGGCCACAACAAGCGGTTCCTTGGCGACGATCTCCGCCTGCCCCTCGGCATCGGCCGGAATCAAGCTTTCGGTGGTGATGTCGCCGGTCCCGATATCTTCTTCCAGGGCCAGATCGATCAGGTGATTCAGGTGCAGCATGGACGCCATGGGCAACTCCCTATTGGGTCCCCGATACCAAGTCGGAAGAATCGAGGGGAACTTATGCTCCTTCGTTGTTCCGATCTAAGCCCGCCACCTTTAGTGGAAGACCCGGAGAGGGTCTACCGGTCCGGGGTGCTTTTACATAAATGGTTTCTTCCTTTTCTTTCGCGTGAAAGAAAAGGAAGTCAAAAGAAAACGCCCGTGTCCCGCTTAATCCTGCGCGTCGTCCAACCAGTCGATGAAGCGGCGCCTCGTACTGCCATGCGGCGTTGCCAGGCGCGTTCGGGTGCTCACAATCTGGCGATTGCTGCGCGCCTCGCTTCACCTGGCGCGTTGCCTGACAGCACGATGCTTGCGGCATCGACCGGTTGAAGCGGCCGGAGCGCGCGGAAACTCGCTTCGCTCAAACAGTCCGCGCGTTTTGTTCCGTCCGCTGCGACAATGCTCGGCGCAGGACAAAGGGAAAAATAAAACCCAAAGGTAAAAAAACCGTTTTCAAACCACCTTTGAGGAGGCCTCCTGAGGCTTCTCGCTATCCGTAGTTCCGCTCCGTCATGACGCCAGGGCTTCGATTCGTGCCAGGTGCATTTCAAGGGCTTCGCGCTTTTCCGAGAAGGCGGCCTGCTGGTTTTTCACCTTCTCCACCACGGCGGCCGGGGCCTTGTTCAGAAAGTCTTCGTTGCCGAGCTTCTTGTTCAAGGTGGCCAGCTCAGCATCGATCTTCGCGATTTCCTTTTTAAGGCGGGCGGCTTCCTGGTTGAAATCGATAATACCCTCCAGGGAGACGAAAAGGGTGGCCCCTTCGATCACGCTGGTGGCCGCGGCACGGGGTTTGGCACCAACCGGAGCGACGGTCAGCTGTTCCAGCCGGGCCAAATTGGCCACCAGATCCTGATGCGCCTGCAAGTGACGGCTGATGTCGGCATCGTCCGTCTGCACCGTGACCGCGAGCTTCATGGCCGGGGCGATATTCATCTCGCCGCGGATGTTGCGGATGCCGGTGATGACATCCATGATGAGCTGCATGACGGTCTCGGCAGCAGGGTCTTCCGCGATATCTGCGGCGCCGGGGGCATCGGCCGGAAACGCGGCTTGCATGATATCGCCCTGGGTGCCGGGCAGCTTTTCCCAGATTTCTTCGGTCACAAAGGGGATGATCGGGTGGAGCATGATGAGGGTGTCGTGCAGCACCCGGTAGAGGGTGCCCAGGGTGGCCTGCTGGCGCTCTTCGCCCTGGTTGCCGTAGAGGGCGGGCTTGATGGCTTCCAGATACCAGTCGCAGAACTCGTGCCACACGAATTGATAGAGGATGGCGGCCGCGTCGTTGAAGCGGTAGTCGTCCAAAGCCCGGCCGGTGTCATCGATCAGCCGCTGCAGGCGGGAGAGGATCCAGCGGTCGGGCACGCTGAGCTGCTCCCGGCTCGTCAGCTCCACCGGTTCTGTCAGATGCATCAGGGCGAAGCGGGCCGCGTTCCAGAGCTTGTTGATGAAATTGCGGTAGCCCTCGACACGCTTTTCCGACATCTTGATGTCGCGTCCCTGGGCTGCGAAGGCGGTCAGGGTGAAACGGAAGGCATCCGTGCCGTAGACGTCGATCACGTTCAAGGGGTCGATCACGTTGCCCTTGGACTTGCTCATTTTCTTGCCATGCTCGTCCCGCACCAGGGCATGCACGTAGACGTCACGGAAGGGCACGTCATCCATGAAGTGCAGGCCCATCATCATCATGCGGGCCACCCAGAAGAAAAGGATGTCGAAGCCGGTCACCAGGGTCGAGGTGGGGTAGAAGGTCTTGAGCAGTTTGGTCTGCTCGGGCCAGCCCATGGTGGAGAAAGGCCAAAGGGCCGAGCTGAACCAGGTGTCGAGCACGTCGGTCTCCCGGGTGAGCCGGCGGTCGGCGCAGTGAGGGCAGGTGGTGGGGTCTTCCATGGCGACGATGGTCTCCCCACAGGACTCGCAGGTCCAGGCGGGGATCTGGTGCCCCCACCAGATTTGGCGCGAGATGCACCAGTCGCGGATATTATACATCCAGTCGTAGTAGGTTTGGGTCCAGGTGGCGGGTATGATGGTGGTTTTCCCGTCTTCCACGGCCTGAATGGCTTTTTGCGCCAGGGGTTTGACTTTGACGAACCACTGGGTGGAGAGATTCGGTTCCACCACGTTCTTGCAGCGGTAGCAGTGGCCCACACTATGCTTGAGGGGGTCGATTTTCACCAGCAAGCCTTCCGCGCGCAGGGCTTTCACCACCGCGTCGCGGCAGGCAAAGCGGTCTATCCCGGCAAAGCGGCCGGCTTCTTCCGTCATATTGCCGTCGTCACCGATGACCTTGATGCTGGGCAGCTCGTGGCGGCGGCCAATTTCGAAGTCGTTGGGATCGTGGGCCGGGGTGACCTTCAGAGCCCCGGTGCCGAATTCCAGGTCCACGTAGCTGTCCCGGATGATGGGAATGGTTCGTCCCATGAGGGGCAGGGTCACCTGGGCGGCCGCCAGATCGGCATAGCGGCCGTCATTCGGGTTGATGGCCACGGCCGTGTCCCCCAGCATGGTTTCGGGCCGGGTGGTGGCCACCACGATGCCGCCTTCCGCACCCACGTAGGGATAGCGGATGTGGTAGAGATGGCCGTCCACATCCTCGTGCTCCACCTCCAGGTCCGCCAGGGCCGTGTGGCAGCGGTGGCACCAGTTGATGATGTAGTCGCCGCGGTAGATCAGGCCTTCTTCATAGAGCTGCACAAAGACCTTGCGCACGGCCTGGGACAGGCCGCTGTCCATGGTAAACCGCTCCCGGGGCCAGTCGCAGGAGGCGCCCAGGCGTTTGAGCTGGTTGATGATGGCGCTGCCGTATTCCTTGCGCCAGGCCCAGACGGCTTCGATGAATTTTTCCCGTCCCAGGGCGTGGCGGTCGGTGCCGTCCTCGGCCAGCTTGCGCTCCACCACGTTCTGGGTGGCGATGCCGGCATGGTCGGTGCCCGGCATCCAGAGGACGTTGTCGCCCCGCAGCCGGCGGTAGCGGCAGAGAATGTCCTGCAGAGTGATGTTCAGGGCGTGGCCCATATGAAGGACCCCGGTGACATTGGGAGGGGGGATAACGATGGAGTAGGCCGGGGCGTCATCTTCTTCCCGAGCCGTGAAAGATCCGTTGGTTTCCCAATGCTGATACCACTTGCGTTCCACTTGGTAGGGCTCGTACCCCTTGGTTAAAACATCCTCATTCATGCAACCGGCTCCTTCTTAAATTGAAAAAGGGGATTATAAAATAATCCCCACTGTCGTTTGCGCTGGTATGACATATGACCGTCGGTGCGGTCAGGGTTCTTCCAGTGCGTCTCCGAGCAGCTGTTCTTTGAGACGTGCGATTTCCGTCGATACGGTTTTTTCGATAGCATCATTCAGTAGCTGGTCGATCTTTTCAGCGAACATCTTGCGGATAACATTTTCGAGGGCTGCTTCCAACTCTTCGGACTGCAGGACCGTCGGCGCGCGCAATTCATCTTCCGCCGCTGCCGGTGGTTTAGGTGGTTCTTCGGCCAGCTTGGCGTCCAGCAGATCGATGGCATCCGAGAGCTCCTGGGTACTCAGATTGAAATCCAGTTCGCCGGACTCCTCTTCGGAAGGCAGCAGGTCGGCCTCCAGGTTCATGCCCAGGGAGTCGAAAAGCCCCTCATCGGACCGCTCTTCGATGTCGAGCTCCATTTCGGCAAATTCCAGCTCCCCACTGGTGGATTCCTCGGCTTCGGCTTTCGCCGCGATCGGCGCGTCCTCTTCATCTTCCAGGAGGGACAGGTCCGCCATTTCTTCCTCGGGAACAGGTTCGGCCTCTGCTTCCACCTCCTCGACCACCACCGGATCGGTCAAATCGATGATCGGTTCCTCGACCGGGGTTTCCTCCGCGGCCGGCATCTCATCCGCCGGAACATCGACCACATCGGTCAGCTCGATCACGACCTCCTGATCGGCGTTCTCCTCGACAATCTCCGTCAGGTCGATGATATCTTCGTCGTCGGTTCCCGATGCCGCCACCACGTCCGTCAGGTCGATGATGTCTTCGGCATCTTCCGGTTTAGATGGATCCTGCGGGGGGCGTTGATCGGTCATGGAACCCTCTTGCATGAAATGATCAATGGATAAGCCGCTTGTTCGTTTATCTGAGTGTCTGTCCAGAGGTGGTGGCTTTTGGTTCCGGCCAAGGCCGCAACGATTTGGAAACCACAGGCGTAGTTAGACTACGGCGAGGATTTCCAAAGAGTGAGAACGTCGGCTGGGGCCGAAAGATGCCATTTCTGGTGGACACGCCCTAAATCGTTCGAACGCTACCACAGGGGGGGTAGCCTGTCAAGGCGACGGGACGGCTGGAAACGCCGTCAAAAAAGCATTTACAGAACTCGGATACCATTCTAAATTGAGCCCATGCGCTATTTTTTTGTCGAACCGGAACAACTGGCCCGCCCGGTGGTCACGATTTCGGGGCAGGAAGCACGCCACATGGGCAGGGTGCTGCGCCTCAAGCCTGGCATGGTGGTGGGCCTCTCCGATGGTTGCGGCTTTCAGGGCGAGGCGCGTATCGAAAAGATGGCCCGGGAGCAGGTGGATCTGACGGTTCTGCGGCGCTACCCCTCGCCGCGCGAGCCCGGAGGAGAACTCATGGTCGCCCAGGCCATGCTCAAGGACCAGAAGATGGACCTGCTGGTGCGCCAGCTGACCGAACTGGGCATGACGGCCTGGCAGCCCTTCATTTCGGCCCGCTCGGTGCCCCAGCCGGACACCCGCCGCCAAGCCGCGCGGAGCGAGCGCTGGGAACGTATTGCCCGGGAGGCGGTCAAGCAATGCCGCCGGGGGAGGGTGCCGGCGATCGCTCCGGTGGGACAATTCGTGGATATCCTGGAAGCGGGCCGGCGGTTCACGACCCGGATCATGTTCTGGGAAGGCGCCCGCCGGTCCCTGCCGCTGGAAATGGAGGCCGCTGGGGATGGCCCCGGAACGGTGCTCGTGGCGGTGGGCCCGGAAGGCGGGTTTACCGAAGAAGAGGCGGCTGCGGCCGAAGAAGCCGGGTTCCTGCTGGCCAGCCTGGGTCCCCGGATCCTGCGTGCCGAAACCGCGTCCGTTGCCGCCTGCACCCTGGCTCAACATCTATACGGCGATTTAACCCAGGCGCCGCCGATGGAAGGCGATCAAGCCAGTACTGACGGGGCCTGCGAATCATTCTAACCGGTTGGTACACCTCTAAAATGGCTTGACAGATCAAGCGCGCTGTGCAATAAGCGTTTCCGTTTTCAGCGAACCCGCACAGGTCGATTCCGGGGAGGCTGAAACACCATCGCAGTGTAGTTGGCCGAGGTAGCTCAGGCGGTAGAGCAGGGGACTGAAAATCCCCGTGTCGGCAGTTCAAATCTGTCCCTCGGCACCATAAATAAGCAGAGAAAACAGGGGTTTATCTCAATCTTTGGGAGGCTCCTGTTTTCGTTGTATCCCGCCTGTGTGTGAAACCGTGTGGGACTTTTCTCTGGCGCGCTCGTAAATGCTAATGGCATTCCGTTCCTCATCACCGATGCTGTGCAGGTAAATCTCGGTGGATTTCCGGCTCTCGTGGCCCAGGATTCTCTGGATGGCTCCGATTGGGACGCTATTCACGTCCATTACCGATGCTCCGTAGTGACGTAGCCCAACAGAAAATCATCAAAGTCGAAATCACACATAGTCAGTCCTCCTCGTCGAAGTCTATTTCTTCCACGTCACAATAAAAGCTGTAGTCACAGTATTCAGCCCAAGCTTCATCAGGCCCCAATACTGGCTCCCAGATAAACAGGACCTCCTCTTCTGATAGTCTGTCCATTTTGGTGTCCTCCTTTCTATGCCATGGCTTGTGATGTTGTAAGGATTGCGTATATAATCTGACTGGTCATCAGATGATTGAAATTGGAGAAGAAAGGCAAGTCATGAACAATCTTGAAGGGAAAAAGCTACCCACTGTCGAACAGGTGGAAACTATCATGGCGGAATATGGAAGATCCTCAATCAAGGATTTTGCTGACCGTTTTGGGATTGAGGCCGTTGTGATTGAGGCCACCATTGATAGCCTTCGCCGCCTTCGTAGAATCGATGATGAAGATTCCATGTCCGCCATTGCCTGCTATAGGGACGACACGCTCGATACTATAGTTCGATGTGCGGGTTCAAAACACGGTTATGAATAAGAACAACACGCCCTTTATCACTTAACAACCCTTGCCCGATGCGTCTTTTTTAACACCTCCCAGATCCGATGCATCACATCCTTGCTCATTTAGTTTCAGCGATGTCGTTGCCAATTATCAGACTGTCTTTGGCGGCAATGTCATCATATGTTTTCTCAGCCCCTAACTTTCCATCCGAGTAAACCCTCACCGTGGGATCCCACATGGGAATGGCGGCGGGAAAGGCGGAGGGGGGATGCTATGTATTCGCAGTAGATTATGCAGGGTTTTAACAAAATCGTTAGTTGCTCCTAAATTCGATCCGAATATACCCATTGAGAAAGCTCGAAAGAGTATGGAAGATCTGACACAATTTGCACGTCTTCCATCAAATACAAAGGTTGAGCAGGTAACAATAGATGTTATTGCTGCTGAATGGGTCTACGGGAACTCTGCAAAAGAAGACAAGGTAGTCTTGTATCTCCATGGTGGAGGCTACAATATGTGCTCCCCCAACACTCGTAGTGAATTGGCTGCACATATCTCAAACTATAGTGGTGCAAGGGTATTGGTCCCAGATTATCGCCTTGCTCCTGAACATCCATTCCCATGTGCATTGGAAGGTGCTACTTCTGCATATCCTTGGTTGCTTGGCAGGGGGGGCTGGTGAGAATATTGCTATCGCAGGGGATTCCGCTGGAGGTGGGTTATCAATAGCTACAGCAATTTTACTTCGAGATACCGGAGATCTACCACCTGCCTCAATAGCATGTATTTCACCTTGGACAGATTTAGCTTTGACAGGTGATTCCATAAAGACAAACTCAAAAGTCGATCCAATGCTAAATGTGGAATCATTGAAGGCTAAGGCTAATAATTATGCTGGTAATGCAGATCTAAGCGGTCTTTCTCCACTGCTTATTCATGTGGGGTCAGATGAACTATTATTTCAAGGTTCAGTACGAATAGCAAAGAAATCCGAAAACGCAGGGGTCAGTGTATCATTGAAAATTTACGATCATCTGTGGCATGTGTTTCACTTGAATGCCAAGCTAATGCCTGAATCTAAGAGCGCTCTTGCAGATTTCGGTTCTTTCATTACAGAACATTTTGGAAATTGAAATGCGTACTCCCTGGATACCAAAAGTGCTCCTTCTATGTGGGGATGCCTCTCGTCGGGTATTCCCAGCCCCCCCAGGCACTCGGATTGACATCCTCGTGCCGTAAAGCTAATAAGTACCTGACATATCATGAAGAGCGGCGTTGGGATCCTGGCACTGTGATTGCTCAGCAATAGATGTAACTGAAGGGGGAAGAGATGAGTGAGTCAGGTATCAGCTACAAAGAATATGTACTTAGCCCATGCTCATGGCAAATGAAGGAAACTGGCAAGTGGGCAACACTCGTGAGTTTATATAACCCTCGTACTGAGCGTTCAACCAAATACAATTGCCACTGCTATTTCGATACTGAAGAGGAAGCGAACAATCTTGCGGAGCAGTTCGGTAGGGACATCATTGATGGGAAGGTTTCCAATTGTTCTACAAATGAGGTTGATTGAAAGTTAAATCTTATCCTAACTGTGAGCTGAGGTTGTTGCATGAAGCCTGAGATGCGGAAACGACCGTTCTCGGTAGACACTCAGGCAGACTGACTGAAAGGACGGTTCGAGGGTGTACAAATAACTGTGTAACTGGTTATCAATAGCCCCTAATATGAAGGAGGAAGTGATGACCAGTAAGAAATGCAAGCAGGACGCCCTCATTGACGAGTTGCTGCAAGACTGTGATGATCCTCAAGAGATCCTGGGTAAAAACGGCCTACTCAAGCAGCTGACCAAACGCTTGGTTGAAAGAACCCTGGAGGCCGAACTAACCGATCACTTGGGTTATGCGCCTAATGCCTCTCAGGGCCGTGGTTCCGGCAATAACCGCAACGGCAAAAGTCAGAAAACTGTACAGAGCGATTCCGGAGCGCTGCAAATCGAAGTCCCCCGGGATCGCAATGGGTCCTTCAATCCTCAGTTGGTCAAAAAGCGCCAGCGGCGTCTGAAGGGCTTCGATGAAAAGGTGATCGCGCTTTACGCCCGTGGCATGAGCACCCGCGATATTCAGGCCCAGCTCCAGGAACTTTACGGGGTGGAGGTGTCACCCACGCTGATTTCCAATGTCACGGCAGCCGTCATGGATGAGGTTTGCGCCTGGCAATCCCGCCCGCTTTCAGCCGTATATCCCATCGTGTACTTTGATGCCATTTTCGTCAAATCGCGCCAGGAGGGGCCGGTGAAGAACAAGGCTGTTTATCTGGCGCTGGGTATCAATCTTAATGGCGAGAAAGAGCTCTTGGGACTGTGGATGGCCGATACGGAAGGCTCTCGATTTTGGCTGACCGTATTTAGCGAACTTAAAAATCGTGGTGTCCAAGACTGCTTTATCGCCTGTGTCGATGGACTCAAGGGGCTGCCGGAAGCCATTGAGTCGGTTTTCCCCAGGACGCAGGTTCAGCTCTGCATCGTTCACAAACTGCGCAACTCGTTCAAATACGTCCCGTGGAAGGAACGTAAGGCTGTCGCTGCGGATCTTCGTGCCATCTATGCGGCCGCTACCTTGAAGGAAGCCGAACAAGCGCTGGAGCGTTTTTCCGAATGCTGGGATGCCAAGTATCCGGCCATCAGCCCCAGCTGGCGCAAGGACTGGGAGCGCTTGACGGTCTTCTTTGATTATTCCCCTGAGATCAGGAAAGTGATCTACACGACCAACGCCATCGAGTCGCTGAACTATTCGCTACGGCGTATGTTAAAATCCCGAGGGGCCTTTCCCAATGACGATGCCATCTTCAAAGTGCTCTATCTGGCGATCAACCGGGTGGCTAAAAAATGGACGATGCCGATCCGCGACTGGAAAGCCGCACTCAATCAATTTGTCATCCTCTTTGGTGATCGGGTGACAGTGTGAATGGCAGTTACACAGTTAATTTGACACCCTCTACTTGCTTGTCCATGAGTCTCTCTCAAGTCCAGCATGATATTGTGATCTTTATGGAAGTTAGCTGAGGTCGCAAGTTCACGAACAAGTTTAATCGACCTGTCACGATCAAGCTCACCGGATTCTGTCATTCTGATGAAGTCCCTTATATGATAGAGCTTAATCCTGTCAGACATGATTGTCTCAAAGCACTAATGATTGCCGGAGCGACAGACGGACTTGTTTATTCGATCCGTTTCCAATGTAATTAACTGAAATCGCTACTATGTTTTCTGGGAGGGTGTCAACAATAATTGACGGTATAGGCTGGGAACTATGGCTCAAACTCCGAGCCATTCCAGAGCTGCTTCCCGATCAAAAAATCTGTCGTACTCGAACCCTTTTGCTTGTATGCAGCTTTTCCATAACTCGATGGTTCTTATCCTGTCTTCAATCCTTGGTACAAGGAAGGCGATTTTGTTAGTGAACTCAGCTCCGTGTTTCGATATTTCGGACGCAATCGACAGCATGTCGTACATTTCAGTTACCGGATCCGTATCTCGGATATCGATCAGTATTCCGTAGTCCTTGTGCATGTTCACAATGGTCGCTATCTCATAGATCACCATCATGCAAAGTTCCGGCGACAATTGTCCGGTTACCGTTTTCTCGATGAGCTTTTTGTCTTTATCGATCTTGATATCCATTGCCATCAGTCCTCAACACCAAGCCATTCCTTGGCTTCGTCGAAATTCCTAAATGCTCGGACTTCAAAGGGCATATTTGCAATCTCCGAATACGCCTCAAACATTCTGCCAATTCCATACTCAAGTGACTTGTCATAAACAAACGCCGTTTTGCCACCACGACGTACTTCAGATATCGGACTGATGTTTCCGGCAATTCCTCTAAGTTCGTCCCCCCGGATTGCAGAAAGATCGGCTTTGGTGACATCCCAAAGTATTAAGGATGTGATCTGCCCCTCGTAATATTTGATTCCCCAGTCTTGCAATTCATCAGCCGTTATAGCCCCCGATACAGTCACAATGGTCAGGTCTTTTTCCGATTCATAGGTTGCTGAAATGGGCCCCATGGTGGTTACCCTTCTGAATAGTGGGGTTAGCTAATGGGCTTCCTGCAATTCTCAGCTATCATCATATTGGTTTCCGATGCTGACGGTCAAGCTAATGATAAGCCATAGGGTGAACGTTTAAAAGGGGAGAGGCTCGTCGGGTTTGTCATCGTCGTTCAGGATCTCAGTGGTTCGGGGGGAAATCATCCTCATATGGATCGCCATGATCCCAACCTTCAACGAGATCACTATCGTGGATGCCAGTCAAGATCTCATCTTCCATCAATTTCCAGTGCTCACCCTGTTTGCCAACTACCGGTCCTCCCAGGATGTGCTTCGCTCGGACCACAAGGTCCGTCGCATCAATGGGGATCTGCTGCCCAAAGCGGCGGTAAAATGCCTCCTGCATGACCTCCAAGCACTCATCCACATGCTGTTCCTCGATTACGAACGAATCGTGAACCGGCAGGGCAGGTACCCTTGAAGCGGTTGCCGTCAAGGCTTGACAAAGTTCCCTGTTTCAGCCACTCTAAATTCGCGATTCGCGAATAACGAATGGAGGTTATCGTGATCCTCAAACCCCAAGACGTTCTCGTTTTGCTGAAACTGGTCGCCATCGGGAATGATTTTTGGTCGTACAGCCGCTTGGCCGGTGCCTTGTGGATGAGCCCATCCGAGGTCCATGCCGGCGTCAAACGCGCTGTCCGAGCGCGTCTGGCCTCACTCCAGCAAGAGTGCGTCGTTCCAAACCGGAGAAACCTCGAAGAATTCATCGCTTGCGGTCTGCCTTATGTTTTCGTCCCGGAGAAGGCTGAACTGACACGCGGCATGCCCACCGGATATGCCGGTCCTCCGCTGCGGCCGCATTTTCAGGATCTCGGTGATCTGCCCCCGGTGTGGCCTGTGCCCGACGGGGAGGTTCGCGGATTGGCCTTTTCCCCCCTCTACAAATCGGTGCCCCAGGCGGCACGCGAAGACGAAAAATTATATGCACTGCTGACATTGGTCGATGCCGTTCGCGGTGGCCGGGCCCGCGAAAGAGAGATGGCTGTTCAGGAAATACGAAAAAGATTTCAGCAGGATGCAGAATTCCAAGAATTCAAACCTTAAGCTGCCCGAAGGATCCCACTTTCATGGATGCCCTGCCAGGACTTCTGCCTCCGGATGCCGCAAGCCAAGCCAGAATGGCAATCATCGTCGAAAGGATGAACGCCATTACCCATTCTGCCGCCTTCTGAACAATTCAGACTTAATTCGGCTGTCTTGCGTTGAATTATTCAGTCATGTAAATCTGAACTGGTTAAGAAAAGGCAACATGCAAAAAATGCATATCGCTGATGAAAATATTTTGATAACGATTCCATATCGTTAGGCCCGAATCATGTCGAATCTTGTCTTCCTCTTCATCCTGGCGGTCGTTATCATTGCCCTGATCATCCTGCGGATGCCGAAGCGGCGCTCCAGACCACTGACCTTTCCCTATCGCGCCAGAGAATTCTTGCTGTCACCGGCCGAGAGGTCATTCTTTGGCGTATTGGAGTAGGTTTTGGTCGATACCGACTACCGCGTATTTGCCCAGCTACGGCTATCCAGTGTGGCTCAGGTGGATAAGGGCCTTAGGCGGGATGCCTGGCTGAGTGCCTTCAATTCTATCAGTCGCAAACATGTGGATTTTGTCGTTTGCCGATCCGATGATTTGGCCATCATTGTTGCCATCGAGCTGGACGACGAATCCCACGAGAAGGGCAAGCGCAGGGACCGTGACATTGTTGTGGACAAGATCCTTGAGGCCGCCGGCATCCCCCTTATGAGGGTTAAAGCAGCAACCTCCTATGCGCCGAACGAAATAAAGAACATCTTCGCAAATGAGATGAATTGGGGCATCGCAGGTGAAGTCGCGGCGCAAAACCAGGAGGCTATCACGCTGGAGGATAATGTCGACCGAAATGGGGATGAGGCCTTCGCCACTTGGAATACATCATTGTGCACGAGATGGCCCATCTATTGGAGCCGACCCATAATGACCGTTTCAAAGCGCTGATGGCTCGTTTTATGCCGAAGTGGCAACACTACATAGACCCACTAAATCAATTGCCAGTGAGCCATAAGGAATGGACATACTAAAAGGCAGGGGGAGTGTTTAGGGAACCAATAGGGAACAGATTTAAATTTGTAAATTAACTTGGGAAGGTGTGGGATTAATCTCCTATATAAATCCATGGAACGAAGCCGATGAATAATTCCGAAAAGCTGAAAGCATTCGAACAAGCGGTCAAGAATAAGTTTGATGTCTACAACAGCTTGTTTTTGAATCTCCCTTTCCGGGGGATCGGCAACATTGGAATGCTCATTCCTTTGTTGCAGCATGTGTGCAAGCAGGGCCTTGTCGCGGGAAGGGATCCACTTGAGATCCTGGATGCCTTTTTTGACGTTCACACCGGCATAAGGACGGAAAAAGAGAAGATTGATTTCATGTTCCACGTCATCCGGTATGTCGAGCGGCAGATCGTGCTGTACGACAGTGCGGAAGACGCCGCCTTCGAGCAGCTGGTGCAGCTCGACGATCACCTGTCGCTCAAGGACTGCCTGACCTTGCTGGCTGCCGATGATATGAGCTGCAGCCTGTCCGACGACCTCTCCTGTTTCAGCGCCCGGCTGGTATTTACGGCCCACCCAACCCAGTTCTACTCGCCTTCGGTACTCAATATCATCGGCCAACTGAGAGCGCTGATCGCACGCAACGATATCGATCTAATCGATCTGAAACTGCAGCAACTGGGATTGACCTCCCTGATCAATGCCCGCAAACCGACCCCCTTTGACGAAGCCCAAAACATTATCTACCTGCTTCGTCATGTCTACTATGAGGCCGTGGGCGAGCTGTATGCGATGGTTAAAAAGACGGTTCGGGACAGCTGTTTCGATTGCCCCGCCATCGTTCAGCTGGGATTCTGGCCGGGCGGCGACCGGGACGGCAATCCTTTCGTGACCGCGGAAACGACCACGGCGGTGGCCGACGAACTGCGCATGAATCTGATGAAGTGCTATTATCAGGATGTCAGGCGGCTGTCCCAAAAACTGACCTTCAAAGGAGTGGAAGATGTCCTCGAGAAATTGAGGGACCGGCTTTACATGACCATGTTCGACCCGGAGCAAACGATCCGCTATGAGGAGATTGTCGATCCCCTCGCCGATATCAAGGCATCCCTTATCGAGAACTACAACAGCCTCTATCTCGATGAGCTGGAAATCCTTATGGACAAGGTCACCATATTCAAGACGCATTTTGCCGCGCTCGATATCCGGCAAAACCACGACGTCCACCGGGATACCGTGGAAGCCATCCTGAGAAAAAAGAATCTGATCGCACAAGGCCTGGATGAGTTGGGAAACGCCGAACGCATCGCCCTTCTGCTGCGCGAAGACATCGCTGTGGACCCCGAAGAGTTCGAAGATGCGCTGATCAAAGATACGATTCAAACCATTATTGAAATGAAGGACATCCAGCGCAAAAACGGGAGCGAGGGGTGCAACCGGTATATCATCAGTCATTCCGAGGATATCTATTCGGTCCTGTTTGTGTTCAGTCTTTTACGCTGGTGCGGGTGGCGCCAAGGCGAGGTGCCGGTCGACATCATCCCGCTGTTCGAGTCGATGGAAGGCATGCAGAACGCCGGCGCCATCATGCAGGCCCTTTTTGACATCCCGCAATACCGGGCGCATATCGATCAGCGCCGGAACCGGCAGACCATCATGCTGGGGTTTTCCGACGGCACCAAAGACGGCGGGTATCTGCAGGCCAACTGGTCGATCTATACCGCCAAGGAGACCCTGTCGTCGGTTTGCAGTAACTACGGTATCCAGGCCATCTTCTTTGACGGCCGGGGCGGGCCGCCCGCGCGGGGGGCGGGAAAACCCATCGCTTTTATGCGTCGCATGGTAAGAATATTGCCAATCATGCCATCCAGCTCACCATTCAAGGCCAGACGATTACCAGCGTGTATGGCTCCAAAGCCCATTTCAAGCATAATTGCGAACAGCTGCTGACCGCCGGGTTGTCGACGCGGTTGTTTGAAAAAGAAAATACGATTTCCACTGAAGACCGCCAGATGATCGAGAAACTGGCGCAGTTGAGCTTCGAGAAGTACGCGGCCCTCAAAAACCACCCCATGTTCGTTCCCTACCTGGAAAACAAAAGCACGCTGAAATTTTACGGCAAAACCAATATCGGCAGCCGGCCATCCCGAAGGGGAGACAAGGAAAATCTGGACCTCGATGATTTGAGGGCGATTCCGTTTGTGGGGGCCTGGAGCCAATTGAAACAAAATGTTCCGGGGTACTACGGTATCGGAACGGCGATCCAAGCCCTGGTCGCTGAAGGAAAGACCGATCAATTGAAACACCTGTTCGACGGTGTGCCGTTTTTCAGGGCCTTGATCCTCAACAGCATGATGTCGTTATCCAAATGTAATTTTGAATTGACCGCCTATATCGCCGAGGATGACGCCTACACCGAATTCTGGAACATGCTGTTCGACGAATACCGGCTTTCCAAAGAAATGGTCCTGCTGATTTCAGGATACCGGAACTTGATGGAAGAAGAACCGGTAACGAAAAAATCGATCGAGATTCGGGAACGCATCGTTTTGCCATTGCTGGTCATCCAGCAATACGCGCTCCAGAAAATCGAAATGAATGCCACGCACAAACCGACCTACGCGAAAATGGTCGAGCGGTCGCTATACGGCAATATCAACGCCAGCCGAAATTCGGCATAGGGCCAAGCGGGGAGAACGGTCTACAGATGGGCCATAGCGGGGCGTCTCTCCACACAGGTCATTCAACTCCGATGGTCTTCAAAAACGGCAAAAGCTGCCGGCTGGCGTAAGGAAACCGCCTGAAGGGAGTTCGACATGGCCCTCTCGGTTGTGGATTTGTATCGCCAAGTGCTGCCGCGCACCAATTGCGGCGATTGCGGCTATCCCACCTGCATGGCCTTTGCCAGCATGGTGGTCTCCAAAAAGATGCCCCTCAAGCGGTGCCCCCACCTCTCCGCCGACATTGTGGCGCGTTTCCAGCCGGAGCTGGATGCTCAGCATGCCGCCGGCAAGTGGACCGAGCGCGACCTGGCCGCCGATGCCCTGAAATGGGCCCGCCAACGGGCCGCTTCCATGGACCCGGCCGACCTGCCGGCGCGCATCGGCGGTGAGCTGATCCACATCGACGGCGTACCGGTGCTGGCGCTGCCGTACTTCAACACCGTCATTCATATCCGCAGCGGCGGCATCCAGCGGCCGGACGGGGGCAAACTCGAGCGCTGGGAGCAGGTATTCATCTTCAACCACCTGGCCCAGGGCGGATCCCAACCTGCCACCGGACGCTGGAAATCCTTGCAGGAGTTTCCCAACACCGTCTCTAAGATCAAATCCATGCGCAGCCATGTGGAAGCGCCCCTGCGGGAGCGGTTTGCCGGGCGCCGGGGCGAGCTGGCGGCCGCCGCGCTGCGCCTCGGCGGCTTGGACATCACGGCCGAATCCGAATCGGCGGATCTGGCGATCCGTTTTCAAGCGCTTCCGCGGGTGCCGGTGCTGTTGCTATTCTGGGATGGCGATCCTGATGGTGGATTCGAGGCCGAGGTCAAACTGGTCTTCGACGAAACCATCGTTGATCACCTGGATATCGAATCGATCCTCTTTCTAAGTGAAACCATTGCCAAAGCATTGGCCGACGAATCGTGACGGCTCCGTAAATAATCCGATCCACCAGAGGCGGATTTGAAGCTTCGAAATTCCGATAGCGTCATCCCGTCGGTAGGGTGAAAACTCCCTATCTATATAGCGGCTGTGGTCGTCAAAAATCTGGAAGCGATCGCGCATAAGGCGGCAGATTGATAGGAACTTCTGAAGTTTTAAGCAAGGCCGTCGCACAAAGAATTGTTTTGGCAAATTGCGTTAAGCGGGGTGTTATTTCCGCTGCCAGGGTTCTTCTGGGAGGCACCGGCATTTTCGGGATTGCGGTGTACGAGTCCGTTCGCGTGCAGCTTGCAAATCGATCCCGCGGATAGACGTTCTTGAATGCGCACTGCAGATTAGCGGGGCCAGGCCGGGCGAAACGAGACCTCGGGGAGCCAGGGGCTAGTTCTGGTTCCCCTGTTCCCCTCGTTTTTGCTCCCACTTTTGTCGGCGCTCCTCCCGCCATTGACGCTGGATTTCGGTCAGCTTCTGGAAGCGTTCGTATCCGAGGATTTCACGCGATTTCAGCAGGAAATCGAACCGCACCTCCGCCAGTTCGGTGCGGGCCGCCTCCATTTGGCGGTTTTGCTCCCGGAGGGCGGCCACATCAATTTCAGGGCGGCTCATCATCTCTTCCAATTTAAAGCGCTCCGCCTCCACCCGTCCTTTGACTTCCAGCATGCGGCGGCGCGCGTCGACATAAGCCTCGTCCAGCGCTTTGGTCTCCCCTGGCGTAAGCTTCAGCTGGGTGATGATCTCCTCGTTATGCCACCATCGCCACTTCGAGGAGCCGTTGGCCATTGCCGGCCCCATCATTGCCAGCACCGTGAGGATGACCGCCATCATACCGAGTGTTTGTTTGAGCTTCATGCCATTGTCCCTTCTTCTGCGTGAACCGTCGCATCCAACCGGGCTGCTGGACCTTGCCGGCTTTGCCGGTCCGAAGCGGCCGGCTGCTCCACATCATTCGTTTCATCCGGGGAAGGCACTATCCAATTCATGAAATCGTCCAGGTCCTCAACGGATCGATCGCCGGAAAGGGCGGCCACCTGCTGGTATTCCTCCGGCAGGGCGTCTTCCACCAGGGTGTCGACCTCTTCCAGCAGGTGTCCGTCATTCTCACCATTTTGAGCCACCATGGGCGTGGGGGTTTGGAAAAATCGGGTGAAGCGCGGTCCCCACAGGGTGAGGACGAAAATCAGGGCGCCCAGCATTCCCAGCGCCATGACCGGCTTGAAATGCCAACGGCGAACAGGCGCCGTGTGTGCCGGCACTCTGAAGTGCTTCTTCGGTTCGGGCGCCATTTGCCGGGCCATCTGCCCCAGTCGGGTGCAGTGATCGGTCAAATCCTGGGTTTGGCGTCGGCAATGCAGGCAGGATTTGAAGGTGGGCCTGCCGGGTGGGGTCCAGATCCGGCGGATCGACCATCGCCCGCAGCAATTCATCGTCGCTAAGGTGTATATCGGGATTGTGATGCTTCATGACCCCTCCAGGAGATCCTCCAATTCACCGGCCATGGCCGTTAACTTGTCGCAGGGCGCGGTAAAGATGCGTTTTGATGGTGCTTTCACTTTTATGGCGTGCGGCGCTCATCTCGTTGATGCTCAACTGGTCGAAAAAATTCAGCCAAAAGACTTCCTGTGAAACGCTTTTTGATCGCAATTCAGGGCTTTCGCCACCAGATCGACCGGCGAAACGTCTGCTGCGTTCGGTAGGCTTTGCCACCTCGGTTCGTATCGCATACATAATCGGAATCTTATCCGCCTCCCAAGGGGCTTGTCCACCCTTTTGTGATGTGTCTCAGGGTATTGGACCATTGCTAAACCGAAAGACGGGCGGTCGTCGCAATTTGTTTACAAAATGCGGGTATTTTAAAAAAAAATAACGGCCGGTTGGGGGGGCGCAGGGGGCTATGGCATGCTGTGTTTCTAAATTCGCAAGATCCGCTAGGATGTCACCATGTCCCCCCACGCCCGCCAACCGTTTCCCGTTGCCGTAACAGCAATAGCCGCTCAAGCTGCAACGTTCCCTAAAATAAGCTAAACTGATGTAAGCTTCCAAGCAAATCCTTGGGCCATGCCTTGCGGATGCAACTGCCAGGCAACATCAGCCTGGACAATCACACCGGCAACCGGGTATTAAGCCTGCCCAGTATCAACCGCGTTGCCAACCCATTTACGAACGGCTTCTCAACCGTAATTTCCAGGCCCAGGCCGGCTCAGACCGGGGAACAGGATACAGGCCATCGATGACCACCTCGACAACCGGCTCCGGCCGGATTCAAATGGATGCCGGCGTGGCAGGACCGCTCTTCATGCTGGCGGCTGCCCTGCTCTTTACCCTGCTCAACCTCCAGATCAAGCTTCTGGGGCCGGCTTTTTCCGCCTGGGATATCGGATTTTACCGCTTTGCCGGCGGCATCCTGGCGATCGTATCCATTTTCGGACGGCGCCGCAATCCCTTCCGGGGGCATAACACGCGTCTGCTCCTCATCCGGGGCTGCACCGGCTCGGTGGCCTTCATCTGTATGGTCTCCGCCATTATCCGCCTGCCCGTCTCCACGGCCCTGGTGATCTTCTATTCCTTCCCGGCCTTTGCGGCCGTGTTCTCCTATTTTATTTACGGGGAACGGGTCGGCAGGGGGGAGCTGGCCTGCATCGCGGGGGTCATGGCCGGGGTGGCCATCCTGTTTGATTTTCAGCCCGGCGGTGATCTGGTGGGTCAGGCCCTGGCCCTGCTGGGGGGCGCCTTCGCCGGACTGACGGTGACCCTGATCCGCACCCTGCGGGAGCACAACGGCCCGGTCATCATCTATCTCTATCTTTGCACCATGGGGTTTTGCGTGTCGGCGCCCATGTTCGCCCTACAGCCCACCCTCCCGTCGACGCCCATGCAGGGCGCCCTGATTCTGGGCATCGTTTTCAGTTCCCTGACCGCGCAGCTCCTCATGAACCAGGGCTTCTTCTACTGCCGGGGCTGGGAAGGCGGGGTCTTCATGTCCAGCGAGGTGGTCTTCACCGCCATCGTGGGCATTGCCTTTCTGGGGGATCCGGCCTCCTGGCGCTTCTGGACCGGTGGCCTCATCGTACTGGCCAATGTGGTGGCCCTCAACCGGCTCAAAGCCGGAGCGGTGCCGGCGGCCAAGGGGACGAACGATCCGGGCGCGGCGGCCTGATGGCCTGCGGTGCCGGCTAACAGCGCCGAAACGCGGCCGTGGGGCGCATCTGCCGTTGCCGGCGGGCAGCCGTCTTGACAACTTTCAGCCGTTCCGATAGCCTCCCCAGTCATCTGCCGCCCGGAACCCACCGCTTCGGCCGCATCGGTGCCGGGCGACCTTACCCATCGGAAGCGTCGGCGGGTCTTGTCTCCTCCCACCGGTGGTTTCCCAAGCTGACGCACCGGGACGCCCGTGCCCGGACCCTTAACCCTGTTTGGCGAAAAGGGCCCCCATATGAAGACCATCCGCGGCAAAATCGTCTCCTTCTTCATCCTGTGCCTGACCGTGGCCGGCGTTCTGGCTTTGCTGTACTACCAGAATGCACAGTCCCTGGGACAAAAGATATACGCCATCGAGCGCTTCGACGATCTGCTCAACGATGTCCTGGAGCTGCGCCGCTACGAAAAGAACATCATCCTTTTCAAGGATCCCGCGAGCCTCGAAGAAGCCGCGGCCTACCTTAGCAAGGTGGATCACGACTACAGCGGCCTGAAGCCGGATATCGCCGCCATCGTCGGCCCCTTCGATCCGTCCGTGTTCGACCGCAATCTGCAGGCCTACCATCAGACCCTGGCTGCCATCATCGCCCGGCAGGGCGGCGGCGCCAGCCAGCTCCAGGAGGAGCGCCTGAGGACCAACGGCAAGGCCCTGGTCGATGTCGCCCAGCTCTTGATCCAGAAGAAGCGCTCCCGGATCGACCAGACCCTCAAGCGGGTTCTGATCATTCCCCTGGCCAGCATCGGGTTCCTGCTCGCGCTGGCCGTGGCCGTTTTCCGCTTCCTGACCCAGAGCATTCTGAAACCCCTGGCCATGCTGGAGGACGCCACCGAAAAGGTCGCCAAGGAGTCCTTTACCCCGATCCCCTACGGCAGGGACAACAAGGACGAAATCGCACGCCTGATCCACTCCTTCAACAAGATGGTGGCCGAAATCGACTCCCGCCAGGAGCAGCTCGTGCAATCCCGCAAGCTCGCCTCCATCGGCGTTTTTACATCGGGAATCGCCCATGAGCTGAACAACCCCCTCAACAACATTTCCATCACTGCCGAAGCCCTGATGCTCAACTATGCCGACGAGCTGGCCCCGGAGATCAATGACATGATCGACGACATCATGACCCAGGCCGACCGCGCCAGCCAGGTGGTAAAGAATCTCCTGGAGTTCGCTCGGACCAAGCGGGTCGGGCTGAAGGATCTCAGGATCGAGGACGTGCTGGAACATACGCTGAAGCTGGTCAAGAACCAGCTGAGCGTGGCCCAGATTCAGATCGAAAAGGAGATCGCGCCGGATCTCCCCCTGATCCACGCCAAGCAGGAGGACCTGCAGCAGGCCTTTGTCAATATCTTCTTGAATGCCGTTCACGCCATGCCGGAGGGCGGCAAGATCAGGATCCGGGCCGGCCGGGGCCCCGAGGGCTTTCTGCATGTCGATCTGACGGACACGGGCACCGGGATCAAGCCCGAAGATCTGGAAAATATTTTCGACCCCTTCTATACCACCAAGTCCGCGGGCAGCGGGACGGGCCTGGGCCTTTCCATTGTCTACAGCATCATCCGCGTCCACGGCGGCACCATCGAAGCCCGTAGCGAAGTGGGGCAGGGCACGACGTTTTCGATTTATCTGCCGATCATCACACGCAAAAAGGTTGAGCAAGATGACATTTAGGGTGGCCGTCGTCGATGACGAGCAAACCGTATGCCGACGCCTCAAGGAGGTGCTCGACAGGGAGGACTATGCCGCCGAGACCTTTCAGGCCGGAGAAGCCTTCTGGAACCGGATGCGCACCTTCCCCTTCCACATCGTCTTCCTGGATCTCACCCTGCCCGATACGGACGGTCTGTCCATCCTGGAGCGGCTCAAAGGGCGTTACCCGGAGGCGGAGGTGGTGATCATCACCGGCCACGGCTCCATCGATACGGCCATCGAGGCCATCAAGAAAGGGGCCTTCCATTACGTCACCAAGCCCTTCAAGCTGGAGGAGATCCGGGTGCTGGCCGCCGGCGCCCGGGAAAAGCTGATGCTGCGCGAGGAGAACCGCCGCCTGCGCGATGCCTGTGGGGGGGGCGATGCCTTTCTGAGCGGGTTTATCGGCACCAGCGAGGCCATGCAGGAAATCTTCGGCATGATCAAGAAGGTGGCCGGTGTGGACTGCAACGTGCTGCTGCAGGGGGAGAGCGGCACGGGCAAAGAGTTGGTGGCCAAATCGATCCATCGTCTGAGCCCCCGCCGGGATTATCCCTTTATCTCCTTTAACTGCGGGGGGTTTGCCGAGGAATTGATCAGCAGCGAGCTCTTCGGCCACGAAAAGGGGGCGTTTACCGGCGCCAACCTGACCAAGATCGGGCTGCTCGAATCCGCGGCCGGCGGCACGGTCTTTCTCGATGAAATCGGCGAGATGCCGCCCTCGATGCAGGTCAAACTGCTGCGGGTCCTGCAGGAGAAGCGCATCCTGCGGGTGGGCAGCACCAAGCCCATCGAGCTGGATATCCGCGTCATCGCCGCGAGCAACAAAGACATCAAGAAAGCCTGCCTCGATGGGAGCTTCCGCGAAGACCTCTTCTACCGCCTCAATGTGGTGACGCTCCAGCTGCCGCGCCTAAGCGCGCGCAAATCGGACATTCCGCTGCTGATCGCCGCCTTCATCGAAAAGTACAGCCGGCTCTTCGGCAAGAAGGTGGCCCATATTTCGCCCCCGGCGCTGGAAATCCTGATGCATTACGATTTTCCCGGCAATGTGCGCGAGCTGGAAAATATCATCCAGCGCGCCATTGCCCTGACGGACAGCGACGTCATCGGCGAGGAACTCCTGCCGGACGATCTGCAGAGTCTTGAATTCAGCATGATCGAAGGCGAGGGTCTGCAGACCCTGGAAGAGGTCGAGCGGCAGCATATCCGGGACGTGCTGCAAAAGACCGGCGGCAACAAGAATCTCGCCAGCAAAATCCTGAACCTGCCCCGCACCACCCTATGGCGCAAGATGAAGCGGCACAACCTGGTCGACGGGAAGTAGGCGCCAGGCACCACCCTCCGGCGGATCGTGGGGGCCGACACCCGACGGCCGACGATGTTCCATATTGAAACAAGCTTTTGAACCATTCCCATCATACCAAGCTGTAATTATAGGTATTTTATCATCTTTTGCCTGGCTTTGTTTCATAATGAAACCGGACATCCCTCTGACAGCCCTGTAAAACTTTAACGCATTGAATTCATTGCAAGGATAAAATGGCACAGGCTTTGCTCCGGTGTTGGCCGGAGGAAGGCGTCGTGGAAAAAATCCTGGTCACAATGAATCCCGCCCACACCCGGCTTTTTGCCGGTCTCCATGCGCTCAACCTGGCTCGACGCATCAATGCCAGGGTCATCTTCCTGATGGTCTCCCCCGCCGGACCCGGCCGGTCCGGACGCTCCCCCGACAGTCGCAGCGAAGCCGTGCTGAAAAAGCGTGTGGAAGCGCTGATCGACGATGCCCGCTCCGACGGCGTGGCCGTGGATTACTACGCCGCTTCCGGGGATTACGAAGGCGAGCTGATCCGCTTCGTTCAAGACAACAAGGTCACCCTGCTGGTGGTGGAAACCCCGGTGGGGCCGCCCGAAACCATGGAGACCTTCAAAAACTTCCTGAACAAACTGCGGCATCGGATTGATTGCCGCATCGAAGTGGTCAACGAAAAACCAAAGACTCCGGCAAGAAAGGAATAGCACTGTGTGGCACCTCTACCTTCCGATCGCGGGCAATAGCGTCAACATCGTTTTGATTTTCATCATGGGCGGATTCGTGGGGCTGCTCTCGGGGATTTTCGGCGTGGGCGGCGGTTTTCTGATGACCCCCCTTCTCATCATGATCGGCATCCCGCCCACCGTGGCGGCCGCCTCGGATTCCAACCAGATCGTGGGGGCCTCCACTTCCGGAACCCTGGCCCACTACCGCCTGGGCAACGTGGACTTCAAGATGGGCATCATTCTGCTGGTGGGAGGCGTCCTGGGAGGGACCATGGGGGTACAGCTCATCAAGGTGCTCCGGCACATGGGCAACGCCGATTTCCTGATCCAGATCACCTATGTGATCATGCTCGGCTTCGTGGGGATCTACATGTTCATCGAAAGCCTGCAGGGCCTGCGGGGCGTCGAAACGGCGGCGGTCCCCCAGAAGGAGTCCGGCTATGCCCGCTTCGTCAAGCGCCTGCCCTGGCAGATGCAGTTCGAAAAATCAGGCATCGAACTCTCCATCCTGATGCCGCTCATCCTGGGCGTCTTCGTGGGCGTCCTGGCGGCCATCATGGGGGTCGGAGGGGGGTTCATCATGGTGCCGGTCATGGTCTACCTGCTGCGCATGCCCATGCATGTGGTGGTCGGCACCAGCCTGTTCCAGATTCTCTTTACCTGCATCAACGTCACGATCATGCAAGCCAACACCAACCACACCGTGGATTTCGTGCTGGCCCTGATCCTGTTGATCGGTTCCACGCTGGGCGCACAGTTCGGCGCCAAGATCAGCCGGCGCCTCAAAGGCGACCAGCTCAAAATCATCCTGGCATCGCTGGTGTTGCTGGTGATGGTCAAAATGCTGTTCGGACTGCTGCTGAAACCCGAGATTCTGCTGAGCTACATCGGAGGACATTAAGGTGACCAGAAACATATGTATCATTGCGATTG
This sequence comes from uncultured delta proteobacterium, assembly GCA_963730675.1. Taxonomy (GTDB): domain Bacteria; phylum Desulfobacterota; class Desulfobacteria; order Desulfobacterales; family UBA5852; genus JABZFP01. The sequence continues at coordinate 64,659 of CAVSSY010000030.1, read as the reverse complement.
TTTGTGCGATTGTTTGCCCGGCCGGATTGGGTCTGACCCTGGGCGGCGCCCAGGCCGCTACCAATATGCGGGTGGCCATGCACCCCGAAAAGATCCAGATGGGCGCCGGGTACGACGGCGCCCAGGTGTTGCTCACCGGTAAAGTGCCCGCCGACGCCAGGGCGCTGGTCCGGGTCGTGGGCCCGGCGGAGCATTCCCGGCTCAAGGAGAAGGGGCGGGCCCTGGGGCTCTTGTGGATGAACATGGGATCGGTCGAGATCGCCGATGCCCCCAACGTCTTCCTGCTCTATCTGCCCGGGAAGGGCGAAGATATCCTGGGGGCGGGCGGAGTGCCGGAGGTCGGCCTGCAAGGTCTGCACAAGCAGGTGAAGATCGTGGCCGAAGACGCCGACACGGATGCCCTTTTCGATGAATTCGTGAAGTTGAAGGAGAAATCCGGCCTGTACGGCACCTTTGCCGACGCCATCCAATACGGCCCGGCCGAGGGCGACATGAAGCCCTTCAAGGCCACCCTGGCCCTGCCGGCGTCCCTGCCCCAGGGATCCTATGCGGTCCAGGTGCTGGCCGTGGCAAACGGTGCCGTGACCGCTTCGGACGATCTGGTTCTGGAGGCCCATGAAGTCGGTCTGCCCTCCTGGATATCGACCTTTGCCTTCGACCACGGCACCCTGTACGGGATTTTTGCGGTCGTGGTGGCCCTGATCGCCGGATTGCTGACCGGCATTATATTCAGAGGTGAAGGGGGCGCCCACTGAGAACGGCCCGGGATTGACCAAAGGATGGGAGCGCTGTGGAACATCTGACGAAAATGAGAAGGGTCCTGGAGGGCCTCTGCGATCGCGGGTCACGCCGTGCACCGGTGACCTTTGCGGCCCTGTTCCACACCTTCAAGCGGATCCTGGAGCTCAACAACCAAATCCTGGAACGCATCGCGGACATGGGCGACAAACTGGGCGGCGACTATATCTTCGACGGGGAGTACATCCGCACCTCCTGCCTGCAGATGGGCAACCTGGTCTATGAGCTCGTCTACAATTTCAATATTCTGGCCCCCAGGAAATACCCGGCCCTGGACGGCGTCTTCCACGGCATCCGCCACGACATCGAAGAAGAGCTGGCCGGGCGGGTGGTGATCCCGCAGACCGAATACGTGATCCCCTACGACATTATCTCCGGCGATTTCGACGACGTGGTGGGGGGCAAGAACACCCATATCGGCGAAATCCGCAACCGGCTGGGGATGGCCGTTCCGGACGGCTTTGCCATCACTACCCGGGCCTTTCAGTCCTTCCTGAACCACAACCGCCTGCACCAACCGCTGGAGGAAATCCTCCAGGCCTGGCAGGCGAACACCGTCTCCGTCGATGAGGCTTCCCAGAAGATTCAGGCCCTGATCCTGGCGGGCAGCCCGGCGCCGGCCATGGCGCGGGCCATGCAGAAGGCCGTCCGGCAACTGCACAACAAGGCCCGCGGGCGCCGCCTGCGGCTGGCGCTGCGCAGTAGCGCCATGGGTGAAGACCGCGAACACAGCTTTGCGGGGCAATACCGCAGCTTTCTGAATGTGCCGCCGCCCAACCTCACGGCGTGCTACAAGGAAGTCCTCGCCAGCGCCTTCTCGGCCTCCGCGATGGAATACCGGCGGCAGAAAGATTTTCACGAACGCGAAGTGGTCATGGCGGTGGCCTGCCAGCGCATGATCGATCCCGCGGTCAGCGGGGTGCTGTATTCCCTGGATCCGGCCGACCCGACCCGGGAGGTCATGGTGATATCGGCGGCCTGGGGCCTGGGGGAGCCCATCATGAGCGGAAGCGCGGCGGCCGACCGCTTCACGGTGTCCCGCGAAGCGCCTCACCCTGTCCAGCAGCGCGACGTCGTACGCAAGCCCCAGCAGTGGACGGCCCTGGAGGGCGGGGGCTGCGAATTCCAGCCGGTCGCCGAAGCCCTGCAAACCTGCCCGTCCCTTTCCGATGCCCAAATCAGGGAACTGGCCGAAACCGCCCTGCTGATCGAACGCTATTTCAAGGCTCCCCAGGATATCGAATGGGCTTACGACCGCCAGGGCTGCCTGGTGGTCCTGCAAGCCCGGGCGCTGAACGTCGCCTCCCATATGGCCCCGGCGGTGTGTGACTTGGCCGCGGTCACCGAACGCTATCCGGTGGTCTTCGCGCACCAGGGGATCATCGTGCAGAACGGCATTGCCACCGGCAAGGTCTTCATCGTGCAGACCGACCAAGATCTGGCGGCCTTTCCCAACGGCGCGATCCTGGTGGCCAAACGGACCTCTCCCCGCTATGCCAAGGTGGCCCGCAAGGCCGCCGGCATCATTACCGATGCCGGCACTTCCACCGGCCATATGGCGGCCATTGCCCGCGAATTCAGGATTCCCACCATCGTGAATACGGCGGTGGCAACCGAAAAGCTTGTTGCAGGACAGGAGATCACCCTGGATGCCCAGGAGAATGTCGTCTACGCCGGCCGCATCAAGGAACTGTGCTATTTCAACTACATGGAAGACACCTTCGAGGAGACGTACGAATACCGCCTGCTGCGGCGAATACTCAAGAAAATCACGCCGCTCAACCTGGTCGATCCGCACGCCAAAGATTTTGCGGCCCCGGCCTGCCGGAGTTATCACGACATCACGCGCTTCATCCACGAAAAGGCCGTGGAGGTGCTGGCCGGCCTGGACTATCGCCACCGCCTGCAGGACGCTACCGCCAGCAAAAAACTCGACCTGGAGATTCCCCTCGACCTGATCCTCATCGATATCCACGACGGCCTGCAGGAAGACGGCCCGGGCGGCACGGTCACCCGGGACCAGATTCGCTCGATCCCCATGCAGGCTTTTCTCGACGGCCTTTGCTCGCCGGGGGTCTGGAGCCGGGAACCCATGTCCGTTGACTTTACGAGCTTCATGTCCAGCCTGACCCGCACCTTTTCGTCCCACCTGGTCGATCCCCAACGGGTGGGGCAGAACCTGGCCGTCCTTTCCGGGAACTATGCCAATATCAATCTGCGGCTGGGTTACCATTTCAACATGATCGATGCCTACATCGGCGAACGCGTCAACGACAATTATGCCTACTTCCGCTTCATGGGCGGGGTGACGGATCCGACCCGCCGCTCCCGCCGGGCCCGGCTGATCTGCGAGACCCTGGCCCAGCACGATTTCAATGTGGATTTGCGCGGCGACCTGGTGATCGGGCGGATCAAGAAGCTCGGCCGCCCCGACATGGAAGCCAAGATGGTCCTCCTGGGCCGCCTGGTGGGCTTTACCCGCCAGCTGGACGTGAAGATGAGCAGCGATCAGAAGGTCGATGAGTTTACCGAGCAGTTCGCGCAGTTGCTAACAAAAGAGGCAGTCATACACCGACTGGGGAGGGAGACACCATGAGCAGCGATACGAAAACAAGGATTCTCGTTCTGGACGACGAAACCATCGTCCTCAAGCGCCTGGGGCCGGCGCTGGAAAAAGCGGGCTACGCGGTGGATCTGTTTTCCCGCAGCGCGGATGCCCTGGCGCGGGTGAAGGAAGCGCCTTTTGACATCGTGATCACCGATTTGAAAATGGAAGGGCTCGACGGGATGCAATTTCTCACCAAGGTCAAAGAGCGCTCCCCCCAGACCGAAGTTATCGTGATCACCGGCTTCGCCACCATGGACACCGCCAAGGAGTCCTTTCAGAAGGGGGTTTTCGACTTCCTGGCGAAGCCCTTCAAGCTGGGCGAGATTCTCGAGACGGTGAAAAAGGCCGAGAAGAAAATACGGCCGGAACCTGCGCACTGAAGCGGCCGCGGCGGCAGGGACCGATGAATGATGGCGGCGGGAAAATGTGCATGAGGAGGGAAAAACGCATGATGGACATGCTGATATCACTGAAAGCCGATCTGGCGTCGAGCATTGCTTTCCGCTATGCCTGTCGCCTGGCGGATTTGGCCCAGATTCACCTGCAGACGATCTATGTCGAAGAAGTCGAAAAGGAAGGCTATCCGCCTGGCAGCGGATGGGTCCGCAGCACCTGGGAAACCGGGCTGCTCGAGACGGCCCAACGGGAGATCGCGCAGCTGATCAACACGGAAAAGGCCCACTGCCCGGTGCTGGACGAGCCCATCGTGCGCATCGGCGAACGCGACGAGGAATTGCTTCGAGAAGTCAAACGCGAAACCTACGATGTGTTTCTGGAAGGCGTGCTGAGTTCTTCGGACGAACGTCTCTTCTACCAGAAGGTGCGTTCCCGCCTTTACCGGCAACTGGCCTGCCCGATCATCCTGGTCAAAAACCTCGTCAATCCCGCCCGCGTGGCCCTTTTGCTGGCCGAGCACAAGGACATCAAACCGCTGGTCAACACCTTTGCGAACCTGTTCGAGCAATCCAAACTGAGTGTGGATCTGGTGTATGTCAAAGCCAACCGCAACGTGCCGGCCGAATTCCGAAAAATACCGGCCGGGGCGGCGGGGCCCGAGTGGGAGAGCGCCCGGAGCGTCTTCGACGAGGCCAAGGAACGCCTGGCGTTTCACGGCTGGACGCCCCAGGAGAGCTGGATTATGCAGGATCGCCCCCAGGCGATCGGCGAAATGCTGGCGCCGTACGGACTTGTGGGCAGCCGGCTGCCGCGCACGCCGCATAAATCCAATATGGTCATGGATCTGCTCAGCCGGGTGTCATCGGCGACATTGTTCGCCAAGAATTGAAAGGAGGTTGCCATGAAGATACTGGTGGCCGTGGATCAGAATCCCTATAGTGCCCATGCCGTCGTCGAAGTGGCCCGCTTGGCCGCCAACACCTGGGCCAATGTCAGCCTTCTGGGCGTACAGTCCAAGAGCGCGCCCGCCCAGACCGCGGGGAATGCCCCGGCGGGGCGGAACACGGCGGACGGGCCGGTGCCCCGGGCGCTGATTGATTATCGCCAGCGCTTCCTGGCGCATTTCGACGGTAAGGACTGCCCTTACGCGCAGGCCGATTTCGATCCCGTTCTGGTGGAAGTGGCGAAGAAGGTCTACGAGGCCCGGCCGCCTTCCCCGGCCGCCCGGAAGAACCTGACCCTCCGGCTGCGCATCGGCAGCCTGGGACGTGAGATCCTGTCCGAAGCCCGGGAAGCGCAGAGCGATCTGGTGGTCCTGGGGTGCGATCAGGCCAACGGCTGCGGGTGGTCCGGGGGCGTCGGGCTGCCGCTCAAGGTGGCCAACGAGGCGCCCTGTTCCGTGCTGGTCGTCAAGAAAAAAAAGCCGGTCAAACGCATCATCTGCTGCCTTGACCAGGACCGGGTGAGCCAGCCGTCCCTGGAGATGATCAATCAGATGGTCACTCTGCACGACGGGGCCCAGCTCGTCATCATCGGCCTCGGGGGGCATGAGCAGCTGGATGCCGGGGTCGAGAAAAAGATGGACCGCATCCTGCGCTACTACCATGCCCGGGGCATCGATCCCTGGATCGAGATGGTGGATGTGGCCGCCCTGGACGCCTTTATCGCACGGGAATCGCGCTGGGGGATGATGGCCTTCTGGATGGGACCTCAATCGATTTTGGAAAAGGTATTTCCCCGCAGCAAGGTCAACAAACTGATCAAGGGCGGCGACGCCTCGGTTCTGATCCTGCGATAGCCGCCGGTGGCGCGGGGCGCGGCCGCAGGGGGCCGTCAATCTTTGGCCGGCCGTGACTTTTAGCGGCCCCAAATCCCTCTGCGGACCGACCGGCATCTGCGGATTGATCCTGCGCCTGGATCTGAAGGTGCGGCCCACGCGTTTCGGGGGGACCGGCATCGAATCGCGCAATCGGGACCCCATTCAGGATTTCCCCCACCGGTCTGGAAGCGTGAACTTCCAACCTGATGGGCCGCATCGGAGCGCGGCCGCAATCCCTCGGCCAAACGGCACCCTAACGATGGCCCGACCCTTCAACGGCCGGCATTGGGGATCAAAGGTCTTGCTCTGCCCAGCCCCCGCTCTTCTCGTGCTTGGGCAGGGGGATCACCAGCACGGGCCGCCGGGTGCGGCGCAGGACCCGCCGGGCCACGCTGCCCATGAAGGTGTTCTCCAGAGCGCCTTTGCCGTGGGTGCCCATGACGACCAGGTCGCAGTCCCCATCACGGGCCTCCTTTAGGATCTCTTCGGCGGGAAACCCCTCCCGCACCTCGATCTTCTCCACCCGATCCATCAGATCCGGATCGAAGCGGCACTCATCTTGGCACATCTGATCCAGCCGTTGATGAATCTGTTCGATATAGTAGCCAATCTGCTTTTCATGCCGGGCCTTCATTTCGGCATGCTCCATGACAGAGGAGAGCAGGGCGTAAGTGGTGGGTGAAGGCGCCTCCACCACATGCAGGATGGTCATGCGGGCGTTGTTCTGGCGTGCGATCTTGCTGGCATAGCGCATGGCGTGCGTCGAATTGGGGGATAGATCGGTGGCATAGAGGATGCGCTGGATTTCCGGCGGCATGGCAGGCCTCCTTTGCGATAGGGGGTTTTCGTCTGCGTCCGGCAGAAAACCGCGGCGCAGGTAGAGCGGCAGTGACCGTTTCTAAATTAAGACGCCGGGGGCGGGTTAGCAACGCCCGGCGGACGGCGGAAACAGCCCCCTATACGCCTATCTTTTGAAACGCCGCGCCCACATAATCGGCAAAACAGGCGACCACTTCATTTCCGGCGGAGGGCCCCTGGTGGAGGCTGACCTCGGATACCGGCAGGAGAGGAAACCCCTCCTCGGGCGCCAGAACGCGGAGGCTTTCATTCAGCGTGCTGCGTCCGATGGGGGCTATCGCCAGGCCTGCGCGCACCGCGGCCTGGATGCCGGCCATGCTGGGGCTGACGAAGGCGATCCAATAGTCGCGTTTTTCCCTCTGCAGCGCTTCCAGAGCCCATTGCCGGTATGAGCAGCCCTCGTCGTAGACGGCCAGGGGCAGCGGGTCCAGCATGTGGGCCCGGCCGGTGCGGGCCGTGGCCCACACCACGGCTTCACGGTGCACCACACGACCGCCCGTGGCGACACCTTCCAGGAGGCAGAGATCCAGATCATCGCGCTGCAGCAACCGATAGAGGCGATGGCCGGGCGCGCTCCGAATTTCCACCCGGATGCGGGGGTAGGCCTTCCTGAAATCCGACAATATCGACGGCAGGAAGCGGGCGGCATAGTCCTCGGCGCAGCCGAAGCGGAGGCGGCCCACCAGTTCGGGCTGCGCAAATGCGGCGACAGCGGCGCTGTGGGCCGCCAGGATGTGCTGGGCGTGCTCCTGCAGCATCTCGCCCGCCGGGGTCAAGTGAAAACGACGGCCGTTTTTCTGGAACAGGGGGCGATCGACGATCTCCTCGAGGCGTTTCATCTGCATGCTCACCGCGGACTGGGTGATGTGAAGGATTTCACCCGCCCGTGTGAAGCTGTTGGCCTCGGCCACCGTGTCAAAAGTCCGAAGCAGGGCGATGGGCAGTTCGGTATGCATCAATATTCCTTATCTATATCATAAGTATAATTCATTTGCCTTATGGATAGTCCTATCTTATCTTCGGGTTCAGATCAAGGAGGAAAGCGATCCTCCTCGAAAAGGTCATGGGCCTGGTCCGATGGAAAGACCAGGCCCGGGAAAGGAGTCGGACATGAAAGCTATCATCCGCAAAGACGATTTCAACCCCTTGTGGTCCGCCCTCCGGCTGCCAGGCTCGGGATGGGTTTCCGACCTGCTGACGGGCTATCTCGCCCGATCCAGCCGGACCGCACCGCGTGCGAAACGAAACCGGAAGAGCGTCAAAGGCGGGGCGGCCCCCCGACGCAGGACGACTTTCAGGGGCCGACCGCAGCACACCGAGGTTTGTGCATGTTGTGCCGCGGGCAACTGCTCTTGAAACGGTATCGGGAGCAGAGTCAGGACCGGCAGGGAAGAAGGTCGGGAAGAGCGGGAAGGGGCCCGCGGGGCGCATGGAAAATGTTCAGATGGATAAGGAGCATATGATGGCCAGAATGGATGACCTGGAAGAGATCAGAGGACATTTCCTGGAATTTTTTGACCTTGTTCCGGAAACCGGCGCCAAGTTCCGCGATCACTACGAGCATACGTATCGGGACGGCCTCTTCGATGCCAAAACCAAACGGCTGATGGCGTTGTGCGGGGGCATCATTGCGGGGTGCAAAGGGTGTATTTTGGGGCAGACGGACCATGCCCTTAAACAGGGCGCCACCGCTGCCGAGATTCTGGAGGTATGCACGGTGGCGATGTCCTTGGGGGGGACCTTGGCCGGATCGCAGATTGCCATGGTGGTCGCGTTGCTCAAAGAGAAGCAAATACTCTAACGGGAGGCCTTCTGAAGGGTGTGGCAGTGCCTGTGGATATGCGTACCCGAAATCCTCAGATAGAGGCTTGGGGTACCAGCCTTGCAGAAGAGATGAAAATGCCGGAGAAAGGGGCCTTGAGGCCCCTTTCTATTTACTTGTCCTGCTGACGCCGTGTTTTACTCCAGAGGATGGTTTTGAGCTATCCCGCCTGGTGAAAGACGTCTCTCGAATAACAATCAGCTGCAGTCACCCGGTCCGTTGCCGGTGCCATCGGCCGGCCCGTCACCGTCGTTGCCGGTGCCGTCACCAGGGCCGTTGCCGCCACTCGCTCCGGAGCCGCTGTTGCCATTGCCTGCTGTACCGGCTCCATTACCGGTGCCGTCGGAAGGCCCGTCACCATCGTTGCCTGTTCCGTCGCCCGGGCCGTAGCCGCCGTTCTCGCCACTGCCCGCATTTCCATTGGCGGCCAGGAAGAGAGAGCCCGCGGCCCCCAAGGCGCTGCAGTCACCCGGGCCGTTGCCCGTCCCGTCGGCCGGCCCGTCACCGTCGTTGCCGGTGCCGTCACCCGGGCCGTAGCCGTTATTCGTCAGAAGAACGGTCAGCCCGGAACTGGGCACAGCATTGTCCGACCCCCAGGCGGGCATGCATAAAAATCCGATTGCCAATACCACAACGCTCATCTTCAGGAATCCTTTCAACATGATTACTCCTTTCGGTGCTGATGGGTAGATAGAAATGTGTGAGAACCTCACACAAGCGGTTGACGGTCAATGCAAGATGGGCCGAGAGAGATGCTGAAACGACTTCCGGCCCCATAAGGGGTGTAAATATGGTCATGCACGTCAATAGGTGGAAAGACCGCACCAAAATCATTTACTGCTACAACGCGTTTTCTTCTGGAAGGTTACAATTTTTTTTCACTATCTATGTGGCAGAAGAAAATCATTCCTCGGATGGTGAGCAGGCAGGCCGCAGGACGCCAGCGCCACGTGCCAGCGCCACGTAATGGATCGGTTGAAGGCGTTGTCGGACACCAAAGCCTTTTGGTGAACCTGATCGTCGAAAGCAATGGCGCAATAACGGTCCAAGACCTTCAGATCCGTTTCAACAGTCTTCGGACAAGCAGATATACGGGAAACGGTCAATCCGGCACGGTGCTGAAATATGCGATCGTGGAGAAGCCTGGGCTTCTCCACGAAGAGCCTAAACCGGACCTTTCAGTCCGATTGGCATTGGCTATGGGGTGGCAGGAAGAATTTCGGTGACGGTCAAGGTCTTCTGGCCGTCCTGTTCCTGGACGGTGCCCTTGATTTCGACCTTCTGCCGGGGCATGTCCAGCAGCTCAGCCGTCTTCTCGTTGATGGCCAGATCGTACGCCTGGCCGGACGCGTCCACAAACTGATTGCTTGGATTCAAGGTCCCCGTCAATTGAACCTCCGAATCGGCCGTGTGCTTCTCACCGGCACATGAGATGCCGGTGAGAAGCATCAGCACGGTCATCAGAACGATCAAGCCAAGTGAGATGTTTCTTTCCATGATTCCTTTCCTTTCTCCTTTTCAGCGGTTGACGGTTCCGGTAGAGACGCATTGTCTTTGGGGATGATGGGATCCGGAACCATCATCGACATGGGACGCATGACTTTCAAGAGGCATGCCAGTAGACCCGATAAGAAGATAAAATAGAGAGAAGAAAAACCGAGAAGAAAATAACTGCCCGATACCTTTATATTTATGTCTGAGGAAAACAAAAGATGACATTGCCCCTGGAGGATGTTCTCTGGCCGAAGCCATCGCCCCGGCGGGCAACTTTTCATCTGCTTACTGAAGGTTCCCACCTACACCCCTGTATAGCAAAGATCACAAAGGGGAATTGCCGCTCAGGATGTCCGTTTCGTTACCGTATAATTGGGAAAAATTTCTCCCAATTTTAAATAAAAGCGGCGTGCCCATATTTAGGTCAACCAAAAAAAACAAAAATAACAGTAGGTTAAAAGAAATGCGTCGCGAAGGATGGTTGGCCCGCTTTTTGAAGCCACAGCCTATAAAAAGGACAAGGCTCCACACCCCCGTGGCGCCAGGGATGGAAGAAAAATTATGTTGCCTGAAAAATCAGGACGGATTTTACGGCCGATCTGGATTCTGCTGGCGGTTGGCCTGCTGTTTTCAGCCGGATGGTGGCCCGCCGGTGCGCGGGCGGACGACTGGCTCTTGGCAGCGGCTCGCGAGGTCGAGCAGCGCCTGCAACCTCAACGAATGGATGGTTTGGCAATAAGCCGCGATCAGGGTACCGATCCGTGCGGCGCGCTGGTCCGCTTTTATCGCCATCGCAACTATGAGCCGGCCTGGGTAGATCGCTACGGCCTGCTGCCGGAAGCCGCGCTGGCCCTTTCGGTTCTCAAACAGGCCGATAACCAGGGGTTGCGCTACGCCGATTACTACAACCCCTGGGTGGATGAAGTATTGGGCGGGATGATTACGCGACCGGTCATTCTCGGGAACTCCTTTGACGGCAAACAAGTCCAACTGGATCTGGCCCTGACCGATATGGTTTTACGCTATGTCTACGACCGCGCCAGGGGGCGCATCGATTCCCACACCATTGCAGACCGCAGGGGCGCGGACTCTGCCCCCCCGTCACGCGATCTGGCATGGGAATTGGCGGAAATGCTGGACCGTGGCCGTTTGGCCGCCTTTTTCGATGCGTTGGGGCCGCGGCAGACCGCTTATCGGGCGTTGCAGCAAAGCCTGCCGCGCTACCGAAAAATGGCGGCTGCCGGCGGCTGGGCGACCATCGATGAGGGGCCTAAACTGCAACGCGGGGATTGCGGCCCGCGGGTGGCCCAGCTCAGGGACCGCTTGGCGGTTTCCGGCGATACCCGTCTCTCATCCGAATTCATGGCCCCGTGTTTCGATGATCTTCTGGCGGAGGCAGTGGCACGCTTTCAATACCGTCATGGACTGCAGCCGGACGGGGTGGTGGGGGACCGAACCCTGGCGGCGCTGAATGTCCCTGTGGAAGCGCGTATCCGCCAGATTCAGTTGAACCTGGAGCGTTGGCGCTGGATGCCCGCAGATCTGGGACCGCGTTATGTCCTGGCCAATATCCCCGGCTTCCAACTTCAGATGGTCGAGGAAGGCCATGTGGTCAAAACCCTGCGCACTATCGTGGGAAAACAGGATCGACCGACCCCCGTGCTCACCAGCATGATTACCTATCTCGAGATCAATCCCTACTGGCATGTTCCGCCCACTATCGCCGGCAAGGATCTGCTCCCCAAAATCCAGGCCGATCCCTCGTTTTTGATCCGTCAGCATTTTCGCGTTTTTGACGGCTGGGGCGCGGATGCCCACGAAATCAGCCCGTACGCCGTCGACTGGGCAGCCCTCAGCGAGCGCTATTTCCCCTTTCGGCTGCGTCAGGAGCCTGCGGCCGGCAATGCTCTGGGCCGCGTCAAAATCATGTTCCCCAATGACGACAGTGTCTACATTCACGATACCCCCGCCCGAAGTCTTTTCAACCGGACGGCCCGGTCGTTTTCCTCCGGCTGTGTGCGGGTGGAAGAACCGCTGACCCTGGCCGGCCTGCTGTTGAACCGCCAGGGATGGGATCAGGACCGGTTGACCCAGGCGGTGGCGACCCATGACCGCCAGGTCATCACGCTGGAAGCGCCGGTGCCCGTTTATCTGGTGTATTGGACCGCCTGGGCGGACCCTAATGGCGACGTCCATTTCCGTGACGATATCTACGGACGCGACCAGACCCTGCTGGAGGCCATGACCGGCAGTCCCGCCCTGCACACGACCTGCCGCGGTGTCGGACCGCACCCCACCTACTTGGGAGTTTATCACCCCGGGCGACGAGGGGCATCCTTTTAAGGCGCTCGCTCCCGAACGATTTCCCGGTCAGCGATCGTGGCGTCCGCGTCCTCGGACAGCTTTCCGGGACCAGATTGTCTTCGGCGATGGTTTTTCTCCGGCCAAATGGACGCCGGGCGATCGAGGTGTTATAGTAACCCGTTGATGGAAGCCTTCACTTTTTACTCCAAAACGGGTTTCAGGCAGGTCCCATGACGATTTCCCTGATCATAGCCTCGGGTGCCGCCGGTGCCGAGGCGGCGGCTCTGGATGTGGCCTTGCGGCTGAAAATCCCCTACGACGGTTACACCGCTGCCAGCGCCCTGCTCGACACCCATCCCATGACCCGGCGCTACAGGCTGCGGGAAAAATCCTTTGCCGGGGGGCAAGAGCAGGACGAGGCCAATGTGCGTCTGGCCGACGCCGTTTTGATCTTCACCCAGGGCGATCCCGATGGCGCTCGGGCCCAGGTGGAGGCCTATGCCCAATCTTGCGGACGCCCCAGTTTTCTTGTCGATTTGAATGCCATGGAGCCCTTGCAGGCCGCTTTTCATATCCGCATCTGGGCCGACAAGCATGCCCCCGAAAGCTTGTTCGTAACGGGCGCCCGGGATACGGGGGATACCCGTATCTATCAGGCCGTCTACGACACCCTGTTCAATTTTCTGATGCTGGGAAAAGATCGCTATCCCGAGCAGGATCAGCCCGTCGCCGCAAAGAAACCCCTGCCCACGAGCGTCGAAGAGGCGGTCGGCTACCTGATCGAAGTCCTGTCGCTTAAGGACAAGGCCAGTATCGCCAATATGAGCGCCGACGAGATCAGCGATTTAAACCAGACCCTCGGCAACTACATCCGCAACGCCTTCGGGCTGTGGTCCGGCAACGACCGCCTCGTGTGGTCGTGTACCAAAGAGGCCGGCCGGAAGGTATCCCGGGAAGATGAGGCCTCGGCCATCATCCTGGGGCGGTTGGCGCTGGAGTTGGAGAAAACGCATAAACTGCGCAGCGTGTGAAGATTCAATGCCAGAGGCAAACCAGGAGTGCCGCGATCCCGATCAACAGGCCGATATAATCCATCGGTTCCATAAGCAATATTATTTTCTTCCATGTTAAGCGATCATTTTCTGGCGGACCGGGCGTGATGCCTGGCGTTTTACACGACCTTGGTCCGATTTTCCTCCGTTGATCTCGGCAGGGCCTGATGCAAATTTCGTACTAGATAAGTCAAAATAGCAATATTAATCATAACAAGGAGATAGGATTTTAACTTCACTAAAATAATGTGCTTAATGAGAAATTTTTTCTCTTAAACCCATCTAACCTGAGAACTACTTTTCACAAAATGAATACGGGCTGATGGGCAGCCCGGAGATTGGACCCATGCCCGAAACGAAAACGACACCGCGACGCATCCCTGTCCGATGGATCGTGATTCCGGCGACCCTGCTGGTTGCCCTGGTTCTGATGGCAGGCTATCTCCTGCTGCCCCTGGCAGCCGAACGGCTCCTTGTGCCGGTGCTGTTCAAAGAGGCGGGCATCCGGGATTATGCCTTGCCGGTCCGGGCATTGAGCCCCTTTGGAATGGATCTCGGTACGCTGCGCATCGGGCCCGCGGCGTCCCCCGGAATTGCGGTGGCCGCCATCCGGGCGCGCTACCATCCGGCCGGGCTTCTGCAAGGCCGCCTGACCCGCCTGACCCTCAATGGGGTGCGCATCCGTGTGGTGGTCAAGCCGGACGGCGGATTCGAAATTCCCGGGTTGCCCGCGTTCCGGGAAAGTGCTGGCGAGGATCAGGGGCAACCTGTGAAGTCGCCGGTCGCCATCGCCCGGGTAGACATCCGGCAGGGGGAAATCCTGATCGGAATGGAAGACCGGCAGGTCTTGATCCCCTTCGAAGCGGACCTTGCGCCGTCGCCGGACATGAAGGTTCTGGAGGGGTCTCTCACCCTGAAGGTGCCCGACCAAGGGTTGGTTGTGCAGGGGCGGCTCGATCTGGCCGACAACCGTTTGTCCCTGCAATGGGAGGGCCGTCGCCTTCGGCTGGGGGAACTGGCCCGTCTGGCGGGTCTTCAGGAACTGACAACCTTGACCGGGACCGGGGCTGTGCGCGGGAACTTGCAGGGCCGTTTATCCCCCTTGAAGATCGAGATCGCCGCGCTGACCATGAGCCACACGCCATGTCGACTGATCTGGGGCGATATCCGTCTTGATTTTTCAGGTGCCACGACCGCGGCTAATCTGCAGGCTACGATCAAAAGCGCGGGGGCTGGTGTCTGGGCCGTGGAGGCAGGCCCCATCCGGACGGTCGTTCCAGGGGGGGAGGGCTCTTTTACGGTGACAGGTCAGTTGAAGAGCGGGGCCGATGCCAGCTGGGCCTGGGAAGGGAATCTCGCCGCTACCGTGACGCTCGACCCGGATACCAACAACAGCCTTCCACGGGTGGCATGGCCTCTGGAAATGAAAACGGACGCCCGCTTCTGGCCGGAGGGCCGATGGCAGGCGGATCTCCAGTTGAGCGAATCCGGATCTTTCGGAGGAAAGGGGGGCAAGGCCCCCGGAGGATCGACCTCAGCCCTGCCCAATCTGGCAGGGCTGACACTTCGTGCGGAAGGCGAGCGCTCTCCGTTGAAGGCCGATATCCGCTGGCAGCTGCCGACTCTCGACTGGGCCCGGGACGACCTGCGTCTGCGTATGGAAGCTGTGGAAGGGACCGCGCGTTTCCAGCATGATGGCGCGGCCGGCAATGGCACCCTGGCCGTGAAAATGGGATCGGTCACGGTCTCCGCGCCGGCCGGTACGGCCCGCCTGGATGCCCTGCGGGTTGCAGGGCAGGGGGAATGGACCCCCGATGGGCCGCCCGATTTGTCCGGTGAGGTCGTGGTGGACAAGGGCCATCTTACCATCCCCGCCGCGGACATCCGGGCTTCGGGCTTCAGCTTGCGGCTGCCCCTGGCCTGGCCGCCGCCGGAGAAAGGCAAACCGGGTGCCTTTGCCCTGTCCTCGACCCTCTGGCAGAAGCGGGAACTGGGCCGCGTGACCGGCCAGCTGCGCCAGACCGCGCAGGGAATCGCCTTCGAGGCCCGCCACGCCAACCGGATCGTGCCCGGGCTGACGGTGAAGGCCGGGGGGCGGGTGGATCTGGCGCCCGGGGGCCGCCTGCCGCTGGTAAAGATCGACTGGTCCGCCGAACGGCCTGTGGACGCAGGGCCGATTGTGGTCTCCGATCTTATGTCCGATCCGCCGGGCTTTCCCATCACCTTCACGGGAGCCCTCTTCGCCCGGGGGGAGGCGGCCTACGACGGCGGGTTGCGGGGATCCCTTTCGGCCGGCATCGGCGCAGGTCGGCTTGCGGTGGAGGACCAGGGCGGGGTGATCGAGGAGATCGAGACCACCTTGCACTTTCCGGATATGACAACACTGCGCAGTGCACCGGCCCAGGTCATGACCTTCAAGGCGGTCGCATTAGGGAAGGTGCGGGCGGAAAAGGGCCGTCTGGCCTACCAGGTGGAGCCCGGCGCAGTCGTCTTCCTGGAGGACGGCCGTTTCCAATGGTGCGGCGGAACCGTTATCATTCCGGCCACGCGTTTCACGGCCGGCAAGAACGCTTACGATATCACGGCGTTCTGCGACCGCATCAAACTGGACCAGCTGCTCGAGCAGCTGGGCATGGCCCAGGTCGAGGGCGGCGGCGCCATCAGCGGCCTTATACCGCTGAGCCTGGTGGATGGCCGCCTGCGCTTCAACAATGCCTTTCTCTACTCCAGCCCGGGGGAAGGCGGGGTGATTCGGGCCCAGGGATCGGAGATGCTCACGGCCGGCATCCCGCCGGGAACACCCCAGTTCAACCAGATGGAGCTTGCACGCTACGCCCTCAAAGACTACGATTACCAATGGGCCAAGGTCACGATGAACAGCGAGGGGGACGATCTGAAGGTGCAGTTGCAGTTCGACGGCAAGCCGGCCGAACCGCTGCCGTTCGAATACGATTCCGCCGCCGGCGGTTTCGTCAAGACGGCCCCGGGCACGCCGGGATCGGTCTTCCAGGGCATCCGGCTGGATGTCAACGTGACGCTGCCGCTGAACCGGATACTGCGGTACCGGGAACTCTTCAAGCGGCTGCAATGACGGCTTCGTAAAATGGCCAATCCGCCAGGGACGGACAAGTTTCGGCGTTGTGCGTCAGGCCGCGTCTACTGCGGCGTACGGGTGTACGCCTCGGTCCCCGGCTTTTGCACGCCTTGATCTTGACCATTTTACGAAGCTGTTCGGGCAATGATGTTTTACGCGTCCATTCACAAAGGCGGGTCTATGAGTGGGGATGGATGCTAACCCTTGGAGGTGCGCTATGCACAACTGGCAACTTCTCCCGGTCTGTCTGGCGCTGCTGGTGCTGATGTTCATACCGGCCTGCGTCCGTCACAGCGTGGAAGTGGCGCCCGTCGAGATCAAACCGATTCACATCACCATCGACGTGAACGTCAAGATCGACCGGGAACTGGATCATTATTTGGACGATATTTTCGAAGCCGACCAAAATATTCGGAAAAAACAGGAAACCAGCCCCTGAGCGGGACTGGGAACCCATGGAGGATTTGTCATGAATCGCATTCAGCACATCATCTTGTTGGTTATGGGAGGATTCACTCTGGCCCTGGTCCTGCTCATCACCGCGCCGGCTTCCGCCGGTTCGCTCCAGGACCGCATGAAGGCCCGGCTGCCGGAGATCGTGACCCTCAAATCCAAAGGCATCATCGGGGAGACTTACCAGGGTTATCTCGCCTTCGTGGGCCAGAGCCGGGAAGGAGCCGACATCGTCGCCGCGGAAAACGACGACCGTAAAATGCTCTACCAGGAGATCGCCCAAAAGGCCGGCGCCACCCCGGAGCAGGTCGGCCGCCGGGCGGCCCTGAAGTGGAAGGAAAATCTCGGCCCGGACGAATATTTCAAAAACGAGGACGGCACCTGGATGAAGAAGTAGCCGCCCGGCAGTCCCATCGCGCATCCGCGGCCTGGCCGCGGAGCGCCTTCCCAGCGGCCTTGTCACTGGAGGCCGATCTCCTGTTAAATCGACACCCCCTTATCGACGCGAGGTTTTTTTGATGAGCACACCAGCCCCCCCCTGGGATGTGATCAGCGCGCTAATCGCGGCCCGGGACAGTGACGAATTGACGCGTTTTATCGAAACGCTCAGCCCGCAGGATACCGCGCGGGCCATTTCCCGGCTGAGCGAAGAAAAGCAGGTGGCCCTGCTGAGCCTCCTGCATCCCGAGGATGCCGCCGATGTGATCGAGGATATCTCGGAAACCCAGGCTGCCGACCTGGTGGAGGAGATGCCCTCGGAGCAGGCGGCGGCGATTATGGAGGAGCTCTCCAGCGACCACCTGGTGGACGTTCTGGGGCAGATGGAGCCGGATGCCAGCCGGGCCATCCTGGCCCGAATGGATCGCGAAGACGCGGAAGAAGCCCGCATGCTGCTGGCCTATCCAACGGATTGCGCCGGCGGCATCATGATTTCCGAGTTTCTGGCCTACCGCAGCGACGATACCATTCAAGGGGTGCTCGATGATCTGCAGGCCCATCGCAGCGAATACGCCGACTACAACGTCCAATACTTCTACGTGGTGGATCAGGAAGCCAAGCTGGCCGGCGTCCTGCGCATCCACGACCTGCTGTTCCCGGCCCGGAATACCCGGCTGGGGGATGTAATGCTGACGTCTCCCCTCAGCGTGTCGGACAAGGCCTCCCTTCGGGAGCTGCGGGCGTTTTTTGATGAACATCACCTGTTCGGCGTACCGGTGGTGGACGACCGCAAGCGGCTGGTGGGGGTGGTCCTGCCGGACGACGTGGAGGAAGCCGTCAACAAGCAGAAAACCAAAACCTTTCTGCGGTTGAGCGGCATCATCGGGGGCGAGGAATTCCGCACCATGCCCCTGCTGTCCCGTTCCGGGCGCCGACTGTCCTGGCTCAGCATGAACATCGTGCTCAATATCATCGCCGCCAGCGTCATCGCCCTTTACCAGGACACCTTGTCGGCGGCCATCACCCTGGCGGTTTTCCTGCCCATGGTGAGCGACATGAGCGGTTGCTCCGGCAACCAGGCCGTGGCGGTTTCCATGCGGGAACTCGCCCTGGGCCTGGTCCGGCCCGGTGAGTTGTTGTGGGTGCTGGCCAAGGAGGCCAGGGTGGGCATCATCAACGGCCTGGTCCTGGGCGTGATGCTGGGCACGGTGGCCTATCTCTGGAAGGACAACCTGTGGCTGGGACTGGTGGTGGGCGGCGCCCTGGCGGCCAACACCCTGGTCTCGGTGCTGCTGGGTGGAATGCTGCCCCTCGCGCTGAAAAAACTGAAGCTGGATCCGGCCCTGGTCTCCAGCCCGCTGCTCACCACGGTCACCGACATGTGCGGCTTTTTCTTCGTCCTGAGTTTTGCTTCGGTGGTGCTCTCCAAGCTCGCCGGGGTTTAAACGCGCGGCTAAATCCCCGTTGCTAAAGACCGGTCAAAGGTGTAGATCCGTCGAAACTTTGGTTGTGGAGACGGCCTCGACGCTATGCTGGTCCTGACGATTTTCATCGCCACCTATATCGGGGTGGCCATCGGCCGTGTACCCTGGCTGGCGCTGGACCGCACCGGCATCGCGCTGCTGGGGGCCATCGCCATGGTGGTCAGCGGGTCGATTGCCCTCAATCGGGCCGTGGCTTCCATCGACGCGGCCACGATCCTGCTGCTCTTTGGCCTCATGATCGTGTCGGCTCAACTCCGGCTGGGGGGCTTCTACACCCGCGTTGCGGGTGCGCTGGCCGCCTATCGGGTCGGCCCCCGGGTTTTCCTGCTGAACATCATGTTGGTCAGCGCCGTCCTTTCCGCTCTGTTGGCCAACGATATCGTCTGCCTGGCCTTCACGCCGGTGCTGGTGGTCTCCCTGCGCCGGGCCCGGCGCAATCCGCTACCTTATCTCATCGGCCTGGCCGTGGCTAGCAACATCGGCTCGGCCGCCACCATCATCGGCAACCCCCAGAACATGCTCATCGGACAGGTGGGGCAGCTCGACTTCGGACGCTTTTTCACCTGGTGCGGGCCGCCGGCCTTGCTGGCCTTGTTAGGCGCCTTCGGTATTATCTGCCGGGGCTACCGTAAAACCTTCGATCTGCCGGCGGCCGTATCTTTCCGGGAAGTGTCCTGGCCGGTCTTCAATCGCTGGCAGACAGCCAAGGGGCTGGCGGCGGTCGTAATTCTAATCCTGTTGTTCTTCACCAGATTGCCGCGGGAAATCGTGGCGATGGCCGTGGCTGGGGTTTTACTATGCAGCCGGCGGTTGAAGTCCCGGCAGATCGTGGAATTGGTGGACTGGTACCTGATCGCCTTATTCTTTGCCCTTTTTGTCGTCATTCAGGCCGTGGCCGACGCCGGACTGCCGGCCGCCGCCATGGATATTCTGGCGCCCCTGGGCATCGATATGAACAATCTTTACATTATCTCCCTGGTGTCCACGGCCATGAGCAACCTTTTCAGCAACGTACCGGCCGTGATGCTGCTGACCCGCTTCCTGGATCCCACCGACCCCTTCCAGTGGCAGACCCTGGCGCTGTCGAGCACCTTCGCCGGCAACCTGATCACCATTGGCAGTATCGCCAATCTCATCGTCATCGAGCAGGCACGCCTTTACGGGGTCGAGATCACCTTCCGGGAGCACGCCCGCATCGGCGTTCCGGTCACGCTGTTTTCGCTGCTGGTGCTGGTGGCCTGGATTTGGGTTCGGCAAGGCGCTTGAAGAAGCCCTGCTGGGACTTCCGGCCGACGAAAAGCCCGCGCGCCCCTTGGGTCGGTAGCGGCATCTATGTTTGTTGATGCTCGTGATTTGACGGTCGGGCCTTGATAAGCATGTGCATTGCGGTCAGGTTCTCATAGAACATTGCGCGGCAAATTGCCCACCTTGAGAGTCTTCATTGGAACCACAAGATGTTGATGAGCCCAAGAATTGAACTTTATTATGAGTAGTGGCACGTAACCTGGATTTTTAGCGCGTTCAATTTTAGCGGGATTATCTCAATATATCGGAAATTTCGAGATCCATGAGAGATAGGCCCTCTCCATTCGTAATCTACTCCCCTAATGGTTGTACCACAATTTAGTTGCTGAGGCTCAGGTTCACAATGATCTTTCAGGAAATGGTATCCCAATTCCAAGGTTGAAGGATCAACCACCGCATATCGATTCATAGTTATGTTCGAAGTGCCAAGGGGAAAGGCGGATTATCGCCTTAATCAAGGATGAACAAATCATCGCAGACGGCAGCATTGCTTACTTGCCTGTACGAACAAGGTCCAATTGACCTGTTTCCTACGCCCATATAATACAAGGCCTTAATATCAACATCTTTACGATACAAGGGCGGGTGTTATAATCGCTCTCAGAAAACAAGTTTCTATCGTTCATAAGGATTTTCACAAATGCAACAGATGCCTGCCGGATAACTGCACCTAACTGATGATGCTGGTATCAACCTGGGTTGCAACTATCCAAGACGGGCATCACAATATTCACTAAATCTCACAAGGAGTAGGATATGAAGATTGCGGTAGCCGGAGTCGGATACGTCGGTTTGTCCATTGCCACCCTCTTGGCCCAGGATAACGAAGTCCATACCGTCAGCACCACCGCCGCAAAGGTCGACCTTATCAATAACGGCAAGTCGCCCATTGTCGACAAGGAAATTTCGGAATACCTGGCAACCAAGGACTTGAACCTCACCGCCACACTGGACAAGGAATTCGCCTATGCCAATGCGGAATGTGTCGTCATTGCCACGCCAACGAACTATGATCCCAATACCAACTATTTCGATACTAGCGCGGTGGAAGACGTTATAGACATCGCTTTGCGGGTCAACCCCGGCGTGCCGCTGGTCATCAAATCCACGGTACCCGTGGGATACACGGATTCACTCATCGAAAAATACGGCTGCCGGAATTTCATCTTCAGTCCGGAATTCCTGCGCGAGGGAAAGGCACTCTACGATAATCTCTATCCCAGTCGCATCATCGTCGGCGCCTACGAAGACATGGTAGAGCCAGCAAAAATGTTTGCTGAACTGCTGGCCGAGGGCGCCGTTAAAAAGGACGCCGCCATCCTCCACACGGCACCGCCGGAAGCCGAAGCCATCAAGCTGTTCGCCAACACCTATCTGGCACTGCGCGTGAGTTATTTCAACGAGCTGGATACCTATGCTGAAAGCAAGGGTCTGAACACCCAGCAGGTTATAGAAGGCGTCTGCCTTGATCCGCGTATCGGCGGACACTACAACAATCCATCCTTCGGCTACGGCGGCTACTGCCTGCCCAAGGATACCAAACAGCTCTTGGCCAATTACAAGGATGTGCCGAGCAACCTAATTGAGGCCATCGTCAACTCCAACAGAACCCGCAAGGACTTCATCGCTGACAGAGCCCTGGCGAAAGCGGGCTACTTCGGCGCGGGGGATATCGGCCATGACGGCGTTCCGGGCAAGCCATGTACTGTTGGCGTGTATCGCCTGACCATGAAGAGCGGCTCGGACAACTTCAGGTCGAGCAGCATTCAGGGGGTCATGAAACGCATCAAGGCCAAAGGCGCCCAGATCATCATCTATGAACCGGAGCTGGCGGACGGAAGCGATTTTTTCGGCAGCAAGGTCGTGGGGGATTTGGCTGAGTTCAAACGTCAGTCTGACATCATTTTAGCCAACCGCTATGATTCCGCCTTGGATGACGTTGAAAAAAATGTCTATACACGTGACCTCTTTCGCATGGATTAGTCACATCAGCCGGCCTGGATTTCTATTCGAACCCGAGTGATCGAGGATACGGCGCTGTGGGCTATCCTGCGGCAAGAATGGCAGGATGCTCTATACAAATGAGCCCATATAACAAGCGCTTGCAGGACGACGCCTTAAAGCCTGCGCTTCTGCGTCGCTTGGGCTTCCAGGCGCCCCAAAAGCACAACGTAACAGATACCTCCAACTAGTCTGGAAATCTGCGCAACTTGCGATAGCTGCTATCTGTACGTAACAAAAGCCGAGACTAGAAAGGCGAAGCCCAACATATGGTGGGTGGCCTCTATGCTCGGAAAGCGTTGTCTGTAGCCGTGTATGTGATCGTCAGAACTACCAGCCTACATTTTTCCAATATCGATATGTGCCGCCGTTTTATTGACAGTCGAAGTTGATGGCTGTTTCTAATAAACAAAGACAACGATCACTCTTCCTGAAGGGCATCCTTCCGGGAACGATCGTTGAGCAGCCGGAATGCCGCTATCTCCCGTAGGATTTTACGTAGCGAATAGCCCACCATGATGGCCCCGGAAACGGGCATGCAGGCATACAGGAAACGCCGCGATACATTGAAGACCGGTGTCCAGTCCCGGGCTTGCAGCGTCAGCTGCAGGGATTGGTAGAAAAAGATGGTGATGAAGAAGAGGGAAATGACTTCGATCGCCGCGGTTACCAGATGACCGCTGGGCTTTCCCTTGAGTTTCTCACTGATCCACTCCAAACGGAAATGATCGTCCCGGGCCCAGAGGGCCGCCGCGCCGAAGAAGACCATCCAGGCGAACATGCACTCCACCACCTCGTCGAACCAGTAAAAAGCGGCTACCGGGAAGATGCGTACGAACACATTGCCGGCCAGCAGCAGGAGCAGAATCGTAAAGCAGCACACGCAAATCAGGCGCAGCGTGAAGACAAGTCCGCGGTCCAGAGCGGCCCCTATGCGTGCGGGTGTTGTCGGGTGGTTCATATCCACAAGGGGGGACCTCCTATTTCCCCATGACGAGGTTCGGCAGCCAGAGGGATACCGCGGGAACAAAGGCCACCACCAGCAGTACCAGGAAAATGCCGAGCAGGTAAGGCCACATTTCCTTTGACAATTCCACGATGGAGAGCTTGGTGATGCTGGATACGGCATACAGACACATGCCCACCGGCGGTGTGAGCAGTCCGATCATGGAGGCCAGGGTCATCACCACCCCGAACTGCACCGGGTCGATGGCGAAATGCACGATGATTTTCTGGAAAATCGGGATGGTAATGAGCAGGACGGCGATCCCCTCCAGGAAACAGCCGAAGATCAACAGGACGAAGATGATGATCAGCATCACCAGGGTGGCATTGGTGCTCAGGGTGGTGAGGCCGGTGATCACCTGCACGGGGATGCGGTGCAGGATCAGCAGCCAGCCGAAAAAGCCGGCTGTGGCGATGATGAACATGATACGCACCGTATGGGTGAGGGTGTTCCAGAAGATTTCGGGAAGGTCACGGATGCGGATGCTGCGGTAGATGACCAGGCCGAGGAACAGGGCATACAGGCAGGCCACCACCGAGGCCTCGGTGGGGGTGAACTGCCCGCTTAAAATTCCCCCCACGATGATGGCCGGCGTCAGCAGCGGCAGGGTGGCGGCCTTGCCGCTGGCGACGATTTCTTTCAAGGCAGCGCGCTGGTCCCGGGGATAGCGGCGATGACGGGAGACAAAGTAGACGGCCACCATGAGCGCGAGCCCCATCAGAACCCCTGGTATGACGCCGGCCAGGAAAAGCCGGCCTACGGACACTTCGGTGAGATAACCGTAGATGACCAGCGGGATGCTGGGGGGAATGACCGGCCCGATAGTGGAGGAGGCCGCCGTAATGGCCGCCGAAAAGCGCCAGTCATAGCCGTTGTCCTTCATGGCCTTCATTTCGATCATGCCCAGACCGGCCGCATCCGCCACGGCGGCCCCCGACATGCCCGAAAAGATCATGCTGGCAATGACATTGACCTGTCCCAGGCCACCCCAGATATGCCCTACCAGGGCCCGGGCAAAGCGGAAAATGCGCTCGGTAATCCCGCCGGTGTTCATCAGATTGCCGGCCAGGATAAAGAAAGGAATGGCCAGCAGCGTGAAGGAAGTGGTGGAGGCGTACATCCGCTGGGCCACCATGGTGAGGATATCGGCCTGACCCATGATCAGAAAGGTCGCCACGGCCGTAAGCCCCATGCTCACGGCAACGGGAACCCCCAGCAGAATCAGCCCGATCAGGGCGACAAAAATCAGCAGTGTCGTCATCGCTCATCCACTCTGGGGCATGCAGGATAGGGAGCCGCCGGGCACCGTTCATTTGAATTGGGCGAAGAAAAGAAGGCGGATGCCGGCGGCGGATTGTATCACGTTGCTATTAGTGTCCGTCCGGAGGTGGTAGATTTTGGTTCCGGTCAAGGCCGCAGCTCTTTGGAAATCGGAGGCGTAGCTGGGCTACGGCGAGGATTTCCAAAGCGCCCGCCGGCCGGGGCCAAAAGATGCCATCTCTGGATGGACACACTATTTGGCCTCTTCCACAATCTTAAGAAAATATTCCACATTCTCCGGGCCGACGGAAGCCTTCATGCGTTTGTAGGCCGGCCCCATCTTGGCTTTGAACAGGGCCACGTCCGGGTAGGTGACCTCCATGCCCAGCTCCTGCAGCTTGGTGAGCTGGTCGGCTTCGGCCTCCCGCAGGGTTTGGCGCATGAAGTCGCCGGCCTTCTTGCTTTCTTCCCGTACGATCACCTGCTGTTCCGGGGTCAGCTTGTCCCAGGTTTTTTTGCTCATCACGTGGACCATGGAATTGTAGGTGTGGCCGGTCATGGCCAGGTACTTCTGGGTTTCATAGATTTTGAAGGCGTAGATGACGCTGACCGGGTTCTCCTGGCCGTCTACGACACCCTGCTTCAGCGCCATGGGGAGTTCGGAGAACTGGATGGTCTGTACGGTGGCCCCCAGAGCTTCCATGGCCGACTGGTTGGAGAGCTCGGGTGGGGTGCGAATCTTCAACCCCTTGACGTCATCGGGCGTGTTGATGGGGTGCACGCTGTTGGTCAGGTTGCGGAAGCCCCATTCCCAGTTGGCCAGGAAAACCAGCCCCGCCGCTTCCAGATCCGGTTGCGCCCATTCGATGAAAGGGCCGTCCAGGACCTTATAGGCCTGGTCATAGCCGTCGAAGGCAAACGGCAGCATCACGCAACCGAATTTCTTGGAATACTTGGCCAGCTGCCCCTGGGTGGGCAGACTCATGTCGATGACGCCCAGCACGTTTTGCTCGAGCACTTCCGGCGGGTTGCCCAGCTCATTGTTGGGATAGATCTCAACCGTGATCTCGCCGTTGGTGCGTTGGGCCACACCTTCGGCAAACATCTGGGCAGCCTTGTTGCCGGCGTGTTCGGCGTTGGCGTAGTGGCCGAGTTTAAGAACCGTTTTGGCTTCCACAACGGCCCCCAGGCTTATGACGGCAACGATCAGCAATGCGACGAAAAACATCTTTTTCATGATGACTCTCCCCCTAGCATAAATGGTTGGCCGGGATCCGTCTTCACTACCAGACCCCTAAAGGATGGGTGCGGCCGATGCCGCATGCAACGGCGCCAGCTTCTCCGGTTTGCCGCTCGCAGGGCGGTGATGCGCTAGTGCTGCTTATTGTCCGCCCAATGATTGCGAGATGATCCCCGCATATTTTTTCAGCGCGGCGATTTCCGGTGCGATGCCGCGGTCGTTGTTGATGTAAGAGGGAAAAGTGACACTCACGGCACCGACCAGGCCCTCGCCGAAACCGAACACCGGTGCGGCCAGGCACAAGATCCCGCGGGTGATTTCTTCGTCGTCCAGTGCGTAGCCCTGCTTGCGGATCGTGGCCAATTCACTGCTCCAGCTTCGACGGGGTCGGTAATGGTCTTTTCCGTAAGGGCTTCCAGCGGTTTCTGGATCAAGGCCTCAGCGTAGTCTTCCGGCGCAAACGCCAGCAGCACTTTCCCCAGGCCGGTACAGTGCAGGGGAAAGGGTTTGCCGATTTCGGAGAACAGTTTAATGCCGAAATCCCTGGATTCGATCTTGTCCACGAAAACGCCCCGTGTGCCGTCGAGGACGCCCAGATTGGCGGTGTGGTCGGTTTCCCGGTGCAGCGCCAGCAGGTGGGGTCGCACATGATCGCGCAGTTGGAACTGGGACATGACCTCCGCTCCCAGGGAGGCCAGACGCAGGCTGCCGAAGTAGCGTTTGGTTTCCGGGTTGAAGGTGAGATAGCCCAGCTCGGTGAGTTCTTTGAGGATCCGGTGCACGGAGGACTTGGGCAGATCGAGCGCGGCCAGGATTTCCGAATAGGTCAGGCCTTTATCCTGTCGGGCGACCACGGTTTCGATGATGGTAAAGACTTTGTGCAAAGGGTTCATCGGTATCCGGTTTCGGTTCAAGTTCGGGCGGCGGCGATGCCGCCTATACCGGTGCAAAGAAGGACTAATATTCCCATATATGGAGAAGTTATCTAAATGTGGAGAATATGGGGACCGCATGCGATTGTCAAGCAAAATCATGCGGACACGGATTACGGCCTGGACCCTACTTGACAAGGAGGCCCACCTTTTCTAGCTTTTTCCTGTTTATCCCTGACAGTGTCCGTCCGGATATGGTAGATTTTGGTCTTGGTAAGGCCGAGCGATTTGTCCCGCGCTGCGGGACTTCCCGTCCGATCTAACCCCGCTGGGGGTGGAAACCGCAGGCGTAGTCAAGCTTCGTCGAGGATTTTCAAACAGCGGAACGCCGGCCGGGGCTTGAAAGGCGCCATTTAGGGATGGACCTACCCTAAAGCCATTCACCTCGTATCAACGCCGCGCAACCGATCGCCTCACCCGGTTGCCGAAAACACAAGGGATCGCCAAGGAACGTGACAGGACAACCATCTGACGCTGAAGCGCAGCGAGCGGTAGGGCGCTTCTTCACGCGCCCCGACATCCGCGACCATCTTGACTGGCTGGATCGCCGCCTGCCGGAGACGGCGGAATTCTATGTGGCCGGCGGCGCACCGCGCAATGCCGTCATGGCGGCGGTGCTCGGCCAGGCGCCCCCCACGGGCGATATCGATATCTTCATCGGCGGCCTGGAACGCGGTTTCCCCCTGGGCGATCTTCTGAAGGACCAGCCGACCAAACCCACCGATCTGAAGGGCATCCGCTGGCAGCCGGTTGGATCGCAGCTGGCCTATGATCTAAGTCTGCTCCCTGATTTTATCGTGATCAAACACTACCAGCTCGAACCTACCCTGGAAAATTTTATGGCCGGCATCGATTTCTCCATCAATGCCATTGTTTTCGATATGCGCCGTCAAGTGCTCCATGACGCGGGCTGCACGGCCGCGGTGCGCGCCCGCACGATCGCCTTCAACAGCCGGCGGATACCCGACAAGGTCCTGATCGCCTATCGGATCCTCCTCATGGCCCACAAAACCGGTTTCTGCCTGGCCGAGCCGGTGTTCGACCTTGTCCGCCTGCTGGAAGTGGAGGCCCTTAGGCACTTGAAAGGACTATTGCGTACCAAGGTGGGTACGTGCCGAGCCGCCGCGATCATGGCGACCTGGGACGATTTGGGCCGCTATCACGCCTACGAGGCTTATCGCGCCGCGCACCCGGCCTCCGTCAATCTGGCGGGGCATCGATCGTGTTGATCACAGACAAAGGAACCCCATTCCAAGGAGTCGATTGATATGGCAGCAACCATTGCCGAAAACGGGTTGCCATCTCCCCGCATATCGCTCTGGCGGCGTTTTACCGCCATCGCCCAGCCCTATTTCTTCCCGCACATCCCCGGCGGGGGCAAGATAACCTTCCTCTTGCTGATCATGCTGCTGGTCTTCTTGTTCGGCTCTGCTGGTGGTGCTCGTTTCCGGACTGGTTCTGACCGGCGCACATTTCGCCCCGCAACTTACCGCTAAAATCGCCGGCGGTCTGAGCGATGTGGTGCACACTATCTTCCATTCCAACGGCTGTCCTGGTGGTGCTCGCGATCCTGGGGATTCCCATGATGGTCTTCGCCGGTTTCCGGAAGCATCTCCAGGCCCGCCGCCAGGCCTGGCTGCTGCTGGCGGCGGTTTTGCTGCTGTCCCTGTCCGTGACCGGCATCAATGTGGCCTTCAGCTATATCGGCAACTATTTCACCAATGCCCTGGTGAAAAAAAACGAGAGCATGTCCTATCTGTATGTGGCGGTCTATTTCAGCGGTTTTCTGGTGGGCATTCCCATCGTGGCCTTCTACCACTATGTCCAAAGCTATATGGGCATGCGCTGGCGGGAGTGGATGACAGGGGAATTTCTAGGAAATTACTTCAGCAATCGCAATTACTATGAGGTCGAGGCCAGCGGCCTGATCGACAACCCGGATCAGCGCATCATGGAGGATATTCGCTCCTTTACCCGGACGTCGCTGGCCTTTTTGCTGATCGTCCTGGGCTCCCTGATGGATCTGATTTCCTTTACCGGTATTCTATGGTCCAAGTCCCATCTGCTGGTGATGGTGGTTCTGATCTACTCCGTGGCCGGCACCCTGCTGACGGCCCTGATCGGGCGGCGCCTGGTGCGCCTCAACTTCAACCAACTGCGCTATGAAGCGGATTTCCGCTACTCCCTCGTGCATGTCCGGGACAATACCGAATCCATCGCCTTCTACCAGGGCGAAGGCCCTGAGAGGGCCTATATCGGGGAGCGCTTTCCGCATGGTGCTGAAGAATTTCAGTCTGCTGATCGGCTGGCAGCGGAACCTGTCCTTTTTTACCACGGCCTATAGCTATCTGCCGGTGGTGCTGCCCTATCTGGTGCTCTTCGGACCCTATTTCAGCGGCAAGATCGAATACGGCGAC
This sequence comes from uncultured delta proteobacterium, assembly GCA_963730675.1. Taxonomy (GTDB): domain Bacteria; phylum Desulfobacterota; class Desulfobacteria; order Desulfobacterales; family UBA5852; genus JABZFP01. The sequence continues at coordinate 35,878 of CAVSSY010000030.1, read as the reverse complement.
ATGGTGCAGGCCAATTTCGCTTTTATGCAGGTCTATGGGGCGCTGTCTTTGATCGTCTCCCAGATCGACGACATCACCAATTTCGCCGCCGGTGTTCAGCGGCTGGCCACCTTCGCGGAAACCATCTCACCGGATAGGCCCGTCCTGCCCGAGATTTCCTCGGAGCCGGCCGACCGCTTTTTCCTGGACCGGATGACGCTCAAGACGCCGGACAGCACTCGCACCCTGATCAAGGAGTTGGACTTGACCCTGGATCCCGCCGACGACCTGATCGTGGTCGGCCCCAGCGGCGTGGGCAAGAGTTCGCTGCTCAGGGCCATTGCCGGTCTGTGGACCCGCGGCGGCGGGCGTGTCGGACGGCCGCCCCTGGAAGAGATTTTTTTCCTTCCCCAGAAGCCCTACATGCTCCTGGGCAACCTGCGGGATCAGCTGCGCTATCCCAAGCTCGATATGACGATCTCGGACGCCGCCCTCCAGCAAATGCTCGAAACGGCGCGCCTGGCCGATCTGGTGGAACGCATGGGGGGCTTCGATGTGGTGCTGGATTGGGCCGATGTCCTCTCCCTGGGGGAGCAGCAGCGTCTGGCCTTTGCCCGCCTGCTGATCCATCGGCCGGGCTTCGCTGTCCTGGACGAAGCCACCAGCGCCCTGGATCCGGAAAACGAAGCCCATCTCTACGGCACCTTAAAGGCGATGGGAATCCACTACATCAGCGTGGGGCATCGCCCCTCCCTGCTGGACTACCATACCCGCGTGCTCGAACTGGCCGACGAGAACCACTGGCGGATTTTGCCGGTGGAGGATTATCGCAACCGGGAGGCCCTGCCCTGAGTTTCAATTTATAATCTCCACCTCGGGTGGAGGACCTGGAGGGGATCCACCGATCTGGTTTTATTGGGGGGGTGTTGTTACTTTTCTTCCGCGTGGCAGAAACGTAACCAAAATCGGTCAAGCAGCCGCCCAGTTTGTCATTTCTTTTTCGCCGGGGTATCCACCGCAGGGTCCAGGCGCCTAAGGACGTGACGTTCAGCTGGGGAAAATTTTGCCCGGATTGAGGATGCCGTTAGGATCGAGGGCCTGCTTGATGCGTCGCATGACATCGATCTGGGCCGGCTCCATGACCAGTTCCATGAAATCCCGGCGCTTGTGGCCGATGCCGTGCTCGCCGCTGATGGTGCCGCCCAGACGGGCCGTGGCCCGGTAGATGTCGCTCAGCAGATCCGGCAGCAGAGCCTCCCAGTCCGCGTCGGACTGGTCGGGATTTTTCAGGGGGGTGGCGTGGATGTTGCCGTCGGCCGCGTGGCCGTAGACCGGGATGCGGACCCCGTAGCGCCGGCCGATGGCCTTGAGTTCCGGCATGAGCTCGGTAAGGGCGGCGATGGGCACCACGATGTCTTCCACGGACTGGCGGGGTGCGTGGCGTTTGAGTACCCAGATGACCCGTTTGCGGATGTTCCAGAAGCCCTCGGCCTCGACCTCGTCGGCCGCCCGGCGGATGGCCACGGCCTGCCCGGCGCGGCACAGATCCACCACGGTGTCGGCCTCCCGGGCCACCGTGTCGGCGAAACGGCCGTCCACCTCGAAGAGCAGCGCGGCCCGGGTGCGGTCGTAAGGAAAGTCGTACTTCAGGTCCCGGGCGGACAGGGCGAAAACCTCGCCGTCCATGAATTCCACGGCGGACGGGATCAGCCCCCCCTCGGCCATGACCCGCGCCACCAGGGCCACGGCCGCATCCACCCGATCGAAGAGGGCCAGCAGGGTGACCCGGTGGCTGGGCCGGGGCAGCAGCCGAATGAAGATCTTGGTGAAGATCCCCAGGGTGCCTTCAGAGCCGATCATGAGCTGCACCAGGTCGTAGCCGGTGACGTCCTTGACCCGCTTGCCGCCGGCCTGAAACACGCGGCCCTCCGGAGTCACCACTTCCAGGCCGTGGATGTAGCGGCCGGTGACGCCGTATTTGACGGCCCGTCCGCCGCCGGCATTTTCCGCCACGTTGCCGGCGATGCAGCAGATTTCTTCGCTCATGGGATAGCCGGCGAAAAACAGGCCGTGGGGCTTGAGGGCGGCGTCCAGATGGTTGGTGATCACCCCGGGCTCCACCACGGCCATGAGGTTGCGGGTATCGATCTCCAGGATGTGATTCATCCGTTCCACGGACAGCACAATGCCGCCGCAGGCCGCCACGGCGCCCCCCGACAGGCCGCTGCCGCCCGCCCGGGGGGTAACCGGCACCCGGACCTCGTTGGCCAGGCGCATCACGGCCGCCACGGCTTCCGTCGTAGTGGGCATCACCACCACTTCGGGACGCCGGGCATACTTCTGGTCGGACACGGCATCCCGGGCGAATTTGTCCAGCCGCTGGGGGTCGTCGAACACCACGCCGTCGCGACCGCAGATGGCTTCCAGGGCGGCGACGATTTCCGGGGTAACAGGGTTGTAATATGTTTCCGGCATCGTGCCCGCCTTTCTTCTTGCGCCTGAAGATAACCCCGTGGCTGGCCCCATCGGCCGTCCGGCGGCTACAGGGCGATCATGACATGCTTGGTCACCTGGTAGTCATGCACCGCCTCGATGGACAAATCCTTGCCGAAGCCGGACTGCTTGAAGCCGCCGTGGGGAGTTTCCGAGGCCAGGGGCAAATGGTCGTTGATCCATACCGTACCGAACTCCAGGCGGGCCGACAGCCGCATGGCCCGGCTCACGTCCCGGGTGAAAAGGGAGGCCGCCAGGCCGAAGTCCACCCCGTTGGCCAGGGCCAGGGCCTCGGCTTCGTCCGTGAAGGGCTGGATGGTGACCACCGGCCCGAAGACTTCCTTCTGCACGATTTCCCAATCCTGGGCCACGTCCGTGATGACGGTGGGGGCGTAGTAATAGCCCCGATCGAATCCGTCCGGAGGAGCGCCGCCGGTCAGCACCCGGGCACCCTTGTCCCGGGCCCGGGCCACGAAGCCGGCCACCGTGTCGCGCTGGGCTGCGGAGATGAGCGGCCCCATCTCGATGTCCGCCTCGAAGGGCGGGCCGATCTTCACCTTGCGGGCGGCGGCCACCACGGCTTCGGTGACCTCCGCCAAACGGTTTTTCTCCACCAGAATGCGGGTGGCGGCCGTGCAGTCCTGCCCGGTGTTGAAAAAAGCGCCCAGGGCGGTTTTCTCGGCCACCCGGTCGATGTCGGCATCGGCGAAGACCACCACGGGCGCCTTCCCGCCCAGTTCCAGATGCACCCGTTTGACGGAAGCGGCGGCGCCCCGCATGATCCCCCGGCCCGTTTCCGTGGACCCGGTCAGGCTGACCATGCGGATGTCGGGATGGTCCACGATGGCCTGGCCCACGTTCCCGGTGACGATATTGAGCACCCCGTCGGGGAGTCCGGCGTCCCGGGCGATCTCCCCCAGCAGGAGGGTGCTGCGCGGGGTAAGGGAGGCCGGTTTGATGATCGAGGTGCACCCGGCGGCCAGGGCCGGCCCGATTTTCCAGACGGCCATCATGAAGGGGTAGTTCCAGGGGGTGATGCCGGCGGTCACACCGCAGGGTTCCCGGCGGTAGAGGGAGGTGGACCCCGGGAAATACTCGCCCGCGTGATGGCCGCCGGTGTCCCGGGCCGCCGCGGCGAAAAAGCGCAGGTTGTCGACCGAGAAGGCCAGATCGGCGCTCCAGGGATACATTCTGATAGGGTTTTCCGCTGTCTTCGGATTCGATGCGGGCAATCTCTTCGGCCCGTTCTTCCACGAGGTCGGCCATCTTTAGCAGGACCGCCGAGCGCTGGCCGGGCGTCTTGCCGGACCAGCGGCCGTCTTCAAAAGCGGTTTTGGCCGCCCGCACGGCCAGATCCACATCGGCGGCGCCGGCGTTCGGCACCTGATCGATGATCTCTTCCGTGGCGGGGTTTTCTACATCCAGGCGTTTTTGCGCTTGGGACGGGCACCAGCGCCCGTCGATCCACAAGGCCTTTTCCATAGCAACTCCTTTCGAGGCGGAATGAAGACAGTTCATGGCGATTCGATGCAATCGGACAATAGGGCGTTTTCTACCGTAATCAAGTATCGCGGCGGAGGCTTGGCTTAGTCTTGACCCAAGCCCTCCCGCTATGCGGGAAGACGATCATTGGCCCCAGGTCGACCGATGCCGGGGCCGGCCTCATCATCGGCCGGCAGCCGCTTTTCAGCCATCCGCTGCTGTTCCACGAACTGCAGCACATCCTCCGTCACGTCACCGGTGGCGTAATCGCCGTCGAAAAAGGCCATGTGCGGTTTGGTGAAACTCAGCTTGCCCTTGCGGGTGATGGCTTCCAGCAGCCCGTCCACATCCTGGTAGACCAGGGCGTCGGCCCCGATCTGTATCCGGATTTCCTCTTCCGAGCGGTTGCACGCAATGTATTCGTCCCGGGCCGGCAGATCGATGCCGTAGAGATCGGGCCAGCGCAGGGGCGGGGCAGCCGAGGCGAAAACCACCTGGCGGGCGCCGTTGCGGCGCATCAACTGGACGATATGCCGGGAGACGTTGCCGCGCACGATGCTGTCATCCACCACCAGGACGCTCCGGCCCCGCACCTCGAAATCGATCAGGGAGAGCTTGTAGCGGTTGGCCCTCTGCCGCTCCGCCTGGCCGGGCATGATAAAGGTGCGCCCGATGAAGCGGTTTTTGACGATGGCTTCGGTATAGCGCACCCCCAGCTCGTGGGCGCAGGCCAGGGCCGCCGTCACCGCACTCTGGGGGGCCGGCACCACCACATCGAAGCGCATGTCCGGCAGAACCTTTTTGATTTTGGCGGCCAGGTTCTGCCCCATCCGCAGCCGGGAGCGGTAGACGCTGACCCCGTTCAGAAAGGCGTCCGGCCGGGCGAAATAGATATATTCGAAAGCGCAGGGCCGAAAGGTCTTCTGCTGCACGATCCGCTGCCGGACCCGTCCCTCCAGATCGACAAAGACGACTTCGCCGGGGGCCACATCCCGGTGGTAGTCGAATCCCAGAAAGTCGAACATCCCGTTTTCGGAAGCGAAGATATGGGCCTCCCCGCCGGCGGTGGTGCGGCGGCCCCAGACCAGGGGGCGGATGCCGTGGGGGTCGCGAAAGGCGATCAGCCCCTTGCCGGCAATCAGGGCCACCACCGAGTAGGCCCCCTGCACGCGCTGATAGACACTGGCCACCGCGCGGACAATCGCATCCAGGAAGTCACCTTCGCCCGGCCGGGACAGGGACGAGGCGAATACATTCAGCAGCACCTCGGCGTCGTTGTGCGAATTGACCTGCCGGAGATCCCGGGTATACAGCTCTTCCCGGAGCTGCCAGACGTTGAAGAGATTGCCGTTGTGGACCAGGGCGATGCCATAGGGGGAGTTGACCTGGAAGGGCTGCACGTCCTCCGCACTGCCCCCGCCGACCGTGGCATAGCGCACGTGGCCGATGCCGAGCCGGCCCTCGAGCTTGGCCAGGTCTTGCGGCCCGAAGACTTCGCGCACATAGCCCAGGCCCTTCTTCTGGTGAAAGCGATCGCTGCAGGTCACGATGCCGGCGCTGTCCTGACCGCGGTGCTGCAGGGCGGTCAGGCTCTCCACCATGGCCAGGGCCACCGGTTGATCTGAAATGAGGCCGACGATGCCGCACATGGGGGCTCCCTTATTTTCGGTTTGCCTTTGGACGGATCCCTGATTACAAATAAAAAATTACCCTTATGGTGGGTCGAAGCCCACCGAGTGTCAACACCATGCACCGGAATCCATTGGAGAGCACGTGACCCCTCATGAACGCAACACGCTGATCACCACCTCACTGGGCCACTTCCTGAGCCACTTCAACATGCTGGTGTTCCCGGCGATTTTAATCCCGCTGAGCACCCGGCTCCACATGCCCCTCGCAGAAGTGCTGGGCCTTTCTTTCTGGATGTATCTGCTTTTCGGGGTCACGGCCCTGCCCTGGGGGCTGGCGGCCGACCGTTTGGGGGCCAAACCGCTGATGGCGATTTACTACGCCGGGGCCGGGTGCTGCGGCCTGGCGGCAGCGGGCTGGATCGATGCCCCTCGCCTGCTGGCGTCGGCCCTGGCCGGCATCGGGTTGTTCTCCGGCATCTATCATCCTGCCGGGCTGGGCCTGATCTCCAAGCAGGTGACCCGTATCAGCTATGCCATGGGCATCAATGGGATGTTCGGTAATCTGGGGCTGGCCACGGCGCCCCTGGTGGCCGGCGCGGTGACCTGGCTCTGGGGGCCGCAGGCGGCCTATTTCGTCCTGGGGGCGGTCAATCTGGCGGGCCTGATGGTCATGATCCTGCTGCCGTTGCCGGTGGAGGGCGGTGCGGTCGCCCGGGCGGACGATCCCAACGGCGGCCGCGGATTCGTCATTCTGCTGGTGGCCATGATGCTGGGCGGAATCGTCTATCGGGGCGGCACGGTGATTCTGCCGGCCTATTTCGAGCTCCGCAATCCGGATGTCCTGAAATGGCTGGGAGAGCAGCTCCCGAACGGTTTTTCCGGCAACCTGGTGGCCACGCTTCTGACGTCGGCTATCTTCGTCGTGGGCATGCTCGGGCAGTATATCGGGGGGCAGGTCGCCGAGCGCTACCCGCTGGCACCAAGCTACCTGCTCTTTCATTTGATCACCATTCCGCCGGCCTTTGCCATGGCCTGGGCCTTCGATATGCCGCTGATCCTGCTGGCTCTGGTTTACTTCTTTTTTTTGCTCGGCATGCAGCCCATCGAAAATACCCTGGTCTCGCAACTCACCCCGCCGCACTGGCGTCACGCCGCGTTCGGCATGAAGTTCGTGCTGACCTTCGGCATGGGTGCCCTGGCCGTGAAAGGCGTGCAGGCCATTGAAAGCAACTTTGGAATTTCCTGGGTCTATCCGTCCCTGGGGGGTGTTTCCCTGCTTCTGGTGGCGACCATCGGTGTTCTCATCATCCGGATGAGATCCGAAGGGAGTGCGCACCATCGGTTTGCGCATTGACAGTCTTCGGGCACCCGCTTTCACTATTTCCCGAAGACGGCTGACGGCTGCGATGACGCTTTCATTTGCGGGCCAAACGGCTGTCGGGATGCCGGCAGCTGTGGTATGATGCATGTATTTGCCCGGGCGCGCGGCGGATCAAGGGGTTGGCATTCCGGGCCCCCAATGGGCCGCACGGTTGCCTGGCGGAACGCATCCGGCATGATGCGGACATGACGGGAAGGCGGGACCTGCGACCTTCGAACGGCGCCCCGATCTTGCCTTCAAACGGAACCTCAGGAGACCGACGATGGCAGACAGGCAGCGACCCTTTGACTCGATCTATTCCCACGGCTTCGTCCGAGCCGCCGTGGCGGTGCCTTCCCTACGGGTGGCGGACTGCCGCTACAATGTCGAACGCCTGCTGGCCCTGGCCAAAAAAGCGTCCCGGAACCACGCGGCCCTCGTCGTGTTCCCCGAACTCGGGCTTTCCGCCTATTCCAACGAAGACCTCTTCCAGCAGGAATCGCTGCTGGATGCCGTTCGGACGGGCCTGGCGTACGTGAAAGAGGCCTCCCGTGACTTGGCGCCCATCCTCCTGGTGGGCGCGCCCCTGCGCCTGGAGGGCAAACTCTTCAATTGTGCCGTGGTGCTCTACCAGGGCCGGATCCTGGGTGTCGTCCCCAAGAGCTATCTGCCCAATTACCGCGAGTTCTACGAAAAGCGGCAGTTCGCCGCCGCCCGGCAGGCGCTTCACAGGGAGGTGGACTTGCTGGGGGAGACGGTTCCCTTTGGCAACGACCTGATTTTCGAGGCTGTGGACCTGCCGGGATTCGCCCTCCATGCGGAGATCTGCGAAGACATCTGGGTGCCCATTCCGCCCAGCACCTACGCCGCACTGGCAGGGGCCACGGTGCTGGCCAACCTGTCGGCCAGCAACATCACCGTGGGCAAGACCGACTACCGCCGTCTGTTGTGCGCCTCCCAGTCCGCCAAATGTCTGGCGGCCTACCTCTATTCCGCGGCCGGCTTCGGCGAGTCCACCACCGATATGGCCTGGGACGGCTATGCGGTCATCTATGAGAACAGCGAGCGTCTGGCCGAATCCGAGCGCTTCCGGCAGGTGGAGCAACTCATCATGGCGGACATCGATCTGGACCGCCTGGTGCAGGACCGCATGCGCACCACCAGCTTCAACGACGCGGCCGCCGACCACCGCCAACAGGTCGCCGCCATGCGTCGCATCTCCTTCGCCTTCGATATTCCCAGGGAGAAGATCCCCCTCCGGCGCGATGTGCCGCGCTTTCCCTACGTCCCCCGGGACCCCTCCGTGCTGGATGAGCGCTGCTCCGAAATTTACAACATCCAGGTTCACAGCCTGATCAAGCGGCTGGTGGCCTCCGGTATCGAAAACGTGGTCATCGGTGTCTCGGGCGGTCTCGACTCGACCCAGGCCCTGCTTGTGGCGGCCAAGGCGGCCGACGAATTAGGATGGCCCCGGGACCGTATCTACGCCACCACCATGCCGGGATTCGCCACCAGTGCCTCCACCCTGCGCAATGCCCACCGGCTGATGGCCGCTCTGGGAGTCCGGGCCAAGGAAATCGACATCAAGCCCTCCTGCCGGCAGATGTTCCAGGATATCGGCCATCCCTTTGCTGAAGGGAAACAGGTCTACGACATTACCTTCGAGAATGTCCAGGCCGGGGAGCGCACCTCCCATCTCTTCCGGCTGGCCAATCACCACCGGGCCCTCGTTCTGGGTACCGGCGATCTCAGCGAACTGGCCCTGGGGTGGATGACCTACGGCGTAGGCGACCACATGTCCCACTACAACGTCAACGCCTCGGTTCCCAAGACCCTGATCCAGCACCTCATTCGCTGGATCGCCACGGCCGGACAGTTCTCCGAAGCGACCAATGCGGTCTTGCAGGCCATCCTGGCCACGGCCATCTCCCCCGAGCTGGTGCCCGATAAGACCGGTCCCGGCGAAGAGCCCGCCCAGCGCACGGAAGACGTCATCGGCCCTTACGAGCTGCATGATTTTTACCTCTATTATGTGCTGCGCTTCGGCTACCGGCCGCGCAAGGTGGCCTTTCTGGCCCGATCCGCCTGGGAAGACAAAGCCCGCGGATCCTGGCCGGGCAACCTGCCCGCGGCACAGCGCCACGCCTATTCCCTGGCCGTCATCAAAAAGTGGCTGGCTGTCTTCCTCGACCGCTTCTTCCGCACCAGCCAGTTCAAGCGCTCGGCCCTGCCCAACGGCCCCAAGGTGGGGTCGGGGGGCTCCCTTTCCCCCGCAGCGACTGGCGCGCCCCGAGCGATGCCGAGGCCGCGGTCTGGCTGGACGACCTGGCGCAAAACGTTCCCGACTAGTGTCCATCCAGAGGCGGCATCTTTTGGCCCCTGGCCCGCCGCCGGTGGACCAAATCCACCTTTGGCGGACAGGCGGCGTTCTCGCCTCCTGTCGGTCCTCGGCGTAGCCGGGCTACGCCTGTGGGCACCCACCGTTGAACAATCAATCAGATGGGAAGTCCCGCACGGCGGGACGCCAGTCGGCTGCGGCCTTGCCAGAAACCAAAATCTACCACCTCTGGATGGGCACTGACCAGCTACTATCCTTATGATGCGCCTGTGTTATCTGAAGGGCATCTTCCAACCGATGATGGCAAGGAGCGTCTATCGGGTAATCTCCACTTTCTTAGGAGGAACGGGGATGACCCGCATCAGTTTGCGTCGGATGAATCTTTTACGAAGCCTTCTAACTATGCAATTTCCTCGATATCCCGGTCTTCGGCCCAGCGTCGGATCAGATGGATTTGAGGAGGCCGAAGGGATATGGGTGTATGCAAATCGCGACCGCGCTCGATCCAGCAAGGAGCATCGTCGTTGGCGACGCTCAGACGCGCCATGATTTCATCCAAAGCCGACATGGCGACACTCTCCGGTCTTTCAAAGGGCGGAGTGTTCCGGGGAGGTGGGCTGGCCTAGCGTATCGGGGGCGGCTAACTTTTGCCGCGGTCGTCATGTGGCCGCGGCGCAGAAGATCCACGAGGCGGTCGGCGTTTGGTCAACGGGCTGGCTTTTACCCTGAATTTAAGCACGATTTCGGTTTTGAGCGCTCCTCCCATTGGTGGTAGGGGACGAGCGATTTTTCAAGGATGCCGCTCTGCCGGTTTTTTAGGCGGGCCGGCGCTGCTTTTTTCGTCCGATGAGATAGCTCATGGAGACGAACAGCAGGGAGATGGCCAGCATGACGGTGGACAGCGCATTCACTTCCGGGGTGACCCCCATGCGCACCATGCCGTAGATGTAGAGGGGCAGCGTGGTGGAGCCGGCCGGCGCCACCATCAGGGTGATGATGAAGTCGTCGATGGAGATGATGAAGGACAGCATGGCACCGGAAATGATGCCCGGCATGAGCAGGGGCAGGGTGACGTAGCGGAAGGTGCGCCACTCGTCGGCGTAGAGATCATGGGCGGCCTGCTCGAGGGTGGTGCCCATCCCCTGGAGGCGGGCCCGGATGGGCAGGAAGGCGAAGGGGATGCAGAACACCGTGTGGGCGAGGACCACCCGCCCCAGACCGATTTCCAGATGCAGGGCGGTGAAAAAGGACAGGGTCGCCACGGCGGTGACGATTTCCGGCATGGTCATGGGCAGCATCAGGATGCCGTAGGACAGTCCCCGCCCCCGGAAGCGCCCGCCGCGGGCCAGCACCAGGGCGGCGAACACCGCCACCACAGTGCCTACGGCCGTGGCGCTGAAGGCCACGATCAGGCTGTTGATCGCGGCCCGTTGTACGTCGTCGTTGGCAAAGGCCTTGAGGTACCACTCCAGACTGAAACCATGCCAGATCGTGGCCGAGCGGCTGCTGTTGAAGGAAAAGATGATCAGGAGCACGATGGGGACGTAAAGATAGAGGAGAAAGAGCCAGGAAGTGGTGGCGAAGCCGGGGAACCGCCCGATGGCGAAACGCTTTTCGCTGTTGCCCTTGTCGGTCCTGGTCATGACGGCACCCATCAGCTTTCCCCCTCCAGTCTCATCTTGCGCCCCGGCCCCCAGACATAGACCATCATGGCCAGCAGAACGATGGCCATCAGAATCAGAGCCACGGCGGAGCCGAAGGGCCAGTTGCGGGAACCGCCGAATTGCAGCTGGATCAGGCTGCCGATCATGAGGTGCTTGCCGCCCCCCAGCAGATTGGGAATGATGAAGTCGCCCAGGCAGGGCACGAAAACCAGCAGGCTGCCGGCAATGACGCCCGGCATGGCCAGGGGCAGGATCACGTGGCGCATGAGCTGTCGGCGGCTGGCGTAGAGGTCGTGAGCCGCCTCGAACAGGTTGAAGTCCAGCTTTTCCACCCGGGCGTAGATGGGCAGGACCATGAAGGGGATGTGGGTGTAGACCAGCCCCAGGAAAATGGCGAAATTGGTGTAGAGCATCGTCAGGGGTTCGTGAATGAGCCCCAGCTTGATCAGGAAGTTGTTGATCAGGCCGGTGTCCCGCAGGAGCAGAATCCAGCAATAGGCCCGGATCAGGAGATTGGTCCAGAAGGGGATCGTCACCAGGAAGACCATCAGGTTTTTGCGGCGGGGCGGCTGGCGGGACATGTAGTAGGCCGTGGGAAAGCCGATCAGCAGGCAGAGCACCGTTGTCACCAGGGCCAGGATAAAGGAGCGCCCGAAGATGCGCAGATAGGCCGAGTTGAAGACCAGCTTGTCCATCAGGTCCCGTTCGAACAGGAACTGGATATAGGCTTCCCAGGAGAATTGGGGTGTGACGCCGCCGTAGGGGTTGGCCTTCATGAAGGAGAAGACGATGATGATGGCGATGGGCACCACCATGAAAATGCCGATAATGCCCAGGGCCGGAGCCAGGCCCAGGGCCCGGCGCGTGGAGGCGTTTTGCAGGATGCGCATCAGTCGGCCAGCACCCGGGCGGCGCCCTCGGTCACCCGGACCGTGACGGGCTCGTCCACCGCGAAGCGGGTTTCACCGGTCAGGGTGTTGCGCCCCCGGGCCACCAGGCGCACCTCGCTTTCGTCCAGGCGGACGTGGTAGTTGGTGTCCGTACCGATGTAGATGCACTGCTCGATCCGGCCCGGGAGGCCTTCCGGGCCATCGCCGGTTTTGGCGAGCCGGACCTTTTCGGGACGGATGGCCAGCGTTATGGCATCGCCGATCCGGCGCGCGTCCGGTGCAACGGCGCAGAAGGTCGTTCCCGGGCCGAGGGTGCAGCGGATCCCGTCCGTTTCCAGGGCCGTAATGTTGCTGCGGATGAAATTGGTCTCGCCGATGAAGTCGGCCACGAACCGGTTGACGGGCTGTTCGTAGATGGCGACCGGTCGGCCTTCCTGCTGGAGGCGTCCCATGGACATGACGGCGATGCGGTCGCTCATGGTGAGGGCCTCCACCTGGTCGTGGGTGACGAAGACGAAGGTGATGCCGGTCTGGCGCTGGAGGTTTTTCAGCTCCACCCGCATTTCCTGCCGGAGCTTGAGATCCAGGGCGGAGAGCGGCTCGTCCAGCAGCAGGACCTTGGGTTGGGGGGCCAGGGCCCGGGCCAGGGCCACGCGCTGCTGTTGGCCGCCCGAGAGCTGGTCGGGCATGCGGTTGCCGAAGTCCCCCATTTTGACCAGCTCCAGCATGCGGGCGCTGGTGCGCGTGGTTTCCTGGGGGGCGCGGCCCAGCATTTTGAGGGGAAACCCCACGTTTTCCGCCACGCTCATGTGGGGAAAGAGGGCGTAGTTTTGGAAGACCGTGTTCACCGGACGTTCCTGGGGTGCCAGCCCCCGGATGCTTTCCCCGAAGAGGACGATTTCGCCTTCGCTGGGGTATTCAAAGCCGGCGATCAACCGCAGGAGGGTGGTCTTGCCGCAGCCCGAGGGGCCCAGCAGGGTGAAGAATTCATTGTCCTGGATGGTCAGGGAGACATGGTCGAGGGCGGTGACCGGGTGGCCGGTGTGCCCGTCGAACACCTTGGTGACGTTCTTGATCTCTATGGCCGGCTGCGACATGGCGAGGATGCTCCGCGTGAACGAATAAGTCGGGCGCGTACAAGTGTCGCGCTTCTATAGCAAACTATCGGGGGCTTAGGCAACCGGTGATCGGGGCGCCGGATGGCGGTCCCCATGCGGGCGGCCTTCAGCACAGCCGGTCCCTGAGGCTGAACCAGCGGTAGACCAGCGGCAGAAACCACGGGCGCCCGTCGTAAAACGGGATGGCCCGGAATTTCAGGCCGGAAAAAGCGCTGTTCCCGGCAACGGTGCCCTGGATCAGTCCCGCCAATTTCCCTCCCAGGTGGGTGGCCAGGGCCACACCGTGGCCGCAGTAGCCGCCGGCGAAATAGACGCCGTCTTTTTGCCCCAGGTGAGGCAGGTGGTCGACCGTGAAACCCAGCTTGCCCCACCAGGCAAAGTCCACTTTTGTGGAACGCAGCTGGGGGAAGACCGCCACCATGTTGTCCCGCATGTGGCGGGCGTTTTCCGCTATGGACCGGCCGGTGAAGGGGGGACGCCCGCCGAACAGGATCCGGCGGCCGTCCGGCGAGGGCCGGAAGTAGTAGAGAAAGGTCTTGGTGTCCGCGATCATCCGCCCCTTGGGGATCAGAGCGCTTATACGCTCAGGGGGCAGCGGTGCCGTGGCGATCATCAGGCTGCGGGCCGGCACGATCCGGCGGCGTATCCAGGGGGTCAGGGGGCCGGTGTAGCCGTTGGTGGCCGCGATCACCTTTTCCGCCCGGATGGGGCCGCGGTCGGTCGCCACCGTCAGGCTGCCGGGCCTGCCCGTGATGCCGAGGGCCGTGACCTTTTCGTGCAGGCCCACGCCCATCTTCCGGGCCATTCCGATCAGCCCGGCGACGTAGCGGGCCGGCTGAATCCCGGCGTCATTTTTTTCGAGCAGGGCCCCGTGGTAGACCGGTGAATCGACTTCTTCCCGGATTCGTTCGGCCGGTATCCATTGGGCGCTATGCCCGAACCGTTCGGCAATAAAATCCCGGGACCGCTTGAGGGTCTCGGCATGGCGGGGCTTGAAGGCCGCATAGAGAAAGCCGGTGCGCCGGAAGGCGCAGTCGATGCCGCCCTCCTGGACCAGGTGCTCGACGGCGTCCACGGCGGCCACGGATTCCCGGTAGAGTCGGCGGGCCGCTTCCAGACCGCAGCGTTTGGCCACTGTGGCCAAATCGGCGGCGAGGCCGCTCAGGACCATGCCCCCGTTGCGGGCGCTGGCGCCGGTGCCCAGCGGTTTGGCATCGATCACGGTCACGTCATAGCCGGCCTGGCGCAGCCGGATGGCGGCGGTGGTGCCGGTGCAGCCGCTACCCACCACGAGAATTTCGGTCCGCTCGGGCGGCGGGTCCGGGAAGGCCGGCAGCAGGTCGTCCTCCCACCAATAGTTGGCTTCCCTGATCTTGATCATGGCCGCTGGTCCGGCAGGGGCGGTCGGACGCCCTTGGGCAGCGTGCCGTCGTCCTCGAAGACGATACGGCCCTCGAAGATGGTTGTAGCCACCCGGGCCTGGGGGATGTCCTCGATGGGTATTTCGTAGAGGTTGCGGTCGATGACAACGAGGTCGGCCAGCTTGCCCACCGTTATGGAGCCCAGCTCCGTTTCGAGGAAGTTGGCATAGGCGCCGCCCAGGGTGTAGGCCTTGAGCGCTTCTTCCAGATCGAGGCATTCTTCCTCCGGCGGGAGGACGCCCATGTCGCCGTAGGCCAGCTCGGTGCCCGGTTCGGGGACATAACGGTAGGCGGGATTGGGCCCGTAATGGCGGTCGAAAATGCGGCGGGGGATCCGGCGGGTCACGGCACTGTATAGGGCCCGCATGGAATCCGGCGGCACCACCGAGAAGTCGGAGTGAAAGGCCAGGTTCACGCCGTGGGCGAGAAAGCTTTGCTGCGGGTACTGGTGTTGGAAGGCCCGCTCTTGGCCCAGGTAGTCCACGTAGAATTCCCAGAAGTAGTCGTCGATGATGGACCAGTAGGGGGCGATGAGGGCGGTGACGCCCATGGCGGCCATGCGTGGCTTATCCTCCGGGGCCACCAGTTGCAGATGGGCCAGGACCGGTCGCCGGTCACGGAGGGTGGCGCCGGTGTTGCGTTGCAGGGCTTCCAGCACGTCGAGCACGTAATGCACGGCGCCGTCGCCGATGGTGTGGACGTGCACCTGGCCCCCGGCCCGGTGCACGCGATCGAAGGCGTCTTGTAAGGCCGCCTCGTCCCAGTCCTTCAGGCCGTGCCAGTTGTCGTCGCGATGGGCATAGGGCGCCAGCAGATAGGCGGTTTCCTCCTCGATCACCTCGTCGGCGAAGAACTTGAAGACATCGGTTTTGAAATGGGGGGTGTCGAACTGCCGGGACAGTTCCAGGGCGCGGTCGATGTCCGCCCGAAAATCCCGTTCGGGCATGATGCGCCAGGCGCCCCGGTAGCGGACGGTCAACAGACCTTCCAGGGCCAGTTCGTGATAGGCCCGGGCCACTTCCGGTTCGTCCAATTCCAGGATCGCATCCAGGGCGGTGGTGATCCCCTCGCGGTTGAGCCATTGTTGCAGCCAGAGCAGCGCGGCTTTGACCTGCGCCTTGGTGGGCCGGGGAATGTGGGGCCGCACCAGGTTCATGGCGGCTTCCTGGAGCAGGCCGGCGGGCTCCCCGGTGGCCGGGTCCCGCTTGATGACGCCGTTGGGCGGATCGGGGGTCTGGGCCGTGATCCCGGCCACGGCCAGAGCCCGGCTGTTGACCCACAGGGAGTGGCCGTCTTTGGAGAGGATCGTGATGGGCCGCTCGGCGTCGATGGCGTCGAGCCACTCCCGGCGCGGACCGATAAGGTCGAAGGCCGCCCGGCGGAAGCCGGCGCCCTGAATCCAGGGGGTATCCGGATGGGTCTGAACGTAGCGGGCGGCCGCATCCAGGTAGCCCTGCTTCAGGTCGTCCCCGCTGACATCGAACAGGCTCAGGCAGAAGGCATGCCGCCAGGCGCCGTGCACCGGATGCATGTGGGCGTCCACGAAGGCCGGCAGCACCATTTTGCCGTCCAGATCGATGGTTCGGGTGCGGGGCCCGATGAAGGCGGCCGCCCCCTTATCGTCACCCACGTAGACGATGCGCCGGCCGCGAACGGCCACGGCCTCGGCCCGGGAATGAGGGATTTCCTGGGTGAAGACGTTTCCGTTCGTCAGAACCAGGTCGGCGAACGCGGCGGCAGAAGTTTGGGTCGTCATGGTATGCGTCCTAATCGCCGCAGCCATCGCGAGCGGCGCTGGGTTAAAAGGTAAAACAGGGGATGCCCGTCAACGGGCATCCCCCGCATAAATGTTTTTCACTATTGCCAAACGCTTCAGGTACGCCGCGTTATTGCTTGACTTTGGTCCATACCTTGTCCAGCAGCCGGATGGCCTTTTCCGAGCACTGGGGGTGGAAGTGGACCGGAATCCCGTCCGGCACGGTGAGTTCGGGCGCCCCCCGCAATTCTTCCTTCAGGAACGCTTCACTGCCTTTGATGGCGTTGGCGTAGCCGGAGAAATTGGTCTGGAGGGCGGCGTTTTCCGGCTGCAGCATGAACGTCATGAATTTGATGGCGTTTTCCCGGTTCGGGGCGCCCTTGGGCACGGCCAGGTTGTCGGCCCAGCCCAGGATGCCTTCCTTGGGATACATGTATTTGATGTCGGGGTTGGCCTTGCGGGCCCGCATGGCGGAGCCGTTCCAGCAGCCGGACATCATCACGTCACCGGATACAAGGCGTTCGTGGATGCCCTCGGAACTGTACACCTTGACATAGGGCTTCTGGGCCATCAGAAGATCCAGGACTTCCTGCATCTGGGCGGGGTCTTCGTTGCACTGGGGGTAGCCCTTGAAGACCAGGGCCAGGTTGGTGTTCTCCTCGGAGGAGTCGAACATGCCGATCTTGCCCTGCAGTTCGGGTGGGGGCATGAAGAGGGTGGCCAGAGTTTCTTCGGCGGGTTTGTAGGCGGCGGTATTCAGGCAAAAGGAGGTGCTGCCGTAGTTCCAGGGGACGGTGTATTCGTTTTTGGGATCCCAGGGAGGGCCCTTCATGGCGTCCACGATATTGTCGTAGCCCTTGAAGTCGGCGGCGTCGACCTTCTGGATCAACCCCTCGTCGATCAGGATGGTGACAAAGTTGTGAGTCGGCACGATGATGTCGTAGGCCCCGCCCCCGGATTTCAGCTTGGCCAGCAGGGTTTCGTTGGAATCGTAGATATCGAGCGTCACCTTGATACCGGTCTCCGCTTCGAATTTCTTGATCAGGTCGGGGGCCGTGTAATCGGACCAGTTGTAGAGAAATAGCTCGCCTTCGGCCAGAACCGGGCCGGCGGAAACCACGAGAGCCAGCAGGCACACCAAGACAACAGCAATCCGTTTCATTTAAACATCTCCTTTCATGGTAGGGGGAACAGCCAGGTGAGAATAACATTCCTATCACACGTGAGCCGGACGATTCAAGGCCTATGTGAGGAAGCGTTGCGTTGTGCCGCCCGGCGTTGCGCTTTTAGGTCGGGCATGCTATCGGATTCATAAACTGCCCCGGGCGGCCTCTCCGACAACGTAGGCCTACGCTTCCCATCACTGACCGATTTCGACAGAATCCTGCCGCCCTATGCCCCGCAACCGATCGGACGCCGGCCCAAATTCGGGCTGCCGGCTGCATCTGCGCCAGACAGCCTGACAAAGGCACGACGACGCGAAAGGGATTCGCCATTTGTTTCATTTTTCACACCAACAAGGGAGGGAAACCATGAAAAAGGTCATGCTTTTTGTTTTATCGTTGGTGCTGGTGGGTGCACCCCTGGCCCGGGCAGCGGGCGGCGCTTCGGTCGAAAAGGCGAAAGCCGAAGGGAAAGCAGTCTTTTACGCCAACATTACGGCCATCGAACCGATCATGGAAGCGTTCAGCAAGACCTACGGCGTGCAGGGGGAATACACGCGCATTTCCACTTCCAAGTTCTATGCCACCGTATCCACCGAGCACCAGGCCGGCAAGCTGCTGGCCGATGTGCTGCAATCCCCCCTGCCCATCATGGATCTTCTGGAAAGTCAGGGCGTGCTCACGGCCTACGCATCGCCCTCGGCCGCCGCTTATCCGGAGTGGACCCGCAAGGATCCCAACATTCAGATTTTCGGCATCGAGTATGTGGCCCTGATCTATAACAAGGAACTGGTCAAACCGGCCGATGTCCCCAAACGCTACGAGGACCTCACCGATCCCAAATGGCGCGACAAGATCGTCATGGCCAACCCGTCCTCCCACGCCACCACCATTTCCTGGCTGGTGGGGTTGAAGGAGAAAGTCTTCCCCTCGGAAGCCGCCTGGATGGATTTCTTGAAAGGCCTGGCGGCCAACAAGCCCATGTTCGTGCGCTCCTTCGGACCGACCCCGGCGCCTGTGGAAAGCGGCGAGAAACTGATCGCCATATCCATGCCCAAGTACATCATCACCAAAGCCCCGGCCCCACTGGACTGGGCCCACGTGTCGCAACCCCTGCTGGGCACCCCCCGGGGGATTGGCCTTTCCGCCACTGCGCCAGACCCCGAGGCCGGCAAGCTGTTCATGGACTTCTGGCTTTCCAAGGAGGCCATGCAGATGCTGGCCGACCAAGTGGGTGAATACGTCCTGCACCCGGGCGTCTATCCCCCCATCGAGGGCATCGACAAGGCCGAGGTCCTGCCGGTGCGCACGCTTTCCGACGCAGAAATCCGCAAGTGGGGCGCCGAATTCAAAAAGATCTTTGACGTGCCCTGATCCGGCGGCCGTGGTTCGGCCAATCCTCTGAATCACCACCCTGAAGACCGCTGGCGCGGTCTTCAGGGCTTTCCTGGAAAAGCGACGATGGAAATACGCATCAGCGATGTGAGCAAGATCTATCATTCCGAGGGCAAGCAGATCAACGCCCTGGACCATGTCGATCTGACCATTCCGGCCAATCGAATCTTCACCCTCCTGGGCCCGAGCGGCTGCGGCAAGACCACGCTGTTGCGCTGCATCGTGGGGCTGGAGATGCCCGACGAGGGGGAGATCGCCATCGGGGAGGAGATCGTCTGGTCCCGGCCGAAGCATATCTTCGTGCCGCCGGAAAAACGCGGGCTCAGCATGGTGTTTCAAACCTACGCCATCTGGCCCCACATGACGGTCTTCGACAATGTCGCCTATCCCTTGCAGGCCCGCCACGAGTCCCGGGATGCCATTCGGGAAAAGGTGGCCAAGACCCTGCAATTCGTCCAGCTGGAAGGCTTCGAGAATCGCCCGGCCACCAAACTGAGCGGCGGGCAGCAGCAGCGGGTGGCCCTGGCCCGGGCCCTGGTGCCGGAGCCCAAGGTGATCCTGTTCGACGAACCCCTCAGCAATCTGGACGCCAAGCTGCGGGAAGAGACCCGCAAGGAGTTGCGCAGTTTTCTGACCCGCCTGCAGATCACCGCCGTCTATGTGACCCACGACCGCATCGAGGCCCTGTCCCTCTCCGATTCCCTGGCGGTGATGCGGGCCGGCCGCATCGTGGAGATCGGCACGCCCAAGCAGATCTATTTCGATTCCGATCAGCGCTTCGTGGCGGATTTTATCGGCCGGGCCAACCTGATCGCCGGTCGGGTAACAAGCGGGGAGGGGGATGCTACGCTTGTCGATTCCGCCATCGGCCCCATCCGCTGCCGTAGGAAAGAGCGGGCCGCGCCGGGGGACGACGTCACCGTGTGCGTGCGGCCCGAGTTCATCCGGGTGACGACCGCCCCCGCTGAGGGCCCCAATGTGTTCCGGGGCCAGGTGACCTCCCTGGTGTTTGTGGGGGAGGCGTATGAGGGCGAGATCAGCATCGGGGAGACGGTTTTAATCACCGAAATCGAACCCACCTCCGGCATCGGAGAGGGCGACGCGGTGTTCGTGGCCTTCGATGCGGATCACTGCGCCCTGTTGATGGGCTGAACCGAGGCACGCCGATGGCCGTAAGAAAAAGCAAGCTGACACCGTTCCTGATTGTTGTGGTGGGCTTTTTGACGGTTTGCCCGGTGGTGATGCTCGTATTGGGCAGTTTCTCCGAAGGGCTGGGCGCCTTCGGCCGCTTTACGCTGCAGAAGTATATCCAGTCCTACGGCGATCCCGAACTGATCGGCATCCTGGTCAACACGGTCGTCTTTACCATCGGTTCGGGGGTGGTGGCCACCTTCCTGGCCCTTTTCCTGGCCTATCTCAATACGCGCACCAATATCCCTTTCAAGTTTCTGTTCCGCATCATTTCCATCATTCCCATGATGATCCCGCACATTCTCTTCTCCGTCAGTTGGGTGCTGCTGCTCAATCCCTCCAACGGGCTGATCAATCTGGTCCTGAAGGAGCTGCTGCACGTGGACGGCAGCATCTTCAACATCTACACCTTGCCGGGCATGATCCTGGTGGAGGGGCTGCTGGATCTGCCCATCGCCTATCTCATTCTGGCGCCGGCCCTGGCGGCCTTCGACATCTCGTTGGAGGAGTCCTCCAAGGTCTGCGGCGCTTCCAACCTGAAAACCCTTTTCCGGATAACGCTTCCGGTGCTGCGCCCGGCCATCCTGGCGTCGTTTATCTTGGTGATCGTGCGCAGCCTGGCGTCTTTTGCGGTGCCCTCCGTGATCGGCATGCCGGGGCGCATCTACGTGCTGGCCACCCACATCTACCGCATCATCGCCACGGGTTTTGCCGCGGACTACGGCATGGCGGCGGCCATCGGGATGAGCGCCATGGCCACCTCCATCGCGCTCATCTACATCTATCGCCACCTGACATCGGAAAGCGAGAAGTACGTCACCATCTCCAGCCGGGGCTACCGGCCGACCCTGATCGACCTGAAGGGCGCCAAAACGCCCCTTTTCGTGGTGGTGGGGATCATCTCCTTCGTCCTGATCCTTCTGCCGGTGATCGTCCTTTTCTACACCTCGCTGGTGCCCTATTCGATGGTCCCCAGTGCCAAAGCCTTCAGCCTCATGAGTTGGAAGAACTGGCTGGCGGTGATCCACGATCCCATCTCGCTGCTGTCGGTCAAAAACAGCGTTTTCCTGGGCATCGTGGGCGCCACCCTGGGGATCGTGCTTTCCATCTTCGTTTCGTATGTCATCGTGAAGGTGCGCAGCACGAGTTCGGGCATCCTGGAATCCCTCAGCTTCCTCTCGTTCTCTTTTCCGGGGATCGTGGTGGGCATCGGGTTCATGTGGTTTTTCGTTCAGACGCCCCTGTATGCCACCATCTGGTCTTTGCTGATCGGCTATATCGCCACCTACCTGCCCTACGGCATCCGCCCGCTGACCAGCGCCTTTGTCCAGATCCACAGCCACCTGGAGGAATCCTCCAAGGTCTGCGGGGCCGGGACGCTCTATACCTTGCGGCGGGTGGTGATTCCGCTGCTGATTCCCGGCATCGTCTCGGGCTGGATCCTGATGGCCACCATGTTCGTGCGGGAGCTGACCCTCTCGGTGGTGCTTTCCCGGCCGGGGACCGAGGTGCTGGCCGTGCAGATTTTCCGGTTTGCGGAGGACGGTCTGTGGGGCAAGCTTTCCGCCCTGGGGATCATGATGATTTTTATTTCAACGGGGCTGGTGATCGCCGCTTCTCTGATCGGGGCCAAGATGACCCGGGTGCAGACCGAGGGGGGCTAGCGTGCCCTGTATGCCGGGCGTGATAGGTCCGTTTCGAGAGGGCTATCACCCGGCTGGTGTTTTGTGACCGCACGGAACCGATCATGATGTTCCGCGGGCGCTGCAGGGCGGGCTTTGCGTCTGTTGCGGTGAATCCTGGCCCGGAGGCGGGCGCTCTCCAGCCGGTACTTCTCACGCCGTGTCTGCCGCAGAATCTGAAGGCGCTTTAGATCGCCGTATTTTCCGAATCTTCCACCCATGAAGTCTCCTTCCTGTTCTTCCGGGGAAGGCATGCCCCGCTGCCGAAAATCGGAGTATTTCACTTAATTTAACCATAATCACGATCGATCGTGAAACCACCGGGTAGAATTCACCACGGGAATGTCATGACCGACGTCGTTCGACGATGGGCGGCATTTTGACAAGCATGGTCATAGCTGATTACATTGGCGAAAGATCATGGACAGCTTGAAAGCGTCAACCAGAGGGAGGACAATGGACCGTACGGTCATCATCAAGGCAATTCTCGGCAATGTGCTGATGCAGGAGATCATCGCCATCCGGCTGGACACCCTGTGGAAAATGCTCGGGTGGGTCCAGACCAATTCGCTGCCGGACATTGATGAAGAAGGGGCTACCGGAAAATTCGACAACAAGGGCGCCATCTTCATCCCGGGCGGTCTGGTCTATTGCGATGTGGACGAGAGGCCGATCGACTATTCCCCCGAGCCGGGCTGGGATGCCGCCGCCTTCCGCGAAAGGATCCGGGCGGCCATGAAATACGACAATGCCACCCTCCTCTTCCCGGACGGTGTGGCGATGGGCGTCAACCTAGACAGCGGGTTCTTCTCACGCGCCGCCCGGCGGATCAACACCTTCAAGCGAGCCGCCTTCCGGCGCAAGAAGAAGATCGGACCCAAGATGTCCCTGGAGATCAGTTCCGAGGACATCGTTCAGAGCCACACCCCCCTCTACATGACGGGGCCCTTCGGGGCGCGCACCCGAATCAGCACCTGTATTGCCGCGGCCCTCATAAATCCACCGCTCTACTATGCCCACCTTAAAACGGAATTCAACCTGGATGGGGATCAGGCCCGCCGCGCCATGAACGGTATCGACCAGGCCCAGGACCCGGGCCGCGGCAGCAAGGGCAGTCTTCTCTACCCACCCTACATCATCGTGTGCCACGACACGCGTTACAAAAACAGCAGCTTGACAGGTTTGACCCGCATTCTGGGGATCGGCCGGTTCGGCGAATTCGCCACCTTTACCCTGGAAAAGCTCGGCCGCCGCAACGTCAACGAACTCAGGCGCAAGGGCTTCGATCCGGACCAGGTGGAGACCATGGCTGAAACAGGTGACATCCGGGTCGCGGGCCTCCTGCGCATCTACGCCCGGACCAACCCCGGCAAGCGCTCGGCCCAGTATGACTTGCATGTGGTATCGCCCCGCAGAGACCTCGATCTGAACATCACCGCCATCGAAGCCGAAGCCCGCCGCCGTTACGACATCAGCGGTTAGTTTCGATCTAAGCCCCCACCTCTGGTGAAGGACCTGGAGCGGTTCTACCAATCCGGGGAGCAATTCCTTAAAGGGGTTCTTTATGTTCTTTCACCTGAAAGAGCATATGGATATGATTGAAATCCAATCGTTTTCCTGCTAAAAACGACCATCCTCACAACCAAGCCGGTTATCCCTCCATACCGCGTCAGCGGTTGGCTTTCGAGCCGATATAAAATCGGGGTGATTATGTTCCAAAGCCCCCGGAAAACAATACGTCGGATTCCAGATGACATTGAGGGAATCCGCTCCAACCACGAGCAGGCGGCCGTTTCTGCAATACCGATGGAAAACCTTAATGGGGTCAGGTCTCAACTCTTGACAAACATCCTTCTTCAAATACAAGGGCTTCTGTCAAAAGTTGAGACCTGACCCCGACTGATCCCCAGAAAACAAGTTCCTATATTTTTTATTCCCCCGCGAACAGGCGGCGGGGATTTTCCTTGATAATGGAAGTGATCTGAGCGTCGGTCACACCGCCCTTTTTCAGTTCAGGAATGATGTTTTTGAACAAGTGGGAGGGATGCCAGTTGGCGACCAGGGGCAGAGCCGCTTCCGGCAGGTTCAAGGGCCTGCCCAGCCAGGTGAGGATGCAGTCGTGGGAGATCATCATCTTGTCGGCATATCCTTTTTTGATGAGTTCGATCATCACCGGATAGCGTTGGGCGTCCATGGGGCATCCCACCAGGCCCTGAAGGCCCATGCGATCCCAGGATACATACACGCCGTGCTTGAAGGTGTCTTCCTGGTACTTGATGTCTATGTTGTCGCTCATGTGGCCGATCTGGATTTGCTTGGGATTGGCGCCTGCGCCGATCAGGAATTCGGCCTGCTGCGGCCCCATGGTGCCTTCCTGGGTGTGGGTGATGATGGGCACGCCCGTTTCCTTGGAAACCTGGGCCGCGGTGGCAAACATGATCTTTTCGTAATCCGTGATCGCGCCTTTGCTGGAACCCACTTTAAGGACGCCCGCCTTGATTCCGGTGTCCATAATGCCCTTGGTTACCTCGGTCATAAACAGTTCGTACAGTTCTCCGGTGATGTCGCCCAGGCTGCCCCGGAATTTCCAGTAGGTGGGGGAGCCTTCTCCCTCGTAGTAATAACCGGTGGCGCAAATAATGTTCACGCCTGATTTTTCCGAGACTTCCTTGAGAATTTCCGGCATGCGGCCGCCGTCCAGGGGGGTGGCGTCCACATAAGACTGAAGGCCATATTCGTCCTTGAGCTGCTTGAGGGTGGTCACGCCGTTGGCCACGATTTCTTTGCGGTTCACAGGCGCGATGGTCCTGTCGCCTTCCCAGCCGGGATAGCCATACAAGATATGCTCGTGCATAAGTGTTATGCCAAGGTCAGACGGTGAGATGGGTCCTAAGACGGTATTTACAGCAGCCATGGTTTCCTCCTTGAAATTTCAGGGCTTGGGCGCTTGGCCGGAATTAGCCTTTTGCCCCCCAATGGGAGCAAACGCCAGGTTGGGTTGTTTTTACAGGCGATCCCGCTCTTCTTCCTGGAGTTGACGCCATAATATCTTGCCAGCGCCACTCTTGGGAAGGGATTCCACGAACTCCACATGCCGGGGATATTTATATGCCGACATCTGCTCCTTGGACCAGGCAATGATTTCCTGGGGCGTAATCTTGCCTTTGTATGCCTTGTTAAGCACGACGATGGCCTTGACGGTTTCCACCCGCGCCTGGTCCGGTATGCCGATGACGCAGGCTTCCAACACCGCAGGGTGGCGGTACAGGGTGGCTTCCACGTCCGCAGGCCATACCTTGAAGCCGGCCGCATTGATCATGCGTTTCACCCGGTCCATGATATAGAAATAGCCCTCTTCGTCCATGCGCCCGATATCGCCGGTCCTAAGGAATTGCTTGCCGTCGATTTCAAGGAAGGATTCCCTGGTGGCGTCGGGTTTGTTCCAGTATCCTTTAAGGACCTGGGGGCCGTTGACCACGATTTCGCCCTGCTCGCCCACTGGAAGCTCCTTCAGCGTGATGACATCCACAATGCGGGAATCCACGCCGAAAACCGGAATGCCAATACTGCCCATCTTGGGGCGGTCGGGCGGGTTCCAATGGGTTTGGGATATGGTTTCGGTCATGCCGTAACCTTCGGCGAATTGGAGGCCGGTCATTTTGTTGAATTTCTCGCCCACGGCCTGTGGCAGAGGCGCGCCGCCGCCACCCACAAAACTTAGGGAGGAAATGTCGCGTTCGTTGATGTCAGGGGCCGCCAGCATGTCAATGAGCATGGTCGTGATATTGGCCCACATGGTCACCTTGTATTTTTCGATGGCGGCCAGGGCAGCGGCCCGGTCCCAACGGGTCAGGTAAACGGCAATTCCGCCATTGGCGATAGGAGCCAGAAAACTGTGGATCATGCCGGTCACATGAAAGAAAGGCAGCGCCGCTAGAGCCACCATGCTGGGGGACCCGTTGCTCCAGTAAATAGACCCCATTACGTTGGACGTAACCGTCCGATGGGTGTGCATGCATCCCTTGGGGATGCCGGTGGAGCCCGCCGTATACGGCAGCAGGCAAAGGTCATCCGGCCCCACTTCCACGGGAGGAGGTTCAGGTGCAGAAGCCAGGGCCTGCAACCAATTGAGCGTTCCATCAATGGAGGAGGGAACGGTGCCCATGAAGTCCGGCACTGGAATTTGTGGCTTTTCAGGAACATAATCCGTCAATGCACCGACGATGACATTGCTGATTTCCAGTTCCGCGCAGATTCCCTTTAAACGCGGATAAAGCTCGGTGGTGGTGATAACCGTTTTGGCCTGGCAGTCCGTCAGAAGCGTACGCAATTCATTATCTACCAGCATTGGATTCAGGGGCACCACGACGCCGTTTGCTCGCATGCCTCCGAAATAGCTGATGGCAAAGTGAGGGCAATTTTGCATGTACACGGCGACCCGATCCCCTTTTTTCACGCCCATTCCCGCCAGAACCCCGGCCAGGCGCCGGCAGGAATCCCAAAACTCGGCATAGGTGATTTCCCGGCCATAATATATGATGCCGGGCCGGTCCGGGTAACGCCGGGCCGAGGTTTCCAGGAACTCGAACAAGGGGGTCTGGGGATACACTAACGCTTTGGGGACACGCTTTGGCCAATGGGGAAAATGGATATTGTTCACGGCTTCCTCCCTAGGGTGGTGGGTAGTAGGAATGGTATAAGAGATACGAGTACACGGGCCTGCGCGCCGCCTCCCGCAACGCTCGAAAGCCGCGGACAGTCTGTCCGCGTTTTCTGGGCCTAAAGTGAAGCCCTGCCATAGTCCAGAACGGAAGAGAGAAATCCTATGGATAGGGCCGGATTCCCATGGAAGTGTTTTTTCCACAGGCAAACCAAAATACTGAACGAACGTTCGTCTTTATTTCTAACACCCAATGGCCCTCAGGTAAAGATATTTTTGTTGGATAAGCGAAGGAATAAATTAGGCGCCCTATTCCAGTAAACCGAAGGGTCCTGGTCGGCAAAGACGGGGATGATGACGCCATACCTAAATTTATGATAAAGTGCCGGCCTTGTTGACGCCCCCATCTATTCGGACCTAGAGTCGAATTTCGGCGGAGATTAAGGATCTTGATGAGTGCCTCCCAGTTGATCCTTCGTTATGTGAAAGTGGGAGGTTGTAAATGACCGAATGGAAGTTAGCTGAGCGCTATGTTTTTAATGGACGCACTGTAAGATATGGGGTGACTGGTGATGGCCCTGCGGTGATCGTGGTCCACCTCTTCCGTTACACCTGTTCCTCCAGAAAGCGCGTAACAAACGGAAATATTTACAAAATGCCATATTTTTATATATGGTAGACACTAATTATGCGTTTTATAGGTTGACAATGCATGATGTAATATGCCTATAATGGTAGACATCATGCATATCCAACGAGTCAAATCCAAACAGGGCAAAAAAACCTACGAGCAGATCCTGCTCAGGGAGTCTTACAGGGAGCCGGGCGCCAAAAGATCAGCGGTCAAAAAGCGCACGCTGCTCAACTTGACCAAATATCCGCCGCAGATCGTTCAGGCCTTTGAACTGGCACTCAAACATCAGGGCAGATCTGTCGGTGTTGACCGCCATGAGCGACATCTCGCTCGAACAGGGAGCCAGCTGTGGGCGCTGTTTTTGTCCTGTTGGAGGTGGCCCGGCGGTTAGGCATCGAAAAGGCGTTGGGCACCTAGACCAAAACGGCAAGCTGGCGCTGTGGCAGGTTATCGCCCGTGCCCATTCACAGGGATCGCGGCTTTCAGCCGTACGGCTGGCAAAAACCACAGCTGCTGCCGATGTGGTCGGCTTTAAGCGGGGTTTTTGCGAAGACAACCTGTACGAAAATCTCAGCTGGTTGGCAGAAAATCAGGAGAGTATTGAAAAGCGGTTGTTCGCCTTGCGCCGGGGCCAAAGTAAGCCCGAGCTTTTTCTCTACGATGTGACCTCCAGTTACCTGGAAGGCGATCAAAATGCCTTGGCCGACTGGGGCTATAACCGCGACAAGAAACGGGGCAAAAAGCAGATAGTCATCGGCCTTTTGTGTGACGACCAAGGCGAGCCGGTATCGGCAGAAGTGTTTACCGGCAACACCCTGGATCCGCAGACCTTCGGTGCTCAGGTGAAAAAAGTCGCCGAGCGTTTCGGCTGTGAACGGGTGACCGTAGTTGGGGACCGGGGCATGATCAAAACCGCTCAGGTCGAGGATTTGACAGAGGTCGGTTTTCATTACATCACGGCCATCACCAAGCCGCAAATCCGCTCGCTGATTAAAAAAGGTGTTTTTCAGCTCGAGCTTTTCGATCAGCAGCTGTGCGAGATAAAAGACAACGGTGTGCGATACGTGCTGCGCAGAAACCCGTTGCGGGCAAAAGAGATGGCCGCAACGAGGGATTCGAAGCTAGCCGCACTTCAAGCGCCTCGCCGATGAGCAGAACCGTTACCTGGCCGAGCATCCGCGTGCAGACCAGTTCACGGCTTGGAAGAAGGTCTCGGATAAAGACACGCAAATTGCTCTTGAGCTCAATCGTGACAGTGACCGCATCGGATCGTCACATCAACGTCGATGTGGACACCGAGTACATGGCTTATCTTGCCGAACTCGACGGCTGCTACGTGATCAAGACCGATCTGCCGGTCATAGCGGCTGACAAAGAACTCATCCACGACCGGTACAAGGATCTGGCCATGGTGGAAACCGCCTTTCGGACTTGCAAAACAAGCCACCTGGAAGTGCGGCCGGTATTTGTGAGGAAAGAAGAGAATACCAGGGGGCATGTACTTGTGGTGATGCTGTCTTATCTGATTGTACGTTCACTGAAAAGGGCCTGGAATGATATTGACATGACTGTGGAAGAAGGCCTCAAAGAACTCGACAGGCTATGCGCGATGAATCTGTCGGTAAAGGGCGGCGGTGCATGTCTTCGGATACCGGAGCCCTCCCCGACTGCCAAAGAACTTCTCGATGCCCTGGATGTGAAACTGCCCTTGTTTTTACCAAAATCAAAAGCAAAGGTAGACACTAAGAGAAAGCTGCCTTCACGCAGAAAAACTTAAAAATTTTCAAAGGCTTGTCTTCTGTTGGCAGGCTTTTCAAAAAGGGAACATCCGTTACACCTTGGTCTTCAGGGCATTCTATGGACATTCGATATTCCCCTTCTCAATAAAATAGAGTTGTCAATTGTTGAGATATGCCCCCGGAATTTTTTTCTGAAAGGAAAACGCTCATGTCCAGCGAATTAAAATGTGACATATGTGATGAACATGATGCTTCTTTTACTGTTCAAACTTTGAATGTGATGTAAACAATGTCTGCTTTCCTTGTTCTATGTTTATTCACAAAAGAAGGGGAAAATTACAAATAAGCTTGAAGATGTTTTATCTGCATGCTGTCTCAAGTGTGGAACCGTTTTAGTTGGCAAGCCTGAGTCTTGAATCAAAACTGGTTGTTGGAAGCTCACACAGGGTCACCCATTAAAAAGCTCGTGAATCTCGTACGCTCTTGATGTGTATTGACATATTCTCTCAATGAGTCAAAAATGGATGAAACCCGTAAAAAAATAGTTGCATTTTTTCGACAAAAAAGGAATGCAAAATTTGATCTTAAGGACTGCAAGGTATGGGCAGACGAAAAGATGAAAGAGATCGCCACTTGGCTGAATCAAAATTGCTATGCCCGCAATGAGTCGCCATTTTTTTTCACCAGATAATAGATCGTCATTAGGGTAGGTCTACATCCATCCAAATCAATAAAGGGAATCCCGCCGAAGTCATCTTCGATGCCGACGAATTTACGGAAAAAATAATGCAAAAATCGATGCATAACAGGGTTTACTGAAACAGTTTTTATTTGCTGTACAAAGAATATTGATGACTAAATACCTTAGTTTTCCTTTGGTTTAGAATGCGTTTGTGTTGCCATGGAACTGTGGCTTAGTTTGTTGTACTACATCGACAAATGTCGATGAAAAATAACACTATCAATTCTCTTTAATTCTTTTGATCTATTACACCAATTTGACAAACAGGATAAAATTTTTGTATAAAAATAGATCGTTATTATCGTGATCGATAGATTATCAAACATTAACCCGAAATAGGAGACTAATGCCGATATTTACAGAGCACCAGCAGGAAATTGCCAGCAGAATCAACAAAGACAACAAACGATCGAATTGGACCGACTGGAAATGGCACTTGACCCATTCGATTCAGGATATCGACACTTTTGAACATTTGACCGGAATCCGATTTGGTGATCGGGAAAAACAGCAGTATGAAATGACCATACGAAAGTTCCCGCTATCCATCACCCCGTATTATCTCTCTTTGATCGATGTAGACGATTACCGCAACAGCCCCATCATGAAACAGGCCTTCCCCTCCCCCCGGGAGCTGGACATCGGTCCATACGACATGGCCGACCCGCTGCATGAGGATGAAGACAGCCCGGCCCCGGGAATTACCCACCGCTATCCGGACAGGGTTCTCTTTCACGTGTCCAACACCTGTTCCATGTACTGCCGGCACTGCACCCGCAAGCGCAAGGTGGGCGATCGTGACCACACCCCTGACAAGCGTCAGTTGTTGAAAGGCATCGACTACATCCGCAATACGCCATCGGTCCGGGACGTCCTGCTTTCCGGCGGGGATCCGTTCATGCTGACGGACGAGCGTATCGACTGGCTGCTGGGTGAGTTGCGAACCATCGACCATGTGGAGGTCGTGCGCATCGGCACCCGCATGCCCGTCGTCCTACCTTACAGGGTTACGGACGATCTGGTCGCTATCCTGAAAAAGCATAACCCGGTATGGCTGAACACCCATTTCAACCATCCGCGCGAGATTACCACCTCCTCCCGCAGGGCGCTGGCACGGCTGGCGGACGCCGGCATCCCGTTGGGCAACCAATCCGTTCTGCTGGCGGGCGTCAACGACTGCCCGCGGTTGATGAAAAAACTGGTCCACAAACTGGTGCAGAACCGTGTCCGGCCCTATTACCTATACCAGTGCGACCTGTCGGAGGGGTTGACCCACCTGCGCACACCGGTGGGCAAGGGGATCGAGATCATCGAGAGCCTGATCGGCCATACCAGCGGTTTTGCCGTGCCCACCTATGTCATCGACGCCCCGGGCGGCGGCGGCAAGATTCCGATCATGCCCAGCTACCTGATCTCCTGGGGAACCAACAAGGTCGTGCTGCGAAACTACGAGGGCGTCATCACCACCTACACCGAGCCGGACTGCTACCAGGCGACCTATTGCGACCGGAACTGCGACAGCTGCAACCTCGAGCTCATGCTCGACGACGCCGGGGAACACAATGCCATCGGCATCGAAAAGCTGCTCTCGGACTGGGACGATACCCAAAGTCTCACGCCCTACGACAACGAGCGGTTGGAAAGAAGGAAGAACGGCTATGGCGCCTGACCGCATCGAACGTCTCGGCAATTCCCTGATACAGCATGGAAAAAACAATGACCGCGTTTACCTGATGAAGCTAAAGGACGCCGATGTTCCGCGCGTCATCGAGGGAATCGAGACGCTGGCCGAAGAAAACGCCTACTCCAAAATCTTCGCAAAAATTCCGGTTCGGGCGAGCGAGGATTTCCTGGAGGCGGCCTATGAAATCGAGGCCAATGTGCCGAATTTCTTCGGCGGACGGGAAGACGGGCTTTTCATCGGCAAATACCTGGCCGAATGGCGCCGGGAGGACGAGGCCGAAGCGGCGGCGGATCAGGTTTTACACGCGGCCTTTGCAAAGGCGAAGGACGGCGGGGGGTGCCAACCGCTTCCCGCCCACAGCGAACTGCGTGAAATGACCGTCGCGGACACCCAGGCCATGGCAGCGTTTTACAGCGAGGTCTTCGACACCTACCCCTTTCCCATCTTCGATCCGGCATACCTGGAAGAAACCATGGCATCGCACATCCGCTATTTCGGTGTGCTGAGCGGCGGCAACATCCGTGCCCTGGCCTCGTCTGAAACCGATACTTCCCAAAAAAACGTGGAGATGACGGATTTTGCCACAATGCCGCCGGAGCGGGGCAAGGGGCTTGCCGCCATGCTCCTGTGGCACATGGAAGATGCCATGAGCGACGAAGGTTTCCTTACCGCCTACACCATCGCCAGGGCCGAGTCCTTCGGCATGAACATCGCCTTTGCGAAATGCGGCTACGCGTTCGGGGGCCGATTGACGAACAACACCAATATCGGCGGCCGCCTGGAGAGCATGAACGTCTGGTTCAAGTCCCTGGTCTGAGATAGCAAAGCAGATCGAAACTGGGTCGCACCAAGTCAACTATGAGATATCACAGGTGATATTATCTGAAACGACGCCATAAAAACCCCGATAGCTTACATTTTTGAGGTTCTTCCGGAAATTGCGTACCTGAGGGTTGAAAAAGAGTGGACAATCAGGTTTTCTTCATTGTTGTTCGCCAAAACTTCAATGAAAGGAAGCCCTCATGTCCACCAGCCTCTTATATCACGCTTTCGGTATCCGTGGCTATCAGCATGTCAGCACCCAGTACCAGAATGGCGAAGTGGTGTTCCGGATTGGTCAAAGAAAAACAGAGCTTTGCTGCCCCCGATGTGCAGCACGGCGGATTATCCGTAAAGGAACAGTTGAGCGAGTATTTTCCTGTGTGCCCATCGGCTCCAAACCGGTTAGTGTCATTTTGCCTGTCCAACGGGTGCTTTGCCTGGTGTGTGATACGCTGCGGCAGGTCAAAGTCAAATTCGCTGATCCCCAGCGCAGCTATACCCGCCAATTCGAGCGCTACGCCCTGGATTTGAGCCGGCACATGACGATCAAGAGCGTTGCGCAGCACCTGAGAGTAAGTTGGGATGTCATCAAGGACATTCAAAAAAGGAACCTCTTACGCCGATTCGGTAAACCGAAGCTCAAAAGGCTTGAGCGAATCGCCATTGATGAAATCTCCACCGGAAAGGGCCATCACTATTTGACCATCGTGCTCGATCTGAGAACCGGTGCCGTGGTTTTTGTCGGCGAAGGCAAGGGAGCCGATGCCCTGGCGCCTTTCTGGAGACGCCTGAAAGGGTCCCGAGCCCGTGTCCAGGCGGTGGCCATTGATATGTCGCCGGCCTACATTAAGGCCGTATCGAACAATCTGCCCGAGGCTGCCATCGTCTTTGACCGCTTTCACATCGTCAAGCTGTTCAATGATAAACTCTCCGATTTTCGTCGAGCATTGTATCGCGAAGCTCTCACAGAGGCCGAACAAAAGGTGATCAAGGGAACGCGCTGGTTGCTTCTTAAAAATCCAGATAAGCTCGATGAGTCCAGAGACGAACCGCAGCGACTACAAAAAGCCCTGGAACTCAACAAGCCTTTGGCTACCGCCTACTACATGAAAGAAGACCTGCGCCAACTGTGGATACAGCCTAATAAAACCAAGGCATGGGAGTTTCTCATCGACTGGGTATATCGAGCGGGCTCTTCGGGAATATCCATGCTTCGGAAATTTGCCAAAACACTGGCTGTCCATTGGGACGGCATCCTTGCTTTCTACGATTACCCCATCTCAACGGGCCCTCTTGAAGGCACAAACAACAAAATCAAAACCATGAAAAGGCAAGCCTATGGCTACCGTGATCAGGAGTTCTTTAAACTCAAAATCATGACCATTCACTTGGCCAGGTACGCATTAATCGGATGAACCATTTTTGACATCAAAATCGGAGTTATGGGAAATCCGTATGAAGTCGCTTTTTGAAAACATCCCCGCCGAGCTGCCGGACGAACTCTTCGAAACGCTGGTCGCGGCCGACCGGGTGAGGATCGAACGCATCGTCTCGCGGGGCCACGCTTCGCCCGAAGGCTTCTGGTACGACCAGGAGGAGAACGAATTTGTCGTGGTCCTTCAGGGAAGCGCGGGGCTGCGGATGGAGGACGAGAATGCGCCGCGTATCATGAAACCGGGCGACTACGTCGTCATCCCGGCCCATGCCCGGCATCGGGTGGAATGGACCGATCCTTCCGGCGCGACGATCTGGCTTGCTGTATTCTACCATTGACCGACAACCGAACGGCTGGTGGGTGGCGGTCTTTATGGCTTCCAGCGGGAAATCCCTTCTTTGATCCCGTCCCATAGGAGTTCCCGACCGTTGGCGCGAAAGGCGTCCTTATCCGACATGCGCCACTTCCCCTGAACCGACAGTTGGAGAGGTCTCGAAGCATAGCTTGGTCCGACCCACCCCCCCCCCCCCCCCACAGTTGTCTGTAATACCCACGCCCTATCTCGATTTGCGTCGCGCCTATTTCCTTCTCGTCCATCCGAAGCGATTCCAAAGTCCGTTACGGAAGTCCTTTTTAAGCTTTTGCTGAGACCTCGCGTCCATATAGAAGTTGGGATGAGCGGCTGCCATCCGGCAGTTGAAAACGCTAAAGACGCATTGATTCTGACTGCATTGTGGTTACGTTCCATATTTAGCAATCTTATTGCGAACTTCTTTGCCACTAAACCCACCAAATGGATTTAACAAGGTCGTCCGGATTAGGAGCAACTCGCCATGTCGAGGGATAATATCAAAGTCAGGGACCGGGACGTTGCCCTGTGGGACAACACCACCACCCGGCTGAGCCGGTTCTGGAAGGAAGGCCCTCTGGTGCTGGTCTTCCTGCGGCACTACGGGTGACCGTTCTGCCGCGAGCAGGCGGCGCAGTTGCGCCGCAGGGCAGAAGCGTTTCGGGAGCTCGGGGCCCAAGTGGTGCTGGTGGGGCTCGGAACGCCCAAGGAAACGGCCGCGTTCAAGGACCGGTTCGATATTCCCTTTCCCATGATCGCCGACCCGGAAAAGGCGCTGTACAAGGCCTTCCACCTGAAACAGGCTTCGGCCACCGCCCTTCTGTCGCCGGGCATGGCCGTCAAAGGCGTGTCGGCCATGCTGCGGGGTTACGGCATCGGCCTGCCCACCGGGGACGTGCGGCAGTTGCCCGGGGTGTTCATCATCGACGCCGAAGGCATTATCCGCTACAGCTATTTTGCCGAAGGGCCGGCCGACCACCCGGACCCGGATGTTCTCCTGGAGGCGATCCAGGCCGAGCTGGAGGCGGAGTGAGTCCCCTCCCGCGCAGCGGGGGGCATCCGGTAGCCTCCTTGAAGGAGGCTTCAAAAATGGTGGTTTTGCCTTTGGTCTTCAGGTTTCCCTTTGTCCCGCGCCGAGCATCGGCGGGGTGGACGGATTAAAGCGCGCGGACTGTCTGAACCCCGATGGAAGCGGGGCGAGTTTCCGCGTGCTCCGGCTGCCGCGACGACGCGCAGGGTTAAGCGGGACACGGGCGTTTGAAGCCTGTCACGCCGAGGCGTGTTTGCTTCCGTTTTCTGTCACGTGACAGAAAATGAAGAACCCACTTACGAGATAGCTCCCCGGATCGGCAGAACCGCTCCGGATCCGCCACCATAGGTGGAGGGTTTAAATCAAAACTAAGGCCCTCCCCGGCGCACCCCACGAGGTCCTGACCGAAAGGACCGGGCACAGGGGCGGGCGGAAGTTGCCGCGTGCCCCCCAAAGAACGATTTTATTACCTAACTATAAGAAATATTGGCATTAATTCATTTTATACGAATTCTCCCGGATCCTGCTGTCACGGGGGTTTTGACGCAAACGTTTCCCGAATCAGAGCAAAATTTTTACAAAATTAAATAAATTATTGTAATTATTAATAAAAATATTTTTTTCAGGCAACGCTTTTTGCTTGCATTTAGAAAAAAAAAGTCTATATTCGCGCCAAATAGACCCGAGTTTTTTTCGGGTTGAAACACCGGTTTCCCTAAGGTAGGGGCCGGATTTCCATCACCTTTTTCATTAAGAAGGATGCCCCCGACAATGAACGTGATCAAAAAGCGCAAGGAGCAGGTGAGCGCCGCTCCGGTCCAGGCTGCCCAGGAAGGGGAAGACGAACCTCCCGACCCCAACCCGTGTCTGGCACATGGAGCCCCTTTATCCATTGCCAAACCCGCCGGACGCATTGTCCGGTTCCCCGCCCAACGCACAGGCAATCCCCACCCGGTTGTCAAATCATTTCGCAAAAAACATTTTCCCGCCGTACCGACCAAGCTGTGGAACGACTGGCAATGGCAGACCAGCCACCGCATCCGCACCCTGGCCCAGTTGGAAACGATGATCACCCTTTCCGACGACGAGCGCGCGGCCTTTGCCCGCGTGGATACGGCGCTGCCCCTGGGGATCACCCCCTACTACATGAGTCTGGTCGCCCCGGACGACCCGGAGCAGCCCATCCGGCGCAGCGTCATTCCCACGGTGCACGAGACGGT
>CAVSSY010000029.1:0-104753 GCA_963730675.1 uncultured delta proteobacterium | reverse complement strand
CATCCGCATGAAAACGCTGGTTTACGGCGCAAAAACCCTGATGGTCGAATTCCGCCTGGCCAAAGGGGCCGACCTGCCGGCTCACCAGCATCCCCACGAGCAGACCGGCTACCTGGTTTCCGGCCGGATCGACCTCACCATCGACGGGTGCGTGCACGCGGTGCGCCCCGGAGACAGCTGGTGCATCTCCGGCGGTGCGACCCATTCGGCCAAAATTCATGAAGACGCCGTGGCAGTGGAAGTATTCGCCCCCGTTCGTGAGGATTACCTTCCCTGAGATACACGGGCGCCGTACATTTTTTAGGTCGGGGCAAGGCTGTCATATCGTGCCCTGACCGTATCGGCCGTTTGTGTTTGACGGCGCTCCGGTGGTAGGCATTCATACGGTTGCCGGCGACCGTTTTGGCAACCCGCCGGATCGGCAGCAAGGGTTCGGCCGACAAAAAAAGATTCCCCTGCGCAGCACTTTCTGATACCAATACCAGTTTAACCCGACACAAGCTGACCCCTTTCCCGACAGGAGTTCCGGATGCCTTTCCCCGCTGACCCTGTAAATAATGAAATCCTGCGTACCGTTATGGATGCGATGCCTTCGGCCGTTTTCGTGGTTGACGGTGATGTGCACATTGTTGACGCCAACCGGGCGGCCCTTGAACTGATCCGATCGAGCCGTAATGGGCGCCAGGAACCCTTGCGGGCCGGCGAGGCCCTCCACTGCCTGCATGCCTTTGATCAACCCGATGGCTGCGGCCGTTCAGTCGACTGCGGCAACTGCGTGATCCGGGGTGCCGTAAAGGATGCATTGAACGGGCAGCACAGCCTGCGGCGACGTACCCGGCTGCAGCTGCGACTGGAAGACCGGATCCAGGATGCTTATTTTCAAGTGACGGTTTCCGGTTTCCGTTATCAAGGGCGCGATCTGGTGTTGCTGGTCCTGGAAGATATCAGTGAATTTGCGGAATTGCGCAAGATCGTTCCCATATGCGCCCAGTGTAAAAGGATTCGTCAGGATGAGGACTATTGGCAATCGGTGGAAAGCTATGTCGGACGCTTTATGGATCTTTCCTTCTCCCATTCCTATTGTCCGAGCTGCAAACAGGAGATCCTGCGTTCCATCGATGCCGACCGCATCGTTTCGCGGCCCGATCCGATCCAGCCGAGCGGCCGGTGATGCGCCCCGACGGGATGATTCGTGGCCCCGGCGAGGGTGCGCCCCTATTTTCGCCACGGGAATAGCAGGGAGTCCCCGATGATCACACTTCTGGCCTGTCCGCAAATGGCGGCCACAGCGGAGCGCATCACGGCCGCCTGTCCGGAGATCCATCTGGGCAGGATCCGGTGGGATCGATTCGATGACGGCTTCCCGGATATGCTGATCGAAAATATCGAGGTGATTCGGCACCATGATTTGGCCTTTTTGGCGTCCTTCGAATCTCCCGGCGATATTTTTCCGCAATTGTCGGCCATCTACGAGATCCCCCGCTATGCCGTAAAATCCTTCAAGATTGTGCTGCCCTATTATCCCACCGGCACCATGGAGCGGGTGGATCGCGACGGCCAGATTGCCACAGCGGCCACCCTGGCCAAGATGCTCTCGAACATCCCCATGACGCTTTCGGGGCCGGCCCAGATTATCATCTTCGATATCCACGCCTTGCAGGAACGGTTTTATTTTTCCGATCAGGTGATCCCGCGGCTGGAATCCGCCGTTCACCTGGTGCGGGACCAACTGCGCCTTTTGGATCGGCCCGCCGTGGCGTTCCCGGATGAGGGCGCCCTGAAACGCTTCCGGCGGTGGTTCGATGAATTCCCGCTGATTGTCTGCCACAAAGCCCGTGACGGCCGCCAGCGCCGCATCAGCATCCAGGAAGGGCGCCCCCAAGACCGGCATGTGGTCATCGTCGATGACCTCGTCATGAGCGGGGGCACGTTGCTGGAGTGCCGCCGGGCCTTATCGGAGGCCGGCGCCCGGACTGTCAGCGCCTACGTGACCCATGCGGTCTTCCCCCGGGAGGCCTGGCGCAAATTCATCCAAGCCGGATTCAAACGCTTCTGGGTGACGGATTCGGTTCCCTGCCAAGCGAAGGTCCTGGCAGGGCGGCCCCCGTTTGAAGTGCTTTCCCTGGACGAGACCATTACCGGCCTGCTGACGCGATCGGTGTAATGCAAGGCGCACCCGGCTTGATATTATCTGGCGTAAACCCCTCATCGCCAATGAAAAGAGCAGCGTGATGCCAATCCTGACGTCGATGCGAAACGCCCGTGAACGGTTCCTTCAAGGAACCTACGAGCATTACAGCTGGCACCTCCCGTCGCAGCTGGGCCCCATCCGGCGCTTTCTTCTGAAATTGCTCTTCTCCCACGTCTCCATCGAAGAAGACCAGCTGGAGATCATCCGCAATCTTCCGAAAAATGCCGCCATCGTCTATGTTACCAAGCACAAAAGTCGGCTGGAGCGGCTTTTCTTCCATTTCTTCATGCCGCGGCACGGACTGCCGTGTCCGGAAATCGGCCTGTACTACCGCAGCTACATGTGGCAGCCTTTACGGCGGCTGATGCGCATCGCGGGGGCCCATCTGGCTTATTTCCGGCGTCACTTCAGGCGGCCGAATCCCTTTGCGAGCGGCTACATCGCGCGGCAGATGGCCGCCGGACAGCCGATCATGCTGTCGCTGGTGGAGTCCAACGAATTTTATCGGCGCTACGTCCGGTCCCAGACCGATCCCCTGCGATTTCTGGTGGAATTGGAGAAGACCCTGGAGCGGCCTATCTGGCTGGTCCCTCTGCTGATGTTCTACCGCACCCGTCCGGTTTCAGCTCTTTCGGCGCCCCTGGTGGGATCGGACCCGCGGGCAAGTCTGGCCCGCAAGTTGTGGAAACTGGTCCTCAACCCCGAAAAAGTGCTGGTGGAAGTCTCCGAACCCATCAATCTGCAACGCTTTCTGATCAAGGCCGGCCGAGAGGACAAAACCGCCGGAGCCCAGGCCATGGTCCTGCGGCACCGTTTGCTCGGCCAGATCACCCGGCACCGCCAGAGCATTACCGGCCCCATCCTCAAACCGGCCGAGGAAATCAAACAGCACCTGCTCACCAACGAGCGGCTGCGGGCTTTCATGTCGTCATGGGCGCGGCGCCGCAACATGTCCATTCCCCAGGTCCAGCGTGAGGCCCTCCAGTATGTGGAAGAGATTGCGGCGCGACCCAATCCGTTTATGGTGAAGCTCGGCATGGGGGCGGTGCGCTGGATGCTGGACAACATGTTCGAAGGTCTGGATTTCAACCAGGAAGGTTTCAACGCCGTGCGCCGGGCATCCCGCAACGGCCCGCTGATCCTGATTCCCTGCCACAAAAGCCATGTGGACTACCTGGTGATCTCCTATCTCATGCACCGCAACAACCTGCCCTGCCCCCACACCTTCGCGGGCGCCAATCTCGCGTTCTGGCCCATGGGCCCCATCTTCCGGCGGGTGGGGGCCTTCTTCGTGCGCCGCTCATTTACCGGAGCCGTCTTCTACGCCAAAGTGTTTTCCGAATATATTCACATGCTCCTGGAGCAGGGTTTCAACATCGAGGTTTTTATCGAGGGCACCCGCAGCCGCAACGGGAAGCTGCTGCTGCCCAAATCGGGAATGCTGTCGATTCTTCTCAACGCGATCCAGAACGGGGCCTGCCGCCATGTGACCTTCGTGCCGATTTATATCGGCTACGACCGGGTACCCGAGATCGGCGCTTATGTCCAGGAGGTGGAAGGGGGCAGCAAGGAGCCGGAGAGTTTCTGGCAGATGATCCGGGCTCGGAAAATTCTGAAGAAGCGTTTCGGCAAAATCTACATCAAATTCTGCGAACCCATTGCCCTGAAAGATCTGGAAAACGAATACGGTTCTCCGGTGGTCGACATGCGGGCCAAGGATGTCCGCACCCTGACCCGTGATCTGGGCGACCGGGTGCTGCGGGCCATCGACCGCCACACCGTGCTGACCCCCCAGGCCCTCGTGTCGGCGGCCCTGCTAAACAGTGCCCACAAGGTGGTCACGCGCGAGCAGGTCGATTTCTGCGTGGGCACCTATATGAGCTACCTGGAAGCCATGAAGGTTTCCTGCGCGGAAACCCTGCTCTGGGATCCGCCGCGGGCCGTCTCCCATATTTTAAACGGGTACATCCAGCAGAAGCTGCTGCGTCCGGTTTCCAAAAAGGATGACCCGGAAGGCCCTGAAGCCCATTTCCATTTGGCCGTCGGCAAACGGCCGGACCTGGACTACTACAAAAACAGCGGCATTGGGCCTTTCGTGCCGGCGGCCATGACCGCCCTGGCGATTCTCACCCTGGATGCGTTTCAGTTCGCTTCCGACGATCTCCATGGCCACTATCGGTTCCTGCAACATCTTTTCCTAAACGAATTTTCTTCCGGCGGCGAGGAAGCCGTCGATACCCGTGTCCGCAAAACGCTCAAAGGGTTTATGACCGATGCGATTCTGGTGCCCCATCCCCGCCTTCCGGACACCTACAATCTGACCTCGGAAGGGTTCCGCAAGCTGAAATGTTTCGCCGGCTTTCTGGCGACGTTTCTCGAGTCCTACCTGATCGTGCTGGAATTTTTTGAGGCCACGGCCAATCCCCCGGAAGACGGTGCCGTGCGTTTGAAGCAGATCCAGAATTTTGGCGTGAAACTTTTCAAGCGCCAGGAGGTCGTTCGCAAAGAGGCCCTCTCCAAAATCAACTATCTCAACGCCGTTGATTTTTACCTGAAAAGCGGGATCGACAAGGATGGGAACACAGACGCGCCGGAGACGACGATTTCGGCCATCCGCCGCTACATGAAGCATCTGCCCCTCTAAACGGGATCCTGCTGTTCCGGCCTGAGAACCAGCGGCCGCCGCCCCTGGAAGCGAACGTGACAGGCAAGGCCGCCCCAAGCCCGAAGCAAGGCGGTTTTTTTTTGATACGATCGCCATCCTGTGATACAGACCATCGCCAAGGCGGCGGCAATAGATCCAATCCGTATCGAAGGCCATCGACGAATCAGACGGTCGTAGGGTCCCTTCACCAACGCGGTGGGGTGGGTGAAATGCGCCCATCCAATCCGCAGCGCATACGGCAACCCGCGCTCGATAGACACTATCGCAAAGAAGTCTTTGGGCCCCCTATCGGCGTTGGACGCTCGTTTCATGTTCTTGAAATACCGGCGTATCCCTGCGGGTAGCACCCACCGCGAGGAATCTATCAGGCGAGAATTCCAGCGAAGCTGACAAATTCGCCTCTGCCTTGATCTGGACAAACCGTATTGTTGAGACGGCTTCTATTCCATTATCAGATAGAATGACGACCAGAACGCAAGGACCTGCGCATGATGAAGGCATCCCCTCCCGCTCGACCACACCCCCCTTCCCCTGTAGAGATCTTGCAGGCTCTGATTCGTTTCGATACCACCAACCCTCCCGGCAATGAGACACCTTGCATTCACTATATCCGTGACCTGCTCGCGGCCTTCGGCATCGAAGCCCGTATCCTGGCCAAAGTCGCGCCGAGGGCCAATCTGGTGGCCCGGATCAGAGGGCGGGGAGCCGCCCCGTCTCTGATGCTATACGGCCACGCGGACGTGGTCACCACCGCGCACCAGACGTGGGCGCACCCGCCCTTTGCGGGGCGCCTGGCGGAAGGCTATGTGTGGGGCCGCGGGGCTCTGGACATGAAAGGCGGTCTTGCCATGATGCTTTCCGCCGTCCTGGATCAGGCGGTGCATCAACGCGCGCCGGCCGGCGATATTTTACTGGTCATCCTGAGCGACGAGGAAAACGGCGGACGCCTGGGCGCCGGATTTCTGGTGGAAGACTACCCGGAGATTTTCAGCGACGTCCGCTATGCCCTGGGGGAATTCGGCGGGCATACGAACTATATCGGGCCCCAACGGTTTTATCCGATCCAGATCGCGGAGAAACAATTGTGCTGGATGAAGGCCACCTTGCGAGGCCCCGGCGGCCACGGGGCGCGCCCCATGCGCAACGGCGCCATGGCAAGCCTGGGGCGAATGCTGAGCGCCTTGGATGGCCGGCGCCTGCCGGTGCATATCACGCCGGTGGCCCGGCAGATGGTGGAGACCATGGCGGCTTCTCTGCCGGGGCTGCGGGGTACCGCTTTGCGCCAACTGTGCCGCCCGCGGTTGACCGATCCGCTGTTGAAGCTGATGGGGGAGAACGGAAAGACCATCGAACCCCTATTCCGCAATACGGTGAATGCCACCATTGTAAGGGGCGGGGAAAAGATCAACGTCGTCCCCAGTGAAATTGAAGTGGATTTGGACGGGCGCTTGCTGCCGGGCTTCGGACCGGAAGACTTTATGGCTGAATTGCGGCCCATTATCGGGAAGCATGTCGCGCTGTCCGTTACGCAATTCGAACCCGCCCCCGCCACGCCGGATATGCACCTCTTCGATTTCCTGGCCGGAGTGCTGAAGCAGATCGACCCGCAAGGGGTGCCGGTTCCAATGCTTATGCCGGCCTTTACCGATGCCCGTTACTTCGCACGCCTCGGCATCCAGAGCTACGGCTTCACCCCCATGAAACTGCCGCGGGAGTTTAATTTTTTCGAGACCATTCACGGTGCGGATGAACGCATTCCCTTGGCCGCCCTGGAATTCGGCGCCCAGGCGATGCGCGAAGTCCTGCGGCGCTATGCTGGCTGAAGGGTTTGACTTGGAGCGGGATGCGCGATCGGTGTCCCGTAAACCTTTCGACGGGCGTTGACGGCAGGCACCGGGCCCCGTATCGAGCGAGCGGAGGTGAGATCCCTGAAACCTGCCGAGCATGCCTTCCGGGCGACACCCCACAAAACCCTGATCACCCTTTCGATCCCCGTGTTGTTTTCTTTGGCGGCGGAGCCGCTGACCGGGTTGGTGGATACCGCCTTTATTGCCCGTCTGGGAGCATCGCCCCTGGCGGCTTTGGGGGTGGGAACAACCGTTCTGTCGGGGATATTCTGGGTTTTCAACTTTCTGGGGGTGGGCTCCCAGACCGAAGTCGCCCATCGATTGGGGCGCCAGGACCGCACCATGGCCGCGGCCATCGGCACCATGGCATTGTTGCTGGGAGGGATTTTCGGTCTGCTGCTGATCGGCCTGGGGTGGCCGCTCATCCCCTGGGTTGCCGGTGCCATGGGGGCCCACGACGCGATTTTGGATCAGGCCGTGCAGTATATGCGGATCCGTCTGGCCGGTGCGCCGGCGGTCATCGTGTCGCTGGCCGCCTTCGGTGTTCTAAGGGGCTTGCAGGACATGCGAACGCCGCTCAAGATCGCGGTGGGCCTGAATGGATTGAATATCCTGCTGGATCCCCTGTTCATTTTCGGTTGGGGGCCGCTGCCGGCCATGGGAATTGCCGGCGCCGCCCTGGCGAGCGTGATCAGCCAGTGGCTGGGCGCCCTATGGGCCCTGGCCGCCATGCAGGCCGCCCTGGGGTTTAACCGCCATTTGCAACGGCACGATGTTTCGCGGTTGTTCCATATCGGCGGCGACCTTTTTTTGCGTACCGGGTTTCTAACAGGATTCCTGGTGCTGACGACCCGCGCGGCCACGCGGATCGGTGCGGACAGCGGCGCGGCCCATCAGGCCATCCGACAGGTGTGGGTCATGAGCGCTTTGCTGCTGGACGCGTTCGCGATTTCCGGGCAGAGTCTGGTGGGCTTTTTCATGGGGTCGGGGCGTGTGGATGTGGCCCGGCAGGTGGCGCGCGTGGTCTGCTTCTGGAGCCTTGGTGCCGGGCTGATCATCGGATTGGTGATGTGGCTGGGGCGGGATCTGGCCGCCGTTACCCTGGTGCCGTTGAGCGCTCGGCCGGTGTTTTTCCCGGCCTGGCTCGCGGCGATCCTCATGCAGCCGGCCAACGCCCTGGCCTTTGCCAGCGACGGCATCAACTGGGGCAGCAGCGACTTCCGCTACCTGCGCAACGTCATGATGGCCGTGAGCCTGTTGAGCGCTCTGTGCATCCTCCGTCTCGACCTGACGCAACCGGGGGCCCTGGTGTGGATATGGGGGATCACGGGCGGCTGGGTTGCGGGTCGCGCCGCTTTCGGTGTGCTGCGGATCTGGCCCGGAATAGGCCAAAGTCCGTTTGCGCCAGGGGCCAATCTCTGGCATAGATGAGTTGTCCGGCCTCCGAAGAGCCGGAACCGGGTTGAAAATTCTATCAAAGGACACTCCCATGCTTGCAGTCGACCTTCACGGGCGCCGCGCCCTGGTGGCGGGCGTCGCTGATGATAAAGGCTATGGCTTTGCCATCGCGAAGGCGCTGGCGGAGGCCGGTGCCGCGGTTTCGGTGGGCACCTGGCCACCGACCTGGAACATTTTTGCCAAACTGATCGAGCGGGGTAAAATGGACCATGCCCGCACCATGCGTGACGGCCGCCTGTTGGAATTCGAACGCATTTATCCCTTGGATGCCGCCTTCGACACCCTGGACGATGTGCCGGACGATATCCGGGGAAACAAGCGTTATCAGAATGTGGGCGACTACTCCATTGCCGGACTGGTATCCCGCTGGCGGGAGGATTTTGGCGAGGCCTCGCTGGATATCGTGGTCCATTCCCTGGCCAACGGCCCCGAGGTGCGCCATCCGCTGATCGACACCAGCCGCAGCGGCTATCTCGCCGCCCT
Organism: uncultured delta proteobacterium; assembly: GCA_963730675.1. GTDB lineage: Bacteria > Desulfobacterota > Desulfobacteria > Desulfobacterales > UBA5852 > JABZFP01. Next base: position 96,109 of record CAVSSY010000029.1, on the reverse strand, counting down.
GAGTGTCAGCGCTTACTCCCTGGTGGGCATGGTGCGGCAACTGGCGCCCCTGATGACCTCCGGCAGCGCTTTCCTGGCCCTGACCTATCTGGCCAGCCAGCGGGTCATACCGGGGTATGGCGGCGGAATGAGCTCCGCCAAGGCGGCCCTGGAGAGTGATGTCCGGGTGCTGGCCCACGAGGCCGGGCGCCGCCACGGCCTGCGCGTCAACTGCATCTCCGCCGGACCGCTGGCCTCCCGGGCGGCGTCCGCCATCGGCGAGATCGATCGCATGGTGGCCTATGTGGCGGAGAATGCGCCCGTTAACCGAGCCGCTGCGGGCTGAAGAGGTCGGACAGGCCGCGGCCTTTCTGTGCAGCCCGCTGGCCAGCGGCATCACCGGCACGGTGGTCTACGTGGACAAGGGCTACCATGCCATGGGGATGCCGGTTGACCAGCAGTTGCTCTGATTCGATAATCTTTGATTAAAATGAGGATGGCGTAATGAAAACGGTAATGCAATTTAAAGGTATCGGGATCGCGGGGGCACTTGTATTTCTACTGCTGGCCGGTTTGCCGACGGCGGCCACCTGCCAGTCAACCGCCTTTACGGTGGCGCGGCTGGTAACCTGTGAAGGTGTCCAGGATCGCACCCCCGTCAACGTGACGGAAGTTTTCCCGGCGGGAACGGAAACCGTATACTGTTTTCTGGAAGCGCGCGATATCGCCCAGCCCACCGAAGTCAAAATGGTCTGGTACCACGGGGAGCAGGAAGTGGCCCAGGTGCCGCTGACCATCGGCCAGGGCCCTCGCTGGCGCACTTTCGCCAGCAAAAAGACATTGGGCATGAAGGGCAACTGGAAGGTTTATCTTGTGGATACGGCCGACAATACTTTAGCTTCGGTTCAGTTTGTTCTGGAGTGAGGGCGACCGTTTCCGTCGGAATCGCCCTTGAAGCCATCGGTCCATCCATCTGACACAACGGGAAGGCCGTCCTTTGATCATGCGTGATGTCACGAGGGGACAAGGCAGGGTCGCCATCCTGGCCATCGGTCTGGCGTCGGCGCTGGTGGTGGGGGTCCTGGACTACCTGGCGGGCAGCCAATTTCCATTAACGGTCGTATATGTGCTGCCGATCTATTTTGTGGCCTGGCAGGCCGGCGAAGGGGCTGGCCTCCTCCTGGCCTTCTTCTGTGCCGCGGTCTGGCTCGCCGCCGGCCATTTTGCCGGCCGCCTCTTTCCTTCCTCCCCGGCGATGTTCTGGCAGCTTCTTTCCATGACCGCCATTGCCGTTAGCTTTGCTGTTCTTCCGGCCCGTCTGCACAAGGCCCGGTCGCGCACCCAGGCCCTGTCACTGGTCGATTTTTTAACCGGTGCCTTGAACAGCAGAGCCTTCTACAGCATTCTCGAGAACGAGCACCGCAAGAGTTCGCGCTACGAACGTCCCATGACGCTCGTGTATATCGGACTGGATCATTTCAAGCGCGTCAACGACCGCTTCGGCCACACCATCGGCGATACGGTGCTGCTCAAGGTGGCGCGCACGATGATGAAGTGTTTGCGCGCCACCGACCACGTGGCCCGCCTCGGCGGCGACGAATATATCGTTCTGTTGCCGGAAACCGACCGTGAGGCCTCTAAAAACGTTGTCCCCAAGATTTGCGAGCGCCTCGCGATTGAAATGGAAGACAACGGCTGGCCGATCACCCTGAGCGTGGCCGTGGTTACCTTTGTCAAGGTGCCGCCCTCGGCACGTGAAATGATCAAAATGGCGGAGAAACTGATGCGGGTCGTCAAAAAGGGCGGCAAAAATGCGGTCCGCTATGGATCCTATAAGGGATAGACGGGTTTAGAATCGCAGTCGCCGCGGTGCTTGTGTTTTCCCTCCCATTCGATTGTGAGACCCTGGAGAATTCTTTATGGCAAGAATTGTATAGGGTGTTTCCGGCGAAGGCTCCGGCCACTCTTCACGGGCACGGTTGTCGCTGCCCATCTTGAGGCCCGGGGGCACTGTGTAACGATTGCCAGCTACGGCCACAACCTGAGACAGTTAACGCCGGAGGGCATCGGCGATTTCCTCTATCGTCTTCCCGCCTATGAGACCCGCCTGGCCGCATACACCGGATCAGACAGCAGGGCCCTGTTGGGTATGCTGGAACGTTTGCTGGAAAATGACGTGGACCTGGCCCGCACGCTTCATCAACGGCGTGCGGAATAGACGAACGATCCGTTGATATAAGGCCGCTTATGCGAGACGTCGTCTTCCTGCCAGGGATCAGGCTGCGCTATGGGTGGTATAGGTGCGCATAGCGTCCGCCGCCGGCCAGCAGTGCCTCGTGCGGGCCTTCTTCCACGATGCGCCCATCCTCCAGAAGGGCGATGCGGTCCATCCGATGAAGGGCCACCGGCCGGTGGGTTATGAGCAGCAGGGTCCGCCGGGCGGTCAATTCCAGTATGGTGTTCATGAGAAGCTGTTCATTGGTGTAATCCAGGCCTTCGGTGGGTTCGTCCAGCAGCCAAATGGGCGCATCCCGCAGAACCGCCTGGGCCACCGCCAGGCGGCGTGCTTCCCCGCCCGAAAGACCGTGACCGGATGCCCCGATCCAAGTTTCCAGACCTTCTGGGAGGGCGGCCACGAAGCCATCCAACCGGGCGGCCTTCAGGGCGGACCAGAGCATGCCTTCGTCCGCCTCGGGACAGGCCAGCCGGAGATTGTCCCCTATCGTGGCATTGAACAGGTGGGATTGCTGGGAAACGACGGTCATGCGACCGCGCAGATGATCTTCACCCAGGGTGCGCAGATCACGACCTCCGATCCGGATGCACCCTTCGCCCGGATCCCAGAAGCGCGCAAGCAGGTGCGTCAGGGTCGATTTGCCGGCCCCGGTGGCCCCCATGACCGCCACCCGTTCCCCCTGGCCGATTTCCAGGCAGAAGTCCCGGAGCACATCAGGGTCTTCCGGCCTGTAGCGGAAGGTGACCTTTTCGAAAACGATGGTATTGCCTACCGGGGGGGCCGAGGTATCCGGGAACTGCACGGCGGGCGGTTGTTCGACGATTTCCATCAGGCGCCGTGAGGCTTCCCGGGTGCGGCTGAGATATTGAAAGGCCGCCGGCAGCGGCCAGACCACCTCGAAGGCGGCCAGGGCGCCGAAGGCCAGCATGGCCAGCACGGCGCCGTCCAGTTGACCGGTCTGCACGTGGCCGGCCCCCCAATACAACACCATCCCCACCGTTGCGCCGGAGAGCAGGGTCAATCCGGCGGCGGTGGCGCCGCTGATACGGCTCATGTGCGCCTGGGTCCGGATCAGGTTGTCCTGACAGCGTGCGATGGTTTCTTGATGGCGGTGGGCCGCATCGAAAATCAGCAGTTCGGCCAGGCCCTGCACGCCTTCGACCATGTGGATCCGCATCTCGGCCGAGTGCCGGGCCAAGGCCTGCCCCGGGCGGCGGCCGGCCCGGTCGGCCGCCACGGGCAGGGCCAGCCCGGCCGCTCCCATGCCGATCAGCAGGGCGAGCGCGGCGCTAGGGTCGAAGCGTTGGAAAACCGCCGCGGTCGTCAGGGTCATGACAAGGGCGACGATGACCGGCGACAGGACCCGGATGTAGAGATTGTCAAGGGCGTCGATATCGGCCACGATGCGGTTGAGAATATCCCCGGAGCGATAATCGCGCAGCCGCGCCGGTGCGAGGGGCTCCAAGCGCCGATAAAACCAGATCCGCAGTTTTTCCAGGATGCGGAAGGTGATGTCGTGATTGACGATACGCTCGCCATAGCGGGTAGCCGTGCGGGTAATCGCAAAAATCCGGATGCCGACGCTGGGGTGAAACAAATTGAAGAGATGCGCGGTCAGGGGGGTAAGGCCGGCCAGCGCGGCCGCCGAAATAAACCAGCCCGAAAGCGCCAGGAGGCCGATGCCGGCGCCGCCGGCCAGGCACGCCAGCAGCAGGCCGAGCAGCATCCAGCGGCCATGGGGGGCGAGCAGGCGCAGGAAGGGGCGCAGGGACCCCGACGGCTCAGGCATGATCGTCGACCTCCCGTGGCGGTTGCAGCAAATGGAACAGGGGGCCCCGGGCCGCCATCAGGTCCCGGTAGCGCCCGTCTTCGGCGATGGTGCCGCCCTGCATCGTGAGGACACGGTCGTCGCCCCGGACATGGGCCATGCGATGGGTGACCATGATGATGGTGCGCCCCCGGCCGACCGCTTCGATGGCCGCGACCACCAACCGTTCATTGAGGCTGTCCAGCCCGGCCGTGGGCTCGTCCAGGAGAAGCACAGGCGGGTCGGCCAGGAAGGCGCGTGCCAGGGCCACGCGCTGGGCCTGGCCACGGGAAAGCCGGTGGCCTTTCTCGCCCACCTGGGTGTCGAGTCCGCGCGGCATGCGATCGGCAAATTCGAGAACTTTGGCGGCCTGGGCCGCGGCCTGGATGGCGCCCGCGTCGGCTTCCGGACGGCCCAGGCGGATATTGTCCTGCAGGGAGCCATGAAAAAGGACCGGCATTTGGGCGACCCAGGCCAACTGCCGGCGCCAGTGCCGGAGGGATAACGTCTCCAGCGGGCGGCCGTTGATGGTGATGGTGCCGCCGGTAGGGCGGTAAAACCCCATCAGCAGACTCAGAAGCGTGGATTTGCCTTCGCCGCTGGCGCCGGCCAGCATGACCCTTTCACCCGGACCGACCGTGAAATTCACGTTCCGCAGCACCTCCGTCGCGCTGTCCTCAAAGCCGAAGCACACCCCCTCGAAGGCGATTTCAATGGGATGGGCGAGGCTTGTGGTCGCGTCCGCGGCTGGGGTCAATGCCGCCGCGGGCGCCCGGAGTACCTGCATGATTTCTTCCGCCGCTCCGGCGGCTTCCGCCCGGGCATGATAGTGGGTCCCCAATTCCCGCAGCGGCAGATAGAAATCGGGGGCCAGCACCAGAATGAAGAGTCCGGCCGCGAGCGTGAGAGGGCTGCCGTAGGTGCCGAACTCGATATAGCCCAGAAAGCGGGTTCCCAAATAGACGGCCACCAGGGCGATCGAAATCGAGCTGAAGAATTCCAGCACGGCGGAGGAAAGAAAGGCGATGCGCAGCACCCGCATGGTCCGCAGGCGGTATTCCCGGGATACCTCGGCCACGCGCCGCGCGGCTCCCTGGCTGCGTTGGAAGAGCTTGAGGGTCGGCAGCCCTTGCAGGATATCCAGGAAATGGGCGCTCATGCGGGACAAAGCCTGGAACTGGCGCTGGCTGACGGATTCAGCGCCCATTCCGACGATTACCATGAACAAGGGGATCAGGGGCGCGGTGGACGCCAGAATGATGCCGGCCGTCCAACTGACCGGGAAAACCACCGTGAGAATGCTGAGGGGGATAAGGACGGCCAGGGCCAGCTGGGGCAGGTAGCGGGCGAAAAAATTGTGCAGGGCCTCCACTTGTTCCACAAGGATGCTGGCCAGCGTGCCGGCCTCGTGCCGTGTCGGTGAGGGCCGGTCCGGCGGCGGTCAGGTGATCGAGAAGCAGTCGGCGAATTTCGGTGCGCACACGGGCACCGGCCTTGAAGCCGGCCGTTTCACGCGCCCAGGCCAGGGCTGCCCGGCCGAGGACAACCAGGGCGAAAAAGATGAAAAACGACATCAGTTCGGCGCGCGGCCGGTGTTCGATAAAAACGCCATGGATGATGCGGGCTGTCAGGGAGGCCTGGACGATGAGCAGCAAGCCGCTGCCGAATCCCAGACCGACGGCCAGGAAGATCCACAGCCGTGCCGTTCGGGCGTGCCGCAACAGCCAGTTAAGGGCCGGTTTGGATGTATGTGCGGGTGGTGGATTCATCGGAAACTATTTGACAGCTTTTATGAGGATATAATAGGAAATTTGCAAACAAAAGGCATCATCCGTTCGGAGAGGCCCATGCGCCATAGGGCAAACCTCTCCGGCCTCGGTTGCCGCCGCCCCGGAATATTCTCGACCTGCCGACCGGACCCTCACAGCGCATGACCGGCATTCCGGACTGATCCGGTACCATACTGACCGAGAGCCGTCTATTCAATTGCAAGGAGTCGCTTCATGATACCGACCGATGGATTGGTGGAATTGTCCCGTTGGCAGTTCGCCCTGACCGCCATGTACCATTTTCTTTTCGTTCCCCTGACACTGGGGCTTTCCTGGATTCTTTTTATCATGGAGTCGGTCTACGTCATGACCGGAAAAGTCATCTACCGGGATATGACGCGCTTTTGGGGCAAGCTGTTCGCCATCAATTTCGCCCTCGGTGTGACCACCGGCCTGACGATGGAATTCCAGTTCGGCACCAACTGGTCCTATTACTCCCACTATGTGGGGGATATTTTCGGCGCGCCTTTGGCCATCGAAGGCCTGATGGCATTCTTTCTGGAATCCACCTTCATCGGACTGTTTTTTTTCGGCTGGGACAAGCTGAGCAAACGGGCCCATCTGGTAACCACCTTCCTGGTGGCCCTGGGGTCCAATCTCTCCGCGCTCTGGATCCTGGTGGCCAACGGCTGGATGAACTATCCGGCCGGATCCCATTTCAATGTGGACACCATGCGCATGGAGCTGACCAGTTTCAGTGAGCTTTTTTTCAATCCGGTGGCCCAGGTGAAATTCGTCCACACGGTGGGGGCCGGCTACGTCACGGCCACCATGTTCGTCCTGGCCGTCAGTTCCTACTATCTTCTCCGGGGCCGTGACCTGGCGTTTGCCCGCCGGTCGTTTGCGGTGGCCTCGGGTTTCGGGCTGGCCTCCATCCTGTCGGTCATCGTCCTGGGGGATCAAAGCGGTTACGTGACCGGCCAGGTTCAGAAGGTCAAGCTGGCGGCCATGGAGGCCCACTGGGAGACCGGCACGGCTCCTAGTCCATTGACCCTGGTAGGGTTTCCCGATCAGGAAAAGCAGAAAACCGATGCGGCCATCGAGCTCCCCTGGGTGGGAGGGCTCCTCATCACCCGCTCCATCGACACCCCGGTGCCGGGCATCAAACAGCTCGTGGCGGAAAATGAAAACAAGATTCGCAGTGGCATCGCAGCTTACGCCCTGCTGGAAAAGCTGCGTCAGGGGGAACGCTCCGAAGCGGTTCTGGCCGCCTTCCGGGAGCGGGAGGCCGATCTGGGCTACGGGTTGCTCTTGAAACGCTTTGCGCCCCGGGTGGTGGACGCCACCGAGGCCCAGATCAAACAGGCCGCTCTGGATACGATTCCCCGGGTGGCACCCATGTTCTGGGCCTTTCGCATCATGGTGGGGCTGGGTTTCTGGATGCTGGCCCTGATCGCGCTGGCCTTTTATTATTGCATCACCCGGGTGTTCGATCAGAAAAAATGGCTTCTCAAATTGCTGGTTCTTTCCCTTCCGGCCCCCTGGTTGGCGGTGGAGCTGGGATGGTTCGTGGCGGAGTTCGGCCGGCAGCCCTGGGCCATCGGTGACATCCTGCCCACCCACCTGGCGGTTTCTTCCCTGACGGCCGGGGATCTGATCGGCAGCATCGCCGGTCTGGTGGCGTTGTACACCGGGCTCTTGGTTGCCGAGGTCTATCTGATGCAGAAATTTGTCCGCCGGGGCCCCAGCAGTCTGCATACCGGGCGCTATCATTTCGAACAGGAAGCCGCGGCCTGACCGGATGCAGGCCTTTTGACCAAAGGAGATCCGCACCATGGTGATCGATTATGAGGTCTTGAAACTGATATGGTGGCTCTTTGTGGGGGTGTTGCTCATCGGGTTCGCCCTGCTGGACGGCTTTGACCTGGGGGTCGGCACCCTGCTGCCGTTTGTGGGCCGCACGGATGAACAGCGCCGGGTGATATTGAACGCCATCGGGCCCACCTGGGAGGGCAACCAGGTGTGGTTCATCACCGCCGGGGGCGCGCTCTTTGCCGCCTGGCCGATGGTCTATGCCACGGCCTTCTCCGGTTTTTACTGGGCGATGCTGCTGGTGTTGTTTGCACTTTTTTTCCGGCCGGTGGGGTTCGAATACCGCAGCAAGGTGGAAGATGTCCGCTGGCGCAGCCTCTGGGACTGGGGTCTGTTCGCCGGCGGCGCCGTTCCGGCCCTGGTGTTCGGCGTAGCCTTCGGCAACCTCCTGCAGGGCGTGCCTTTTTACTTCGATGAATTTTTGCGGTCTTACTATACGGGGAGTTTCTGGGAGCTTCTCAATCCCTTTGCACTGCTGGCAGGGGGGGTGAGCCTGTCCATGCTGGTATGCCACGGCGCCATTTATCTGCAGATGCGCACCGAGGGCGATATCCAGACCCGGGCCCGGCAGGCGGCCACCTGGTTCGGCCTGCTGTTCCTGGCCGCCTTCGCTGCTGGCCGGGATTTGGCAGGCCTATGGCATCGAAGGCTTCCGGATCGTATCCATGCCGGATCCGGGATCTGTCATGACGCCGCTGGACAAAACGGTCGAAATGGCTCCCGGGGCATGGTTGGCCAACTTCAGCCGTTACCCCTGGATGATGGCCGCCCCGGCCGCCGTCTTCCTGGGCGGCGCCCTGGCGATTGTGTTGAGCCGGGCCGGCCGGCCCGGATGGGGGTTCATATTCAGCGGCACGGCCGTCGCCGGGGTTATCCTGACCGCGGGATTTGCCATGTTCCCGTTCGTCATGCCGTCGGTCACCCATCCCGACCACAGCCTGACCGCATTCGATGCCACCTCCAGCCATCACACCCTGATGCTGATGTTCGGGGCGGTGGTGATTTTCCTGCCCATCGTGCTGCTTTATACCGGTTGGGTTTACCGGGTGCTGCGGGGCAAATCGACGGAAGAAAAAGTGCGGGACAACGCACACGCCGTCTACTAATCATGCGATTGCCGTTTGGATGCCGGCACCAACCTGTTAACATCAAGGGATCGGTAGATAAAATGTGGTATTTTTCGTGGATACTGGGCGTCTTATTGGCTTGCGCCTTCGGCATTATCAATGTGATGTGGATGGAGACGGAAGAGATTCTGGGCGCGGAAGAGGAGCATCCCTGAAGCAGCACCTTTTCGCGCCTCCCCTCTCCGCCCCGGCCGGAAACGGGGTTTTCCCAAGAAGGGCGGCATGCTGCCCGGGCGACAATCGGGGGAGGTGACCCGCGGAACCCATCCTTATGAGACCTTCCGATGCGCAGCGCGCGCCCCTGGTGATCATTACCGATGCCCACATCAGCAGGCCGCAAGGCAATAGCGACGCTTTTTTCGAGATGCTGGCCACGCTGGAGCAGGGTGCCGGCGACGTGGTTTTCCTGGGCGATATTTTCGATCTCTGGATAGCCCTGACGCGCTATGAAGATGATCTTCACCACCGGTTTCTGTCCTGGTGCCAGCGGCAGAAACCCCGCCGCCGGGTCGGTTTTGTGGAGGGCAATCATGAATTTTTTCTCGCCCGGGAGCATGCCGATGCGTTTACCTGGTGCACCCAGCAAGCCTGGTGGCAGGATGTCGAGGGCAATCTGTTTTGCCATGGCGACCGCATCAACCGCTTCGACCGCCCCTATCTTACCTTCCGCCAATTGATCAAAAACCCCATCGCTCGAGCCCTCATCTGCGGCTTGCCGCTGGGACCCCGCTTGGTGCACCATGTCAAGGAACGGATGAAAAGCACCAACCAGGCCTTCCGGAAGTTCCTGCCCCAAGAACAACTTCGCCAATTCGCCGCAAAACCGCTTTCGGGAGGGCACGGTGCGGATATTTCTGGGGCATTTCCATCAGTCCTTCCATTATCGGGCGGCCCGGGGGAAGGACCTTTATATCCTGCCGGACTGGCATTCCGAGGGCTGGATCAGCGTGCTGCCCCGGGACCGCGCCGAGCTGCGGCAGGGCGCCTGGCGGGATCTCCTGCCTGATCCAACCCTGAGGCCCCGCTTTCGCCGCCAGCAGTTCTGGCGCTGCCGAAACGCGCCTGTCGCCTTGACTCCCATCCGACCTCATAATAGACTTTAAATTCACAGACAGCCACTTTGCTGCGGTGGGCCGGGCCCGCCTGCGACACCCCAAGGGAGGAACGACATGCTGAAAAGACGTGAGCGCCACCATTCCCCGCAACGCCAGCACGCGGGCTTTGGCTTGGACGGCCGGTCCCCATGGGCAGGACGAGTGGTTGTTCTGCTCGTATTCATAGCCGCCCTATTTCTGCTGATCGGTTCTGGCACAGCCGGCGTTTACAAGTATAAGGATGAAAACGGTATCTGGCATTTCACCGACACACCGGATGAAGGTGTATATGAGACCGCGGAGCAGTACATCAAGGACCGGAAAACGACCGGCGATGATACCGCCGCGACGACCCCTGCGCTGGCCGGAGAAGACTTGCAGGCCCATTTCCAGAAAAACCTGCCGCCGGCCAACAAGATCGAAGAGGCGCGCAATGCCACCGTTTCCATCGAGATGGCGCTGGGATCGGGTTCCGGGTTTTTCATATCGGACAAGGGTTATATCGTCACCAACCGCCACGTGATCGATTCCTCCTACGGCCAGCCGGAAGACATCGAAGACCAGATTGAAAACGCCAAAGACCAGGTCGAATACCAGGCCCGGGTTTTGGACGAGGAGGAGCGCCAGCTTCGCAAACAATGGGCCCAGTTGCACCGGCAGCGCAGCCAGATGCATCCCGAGGAGTACCGGCATTGGAAAGATCAGCTTGACCGCCGGGAAGACATATTGAGCCAGCGGCGCTATCAATACGAAGAGCAGCGGCGCCAATTCGAGGAGGCCTACGATAAATACCGGCAGCGCCGCATCAGCGATCTTTCCCAAAGCGGCTATACCATCGTCCTGGCCGACAAGACCGAACTACGGGCGGAAAAAGTCATCATCAGCGAACGCTACGACCTGGCTCTGCTGCGCCTCAAGGGGTATAAAACACCCTTCATCCCGACGGGCAATGCCAACGGGCTGCATCACGGCCAACCCCTTTACGCCATCGGCAATTCCCTGGACATGGGCCACACCGTGACTTCCGGTATTTTTTCAGGACGACGTGAAGATCTTTTGCAAACCAACGCCCAGATCAATCCGGGCAACAGCGGCGGTCCCCTGATTACCGAAAACGGTCAGGTGATCGGCGTGAACACTTCCAAGGTTGTTGGCATGGGCGTGGAAGGCATGGGCTTCGCCATCCCGATTCACGTCGTGATGGCGGAATTCGGCGCTTACTTTGGCCAATAAGTGGGATAAGAAGTGCCAACCGGGAGATCTTGGTTATCCAGCTTGGATGCGCCGGGCTATCCAGCCCGAGCTCCGAAGTGTGGTCGGTTGCATACCATAATAGGCACGCTTCAGGCCGAGTTCCCCCAGTTTTATCGTTGAGGCGACCATCCAGCGATCCGGGCCATCAACCACCAGAAGGCTGCCGCTTTGCGGTCACAATTCAAGGCTTCGGAATGCGCGCAGGGATAGTCCGAGCATTTTCCGGGATTCCGGTCACACCACTCACGTGCCCAATTGCCCCACGCCCCATCCTTACGATAGCGGCAGGCATCGTCCGCCCCCTTTATTAGATAATCTTTGCCGTCGGGGTCATAGCGCTCGATATCGGCAAAGTCGTAAAGAATTTTATTGTTTTCCCTGCAAAACCGTCTGATCTGCTCGTTGCGCTGATGGAGGTTTCCATTTTCACCGCTGCCGTCCAAATGCCCTGTCATATAGATGAAGACCACGCCGGGAAAATCTTCTTCCAGACGCTGCATGAGATTCAGATATTGTTGGATGTCGTTCGGTGATGCCGAGGAGACCTACCCACACCAGGACCACATGACGATATTGACGTCACCCCAGCCCTTATCCAGCATGAAACGCGTGCGGCGGGCCCACTCACTGCGGTTGGGGTCGCCCAGATCTCCGGAGGGGTCCCGATCGAACAAGGACAGGGCGGTTGAGCTGCCAAAGGTGTCAAAGGCAAAGCGATCATCTTTTTGCATCAATTCCTGCATGCCACTGACAAGTTGGCTTCCGTGGGACGTATGTCCATAGGCGATGCCGAATTCCTGTCTGGCTTTGCGTATATACGTCAAAGGCACTTGCTGCAGATCGACGCAGGTATGATCAACGATTATCGGGTTGGTTTTAATCCGCTTAGTGTCGAGGCGTGGGGCTGTCGATACCAGTGCGCACCCGCTTATCAGGGCGTTTGCAAGAAGCGCGCAGCTGATGGTCGCGAGAATTCGCATGGTCTAACCTCTTCTGAAAGCTTTTTTTGGGCTTTCCATAGGTTTATCTTGGTGGTGGAGACGACAGTGTGACTCTTAAAGGCATTTTATGCTATCGTCATAAGCTATAGTGGTCAAGGCGAAGGGGAAAGAGCCTTTTCGGGTAGGAATTGATCCATTAAGGAGAGATATCATGCGATACAAATTGTTAGGCGGCAGCGGCCTGAGGGTTGCTGAACTCTGCCTCGGCACGATGACCTTCGGGGACGACTGGGGCTGGGGGGCATCCCCCAAGGAGAGCCGCCGCATTTTCGAGGCTTACGCCGAGGCGGGCGGCAATTTTATCGATACGGCCGATCTTTACACCAACGGCACAAGTGAGAAGCTGGTGGGCGAACTGGTGGCCGTGGACCGGGAGCGGTTCGTTCTGGCCACCAAATACACCAACAGCATGCCGGGCACCGATCCCAACGCCGCCGGAAATCATCGCAAAAACATGCTCCAGTCCCTGGAGGCCAGTCTCAAGCGCCTGAAGGTCGATTATGTGGATATCTTCTGGCTGCATGCCTGGGATTTCACCACGCCGGTGGAGGAGATCATGCGGGCCTTTGACGATATGGTCCGCGCGGGCAAAGTGCTCTACATCGGTGTTTCCGACACGCCGGCCTGGATCGTGGCCCGGGCCAATACGCTGGCCGAGCTGCGCGGATGGAGCCGGTTTATCGCCCTGCAAGTGGAATACAGTCTCGTAGAGCGGACCTCCGAACGGGAGCTGATTCCCATGGCCCGGGCCATGAACCTGGGGATCACCGCCTGGTCCCCTCTGGGGAGCGGTTTGCTGACCGGCAAATACACCCGCTCCACGGGGCCGGGGATCAAGCGGCGCCTCGATACGGTCGCTTTCAAGGAAATTGACGACAACACCTATTCCATTGCCCGGGAAGTCGACCGCGTGGCCGGTGAAATCGGCAAACACCCTGCCCAGGTAGCCCTCAACTGGGTTCGCCAGCAGCCGCGGGTTGTCCCTATCATCGGAGCCCGCACGGTGGAGCAGGTCAAACAGAATCTGGACTGCCTGGCCTTCACCCTGGATGCCGATCAGCTGGAGCGCCTCGATAAGATCAGCCAGGTGGAAATGGGCTTCCCTCATGACTTTCTAAGCAGTGAGGTGCCGCGCAGCTTTCTTTATGGCGGGATGGTCGATCAGATCGACATTTAGTGCCTATCCATAAGCGGCATCTTTCGGCCTCCGGCGGCGTTCTCGCTTGTTTCCAATCCTCGAAATAGCTTGCTATTCCTCCGGTTGAGAACGCGCTCGGGCCTTGCCAGAAACCAGAATCTACCATTTCTGGATAGGCACTATTTAGCGGTTGATTTTCATGGTGCGGGCAAAATCGGAGCCGGCGCCTTTCTTCTCTGGCAGACGGACATCCAGGATATGTTTGCCGATGGTGATTTCCTGGCGCCCCACCAGGCCGAGGCGGGTGATTTTGCGCCCGTCCACGAAGGTTCCGTTGGTGCTCCCGAGGTCTTCCACAAAATAGCCGGTTTTATCCCGCACGATGCGGGCATGCCGGTCGGAAACCGCCAGGTTGTCGATGGTGATATCATTGGCGCTGTTCCGGCCGATGGTGATTTCGTCCTTGTCCATCTTGAAGGTGTCCAGGATCGTGTCTTTAAGCTCCAGCGTTATTTCCAGCATCTCGATTCTCCTTGCAAAGAAGTTGGGTTAAGCGAGCCCGCTACGGCATTGGCGGATCGCCTCCAGGGCCACTTCCGCCGATTTATACCGTCGCGTTACGCCTTTGTTCAATAATTTGTTGACGATGGACACGCAGCCCGAGGGAATATCCGGAACGATTTCCGGCAAAGGCCGGAAGGGCGCTTTGGCGATGGCATACATCAGGGCGGCCAGGGTCTCCCCCTCGAAAGGTTTGCGTCCCGTGAGCATCTCGTAGAACACGATTCCCAGGGAGAACAGGTCCGAACGGCCATCGAGCTTCTTGCCGCCGACCTGCTCCGGCGACATGTAGGAGGGGGTTCCCATGACGATGCCGGTGCGGGTTTTGGCAGCGTCGCGCACCTTGGCGATGCCGAAATCGGTAACTTTGACGCGCCCGTCCTTCAACCGCATGATGTTGGCCGGTTTGATATCCCGGTGAATCACCCCCCTTTGATGGGCATACCCCAAGGCATCGGTAACCGCAGCCATGATATCGAGCACTTCCGGTACGGGTTCAAGCCGGTCGTTGCGGCAAAAGGCCGTGAGATCGTTTCCCTCCAGCAGTTCCATGGCCATATAGGCGGTATCGTGTTCTTCCCCCACATCATAGATCGTGACGATATTGGGATGGGACAACTTGCCGGCAGCTTCGGCTTCGCGCAGAAAGCGGGATTTGACTTCCTCCAGCTCTTCGGACGGTACACTGCTGTAACCCAGGGTTTTGATGGCGACCTGGCGGTTGATCTTGGGGTCCCGGCCGAGATAGACGGTGCCCATCGCACCCTGGCCGATTTCCGCCACGATTTCATAGCGGCCGAAGGTGGGGCGGGTTTCCGTATCGGTCAGCTTCAGCGTCGCGACGGTGACAGGGCCTTCCGGACCTGACACCAGGGTGGCCGGCGGCGGGAGGGTCTTAAGTTTGCGGATCCGTCGTTTGGCATCCCGGTATCCGCCGCCGCCCAGGACATGCTCATAGATGGTCAGGGCTTTGTCCGGCATGCGTTTGCGTTCGAAATCCAGGCCGAGGTTATAGAGCATGCGCCGCACCGTCTTGTCCTCCACCGGGCATTGCATGAATTTTTCCAGGGCCATGTCCAGCATGCCCTGGGCCTGGAAGGAGAGTCCCAGGGAGCAATGCAATTCCGCATTTTCAGCGCGCAGGCGCCGGGCGATCTGGCGAAAGGCGATCAGACCGAAGCCCAGCACGCACAGCAGGAGGCTGGGGAAAAGGCGGAACCAGTAGCCGGCCTGCAGAAAGGCTGCGACAGCGGCCCCCCAGCAGGTAGTCAGGAAGACTACGAGAATCAAGGCGCCGACGTTCAGTCTAACCCGCGGTATGACCAGGAGCAGAAAGAGAGTGAAATACAGCAGGACGGCGCCCTCGGCCAGCGGCGCCCAGGGCGGTCGATTGATATAGTCGTTGCGCAGGATGGTGTCGACGGCCGCCGCCATGATCTCCGGGGCGGTGGCATCGACGCCCATAGGCGTGCGGTAGCGGGGGGCAACGCCCGTGGCCGTTACGCCGAGAATCACCGCCTGGTCTTGTAGAATGGCCGGGTCTACCCTACCGGCGACGAGATCGGCCAGGGGAATCTGGTTTAAATGCACCGGCGGGGGGTGGTAGGCGATCCTCAGGCGATAGTCGGCATCCGTGCGGATGTGGTGCGGACCGATACAAAGGCCATAGGGGGGACAGTCCTTGGGCCGCAAGGCGGCTTCGCGCAGAGGATAGCCCAGGGCCTTCAAGGATGTCTGCAGCGGCAGGCTGGGCAGATAGCGTCCCCGATAAGGCCATAGCAGGCGTATCTCCCGGACGACGCCGTCCGGATCGGCCGTGAGGTTGACGGCCCCCAGCGCGGCGGCCTTGCCGGCCAGGTCCCGGTAGGTTTCCATAACGTGCGACGGGACGGGAAGCCCGGGCACGATCCGTTCCAGAACAGACTGCCCATAAGCGGCCCACGCTGCGGCGGGTTCCCCGGCCTGTTCCGGCATGCCCAGGGAGTTGATGCGCAACAGACCGCTCAAGGAGGCGGGGTCGTCTTTATCGGCAGGGGCCGTGTCCGTGAGGCGAAAGGGCAGGACCATATTGTGCCCGTTGTGCACGGCGGCGATCAATTGCCGGTCTCCGTCCAGCTGCTGTTCAACGTTCCGCAGGGCGCGCAAGGCCCGGCGGTTGGCGTTTTTCTGGCGGGCGCTGCCGGCGGATTGGAGCTGCGTGTGCAACGCTTCGAGTTCCGTCCGGGCCGGATTTACCGACGGCGTTGGAAACAGGGTTGTCAAGGCGACCGCCGCGGCGCCGTATTCATCCAGCCGTCTCAGGCCCTCGGCCAGTTGGGAGCGTGCCCAGGGCCCCATTTCAAGCTCCCGCAGGCTGGCATCATCGACAGCGATGACCACCACCGGGCCCGGGGCCTGGCCCTTACGCCATCTCAGGAGCTGGTCGTAGAGGGCGTTCTCGGGCCCTTGAAGGAGGCGCCATTCCCCGAAAAGGCTGACAATCAGCAGTGCGGCGGCCACGCTGATGATGAAGCCGGGTGACAATAGAATTCGTTTCAGTTTCATAGTGGTATTCCGGCCGACGGGTGCCTTTCTCCTGCACTTGTTGCACCGGGCATAAAAAAAGCCGAATCGTCAAGTTGTCTGATGCGATTCGGCCGTCTGCGATCATCGGCGGCCCGGCTGTCTCGCGTAAGACCCGTGGCTTTCCGTCCCTGCCTCACGGCAGGTTTGGCGTTCTCCGTCAAGGGAGAGCAATGATGGTTATGTCAACTCTTTTATTTCTATGTGAAAAAGCCTTTCATGTCAAAAAGAAAAGCGTCCTGACCGGGGATGATAAGACTAAGGGCCTGAAATTGCGAAAAGTCAGGTCCCGGATGGTGGCCGTCGGTTTATGCACGGGGGATTTAGGGGATTACAAGGATTGTTTGATGAAGGGTCATGTCCCCCGAATATGTTCAAGTTCGGCGCGAAGGTCATTCACATCTTTGTAATGCAAACCTGCAACCATTTTCAGTTCGTGTGCAACGAAACCTTTTGTTGATAAAACCTTGAATTTCTTTCCCCGGGCGCGCAGCAACTTTAAGGGTCTTTCAAAATCTCCGTCCCCGCTGACCAATATGGCCATATCGTAATTGTCAATGGTGTTAAACATATCCAATACGATTTCGATATCCAAATTGGCTTTCTTTTTTATCTCCCCCGATACATCATCAAAAATTTCTTTGATATCCTTTGTTTCCAAGGCATATCCCAGATCGACAAGTCGGTTCAGGAAAGCGTGCTGCCGCGCTTCGGACGGCACCCCCACGCCCACATAATAGGTGGCATCCACGACCTCCCCCAGGGTTGCACAATAAGCCATCAGCTTCTCTGCATCGATCCACCAATGCAGTCCATCTCTTTGCATGAAAAAGTAATTGGCACCATCTATAAAAATAGAGATCCTCATATCCTATCCTTTTGCATCATCTGCTTTTCTTGTGGGAACACCCCGTTGAGGGGAGAGCCGTTCGGCCTCCGCGATCGGAAAAGCCGACCGAACTCTGGAAGGGAAATATGGTTTCATGACGGGTGCTCCCGGGCAACTCGGCCACGCGTCTCATCGCGCCGGGCGAATAGCCCTGGACTATCCTGAATTTCGGACATCCGCAACGCCACTTGCCTTGGGCTATGCTGAGAATGTTTACGCGTGCCTATCCACAAATGTCCAATTTGCCCGATCCGCCAGAGGCGGACAAGTCTCGGCGTTGTGCGCAAAATTTAATCCTCGGAATATCAACCATATGCCTGTGGTTAAATTTTTCGCACGCCTTGATCTCGACCTAATTGGCCTATTTCTGGATAGGCACTAACTCGCCGCGTCAGCTCATTCAAAGTCGTTCGGCAGATAGTCTTCGCTGGGGGTGGGCTTGCCCTTTAGCCAAGACGCCAGCACCATGCCAAGCATGGCCAGGCATTCCATGTCCAGATAAGCGGAAGCCCGATCTTCGAACAACAAGGTGCATTGGGCCGGGAACTCCTCATCCTGGTCATCGAACATCATGAGCAGGGGCACGGTTGGCAGCGCCGGCAGACGCAACGCCAGATCGCAGGCGAAGGGCGCCTTCATCGGGGTGCCGCCCAGCGCTAAGGCGGCCTCGCGAAGGTCTTCCCGGCGACCGGCAAAGGTTTTGCCGATGGGCTGCTCGGCCGTGTTGCGGAAACCGGCCGCAAAGGGCAGCGCGTCCTTGAAGGTGCTGTAGCGCACCCATTCGGTGCCGGAGGGCGGCTGTTCCGTCGGGCAAAGCAAAAGATATTTGCAGAGAATCACGCTCACCGCGTGGCTTGGCCGGTAGCCCTGTTCATCGGCGACCCCTTCGCCGGAAACCCGGAAAGGGCTTCCGTATAAGGGGACCACTACGGCCTTGCCGTTCCGCTCAAGCCCTAATCGCGCAGCGATGCCTCCCAGGTCGAGGGTGGCCACTTCGGCCAGGTAGTTGGCGTAGATTTCATCGAAAACGGCTGCACGTTGCATTGTTTTTTCTCCCCGTTACCATAACCGCCAAAAAATGCGCTGTCCTCGTTTCTCAGCGCGGACTTTTTCCATGTGGCGCAAGGCCGCAAAGGCCCGCTCCAGATCCTCCATGGGATGATGGCCGTCCAGTTTCCGCTGCAATGCGGTTGGCTCCATGGGGCCTTCGTCCTTGAGTATCTGCAAGAGCTTCTTTTGGAGCGGCGGCATGGGCCGCTCCTCGCCGGCGTGTTTTTCATAGTTTTTTGCGCTATGCACGGCCCAGGGGTCGCAGGTTTTCATCGGCGAAAGGGCCACCATGTAACAGTCCTCGCAGAGGTTGCGTCCCAGGTGTTCCCTCAGCTCGTCGGGTTCGATTATAGCGTTGCAATCGTCACACCGCATGGTTGCCTCCCTTTTTGTCTTGCTGGTTGAGTTCATCCATCAGGTGAAGTGCGCAATAGGCGGCCGTAGGCCCGCCACCGATGAGAATGGCCACCCCGGTGGCCTGTAAGCTTCCGAAAGCTTGCATGACATAAGGCAGCTCATTTTCCAGAGATGCCAAAGCGTTTTTCAGATCGGTCTCTATTTTTCTACCCTCCAGAATAGAAGCGACCAGCAAGATCAGGCCCCCATGGCCTGAGACCTTCCTGGTCCCGTTGGGTGGCGAAGGGTTCTGCTTTACGCCCAGTTGTGGTGAATCAAGAGGAACTCGGCGTCCTCGATAACGTCGAAACGGTGCTCCTGCATCGCCTTGAAACGAAGGGCCCGCCCCGGCCCCATCTCGTGGATCTGGCCGGCCAGGGTCATTTTGATGCGGCCCGCTAGTACCAGGCAAACTTCGGCGGTATTATCGTGGTGCTGCGGCTCGGAAAGCTTCCGCGCCCCGGTGCGCGCCTTTACGTGAAAGACTTCGAAATTGGGGAACAGGATATGGGTGGCCTCAATGCCTTTGGCGCCGAACGTTCGGGTCGTCCCCTCTTCGCATTGGGCGATTTCCGCAAGTCGGAGCAGTTCGCTGGCCGAGAGCCGAAACACATTGCCCAGGGCTTCGAAGGTTTCTATGGTCGGATTCCCCTTGCCGGCTTCGATTTTGGAAACCGTGGCCCGTGTCACTCCGGCCTTCTTGGCCAGCTGCTCGCCTGTTAGCCCCCGCTTCAAGCGGAGTGTTCGGATGACGGAAAAATCGTATTTTTTCATGGACGGGAGAAATTCAGTTTCCGGTGACATCTAATGTCAATTAAAATGGACAAATTATATATTAAAATCAACATAGCAAGGCCGCGTTCTCTCGTCAAGGGCCCTACGGTGCTTATTGTCAGGTTTTTGGAGCAGTATTTTTGGGCGCTTCAGAGGATTGTGCGGCTAATAGAGGTTGGGATCTGCCCCCGTTAGGCTCCCCGATGGGGATGGGATCTGCTGAAGAAAAGTTTAGGCCCCTTTAATTTGCTCAAGCTCTGCGCGAAGTTCATTCACATCTTTGTAACGTAAACCGGCAACCATTGGTCGTTCATGTGCAACGAAATCTTTTGTTGATACTGGCATAGCAGATCGTGTTAGGGCGGGCGGTGGGAATGCAGACCATACTATGTTAGTAGATGGGGTAAAAGGATCTCAAATAGGATATGCAATGTTTACTAATCCGTTCACCCCAACCCAATTTCCAAGGAGTCATGGATGGATTGTATCAAGGAGAAGAACCTGACCCGCTGCAACTGCAGTTACGAACCCTGTCCACGCAAAGGCAATTGCTGTGAATGCCTGCGGTATCATGCCGGCATGCGCCAGCTTCCGGCCTGTGTCTTCCCGGACGATGCCGAACGCACCTACGACCGCTCCTTCGAGCATTTCGCCCACCTGGTGAGGCAGGGTAGCGTTTAGAAGCCAACCCAAAAAAGTCTATTGACCCCATATCAGCGTTTGGAGGCTCGTTTCATGTCTTCGAAATACAGACGTATTCCTGTGGATGAAACCCACCGCCGCCTTGATCTGAAATCAAAATCCTAATTTTGAGATGGCTGCTATACACGACCAGGGCCGCCCAATGAATTCGCCGGCCATCCTCCTGGCCGATCTGGACGTTCTTGCCCTTGATTGCCAGACCACCGGTGCTACGCCCAAGGCCGGACGCTTGCTGGAAGTGGGGTGGGCTGTCACCCGGCCATCGGCCGGTCAGCCGGTTGTGCCTGAAACCTATCTGATTCGGTCCTCTTCGGAGGAGGACCTTTCCCCTGCCATTGCTAGGCTGACCGGTCTTCAAGCAGAAGACATGGCCCGGGCCCGCAGCGCCCGCAGGGTCTGGCGGCGTATGGCGCAGACGGCCTGGGAGGTCGCGCATCGATCCGGCGGGACTTGTATCGCCGTGATCCATTACGCGCGCTTCGAAAAGGCCTTTCTGGAATACTGGCATGCCGCAAGCGCTCCAAAGAGGCCTTTCCCGTTCGAGACGCTCTGCACCCATGAACTGGCCCGTAAGCTGCTGCCAGGGTTGCCGCGCTGCGGACTGCGGGCGCTTGCCGGCTATTTCGGCCTGCGCCTGCCGAGCGTAAAGCGGTGTGCGCCCCATGTCGTCGCAACGGCTCTGATCTGGGATAGACTGGTTGGTCTTCTGGCAGACATGGGTATCGACGATCTATCCGGCTTGAAGCAGTGGATGCGATCGACCCCCAAACCCGGCCGGCAGCCACGGGTCTATCCCATGCCGCCTCATCTGCCCCGCCGGGCGCCCGACCGGCCGGGTGTGTACCGCTTTCGGCGCTCCAACGGGGATTTGCTCTATGTGGGCAAGGCCAAATCCCTCAAACATCGCCTCGGGAGCTATTTCCAGCAGCGGCGTCACTCCGAGCACATTCTGGAGATGCTGACCCAGGCGGTGGATCTGGACTATGCCGTGACCGCCACTGCCTTGGAAGCGGCCCTTATGGAGGTGGAGGATATCCACCGGATGAGGCCGGAGTACAACATCCATCTGCAAACCGGCGGGCAAGTTCCAGTGTTCAGTACGAGGGATTTACTGACCCTGGGGGATACTGCCGGCGGTGAACGGCCTATGGGTCCTTTCCCATCGCGCAAGGCGCTGCAGCCGCTCAGCGCAATCATACGGTTTCTGCTGTGCCCCGCCACGGGGCCTGCGGTCGACGAGGCAGCAATCGCGGCAGCATTTGACCGGCCGGCCGATGCCATGCCGGCGGCGGATGTCTTCTACGAGGGGCTGGCCTTGTTCCGCCGGCAAAACGATCTGCCGCAGAAAGCCACCGCCCTGGCCCGCCGGCTTCTTCTCTACGGCGCGGTATGGTGGCGCCGCGTCCGTGAAGCAGAGAGGGAAGCAAAAACCGAATCCGAGCCCGAAGATGCTGTGCAAACTGATTGGCAACCGATGGATGTGGTGAAGCTTCTGGAAGGTGTTACGCGTCACGGTGCCCTTCTGGCCCGCCGCGGACGCTGGTTCACCCTGCTGTGTGAGGCCACCCTGGCCTGGGAGATGGCGCCGGGCGGCGATCTCGCGGCTGTGGCTGTTCGCGGGGGCCGCGTGGCGGTGACAACACCCCCCTGTCATCCGGATGCTCTGCCGCCTCCCGAAACGCATTCTCGCACCCCGCACGAACGTCATACCTGCTTCGACGCATCCACCTATCTGCGTATGCGGGTTTTATCGACCGAAATACGCCGCCTGGTAGCGGAAGGCCGCAGGGTGTGGATCGGCCTGCGGCCGGGCGTCGTTATCGATCGGGACGCCCTGAAGCGTCTTTTCTTCTGGATATGAAATTTTTATATGGCGGTCGAAGAAGCTTGACCGAAAGTAAATAAGCGCTTAATTTAAGGGCCTAATCAAGTTCCCTATACGCACCCGTTGCGATGTCTCGCCAGAGGCCGTATCCCGGCCGCTTGTTTTAGAACGTCCTTTACAGCAATGTTCGATCCCTACAAGGAGGTATGTCAATGGAAGATCTGATCCAGAAGGGTTATGCGTTGCTGATGGCCTATGGCCTCAAGGTCGTGTTTGCCATCATCATCTTTATTGTCGGTCGTTGGGTGGCCAAGATTTTCGACAAGCTGACCCAGCGGGTGATGGAAAAGCGGGAGCTCGATGAAACCCTGCGCGTGTTTGTCGGCAGCCTCATTTACTATGCGCTCCTGACCTTTGTGGTCCTGGCGGCCTTGAGTCAGCTCGGCATCCAAACCACGTCGTTCATCGCGATCATCGGCGCCGCCGGCCTGGCCGTCGGCCTGGCCCTCCAGGGATCCCTGGCGAATTTTGCCTCCGGGTTCCTTATGATCATGTTTCGCCCCTTTAAGGTGGGGGATTTTATCGAAGGCGCCGGTGTGGCCGGGACGGTGGAGAGCCTCCATATTTTCACGACTCACCTGCGCACCCCGGACAATAAGAAAATCATTATTCCTAATTCAAGTCTGACCGGGGGCAACATCGTCAACTGGTCGGCCACCGGCACGCGTCGGGTCGATATGGTGTTCGGCATCGGCTACGAGGACGATATCGACAAGGCCAAACAGGTGATCGGTGAAATCCTGGCGGCGGACGATCGCATTTTGAAAGACCCGGCGCCCCAAGTGGCGCTGTCCGAGTTGGCCGACAGCAGCGTCAATTTTGTGGCCCGTCCATGGGTCAAAACAGGGGACTATTGGGCGGTTCTTTTCAATACCACCGAAGCGGTCAAAAAACGGTTTGATGCCGAAGGGATCAGCATCCCGTATCCCCAGCGCGATGTGCATGTCTATAAGCAAGCCGCCGAAGGCTGAGGCCACGCCCTAACCGATGCGTGCCGCACTGTGTTGATGGGGGATCCCCCCACGGTCTTATTGGCGGTGATGGTGGGGCGCTAAGCTTGTGACGACAGATAAAAGCGGGTAGCCTTCCCATAAAGGCGGCCCGCTTTGTCATTTTAAAAGGGGAAAGGCCGGCGCTGCCGGGATGACGCCTCAATGCCCCTCGGGGGCGCCCACGACGTTCCCGGGTCTCTATTTGGTGTAATAGACTCCCGGGATCCAGCTTTTTTTGATTTTAGCGGTTTTGACGTATTCGGCGCTGTTTTCATCAATGAACTTGAAAGTTTTCAGCCCCACGCGGATCACGTCTTCGTGGGTCAGCTGCTGGCGCTCAATCCGATCGATGTTGACATAGGTGCCGTTCGTGCTGCCCAGGTCGCGGAGGTAGTATTCCGTGGGACCCTTCCCGCCCTCCGGCGCGACGGTTTCGATCAGGCAATGGCGGGTGCTGACCGAGGCATCGTCGATATAGACATCGCTTTGCGGCGAGCGCCCGATATGAAATTCGGGCTTTTCGATTTCAAACTGGGCGGTGGCGATGCCATCCAGCAGTTGGACAATGCGGGCCATGGTTGGATCTCCCAAAAGGGTTGACGCAAGGTAAGCCGAATAAAATCAAGCATAGGCGATTCCGGGGGACGCGTCAATATTTGACCGGCCGATGGGGTCCGACCGTCGGTTCACGAGATCGCCGAACGCCTTCCCTCCGCGCCGGCCAATAGGCGGTTGAAGCCTTGAGATGTGCATGCTATGCCGGTGGCAGGTAGCCTTTAACATGGCGGACCGAAGCGGGGCACGCGGACGCAAGCCCCTTTATCGCCAACAGTCGTCGCATCGCGGATGCGGGCCTAAGAGGAGAGTTGCCATGGGACATCGAAACCGTTTGAAGGTCGTGGCCGGAAGTTTGCTTTGGGTGAGCCTTTTCCTTTTAGGGGGCTGCGCCAGTTCGATGATGCAGCCGGTGGCCCGCCTGGAGCCGCCGACGTCATCCGGTGCCCTGGTAACCTTTCTCCGGCCGTCCTACTTCGGCGGAGCGATCCAGTTCGGCGTGTGGGACAGCGATCAATTCGTCGGCATCCTCGAGCCGGGAAGCTATATCCAGGTGCTCTTACCGCCGGGGGAGCATGTTTTCCTGGCGCGTGCCGAAAACTGGTCCTATGTACACGCCGACCTCGAAGCCGGGCGCCAGTATTTCATCCTGGCCAAAGTCTTTCCCGGCATATGGAAGGCGCGCGTGGCCTATGACCCGATTCGCCGGGACGATCCCCAAACCGATAAGGAGATTGCCCAGTGGCTGACGGAATTGAAGCCCATTGGCGTGATCGATGCCAAGCGCGAGGCTTACATCGGCCCCCGCATCGAACAGGTGCGCGAGGCGGTGGCGGATTTTAAGGCTGGCGCCGTGCAGAGCGAGCAGATGGACGCGGTGGATTACCGCGAACCCGATTGAATTCTTCCGCGACGATTGCTTACACCATCCCATGCGAACCAAGCGTTTCTCCAATGTCATCGGGTTTGATGATGCCCCGTTTCCCCGTGGTCATCGCGGTCCGGTCAAGATCGTGGGGGCGGTGTTCGCCCACCACCGGTTGGACGGCGTCCTGGTGGGTGAGATCGAAAAGGACGGCAACGATGCCACTCGCCAACTGGTGCATCTGGTTTCCCACTCCAAGTTCTACCGGCACGCCCGCCTGATCATGCTCCAGGGCATCACCATGGGCGGGTTCAATGTCGTCGACATCATCGGTCTCCACCGGCATTTGGATCTACCCGTTCTGGTGGTGGCGCGCCGGCCACCGGACCGGGAGGCCATCCGCCGCGCCCTGGTGCAGCACCTGCCGGGGGGCCGGGAGAAATGGGATCTGATCGAGGCGGCCGGCGTCATGGAGCCGGCCGGCGATGTGTTCGTTCAGCGGGCCGGGATGACCCTATCCCAAGCCATTGCAACGATCGATCAATGGCCCCGCCACAGCCAGATTCCGGAACCCCTGCGCTGTGCCCATCTGATCGCCGGCGCCATGGCTACCGGCCAGAGCCGCAATCGGCCGTAAACCTGCGCGGTCCGCACCGCGTTTATAAAAGAGGGGAAGCCCATCCATGGAACCAACGGGTCCGGCCAGCTGTGGCATTGAAATCTCCGGCCGCCGGGCGATTTTTGTTTTTCTGCGTCTCCAGGACGAGGAGATCCTGGACGTTACCGGCAAGCGCACCCAGATCACCCTCAAGAACGAAGACGACCCCGGAGCGATCCGCCGCTTCTATCAATCCGGGCAAGCCCTCTTTGAGGAGATGCAGCCCGATCGCATCGCCATCATCCAGCGCAAGAAAAGAGGCCATTTCGCCTCCGGCGGCACCACTTTCAAGCTGGAGGGGCTGCTGCAGCTCTACCCCCAAACCGATGTGACCATCGTCCCGACAGCCGCCCTGCGCCAGTTTGCGAAAGACCAACGTCCGGTCCTGGCGCCCCGCTTCAGCTATCAGAAAAACGCCTATCTGGTGGCGCGCTACCTGTTGGAGGAATTTATGGAAAAGGAGGCCATGGATGACCTATGCCGGTGAGGTACGCTATCATTAGCGCCTCGATTCGTGCTATGAAGGGCCATCCAACCCATTGGATTGCCCCTGGCCCATGCTCCCGCCCGACGGCTGCTAAGGTCAACACCCACCCGCCATGGAGGCCCAGCGTGAAACGTGTCCTATTGCGAACCCTGGCTGTTGCGGCACTTATTCTGATTTCCGGGTGCGCCTGGCTCGATTATCAGGAAACCAAACTGCGTTCCGGTTCCCTTTACCTTGCCGTGGATCCCGAGACACACAATTTCGGCTACGAGCGGCTGATGATCAACTGCCGGCTCCGGGATTCCCTCAACGCCTTTATCGAAACCCACGGCTTCCCGGATTTCATCTATGAATACAACAAGGCCACCCTAAACGGGATCCGCCTCTACTACCTCGACAAAAACCAGGTCGATGATTTCCTGGAGCGCGGATCGAGTCCCAATTCCGCTGAACTGGTGGAACAACGCGAACTGACTTCGTTTGAAAAGGCTGAGATCAAAGAGCTGCAAGAAAGGCAGCCACTTTTTTAAAGGGCTTGGCATATCCACCCTATGTGAGGGGGGTGCGAGACTTGGACGACGGCCGTGAACCTCGTTGGACCGGGCGGCCGGAACGGACTGGTTGCCCGCTCTACAACCACCCCAAATGCCGCAATCCCTCCCTGAAGAAAACCCCTGCAAAGACGATGAGCAATACGCCCAGGGATCGGATGATCCAGATATAGGTTTTGCTTAGCAGAAATTGACGGGAATGGCCGACGATAACCGCCACCAGCAGTTTGGATCCCACCAGGGATCCGTAGAACAGGACGAGAAAGAGGGTGGCCGCCGGCCAGCCGGTTTGGGCTGTCTTGAGGATCAGCGGGCCGCCCACCGTCAGCCAGAACACATAGGGATTGGGATTGAGCAGGTTGGCGACGATACCCTTGCGCAGCTGTGAGGCGCCCGACGGGGCGCTCTCGGCAAAAGCCCCGTTGAAGCGGATATTCTCAACCCCCAGCCAGACGATGTACAACCCGCCCAGCATGGCGATGCCGCCCACCAGCTGCATGGCGTGGGCCATGGCGGCCAGCAGAAAAAGACTGCCGGCGATGATGGGCGGGTCCGTGATCAGGGGGGCGGCGGCAATCCGGGCCCCGGCGGGAATGCCGCGTTTGAGGGTCTCGGTGATGACGAGGGTCATCAAAGGACCGGGCGATAGGCCGGCGCTCAGTCCCAGCACGATGCCGGAGGTGAAAAGACCGGACGCGGCCATCACGGTTGCGCCGGGCCGCCCCCGGTACGGATTTGTTCATAAACCGCCAGCACCTGCCGCTGGGTGGCTTCCCTTGTACCGGTGTTGTCGATAATATAGTCAGCATAGGCGCGTTTGGCGTCGATGGGCATCTGGGCGCGGATGCGGGCCATGGCATCGGACGCCCCCAAGCCGTCGCGTGCCATGAGGCGCATTTTCTGGACCGGTTCGGGCACGTAGACCAGAATGACCATCGGCAGAAATGCATGCCAGCCGGATTCGATCAGCAGCGGAACGTCGAGAATGACCGGGTCTTCCGGGTGTTCGCGGGCCAACGTATCGATATGCTGCTGCATCACTTCGTGAACCCGGGGGTGAACGATGTCGTTTAAGGCCTGCTTGGCGTCCTTGTCGTTGAATACGATGGTCCCCAGAGCGTCCCGGTCGATCTGTCCCTCGGGATTCAAAATGGCCGGTCCGAAACGGCGGACGATGTCGTGATAGGCGGGCCGGCCCTTCCGGACCACCCGGCGGGCAATCTGGTCGGCATCCACGATCCGGGCGCCGGCCGCAGCCAGCATGGCGGCCACGGTGGATTTGCCGGAGGCGATGCCGCCGGTCAACCCGGCCATGATAAGTGGGGTGGCGTCAATGCGCATGGGATGAGCGTTCCTGGGCGAGGAAAGCATTGACCGGTGCCAGGATGGTGTCGACTTCCGGCGAGGATTCTGTGACGGGATCCCAGCAAATTTCCAGATGGGCGTAGTCACCGTAGCGGATCTCACGGTCCGCTAGAAGGTCGGCATAGCAGCGTTTGAGGGCGGCCTGGTCGTCCTCGCCATTTTTTTTCTTGAAATGCTGTTGCCATAGCACCGGGCGCGGATTCTCCACATAGGCCCGGTGCAAGGCCTGGCGATAGGCGGTGGATGTAGAAAGATAGACGACCACCGTTTGTTGCCGCAACCGCTTTCGAATGGTCTTGCCGGTGTAGATCACACTACCCGTCGTATCGATCACCACCGGCGGTGACGCATGGTCCGGCGGCTGGCTTTCCAATTCGGTCAGGAACCGATCCATGACGGCCTTTTCGTGGTCCAGGTAGAGCGCTTCCCGCTGGGTATACGCGGCTTCAAACGGGAACCCCATCCAGCGCCCGATAAGATCCAGAGAGCCCGCGCTCAGCCGGCCTTCGTCCACCAGGCGGCGACCGATTTCCCTGTCGCAGCCAAAATATTGAAATCCGTGGCGGGAGAGGACTGAAGACCAGAACGATTTGCCGGAACCCGACATGCCAATCAGCGTTATACGCATGGCCTATTCCGCCGTTTTCGGGAAGACTTGCATCACCTGCGCCACGCCGAGGCGGGCCAATTCTTCGGCCGAAAGCCAGCGTGCGCCCCCCTTGAAAAAGAGGCCGGCGTCCTGCAGATCGTCCGTCAGGGCGTGCTGGGTTTTGTCGAAGCGTCCGCGCCATACCCGCCGTCCGTTGTCGACTTGCAGCAGATAGACGGTAAAGGCCACTGAAGCCCCCATATCCGGGGTGCGGTTCCGATAGCGCCAGACCGATCCCAGCAGGACGTGATCGGCACCGGCCGCCCGGCCGAAACGCTGGGCCAATTGACGGGGCGTGTCCACCAGACGGTTCTGGGGCAGACGGTCGTATATCGCGGCCGCGTCGGTCAGGGGAACGACCTTGTCGTAGAGCTTGAGCTCCATGGCCCGCTGCATTTCCCGGGTCAAAACGGTTTCGGCTCCGGCCCCCAAATCCTCGTTGACCGTTTGGCAGAATTCTCTCAAGGTACAGTCTATGGCCGGTTTGACCTGTTCGTCGGCGTCCAGGTTCGAATTGCCGGCCAGAAACGGCATGACCGCGACGCGGTGCAGGTTGACGACATTGTAGCCGACCAGGGTCTGGGTTTGCGAGCCGGGGGGCCTGCAGGCGGATAGGAGCAATAAGAGGATAAAAAGACCGGCAGCCGTAGGGAGGAGGGTTCGGCGCATGAGCATTCCTTCGTTTTGATGGCAATTGGTTTTGACCGTATTGGACGACGGAGGCCAGCTTAACGCGTCGGGGCGCATCGATCAAGGGGGATCGTGATGCGGACGCACGGCCAAGTGCGCATGACAGGGGGGCCTGTCGAGCAGAATGCTCTTTGCTTGAAGCGAGACGCTATTCGAAAGGTTCGCCGCGGCCCAGCGGCCGATGAAAGGTATAGTCGATGGTGTCTCCGAGGAGGCTCTGGTAGACTTCCCGTTCATTGCCGGCCGCTTTGGCAAACGGGTAGCCCAGGCCATAGACCAATCCCGTAACGGGAATCATGATGAGCCCTACCGGGCGCAGGATCAGCACATCGGCGGCAACGTTCATGGGATTGGGGGGCGGGGTGTGCGGTGCGATAAAGGGTTCTTCGGCCAAGACCTGACCGTGACCTAAGGCACCGATCAGCACCATAACAAGAACCATTCGGACGAGTAGGTGGAGGGTGTTGCGCGGCATGTCCAAATCTCCCTGGGCGCTTCGAAAAATCTGCCACCCTGAGCCGGTGTTTAAACCCGGCGGAAACGGGCGTTCGTCGGAAGGTAATACACCAGGTTGCGGGCCACCAAAAGGCTGTTGAACTCTGAACCGTTCGGTTTGAAGGCTTCCGGCCAAAGCGCATCCACCGGCTGTGGCGCCCCTTTCAGCTGCGCACGGGAGAGGCGGCGGCCGCACTGACAGCACAAACAGACCCGGGCGTGAAACCGGCAATACATCCAGACGCCCCCCCACAGGCCCCCGGTCACCAGGGTAAGGGCCAGGTGCAGCAGATCCGTGCTTGCCGCACAGGCCGCCATCACCTCTTCCCGGCAGTGGGGGCAAAATCCCGACGCGATCCAAACACCCATAATCTACTCCCGGCAAAACGAACGGGCGTTGCAGGAATTGTTATTGTTTAAGATAGGCCCATGATAATGAATCCCGAGGGAAAAGTCAAAAGAATGCTGGGCTGAGGGCGGGATATGCGACGCGCCGAAATGGGCATTCGGCCGCCATTTCATCCTGTCTGATGGTGTTGTGAAAGCACGGGATACCTTATAGCCTGCGCGTTTTTTCAACCCGCCGTGACACCCTCATGACGTCGCCGTTTTACAAACGGGACCACTAGGCCGGCCGCAGTTCCCTGATGTAGCGCAGAAGGGCCGGATGGGTGCAGACTTCGTAGTAAAAGCGTCCGGTGGAACCGGTTACTTTGTGATTGCTCAACGCCATAATCGGCAGCGGCGCCTGCCGGATGACCAATTGATGGGACGTACCGGAAACCGTAGGGTATTTACCGACGAAAAGCTGGTGGGGCTCACCCTCCGCCCCCGGTGCTTTCAAATCGAGCTGCTCGAGCTGGATTTCTTTTTGCAATTTCGCAAAACCGTCATCACTGAGTTCGATACCGTTGACGTTGTAACGGATATATTGTCCGGCGGCGGCTTTGCGGTCGGTCTCCGCGATTTCGTAGACGAACACGTTGAAGGGCGACTGTTTGAAGGCGGCCTGCTCCCGCAGCGGTTTAAAGCACCCCGACAGCCGATCGGCCTGATTGATGGCGGGCGATATCATGATGCGGTTGTCTTCATCGAAGAAAAACGTCGGCGGGCTGCCGGCATAGCTGATGCCGATGCCGATTTCCAGCAGCGGCAGACGCGAAGCGACATTTTTGCGGTTATAGCGCTGAACGATCAGCAGGATGTTCATGGCCAGACCGCAGGCGCGGGCTATGCTGTACCAGTTTTGCGGCTGGTTTTCATGTTCGAAGAGAGAGAGGATGATCGCATCCCCCTCGATAAAGACTTTATAAGCGCCGAAACGCGACAGAATGTTGGTGATGGGATCGAAGAAATTCAGGCTGAAATTGGTGGCCGGATTCATGCCCTGGGATTTCATTTCATGGACGATACCCGTCGATCCCCGGACATCGGCCTTCAGGACGGTATGGCTGATGATCGGCATTTCGTCGGGCTTTTGTTCGTTGGGGAGCAGGAATTCATAGAGCGAATGGTTGGCGCGGGACAATTTCAGAAAGGCATCGTCATTGACGAAATTGATATAGGAGATGGCATTGCTGACCAGGTTGTAGTTGCATAAATCGCGATGATAGCGGGCGAAGGTTTTCACGAAATCCAGCAGGATTTCCATTTTCTGCGGGCGGGGCAGCCAGCGTATCCGGGACAGGCATTCGCGAATGGGCTGGAGCGAATAATCCTCGCCGTAATTCTTCTTGATGCGTTTCAGTTTGGCGCGGATCGGCTTGCGTGACTTGCGATCCACGATGTACTGAAGGAGTTCATGGGGCGTCAGGGGGGGGCAGTAGTTATCGCAGAAGGCCTTCATTTCCTCGGAGGCCACCACGATGTAAGTCAACTCCCGGGCGTTAAAGTCTTTGACCAGGGCTGTCAGCAATCGTTTTTGCTGGCGGGTCACCTGTTTGAGTTTGCGAATCCGCTGTTTGTCCCCCGATCGGCGTTTATCGCGGCGAAGCATCTGCTCGCTGCGGTAGTAGTTGAACAGGGCATCCATATTGGCTTCTTGCTTGAGCCAGTCGGTATAATCCCGGCGCTGGGACGCCTGGGGATTGTTCTGGGAAGCCGTTTCGCTGCCGGCCGTCGCCGGTCCGGCGGCGGGGACCGCGGGAAGGCCTTCTTCGGGTCGGCCATCGCGGCGGGCCAGAAAGTCGTTGAGGGCCTCCAGAAAGGCATCGTACTGGTTGACATCTTCGCGCCGGCTGCCGAGCAAAACATATTCCGCCATCAGGAAACTGTCATGGGTCGGATTTTCGGTGTGCAGGAGGGGATTGGCGAAGAAATCCTCGGGCAGGAGGGACTCCGGACCAAAATGCAATGTATAGAGGTCGTTCAGACCTTCCTGGAGCACCTCGGTGATGTAGCGGAATAACCCCGCGTTGGCACTGCGGACGGTGGTATCACGGTTGCGGGTCAAAATTTGCAGCGCTTCCTGCAGATGCTTGACTTGGTCGTGGTTGTAGGCCATCTCCTGGCGCCAGATCAGATTGTTGATATGCTGCAGGCAGGCCTTGTAGCGGTCATTGACGGCCTCTTTCATCGATACGGCAATGGCGGTTTTGACGAGAAAGAGGATTTGATATTCGTTGTCCAGCTTGGCTTGCTTGACCGCATCGCTCATGATATCGCGGCATAGGCCCTTGAACTCCTTTTCCCCGCGATACCAGTTGAATCCGTTCTCATAATCGGGCAGATCGGACACCCCGGAGATCCGGCCGATCAACTGCAGCGCCATCCGCCGGGTGGCCTTGATAAAGCCGGGGCTGAGATGAAGATCATACCGTAAATTGTCGACGCCCAGCTTTAGACGGTTGAGGCCAAACCCATGGCGATAGGGCTTGAGGGGAATACCGGCAAATTTTTTGGGCTCCAGTGCATCGGATTGCGACATGGCTAACTCTGTATCACTGAATTATTTCAAGTAGTTTAGTTTATCGGCGGCCCGCAGGCCTGTCAACGATATATTCCAGCCGAAGCCTCGGGGAGAATTGATCCGGTCTTGGGACTCGATGCCCCGGCAAGGGAGGGGGGCGTCCCTGGCGATGGGAAAGGTGTGGATGCAAGGGGGTTAGGATGCAATTGATCGACAACAGCTCCTGCAGCGATCCGGCCGTCAACCTGGCCCTGGAAGAGTATCTGGTGCGGCATTCCCAAGGCGACGGGGCCGTGCTTCTTTTCTATGTAAACGCCCCGGCGGTGGTGATCGGGCGCAACCAGGTGCCCCATACGGAAATCAACTTGCAGGAGGCGGCGCGGCAGGACATCCGGGTCGTGCGGCGCCTGTCAGGGGGGGGCGCTGTTTACCATGACCGGGGGAATTTGAATTTCAGCCTGATCCAGGCCCATGCCCCCGATGCCATCATATCGCCCGCCGAGGTCTTGCAGCCTGTGGTGCAGGGCCTCAAGGGGGTGGGGCTGCCGGTCTACTTGAATGCCCGTAACGATATCATGGTCAATGGGCTGAAGGTCACCGGGGCGGCGCAATACCGCACGCGGGGCAAATGCCTCACCCACGGGACCCTGCTGGTTTCCGCCGATCTGGGGGCGCTCCGGCGCGCGCTGGAGGCGGACAGCGCGGTGCCGTTTTCACGGGGGCGGGTGTCTGTTCGCAGCCCGGTGACCAATCTAAACCGGTACCAGCCGGCGCTGGATACGGCCAGGGTCCGTGAGGTCCTGATCCCGTCCTTTGCCCAACAACACGGCCCAGCGTTTCCTCTGGTGCTCGATGCCGATGCCTGGGAGCGTATTCACCAAACGGCCCGGACAAAATACCGTTCCTGGGACTGGACCATGGGGCGCTCGCCCGAATTTCAGCTGCGCCGCAACATGGTTTTTCCATGGGGGGCGTGTGGGGCCGTGCTCCATATCCAGCGGGGCATCCTGACCCGCATTGACCTGCACCAGCCCGCGGGTGCGCCCTCTTTTTTGAATACGCTGGCGGTCGCGCTGGAGGGCTGCCGTTATCATCCCGCAGACATCACCACGGTGCTGCAAGACATAGGGGTTTTATATGAACAGCCGGATATTGCGGGGCGGGTGGCCGACTGGCTGGGGGCTTCGCCGTGCCCGTGGTCTTGACGCACGCACTGCGGGAGAAAAAAGATCACGAGATATTTTTTAGGAAGCCGCCTTCCATCAGAGAGCTTCAGCGCAACGCTTTGTCCAGTGTCTCCCCGTCCAACAGCCCCTTCTCCTTGACCACTTCCCGAATGGTGCGACCGCTCTGATAGGCTTCGTGGGCCACAGCGGCGGCCTGGTCATAACCGAGGTGGGGCACGAGTCCGGTCACAAGAGCCAGGCTCTGTTCGATATTGGCGGCACAGCGCTCCCGGTTGGCCGTTACCCCCGCCAGACATTTGCGATCCAGCACCTCCGCGCCGGCGGCCATCAAGTCGATGGATTGCAGCAGATTATAGGCGATGAGGGGCAACATGGTATTGAGCTCGAAATAGCCGCCCTGGCCGCCCAACCCGATGACGACGTCGTTGCCCATGACCTGGGCCGCGGCCTGGATGACCGCTTCCGGGATGACCGGGTTGACCTTGCCGGGCATGATGGAAGAGCCTGGCTGCAGGGACGGCAGGTTGATCTCGCCCAGCCCGCAGCGCGGGCCGGACGCCAGCCAGCGCAGGTCGTTGGCCATTTTGATCAGGGCCACGGCCATGGTTTTTAGTACGCCGCTCAGTTCCACCGCCGTATCCTGGGACGCCTGGGCCTGGAAATGATTGGCCGCCTCACGGAACGCCAGGCCGGTCATACGGTTCAACTCGGCAATCACCCGGCCGGCAAATTCCGGGTGGGTGTTGAGGCCGCTGCCCACAGCGGTTCCGCCCAGGGCCAGTTCGGCGAGTCGCTTTTCCGTGTCGCCTAACCGTTCGCGCACCAGCGCGATCTGGCGGGCATAGCCGCTGAATTCGTCTCCCAGGGTCATGGGCACGGCATCCTGGAGATGGGTTCGCCCGATTTTGCGCACTTCGCCGAAGACCTTCGCTTTTTCTTCCAGGACCCCCTGGAGTCCCTCCAGGGCCGGGTACAGTTTGCCATGCAGCCGTACCAGGGCGGTGACATGGATGGTGCTGGGGATGACATCGTTGCTGGACTGCCCCA
Source organism: uncultured delta proteobacterium (assembly GCA_963730675.1). Lineage (GTDB taxonomy): Bacteria > Desulfobacterota > Desulfobacteria > Desulfobacterales > UBA5852 > JABZFP01. Next base: position 61,564 of record CAVSSY010000029.1, on the reverse strand, counting down.
GATTGACGTGATCGTTGGGATGGACGGGGCTCTTGCCCCCTTTGCGTCCGGTCAGGATTTCATTGGCCCGTGAAGAGAGGACCTCGTTCATGTTCATGTTGGTGGAGGTCCCTGATCCGGTCTGAAAGACATCCACCACAAACTGGTCGTTCAGGCGGGCATCCAGGACGTCGTCGGCGGCCTGTACGATGGCGTCGGCCACGTCTTTGGGCAGCAACCCCAGCCGGGCATTGGTCTTGGCGGCCGCCCGTTTGATCATGGCCAGCGCGTGGATGAATTCGTGGGGTAGTTTCAGGCCGCTGATGGGAAAATTTTCGACGGCCCGCTGGGTCTGGGCGCCGAAATAGGCCGTTTCCGGAACCCGGACAACGCCCATGGAGTCGTTTTCTTCACGGTAGTTTGCCATCCGCCTTTCCTTTTCTGCAGATCAACACCATGCCACTCTCCCGCTGCTGGCTGCGTATCAGGTGATAGACGGGGCCGGCTGTCCGTCGTCGCCACAACTATTTGGATCGGGCAACTTCGCTATCCGCGTGCCAGCGTGTCTTCCTTGAGTCGTTCGATGTTGGCCCGTAATTGGGCGACCTCGATGCCGAGGCCGACACACTGCCGACCGAGCATGCATTTCTCCGCGTCGCCGTCATCGAGATGGGTCTTCAGCTCGAAGCGGTCTTTGCGCAGATCGACGATCCAGGCTTGTTTCATCTCGTCATAGGTAACATCGACATCGATGCCGCATTGGCCGATATCCGGGTAAAGCTCGATGATTTTGGCGCATAGTTGCGCTTTATCGATCATGGGACCTCCTTGCTGCCGGGTGTTGAGGCGTTCCCTATCCGCCTCGACGGCGGGGTTGGTGTCCGGCAGTCTCAGGAATTAAGGTATGCTTCCCTGGGACTTTTGCAAGTTCGTGATCTATCGGCCGGCGAATGTGCGGATTATGAGCGGCCGTCTGTCGGCAGATAGCGGCTCACCCAGGCGGCGATCAGCCGGCCGGCATAGCGGGCTTCCTCCGGATCGGAGAGCAGATGATCGGCGCTATCCAGGGAAATGAAGCTCTTGGGGTGCTGCGCCGTGCGGTAGAGGCGGGCCGCATTTTCGATGTCCACCACGGTGTCGCGGGGGGAATGCAGGATCAACAGCGCGCGGTCGAGTTCTTTCAGGGCCCGGTCGATGTCCGCTTGGGAAATATCGTCAAGGAATTGCTTCTTGATGGTCAACCGGCGGCCGGCAATGGTGATATCCGCTTCACCCCGGCGCTGGAGCGGTTCCTGGACGCCCTCCAGGTGGTGCTTCAAATGGGCCGGTTCGGAGGGCGCCGCGATAGCCACTACGGCGCGCACGGACGGTAGTGCGGAGGCCGCCTGGATTACAGCGGCGCCGCCCAGGGAATGTCCGATCAACATCTGTGGCGCCGTGCCGCGGTCTTCCATGTAATGGGCGGCATCGACCAGGTCGGTCACATTGGATGAAAAATTCGTGTCGGCAAAATCGCCCTGGCTGGCTCCCAGCCCTGTAAAGTCGAACCGCAGAACGCCGATACCTTCCCGGTTCAGGGCCCGGGCGATATGGTAGGCAGCCTTGATATCCTTGCCGCAGGTGAAACAATGGGCAAACAGGGCCTGGGCGACCGCCGGCTTATCGGCCGGTGCATCCCAACGGGCGGAGAGGTTTAAACCGTGCCGATTGGTGAATTGAAAACCGCGCTGGGGCATGCCGTCTTCTCCTGTCTTGGCTGTTTCTTGTGCGATTGGCTTCCGCAAGTGATCCGACGCCTCATCTTACGGGATGACCACCGCCGGCGCCCATCAACCTTCAGCGGGCGGGGTTGAACGGCCCTCGTGGCGCTGCTGAATATCGGCAAGGGCTTCCCGGGCGGCCTGGCGCACTTCCGCATTGCGGCTGGCGGCCGCGGCGTCTTTCAAAAAAGACGCCATACGGTGATCCCCCGTTTCCCCGATGATGTAGAGCACATCCCCCTTTACGGCGTCCGCCAACCGGTCGTAGCGTTGACGAAGAACCGGCATCGCCTCGGCGGCCAGTCCGGGAGCGGCGGCGGCGATGGTTTCCATCACGACCATGGCCCCCAGCCGCGCGGGCCATTTAGGGTGGGTCAGCAGATCGAAGATGGACGGGAACAGGTGCCCTTTAGTGAGCATGGCCTGGGCCACCTGTTCCGCCAGGCCCTCCTTGATCAAACCGTCCAGGGCTTCGCTGCTCAGCCGACTGGGATCGCGGGTGGCGAGCTGTTCCAGTACCGCGTTCACCGGTATCCGGCCGGACCAGCGCAGATGGGGGTCGAGCACGAGGGTCGGTACCGCATGAATTTTATCCTCACGGGCCTTTTCCGGGAACAGGGTGCCATCGATGACCCTCAGACGCAGCTGCCGGCCGGCCCTGGTCAGGGCGACCCATTGCTGCAGGGTTTGGGGGCAGAACGGGCAGGTTGGGGCGATATAGAGCCTGATTTCAGTCGGCAGGGGCATTTGCTGCAGCCACATACGCTGCGCGTCAGGAAGGGCGGCATCGTCCCCGTCGGGGGGGCGCAGGGCATCGATTAGACTGCCGAGCTTGTCGCCTTCCGGCAAGGCGTGGAAGCGGATGCCGGCCGCGGTTTCCAGCCAGGGGGGCTCCGAAGTGTCCTCCACGGCAGTCACCAGATCCATCCCCGGAACCGCTTCCTGCAGTTGGCGGCCATAGGCGTGGAACCGGTCGCTGAGATCGTGACGGGTCAAAACCAGATGCAGCCGGATGTCAGGCGGCAGGTTGGCGGCAAGCTGTCGCATTCGTTCTCGGTCTTCCGGTTTCATGGCAGGCCCCGGGTTCCTCGAAGTCGCAGCCGATATGGCGATCATATGGACCACGGGCGTCATCGATACGGTTTTTCTCCTACGGCTATAAACCAGTTGGGCGGCTATCGCAACTTTACCCATCGCGACGAAATTGTAAATATCGGCTTCCGTATCAGCAGGATAATGTTTGACAACCCCCAAGACCTTTTTTATGATTTCAGCATTCTGCCGCCGATCCGAACAACGTCACGCCGGCGATGGAACGCCGCACGCTGACCGGTCGGCAGACGATTTCCCATCCCGCCTGCCGGTGCCCGATGCCGCCTGATTCAGCCGCCATACTCCCGTCAGGAGGAACAATGCCCATGAAGGCCTTCGAAACCTATAACGCCCAATTCATCGAGGACCAATACGCCCGCTGGCGCACGGAGCCTCAATCCGTCAGCACGGACTGGCAGCATTTTTTTACCGGGTTCGACATGGGACGCGAGGTCCCCGCCGGAGAGGAAGGCGCCTGGGACGAGGACCGCATGCTGCAGCAGGCCCGGGTGGAAGCCTTGAAATACCGCTACCGCGATCTCGGCCATCTCCTGGCCTGCATGGATCCCCTGGAGGCCTGTCCCGTCGATCACCCCCTGCTGGCGCTGGACGCTTTCGGTTTGAAATCCGAAGATCTCGAAACCCGTTTTTTCACCCGCCGTTTTTCCACCGACCGCATGGCGCCGCTCAAGGAGATCATCCAGGCCCTCAAGGAAACCTATTGCCGTTCCGTCGGTGTCGAGTATATGCACCTGCAGGATCCCGAAGAACGCCGCTGGCTGCAGGAGCGGATGGAACCCGTTCGCAACCATCCCGAGATCGAACCGGAGGTGCGCCGGCGCGTCCTGGAACGCCTCAACCGGGCGGCCCTGTTCGAACAGTTTCTCAACCGCAAATATGTCGGGGTGACCCGCTTTTCCCTGGAGGGAGGCGACGGCCTGATTCCCATGCTGGACGACCTGGCGAACCACGCCGCAGCGAGCGGGGGACGGGAAGTCATCCTCGGCATGGCCCACCGGGGCCGCCTGAACGTTCAGACCCACATCCTGGGCAAGTCCTACGAAGACATCTTCAGCGAATTCGAACACTGCTACGACCCGGATGCTCTCGTGGGGGCCGGTGACGTCAAGTACCACAACGGCTACCTGGCCGATGTGACCACGGTCGACGGCCATGACCAACGGATCTATCTCGTAAACAACCCCAGCCATCTGGAAGCGGTCGATCCCGTCGTGGAGGGCATTGCCCGGGCCCGTCAGGACCTCTTGGACGGGGAGCGCTACCGCATCCTGCCGGTGCTGATCCATGGAGATGCCGCCTTCGCCGGACAGGGAGTGGTGGCCGAGACGCTCAACATGTCCCAGTTGGAGGGCTACGCCACCGGCGGCACCCTGCACATCATCATCAACAACCAGATCGGCTACACCACCCTTCCCAAGGACGCCCGCTCCACCCGCTACTCGACGGATGTGGCCAAGATGCTGATGGTGCCGGTGTTCCACGTGCACGGGGAGAACCCGGAGGCGCTGCTGCACGTGGCCCGCCTGGCCTATGACTACCGCAACACCTATGGCAAGGACGTGGTCATCGATCTTGTCTGCTACCGCCGCTACGGCCACAACGAGGGTGACGAGCCCTACTTCACCCAGCCCACCATGTACGACCGGATTCGCCGCCGGGCCTCGCTCCATGAACTCTATGGGGAAACCCTGGTTGAGGCCGGTTTGACCACCAAGGAAGACGTGGATGCCATCGCCCAGGGGATTCACGACGAGTTGGAGCAGGCCTACGACGCCATCCACGGCAGCGAGTGCAAGTTCCCCCAGGACCGTTTTTTCGACAACTGGGAAACTTACAGCAGCCGCTTCGATCATGAGCCGGTGCAAACCGGGGTGGAAGCCGACACCCTCGTCCAGCTGGCCCGCGCCCTGCGGGAAGAACCGGAGGGCTTCAACCTCAACAAAAAGCTGCGCCGGCAGATGGACAAGCGCCTGGCGGCGGTGGAAGAGGGGAACGACATCGACTGGGCCAATGCCGAGGTCCTGGCATGGGCCTCACTCCTGACGGAAGGCACGCCCATCCGGCTCAGCGGACAGGACTGCGCCCGGGGCACCTTCAGCCAGCGCCACAGCGTCTGGATCGACACGGAAACCGGCGAGGCTTACACACCCCTGAACGCTTTGACGGACGACCAGGCCCGTTATGACGTCCACAACAGCCTGCTGGCGGAGTACAGTGTCCTTGGTTTCGAGTACGGCTATGCCAAGATGCGGCCTGAAGCGCTGGTGATGTGGGAGGCCCAGTTTGGCGATTTTGTCAACAACGCCCAGTCCGTCATCGATCTTTTCATCGCCAGCGGAGAAGCCAAATGGCAGCGCCTAAACGGCTTGGTGATGCTCCTGCCCCACGGGCTCGAGGGCCAGGGACCCGAGCACTCCAGCGCGCGTCTGGAGCGTTTTCTGCAATTGTGCGCCGATGACAATATGCAGGTGTGCTACCCCACGACCCCGGCCCAGTACTTCCACCTCCTGCGGCGCCAGGTTCACCAGACCTGTCGCAAACCGCTGGTGGTCATGACCCCCAAGAGCCTGCTGCGCAACCCGGCCGCAACCTCCGCTCGAAAAGATCTGGCGGTAGGTCATTTCCAGCCCGTGCTGGACGACGAAGCAGCTCCCACCTCGGCCACCCGCCTGATTTTCTGCAGCGGGAAGATCTACTACGAGATGGCCGAACGCCTCCGCTCCCTGGGACACCGGAAGGCCGCCCTGGTGCGCCTGGAGCAGTTCTATCCCTTTCCTGAAGCGGCCCTTAAAGCGACCATCAAGCGCTACAAAAAAGCCCGGGAATTCTTATATGTGCAGGAAGAACCGGAAAACATGGGGGGCTGGCAGTTCGTGCGCCCCCGCCTGGAACCCCTGCTGAAGAAACCACTGCGCTATGTCGGACGGCCCGCCTCGGCCAGCCCGGCCAGCGGATATCCAAAAATTTTCCGGCGCCAGCAGGATAGCATCCTCAACGAGGCGGTGGGGATCGAAGACGCGGATCGCGCTGCCAGCGCGGCGGCCAATTAGAGGAGAACCCGATGACCATCGAAATCAAAGTTCCCAGTGTTGGCGAGTCCGTCACGGAGGCCCTCTTGGCGGAGTGGTTCAAACAGGACGGCGACGCGGTTGAAAAGAACGAGCCGCTTTTCGTACTCGAGACCGACAAGGTGACGCTGGAGGTGGAGGCCGAAGCCGCCGGACAACTGAAGATCCTGGTGCCGGAAGGGGAAACTGTGGCCATCGGTACGGTGGTAGGGGAGATCGACACCGCGGCCGCCCCCGCGGAAACATCCGCGGAAGAGGAAAAGCCTTCCGAAGAAAAGACAGAAACGCAATCAGCGCCGGATGAGGAAGCGGCCCCGCCCACCCCCCCCAAAGAGGCCGAGGCGTCCGAGGCGACCGAGGAGAATAAAAGCCGGGTCACAGAAAAGGAAAAAACACCGCCTGAACCCAAGGCGGCGAAATCCGAAGCAGTGGACCATCTGGTCTCGCCGGCCGTACGTCGATTGGTGGCCGAACACGACCTCGATCTCACGGCTATTAAAGGCAGCGGCCCGGGCGGGCGGGTGACCAAGGGGGACGTTTTGCTTTATCTGGAGGGACAGCCGGCAGAAGAGGCCGCGCTCCGGGCGGCGACCCCTGCGGAGGACGAAGTTCCCGAAGAGCGCCGGCAGGCCATGAGCCCCATCCGCCGGCGCATCGCCGAGCGGCTGCTGGCGGCCAAACAGAACACAGCCATGCTGACGACCTTCAACGAGATCGACATGAGCCGGGCCATGGCCATGCGCTCTTCCTACAAGGAGGCCTTCCAGAAAAAGCACGGCATCAGTCTGGGCTTCATGTCCTTTTTCGTCAAAGCCTGCGTCGAAGCGCTGGGCGAGATTCCGGAAATCAACGCCTTTGTGGACGGCAACGAGTTTGTCTATCACGAGCACTGCCACATCGGCATCGCTGTGGGAGCTCCCAAGGGACTGGTGGTGCCGGTGCTGCGGCGGGCCGAGCAGATGAGCTTTGCGGACATCGAACAGGCCATCGTGGACTACGTGGCCAAGATCAAGGAAAACCGTCTGGAGCTCTCCGACCTGGAAGGCGGCACATTCACCATCAGCAACGGCGGGGTTTACGGGTCGCTGCTGAGCACCCCCATCCTGAACATGCCCCAGAGCGGCATCCTGGGCATGCACAAGATCGAAAAGCGACCCGTGGTGGTGGACGATGAAATCGTGATCCGGCCCATGATGTATGTGGCGTTAAGCTACGACCATCGCATCGTGGACGGCAAGGGGGCGGTGACCTTCCTGCGCCGCGTCAAGGAGTTTATCGAGAACCCGGAACGCATGCTTTTGGAGGTATGACCATGGCATCCAAGGAAACCTTTGATCTGATCGTCATCGGCAGCGGTCCCGGGGGATACGTGGCGGCGGTGCGTGCCGCCCAGCTGGGCATGAAAACCGCTTGCATCGAGAAGCACGCGCGTCTGGGAGGGGTCTGCCTGAACGTGGGCTGCATACCCAGCAAGGCCCTGCTGGATTCCTCCGAATACTACCATCTGGCCCAAGCCCGGTTCGGTGAGCACGGCATCAAGACCGGCCGCATCGGATTGGACCTCAAGCGGATGCTGGCCCGCAAGGACCAGGTGGTAAAGGATCTGACCGACAATGTGCGCCAGCTTTTGGAGGGGCACCACATCGCCATCCTGAATGGGACGGCCCGGCTGGCCGGTCCCGGCCGGGTGACCCTGACCCGCGGGAAGCAAAAAGAAGAAACCCTCGAGGCCCAGGATATCCTGCTGGCCACGGGCAGCGCGCCGGTGGCCCTGCCCGATCATCCTTTTGACGAGAAGCAAATCGTGAGCTCCACCGGGGCCCTGGCCTTCGATGCCGTTCCCAAACATCTGGGCATCGTGGGGGGCGGTTACATCGGCCTCGAACTGGGATCGGTCTGGATGCGTCTGGGGGCCAAGGTGACGGTGATCGAGATGCTGCCGAAAATCGCCGCCGGCCTGGATGGCCAGGTGGGGCGCACCCTGGACCGTCTTCTGCGCAAGCAGGGCATGGATATCCGGGTCAACACCAAGGTCACCGGCGTCAAAAAAACCGCCAAACAGATCAAGGTTGCCATAGAAAAGAACGGCAAACAGGAGAATCTGACGTTCGACCGGCTCCTGGTGAGTATCGGCCGCCGGCCTCTGACCGAAGGGCTGGGGTTGTCCGAGGCGGGCGTTGAGGTGGATGCGCGCACCGGGCAGGTCAAGATCGACGAACAATACCGCACCAGTGTGCCGTCGGTGTATGCCATCGGCGATTTGGTTCCCGGGCCGATGCTGGCCCACAAGGCCTCGGCCGAAGGGATAGCCGCGGTCGAAGCCATGGCGGGCCAGCCCTCCGAAGTCAACTACGATGCGATCCCGGCCATTGTCTACACCGCCCCGGAAGTGGCCAGTGTGGGGCTTACCGAGGAACAGGTCAAGGAGCGGGAGGTTCCCTACTGCACGGGCAGCTATCCCTTTACCGGCGCCGGGCGGGCCCGCTGCATGGGAGAAACCGACGGGTTCGTGAAAGTCATCCGGCATGGGCGCACCGACCGGGTGCTGGGGATTCACATCATCGGCGCGCGCGCCGCCGACATGATCGCCGAGGGCGTTTTGGCCATGGAGTTCAACGCCAGTTCCGAAGATATCGCCCGGACCATCCACGGCCATCCGACGTTTGCCGAAGCACTGATGGAGGCGGCCATGGGGGCCAGCCAGTGTGCCATCTACGGCGCCCAGGGCAAGGCGTCGACCGAGGGGCCATAAGGCGGTCTTACCACACCCTATTGTTCAAGATCATCTCCCTGCGGCGGACTTCCCTGTGCGACGCGTCATGTGCGACGTTATAGGGATTCCGCCGCCGACCGGCCGGACGATCCTGCCCGGCCCCGGGTACTTCCCATCCCTACCTTTGCATGGTCATTTACCCACCCTGTCTTGACGTGAGGCGCTATGCGCTCAATCTTTTACCGGTAGGGCTCTAAGCGCTGAACCGGTGCTTAGGGATGAGTGGTGGGACAGCCTGTTGGTAAGCCAAAAAAGGCGGCCGGCTGCACGACCAAGCCGTCCTGACAGGGCGCCCACTAAGGAGAGCCAAGATGCCCCGCATGACATTGCCGATCGAAGAAAAACTGGAAAGCCTGGCCATCCTGGACGCCAAGGGCAAAGTGGACAAGGATCTCGAGCCGTCTATACCTAAAGAATTGCTTCTCAAACTCTATCGCTACATGGTGCTCGGCCGGCGGTTTGACGAGCGCCTGCTGGCGCTGCAGCGCCAGGGCCGCATCGGCACCTTTCCCCCTACTTCCGGCCAGGAGGCCGCCCATCTGGGGGCAGTGGCGGCCTTGCGGGAAGACGATTGGATGGTGCCCGCCTTCCGGGAAACCGCCGCCGAGATATGGCGCGGCCGCAGTCTGGAAAGTGTCATCCTGGGCAACAACGGCTTCAACGAGGCGGCCAGTGTCGATCCCCCCGGTCCCACGCTGCCGGTTTCCGTGCCGGTGGGCTCCCAGATGTTGCATGCCGTCGGCATCGGCTGGGCGGCCCGCTACCGCAGGACGGAACAGGTGGCCCTAACCTTTTTCGGCGACGGGGCTACCTCCGAAGGTGATTTCCACGAAGCCATGAATTTCGCCGGGGTGTTTCAAACCCCGGTTATCTTCGTCTGCCAGAACAACCACTGGGCCATTTCCATTCCCCGCAGCCGCCAGACCCGTTCCGCCACCATCGCCCAGAAGGCGCTGGCCTACGGCATGCCGGGCATCCAGGTGGACGGCAACGACGTGCTGGCCGTTTACAGCGCCGTTAGCGATGCCGTGGCACGGGCCCGCTCCGGGCGGGGGCCGACCCTGGTGGAATGCGTCACCTACCGCATGCTGATGCACACCACGGCGGACGATCCCCGGCGCTACCGGTCGGACGACGAGCTGGAAAGCTGGAAAACCAAAGACCCCATCACCCGTTTCGAGGCCTATTTGAAGCGCAAGAAGCTGCTCACCAAAAAGAAGATCGAACGTCTCAACGAAGAAGTCTTGACCCAGATCCAGGCCGCGGTGGAACAGGCCGAAGCGCAAATGAAGTCCATGGGGGATCCCCTGGACATGTTCGAGCACGCCTATGCGGAGATGCCGCCGCATCTGCGCGATCAGCGTGAGGAACTGGCGGTGGCGATCGGCCGGGCGGCCAAGGAGGACGACGATGGCTAAAATGACCATGGTCCAAGCCCTGAACCTGGCACTGCGGCAGGAGATGGCCCGGGACGACCGGGTCGTTGTGCTGGGGGAGGATGTGGGCGTGGACGGCGGTGTCTTCCGGGTCACGGACGGACTCATCGAACAATTCGGGGAAGAACGGGTGCTCGATACCCCCTTGGGCGAATCCGGCATTGCCGGTATGGCTATCGGTATGGCGCTCTATGGGCTGCGACCGGTGTGCGAAATGCAGTTTGCGGGCTTTTCCTACCAAGCCTTTCACCAGATGGAAAACCACGCCGCCCGGCTGCGCTGGCGGTCCCAGGGACGCCTGTCGGTGCCCATGGTGCTGCGGGCGCCTTATGGCGGCGGGGTGCGGGCCCTGGAGCACCACTCGGAGAGCCGTGAGACCTATTTCGCCCATACGCCCGGGCTCAAAATGGTCATGCCCTCCGGCCCCCGCAATGCACGGGCCTTGCTGGTGAGTGCCATGCGGGATCCGGATCCGGTGGTTTTCTTCGAACCCAAAGCCGTCTACCGGGCCTACCGTGAAGACGTTCCCGAAGAGGAGGAAAGCCTGCCCATCGGGCAGTCCGTCATCGCCCGGGAGGGCCGGGATCTGACCATCGTGACCTACGGCGCCATGGTCCGGCCCGTGCTGGCGGCGGCCGAGGACCTGCACCAGGAGGACGGTGTCGAGGCCGAGGTAATCGATCTTTTGACCATTTCGCCACTGGATGACGCTCAGTTTACCGCCTCCGCCCGCAAGACCGGACGCGTCATGGTGGTGCACGAAGCCCCGCGCAGTTTCGGTCCGGGGGCCGAGATTGTCTCCCGCCTGGTGGAAAAAGCATTTTACTTCCTCGAAGTGCCCATCGCCCGGGTGACCGGCTACGACGTGGTGATGCCGCTTTTCAGCCGGGAGCAGCATTACCTGCCCCACCCGGGGCGCGTGGCCGCTGCCGCCCGCCGCCTGCTCGAGGAAGGATAGGAGGCACCCATGGCGTTCGAATTCAAACTGCCGGATCTGGGGGAAGGGATTCACGAAGGTGAAATCGTGGAGGTCTTCATTGCGGTGGGCGACCAGATCGCGGAAGGCGATCCCCTGCTGGAGGTGGAGACGGACAAGGCGGTGACCGCCATCCCGTCGCCCTATACCGGCACCGTCAGCGAGGTCCGCATTGCGGCCGGCGATTCGGTCCACGTCGGGGACGTGCTCGTCGTTTTCGAGGGAGGTGCAGCGAAACCCGTTGCACCGCAGCAAGCCGCCGCCCATCAGAAGCCGTCGTCACCCAAGACGGCCCCCGGTGGCGCTCCATCGACCAGCGCGGGGGAACCGGCGCAAGCCAAGACGGTTGGGGGCGGCCGCCGCCCGCCGGTGCCCGCATCGCCGGCAACCCGCCGGCTGGCCAGGGAACTGGGGGTGGATCTCAACGCGGTGCAGCCCACCGGCCCCGAGGGGCTTGTGACGTCCGAAGATGTCCGCCGGCATGCGGCAAACGTTTCGCCGACCGATGAAGACCAGGGCGAAGAGGATGCCGAGATGTTTCCGGTGGGCCTGCCTGCGGCAGCACCCGCTTTGCCGGATTTTGCCCAGTGGGGGCCGGTGGAAATCGAACCTTTGCGATCGGTGCGCAAGGTCACGGCCCGGCAAATGGCCCTGTCCTGGTCCCAAATCCCCCATGTCTCCAACCAGGGCGAAGTGGACGTCACCGACCTGGAAGCCCTGCGCCAACGGCATGCGCCGCAGTTGGCGCAGGCCGGCGGCCGGCTGACCCTGACAGTCTTCGCGGCCAAGGCGGCTGCCGCGGCGCTGAAACGCTTCCCGCGCTTCAACGCCAGCCTGGACATGGCCGGCGAGCGCATCATCATCAAGCACTATTGCCATGTGGGCATCGCGGTGGCTTCCCCCCGGGGGTTGATCGTGCCGGTACTGCGCGGGGTGGATCGCAAGAGCATTCGCGAACTGGCTTCGGATTTCCAGGGGCTGGTGGAGCGGGCCCGGGCCGGGAAGACGCCGCTGGAGGAGCTCCAGGGCGGCACGTTCACCATCACCAACGCCGGTGCGGTGGGCGGTGGGCATTTCACCCCCATCATCAACTTCCCCCAGGTGGCCATCCTTGGTTTGGGGCGGGCGGCCCTCAAGCCGGTGGTGCGGGCCGATGCCGCCGGCGAGCCGGAAATCGTGCCCCGTCTGATGATGCCCCTGGTATTGAGTTTCGACCACCGCATCGCCGACGGTGCGGACGCCATTCGCTTTATGCAGGCCGTGGTCGGCTCTCTGGAGGATCCCGAAGCAATGCTGCTATCCGTATAGGGGGCAGGGCATGCCGCCGCCGGGCTGGCCTTCATCGCCACAAGCGGCGCCGGACGCATCACGACGCTTTCGGATGACCACGTTACAGATAGAAAGGTGAAGAGGAGCGCGCGCCATGGTGATGGGTGAATTTACCCAGGACACCGACCTGATTGTGATCGGTGGCGGTCCCGGAGGTTATGCGGCCGCTTTCCGCGCCGCCGACTTAGGCCTGGACGTCACGATGGTGGACATCGCCGAACGGCCGGGCGGTGTTTGCCTGCATCGGGGCTGCATCCCTTCCAAGACCTATCTGCACCTGGCCGAACTGATCAGCGATGCCGGGCGGGCCGACGCCATGGGGGTTCATTTCGAGGCGCCGCGAATCGATCCGGCTGCCATACGGGCCTGGAAAGAGAAGGTCGTCGACCAGCTGGCCGAGGGTCTTGTGACCCTTACCCAAAAACGCGGCATCCAATACCTGCAGGGCCGGGCGGTCTTCGAAGACGACCGCCACGTGCGCATCAAGGGCCGCGACGCCCTGCGCATCAACTTTAAAAACGCCATCATTGCGGCCGGATCCCATGCCGTGGCCCTGCCCGGAACGGATTTCGGTCAGGGCGGCCGCATCATGAGCTCCACCGGCGCCTTGCAGCTGGCCGACATCCCGAAACGGCTGCTGGTGGTGGGGGGCGGCTACGTGGGACTCGAGCTGGGCATGGTCTACGCGGCCCTGGGCAGCCGGATTATCCTGGTGGAGGCGGGGGACCGCCTGCTGCCGGGGGTGGATGCGGACCTAGTGGGGCCGCTCAAAAAGCATTTGGAAACGGTTTTCGAAACCCTGCAATTCGAGGCCCGGGTGACATCCGTCGATGCCGGAAAAGCGGGCGTGGCCGTCACGGTCGAGCGGGCCGGGAAGGCGGAGACGTTTACCGTCGATCGCGTCCTGGTCGCCATCGGCCGTGCGCCCGGCTCCGGCGCCCTCGGTCTGGAGGCGGCCGGGGTCCGGCTGGATGAACGGGGGTTTATCCGGGTGGACGCCCAGCAGCGCACCTCGACGCCCCACATTTTTGCGATCGGCGATATCGTGGGAGGCGCCATGCTGGCCCATAAAGCCATGGCGGAGGGCAAGGTGGCGGCCGAAGCCGTGACCGGTCTGCCGTCGGCCTTCGACGTGCGGGCCATTCCGGCGGTGGTCTATACCGATCCCCAGATCGCCTGGGCCGGCATCACCGAAACGGAAGCACGCCGGCAGGGTATCCCTGTCGCGGTGGAAAAATTCCCCTGGAAGTTTTCGGGCCGGGCCCTCACCATGGGCGCCCCGGCAGGGCTCACCAAAATGATTGTGGAAGCGGACAGCCGGCGGGTGATCGGGGTGGGCATCACCGGGCGTGGCGCCGAAGGGCTTATTGCCGAAGGGGTGCTGGCTATCGAAATGGGCGCCTTGGCGGAAGACGTGGCGCTCAGCATGCACGCCCATCCCACCCTTTCCGAAACCGAAGGAGAGGCCGCCGAGATCTTCCTTGGCGTGGCGACCCATATCCTGCCCCGGAAGTGAGAAACGCCTCCCCTAAAAAGAGACTGCTGCGGTGGGAAATCGCGACCTGAAACCATCCTGCGCATCGACCGGCATTAGAGCGCAGAAGACTTAGGCCTATGCGTCTGCCATAAAGTGCCGAACGACTTTCCTGCATAGGTCGTTGGCCGGAAATCATATGACCCGCGGACTTTCCGATCATCGCGTCTTGACAGGCCACTGTCCCTTCTGTATAGAATTTTATCTACGTTATCACGAATCATTCTCACCTACCACCCTGTTGCCGTATCCATGGCATACGCAGACGAAATTAGGCTCGACCCAATCCATTAACCGCTTGTCTCGACCTGCTGAGGGCTCGCATCTACTATGGACCGTCGCACCTTCCTTAAAATCGCCGGCATGGGCAGCGTGGGGTTGGCGGCCGGCTGCTCGCCCGATCCCGATCGCAAACTCTTCACGCTGGTTCGTGCCCCTGACGACATGGTCGTCGGAGAGCCTCAATGGTATGCCACCACCTGTCGCGAGTGCCCGGCCGGTTGCGGCGTCATTGCCAAAAACCGGGAAGGACGGGTTATCAAGCTGGAAGGCAATCCGGCGCACCCCGTCAACCGGGGTGCGCTTTGCATGCGGGGTCAGGCGGCGCTGCAGGGCCTCTACGATCCGGACCGCCTGCAACAGCCTCTCGTGAAGGACAAGAACACCTGGAAATCCGTCACCTACCAGGAAGCGCTGACCCTGATACGCCGCAAAACGGCGGCCGCCGCCCGCAAGGGCGCGGACCGTATTCAGTTCTGGACCGAGGTAATGGGTGGGCCCCTTTACGATTTGATGACGGAGACCATGACCGGCTGGAATGCGGCGGGGCCGACGGTTTATGAAGCCTTGGGCTATGATGCCCTCAAGGCGGCCAACGAAACGGTATTCGGAATCGACGGCTTGTTTGCCTACCGGATGGAAGACGCGGATGTCCTGGTGGGCTTCGGGGCGGATTTTCTGGAGACCTGGCTGTCGCCGGTTTCCTACGCCCGCCAATTCAAGACCATGCATCAGGCTCGCAAGGGCCGCAAGGGGCGCTTCTTCCACGTGGGGCCCTACCAGTCCCTGACCGGCGCCAATGCCGATGTCTGGGTGCCCTGCCATCCCGAGACCGAGACCCTGATCGCCCTTTCCCTGATTCAAATCGGTCTGGATGTGGGGCGGGCCGAGCATTTACCTTTCACCCTGAAGGAACCTCTGGAGAAAATCGTCAGCCGGTATCCCAAGGCGGCTGTGCTGGAGCAGACCGGCGTGCCGGAACCGGTTTTCGATCACATGGCCCGTCGTCTTTTCAAGGCCCAACGCCCCCTGGTGCTCGGTACCGGCGCCGGTGGAGCGGGCGTCAACGGCTACGCCACCAATTTGGCGGTCAATCTTCTTAATTACGTCCTCAATCCCAAATTGCCTTTGTTGGCCTTTGAACAGCGCTACCGGGTGGAGACGGCGGCCCCGCGGACATCCCTCCGCCAACAGATCGAGCGCTTGCGCGGCGGTGAAACCGATGTTTTCTTTGTGCACAATGCCAATCCGGTCTACACCTTGCCGCCGGGCAGCGGGATTGGGGCTGCGCTGCAGGATCCCGCCGTCTATGTGGTCAGCTTTTCCAATGTCATGGATGACACCACGGCGCTGGCGGATCTGGTGCTCCCGGTGCAGCTGCCGTTGGAAACCTGGGATGCCTACGAAGGGGTGACCGGTGCGGTGGGGTTGCAGCAGCCTGCTCTCGGGCAGCTGAATGAGGCGCCCGCTCTGGGGGATGTTCTCCTGGCCGCCGCTTTGTCGCCCCCGGCGACCGCGGAAACCTACAAGGCCTATCTTCCGCTGGCGCTCAACCGACGCTATGGCGGCATCGCCCACGTCGCCGACTGGGTGGGTGCCCTGCAATCCGGCGGGTTGTTCCGCGATCCCCCGACGACCGAACCCGCCCCCGATCCAGCCAGGATGGATCCGGCCGCCCTTTCCCGGGCCTTTGCTTCGCTTGAACCGCGTCCACGCGGGCCGGTGCTGATCGCGGCACCCTCCATCCGGTATTTCGATGGCCGCGGCGCCAACAAATCCTGGTTGAACGAGATCCCCGATCCCTTGTCCATGGTGGCCTGGCAGGCGCCGGTGCTGATGCACCCGGAGACCGCGGCCGATTTCAAGGTCACCACCGGCGACCTGGTCAGCCTGCAGCGGGAGGGGGAGACTTTGCAGGGGCCGGTATACGCCTGGGCGGGAATCCTGCCGGGCGTGGCCGTCATGGCAGCCGGGCAGGGCCATACCGGCTTGGGACGCTTTGCCCGCCAAAAGGGAAGTAATCCCTTCCGTCTGTTGAGCGACAGCCCGGGTTTTTTGATCCACCCCGTCGACGTGCAGGCGGTGGGCCGGTCCGTCCCCCTGGCGACAACCTCCGGCAGTCGCGTGCAGCACGACCGCAAGATCGCGTTGCACACCACGTTGCAGGAGTTGCGGCATCCCGGCGAGCATGAAAAACCGGGTTTGACCATGTGGAATTTTCCGCTGACCCTGCCGATTCCGGAAGGCTACGATCCCAAGCGGGATTTCTACCCGCCCCATGATCACGTCGGCTATCGCTGGGCCATGGTGGTGGACCTGGATCGCTGCATCGGCTGCAGCGCCTGCGCCGCCGCCTGTTACGCCGAGAACAATCTCGGCGTGGTGGGTCAGGAGCGCATCGTCGAGGGGCGCGAGATGGCCTGGCTGCAGGTCCAGCGCTACCTGGACAAAGAGACGGGCACCCGGGTGTCCTTCCTGCCCATGATGTGCCAGCATTGCGACAACGCTCCCTGCGAGTCGGTCTGCCCCGTCTACGCGCCCCACCACAACAAGGAAGGGCTCAACAACCAGATCTACAACCGCTGTATCGGCACCCGTTTCTGTTCCCAGAACTGCCCTTACAAAGTGAGGCGGTTCAACTGGTTCACATGGTCGTGGCCCGATCCGCTGAATCTGCAATTGAACCCCGATGTCACGGTGCGGGCCAAGGGGGTGATGGAGAAATGCTCTTTCTGCGTCCAGCGCATCAAAGCCGCCCACAACGTGGCCAAGAACGAAAAGCGTTCTATTCGCGACGGTGAAGTCATCCCGGCCTGTGTCCAGACCTGCCCCACCGGGGCGCTGACCTTCGGCAGCCTGATGGATCCCGCCAGCCGGGTGAATGCGCTGGTCAAGGACCCGCGGGCCTATCAGGTCATGGGCTATCTCAATACCAAGCCGGCGGTGATCTATCTCAAAAAAGTGGTCGAGGAGGTGTGACGTCCATGTCCGAACTGACCTTCGCCCAGGTTGACCAAACCATCCTCAACAGCCTGAAGCCGGCCGGCAAGAGCTACTGGGCCGTGATCGCCATGCTGGGGGCCGGGGTTCTCGTGGGAGCGGCCTGCTGGCTCTACCAGATCTTCGTGGGCATCGGCGTGGCCGGGATGAACAATCCCGTGGCCTGGGGCACCTATCTGATCAATTTCGTCTTCTGGGTCGGGATCGCCCATTCCGGAACGCTGATTTCCGCCATCCTGCATCTTTTCCGGGCCGGCTGGCGCAACCCCATCGCCCGGGCGGCGGAGACCATGACGGTCTTCGCAGTCTGCACGGCGGGTCTTTTCCCGTTCATTCATCTGGGTCGGGCCTGGATGGTCTATTTCATGCTGCCCTTTCCCAACCAGCGCAACCTCTGGCCCAATTTCCAGTCGCCCCTCATGTTCGACGTGGTGGCCATCAGCACCTACCTCACGGTGAGCTCATTGTTCTGGTACACCGGCATGCTGCCGGACCTGGCCATCGTGCGCGACAATGCCACCGGTTTACGCAAGAAGATTTTTACCGTGCTGTCCATGGGCTGGACCGGGCGCTTCGAACAATGGCGCCACTACACCCGGGGCTATCTTTTCTTCGCCGCCCTAGCCACCCCCCTGGTCATTTCCGTGCACAGCGTGGTGTCATGGGATTTCGCGCTGGGCGTGGTCCCCGGCTGGCACACCACCATCTTTGCGCCCTATTTCGTGGCCGGCGCGATCCACTCGGGGCTCGCCATGGTGCTGACGCTGATGATCCCCCTGCGGAAAATCTTCAATACCCAGCAGATCATTACCGTCAATGTCCTGGAGAGCGTCGCCAAGACCATCGTCTTTACGGGGCTGATCGTCGCGTTTGCCTACGGTACGGAGTTTTTCATCGCCTGGTACAGCCACAACCCCGTGGAGCAGTACATCTTTCACTACCGCCCCACCGGCCACTATGCCGTTGGATTCTGGATCATGGCCATATGCAACACCATGGTCCCGCTGCTTTTTTTCTTTAAGAAAGTGCGCACCAATATCGTGTCCCTTTTCGTCATCTCGATTCTGGTGAATATCGGCATGTGGTACGAGCGCTTCGTCATCATCATCACGAGTGTGTCCCGGGATTTCATCCCCCATGCCTGGGGTTTTTATTCACCGTCGTTGATCGAATACGGCATCATGATCGGCAGTTTCAGCCTCTTTTTCTTTCTCTTCTGCCTTTTCGTTAAACATATGCCATCCGTCTCCATGACGGAAGTCAAAGAACTGCTGGAATAGGGAGGGGTCATGCCGGCCGAAAGACGTTTGATGGGGCTGTTCAAAGAACCGGATCAGGTGATCGAGACGTTGCGGGCCTTCAGCAGCTCGCCCTGGTCGGTGGTCCGGGTGCACGGCCCGATCCCCAATCATAAAATTACCCATATCCTGAACTTGCCCAAGAGCAAGGTCGGGTTGTTTACCTTGACCGGCGGCATCATCGGGTTTTTTACGGGTTTCTTGCTGGCGACCTACACCTCGGTCCAGTGGGACCTCATCGTCAGCGGCAAGCCCGTTGTGGCCTTGGTGCCGTTTTTTATCGTGGGCTTCGAGTTCACCATTCTGTTCTCGGTCTTCGGCAATGTCATCGGGCTGATCAATGTCGGGGGGTTGCCGGATTGGGCGGGGTTGGTGGAATACGATCCGCGCTGCTCCGGCGAGTATTTCGGCATTACGGCGGCCTGCGATCCGGCCCGGGAGACCGAATTGCGGCAATTCTTCCAGGAGCGGGGGGCGCAAGTGGCCGTTTTGGAGACATTGCCGCAACCGGCCTGAAGGCGGACGGCCGCACGACGCACGTCAACGGAAAGGCATGCAACGGTCTATGAAGACATCGGCCATCAGGAAAGTGTTTCTGGTACTCGTGGCGGTTGGCATCGTCACCTTTGTCGGGCAGTTGTTCACGCGACACCCCGAGCGTGCCTGGCAGGCCTATCTCATTAATTTTCTGGTGTGGTCAGCCATTGCCCAGGGGGGGCTATTGTACTCGACCATCATGCACACCACCCGCGCCAAATGGAGCGGCCCCCTGTCCAATCTGTCCGAAGCCTTTACCGCCTTTTTCCCCTTTTCCATCCTTTTGTTTCTGGGGCTTTTCCTGGGACGGGAATATGTTTTTCCCTGGCTCCACCAGGATTTGCACGGCAAGGAGGTTTGGCTCAATGTGCGTTTTCTCTTTTCCCGCGACCTGATCGGGCTTTTGGTGCTCTATGGGCTGGGGCTGGCTTACACCTACCAGGCCCTGCGGCTGAAGCTGACGGTTGAGAGCTCCCGAAGGCGGTCGCCTGCGCGCTTTTATGGTGCGCCGCTGGCAGGGGCGGGAAGGCAATCGGCAGCGCTATGAGGGCCGCAAGAATGTTTTGAGCATTCTTTACATGCTGGCGTTTGCGCTGGTGCTCTCGCTGATCGGGTATGATCTGGTGATGGCGGCCGACCCCCACTGGTATTCGACCCTTTTCGGTGCCTATTCGTTTGCCAAAGCCATCTACATGGGGCTGGGCGCTCTCATCATCCTGGCGGCCGTCCTGCAAATACGCACCGGCAACGGATTTAACCTTCCGGCGAGCCATTTTCACGATATCGGCAAACTCTTCTTCGCCTTCTGTCTGGTATGGGCCGACTTTTTCTACGCCCAGCTGGTGGTCATATGGTACGGCAACATATCCGAGGAAACGGCCTACGTCATCGAACGGGTCATGGCGGCCCCCTGGAAAGGGCTGGCCTGGCTGGTGTTCGCGGTCTGTTTTATCCTGCCGTTTCTGGTGCTGCTCAATAAGAAGGTTAAAACCCTGCCGCGGTTCATGATGGTCTTCTGCGGCATTACCATTGCCGGCATGTGGCTGGAGCACCTCCTGCTGCTGGGACCGGCCTTGAATCATGACGCCACCTCCATCCCCCTGGGGATTACCGACGTCCTCATCACGATAGGATTCTTTGGGATTATGGCATTTGCGGTTTCCGGCTATTTGAAACAATTCCCCGAGCTCGTGCGCCTGGATGCCAAGGAGGTGCGCTGATGGATCTCCTTTCCGCCCTGCAAAAGGGTCTGCAGCGGATTTACGACAACCGGCTGCCGATCGTCTGGACCCTGGCGTCCATTGTTCTGGTGGTGGGATTTTTATGGCTTTTCTATGCCCCGCCCCAGAGCATGATCGGACCGGAACAGCCGATTCCCTTCAGCCATCGATTGCACGCCGGCCACAAGGCGATTCAGTGTCAATTCTGTCATCCCTATGTGGGGCGATCGCTAAACCCCGGTCTGCCGCCGGTGGAAAAATGCCTTTACTGCCACAATTACATCATCACCAAGCACTGGTGGATTCAGAAGGAGCACCACTATTTCAATACCGGAACGCCCACCCCCTGGGTCAAGGCCAACTTCCTGCCCGAGCATGTGCTGTTCAACCACCAGCGGCACATCCGATTCGGGATCGAGTGCCAAGCCTGCCATGACGACGTACAGACCCAGGACCGCATCAAGGGCAAGCACTTCAAGATGGGCTTCTGCATCAACTGCCACAAGGCGAAAAAAGTTAACGTGGGCTGTTGGCTGGCATGCCATAGTTGAGATAGACAGAGGGACCGAAGATCGGTTGAGAGGACATCACAAGGAGATCCGCATTGGCAAGCAATATGACGAACGCGTCGCCCAACTACCTCACGGCGAAAGGATTTTGCCTCACCTCGGCCCTCTGGATGACCGTGGCGACTTTTGCCGGCCTGTTGGGCGCTACGGAACTGATCGCACCGGACATTACGAAGAATATCGGCTGGCTCGTCTTCGGGCGGGTGCGGCCGATTCACGTCAATATGGTCCTGTTCGGATTTGTCACCCCGGGGCTGCTGGCGGCCGCCTTTTACTACCTGCCGCGCATGTTGCGGACCGATTTGTTCAGCGAGATGCTGGGGGTCGTCACGGTGGTGCTCTGGAATTTGACCCTCCTCGCAGCAGTGACCACCCTGGCCAGCGGATACTCCCAGGGGCGGGAATATGCTGAAATGGTCTGGCCGGTGGACATCGGGGTGGTGCTGGTGTTCAGTTTGGTGCTCGTCAATTTTGTCATGACGGTGGTCCGCCGCAAGGAGCCCGTTCTCTATGTGTCGGTTTGGTATGCCTGCGCTGCCGTGATCCTGACGGCCACCACTTTCAGCATCGGCAATGTCATCTGGCGCCCCGATACAGGCGCCCTGGTGGGGATACCGGACGCGATTCTGCTGTGGTTTTACGGCCACAACGTGTTCGGCCTGCTGCTGACGCCCTTGGCCGCCGGGGTGGCCTACTACGTCATCCCGCGAGCCTGCAAGACGCCCCTTTACAGCCATACCCTCTCGCTGTTGGGGTTCTGGGCGCTGATCGTGGTCTACACCCACATCGGAACCCACCACCTGCTGCAGGTCCCCGTGCCGACCTGGCTCAAGGTCGTCGCCATTGTCGACAGCGTCGCCATGGTCATCCCCGTGATGGCCTTTCTGATCAACATCTGGTACACAGCCAAAGGCAAGCTGGGCGCGATCCACAACGACATCGGGGCCAAGTTCGTTTTCACCGGCACCATCATGTATTTTTTCGTGAGCATCCAGGGGTCCATCATGGCCCTGCCCCAGGTGCAGCGCATCACCCACTTCAACAACTGGGTGGTGGCCCATGCCCACATCGGGGTGTTGGGGTTTGCCGGCATGATCGCCCTGGGCGGTCTCTATTACATTCTGCCCCGCATTACCAACAAGCCGCTTTTCAGCCGTTTTTTGGCGGATTTCCAGTACTGGATGGTACTGATCGGCGTGGTGGGGTTTACCGTCGTGCTGACCATTGCGGGGCTGATCCAGGGCAATGCCTGGTACAACGGCGAGACCGTCTACCGCGTCCTGCCTGAAATCCACATCTACTATATCGTCCGGGCGTCGCTGGGCGTCATGATTTTCAGTTCCGCCATTCTCGGTCTCTACAACATTGTCCGAACCCTGTATTTCAATCCGGGAGAGAAGTTGTCATGAAGATGACGCCCGCCGTGATTTTGCTAGGCAGCCTGCTGATATTAGGCGCAATCGTTTTTATGGTCGTCTATATGCCCTATGCGACCTATGACGACACCCCTTCGGAAATCTTTCGTGAACGCACCGCTCTGGAAGCCGCCGGACGCAAGCTCTACATCGCCAATGGCTGCGTCTACTGCCACAGTCAATCCATCCGGAGCTTCGACTGGGGGTTGGGGGCGGAGCGGATCGCCCAGGCCGGGGACTATGTCCAGGATCAGCCCATCCTCCTGGGATCCCAGCGCACGGGCGTGGATCTCTCCCAGGAGGGCGGCGAGCACCCCGACGACTGGCACCTGGCCCATTTTTCGAATCCCCGCTATACACGGCCCCTGTCCATCATGCCGGCCTTCGCCTTCCTGGGGGACGCCGACATGACGACGCTGACCGCCTACGTCCAGAGCCTGGGGTTCAAAGAGGCCGATCGTCGCGTCGCCCGGCAAAGCTACTGGAAGCAGAAAGCCATCGCGGCCTACGAAAAGGGGGTGGTGGCCAACGCCCACTGGCTCAACGTGGAGATCGTCCCGGAAGGGTGGCAGAAGGTGGTCAATCCCTATCCGACGACGCCGGCCGGCCTGGCCCGGGGACGCAAGATCTACCAGGATTTCTGTATCGGCTGCCATGGCCCGGTGGGAGACGGCATGGGACCGGCCCAGCCCTGGATCTACCCGCCCCCACTGAATTTTACGATCGTTCACCAGCGCGGCATTTCCGGCGGCATTCTCTATTATCATATCATGAACGGCATCACCGGCACCGCCATGCCCTATTTCAAACGCGATCTGGAATCCCAGAAAATATGGGAAGTGGGGAACTTCGTGGCCGTGAATTTCATCAATCAGAGCGACGCCAATACGGCACCGCGCGGCATCGACTCCGCCTGGGAGCCATGAAACAATGTATTATCCCTATTTTTTAACCTACATGGCCGTCGGCTTCGGGATTACCCTGATCGTCTTTGCCTGGGCGCTGAACAACGGCCAGTTCAAGGACCAGCAGCGGGCCCGCTACCTGCCCCTGCACGACGCCCCCGATCCGCCGCCGGCCAAGCCGTCGCGCTTTATCCGGCTGCAGATGGTTGTTCTGTTCACCATGGCGGCCCTGGGACTGGCCGCCAGCGGGGCCGTCATTATCTTTGCCCTCATACATGGAAGCTGAGGTGATCCATGCGATTATTTGCCCTTTCCAATTTTCAGGACATCATTCTCTATTTGTTCCCGACCCTGGTGTTCATGATTTTGTTCGGACTCGCCCTGTCCTTCGTGCGCTTTCGGGTGCGCGGGCCGGAGGACGAGGCGCGGGAAACCAGGATCATCTACCATTTCCCGGACGGTATCAAGGATCGGGATGTGGCCGTCCCGGTGGTGATGACCCTCATCATTTCGGGCACGGTCGTCTGGGCCATACTTTACATCCTGGTGCACGGCCTGCTGGAGGTGAAAATCTGATATGAATGCAAGCGAACATTATGTCGAACATTCATCAGCATTGAAATCCTGGTTGGTGATCTTTTCCCTGCTGGCGCTCATTCTGGGCAAGGGTTTTTTCGCCTTTTTCGTGGTTTCCGATCTCGGGCAGCCGGACTGGGACTACCGTCCGATTCTGGACGTCCCGTCGGAATCACCCTACGCGGTCTACGAGAAACTGCTCTACCCACAGCACGTCCGGGGCGCCAAGGGGGAGTGAATGAAGAAGAACCTGATCATTATCTTCGGGGCCCTGGCCGTTTTTTTCGGCGTTTACTCCAGCCTGACAATCCAGGACACCTATTTCAAGTGGGGCCGCATGTGGCAGACACCGGCCGTGCGCCCCTACGAGAAGCCTTTGCTGGTGATGAAGTCGGGCGTGGTGCCGGTTAGCGGGGGGGAGGCGCTTTTCCGCACGGCGGACCCCCTTACCCTCTTGTCGCCCTTTGACGGGCACTCCCCCGAGGTTATTGCCGAGGGCCAAAAAGCGTACTTCACCTACTGCCAGCAATGCCACGGCGTCAACCAGGACGGCCAGGGGACGGTGGGCCAGAGCTTCGTCCCTCTGCCCACGGACCTGCGCATCCCCCGTGTTCAGCAGATGGCGGACGGTCTGATGTTCAAGGAGATCAGCTACGGCGTCGATCGCCCCGGCGCCCGCCAGCCCGCCCTGGCCACAACGATTTTTCCGGATGACCGCTGGAAGGTTATTCACTATGTCAAGTCGCTGGGGGTGCGTTGACCTGCGGCATGGGACCCACCTCACCGCTCCGCTTTCTTTCCGCACGATGAAGGCCTTGTCATCCGGATCGGCCCTGCAAGCGGTGGAATCCAAGACGATTTTCAGCCGACCTGCCTTGCGTCGGGTTTCCGGACCGGGCGGGCGGACAGGCCTTGCGCCATGAGCACGCCCGAGGCATGCGAACTTTGCGGCTTGCCGTTGCGCTACGGACGATGTGCCGGGCAACACGGGGATTGTCAGTTCTATTTCTGCTGCCAGGGATGCCGCCAGGTTTACCGCATGCTGGCCGACGCCACCGATGCCGTCGATCCCGCCGATTTCCGCCATACGGAACTGTTTCAGCGCTGTGTGGCCATGGGCATTATTCCCGGCTCGGAAGACGATCTGGTCGCTGCCCAAACCGCCGCCCGGGGTGTCTCGTCTCAAAGGGCGCTGCCCTCCGATGTCGAACGGGAAGATTTTCTGACGCTGCACCTTGCGGTCAGCGGGATGTGGTGCCCGGCCTGCGCCTGGGTCATCGAAGAGGCCTTGCGGAAGCATGCCGGCATCGATCGGGTGCACTGCAATTTTTCCACCGACCGCCTGCGCTGTGCCTACGACCCCACCCGCACCGCGCCCGATCAAATCCAAGCGATCGTCCAGAAACTGGGCTACCATGCGGATCTCCCCGACGCGATGCGGACGGATCGTGAGCGTCGCCGGGCGTTCGTGCGGTTCGCCGTTTCGGCCTTCCTTACCATGAATGTGATGATGCTCTCCTTTGCCCTATACACCGGTTTCTTCACAGCCCTGGAGACGGAAGCCGTGTGGAAGATTTCCTGGCCCATGTTCCTGATGGCCACGGTGGTCATGGGCTATGGGGGGCTGCCGCTGTTTCACAAGGGTCTTTCCGGGATTCTGGCCGGCCAGGCGGGTATGGAGGCGCTGGTCGGCATCGGTGCGGCCAGTGCCTACGGCTACAGCGTGGCCAACTTGCTGCAGGGGAGCATTCATCTTTATTTCGATACCGCCTGTATGCTGATCATCCTGGTGCAGCTGGGCAAGCTCCTGGAAGAACGAGCCAAAAGCCGGATTCAGGAAGACTTGGGCCATTACTACACCCTGATGCCGGCCAAGGTCAGGCTTTGCAGCGATACCGAAGACAAAGGCCGATATGTTGCCGCTGAAATGCTGCAAGCCGGTGACTTGTTCCGGGTGGTGGAAGGGGAGACGCTACCCGCCGACGGTTTGGTGACGCAAGGACGGGGCCTGGTGGACGCCTCGTCCCTGACGGGGGAGGCCCGGCCGCTGCCCAAAACGATAGGCGATCGACTGGTCAGCGGTACGTGCGTGGTGGAGGGAACGTTCCTCGTGCAGGCCGAGAAGGTGGGCCCGGATGCCATGCTGGGCCAGATGCTGCGCATCATGGATGGCGCGTTGAGTCGCAAGATCGCCCTCGAGGGGCGAACCGACCGTCTGCTGCGGGTCTTCGTGCCGGTCATGGTACTGCTGGCGGCCGCGACCGCTCTGGTGCTTCTGATGCGCGGAGCGGCCTTGGAGGCGGCCTTCGTTCGCGGCTTGACGGTTCTGGTTATTTCCTGCCCCTGTGCCCTGGGCGTAGCCGTGCCCCTGGCTCGGGTCGCGGGGGTGACCCTGGCCGCCCGCAAGGGGATTCTGGTCCAGGAGTTCGCCGCTTTCGATCTGGCCCAGCGGATCGATACGGTGGTCTTCGATAAAACCGGCACCCTGACCCGGGGCGATTGGCAATTACAGACGATTGTCCGCCTGGCCCCTTTGCCGGAGGAGACCGTCTTGGGGGTGGCGGCCGGAATAGAGCAGCAGGTGGACCATGTGATCGGGGTGGAAATTCGGCGGGCGGCCAAGGCCAGCCATATCGCGCCCTTATTCGTCTCGGAAGTGACATCCCACGAACAGGGCCTCAGCGGTCGGTGGGACGGGCAGGTGGTGCAATTGGGCAGCGCGGCCTTCGTGGGGGCCGGCCCGGGGAAAACACCGGACAGGGAAGCGGCGGAGGCGGCCCACGACATGGCCGTCACCTCCTGGATTTTTCTATCGGTGGACGATCGGATCGTGGCGCGTCTTGGCTTCGGCGATGGCTTGAAGCCCAGTGCCGAAGCGACGGTGCGCTGCCTGCGGTCACGGGGGCTGGCGCTTCGGCTGGTTTCAGGCGACAGCCAGAACGCTACGCAACAGGTGGGCGACCGCTTGTCCCTCGAACACGCGCAGGGCGATCAACGTCCGCTCCAAAAAGCCCACTTTGTCGAAGCCCTCCGTCGGGAAGGCGCTATCGTGGCCATGGTCGGAGACGGCATCAACGATGCCCCGGCCCTGGCCGCGGCGGATTTAAGCGTGGCGATCTTTGCCGGACGGCAACTGGGCGGAGAAGCCCAGGCCGTAACCCTCATGCAGGGGGATCCGCTTCAATTGGAGACTTTTCTGGCCTTTGCGGAGCGCGTCAACCGGAAAATCCAGCAGAATTTGTGGGGTTCGTTGATCTACAATGGTATAAGCATCCCCATTGCCATGGCCGGCTGGCTTTCCCCCCTGGTGGCGGTGGCGGCCATGCTGCTGAGCAGTCTCAGCGTAACGGGCAATACCCTGCTACTGGTTCACGGCGAAAGGCGCGCGGCCCCGTCGGTGGGCGATGGCCCCCGGCCCCTAGAAGGCACCTAAGAATAACAGGACCACTCTGCACACAACGGGATATGGGGCTTTCCCGGAGCGGCGGCCGAACAATACGGGAAAGGGAAAGAGGCGATGCCGGAAAACGCCGTCATTAATGCGGACCGTGATGAACTGGCCAAGTTCGAGGCGGCGGCCTCGGGGTGGTGGTCCGCTGGAAAAGCCTTCCAGGCCTTGCACGATATCAACCCCCTGCGCCTGAAGTTCATTCGGCAGCGGGTCGACCTGGCCGGATGCGCCGTGGTGGATGTGGGGTGCGGCGGCGGCATTTTAAGCGAGGCTCTGGCGGCGGCGGGCGCCCGGGTTACCGGAATCGATCTCGGCCGGGCCGCCCTGGCGGCGGCAAAAGAGCACCGACAGGTATCCGGCCCGACCATCACCTACCGGCAGATCGATGCGGAAACGCTGGCCGACCGACATCCGGAAGCGTTCGACGTGGTGGTCTGCATGGAACTTCTGGAACATGTCCCCGACCCGTCTTCCATCGTACGGGCCTGTGCGCGACTCGCGAGGCCCGAAGGCCATCTTTTTTTTGCCACCCTCAACCGTACCCCCCTTGCTTTTTTGCTGGCGATTCTCATGGCCGAGCGGATTTTGCGCATCGTACCCAACGGCACCCACCAATATGCCCGATTCATCACCCCCCGGGAACTGGCGAGCTGGGCCTGCCGCAACGGGTTGCAGCGTCCCGAATTCAGGGGCATGCTGTATCTCCCCTTTCTGCGCCGCGCGACCCTTGTCAAGGGAACGGCCGTCAATTACCTGGCCCATTTCCGCCGCCGGCATTTTCCCCCAACCCTTCGTTGACCGGATCTTCCGAATCCTCTATAGTAATCAACTTTTGAAAGGTTTTCCGAAGATACGGCTGCTAACTCCAGATGGCCGTGACGCCCCGCGGGGATTGAAAGCCGGCGGTAAGCGAGCCGTTTAGATGAGGGGGAATGGAAAAGACTATGGGAACGCTGGAAACGATTGTATCTCGACCCCTGCTGCTGATGATTGCCGGTGCCAAGGGCGCGATCGGTTCAACGCTGGCCGTGGCCAGCTATATGCTGCGGCATCAGCCCGATTTGATCGCGCCTTATCTGACCTCGACGGGGTTGTGGAATGATGAGGGGGCCTCCGGGGCGGTTCATGTGGCGGGCTGGGATGTCAGCCAGGCCGCCATGGGGGATGCCCTGGCACGGCATGGCGTGGTGCCCGAAACCCTGTGGCAGGCTGTTGCGGATCAACTGAACCATCTGCCCATCGCTCCGGCGCCGGGGGCAACGATGCCTCTGAACGCTCAGGTCGATCAGGTGATGCGGGATATGGCGGCTTTCCGCCAGGCCCGTCCGGAAGCCCAACCGGTACTGGTCAACCTGCTGCCGGCCTGCCCGGGCTGTACCCTGTCGGGCAAGGCGAGTGGTGACGATCGGAGCACGGGGCGTTTTCCCGATCTGGCCTATGCCCGGGCGGCGATTCGATCGGGGATTCCGGTGGTCAACTTTACACCCAATGCATTGGGGGATGCCGACCTCGTGGCACTGGCTGCCGAACAGGGTCTTCCCCTGGTGGGGCGCGACGGTAAAACCGGCCAGACCTACTTCAAGGTGGTCCTGGCCTCGGCCCTCAAGGCGCGCCACCTCAGGGTGGACGGCTGGTATAGTTTGAATATCCTCGGCAACGCCGACGGTCGCAATCTAATGGACCCGGACTGCGCCCGCGGGAAACTGGCCAACAAGACCGAGCTGCTGGATGAGGTGCTGGGCTACCGCGTGGGGGACGCCTATGGCGAAAGCACCCACAAGGTCCATATCGATTACTACCCCCCTCGGGGAGATGCCAAGGAGGCCTGGGACGTCATCGATATCAAGGGCCTTTTCGGACTTCCCATGAGCATTCGTGTCAATTTGCAGGGAAGGGATTCCATCCTGGCGGCGCCCATGGTGTTGGACCTGGCGCGCTGGGTGGTGTTGCTCCAGGCCGCCGGGCGCGGCGGGGCTATTCCGGAGCTGGGCTTCTTTTTCAAAAAACCCGAAGGCGAGCCGGCGGCGGCCACCTTCGAAGACCAATTGCGGCAGCTAAGCGAACTGGAGGCGTTCTGCCGCCGACGGCTGGCCGGCTGAGGCCGCGGCCTTTGACCAAGAACGATCGCGTCAACCGGGTGCAAGCTCCCTAAGGTGTTCGGCCTTCGAGGGTGGGCGGATCCATCGAGGAGAATTATATGGTTTTCGGATACAGTACGAATGCATATGTCAACTATACGGTCCAAGAATCCCTGGCGCGCATCGCCGCACTGGGCTTCCAAGGGGTGGAGATCATGTGCGACCGTCCCCACCTTTATCCGCCCGATTTCGACGGCGACGCCCTGGCCGACCTCAAGTCCGTTCTCGACACCCACCGCTTGCACGTCACCAACCTCAACAGCTTTACCCTGTTTGCCGTGGGCGACACCTATCTGCCGTCCTGGATCGAGCCTGAAGCCGAGCGCCGGGCCATACGCGTCAAGCACACCCTGGAATGCCTGCAGGTCGCCCGTGTCCTGGGAGCCGGTAACATTTCCGTCCCCCCCGGGGGGCCGCTGGAGAAAAACATGACCCGGCGGGAAGCCTTCCGGCACTTTTTCGACGGGTTGGAGCAGGTGCTGCCGGTGGCGGAGGAGTTGGGCGTCAAGGTGCTGGTGGAGCCCGAACCGAACCTGTTGATGGAGAAGACGTCCGAATTCAAGCCGTTTATCAAGGAGATCCGGTCCCCCATGATCGGTCTCAACTTCGATATCGGCCATTTTTTCTGCGCCGGCGAGGACCCGGTAGCGGCCCTGGAAGAATTGTTCGAATGGGTGGGGCACATGCATGTGGAAGACATCGCGGCCTCCCGCAAACACAATCACCTCATTGCCGGTCTGGGGGTCATTGATTTTGAAGGCGTGTTCCAGGCCATGGGGCG
Organism: uncultured delta proteobacterium; assembly: GCA_963730675.1. Taxonomy (GTDB): domain Bacteria; phylum Desulfobacterota; class Desulfobacteria; order Desulfobacterales; family UBA5852; genus JABZFP01. The sequence continues at coordinate 31,427 of CAVSSY010000029.1, read as the reverse complement.
TTTGGGGTACGACGGCGATATCAGTCTTGAACTCTATCCCTATGTCGACATGCCGGATGAGGCCGGACAGAAAAGCCGGGATCACCTCCTGCCGATCTTTGCACGTGCCCGTTATGCGGTATAAAAGTTTTTTACGGTTTTCATAAAAAATATTAATCATTTTAGATTTCTTAATGCCTTGCTGCGGCCCGCAAGGCCCGGCATTTTGCCCGCCGGCCCAATTTTTTTGACCGGCGGGGCGCTTTCCCTCCTGGATCCCTCCAAGGTCCGGTATGCATCACAATCGCCAACATTTTGACGTTGCTTGCGCTCCGGACGCATCATCTTGTGGGCCTCGTGATTCCTGACTGCTGTTCCTAACTATCTGACAACTTTCCTAAAACACGCTATAAAAGCCAGGCCGCCAAAAATCAGGGGAGAAATCTTGGGGATAGGCACGTGTATTGCATTGTTTTCTGAGTAAGATTCATTGATTAAATCGTCCGTAGGAATTGGGTTGTAACCCCTCTCCCAGAAAACGAGGTGTCAAATGATTTCTTCCCCATGCCGCAATTGTGAAAATAAGCACATGCCCAAGGATGAGTGTCTCGAGACCTGCCGCAAGCTGGACGAAATCCACCGCCTGCAGTTCAGTCGGCGGGAAATCAGTATTTGTCAGGCTGTGGACTATGCCGATGACAATCGCTTTTTAATCGGCCATGTCGAATATCGCCCCTCTGCCTAAGGGGGGATGCCGGGCGGCATAAGGCGTCAGGTCTTGGCGGGCATGACCCGACATGACGTGCACGCAATAAGGCGATCAGGAAGACATCCGCGCATCCCGTCGCCCGGCGCATGATCGCTTTACCCGGGCCAAGGCATAACCCTTCTGGGCCATTACCATACCTCCTCACCTCCCTTGGAAAAGGCCTGCCGAATTCGGCAGGCCTTTTTTTATTTCTGGTAAGTCCCCACGAGTTGCGCCTGACCGATGATGTGGCCCTGCATGGCGCTTTCCACCTGGGCTTTGGTGGGCTGGCGCAGCCCTTCGAGCACCGTGTCGATGGCATATAGCTTGAAAAAATAGCGGTGCCGTCCGATCGGGGGGCAGGGGCCGCCGTAGCCAGGGCGCTTCCAGTCGTTGCGTCCTTCCTCGCTGCCTGCCGGAAGGCTGTCGGAGGCAGCCCCTTCGGGCAGGCTCGTCGTGGTGGGCGGCATATTGTAGAGCACCCAGTGGACCCACGTCATCTTCGGGGCGCGGGGATCGGGAGCGTCCGGGTCGTCCACGATCAGCACCAGACTGCGGGCTTGGGCGGGGACACCCTCCCACTGCAAAGCTGGAGAAATATCCTCCCCCTGACACGTGTAGCGTGCAGGAATGGTGTGGCCATCATTAAAAGCCGGGGATGTAATCGACAAGGTCATTTGGCCCTCCGCGTTTGGGATGTGAACGGAAAGGCTGATCAGGCACCAGGCGATAAGGACGGGCCCGATCAACGGTTTTGAGTCTTTGTGGCATAGAAAATTTTTCATCGAAGACCGCATATCATTCCCTCCGTCACCCGTGCAGCGGTCGGCCGACTGCTTTCAGGGCGGTTTCGCCGATGATCTCGGCCAAGGTAGGGTGGGCATGAATGGTGCTTACCAGGTCTTCCACGGTCAGGCCTTTGTTCACAGCCAGGGTGCCCTCGGCGATCAACTCGGTGGCGTGGGGACCAATGATATGGACACCCAACACCTGACCCGTAAGCGTATCGGACACGATCTGGGCCTGGCCGGCGATCTCGCCTATGACCTGGGCCTTGCCCAGGGTGCGGAACAGCACTTCATCCGACCTGACGGCCTGGCCGGACGTCCGGGCCTGGGATTCCGTCAGGCCCACCGTGGCGACTTCCGGCGAAGTGAATATGGCACCGGGAACAGCCCGGTATTCCATCCGGCGGTCGCCACCCAGGGCGTTCTCCGCGGCCACCAAGCCTTCGGCGGAAGCCGCGTGGGCCAACATGACACGGTTGGGTCCCAGCACATCGCCGACCGCGTAGATGGCCGGATCGGCGGTCTGCATGCGATCATCGGTTTTGACCCAGCCCCGTTCATCCAATTCCACCCGCGTCTGCTCCAGGCCGATACCGTCGGTATTGGGCGTGCGGCCCACGGCGACCAAAACAGTAGTCACCGTGATTTCGGTGGGTGTTTTTTCCTTGGCCGAAGGGGTTTCATTGAAGGGTGAGGGTCCGATGACGACCCGCAGTCCTTCCTTGGTTTCGCCGATGGACTGGACCGTACGGTGGATCATGCACGTCACGCGGCGTTTTTTCATTTCACGTTGCAACACTTTGCTGCAGGCGGCATCCACCGACGGCAGGGGCAGCAGGCGGTCCATGGCTTCCACCACCGTGACTTGCGCGCCCAAGGCGCCGAAGATGTGAGCGAACTCACACCCGATGACGCCGCCCCCCACGATCAGAAGCGATGACGGCACCCGATCGAGAGTGAGGGCGTCATTGCTGGAGAGGACACGCCGGCCGTCCACGGCCAGACCGGGGAGGTCCATGGGGCGGGACCCGGTGGCCAGGATCAGGCGGTCCCACGCCACCACGGCGGCCGGCCCGTCGGGCGGTCTGACCTCTGTTACACCGGTCTTTAGAATTTTGGCGGTAGCCTCGTGATAGCGTATGCGGTGATGCGCGAAGAGGCTGAGGAGGCCTTTTCTTTGGTCCTGGATCACCCGCTCTTTGCGGGCCATCAGACGGGCCATATCGACGCTCACGGAGCCCTGCAGGGCGATACCGAAATCGGCGGCCCCGCGGCAGTGTGCGAAGAGATCGGCCGCGGTAATGAGCACTTTGGAAGGAATACAGCCCCAGTTGAGGCAGGTCCCCCCGGGGGCTTCCTTTTCGATCAGGGTGACATCGGCGCCGAGTTGTGCGGCGCGGACCGCCGCCACGTAACCGCCGGGACCGGCGCCCATGATGCAGATGCGTTTGGCCATCATTCTTCTCCTTCCAGGGCTCTCCAATGCGGGTTTCAGCCGGGTCAACGCTACCCGATCACGCACCAGGATCTACCCTAATTAATAATCAATGCAATAGTCAAAATATTGTTGATTATTTCATAAAAAGTTAATAACAAAATTTATGGATCAATCAAATTTATGATCGTTTTTGACTGGTCTTACTTGCGACTCGACGACAGCCATCACGCCGCCAACCGATATCCCTGGGGCGGGTGGCGCGTAATCGATGGACGCGTCTTGTCTTACACGGCGGATAACTGCTGCGCCTTGAGAGGGGCACTACCGCAGCTTTATCCCTCGTCTTTGCGGTCCGAACCGAGCTCTTGCTAAGCCTTCTTCTCTTCTCTGCCCTTTGGTCCGCATCGAGGCGAATGTGCTGCCGATGCCAGCCCCATTCCAGCGGGAGATGCACCCATGGTCACTTTGAAGACGCCTTTGCATTCCTGGCACACCGAACACGGCGCCCGCATGGCGGTTTTCGGAGGCTATGATATGCCCTTGTGGTACGGTTCGGCCAAAGAGGAGCATCTGGCGGTCTTGACCCATGCCGGGCTTTTCGACACCAGTCACATGGCCGTCGTCATGGTGGACGGTCCACAGGCCTTCGATCTTCTGCAGTTTTGTTTTACCAACGACCTGGCGGCCTGCCTGGGACCCCACAAGGCGCCCCTCAAACCGGGGCGATCGGTCTATGGCGCCTTTTTGACCGGGGAGGGCCATGTTCTCGACGATGCGATCGTGTTCATGTTGGCGGCAACGTCCTTCATGGTGGTGGTCAATGCGGGCATGGGCCCTGCCGTAGCCCGCCACTTGACGGACAACCGGCGCGGCGTCCACGGCCATGTCAAGGTAACGGATCTTTCCGGCCAGGTGGGCAAAATGGATGTCCAGGGACCGCTGGCGGCCCGGATCATGGGGGATGTGCTGCGGGATCCGGAGACGGTCTTCGACGGGATGCCCTATTTCGCATTCAAGGGCGGGTTCGGGAAGAACCCGCCTACTGTGGGCACGGTTGTCACTCATGACGACGTGCCGCTAGTGCTGTCCCGCACGGGGTACACCGGTGAATTCGGTTTCGAGATCTTCACTTCGGCCGACGCCATCGCCGGCGTCTGGAAAGCGGTTCTCGCGGCCGGCCGGCACCACGGCGCCATCCCCTGTGGCCTTGCCGCCCGGGATTCGCTGCGGACCGGAGCGGTTTTGCCCCTGTCCCACCAGGACATCGGGGCCTGGCCCTTTTGCCATCACCCCTGGCCCTTCGCCCTGCCTTACGTGCCGGGCAAAAGCCGGTTTTCCAAGTCGTTTCTGGGGGCCGCGGCCCTGGAACCCTGCCGCGGACCCTATACATATCCTTTTGTGGGTCAAGACCTGCGCAAGGTGTCCCCGCCGGCCGAAGTGCTCGACCAAGATAGCCGGGTCGTGGGCCAGGTGTTGACCTGTGTCACGGATATGGCCATCGGATGGTACGCCAATCGTGTGGTCAGCGTCGCCAGCCCGGATCGACCCCGGGACTTCAGGGCCGGCGGCCTGAGCTGCGGATTCGTCAAGGTGGCGGGCCCTCTGCCCTGGAACACGAAGTTGACCCTCAAAGACAAGCGCCGGCAAATTGCCGTCCGTGTCGTGAAAGACATTCGACCGGCCCGAACGGCGCGCCGACCCATTCAAACGATGCTGCAACCAAAGGAGGAATGATCCATGAAAGAACTCAGTGAACTCAGCCTGCCCGAAGACGTCCGCTACACCAAGGATCACGAGTGGGCGCGCCGGATAGGGGAGACTTTCCAGATCGGCATCACCGATTTTGCCCAGGATCAATTGGGCGACATCGTTTTTGTCGAATTGCCGGAACCGGGCGACACCTTCCAGAGCGGAGACGAATTCGGCACGGTGGAGTCGGTCAAGGCGGTCTCGGAGCTGTTTATGCCTCTCAGCGGTGAGGTAACGACCGTCAACGCCGCACTGGAGGATTCCCCCGAGCTGGTCAACAACGCGCCTTACACCGACGGTTGGATGCTGGAGATCACGGCCTCCGATCCCTCCGAATTCGATAAGATGATGGACCGTGGGGCGTATCTTGAGATGCTGAAAGGATCACAAGAATGAGATATCTATCCCATACCCCCGAAGACCTGGCCGCCATGCTGCAGGTCGTGGGCGTGAAGGATCTGGAAGAGCTCTTTTGCACCATCCCCGAGGATTGTCGACGGACGGCCCCCCTGGATCTTCCGGAAATGACCGAGTGGGAGCTGAACGACCACATGGCCCGGCTGGCCGACCGGATGGTCTCCTGGGCCGATTATAAGACGTTTGCCGGCGCCGGGAGCTATCACCACTACATCCCGGAGGTGACCCGCTACCTGCTGAGCCGCTCCGAATTCGTCACGGCCTATACCCCCTATCAGCCGGAAATCAGCCAGGGGACCCTGCAGGGCATCTTCGAATACCAGACCCTGGTGTGCCGCCTGCTGGGGATGGACGTGGCCAATGCCTCCCTTTACGACGGGGCCATGGCCGTGGCCGAGGCCCTGCTGATGGCGATCCGCATCGGCCGCCGGAAGAAGACCGTGGCGGTTTCCACCCTGGTCAACCCCTATTACCGCAAGGTGGTGGAAACCTATCTGGCCCCCACCGAATTCAAGGTCGTCTGGCTGCCCTACCGCCCGGACGGGACCACCGATCTTTCCGGTCTGGACGCCATCGAGGATCTGGCCGGCGTGGCGGTACAGTCCCCCAATTTCTTCGGCGGCATCGAAGATCTGGCGGCGGCCGGCAAGACCATCCACGACCGGGATGCCATCTTCATTACCTGTTTCAGCGAGCCCCTGGCCTACGGGATCCTGAAGGCCCCCGGTGCGCTGGACGCCGACATCGTGTGCGGCGAAGGCCAGAGCCTGGGCATTCCCCAGTCCTTCGGCGGGCCGGGGCTGGGCGTTTTTGCGGCCAAGCAGCAATATGTGCGCAATCTCCCGGGCCGTCTCGTGGGGCAGACCGTGGATGCCGACGGCAAACGGGGCTTCGTGCTGACGCTGTCCACCCGCGAGCAGCATATCCGGCGCGAGAAGGCGACCTCCAATATCTGCTCCAATCAAAGCCTGTGCGCTATGGCGGCCGGCATGTACATGGCCGCTTTAGGCGGGACCGGATTCCGCGAGCTGGCGCAGCTCAATCACGACAAGGCCGAATATCTGAAGTCCGCCCTGCAGGCAGCGGGTCTGGAAATTCCCTTTGCGAGTGCTACCTTCAATGAATTCGTGGTGAAATTCCCGGCGGGCTTCGACCAAAAGTGGCAGGCCCTGCTGCAAAGGAAGATCTTAGCCGGCATTCCCATGGTTTGCTACTATCCGGAGCTGGCCGACCATTATCTGCTCTGTGTGACCGAAACCCGCAGCAAAGACGACATGGACGCGCTCGTCAAGGAGGTGCAAGCATGAAGGAAACCGTCGGCACACGCGGACTGATTCTAAACGAACCGTTTCTGTGGGAGCGCGGCCGCAGGGGGCGCAGCGGCTATTCGCTGCCCCGGCGGGATGTGGACCCGGTGCCCCTGCCGAAAGACTTGGCCGGTGAAGGTCCGGACTTCCCCGACCTGAGCGAAGTCGAAGTGGTGCGCCATTACACCCGGCTTTCCACCTGGAATTACGGGGTGGATTCCGGCATGTATCCCCTGGGCTCCTGCACCATGAAATACAATCCCAAGACCAACGAACGCCAGGCCTCCCTGCCCGGGTTCGCGGGAGCCCATCCCCTGGTGCCGAGCGAATTGTGCCAGGGGGCCCTGCAGCTGATCTACGAGCTGGAGCACTACCTGGCCCACGTGGCCGGCCTGGAGGCCGCCACGGTACAGCCGTCGGCCGGCGCCCAGGGGGAATTGACGGGGATGCTGATATTCTCCGCCTACCACCGGGACCGGGGTAAGCCGCGCACCAAGATCCTGATTCCGGATACGGCCCACGGCACCAACCCGGCCAGCGCCGCCCTGTGCGGGTTTAAAGCCGTGCCGGTGGAAACCGGCCCGGACGGGGTCCTGCTGCCCGCGGCGGTGGAAGCGCTCATGGACGAGGATACGGCCGGGATCATGGTGACCAATCCCAACACCCTGGGCCTGTTCGAAACCCATATCCAGGCCATTGCCGCCATCGTGCATGCCAAGGACGGCCTGGTCTACGCCGACGGGGCCAACCTGAACGCCGTCATGGGGGTGGTGGACTTCGGTCGGGCCGGCGTGGACGTGCTGCACATCAATCTGCACAAAACCTTCTCGACGCCTCACGGGGGCGGCGGCCCGGGTTCCGGACCGGTCTGCGTGGGCAAGCGCCTGGAGCCTTTCCTGCCGGCCCCGCGGGTGGTGAAAACCGGCGAGGGCTACATGCTCTCCGAAGACTTTCCCCAAAGCATCGGCAAGCTGCACGCCTTTTACGGCAATTTCGGGATCATGGTACGGGCCTACAGCTACATTCTCTCCATGGGGCCGAAGCTGAAAGATGTCAGCCAGCATGCGGTCCTGAACGCCAATTACATCAAAGAACTGCTCAAGGATGTCTACCATTTGCCCTTCGACGTGCCCTGCATGCACGAGTGCGTCTTTACGGACAAGTTTCTCGAGAAGCATAAGGTGACGACCCTGGACGTGGCCAAACGGCTGATCGATTACGGCTTTCACCCGCCCACGATCTACTTCCCGCTGGTGGTCCATGGGGCCATCATGATCGAGCCGACGGAATCGGAGTCCAAGGAGACGATCGACCAGTTCATCGCCACCATGCGCGCCATCGCCCGGGAAGCCCAGGAGGATCCGTCCCTTCTGCAGCAGGCGCCCCATAAGACCAAAGTGCGGCGGATGGACGAAACCGCCGCCGCCCGCAAACCCTGCCTGAGAGGATAAGGCGGCCTGGCCGAGGGGCCTTGTCAATAAGGATGACCCCCTTGCGGGGAGCGCGAAGCCGGACCTCTTTGCGCTCCCCGATCAAAGCGGGATTCCGCAAATCACCGGATAGCGTTAGATCATGAAAATCGACGATACGACGATTGCCATTATCAAACATTTGCGCGACGGCCGCAAATCGTTCAAACGCATCGCCGAGAGCCTCAACCTGGCGGAGAATACGGTGCGTTCCCGGGTACGCCAGCTAATGGATCAGGGCATTCTGGAGATCGCCGGCCTGGTGGATCCGGAGGCCATTCCCGGCCACCAGCCGGTGATCATCGGCGTCAAGCTTAAAACCACCGATATGTTCAACAAGGGCGAAGAATTCAGCCACCTCAAGGGCGTCGTGTCCGTCAGCGTGGTCACCGGACGATATGATTTGATGCTGGTGGTGCTCTTCAAAGAAGGGTACGGTCTGGAGGAATTCTACACCGAAGAAGTCGTCCGGATCGAAGACGTGCAGTCTCTGGAAACCTTTGTGATCTGCAAGGGGTACAACCTCAAAGTCCCCTACATCCTATAGACGTCATTCAGAAATGGTCTTTTTGGCCCTGATCGGTGTTCTCCGCGGGTTTCGGACGGCGGCGTACATGGGTGCGCCTCGTCACAACCCCTTGTGCGACCTTGATCAGAACCAAAAATTCAGATTTCTGAAAATGAGATATGAAATCATACCGCTTCTGGAAAACCGGATGCCGTTCAAGCCGTATTAACACGTATGGAGATTGCCTGTGGAAACTTATGAAAAGCTGGGGAGTTTTTACCTGGGGAAGACGGTCGCGATGGATGGCCAGGGGCGTCCGCCGGAACTGGTGCTTTACGATTCCAAAGACCTGACCACCCATGCCGTGATTATCGGCATGACCGGCAGCGGCAAAACCGGCCTGGGGGTGGCCCTGCTGGAGGAGGCCCTGATCGACAAGATTCCGGTCATTGCCATCGACCCCAAGGGGGATCTCACGAATTTGGCCTTGACCTTTCCCGGCATGCAGGCCGAAGACCTGCAGCCCTGGGTCAATCCCCAGGAGGCCCTGGCCAAGGGCAAGACGGTGGAGGCCTACGCCGCGGACGAGGCCCGCAAGTGGACCGAAGGCCTGGCACAGTGGGGGCAGGATACGGAGCGCATCGCCCGGCTGAAAGCCGCCGCCGAACTGACCATCTATACCCCCGGCAGCAGTGCCGGGGCATCCGTCAGCCTGCTGCGGCGGTTCAACGCGCCACCGGCGGTCGTTATCGACGATCCGGACCTGTTCAGCGAACGCATCGAAACCACCACCAGCAGCCTGATGGCCCTGCTGGACCTGGCGGCAGACCCTCTTTCGAGCCGGGAACATATCCTGGTGGCCAATATCTTCAGCCACACCTGGCGGGAAGGGCAGGGGCTGGATCTGGCCGGTTTGATCCAGGCCATTCAGAATCCGCCCTTCGAGCGGGTCGGCATCATGGATCTGGACAGCTTTTATCCCGCCAAGGATCGCTTCGCCCTGGCCATGCGCATCAACAACTTGCTGGCGGCGCCGGGGTTTGGCGCCTGGCTGGAGGGCACGCCGCTCAGCATTCCCGCGTTGCTGCACACCCCGACCGGCCAGCCGCGGGCTTCGGTGTTCACCATCAGCCACCTTTCGGATGCCCAACGCATGTTTTTCGTGTCCATGCTGCTGAACGAATTGCTGGGATGGATGCGCACCCAGCCGGGCACCACCAGCCTGAGGGCGATTCTCTATATGGACGAAGTTTTCGGGTATTTCCCGCCGGTCAGCAATCCGCCGTCCAAAACCCCGCTGCTGCGGCTTCTCAAACAGGCCCGGGCTTTCGGGCTGGGGGTGGTACTGGCCACCCAGAACCCGGTGGACCTGGACTACCGGGGGTTGTCCAACACCGGCACCTGGTTGATCGGGCGCCTGCAAACCGAGCGGGACCAGATGCGCGTCATGGACGGCCTGCAGGGCGGTGCGCTGGGGGGGCGAATGGATGCCGGGCGCCTCAAGCCGCTATTGGCCGGGTTGGAGAGCCGCACTTTTCTGCTCCACAATGTACATGAAGACGGGCCGGTGGTGTTCAAATCCCGCTGGGCCCTGTCCTACCTGCGGGGGCCGCTTACCCGGGAACAGATCAAGCAGTTGAATTCCCAAGCCAAGGATGCCGGGCTGGCATTCGCACCGGAACAGGCAACGGCCGCGGATGCCGCCCAAGCGCCGGCAACCCGGCCGGCCGCGCCAACCGTGCCGCCCGACATCCCGGTTTATTTCGTCAAAGGATCGGGGGCCGGCCGGACCGGCACCTATGTCCCGCACATTTTGGGCCAGATGGCCATCTATTACAGCAGCGCCAAATATCAGGTCGACCTGGCGCGTTCGCTGGCCCTGGCAGCCCCTCTGGAGGATGGCCCCGTCCCCCTCGATTGGGATGCCGCCGTGGCACTCAGCGCCGATGCCGACATGCTGGAAGGGGACCCCATGTCCGGTGTGGGCTACGGGGATCTGCCTGTCGTCGCCCTCAAGCCGGCCGCCTATCGCAAATGGCAACAAGATCTGGTGCGCTGGGCCAAGGCGAACCACCCCATTACCTTGTTGCGTTGCAAGTCCCTGAAGGTGACCAGCGCGCCGGAAGAGAGCGAGGGCGATTTCCGCAGCCGGCTGGCCCTGGCCTTGCGCGAGCAGCGGGATTTGGAGGTGGAGAAGCTGCGGCGCAAATACGCCAGCCAGTTTCAAACGCTCCAAAACAGGCTGATGACCGCGGAACAGGCCATTGCCCGGGAAGCGGAACAGGCCAAGGCCCGCCAGGTGGACACCGTCATTTCTTTTGGAACGGCGATTCTGGGCGCGTTTCTGGGCCGCAAGACCGTCAGTGCCCGGTCTACCTCCCGTGTGGGGACGGCCATGAAATCGGCCGGGCGCATGCAAAAAGAGAAAATGGATGTAGAGCGCGCCCGGGAACGAGCCGATGCCGTCCGGAAGCAATTGGGAGAGCTCGAGAGCCGTCTGCAGGACGACATCCAACGGTTGGAAATGCAGTTCGATCCCGAAAGTGAACCTCTGGAGGAAATCCGGATCACGCCGAAGCTCTCCGATATCACGGTGGAACTCTTCGGACTGGCCTGGCTCCCCTATCGCCAAAACGACCAAGGACGGTTCCTGCCCGATTGGCGCGAGGCCGTTTAAGGCTTATTTTTAAGGACAACCGCCATCGATTGGAATCGATCATCCGCAAGCGCCAAATCCTGGAAAGCAGAACGTCAGGTCTGCCCGTCTCGAAACCGGATGCCTATTTTTTAACCTGTTGCGAAGCCGGTACCGACGGTGTGGCCACCGATTTGTAGTTTGCCCCTGCAGTACCGCTATCGGTGGCGGATCACGATCGCATTGCGCCACGGGATATCTTCTGGCCCAGTTTCTCTCGGCCTTCTCCAATCAGCCTCCCGGTCCCTGGTCGGGGGATTTTCAGCGGCGTGTCCTTTTTGTCCGGGATGTGGTGCGGGCCGTGCAAGAGGCCGTTCCCAAGGGCTTCCCCATCGGATACCGGCTGCTCGTGCGCGAGTGGGTTCCCAAGGGCATCGACCTGGACGAGGCCACGGCGCTGGCCCGCGTTCTGGAGGGATTGGGTATCGCCTATTTATCCGTCAGCGCCGGGACCTATAACTCGATGTTCAACCCCGAGGCCATTCAAGCGACCCGTCGCCCGGCCTATCTGCTGGCTGATGGGCAGCATTTGCGCAAAACCGTAAAGACGCCGCTGATCCTGGGCGGGCGGGTGTTCCGACCGGATATCGCCTGCCGGGTTCTGGCGCGAGGCGCAGCGGACATGGTGGGGCTGGGCCGCCCCCTGCTGACGGATCCCGGTTGGCTGGAAAAAGCCCGTACGGGCCGGCGGGTGACGGTCTGCATCGACTGCCGGCAGTGCCTCAAGCGGGTGATCCAGGAGAAGGGGCTGGCCTGCGCCCGCTGGCCGGCGATAGAGGTCGAGCGGGTGGACCTGGAATGCGCCCTGCACATTCGACTGAACGCCTGCCTGCTGTTCACTTCCGAGAAAGCCCTCGAGGTGCCGCCTGAGGCGCTGCCCCTCAGACTGACAGGACCGGAAGGGGCGGAAGAACACAAGGTCCGCCTGGCCTACTGTATTCCCGAAGGCGATGCGGGTGAGGCTTTTCGCAGGGCTTCCGAGCGGCACGCAACCCGGGTTCGCCGCTACTGGCAGGCCTTCGGCCAGCATGGCACCCTTCTGGAAGCGGTGTTCAAGGTGGTCGATTCGCCGTGGCACGATGACCTGCTTGCCGGGGCACGCCAGGACGGCTTTGGCATGCTGGTTCTGGTGGACGGTCGTGATTGTATCCTGATACCAATGGATTGGCAGGATTGCTTAGGGAAATTTTCTTTGAGTATTCTGTTACTTTTCTTGCGCGCGCAAGAAAAGTAACCCAAAGAAGGCGCCCTGTCACGCGCCCTTCGGGTTCGCCTGCGCGTCGGGGCTGCGGTCGGACGCGCTGAAACTCGCCCGCCTTCGCATTGGCTACGGCGGACTCAGACAGTCGCCGCGTCTCGATCGCCTACATCCCCGATGCTCGGCCGCATGACAAAGGGGACTCTTTAGCCGCACGCAAATCAATTCTTGTTCTAAAGCGAGAACGCCGCCAGGGGCCAAAAGATGCCGCTTATGGACGGACACTGATGATCTGAACAGCCTCGTCAAAGCAGGTGATCTGCTCCAGGCCGTTCTCGCCGACGATGTGCGTGTTTTCGATGCCCACCACCCCTTTCCCTGGAAGGATCAGCTTGGGCTCCAGGGCGATGGTCATGTCTTTTTCCAGGGGCATCTCCTGGCCTTTGGCCAGGAAAGGATATTCATCCAGTTCCAGCCCGACCCCGTGGCCGATAAAGCGGATACGCTGCCGGTCCGCGCCCATGAACCACTCGGCATAGCCCTGGTCCGCCACCCATTGGACGGCATACGCATAGAGGTCGCCGGCTTTGGTCCCGGGCCGGGCTTGTTGCTTGAGGATTTCTTGCAGGTTCAGCATGGCCTGGTGGGCCGTCATCAGGTCGTCGGGAAGGTCACCCAGGGCAAAGATGCGGGTGTGGTCGGCAATATAGCCCTGCCAGGCAAAAACGTAGTCCAGCAGGATCGGCTGGTGGCGCTTTATCCTGGCGAATCCGGCGCCCTGGGCCACGGCGGCGCTGGCCCCCCGTCCGCCTGTGGGCGAGGCCAGATAGCTCGGTTCAGCCGCCGAGGGGCCCGCCAGAAGGTGCCCGTAGAACATTTCGCCGCCCCACATGCGCATGCGCGCCAAGCCCTGGTGGCCCCGCCGGCGGGCTTCGGCCTCCACCTGCCCGGCCAGTTCGAGTTCGGTCATGCCTTCCCGGATGAGGTGACCCGCGGCGCCGGCCACCTCGTCGGCCAGCCCGGCGGCCTGCCGCATGATCCGGTGCTCGTAAGGTGATTTGACGGCGCGTACCAACCGGATGAAATGGGACGCATCCACGAATGTGACGTCTTCGAAAAGATCCCGATAGTTCAGATACAAGGCGGCCGGGATGACATCCATTTCCAGGCCGATCACCCTTCCCATGGGCAGCCCGTGAGCCTTGAGCAGGTCGGGGATCTGGCGAGGGCTTTGCAGCGGCACGATCTGGGGGAGGGGGGATTCGGCCTGGGCCCGGGAGAAGCTCTTGCGGGCCATCAGCAGGGGGGCGCCCTCCGCCGGAATGTACAAATGGGCCTGCTGTATCGTGCCGGCAAAGTAAAACAGATCGCTGTTTTGCAGAATCAGCGCCCCGTCCATGTCCCGGGCGGACAGGTGTTGCTGCAAACGCCGGATGCGTCGTTCAATCTCCTCCAGGGGTGTGGTCGACCTTATCGCGTCCATGATGTGTCTCCATGTGGGCTGGGCTGCGGGCGGCCCAGAAGGTTTCGAGAAAGGATGCTACGGGCCTGTCGAACCGGGGGCTGACCGGGCGCCATTCATCCGGAAAGAGTTCCTGGTAGCGGCGGGTGGCAAACCGGCTGTCCACCAGCAGGACCGCCCCCCGGTCGCGGGAGGTGCGGATCACCCGGCCCACCGCCTGCAATACCCGGTTGAAGCCGGGGTAGCGGTAGGCAAAATCAAAGCCGGCCCGGAGCTTGGCTTCAAAATGATCCCGGATCAGGTCACGCTCCATACAGATCCCCGGCAGACCGACGCCCACGATGACCGCCCCGGAGAGCCGGCGCCCCACCAAATCGATGCCTTCCCCGAAAATGCCGCCCATCACCACGAAGCCTACCAGGGTTTCGGGGTTGTCCCCCACGAAGTGTTCCAGGAAGGCCTCCCGGGCCGTTTCGTCCATATCGCGGGACTGCACGATGGTGGGGATTTCCGGGTGGAGGGCACTGAAGATCTCATGCACCATCGATAGATAGGCATATGACGGAAAGAAGGCAAGGTAATTGCCGCGCGCACCCATCACCAGGTGGCTGATGGCCTCTGCCAGCCGGTGTTTGGTCTGCTCCCGGTCGCGGAAGTAGGTGGAGATGCGCGGCTCCACGATGAGGCATAGATTTTCGGGTGGAAAGGGTGATGGCAGGCGCAGGAACGTGGTCTCGCTGTCATCGCCGAAAAGTTCATTGAAATAGGCAAAAGGGGTCAGGGTGGCCGAAAAGAAGACGGTGCTCCGGCCGCGCTGCAAGGCTTCGGCCAGTTGGTCGGCAGGATCGAGACAGAAGAGTTTGACCTGCAGATCCTTGCCGTCGCTGGTGGAGCAGGTGGTGTAGCTCGAATCGAAACGCTCGGCCACCCTCAAAAAGGTCACTGCATCGAAGAAGCGCTGGAGGAGATCCTCTTTCCAGGGGGCGGGCTTGTTTTTCACCAGCCATTTTTCAGCCCGGCGCTGAAACGCCAGCAAAGGGGGCAGGAGGTCGTCCGGCAGCGTGGGCGTGGCGGCCTCCCCGCCGGCGGCCAGGCAGTCCCGTCGGGCCGCTACCATCCAGGCATTGATGCGGCCCAGAGCGCGGTACAGGGGGCGGTGGTCTTCCCGCAGGGCCCGCCGCAAGTCCAGAAAGGGCTGTTTGTGCAGGACGGCCGAAAACATTTCCCGGGACCGATCCACCAGGTTGTGGGCTTCATCCACGAGAAAGGTGTAGGCGTCGCTCTCATCGCTGAAAAAGCGGCGCAGGTAGACCCGGGGATCGAAGGCGTAGTTATAGTCGCCGATGATAGCATCCATCCAGAGGGCCATGTCCAGGCCGAATTCAAACGGGCAGACCGCAAAGTCTTCTGCCAGACGGGCTAGGGTGTCCCGCGTCAGGGCCTCCTCCTCGAAAGCCGCCGTTCGGGCGCTTTTCATGCGGTCATAGTGGCCGCTGAGCCCGCGGGCACTCTTCGGGGGCGCAGGCGGCCTCGGGGTGGGGGCAGACTTTCTCCTTGGCGGTCAAGGACAGGCTTTTCAATTGCAGGCCGTTTGTGCGCAGGATGGCCAAGGCTTTTTCGGCGGCCTGGCGCCCGGTGGTCCGGGCGGTGAGGTAAAATATTTTGGCGGTCAGCTCCTCCCCCAAGGCTTTGACCGCAGGGTAGAGGGCCGCCATGGTCTTGCCGATACCGGTGGGGGCCTGGACCATGGCCCGTCCTTCGCTCTGAATGGCACGATAGACCGCGACGGCCATGTGGCGCTGTCCTTCCCGGAAATCCGGAAAGGGGAAGGCCAGCTCCAGGATGGATTGGTTGCGTCGGCGCCGCCAGTTTTCCAGGCGGCGGGCCCAGCGAATATAGTCTTCTAGAAGGTCCGCCATGAAGCGTTCGAGGGCGTCCATGGTGATCGTGTGGCGAAGCTCGCGCGTCTCTCCGGTCGTCAGCTGGCAATAGGTGAGCTGAACATCCACCTCGGTCAAGCCCTGCTGCCTGGCGTAGAGCCAGGCATAGGCCTTGACCTGCCCCCAGTGCAGGGGGTCGGGTTTCTCTTCGAGTTTGTTCAGGTCGCGATGGGTGGACTTGATTTCGTCCACCACAACCCGGGTGCCTTCGGAAAAGACGCCGTCAATACGGCCGCTGATGGAGAGGATGAAATCGGTGGTTTCCAGCTCATGGTGCACCACGACTTCCGACTGGTAGCCGGCAGGGCGCGCGCGCTGGATGCGCTGGTGGGCCCGCACGCCCTCCAAGGAGCGTTGGGCGCCGGCGAAGGTCGACTCCAGGTCGCCGGCTTGCAGAACGAAGGCCACCAGCGTGCGGACGGCAACGGTCAGGCGGGGTTTCAAAAAAATCTCTTTCGATTTGAAGATGGAAGGTCATCTGTGAAGGGGCGGCATGCCCTCCGCCGAACAGATCGAGCAGGGCGAAGGTAAAGGATTTCAGCCCATGAAGTCAAGGATTTGAAAGTTTCTCGTAGGTGTTGAAGGCTGCAACCGCACCGGCGTTTCATGCCCCTGGCCCCGTTCCGGCAAGGGCCCCAATCGGCGCTTGATTCCAGACCGGTGACAGGATAAGGAAAGGGGGCACAGGGGTTTGGGATCACCCCTGAATCAATCCTATTTTTACGGATTACGCCGGCCGGGCGGCCTGAAAGCCTGCCCCGTCGGATGTTATGATGCCCCAAAAACGCAATAATAGCTATCCGCCCTGAATTTACAGGATATTTCATTGACTGAAGAACAACGTTATCGGGCATTGGAAGCCCGCATCCGGCAGCTCGAAGACGAGCTGCAAGGTGCCCGGGGTTCCGAGGCGGCCGCCCTGGAAAGACTTGCCCAATATCGGATCCTGGCGGAAAATCTGACCGATATCGTCTGGACGCTGGATGCCGATCTGAAGCCGACCTTTGTCACGCCGTCCGTCAAGACCCATCTCGACTATGTCGTCAAGGAAGTGATCGGCCGGGCGTTCCCCGACTGGCTGACCCTGTCCAGTCGGGAGCAGTTGCAGCACGCCCTGAAGCGGTTGCAGCACGGCGTTCCTTCCGCCACCCTGGATTTGGAACATGTGCACCGCAACGGCAACAGCTTCTGGTTCGAGTGCCAGTTGTCCGGTTTGTTCGACCCCCAGGGGGATTTGACGGGCTACATTTGCGTATCCCGCAATATCGACCGCCGCAAGCAGGCCGAAAGCGCTTTGCAGCTCAGCAACGCCCTGTTCCAGACCGCCTTTGCCATCAGCCCGGATGCCGTGACCCTCAACCGGCTGCGGGACGGGGTCTACACCATGGTCAACGAAGGCTTCGCCCTGCTGACCGGCTATCCGCGGGAAGAGGTGATCGGCAAAACCACCGAGGAGATCGGTATCTGGGCCGATCCCCGGGAGCGTCACCGTTTGGTGGAGGCCCTCGACGAGGCCGGCTCCATGCGGAATCTGGAAGCCCTCTTCCGGGTCAAGGACGGCAGCGTTCGCACGGGCCTGGTTTCCGCCAACATCATCATCCTGAACCGCCAGCCCTATGTGCTCTCGATAACCAAGGATATCGACACCTTCAAAAAGGCCAAGGAAGCCCTGACAGAGTCGGAAGAGAAGTATCGCACCCTGATCGAGACCGCCACCGATGCCATCTTTATTCTCCAGGACGGCGAGGTGAAATTCCCCAATCCCAAGGCGCGGGAAATGGCGGACATGATGGGCGTGGATCTGAATCGGCATTCCTTTTTCGAATACGTGGCACCGGAAGATCAGAACATGATTCTGGAGCGCCACTTCCGGCGCCTGAAAGGCGACAAGGTTCCCAGTACTTACAATTTCCGCCTGCTGCGCGCCAACGGGGAAACCTTTTGGGTGGAAATCAATGCCGTCCGGATCCTTTGGGAGGGCAAACCGGCGACGCTTAATTTCATTCGGGATATCGACGATCAGATCAAGCTCGAAGCCGAGTTCCAGCACGTCCGCAAAATGGAGGCCGTGGGCACCCTGGCAGGCGCGATCGCCCATAATTTCAACAATCTGCTCATGGCCATCCAGGGCAACGTGTCCCTGCTGCTGCTCGATACCGAACGGGACGATCCCCGCCACGAGGAGATACAGAAGATTCAGGAGCATGTGGAGAGCGGCGCCCGTCTGACATCCCAACTGCTGGGCTAT
Organism: uncultured delta proteobacterium; assembly: GCA_963730675.1. GTDB lineage: Bacteria > Desulfobacterota > Desulfobacteria > Desulfobacterales > UBA5852 > JABZFP01. The sequence goes on along the minus strand of CAVSSY010000029.1, from coordinate 13,481 downwards.
GCCCGCAAGGGCAAATACCGCATCCGCGCGGTGGATTTCAACGGTTTGATTACGAAGACGGTGGCCTCTTTTCGCCAATCCAGTCCTGCCGTCCAGGTGTCCACCCACCTGGCGACCGACCTCGATGCGGTGGCCGGGGACCGGACCCAACTGGAGCATGTGCTTTTCAATATTTTTAAAAATGCGGCCGATGCCATGCCGGAAGGCGGGGAATTGTTCGTCAAAACCATGAACATCAGCCACCGGCAGATCCGCAAACGGAATTATAAAATCAAGACGGGCGAATATATCATGCTGGTGATTGCCGACACCGGGGTGGGCATGGAGCAGAAAGTGCGCCGACGCATCTTCGAGCCCTTTTTTACCACCAAAGAACTGGGTCGCGGCACGGGGTTGGGCCTGGCTTCCGTTTACGGCGTCATCAAGGGCCACGGCGGCTACATCGACGTGGATTCCAAAAAGGGCAACGGCGCCACGTTTTTCATCTACCTGCCCACATCCACCCGACCGGCCGAAAAAACCGATTACAAGGACGAAAGCGTCATTCAGGGCAGTGGCTGCGTCCTGGTGGTGGACGATGAACCCGCTGTCCTGGAAATCAGCGGGAAAATGCTCCAAAAGCTTGGTTTCCGTGTGTTGGAAGCCTGCAGCGGCCGGGATGCCTTGAGCGTCTACCGCCAGAACCGGCAAATGATCGATCTTGTCATCCTGGATATGATCATGCCGGATATGGGCGGGGGCGAAGTCTACGACCGCTTGAAGGAGATCAACCAGAACGTCAAAGTCATCCTGGCCACCGGCTACAGCCTTGACGGCGAAGCCTCCCGCATTCTTAAAAAAGGCTGTGACGGGGTCCTCCAAAAGCCCTTTAGCATCGATCGTCTGTCCCGAATCATCTATCGGGTCCTGAGCGTCCCGAATACCGATCAGGAGAAGATGTCCAACTGAGACGACACCGCCTTGTTGGCTATCCCCCCCTTTGAAAGACACACCCATACAGGAGGAAGATTATGCCGACCTGGATCATGACCTTGGCGCTTTGCTGCTTACTATGGGCGTCACCGCTGTCCGCTGCCGAAGACAAGCCCATCGGCCAGACGTTTGGCGAAGCCGGTCGCGCCATTGTGGAGGATTCCCGGAGCGCATACGAGACGTCCAAGGAGTTTACGATTGAAACAGGCCACGCCATATCGGAAGGCGCCCGGGAGGCCTACGAAGAGGGCAAGCACATTGGCCCTAAGATGGCCGAGGATATCAAGAAAGGCTTCCAGGGCGGCGGCCAGGCGCCGGATCCGACTAAGGCGGCCGCACCGGCGGCGGAAAAGCCATGAAAGCCGTCCTGTTTGAGCGCTACGGTGCACCGGCGGTCATGATCTGCCGTGAGGTGCCCCGGCCGGAGTGCGGCCCGGAGGAACTTTTGGTGCGGGTGCACGCTGCCGGGGTGAATCCCAAAGACTGCCTGGTGCGCAAGGGCAAATTCCGCTGGTTCACCGGACGGCGCTTTCCCCTGGGATTGGGCCACGACTTCGCCGGCACGGTGGCAGCCACCGGCCGCCAGGTGGATGATTTCCATGCCGGTGATGCCGTCTACGGCATGACCAACGGCTGGAAAGGCCGCACATACGCGGAATTCGTCGCCGTTCGGGCTTCGGAAGCCGCCTTGAAACCCCAGGCCCTGGAATTCGAAGCGGCGGCGGCCACGCCGCTGGCGGCCCAGACCGCGCTCCAGGCCCTGCGGGACCTCGGCCGCACGACGGGCGGCCAGCGCGTTCTGATCAACGGCGCCTCGGGTGGGGTGGGGACCTTTGCCGTCCAGATCGCCTCCCTTCTGGGGGCGCACGTCACGGCGGTATGCAGCGGCCGTAATGCGGACATGGTCCGGCAACTGGGCGCCCACGACGTCATCGACTATACCCGTGAGGCTTTGCAGCAACTTTCTGCGCCGGTGGATGTGTTTTTCGATGTATTCGGCAATTGCCGCTTCCCGGATACCCGCACGATGATAACGCCCAAGGGCCGTTTCATTACCACCGTTCCCGGCCTGCCCATTCTAAGGTGGGCGATTCTCTCGCGCCTGGCAGGCGGACCGCAGGCGCACCTGGTCGTCGTCAAATCCCGTGCGGCCGATTTGCAGACCCTTTCCGCCTGGATCGAGACGGGCCGGTTGTCCCCGGTTGTCGACCGGACGTTTGCGCTGGAAGCGGTCCAGGAGGCCCATGCCTATATCGAGACCAAACGGGCCCGGGGAAAGGTGGTCCTGCGTGTGGCCTGAAAAGAACCATCTGTGACCAGTACGCCTGGTGCGAGGGCAGCTCATGAAGACCCCCCATAATGACGAGTTTCGAACCGCCGTAAACGATCGTGACCGGCGCGGCATCCTGATACCGGCCAATCAACTGGACGGCAGCGGATTTGCGCCGGGCGACCGCTTTGTTCTCAAAAAAGGCCAGCGTGAATTGTTCACCGTTACGCTTGTCAAGGATCCGAAGGGCGATATTCTCTTCGATCGCAGCGGAATTTTTATCGAACGCACCCGACGTGTGGATATCCTGTTGGGCGGGATTTTCGATTGGGTTCAGGTGGAAGTCCTCGAGGGGCCGCCGCCCGCACTGAAACTGAAGACGATGGATCCCGGATTGACGGCGATCAAGGAAACGCACTGACGCTGTTCCGCTGCGGCAACCCCTGGGGGAAGAACGGGAAATGGCGCCGGAATTTCAGGTGGGATGCGCGGGATGTTGGCGCAGGTATTCCCACATGACGACCGAAGCGGCGATGCTGACGTTCAAGCTTTGCACCTTTCCGAACTGGGGGATGGTGAGAGGGCGGATGTCGGAACAGGCGGCGATCTCCGCGCTAATGCCGAATTCTTCATGCCCTAGGATGAACGCGCTGCGCTTCGGGAGAGGCGCTTCGGTAAGGGGAACCCCGTTGACCGGATCCAGCGCAAACAAGGTGTAGCCGCGTTTGGCCAGCTCCGCGTGGCAGGTTGCAAAGTGGTCATGAAATTGTGCCGGCACCCATTTGAAGGACCCCATGGCAGGGGCCGGATCGAAAAAATCGATACCGATCAGATGGATTTCACGGGCACCGAAGGCATCGGCGCTACGGAAGATCTTACCGATATTGAAAGTGGGTTTGAGCTCGTCCAAAATGAGGACAAATTCGTGAACGCCCGGCGAGGCAAGCAGATTGGCATTTTTCTGGCGCCGGAACCGCTGCCGGGCCGCCATGTGCTGGTGGTGAAGGCGCCGCCGCGTTTGTCTGAGACCCATTGCACCTCATCTTCATTTTCGGGAACCGCATATGCCGATGGGGATCGTCAGGGCCGGGGCCCTGCGGGCTCGCACCGACCGTCGGGGGATAGGCCTAACACGCTATCAATAGGGAATCAAGGCGTCCCGCCGGTTAACTTTTTAGACGCTGTCGCCCATAAGCGATAGCGGGGGTATATCGAGCGAAAGGGTATTGCCGTGCTCTACAAAAAAGTCGACGGGATCGGTTTTGCGGCCGGGCGCTGGCCCCTTGATCCGGGACAGCCGACCCTGGTTTTTCTGCACGGCTCGGGAGGGGACCATTCCCTCTGGGCGGGGCAGGTCGATGCCCTGCTGGGGTCGGCCAATACGGTTGCGCTGGACCTGCCGGGACACGGCCACAGCCAGGGGCCGGGACTTTCAAGTGTGCCGGCCTACGCGGCGTCGGTGGCTGGAATGCTGGAAGGCCTCCAAGCGCCACGCCCGGTCCCTTGCGGCTTGAGCCTGGGGGGCGCCATCACCCTCCAGCTGCTGCTCGACTGGCCGTCGTTGCTGGCAGGCGGTGTGCTGATGGGCACCGGTGCCCGACTGCGGGTGCTGCCGGAAATTCTGCAAACGATCGAAACCGACTATGCCGCCTTCATCGATCTGCTGGGCCGCTTCGGGGCATCCGACAACACCGCCCGTGAGACGATAATACCCGTCCAGCAGGCCACCGCCGCCTGTCCGCCGGGTGTCACCGCAGGCGATTTCAGGGCCTGTGACAGGTTCGATGTCATGGCCCGCTTGACGGAGATAAAAAAGCCGGTTCTAGTGCTTTCGGGGACAGACGACCGCCTCACCCCGCCTAAATACAGCGCCTATCTGGCAGCGCATATCCGCGGCAGCCGGCAGGTCCAGATCCAGGCGGCCGGCCACCTCGTCCCCGTCGAGAAACCGGTCGAGGTGAACGAGGCTTTGTGCGCTTTCGTGGCGCGTTTGTCCTAACTGCGATAAGGCCGAGCCCTTCCTTTAGGGTACATGCCGCGTTTTTGTTCTCGCCCTTTTGTCGGCTTTACAAACCGCGCCCAATCTTTTAGGTTTCATGATATTTCAGGATTTAAACGATTTTTACGAAATGGGATGGGAGGTATCATAGTGACCAGCAAGACATTCCAATGTGAAGCGTGCGGCAAACAGGTGGACCTGGCCGGTGAAGTCCCCGCCACTTCGGACTGCTGCGGGGCCAAGTGGGTTGAGGTGGATCGCTTGCCGGCCTGCGAAATGCCGGCCACAGCCGAGCACTCCCGCTTTGATGCTGAAGACGACCCTTGTGATGACGGCCGCGCCGGTTAGCATGGGAGACCGTGGCGGTCGGGCGATCGACCCACCGCGGCGCCCGATTGGGCCGTTGCGGGTCAGATGCTCGATGCTCGTAAGCGGAAAGAAACCTCTACCATGAGCAAACAACTCGTTTATATGACGGCGGGGAGCCTGGAGGAGGCCCGGCAGATCGGGGCACAACTGGTGACGGATCGGCTGGCGGCCTGCGTCAATATCATCGAAGGCATGCATAGCATTTATCGCTGGGAAGGGGAACTCCAGCAGGACCGGGAGGTGGTCATGATTGCCAAAACCACCCGGGATCGTCTGCCGGCCCTGATTGAAGCGGTGAAAGCCCGGCACAGCTACGACTGCCCCTGCATCGTGAGCGTCACCATCGACGGCGGCAATCCGACCTTTCTGGAATGGATCGGCCGTGAAGTCGAGGCGGAAAGCGCTTCCCCCAGCGAATAGCCCCCCGGCAAGGCCGGCGCACGGATGGCATGGTCCCTTTAACGCGGGTCAGGCGTTTTTGCGTCCCACATGCACCACGGCAATCCCGTTGGTGAGCCGCCGGTAGGCAACCTGCCGGAAACCGATGTCCCGCAGGATGGCGGCAATTTCCTCCGGAAGATGGAAGAGACGGATCGTCTCCGGCAGGCAGGCGTAGGATTCCGCCGAGCCCACCAGGAGTTGCCCCAGGAAGGGCATGACATAAAACGAGTAGATATCGTAGAGCCATCGGAAGACCGGGTTCACGGGGCGTGAAAATTCCAGGCACATGAACTTGCCCCCCGGTTTCAACACCCGGTGCATTTCCCGAAAGCCTTGCACCATGTGGGTGACATTGCGGATGCCGAATCCCACCATGGCGGCATCGAAGGTGTTGTCCGGGAAGGTGATTTGCTCGGCATCGCCCTGGATGAGTTGAATTCGCCCCCTCCAGGGCGGGGCCGCGATCTTGGGCTGTCCGGCTTTCAGCATCGCGTGGTTGATATCGTAGACCACGCACAGCCCCGCATCGCCGGTGCGCCGGGCTGCCATGATCGACAAGTCGGCCGTACCGCCGCAGACATCCAGCACCCGGTCCCCTTCCTCCAGCCCCATCATGCGGATGGCCTGCCGCTTCCAGGCATACTGGATGCCGAAGCTGAGCAGGGTGTTCATGAAATCGTATTTCGGCGCCACGCGATTGAAGTGCCGGCGCACCCAGGCCACTTTTTCAGCGGTTGGCATCCGGCGATAGCCGAAATGAGCCACATCCGTGTGGTCTACCTGGTCGTCCAACTGCGCCCGGCGAACCGTCGCGTCGAACCAACGGGGCGATTTCCAGTCCATATTCACCTTCTCCCAATGCGGTTCATACCCTGGGGCAACGCATCCCCGCCGGTCAATGCCAGAGGGCCAGCGTGCCATCCACCAGCAGGCGCAGGGCGATCATTGTCATCACGATTCCGGACAGGAGGTCCGAATGCCGCCGGTAGCGGCGTGCCAGGGCCGACAGGCCGGTTCCCAGCAGCAGCAGCCCCGGCAGCGTTCCCAGCCCGAAGAGCAGGGTCAGGCCGGCGCCGGTCAGCAGATCGGCGGCGGCCAGGGCCCGGGCAAAAGCGCCGAAGGAGAGGCCGCAGGGCAGCATTCCCATCACCAGCCCGATGGCGAACATGCGGGCCCCGCTGTCCGGCGCTCCGGAAAGACGCAAGAGGCGTCGTGCCCCGGGAATGCGTGCCGGACTCGCGGCGGCCATCCACGCCGGCTCCGGGATCAATCCGATCCGGGACACGGCAAAGCCCAGCATGAACACACCCGCCGCCAGGGCCAGTAGGGCCTGGATGACCGCCATCCATTCCAGGGGGTTGGTCCGGCTCCGGGCCGCGACGTAAACGATCACCTGCCCGATCGCGCCCATGACCATCCCCACGGCGGTGTACGTTAGGATCCGTCCGGCATGGTAGGCGCCGTGGGCTTTCATGCCCCCCGCCTGCCCGGGGAAGGCGAACACCAGGGGGCCGCACATGCCGAGACAATGGCCTGTGCCGAGAAGGCCCATGAGAAACATGGCGTATCCATCCCAGATATCCACAACGCGTCTTCCGGAAGATCGACTCTATTGACAGGGTCCGGCAATTCGTCCAGACTGATATCATCTTCCGGCGCCGCTGGAAAGCCCGTGGACGGACTTGTATGACGGTCCCGGCGGAAGAACCCGGCAGTCTATCCGGATTACGTGGCTTAGGACCGATCATTATCCACCCCGGGAAAAAGCATAATCGATGCTTGGTCGCCGTCCTGAAGGATCGCCCGCACCTCCGAAGATATGCCTTGCTGTTCCGAAAGCGGTGCACATGGGCCTCGTCATGCTGTTATTGCTGGCCGCTGCCGCAGGACCGGCGCTGGCGGCAGGCCCTGTTCCGGGCCGTCGCAGCCTGGGTCCGGAGGGCGACATGCCCATCAGCGCCGAAGACCGTTGCCCGGTGTGCGCCATGCTGCCGATCCGCTATCCGCGTTTCGCGGCGGCCATCGCGCTTCAGGACGGCCGGACCTATTACTTTTGTTCTCCTGGGTGTATGCTGAATGCCTGGCTGCATCCCGATATCTTTCTTGGAAGCCCGGCGGCGAACCTCGCACGTCCCGTCGTACGGGAATACCTGAGCGGGGAGGTGATGGATGCCCGCGATGTTTTCTGGGTTTCCGGATCGGACGTGGTCGGTCCCATGGGGCCGGCCCTGGTGCCCCTCAAGGACACGGCCCACCTGGAGGCCTTCCGCCGGCGCCACGGCGCCCGCAAGGTTTTCCGTCTGGATGAACTCACCCATGACAATTGGCAAACGCTCACCGGCAAGCGAAAACCGGCGCCCTGATACCGGGCGGGATCCCATGGCGGCGGGTCCACAGCCTGCCCCGCCGGCGGACCGCATACGATCGGCCGGTTGGCTCGCGGGGGCCGCCGCCGCGATGGTGATCGTTTGCCTTAGCACCGTTGCCCTGGATGGGATCCGGGCGGCTGCTCCCCGGCCGGATGCGGCCGCCGTCCTGCACCGCGCCATCGGTTTGAGCGAACTGGCCCTGGTGCCGTCCGGGCAACTCGCCCGTCGTACGGACGCCCTCCCGGTGTCTGCGGATGGGCGCTACCTCCCGACGCTGCCGCGCGAAACCCCGGGTGTTGTGCCCCTGATGGACGCTGGCCGGCTGGCGGCACCCCGGAAGGCAACCCCATGATATCCAGCGGCCTGGCACGCATCCTATGGGCGGCCCGCGAACTGCGGGCCCAGCCCGGAAGTACGTTGGTTATCGTGGTTGCCTTGGCCCTGCTGACCACCCTGGTGGCCGGCGGCCTGCTTCTTTCCCAGGCCCTGACGGTGACGACCGCCCGCCTGCTCGACCAGGGCCCGGATCTCGTTGTGCGCCGTGCCAGCCCCATTGGATGGCAGCCGGTCCACGCCCGGGATGCCGCCCTGGCCCTGGCCGTCCCCGGCATTACCGCAGCCCGGCTGCGCATCTGGGGCACGGTCAAAACACCGGACCAGACCGTTACGGTGGTGGCCGCGGACGATGCGGCCATGCGAAGCATGGCGCTGCCGGAAACGCTGCACCCGCCGGCACCCGGGGAAGCCATCGCCGGACAGGGGGTCATCCTTTCCGCAACCGGTGCCCGCCTTTCGCTGCAAGGTACTGCCGATCTCGTTGTCCGCGTGGCCCAGCGCTTCCCCGCACCCAGTGATCTGGCAACCTTCGACATTGTCATGCTCCATCCCCGGGACGCCCGCACCCTGCTGGGGTTGGCCCCGGACCAGGCCAGCGATCTGGCGCTGTCCGTGTTCCATCCCGAAGAAGCCGCCGCACTGCAGCCGGATCTTGTCCGCGCGTTTCCCCGGCCGGTGCATATCGCCACCCGGCTGGATACACGCAAGGCCTACGCGGCCGCCTTCGGACGGCAAGGCGGGCTGGGATCCATGCTGTATTTGCCGGCGGCCCTGGCGCTGGTGCTGCTGACGGCGACGGTCATCCGCCAGCAGATGAGCGATCGTGCCCGGATGGGGCTGCTCAAAGCGCTGGGGTGGACCGGTCGCGATATCCTTGCCCTGCAGATGGCCAAAGCGCTGCTGGTGAGTCTGCCGGCCGTTGCGGCCGGGCTGGTGGCGGCCTACGGCCTGGTGTATGGCCCCACCCAATCCTGGGTGGGCCGTCTTTTCCTGGGATGGCAGAAGACGCCGCCGCTGCTTCATCTCGACGCCGGGTATGCCGCCCCTGTCTTTCTGGAAGTCAGCGGGATGCTGCTGATACCCTTGTGGGCCGCCGTCATGGCGGCGTCTTTAGGGTTGGCTTCATCGGATCCGCAGGATCTTCTCGACCAGGGGGGCTGATTTTGGCGACGCTTCTCGAATGCCGGCATCTGACCTTTGGCTACCCCCAGGCCCGGCCCCGTGGGGCCAAGGTCCCCATCCTATCGCATATCGATGCCGGTTTTCCCGGTGGGCGGATTATGCTGATCAGCGGCCCCAGCGGCGTCGGCAAGAGCACGCTGCTTCACTTGCTGGCCGGCCTCCTGCGGCCCACCCGGGGTGAAATTCTGGCCGAGGGCCAACCCGTGTCGCGCTGGCTGACGGCGCACCGGGACCGCTGGCGCAGACGGGTCGGCATCCTTTTTCAGCAGGATCATCTGATCGGCCGTCTGACGGCCCTGGAAAACGTCATCCTGCCCTTGATCCCGCGTGGCGACGGGCCGCGGCAGTGGCGGGCGCGGGGCATGGAAATGCTTTTCCGGCTCAAGGTGGACGAACTGGCCGGACAGCCGGCCGCGTCCCTTTCGGGGGGGCAGCGGCAGCGGATAGCGGCGGCCCGGGCCCTGGTAGGAGAACCGGACTACATCGTGGCTGACGAACCCGCCGCCCACCAGGATCTCGAAAACGCATGCGGCCTGGGTCGGCTCCTGCGGCAGGCCGCCGACCGGGGCGCCGTGGTGGTGGTGGCCGCCCACGACCGCCATGTGGACGAGTGGCTGGCCGTCGATGGCCATCTGCACCTGGAACACGGAACCCTTCACCCGGCATCATGACCCGTCATCCTTTGCTACTGGCCGTCCTGACGGCCGATCTAATGGGCTTCCTCCTTCTGCTGGCGGCAGCGGCCACGGCGTTTCGCATCGCCTTGCACTGGAATCCCGCAGAGACGGATAGACGCCAGCTCCGGCTGCAGGCCCGCTCGGAAACCGCGGCCCTGGCCGTTTCCGGCGCCTTCGGGCTGCATCTCTTTGCATCGGTGGTCCTGATCTACGGCCTGACCAATATCCTGCCGGGTGTGGTGCCGGGGGCCATGTGCGGCACCGGCGTGCTGCAGGCCATGCAGTCCGGAGGGGCCCGCATGCTCATCTACCGCTGTGGGGCGACGGCCGTCTTCTGGGTCACCCACGAGAAGACGCCGGCCTGGGTCGAGGTGCGCAACCTCGCCGGCGAGAAACCGGACCGGCTGCATGTCGAGATGGAGGCGACGGCGAGCCAGAGCCCGCGGACTGGGAAGCCGGTCTACCACCTGGTTCTCTCGCCGGCACCGGAGGACCAGCTCGACCGGAAGGATTGGCACCGGATCGCCGACCAGGTTCTGGGCGAGCTGGGCCTCGAGGAGCACCAGGCGGTTCTGGCGCTCCACACGGACACGGGGTTGCCGCACCTTCACCTGGCGATCAACCGGGTGCACCCGGAGACGCTTCGGGCCTGGAACCGGTGGCAGGACCGGCCGCGGATCGAGACGGCGTTGCGGCGGGTCGAGCGGGAGTGGGGCCTGCGCCGGGTGCCGGGGCGTTCGACCGGGACCGAGCGGCAGGGGGAGCAGGAGCGGGCGCCGCTGTCGACCGGCCAGGCCGCGCAGCTCCGGTACCGGGCGACCGAGCCCCAGGTGGTGCGCTGGCGCCGGGAGCTCGCGCCCCACTTCGAGGCGGCCCGGTCCTGGAGCGACCTGGCCGTGCGGCTCGAAGCGAACGGGATTCGCTTCCAGGCCCGGGGCCGGGGGATGGTGGTCACCGACGGCGAGGTCTACGCCAAGGCCTCCTCGATCGGGCGGGAGTACTCCCGGGGGAAGCTCGAGGCGCGGTTCGGGCAGGGATTGGCCGAGTGGACGAAGAGCCGGGAGCGGTTCGATGCGGCGGCCGGACTCTACGCGCGCTACGCGCATCGGGAACCCGGGCATCCTCGGTCCCGGGCCGCGCTCCGGGCGCTGCGCTCGGCCGGTTCGGCGCTCGGGTGGAAAGCGGCGGCCCGGCTGAGCGGACCGCTTGCGCCGGTGGTCGGGGCGGTGGTGGCGGCTGCCGTTCGCCAGCGGATGAGCGGGGCGTCACCCGAGGCCGCCTGGGAGGGCGTCCTCCGGCTGCGGGTGGCGCCGGCGCTGGAGAAGTCCCGCTCCTGGGCTGAGGTCGAGGGACGGTTGCGGTGGCACGGCATGTGGATCGAGCGTGCAAGGTCCGAGGGCAGCGACCTGGTGGTGACCGATGGTGTGCGGTCTCACTCCATCCAGCGCCTGGGGGAAGCGGTCGGGGAGGAGCGCCTCCGGGGACGGCTGGGCTCCTGGGAGACCTGGCAGGAGCAGCGGCGCGACGTGCTGGCCCACGCCCGTCGGCTCCAGAGGTTCGAGGCCACCGTGGACGAGCGTCAGGAGAGGTGGCACCGGATGATCGCGGCGGCCCAACGAGTCGAGTTGCGGGTTGAGCGGTACCGAGAAGCTCGAGGCCGACTATCGCGTGACGGCGGAGCGGCTGAGGAGGCTCATCGAGCGTCATGGGCCCAAGACGATGTCGTATGCCGAGCGCGAGCGGCGGCTCGAGGCGCTCGGGACGGCGCCGGAGGGTCAACTGCCGGCTCTCCTCGGGCAGAAGAAGGGGCTCTTCCGGAGGCGACCGGCGCAGATCCCGGACGATGCGCGGGAGACGCTCCGGGCCTATCGGCAGATCGGCCGGCGCCTGGCGCGGGAGGCGCCGGCTGTCCGGAGAGCGCAACAGCGGCTCCCGCGCCTACGACGGCGCGCGGGATTGCTCAATCCGTGGCGAGGGCGCGAAGCGATCCAGGAGAGGTTGCGCCGGGCGGTGCGGAAGCTCGGGAGGGTGGGGGCTGCGTCGCTCGTGGTCCGGGTGGCGCCGGGGTTGGGGGCGGTGGCGCCGTTGCTGCGGGTGGTGCGGCGGCTGCACGAGAGACAGCGGGAGATCGAGCGTGGGGGGCGGGGGCGGTGATGGTGCTTCGGTCTAATCACCTCGCGCCGGGGCTGACGGAGACCTTTAGCAGTGCTCATCTGACCGGCACAATGGGTCTGGAACTCACCGGCGCTGCCTGCGGCGGCGTACGCTTACAGTTGGGTCCAACGCTCGAACTCCCTCAGGGTCTCCGAGCTCCGCTGGCTCCCCCCGCACCAGGCCCAGCACAGACTCGATTTACTTACTACCGCGCTCTGGCGGGGCGGCGGGCAGTAACTTCAAAGAGATCAGCTCCAAATGGGGTAATTACGGGGCCAGTTACCTCTCCAAGGCTTGCAGAGAAGATTGCATCCTCAAACCCTTGAAGGTCTCCTGCGAACCTGCCGCCACGGCGAACAAATCCAAGATCGCCACCGTGCTTGGCCGAGCCAGGATCCTCAGAAAGCTCCTCCGCTACTTTCTCGAAGTCCTCACCGGCAGCGATTCTTTCTCGAGCTACCCTCGCGACCTTGAGCGCCTCAGGCATACTTCTATTCGCACCAGCGCTGATCCTAATGTGGCGTACCCTTACTTCGCAAAGCGGCACACTGTTAGTATAGAGGTTTACAACCCTCCATCCTCCAAAGTCGTCCGGCGCCAACTGAAAGTCAGCCTGTCGCTCGAAGTATATCTTCGAACCGAACCTAGAACCGAGAACCGTTTCCTGACAGCCACCACTCAGTCGAGTCCGAACTGGATAGTAGCCGCCTTTCCTGTTGAACTCACCAATCTCTAGGTCCGGATACTCCACGACCAGCGACCTCCCGACCAAGAGCGATCGTGCGCTGCGAACGCCTGAGTACAAAAGTCAGGGTTCTTGTCCTTGACGTAGGAACGCAAAATTCCAGTTACCTCCTCTGGCACTGGGCGAGGCGGTACGGCGCTACAGCCAGCTACAAAGGCTGCTAACGCTAGAACTAGCCCGCACGAAAGGATGGCAGGGAAGGGTCCTACAGTCTTAACGGTCGCCCGGATTTCAAAGGAGTCCTTCGCCATGTTCTACCTCCGTCGGTCGAATGCCAGGGGTCTTGAGGTCGAATGTGGATAGGGAGGCACCTCACGGCGCCCCTCCTCCCACAGCAGCGTGCGTACGGATCACGTAAACGGCGATTCGGCTGATTGAGACCATTTTCCTGTGCCTGCGCCAAGCTGGGCAGGCCGAGGCTGCGGAAGTAGCGCGCCGGAAGTACGATGCCCAGAGCCGGGCTCTGGCTCAGCCGCCATGGTCCATGCGCCAACTTGGCTGTGATCCATGCCAGATCACACGATACACCACGACGGCGCAATTCCCGATAGCTCTCGTCTACCTCATTGCTTCCAGGCGTAGCACCGCAGGCGACGGCGGATCCACTTCTCCAGATCCACGAGCGGGCTCGGAACTTTCCCGGAGCTGAAGTACGCTCGCCAGCCGAGCAGCATTCTGCCTAGCTCGTCGATGATCCGTAGGAGCGATCGTCCCCGCGTTCGGCGCGTCAGGACCCTTCAACACGGTGGCGAAGGGCCTTGAGCGACTTGACGGCATTGCGCCGGGTGTCGAAGCGCTCAACCGGGATCGAGGGGCAGGGAGAGAAGGAGCGGGCGCAGCAGTCGACCGGACGGAAGGCACAGCTCCGGTACCGGGCGACCGAGCCTCAGGTCGTCCGTTGCCGAGGGGATTTCGCGCCTTACTTCGAGGCGGCCCGGTCCTGGAGCGACCTGGCGGTGCGGCTCGC
>CAVSSY010000028.1:0-297919 GCA_963730675.1 uncultured delta proteobacterium | reverse complement strand
GACTGTCGCCCGTGCGGCGCCTGTCGCTGGTTCGTTGTACAAACGGGCTGCCGCTCGGGCCGGCAGTCCAAAGGGCTCCTCTTAGGGAGTTCCCTCTCGCTTGTCAAGGAAAACCGGCCGATTTTTCCTGCAAAAGACCGGTCTGCCTCGACAGGCCCCGCGCTCAGTCCGCCATCAGTTTGCGCAGAACGAAGGGCAGAATGCCGCCGTGCCGGAAGTAGTCCACCTCGACCTCCGAATCCAGGCGGGCCAATACCTCGAAGGCGATTTCGCCGCCGTCGGCCTTGCGGGCGCTGACCTGAAGCATCTTGCGGGGCTGAATGTCTTCGATGCCGGTGATGGTGATGGTCTCTTCACCGCTAAGCCCCAGGCCGGCGACGCTGTCACCCTCCTTGAAAACCAGCGGCAGCACCCCCATGCCCACCAAGTTGCTGCGGTGGATGCGCTCGAAAGACTGGGCGATGACGGCTTTCACCCCCAGCAGGTTGGAGCCCTTGGCGGCCCAGTCGCGGGAGGATCCGGCGCCGTATTCCTTGCCGGCCAGGACCAGCAGGGGCGTGCCCTCTTCTTTATAGGCCATGGCGGCGTCGTAGATGAAGCGTTCCTTGCCTTCCGGAAAAGCCGTGGTGTAGCTGCCCTCCTTGCCCGCCACGAGCTGGTTTTTAAGGCGGATGTTGCCGAAAGTGCCCCGCATCATGACTTCATGGTTGCCCCGCCGCGAGCCGTAGGAATTGAACTGGGCCTTCTCCACCCCCTGGGATACGAGATACCGGCCGGCCGGGTATTCCTCGGGGATGGCGCCCGCCGGGGAGATGTGGTCGGTGGTCACGGTATCCCCCAGGACCGCCAGCACACGGGCCTTCTCGATGTCGGCCGTGGCATCCGGTTCGGGGCTGAAGCCCTCGAAGTAGGGCGGATTTTTGATATAGGTCGACTGGTCGTCCCAGGCGTAGGTCATGGACTTGACATCGGGCAGATCGGCCCAGAACTCGTCGCCGTCGAAGATGCGGCCGTATTCGATATCGTAGAATTCCTCTTTGAGGTGGGCCTTGATCAGCGCTTCGATCTCTTCGTTGCCGGGCCAGATGTCTTCCAGATAGACGGGCTCCCCGTTGGGATCCATCCCCACCGGCTCGTAGGTCAGGTCCACGTCGATGCGGCCGGCCAGGGCAAAGGCCACCACCAGCATGGGGGAGGCCAGGAAGTTGGACTTGATGCGCTGGTGGATGCGGGCTTCGAAGTTTCGGTTGCCGGACAGCACGGAGGCCACGTTGAGGTTGTTGTCCACCACGCATTTTTCGATGACCGGGTCCAGCGGCCCGCTGTTGCCGATGCAGGTGGTGCAGCCGAAGCCGGCCAGGTGAAAGCCCAGTGCCTCCAGGTAGGGCATCAATCCGGCGTCCTCCAGATACTGGATCACCACCTTGGAGCCGGGCGCCAGGGAGGTCTTCACATGGGCCGGCACCTTCAAACCCCGGGCCACCGCATTCTTGGCCAAAAGCCCCGCCCCCAGCAGCACGAAGGGATTGGAGGTGTTCGTACACGACGTGATGGCGGCGATCACCACGCTGCCGCTGCGCAGCTGCACCGGGGTGCCGTGCAGGTCGAGATCGCAGCCCCCGTCCTGGACCGGTTGGCATTTGGGCAGGCGGGAGCTGCGGGTGCCGGATTCTTCATGGAACTGGGAGATGCTCGCCATCTCCGCATCGCGGCTGTATGCGCAGCCCAGAATCTCGGCGAACTTGGATTTGAGGTCCTTGAGGACGATCCGGTCCTGGGGCCGGGCCGGGCCCGACACACAGGGCTCCACCGTGTCCAGATCGAGGGTCAGGATGTCGCTGTATTCGGCCGTGTCCTCGCCCGCGTAGAAAAGCCCGTTGGCCCGGGTGTAGGCCTCCACCAGATCGGCCTGTGCCCCGCGGTGGGTGGCCTTGAGATAGCCGATGGTCTTCTCGTCCACCGGAAAGATGCCCAGGGTGGCGCCGTACTCCGGGGTCATGTTGGATATGGTGGCCCGATCAGGAATGGAAAGGTTCTTCAGGCCGGGGCCGAAATACTCCACGAACTTTTCCACCACGCCGTACTCCCGCAGCATCTCGGTAACCGTCAGCACCAGGTCGGTGGCGGTCACCCCGGGACGCAGGCGGCCCGTGAACTTGACCCCGATCACCTGGGGAATGGACATGTAGTAGGGCTGCCCCAGCATGACGGCCTCGGCCTCGATACCGCCCACCCCCCAGCCCATGACCCCCAGGGCGTCGATCATGGTGGTGTGGGAATCCAGGCCCACCAGTGTATCCGGGTATGCCAGCCAGCCCTCGGCAGTTTCTTCACCGACGACCACGCGTCCCAGATACTCCAGGTTGACCTGGTGGCAGATGCCCGAGCGCGGCGGCACCACCTTGAAATCGTCGAAGCTCTGCTGGGCCCACTTGAGAAGGGCGTAGCGCTCGCCGTTGCGCTCGTATTCCTTGGCCACGTTGCGCACCACGGCGTCGTTCGTGCCGAAGTAATCCACCTGGACCGAGTGATCGACGATCAGCTCCACCGGCACCAGCGGATTGATCTTGGCCGGGTCACCCCCCTGGGCCGCCATGGCATCGCGCATGGCGGCCAGATCCACCACCGCCGGAACGCCTGTAAAATCCTGCATGAGGACCCGGGCCGGATGATAGGGAATTTCCACCGGGGTATCGTATTGCTTCTGCCAGCCGGCAATCTGGCGCAGATTCTCCTCGGTCACCACCCGACCGTCCATCTTGCGCAGCAGGTTCTCGGTCAGGATGCGAATGGAAAAGGGCAGGCGCTCGATTGCGGCGATGCCCTCCGAGGCCAGCCGCATAATATCGTAATAGCGATAGGTGCGGCCGTTGACGTCTAACGTTCCCGTGAAGTCTTCTTTTCTCATGGCTCCCCCGTTCTTCGTTGCGTTGTGTTGCGAATTTTCCGGTTGGACCTGATGAGCGTCGGCCCCCGATGCATTTACGATTTTAACAAACCATTAAAAAGTGCTCATTGGCAAATGACCCACTGGCCGTTTTTCGGATGCGCATTGCGGTTCCTCCTGCCTAGCGGCAGGCCTCAGGTAGCCCCTTTGAAGGGACTTGAAAATGGTTCGTTTAGGTTTTGGTTTTGAATTTCCCTTTGTCCCGCGCCGAGCATCGGCGATGCGGACGGAATAAAGCGCGCGGACTGCTTGTCCGCCGAAGGCTTGCCGCAGGCGGGTTTGAGTCCCGCCGAAGCATTGGCGAAGGCGGGGCGAGTTTCCGCGTGCTCCGGCCGCTGCGGCGACGCGCAGGGTTAAGCGGGACACGGGCGTTTTCTTTTGCTTCCGTTTTCTTTCACGTGAAAGAAAATGAAGAAACCATTTACAAAAAAATGCCGCGGATCGATAGAGCCTCTCCGGATCCTCCACCAAAAGCGGAGGGGCTATACCAGAAATAGACAAGGATGTCCTGCCTTACCCCCCCGGCCCCACGGCATCGATAGCGGCGCCGATCTCAGTCCTCCATATGGTCGACTGCGA
This sequence comes from uncultured delta proteobacterium, assembly GCA_963730675.1. GTDB lineage: Bacteria > Desulfobacterota > Desulfobacteria > Desulfobacterales > UBA5852 > JABZFP01. Next base: position 294,393 of record CAVSSY010000028.1, on the reverse strand, counting down.
TTTCGGCAAACCGGGAGCAGGCCACCTCGGTGCTGCCCGGCATCTGGCGGGCCAGGTCGTAGGTCACCTGTTTGGCCGTGATGGCGCCCATCACCCCCTGGCGGACGCGATCCGCGGCCTCCTGCCAGCCAAGATGCTCCAGCATCATGGCCCCCGAAAGAATCAGGGAGCCGGGATTGATCTTGTCCATACCGGCATATTTGGGGGCCGTGCCGTGGGTGGCTTCGAACACCGCATAACCGTCGCCGATGTTGGCGCCCGGCGCCATGCCCAGCCCTCCGGCCATGGCCGCCAGGGCGTCGGAGATGTAGTCGCCGTTCAGGTTGGGCATGGCCAGGACGTCGTACTCGGCCGGCCGCAGCAGGATCTGCTGGAACATGGCATCCGCAATGCGGTCCTTGATCACGACGCGTCCCTCAGGCACCCGTCCGTCATATTGGGACCACACGGCTTCTTCCGTCACGATCCGGTCGCCAAATACCTCCTGGGCCACTTCATAGCCCCAGTTGCGGAAGGCGCCCTCGGTATATTTCATGATATTGCCCTTGTGCACGATGGTCACGCTGGGACGCTGATGATCCAGGGCGTACTGCACGGCCATCTTGACCAGGCGCTGGGTGCCGAAGCGGCTCATGGGCTTGATACCGATCCCGGAGCCTTCCCGGATCTGACGGCCTTCCTCCCGTTCGATGAAGTCGATCAATTTCTTGGCCATGGGGGAGCCGGCCTCCCACTCGTAACCGATATAGACATCTTCCGTGTTCTCCCGGAAAACCACCATGTCCACGTCTTCCGGTGCTTTCATCGGGCTGGGGATCCCTGCGATATAGTGCACCGGCCGCACACAGGCGTAGAGATCGAGCACCTGGCGCATCTGCACATTGACGCTGCGAATGCCGCCCCCGACGGGTGTGGTCAGGGGGCCTTTGATCGCTACCCGATAGGTTCGGATGGCGTCCAAAGTATCCTCCGGCAGCCATTCGCCGGTTTCATTGAAGGCCTTCTCGCCGGCCAGCACTTCCTGCCAGGCAATGCTCCGGTCGCCGCCGTAAGCCTTGTCCACCGCGGCTTCCAGAACCAGGCGGGTGGCCCGCCAGATGTCCGGCCCCGTACCGTCGCCTTCGATGAAAGGAATCGTTGGGCGCTCCGGGACGACAAGCTCGCCCTCCGCGGTCACTGTGATTTTCTGATCGTTTGACGTCATGGTATTCTCCATCCCGTGTTGAGGGTCAATTCTCGCCGTTCATTCCGCCGATCCCAATGTGAACCGGCGCTTACCGTTTTCACAATAAAACAGGAATCGGCAAAGTCTGCAAGTCATGTCGCGTCATGCCGGAAGTATCGGGGAAAGATCCTGTGGTTCGAGCGAAGACGAATATTTTGGGTTGCCACCGACAATAGGCTCTGCCTTTAATGGGTCTATGCTGCGGTCCTGCCCTCCGCCCATGCCGTTTTCATCCCAGGGGCCATGGCAGAATGATCAGGCCCGCGGGCCAGCTCATGCCCAGAACGTGGGAAGCGACGGCCATAAAACCAAGGCCTGCAGCCCCGGCAATAAGGGATGTCAGCCAGCCGGCGCCGGCCATAAAGCGATAGAAAAGGAAGATAAAAAGGGTCAACGCCAGCGGATAGCCGATCAGGTAAATGCCGAGGTAGACACCGATAATGATACCCATGTAGACGAGAAAAGCCACGTAGACCTCGGCCATGGGCATATCCCAATCGACGCTCAGGTCGGCCCCGCCCGCCGTGCCCGCTCCGTCGCCGGCCTTGCGCACGCTGCGCACGATCTCCATGACGATATGGACGACCATCAGAATGAGCAGCACGAAGCTGACATAAAACGGGAAGATTTTGGCCAGGTAGCCGTAGCTGCGGGCCTCCCAGACCCCGTAGGCAAACCAGGCCAGGAGAAACAGGGAGAAGAGGTTTTTCATCGTCCACAGGCGTCTCATGATTGTCTCCCTATTTTTGGGTCGCCGTGCGTCCGGCCGTCTTGAGCTTTTTCTGGTAGGTGATCGATGCCCACAGCGAGGCCACGATGATGGCCGCCATGACGAGAACGCCGGGACGGGTCAGCCAGTCGAAGCCGTAGCGCTGCACGGAGATGAACAGGTACTGCTCCAGGTTGCCGGCCAGGACGAAGCCGATCAGGGCCGCCGGCCGCGGCCAACCGAACTGCTTCATGAACCAGCCCAGGATGCCCATCAGCAGGAGGGCGATCAAGTCGCCCCAGCTGTAGCTGGCCTGGTAGGCGGCGAAGGTGATGATCAGGATCATGAAGGGGGCCAGGCGGCTGAAGGGCACCAGGGTCAGTTTGGTAATCGGCTTGGCCAGGAGCAGGGACAGGCCGGCGCCGAAAATATTGGCCAGGGCCAGGCTCCAGATGGCGGTATAGACGAGATCGAGGTTTTCGGTCAGCATAGTGGGACCGGGCTGAATGCCCAGGATCAGGAGGCCTCCCAGGAAAACCGCCATGGACCCGGAGCCCGGGATGCCGAAGAGAAAGGTGGGGATCAGCCCGCCGCCCTCCTTGGCGTTGTTGGCGCTTTCGGGGGCGATGACCCCGCGGATGTCCCCCTTGCCGAAACCCTCGCGGTCCTTGCTGGTCTGGATGACGTGGCCGTAGGCGATCCAATCCACCACCGAGCCTCCCAGTCCCGGGATGAAGCCGACGATGACGCCGATGGTGGCGCAACGCAGGACGATCCATTTGTGGTGTAAGGTGTCTTTCAGTCCGTCGAGCCATCCCCGGCCGAGTTCGGCTTTTTCGGAAATAGGCCGGCCCTTGATCAGCAGATCGATGATCTCGGGAAAAGCGAACAGCCCCAGGCCGACGATCACCAGGGAGACGCCGTCCATCAGGTAGTCGAACCCGAAGGTATAGCGGTATTCGGCGATGGCCGGGGCATCGCCCATGGCGCCCAGCATGAGCCCAATGCCCGCGCCGATGATGCCCTTGATGGGCTGGTTGCCGGAGAGCACCCCCACCATGGACATACCCAGAAGGGCCAGCATGAAGAGTTCCGGGGAGCCGAAGGCCAGCACCAGGGGTCGGGCGATGGGAATAATGAGGGTCAGGACGAGGGCACCGTAGAGCCCGCCGATTAAGGACGCCGTAAAGGCGGCGCCCAGCGCGCGGGCGGCTTCGCCCTTCTTGGCCAGGGGATAGCCGTCCATGATGGTGGCCTGGGAGGCCGACGACCCCGGAATGCCCATCATGACGGACGGGAAGGTGTCGGAGGTCGGGATGACCGCCACCATGCCGATCAGCAAGGCAAAAGCGTTGTGGATGTCCATGCCGTAGATCACCGGCAGGAGAATGGTCATGCCCACGATGCCCCCCAGGCCGGGCAGAATCCCGACGCCGAGCCCCAATACGACGCCTCCGATCAAATAGATGAGGTGCGAAGGGGTCAGCAATACGGTGAGTGCTTGAAAAAAGGCCTCCATGGGCGTTCCTCAACTTGACGTATGCCGGTTCGACCGGTCGCGAAGGGTTTCCCGGTCCCGCGTGAACAGGACCTGGGGGTGATCTTGCGGCCGCCACCGGGGCCGCTATCCGGGTCCCGCTGGGATGGCGGCGGCCGGTCCGAGAAGAGCCCCGGATACGGCCCGGCCACAGACACGCTCCAGAACCGAAGGCCGGCCGGCCCGACAACAGGCCGGCCGGATCAACACGCTATTTGACCTCGATGTCGTATTTGTCCTTGATCCACTTGACGACCCAGGCTTTGTCTTCCTTGGATACGTTCAGCACCTGGTCGAAGGCCTTGCGGGCTTTCTCACCGGCCATCTGCTGATAGCCCCCCAGGCTCTTTTCGACCACCGTCTGGAATTCCGGATCGGTCAGGATCTTCTTGGCGGCCTCGCGGTAGGCGTCGATCACCTCGGGTTTGGTTTGTTCAGGCAGCCACATGGCCTTCTGGACTGCGAAGCCCGCGATCATGAAGGCTTTCCAGGCATTCCAGGCTTGACCGGAAGGCTTCTTGCCGTGCACCATTTCGTAGACCTCGGGGAAACAGGGCAGATCCGGTTCGATGGGATCCCGCACGATATTGCCGTCATCGTCCAGCACGCCCCAGGTCATCAGGGGCACGGCCAAGCCCTGTTCCACCAGGGGCCGGACGTTTTTGATGTAAGCCGTGGAGGTCTGATAGTCGATGCCGACCTCCCCCTGCTCAAAGGCTACCCGGCCGGCCCCGCGGCCCTTGTATCCGAAAACCGCCTTGACGTTGAGCCCCAGCAGGTCAAAGGCCAGCAGCGGGACGATATCCAGGGAGGTCGCTCCCTGGGAGGCGTAGTTCATCTCCGTGGTAAACCCTTTCAGGTCGGCGGCGGATTTGACGCCCATTTTAGGATTGATGTAGGCCACCCCGCCGGTGGGCGAGGCGAACACGATGTGGTATTTGGCGAAATCATAGCGGACTTTGCTGTTGCCCAGAAGATAGGGAAAGCTCGTGGACCCCGAAGAGCCGAATACCACCAGCCCGTCATTGCCACGCACACGCTGCGCGAAGTAGTTGCCGCCGGTGATGCTGCCCCCGCCGGGCATGTTTTTGACAGCCACGATGGGGTTTCCCGGAAGGTATTTCTGAAAGAACGGGGCATACAGCCGCGACCAGACATCGCTGCCGCCCCCGACCCGGAAGGGAATGATCCATTCGATTTTTTCACCTGAAAAATCAACCTCGGCCTGTGCCGCCGGTGCCGCCAGCACCAGGGCACATACCATCGCCAGAACGACGCTCAACCATTTTTTCATTGGGGAACCTCCTCTCCCAAATAAACAGGTGGATACCATTTCCGGGACCGGTGTCCAGCGGTCCCGCCCTCGACCTCGCCGTTTGAACGGCCATCGGCGCCTATTCCATTCTCCCCAGGCGTCCGGATTAAGGCGCGCATGGAATGCGGCTCCCGGCGGCGCCCTTCAGGGGCCATAATCCGGAAAACAACATTTAATCGGATATAAAATTCATAAAGTATGCCAATTACAAAAATCAAATTAATTTTCAATAATGTCCGTTTAGTAGGTAGATGGCGCTTCATTTGCACCAGGACGGTTCGACGCCTGTTAAAACCAATTGACAATGCGTTTATATCGTGAAACGTATTGTTTCATATATTCACCTTGTACTATGGAATCACCCATGCCCCTCAAAAAAATCCGGATCGGCATCTTCGCTTCCAGCCAATCCATCATCGAGCGGGTCCAGATCCTGGCCGCCCGCCAACAGGATCAAATATTTATCAATACCCAGGGACTGGACGACGCCATACCCCTGGCCCGGGACATGGTTCGCAACGGGGTCGAGATCATCATCAGCCGCCGGGGCACCGCCCATTTGCTGCGCGAAAACCTGCGCATCCCGGTGCTCTCCTTTCCCCACCGCTCCCTGGACATCCTGATCAGTCTCAAACAGGCCGCCGCTCGAAGCCGCAAAATCGTTCTTCCCGTCTTCCGGCAGGAATGGAGCGGTATCGAAACCCTCGAGGATTTGTTCCGGATCGAAATCGTCCAAAAGGTTTATCATGATAAGCCCAGCCTCCGGCAAGCCGTTGCCGCCGCCCGCCGGGAGGGCTGCGACATGGCCGTCGGGGGCAGCGTCACCCAGCACTTCGCCGAAGCCATGAATCTGAAATTCACTGAAATCCGCACCTCGGACGATGACATCGCCGCCACCATCGAAGACGCCAAATCCATCGCCTTCTCCGCCCGCAACCAGAAAGCCGCCACCCTGCGCTACCGGGCCATTATCGACGCCGCCTCGGACGGCATCATCGCCGTGGATGAAAACGGCCACATCACGACCGTCAACGCGGCCGCGGGCGTCCTGCTCAAAATCGGCCAGGAGGATGTTTTGGGGCGTCCGATCACCCAGGTGATTCCCGGTTGTCCCATCACCCAGGTCCTCATGACCAAAAAGCCCATCAACGATCGCCTGACCCGCATCGAAAAGGACCGCTATGTCTTCAATTATCATCCGGTCATGCTGGAAAACGCCGTCATCGGGGCCGTGGCGGCCTTCCGGGATATCGGCCATGTCATGCGCGCCGAGCATGTGGTCCGCCGCTCCCTATCCAAAGGGCTCGTGGCTAAATACGACCTTAACGACCTGATCCACGCCAGCCCGGCCATGCGTGACGTGGTCAATCTCGGGCGGCAGTATGCCGGCACCGCCTCCACCATCCTGGTCATGGGGGAAACCGGCACCGGCAAGGAAATTTTTGTCCACGGCATCCACAGCCTCAGCCAGCGCGCCGACCAACCTTTTGTCTCGGTCAACTGCGCGGCCCTGCCCGAAACGCTGCTGGAAAGCGAATTGTTCGGCTATGAAGAGGGGGCCTTCACCGGTTCCAAAAAAGGCGGCAAAGCCGGACGCTTCGAAATTGCCCACCAGGGCACTATTTTCCTGGACGAGATCGACTCGACCCCCGAAACCGTCCAGATCCGCCTGTTGCGGGTGCTCCAGGAGAAGGAGGTTATGCGGGTGGGGGGAGACCGCAAGATTCCGGTGGATGTGCGCATCATCGCCGCCGCCAGCCGGGATTTGAACACCGCCGTCCAGGAAGGCAAATTCCGGGCGGATCTCTTCTTCCGGCTCAATGTCCTGCGGCTGCATATCCCCCCCCTGCGGCAGCGGCAGGAAGACATCCCGCTGCTGCTGGACTTCTTCGTCCGCCACTTCTCCGACCGCCACGGGCTGGAGCCCATTGCGCTTCCCGACGTCTACCTCGAACGGTTGATGGCCTATGCCTGGCCGGGCAATGTGCGCCAATTGCGCAATTTTGCCGAACGGCTCGTGATGAACTGCAGCCTGCGCTGCAGTCCGGACACCCTGGAAGTGCTCTACCGGGAGCTGCTGCAATACGGCATCCCTCAGGTGGCGCCGGAGAAGACCGCCGCCCCGGACAAAACCCTCAAAGACCGCCTCAAGGCCCACACCCTGGACAACGAGCGCACCATCATTCTGGATGCCCTCGAAAAATGCCGCTTCCACAAGAATAAGGCGGCGGAACGCCTCGGTATTAGCCGTACGACCCTCTGGCGCAAGATCAAGGAACTCGGGCTCGACTGACCGCCCACGGGAAGAATCCTGTCAGCGGGGCTACTGGCATTTTTTTTGCTTAAAGATATGAGAGGAACCATCTCCGTTCCGGCAAGCCGCCGGACAATCCGACGCATCTAAACGCGGACCGCGCAGGCCCGCCGCGCCGCCGGTGATCGGTGGCAGTAACGATCCACACCTAACGGCAAGCAAACCCATAAGGAGCCCATCGAACATGCAAAAGCGTATTCCCGCTGTCCTCATGCGAGGCGGCACCAGCAAAGCATTGTTCTTCCATGACAACCACCTGCCCCGGGACCCCGCGACCCGCAGCCGGGTCATACTGGCGGCCTTCGGCAGCCCGGACCCCAACCGGCGCCAGATCGACGGGCTGGGCGGCGGCGTCAGCACCACCAGCAAGATGGCCATCATCAGCCCCTCCCCGTCGCCGGATTATGATGTGGTCTATAACTTCGGTCAGGTTTCCATCGACCGGCCCATCGTGGATTACAAAGGCAACTGCGGCAATATTTCTTCGGCCGTGGGACCTTTCGCGGTGGACGAAGGTCTCGTGCCGGCGGTGGAACCCATCACCCGGGTGCGGATCCACCAGTTGAACACCAACAAGCTGATCACGGCCGAGGTCCCCGTCAAGGACGGCCGCTTCGACGAAACGGGCGACTACACCATCGCCGGGGTGCCGGGAACCCATGCCCGCATCACCCTGCGGTTTGACGATCCGGGCGGCGCCGTCACCGGCCGGCTTTTCCCCACCGGCCATCGCCGGGATGCCATCGAGGTGCCGGGCCACGGCCGGGTCACCATCACCATCATCGACGCCGCCAACCCGGTGGTTCTGGTGCGGGCGGACGCCATCGGCCTGACCGGCACCGAGATCGACGAAATCGATGCCGGCCGGGACATCAAGCAAACCCTGGAGGCCATCCGCTGCCAGGCCGCCGTCCTGATCGGGCTGGCGGCCAGCGCGGAGGAGGCCACCCAGCGCAGTCAGGCCGTGCCCAAAATCGCCTTCGTGGCGCCCCCCCGGCCCTACACCGATACGGGCGGAGGGACGGTGGCCGCCGAAGCTATCGACATCACGGCACGCATCATGTCCATGGGCACCCTGCACCGCTCCTACGCCGTCAGCGGGGGCATTGCCACGGCCGGCGCCGCCATGATTCCGGATACGGTGGCCTACGATCTCCTGACGGCCGAAGCCCGCCAAAGGGATTTGCTGCGCATCGGGCATCCGGGGGGCATCATCGAGATGGGGGCCGTTATCGACCGGGAGGGAGAGGGCTGTGTCTATCGCGAGGCCCTCGTCGGCCGCACCGCCCGCCGCCTCATGGAAGGCTATGTCCTGGTGCCGGACGGGCACTTCGGATAGCCGCCAAGACGGCTCGCAGCCCTCCGTCCGGATCTCTCTCACCGGCGGCGGCGCATGCAAGGAAAACACTATGACCACAAGCTATTCGGTCGTCATTCTGCCGGGTGACGGGATCGGTCCCGAAATCGTCGACGCCACCCTGGAAGTGTTGGAGACCCTTCAAAATCTGTCGGGCCGTTTCGCCCTGCGCTATGATTTTCACGCGGCCGGCGCCGCCTGCTACCGGGAGACCGGGCAGACCATTACCGCTGAAGCCCTGGAGGCGTTCCAACGCGCCGACACCACCCTGAAGGGGCCGGTGGGCCTGCCGGACGTACGCCGTCCGGACGGCACTGAAGCGGGGCTCCTGGGGGGGAGCTGCGAGTGCGCTTCGATCTTTTCGCCAACGTGCGCCCCATCCGCCTGTATCCCAACGTGGCCTCACCGTTGCGCGATCATGCCCCCGACCACATCGACTACATCATCGTGCGGGAAAACTGCGAAGGGCTTTATCTCTCCCGGGGTGTGGGGCTCACCACGCCCCAGGCCGCCACCGACACCCTCCTCCTGACGGCCCGGGGCTGCGAGCGCATTGCGCGGCACGCCTTCCGGCTGGCGCAGACCAAGGAGCGGGGCGCCCCCGGGGACGGAAAACGGCGGGTGACCCTGGTGGACAAGAGCAACGTCCTGCGCTCCTTCGCCTTTTTTCGCAAGATCTTCCTGACGGTCGCGGCGGACTATCCCGATGTGGCGGCCGAATGTCTATACATCGACGCCGCGGCGGCCGCCCTGGTCAACCGCCCCGAGCACTTTCAAATCATCGTGACCGAAAACCTGTTCGGGGATATCTTAAGCGACCTGGGAGGCGCCACTATCGGCGGGCTCGGCATGTGTCCGGGCGCCAATATCGGCACCGACCGCTCCTATTTCGAACCCATCCACGGATCGGCGCCGGACATTGCCGGACGCCGCCTGGCCAACCCCACCTCCCAGATCCTGGCCTCAGCCATGATGCTCCGCCATCTGGGGGAGGAAGCGGATGCCGCGCTCCTTGAACGGGCCGTCTGGGAGCTCTACGCCGAAAAGCGCCTGCCCTTGATGCCCACCGGTGCCGTGGAAGGCGGACCGACCCTCGTCGCCAGGGAACTGCAAACCGTTCTCAAATCACTTGCCGACCGCTTCTGACCCGCGGGATCGGCTAAAAGGATCGCCCTATGAATCCCAATTTCGGATGGATGGCCTATATCGTTCTAGGTACTCTCGGCGGTATCGCCGGATCCCGTCTCAAAATCCCGGCCGGCAGCCTGATCGTGGCCATGCTGGCGATCATCGTCTTCAAACTGATCACGAAAACCCACTGGGAAATGCCCCGGGGGTTCAATTTCATCCTGCAGATCGCCCTGGGGATCATGGTGGGGGCCTCGTTTCAGCCGGCCATGGTGCCCGTGCTAAAGCAGATCTTCTTCCCGGTGCTGGCCTCCACCCTTACCCTGGTGGGGGTGGGCATCCTGCTGTCCATCATCTTCACCCGCATGGGGGTCCTGGACGCCCCTTCGGCCTATCTGGGCACCAGCCCCGGCGCCATGAGCGCGCTGATCGTGCTGGCCTTCGAGAGCGGCTCCAGCGCCACCCTGGTGGTCTGTTTTCATTTCTTCCGGGTGGTGTTTGTGATTTTGACGGCGCCTCTCCTCCTAAAATTCTTCTCCTGAGACGGCTGTGTAAAAGGCCCAATATCCGCGTTGCGCGGCGATCCTCGTCACTGCGACGTACCTGGTGTACGTCTCGCTCCTCGAATCTTGCACGCCTTGATCTTGGACCTTTTACCCAGCCGTCTATGACTGGTGGGAATTCGAATTCTTTTCCTGACCGCTTCCCAAAACGGCCAATATCCGCGTTGCGCGGCGATCCTCGTCACTGCGACGTACCTGGTGTACGTCTCGCTCCTCGATCTTGCACGCCTTGATCTTGGACCTTTTACCCAGCCGTCTATGACTGGTGGGAATTCGAATTCTTTTCCTGACCGCTTCCCAAAACGGCCAATATCCGCGTTGCGCGGCGATCCTCGTCACTGCGACGTACCTGGTGTACGTCTCGCTCCTCGAATCTTGCACGCCTTGATCTTGGACCTTTTACCCAGCCGTCTATGACTGGTGGGAATTCGAATTCTTTTCCTGACCGCTTCCTAAGGTTGAAATTATGTGCAAACAGTCCTTGGTAGAGATTGAATGAGGAAGAAAATGACAGGAGGATGTCGCGCGATGGCTTCGCTGCCTTTTAAGGCTCTGCGTCCTGTCGGATCGGAATACGGGATTCGCAGGGCACGCCGGTCTGGCACAGGCCGCAGCCCTTGCCCTCGAAGCCGTAGCGGGATTTGATGTAGGGCATGGCGGTCTGGCGGATATAGGCCTTGCATTTGACCTTGTCGTGGCCGGCCGCGGTGATGGCGCCCGCCGGACAGCGCTGCATGCACTTGCCGCAAATGCCTTTGGTATGGAAGAGGCAGTAGGCCTGGTGGTTGTCGAAAGGCCGGGGCGCGCAATCGATCCGGACCTCGGCCACCACCGAACCCACCCGGATGGCCTTGCCCAAGGGCGTAATCAGACCGTCGCTCAACCCGAAGGTCCCCAGTCCGCAGGCATAGGCGGCGTGGCGCTCCGACCAGGTGGAGGCATAGCCGTACTTGGGCGAATCCCGTCTCTCCCATTGGGGGGAGAGCATGGGCGCCACGGCCCGGATGCCGGCCGCCCCCAGCAGTTCGACGGCATGCTGTCTTACCTTGACGTTGAACATTTCACCGAACGTTCGCGCCCGGCTCCAGCGCTCGGCCGGGAATTGCTTCTCCCGTCGGTTGGCGGACTTGGTCGCCCGCGTCTGGGGCAGGATCCAGCTGATCACGGTCAGCGCCTCCGCCTCGGCAGGCGCGTCCGGAAAGGACCGCTGAAAAATCTCCATCGGTGTCCAGTGAAATGGGCCGACATGATCTTTATAGGCCTCGAATAAAGGATCGTCGCCCGCGGCAAATCCCACTAGGGGCGTGTCAAAAGCTTTTTCGCGATCCGAATCCTGCAAATGGTTTTCCGGCGAGTGATCCACGAAATGCCGAATGCCGTCCTGGATCCACTCGGCCGTATCCGATTGACTTCCGTCCGTCATCGCTCCTCCCTACAGACCTTGCTGCGCAAGGCATCATGCCCTGCCGTTCGGCCACGGGACATCTCGCTTCATCGCTGTTGCGCACACACCTCGTCGGCCGGACAAGGTGAACGCGCCCGTCACGCTTTCTCCCGGGACTGTTCCAACGCATTGCGAACCAGCGCCGCATAGCGATAGACCCCGTGCACGAACTTGCCGTAAGGCATGGTGACGAAGAGGGCCAGAACCAATCCCAGATGAACGGCCAACAGGCTGCCCATGAAGGGCGTCGCCCGAAGCGCCAGGAGCAGCAGGCCGGTAAGACTCGTCAAAAAGAGCAAAACGATAAAGACCCTATCCATGCCGAACGTCTGGGGCGTCGCCGGGTTGCGGTCCATCTGACGCTTGAGGGTGAACAGCCCCCCGGTTCCCACCAGGAGGGACAGCCCTCCTATGGTTCCCAGGAAAACAGGCCAGCTCCAGAAGGGATAGGGCGCCGGCCGGTGCAGCAGGTGATCATAGAAGAATGCTACCGTAGTAGAAGTCAAGCATAGTAGAAAGCCATAGAAGACCGCATGGTGAAAGCGGCGGCGGATCATGCTGAAGCGGTCGTCGGGGTAGTTGCAGCCATGCCCCCCGCCGTCCAGATACTTGAGCCGCAGGACATCCCAGACGGCTTGCCGATGCGCCGGCCAGCGCTTGAGCTCTTCCGGGGTGCCGCCGAAGGTCTGCCACAGGCGGGCGAACCCCTTGCCGAGACCCACCAGCACCCATACGGCCAGCGCCATGAACGGCAATACCATGGCGGCGTAAGGGATCACCTGGTAGAAGGCGCCCTCGCCGGTGTGAGTGGCAAAGAGCACCGCACGCCCCTGGAGCAAAAGGGTCAGCATCAGCACCACAGCGACGCTGAGGGCCGCGATCAGCCCGACGATCAGGCCGTTGTTCTGGAAAAAACCTTCCATGGCCCGGGGCCAGCTGGCCTCCCGGTAGGTTTCCTGGCGCAGCTCCGCCAGGGTCCGGGGCAGGTTCAGCATGAATTCGTGGGGCGGCGCATACTGGCAGGCATAGTAGCAGCCGCGGCAGTTGTGGCAGAGGTTGGCCAGATATTTCAGGTCCTGACCCGAGAACACCCGCCGGAGTTCCATGGCGGGGAAAACCGCGCAAAACCCTTCGCAGTAGCGGCAGGCATTGCAGATCGTCATCACCCGGTCAGCTTCCTTTAAGATTGTCGATGACATAGCGCACCGCCTCCTTTCCTGCGATTCGACCGAAAACCGTACCGATGGTCATCCCGAAGCCGGCCATGTAGCCCTGCCCCAGGATATTGCCCGCCATGATTTCCCCCGCCGCGAAGATGTTCGGGGCCGGGCGGTCGTCTTTCAGCACCACCTGGGCCCGTTCGTTGACGGTCACCCCAAGGTAGGTGAAGGTGATCCCCGGCCGCAGGGGGTAGCCGTAATAAGGCGGCGTGTCCAGAGGCCGGGCCCAGTGGCTTTTGGGCGGCGTCAGGCCTTCGGTGGCGCAGCTGTCCAGCTCCGCCGGATCGAACGCACCGGGGCGCGTAGCCGCATTGAAGGCGGCCACGGTCTCTTCCAGGGCGTCCGGGTCCAGGGTCAGCTTAGCGGCCATCTCCCGGATCGAGGCCGCCTCGATGGGGGGAAACACCGACGGCATGAAGAGCTCGAGGGACTTGGCATCGATGATCGAATAGGCGATCTGCTCGGGCTGCTGGGCCACCAGGCGGCCCCAGATGGCGTAGCGCTTGGGCCAGAAATCCTCCCCCTCGTCGTAAAACCGTTCAGCGTTGCGGTTGACGACGATGCCGAAGGAGACGCAGTCCAGCCGCGTCACGATGCCGCCGTCGAATTTGGGGGCCCGGGCGTCGATGGCCACGGCGTGGCACTGACGGGGGTCGCCCACGGGCTTGGCGCCCTGATCCAGCAGGACGCGCAGCATACGCCCCTTGTCATAGGGCGTGCCGCGGATGATGAAATTGTCGGCGGCCTCGCCCCAGGCTTCTTTGAGCCAATCGATGTTGGCCTGGAATCCGCCGGCCGCCACCACCACGGCCCGGGCCGTGACGGTCCGCCGGGCGCCGTCCTGTTCGATGGTGGCCGAGGTGAAACAGCCCTCCTCGATGGCCAGATCCACCACTTCCGTCCCGTAGAGGATCGCCACCCCCAGCCGCTGGGCGGTGGCATAATAGGCATTCATCAGAGCCTTGCCGCCCCCCAGAAAAAAGGCATTGGTGCGGGAGAGATGCAGGGTGCCTCGCATGGAAGGCTGGAATTTGCCGCCGTGCCGCACCATCCAGGCCCCCAGATTGTTCGATTCGCGAATCGTGAAACGGGCCAGATCTTCGTTCGTCTTGCCTGCGGTGACGCGCATCAGGTCGTCCCAGAACTCTTCTTCGAGATAAGGGCCGGTCAGATGGCTGTTGGCGCTGGTGTGCAGATAGCGCAGATTGCGCGTGTGCCGGCTGTTGCCCCCCCGGAACTCGAAGGGGGCGCTTTCCAGCAGCAGCACGCTGGCCCCGGCTTCCTGCGCGGTCATGGCGGCACACAGGGCCGCGTTGCCGCCGCCCACGACGAGCACGTCGTAGGTGCGGGAAAGGTCAACGGTGGTTTGACCGTTCAAGGTCGTGGCGGTCACGTTGGGTTCCTCCTCTTGGTCGATGGGTTGCGGAAAACCCCGCTACACCGGACAGGTTATCCGGCAACACGTCAGGGCGACACTCAAAATGCGTACCAATTTTGAGATCGATGCCATCAATTGGCCCATGGCCACCAAAATCCCATCCTGAATGACCGCGCTGGAACGTTTCCGCATCACCAAAAAAACATATTGTTTCATAATTTTGACGTTTTGTGGCAACATTGTGTTCCTTAAGGATCCTTCCCGTCAAAAGACCCCGCCCGCCCTAAAGGGCTGAAGGAAAGGGCACCCCGGCCCGCTCCCCTTCCCGCTCCAGGGATGCCACCACATCCGGTGTCAGGGGAATCCCTTTCGTCCGGCGCACCTGTTCGTTCTGCGCTTCAGGCTCTCCCGGCATGCGGATCGCATCGAACCCCTCGGCCTTGGGCTGGGCTTTCACGCGCTCGACCAGGGTTTGCATGCGGGCTTCGAACTGCGCCATGGGCATGAAGAGGTCGGCTTTGAGCGCCAGAAAGAAATGCCCTGTCCCTTGGGGGCCGTCCAGGCCGGTAAAGGGGTTGCGCGTCTCGCCGCCAAAGGCCGCCCCCGTAAAAACGCCGCTCAGCACATCCATCAGCATGGAAAGACCGGCGCCCTTGACGCCGCCCATGGGCAGCACGACGCCCGCGAAGGCTTCCGCCCCGTCGGTGGTGGGTCGGCCGTGCCGGTCCAGGGCCAGGCCTTCCGGAATGGCCTCGCCCCGCTGGGCGGCAAATTTCAACTTGCCCCGGGCCACGACCGAACAGGCCATGTCCAGTACGAAGGGCGGGGCCGCCCCGGTCGGGGCGCCCGCGGCAAACGGGCTGGTGCCCAGAAAAGGGGTCCGGCCGCCCCACACCGGCAGGGCCGGCGAGGCATTCGTAAAGGCCATTCCCACACAGCCTGCCTCCACCGCCTGGAGGATGTAGAGGGCTGCCATGCCGTAGTGGCCGCTGCGATTCACCCCGGCCAGGCCCAGGCCGCACTCTCCGGCAATGGCAATGGCTTCGGCCATGGCCCGGCGTCCCACCACCAGCCCGAGACCGTCGTCGCCGTCCACCAGGGCGGCGGCCGGCGCCACACGGTTGACCTTGATCTCCGGCGTGGGGTTGGCCACCCCCCGCCGCAGGCGTTCGCAGTACATGGGCACCCGGGCCACACCGTGGGAATCGACCCCTCGCAGATTGGCTTTCACCAGGGCCCGGGCCGCGGTCCGGGCGTCCTGGGACGACAGGCTGTAGCTGGCAAACACCTCGGCCAGCCAGATTTCCAGTTCTTCCCAGGCCATATTGATCGACCGATCCGGTTGCACAAGCGCCTCCTCCCGGGCGTCTTTACGGGTCAAACGCCCCTGTTGGGCTGTTTACGAACTTCTGAACAGCAATTTCGAATACCCGCCGAATCGACGGGACCGCCCGTCCGCTATCCTGTCACGAGGCAGGAAAAGGTCGGTGGTCCGGGTGTCGGGGTCCTCCCGGGCCGCGACGCCTTCGGGTGCGACTTCCAGAATAGCCACCACCACCTTGATGCCGCAAACGGTTTCATGGGTCAGGTGCCCTCCCATGGTGGCCACCGTATCCCCCTCCACGAGAGAGGCGGCAAAGTGGGCGTGAATCTCGGCGCCGCCGTCGGGCTTCGGTGCGATCCAGCCGGTCAGGGATACCAACTCCATGGGACGGGTAATTTCCAGGTAAAGGCGGTCCGCGGGCCTGACCGGAAACTGCCGGGGAAAATGCCTCAGGTTGCGGAAAACGGCCTTTTCCAAGGCCCCCAGCCCGGAGACGATAACCCCCGCCCGGATCCCCTCGGCCTGCACCGCTTCTTCGATGGCGCCCAGCAGCGAAGCCCCCCGCCGGGCCCGGAACTGCACCATCCGCCGGGACGCCTGACTGCCGATCTGGTCAATAAGCGTCATTGCCGATCCCTCCTTATATTTTTGTTTCATTATATGACTTCTGCCGGCAAAAGGATGTGACTGCCCTTTTCAACACCATCATGCAACAGGCATGCAAAAAAACAGAGCGATTCGCAAAGATCATCCAAAGGAGTAGAAGGAGGTACCAATATTCTGACGGCTGCGTAAATGGTCCAAGATCAAGGCGTGCAAGATTCGAGGGGAGAGGCGTACATCAGGTACGCCGCAGCGACGAGAATCGCCGCACAACGCCGGATTTCCCCAATGGGCTATCCACCGTCGGCGGTTAGCCGTCTCAGCCGTCAGATGAAGCGCTTCATGAGGTTGTCGATGGTCGCATCCACATTGCCGGCATGGATCCCGTACTGCCGGCAGGCCTGCTCCACCCGTGTCCGGCGCTCAGGGGCGGCCATGTCCGCCAGGCGGGTGAACATCCC
Organism: uncultured delta proteobacterium; assembly: GCA_963730675.1. GTDB lineage: Bacteria > Desulfobacterota > Desulfobacteria > Desulfobacterales > UBA5852 > JABZFP01. Next base: position 277,815 of record CAVSSY010000028.1, on the reverse strand, counting down.
CAGACGACGGCCCACCTGGTAGAGGACCTGCTCTTCCGGCGGAAGGGCCAGAAACTCGCGGATGACCCGCGTCATGGCGGCCTTGTCTTCGGGCAGACGCCCCTCGACCTCCTGGAAGAGATTGAGAATGTGGTCGCTCTTGATCGTGCTGGAAATCCCTTCCAGATGTTCCAGGAAGAGCAGGGTTTCCTCCGCCATTCCGCGGTCCGTCAGTTTGGCGAAGCGGCCGGCCTCGAAATCTTCGTAAAGTTCCGTGCGATTGGGAATGGCCAGGGTGCGCAGCCGGATGAAATCCGGATCGATCTGATTGAGGCAGTCGGCGGTCTCCAGGGCGTGCTCCCGGGAGAGGTCCCGCCCCCCGAGGCCGGGCATGACGTATTCGGAGAGCGCTATCCCGGCTCGTTTGACCTTGCGGCCGGCCTTGATGTGGCCGGCCTTGGTGACGCCTTTTTGCATGCGCGCCAGCACCCGGTCCGATCCGGACTCCAGCCCGATATGGATGCGATTCAGACCGGCCTCGGCCAAGGCCCGCAGATCTTCGTCCGCGATGCGGGCCACCGTGTGGGAACGGGCATAGGAGGTGATCCGCGCCACCCAGGGGAAACAGGCCCGCAAATGGGTCAGTATGCTTTTGAGGTCCTCCGGCTTGATGATCAGACTGTTGGCGTCCTGGAGGAAAATGGCGCGCATGCCGCCGGACCGCCAGTGCAGCGCCGCCTGGAAGGCACCGTCATCGCGCGGGGTCACGCGTTCACCGACGCGGCGCACCTCGTCGGGGGTCAGCCGTCCCGCCCGGTCGACCGCCTCTTGCAGGGCGGCAACATAGCGGTGCGCCCGGTCGATGTCTTCGAGCACATGTTCCAACGGTCGCAGGGAGAAGCGCCGGCCCTTGTAGACCGGACAAAAGCGGCAGCGGTTCCAGGGACAGTTGCGCGTGATACGGATCAGCAGGCTGTCGGCCTCGCTGGGGGGTCGGATGGGGCCCTGCTCGAAGCCCTGGTACTCCTCTTTGGATTTCGGATGCATTGCGCTGCTCACAATAGCCCACCTCGATCTGAATAGGTCTGAAGATTAGAATCGTTGGAAAGCATCGTAATGTGGCGGCCTCCCAAACGGGTCAAGATCAAGACGCGCCCGCGAGCGAGGCATACGCGTATATACCACGGCAACACCTAACACCATCCAACGCCGACATTTCTCCGCCCCTGGCGGATTGGCCCTTTCAGGAAGCCGCCCAGAAAGTGGCATCCTTGGCAGGGCCTGTCAACAGCCCTCGATGCACCGCACCCGGACAATCACTTTGACAGTCCGGACGCTTTGGCATAAATTGACAGCTCTTTGGGACAATGCCCACCCATGTGGGGTTACCCGCGCACATTAGGGGAGACGACACCGGTTTTGAAGTGGCTTAAAGTGACGGCGCCGATTCTGCTGCTGGCGATAGCAGGGGTCGCCTTCGGCATCTACGACATGACGCAGTACCCCGACCGGCCGGACGGCACCGGGGCCGATGCCCCCATCGTGACCATCGCCCCGGGGGAAGGTTTTCGGGCCGTCGCCACCAAACTCCAGGACCTCGGTCTGATTCAATCGCCCCTCAAATTTCGCCTCTTCGCCCGTCTGAGCGGCGCCCACCGTAAGATCAAAGCCGGCGAATACCAGCTCTACGGCACCATGACCCCCCGCCAGCTTCTGGACACCTTGGTGGAAGGCAAGGTATTGCTCTACCGGGTCACCATCCCGGAGGGTTACACCCTGCACCAGATTGCCCAGACGGTGGCGGAGGCCGGGTTCGGGGATGCCGACGCCTTCTACCGGCTCGCCACAGACCCGGATGTCGTAAAGGCCGAAAAGGTGGACGCCCAAACCCTGGAGGGCTACCTTTTCCCGGATACCTATTATTTCCCCAAGGGTTTTGCCCAGGCCAAAATCATCGACGCCATGGTTCAGCGTTTCCGGGAGAGCATCAGCGACCGGTGGCGGGCCAGGGCCAAGGAACTGGGATTGACCCTGCACCAGGTGGTCACCCTGGCCTCCATCATCGAGAAAGAAACCGGGGTTCCCGAGGAGCGCCCCCTGATCGCCTCAGTCTTTCACAACCGCCTGCGCAGGGGCATGCGCCTGGAAACCGATCCCACCGTCATCTACGGCATCGCGAATTTCGACGGCAACCTGACCCGCAAGCACCTGCGCACCATGACGCCCTACAACACCTATCTCATCAAGGGACTGCCGCCCGGCCCCATTGCCAGTCCGGGGCGGGCCGCTCTGGAGGCCGCCCTCTATCCGGCCGATACCGACTACCTGTTCTTTGTCGCCCGCAAGGACGGCACCCACCAGTTTTCGAGCACCCTGGAAGAGCACCAGAAGGCGGTTCGCAAATACCAGTTGCGCCGCAGGCGGAAATCATCATAATGGCGGCATCCCGGAGACCGCCGCTGTCAATCCGAAAATCACCGTGGAGAAACTCCCGTACCCCTTATGACGATCGATACCTTTTCCGACGAACAACTGGCCGGCCAGCGCCTGGTGGTGGGCTTCGAGGGCCAGACCTTCAATGACGACCTGCGGGCCCTGATCGGCGATCTCGCCGTGGGCGGCCTGATCCTGTTCGCCCCCAATATCGCCGACCCGGGCCAGTTGCAGCGCCTCTGCCGGGACTGCCAGGCCTACGCCGCCCGCTGCGGCCAGCCGCCCCTGATCATCGCCGTGGATCAGGAAGGCGGTGTGGTGGCCCGCCTGAAGGCGCCGCATTTCACCGAATTCGCCGGCAACCCGTCCATGCGGGATGTGGCCGACGCCCGGGCGTTCGCCCGCACCACGGCCCGGGAGTTGTCCGCCGCCGGGATCAACATGGACATGGCACCGGTCATGGACGTGGCCCCGGAGGATCTCTCCGGCATCATGGCCGACCGGGTTTTCGGCAGCCGCCCCGATCATGTGGCCCGTATGGGAACCGCCCTGATCGAAACGCTGCAGGCGGACGGGGTGATGGCCGTAGCCAAACACTTTCCGGGCATCGGACGCACGGCACTGGATTCCCACGAGGATCTGCCCGCTTTCGGCGAAGACCTGGCCGCCATGGAAGCCGTGGACCTGCCCCCTTTCCAGGCCGCCATCGATCACCAGGTGGCAGGGATCATGCTCTCCCACATCCTCTATACCCGGATCGATCCCCAATGGCCGTCCAGTCTCTCGCCGGTCATCGCCCGGGATCTGCTGCGGAAGAAGATGGGCTACCAGGGCGTCACCCTGACGGACGATCTGGACATGGGCGCCATCGTGCGCCATTTCGACATCCGCACCGTCGTCCGCCAGGTGGTGGCCGCCGAGGTGGACCTCGCCCTGATCTGCCACAAAGGACCCCGCATCCAGGAAGGCTGGGAGGAAATGCGGACCCAGACCCGCCAACACCCCGATCTGGCCCGCGCTGCGGTGCAGCGCATCCTTGAGCTGAAAGAAGCCTACCTTTAACAACCCTTCAGTGGTCATGGGCTACGGCCGGATGCTGGATAGATACGGCCAAACACCGTGATCGTTGTCGAAATCGGGATCGAATCCGTCGAAAACACGATTTCGATAGCGATTTCGATTCTGATGCCCCCCGGCTGCAACCGGTCAGGGTAAAGAACGCTCTACTGGTGGCGAGCGCTATAAGAGCCTACAGAAGTGAATGTTTTAGCTGGGTGGATGAACGCAACAATAGAGAGGCCATGAGACGCGCATTATAGAAGCCGTCTAAAATTTGGATTTTGGGCTCAGCGCAAGGCGGAGGTTTATTTTAAGCCGGAGGAATACATTCGTATTTCGAGGACTTAAAGTGAAGCTCCAACGCAGGGATGGGTTCAAAAGACTTTTTTAGACGGCTTCTAAAGAGGGACGCGCGAGTAGACATCATCATCCAACCTCCCGCGCCGCCCCAGCTTCAGCTGATGATACCCTGCCGCCGCGATCATGGCGGCATTGTCCCCGCACAGATCTATCCCCGGGATGTGAACGGCCAGCCCCTGCTCGGCGCCGGCCTCTCGCACGCGCTCCCGCAGGCGGCGGTTGGCCGCCACGCCGCCCACCACCACCACGTGGCCGCAGCCCTTGTCGCGGGCAGCCTGCATGAGTTTGTGGGTCAGGACGTCGATCACGGCCTCCTGGAACCCGGCCGCCACGTCGGCCACCTGGCCGGCCATGCCCTCCGGATCGCCCTGCACCAGGCGATTTACGGCGGACTTGATGCCGCTGAAGCTGAAGTCGAACCCGTTGCGGTCCAGAAACGGCCGTTTGAAGGGAATCCGGGCGGGATCGCCCTGGTGGGCCAGATCGTCGATGACCTTGCCTCCGGGATAGCCCAGGCCGAGCACTTTGGCGACTTTATCGTAGGCCTCCCCCGCGGCGTCGTCCCGGGTCTGCCCCATGCGTTCCATCGCGGTGTAGCCGGTAACATGGTAGATGGCGGTGTGGCCCCCCGAAGCCAGCAGGGCGCAGAAGGGAAAGGACGGCGGATCATCCTCCAGAAAAACCGATAGGATATGGCCCTCCAGGTGATTGACCCCCACCCAGGGGATGTCCAGGCCGTAGGCCAGGGCCTTGGCAAAAGAATACCCCACCAGGAGCGATCCCACCAGGCCGGGCCCCTGGGTCACGGCCACAGCGTCCAGTGCCTCCCGGGCGAGACCGGCCTGGGAGAGCGTCTCCCGCACCACCGGCAGGATGGCCTCGATGTGCTTGCGCGAGGCCAGCTCGGGCACCACGCCGCCATAACGGTGGTGAACCTCCACCTGGGAGGCCACCACCGAGGCCAGCACCCGCCGCCCGTCCTCCACCACCGCCGCCGCGGTCTCGTCACAGGAGGATTCGATACCTAAGATCAACATGGTTGCCCCACTCCCATCGGGTGTCTCGCCGCTGTCGGCGGCCATGATGCGTCCGCAGGTATTGGCCGCGGCCGTCAGCCCTCTGTTTTTTCGGCCGGTTCTTCATCTTTTTCCGCGGCGTCGACCGCCGCCATACGCCCCAAATATTTAGGGAGATCGAGTCCGGCCATTTCGGCGATATCATGCAAGGGCGGCAGGCTTTTCACGAAACCCGACAAAAAATTGGCCGTCGTTGTCCCGCCGTTGGTCGTCTGTCCCCCGTCCCAGACCGTAATCTTGTCGATCTTCAGGTTTTTGACGGCTTCCACCTGCATGTGGACGATTTCCTCAATTTTTTCAATCATCAATAGCGTTGCGGCGGCCCGGGCATCATGAGAAAAGAGGTGATCCCCCGGAGCGACAGCAGTTTGAAGCCGACATCGGAATCGGCGTGATGGCCGTCCACATCGGGTCCGCTCACGGTCGCATCACCGCCATCCCCGTCATGCAGACCAAACAGCAGCATCGCAAATCGCAAGCCCACGAAGGCACCGCCGACAATAGCGCACACCAGGAAAAAGATTTCGACACCGTTAAACTGAGAAAAATAGGCTGCCATGCTCCCTCTCCTTCATCGTTCATCGAATGGAGGCCGGCTCCATGCGACAGAATGCAGCTGTGCATCCCGTACCGCGGCATCAATCGTTGTTGTCCGAAGTTGCAATTGGGCTGGGCCGATAGCCCCGATGGTGTGTCTCAGAAATGTTGGCGGGGGCCGGTTGGTTATCCCCCGCTATCCTTGATGGCGTTTATCGCCCCGACCGGGACGGTGCATGTTTGCTCCTCACCCCTGGCAAGGTGGCATCTGGGCCGCCCCCTTGGACACCCAGGCCAGGAGTCGCTTGAGCCAGCCCGGGCCGGGTTTCATCGGATCCCGGTGCTCTTTACTGGGCGCGGCAGGCATCGTATTCGACCCATTCGATACGCGGGCCGGCCTCCGGCCGCTTGATGATTTCGCCGATGACGGATACCGCCTCCCCCATGCCCTGCAGTCGTCCTATCACATCCGCGGTGGACGCTTCGGGCACCACCGCGATCATGCCGATGCCGTTGTTGAAGGTGCGCTTCATTTCGCTGTCGGCGATGCGGCCGGCCTTCTGCAGAAAGGGGAAGATGGGGGGGATTCCCCAACTGCCCTCGAACATGCGGATGCCGCAGGACTCCGGGATGACGCGCACCACGTTCTCCGAGATGCCGCCGCCGGTAATGTGGGCCAGGCCCTTGAGGGGCATGTCCCGGAGAAGGCTTTCGATGGCCGCCGCGTAGATGCGGGTCGGTGTGAGCAGTTCTTCCCCGATGGTCCGCCCCAGTTCCGGCACATGGGTGCCCACATCCATTTTGAGAACGTCGAAGACGATCTTGCGCACCAGGGAATAGCCGTTGCTGTGCAGCCCGCTGGAGGCGATGCCCACTAAGCTGTCGCCCCGGCGGATCTCGCTGCCGTCGATGATTTTGGCATTGTCCACCAGCCCCACCGCGAAGCCGGCCAGGTCGTATTCGTTGTCCGCATAAAATCCGGGCATTTCGGCCGTTTCGCCGCCGATAAGGGCGCAGCCGGCCTGGCGGCAGCCTTCACCGATGCCGCTGATCACGGCTTCGGCCAGCCCTTCGTTCAGACGTCCGGTGGAGAAGTAATCCAGGAAGAATAGCGGTCGAGCCCCCTGGACGAGGATGTCATTGACGCTCATGGCCACCAGATCGATCCCCACCGTATCGTGCCGGCCGGTCAGAAAGGCGATCTTGAGCTTGGTGCCCACCCCGTCGGTGGAACTCACCAGAACGGGCTTTTCCATCTGGGCCACATTGAGCGAGAACATGCCGCCGAAGCCGCCGATATCTCCCATGACACCGGGTCGGGCGGTGGATTTGGCGATGGTTTTGATCCGATCCACCAGGCGGTTGGCTTTGTCGATGTCGACGCCGGCCGCGGCGTAGGTCAACTCTTCCGTCATGATGTTATCTCCTGAACCCGGCAAGTTTCAAGAGCCTCCAAGGGCTCGATTTCCCTACGTGATATGCCAAAACAATCTTTTTGACAAGCCCCCAGCGATATTGTAACTCACTTCCCATAAGGCCACGGATTACGCTCATATCGCCAGGGCCCGGCTGGCCCCATGGTGTATTCTTGACGACCTGATGCGCCCGGCATCCGGCACCGCGCCTCAGGTCGCATTTCCCCAAGAGGTGAACAATGACGCGCTTTGCCCGCCTGGATCGTCTGCCGCCCTATGTTTTTGCCACGGTCAACGAATTGAAAATGGAGTGCCGGCGCGCCGGTGAAGACATCATCGACATGGGCATGGGCAACCCCGACATCTCCACGCCACCCCATATCGTCGAAAAGATGGTGGAGGCCGCCCGGAAACCCCACAATCACCGCTACTCGGCTTCCATGGGCATCACCCGGCTGCGCGCCGCGATTGCCGACTGGTACGGGCGCCGCTACGACGTGGACATCGATCCGGAACGCGAAACCATCGTCACCATCGGCGTCAAGGAAGGCATGTCCCACCTGGTACTGGTGACCATCCGCCCCGGCGACGTGGTGTTCACCCCGACCCCCACCTACCCCATTCATCCCTATTCCGCCATTATTTCCGGCGGCGACGTGCGCGGCATCCCACTGGGGCCGGGCAACGATTTCTTCGCCAACCTGCTGGAGGCCACCCGCCAGACCTGGCCCAAACCCAAGGTCCTGATCATCAGCTACCCCCACAACCCCACCACCGAAGTGGTGGATCTGGAATTCTTTGAAAAAATCGTGGCCTATGCCAAGGAGCACGATATCATGGTCATCCATGATTTCGCCTATGCCGATCTGACCTTTGACGGCTATCAGGCCCCCAGCTTCCTGCAGGCCAAGGGCGCCCGCGACGTGGGCGTGGAATTCTTCTCCCTGTCCAAGAGCTACAGCATGCCCGGCTGGCGGGTAGGCTTCTGCGTGGGCAACCCCGAGATCATCTTCGCCCTGAAGCGCATCAAAAGCTATCTGGACTATGGTATTTTCCAGCCCATCCAGATCGCCTCCATCATCGCCCTGAACGAAGACCAGAGCTGTGTCGCCGAAATCCGGGACACCTACCGCGAGCGCCGGGACGCGCTCGTCGCGGGCCTGGGCCGGATCGGCTGGGAGATCCCTTCCCCCAAGGGCACCATGTTCGTCTGGGCCCGCATTCCCGCACAATTCCGCCACATGGGCTCGGTGGAATTTTCCAAATACCTCATCCGGGAGGCCAAAGTGGCGGTCTCTCCGGGCCTGGGCTTCGGCAGCTACGGGGACGATTTCGTGCGCTTCGCGCTGATCGAAAATGGCATGCGGATCAACCAGGCCGTGCGGGGGATCCGCACGATCATGAAATAATGGTCGTCCAGAGACGGCATCTTTTGGCCCCGGCCGGCGTTCTCGCGATTGGGAAATCCTCGCCGTAGCTCAGCTACGCCTCCGGTTTCCCAACCACTGCGGCCTTGGCCGGAACCAAAATCTACCACCTCTGCACGACCACATGATGATCAATACTAACGCCAAAACGTCATTCACCGGTTTCCCCGGGGAGGGAAATCTGCTAAAGGTGGGCCGTTTTAATGGATGGATCCCGCCTCCGATAGGAGCCAACAGGAAGCACCGGTCGATCGCGCGGTGCGGTGCCGGATAGAGAGGAGCAACAGGGATGAAAACGCTGCACGTGGGATTGCTGGGATTCGGCACGGTGGGGGCCGGTGTCGCCCGCCTGCTGGTGGAAAGCGCCGACCTTATTCAGGCCCGATTGGGCATGAATCTGAACCTGAAATACGTGGCCGATATCGATCTGGAATCGGACCGGGGCGTCCGCCTCCCGGACGGCGTCCTGATCGATGATGCCGAGCGGGTGGTCACCGATCCGGCGCTGGATATCGTGGTCGAAATGATCGGCGGCGAAGGCATCGCCAAGACCCTGATCCTGAAGGCCATCGAAAACGGCAAATCCGTGGTCACCGCCAACAAGGCGCTCCTGGCCAAGCACGGCGCCGAGATATTCAAGGCCGCCGATCGCAAGGGGGTGGACCTGGCCTACGAGGCCAGCGTGGGGGGCTGCATGCCGGTCATCAAAACCCTGCGGGAATCCCTGGTGGGCAACCGCATCAACGGCATGGGCGGCATCCTGAACGGCACCTGCAACTATATTCTGAGCCGCATCACGGACGAGGGCATCGGTTTCCCCGAAGCCCTGGCCAAGGCCACCGAGGCCGGCTATGCCGAGGCCGACCCCACCCTGGACGTGGAGGGCTTCGACACGGCCCACAAGCTGGCCATCCTGACCTCCCTGGCCTACGGTACCGAGGTGGACTTCGACGACATCTATATCGAGGGCATCACCCAGATTACGCCGCTCGACATCGATTATGCCCGGCAGTTCGGCTACCGCATCAAGCTTTTGGCCATCAGCAAAAACCACGGCGATCGCGTGGAGGCCCGGGTGCACCCCACCATGATCCCCGAAGACAACCTGCTGTCCACCATCAGGGGATCCCTGAACGCCCTCAAGTTTTCCGGCGACGCCGTGGAGGACGTGATGCTCTACGGCCACGGGGCCGGCCGAATGCCCACGGCCAGTGCCGTGATCGGCGACGTGGTGGATATTGCCCGCAACCTGGCCTACGGTGCCGGCGGCCGGGTGCCCCTGCGCTCCTTCCAGCCGGACCGGATCGGGCGTATTCCCATCCTGCCCATGGACGATCTGGTGACCCACTATTACTTCCGGTTCGCCGCCAAGGACCAGCCGGGGGTACTTTCCACCATCGCAGGCATTCTGGGGGAATACGGCATCAGCATCCAGTCCGTCCATCAGAAGGGCCGCAAGTCCGGCGGGGTGGTACCGGTGGTCATGTTGACCCACCAGGCCCGGGAAGCCGATGTGCAGGAGGCCTTTCGCCGCATCGGGGCCCTGGATACGGTGGCTGAAAAGCCCATGCTCATCCGGCTGGAGGATGCCAACGGGCTGGATTGAGCCGGCGGCGGCTGGGATCTGCTCCCAGGGCGGCCACATCGTTCATCAACCAGTGAGGCTCCTCCTGCTTCGGCCGCCGCGATGCGCTCAGGTAGCCCCCTCGCAGGGGGCTTGAATTTGGCTTTAGGGCGTTTTCTTTTGCTTCCGTTTTCTTGCACGTGAAAGAAATAAAGAAATCGTTTATGAGAAAACGCCTCGGACCGGTGGAACCTCTCCGGGGCCTCCGCCAGAGGGGGAAGGTTAAATCGTAACATAGAGCCGTTCGTCGACGGCCAAACGCTGTGAGGATCGATGCATATCGTCTGTTCTGATTTGGAAGGGGTGTTCGTACCGGAAATCTGGATCAATGTCGCCCAGATCACCGGCATCGACGAACTGCGGCTGACCACCCGCGACATCAGCGACTACAATGTCCTGATGCGCAAACGCCTGGGCCTATTGGACGACAACGGGCTGACCCTGCACGACATCCAGCAGGTCATCGCCACCATGGAGCCCCTCAAGGGCGCCCTGGAACTCCTGGACTGGCTGCGGGCCCGCACCCGGGTGATCATCGTATCGGACACTTTCGTGGAGTTCGCCGCCCCGCTCATCGAAAAGCTCCGGCGCCCGACCCTGTTCTGCAATTCCCTGACAGTGGCGCCCAACGGCCGGATCACCGGCTACATCCTGCGCCAGCAGGACGGCAAGCGCAAGGTGGTGGAAGGATTGCAGGGCATGAACTTCAAGGTCGTCGCCATGGGAGACTCCTACAACGACATCACCATGCTGCAGACCGCCGAAAAGGGCATTCTCTTCCGGCCTCCGGAAAACGTGGTGGCGGAATATCCGGATTTTCCCGTGACCGACAACTTCGAAGACCTGCGCGACATTCTTGAAAAAGCCCTGGCCAACCTCCCCGACGGATCGGGCCGGGCTTAAGCAACCGGCGGGTGCCAACTCCCCGCGTGGGATATGATCGTATGAAGCAGCTTGTCCAACGTTTTGCCGACTGCCGCCTGCTGGTCATCGGCGACCTGATGATCGACGAATATGTCTGGGGCGAGGTGGACCGCATCTCGCCGGAGGCACCCGTGCAGGTGGTCTCGGTGGTGCGCGAAGACTTGACCCTGGGGGGGGCCGGCAACGTGGTGAACAACCTGCGGGCCCTGGGGGGGCAGGTTGCCGTGGCCGGCGTCGTGGGTACGGCCGCAGACGGCAACCGCATGATCGAGATGTTCGCCCGCCTGGCGGTGGACTGCCGGGGCGTGGTGCAGGAGGCCGAACGCCCCACCACGCGCAAGACCCGCATCATCGCCTCCAACCAGCACGTGCTGCGGGTGGACCGCGAGACCAAACGCGACATCGCGGCGGCCTCCTTCGACCGGCTGGTGGCCTTTATCGAGGCGGTCATGCCGGAAATCGACATCGTCCTGGTGTCCGACTACAACAAGGGTCTGGTCACCCCGGAACTTGTCGCGCGCATTGCGGCGGTGGCGGGTCGAAACGGCAAAAGCATCATCGTCGACCCCAAGGGCCAGGACTACACCAAATACCGGGGGGCGACCCTGCTGACCCCCAACCGCAAGGAAGCCTCCCTGGCCTCGGGGATCGAGATCAGGGACGATGCCAGCCTGGAAAAGGCCGCCGCCCGGATCATGGCAACCGCGGGCATCGCGAAGCTGCTCATCACCCTGGGCAAAAACGGCATGGCGCTCTTCGAGTCCGGCCGGCCGGTCTATCGCATCGCCACCCGGGCCCGCCAGGTATACGATGTGTCCGGCGCCGGGGATACCGTGCTTTCCGTGCTGGGCCTGGCCCTGGGCATAGGCGCCTCTTTCCAGGAGAGCGTCAGGATGGCCAATACCGCGGCCGGCATCGTGGTGGGGAAAGTCGGCACCGCCCCGGTCAGCACCGATGAGCTGACCGGAGCCCTGACCAACACCGGCGGACGCTTCCCCTCCAAGCACCGCACCCTGGAGGAGCTGCCGACCATCGTCGGCGACCTGCAGCGCAACGGTCAGAAAGTCGTCATGACCAATGGCTGCTTCGATCTGCTGCACGCCGGCCACGTCCAACTTTTTGCCGCCGCCAAGGAGTTGGGGGACTTCCTGATCGTGGCCATCGACGACGACGCTTCGGTGCGGGCCCTCAAGGGCAACGCCCGCCCGGTGATCCGGGCCGAGGAGCGCATCCGCATCCTGAGCGCCTTGGACAGTGTGGACGCCGTGGTGGTCTTCGCCTCCGACCGGCTCGAAGCCCTGCTCGAAGCCATTCGGCCCGATGTGCTCGTCAAAGGCAGCAACTACGACTCGGATCAGGTGCGGGGCGGCGAGCTGGTGATCGCACAGGGCGGCCGGGTAGCCCTGATCCCCATCAGCGAAGACATCTCTTCATCGCGCATCATTAAAAATATTCAGGAAAGCAGATAGAAGAAAAAGGGTCCGAGGATTCGAGGGGCCAAGGATCCAAGGGTTTAAAACGAACGACATTAACGAGGCCGGGTGGGCCTGCCGTCCACCCCTGATGCGCTATAAAATCATAATGATTTAAGGTTTTCCCCTTGGCCCCTTGAATCCTCGAATCCTTGAACCCTATTCGAACTGAAATATGTGCTTCCACGACCACCCCAAAGGCCTGCTGATCGACGTGCGGGTGCAGCCCAAATCGGCGCAGAATGCCATCGTCGGAGAGCACGACGGCGCCCTCAAGATCAAACTGAACGCCCCGCCCGTGGAAGGCAAGGCCAACAAGGCCCTCGTGCAATTTCTGGCCAAATGGCTGCGCTGCCCCAAATCCTCCCTGGAAATCGTCTCCGGCCAGACCAGCCGCAGCAAACGCCTTCTGGTGCACATCGCTACGGATGCCGATTTCACCGCCCGGCGGGAAGAATTAAAGCACCTCCTCGGACAACACGTTAAATGATCAATTTAATTTTGGGTATCCACTTGACAACCCACCCTGTTGGGATTAGATTACGCGACTACAAATTGATGCGGGGTGGAGCAGTCTGGTAGCTCGTCGGGCTCATAACCCGAAGGTCGTTGGTTCGAATCCAGCCCCCGCTACCACTAAATAAAAACAGGCACTTACAAGCAATTGTGAGTGCCTTGTTTTTTTTCTCAATTTTCTGTTTTTCCCAAACCTATTTCCGACCCTTCCCCCCTGCTTTTCCACTCCGAGCTTTTTAAATTCTTTACGAACGGTTTCATAGTCAACGGCATCAGCCGGCAATTGAGCGTTACGCGGGCGAAGAAGAGCTGTCCAGAAGCTTTCTTTTACCGCTTTTGCATAAACATCCATCCCTTGTTATCCAATCTTCCGTTAGGGAATATCAGGGCTCTTTTCTTGCCAAAATAGCCTAATATTTTGTCGCTAATATCTGGATCAGGGATTCTTATTGTCAAATTTTACAGCCCTTTTTGAGATTAGAATGTTATCGTTTTCGAAATTACAACATGCTACGGAAACGTTTATCGTCCAAATCGTCCCATCGCATTATGATCAAATTTGCAGTTTGCCATAAATTTCCTCAAAATCCGCTATGACCTTCTGGAATTATTTAAATATCCTTATCGTCTAACCGAAGCCTCTCTCGCGAAACGATCGTCTCTCGTCTTCGGACCGCATATCCCACCCTGGCATGGGCGCTCTGAGGGAAGTCGATGAGGGAAAGGCCAAACGCCTGCGAGCACCGGTGGAGAAGCGGTTGCGGGCCTCCATTCGAATTTCCATATCCTTGCGGGGCATTATGTTTTAAGGTAAACTGACGATAATAAATACACAGAAAAGCCAAACCAGTTGCGAAACTGGGACGGAAAGCCACGGATCTCTGATACGAGATGGCCGGGTTGCCTGGAAGATGAAGCCGGACAACCCATTGGGTTTCCGGCTTATTTTTATCATCAAGTGCGATGCCGGAATTCAGTATCGCAGCAGCTTCCAAACCCTTGCACAACCGAACGACCTTGGGGGGCGCCATGCTTAAACGATCCTTGCTTGCGTTGTGGATAACGCTATTGATACCGGTCTGTTCACAGGCCGATCCCACCTTCAAGTCCGCCATGGTGAAAATTTTTACGGTCAGCAGCTTCCCGGACTATGCAACCCCCTGGAACAAGGAAGGGCCGCAGTCGTTCAGCGGCTCGGGGGTGGTGATCGATGGCAACCGGATTCTGACCAATGCCCATGTCGTAAGCTATGAGACCTTTCTGCAGGTGCGATCCCATGGGCAGGCCAAGAAATATGATGCCTATGTCCTGGCTGTTTCCCACGAAGCGGATTTGGCGGTGCTGGGCGTTAGGGACCCGGCCTTTTTTGAGGGCATCGAGCCCTTGGAGATCGGCGGGCTGCCGGAATTGCAGGAACCGGTGGTCGTATGTGGGTTCCCCACCGGTGGCGATACCATGAGCATGACCACAGGGGTCGTATCACGAATTGAAAACCAAACCTATGTTCACAGCCTTATGGATATGCTGGCCATCCAGGTGGATGCCGCGATCAATCCGGGCAACAGCGGCGGCCCGGCCCTTTCCGATGATGACCGCATCGTCGGGGTGGCCATGCAAACGCAGGAGCAGGCCAGCAACATTTCCTATCTCATCCCGACGCCGGTCATCCAGCATTTCCTAGTGGATATCGATGACGGCCATTTTGACGGCGTACCTGAATTGGGCATCTATTGTCAAAGGATAGAAAATAATGCCCTCAAGGAAAAACTGGGGATGTCCCCTGACATGACAGGCGTGTTGGTCAATAGCGTCGTCCCGGATACGGCTGCCGCTGTCAGTCCTGAGCGAAGGTGATGTCATTACGAAGATAGATGAATTTGATATTGCGTCCGACGGCACGATTGAATTCAGATCGCAGGAACGCACCGTCTTCAATTTTGCTGCCCAGCGCAAACAAATTGGTGAATCGATTTCGTTCCAAATTCTGAGAGACGGGGAAATCCGAAGCATCTCAATGATCTTAGAGCATAAGATCGGAACACATCGTCTTGTGAGAATCGAGAACGATAAACAGCCCACCTATTATATCTACGGGGGGATGGTCTTTAATCCACTGACCATCAATTACCTGGAGTGTTGGGGAGATAATTGGTGGGATGAGGCCCCCAAGGCGCTGCTATCCCATTTACAGCGGAACTGGAAAAAGCCGGGGCTGCAAGAAATCGTTGTCTTAAATCGCGTGCTTCCGATTGAGGAAAACGTGGGTTATCATGATATCAATGATGTGCAGATTGTTTCGATCAATGGCAAAGACATCGGACGCATGAAAGACGTGGTCGAAATCCTGAATCATAATACAACCGAATATGTCGATATTTTGACCGACAAAGGATCGCACATCATTCTGAAAAGCAAAGACAGCCTGAAGGCCAAAGATTCGATAAAGACGATCTACGATATCAAATCGGATGTCTCGGGCGATCTTCTTTAGGCCCTCCAGCAAAAGCATCGTTTAAATCCGTAGGCGAAGAATACCACCGCCCGGATCGGGCACTCCTCGGCGAACGCTGGGGCTACTTGGAATGCCCCGGCGTGCGACGGATAGCCCCGATAGCTACATTCCGCTCCCACTCCTCAAATCAGCATCCCGACAAACCCGAACCCGCCAACGGCCATTGGCGCGGACAATCCGCCTTTCGCATCCCCAGAGACGCCCATCATCCGGGACCGCTGTCCCGCATGCCTGGCTGAGGGCTTCGAGATCGCCTGTCTGAATCCTATGGGGAAGGCTGCCTTTTTTGCTCATCTGTTCATGCTTTCTTCATGATAGGGCTTTATTGTGGCCTCAAAATGGAAGTTGGGACGACATGGATCTTCTCCATGTGACCCCTGTCCGCGCAATCTATCTGTAGGAGGTATCACCATGAAGAAAAAATGGACCGTCATTGTTGCCAGCAGCGCTTTGATCATCGGCATTGCCGCTACCGGGGCGAGCTTCGCAAATTGGGATGGCAGTGACATTCACAATGGCACCATCCGGGTCGAAAAACAGTCCGAGGCGGACTTTCCTTCAATGGCCACGATCTCCACCGACCAGGCCGTCCAGAAAGCCTTGGCCACGGTGCAAGGCCAAGTTTTGAAAATGGAACTGGAAGAGGAAAACGGCTTCCTGGTCTATGGCGTTGAAGTGGTGCGAGCCGACAAGGCTATCATGGATGTGAAGGTGGATGCCGGCTCGGGGGAAGTGCTCGCTGTGGAACGGGACAAAGCGGATGAGGAAGATCACGACGAAGCGAACGATCGGGACCGTGAGGACTGACAGTATATAACGGCGCGCACCGCAAATCTCACCAGCGCGTCCGTCGGGGCGTATGGTTATGACGTGGGAGCGCGCCGCCTCAACACCTTTTTAGTGAGGCAGCCGCCATGATCGAAATCGACGATCTTCGCCTGTCGATAAACGGCAAAGAAATTCTCAAGGGAATCGCAATGCATCTGCAGCCTGGCGATATCTACGGCTTTCTGGGACCGAACGGCGCCGGCAAGTCCACCACGATCTTCGCCCTTTTGGGGCTGCGCCCTTATGAAGGCGGAAGTGTCAGCGTGCTGGGGGAAGATCCGGCCCGGAATGCCGTTGCCATCCGTCGTGCGGTGGGGGTGATGCCGGAAAAGGCGGGTGTTTACGATTGGATGTCCGCCATGAACTACCTCGAATGGTTCGGGCGCCTTTACGATATTCAACCAACCGGGCGCGATTTGACTATGATGCTGGAAAAGGTGGGGCTTGGGGCAGAGATGCGTCAGCCCGTCGGCACCTATTCCAGAGGGATGAAGCAGCGCCTGGCCGTGGCCCGAGCCTTGATAACCCGCCCTCGGCTCCTGATCCTGGACGAGCCCACCAACGGGCTCGATCCCAAGGGCCGTCGCGAAGTCCACGACCTGTTGGCGGAGTTCGCGGCCCGGAAAAACACCGCTGTCCTGCTGTGCACCCATCTGCTGGACGACGTGGACCGCTTGTGCAACCGGATCGGGATCATCGACCAGGGCCGCACCCGGCTGGAAGGCTCCCTTTCCGAAGCTGCTGGCGCAGGAGGGAGGCGGCCGGCCATACCGGCTGCGTCTGGGGTCGGTGCCCGACACCGCCGATCTTCCGGCCGGTGTTGCGGTGCTGGGTCACGAGGGTAGTTGGTGGCGCCTTCAGGTGCAGGGCAAGCCGGCCGAAAGACCTTACACACTGTGGCGCGAGTTGTGGCGGCGGGGCTGGGAATTGATGGAAATCCGCGCCGAAGCATCCAGCCTGGAGGACCTTTACATGCGCCATACCGGTCCGGAAGGACGTCAAACGCAGGAGGCCGCGTGATGAACCCCATTGTGACCATTGCCCGCAACGAGAGCACCCAAATGCTGATGAGCCGCAGGGGCTTGGCGTGGCTGCTGACCTTCAGCGGATTGCTGTCGGCCTTCAGCTTGCTTCTGGTGAGCAATACCGAGTTGAGCCTGCTCGACAACGCCCAGGTGCTCTACATGATGGCCGGGACGGTCCTGGCCGCCGGAGCACTCCTGGCCGCCATCCTGGGCAGCGACGCCTATGCCGGGGAGAAAGAGCGCGGCACCCTGATTCCCCTGTTGTGTGCCCCCATCGTCCCCGACGCTTTGCTGGCCGGCAAGGCCATCGGCCTGCTGGCCGCCTGGGGCATCATGTTCATGATGAGCATCCCCTACCTGTGGGCGGTGGGCGCGAGCGGCCAGAATCTCGGCGCGGCCGTTTTCTACCTGGCCCTTTTCGGCACGCCGGTGGTGCTCGGGTTCGGCTACCTGGCCATGGCGATGTCGGCCCGCACCGGCAGCGTCATGATGTCGCTGCTCATCTCGGCGACCGTGCTGATGCTGGCCGCAAGCCCGCTGTTGATCGGGCCGGGCCTGCGCAGCACCGCCATCGGACGCGGCCTGGACGCGATCAATCCCTTGGCCGGGGCCCTCAACACCTTCGACAGCGTCATTATCGACAGCGACCCGTTTGCGGCCCAGACGATGCGGCTGATCCTGGTTGCCGCCTGGCTGCTGATCTGCCTGATCGCGGCCCGGCGCAGTACGCGCCGTCCGGCTTTCCAATAAAGGGAGTCAGATATGAAACCATTGCAAATTCTGCTGGCGGCCGCTTTGGCGACCTTCCTGTTCGCTTCCGTTTCAGGCGCGGCCCAGGTCCCGGTCTCCCTTGCGCTCAAGCCCGACAAAAGCAACCCCGTGTCCCCCATGATGGGGGATCATCTGCGGTTCTGGAGCACCATCACCAACAAGGGATCCTCGACCATCGACGGCCTGGTGGCGTGGATCAGTCTGGTGGAGATCGATCCCGGCAACGAGCAGCCGGTGGATCTCGAGGACTGGAGCGCCCAGAAGGCCGTCACCGGAGCGCGCCTGCGACCCGGCGCGCACCTGCTGACCGATTGGCCTGTGCGGCTGATCAAGGGGGGCGATTACCGGGTGGTGGTCAGCGTCACCGATCGCGGCGGCCGCCAGGTCTACACCAGCCCGACCATCCAGTTCCACGTCCGGCAAAAACCGGTGCTACAGGCGGGACGGGTGGTGCCGGTGGCCGCGGGGATCCCCCTGCTCTTCATCGGCCTGCTGGTCTTCACCACAAGAAAAAGCAGCGCAGCGGAAAGCGAGAATAATAGGAGATGGTGAATTTATGACAAGTACTGCGTATTTCCTCTAAACGGCGGATTGATCTTTTTTTACTACGGATGCAAACAGATGGGACGCCCAATCGATCATTGACCATCCATCATTGCGTCGTCAGAAAACTTTTCGCGTTGTCGCCAACATCGAGAATTCCGGTAGGGCCATCGACGCATTGACATCTGCGCTATCCAACCCAAATGTCTATATGATCTGGCAATCGAATTTAGGGCACTTCCACCTTTGTAAAAAATCGTAAAAATTCCTTTTGACCGCGAGGCCATCATGAAGCAATTCATTCTGACGGACAGCCGCCCGCGTCTGCCGCTGCTGGCGGCTGTCATTTGTTTTCTGGTTGTCGGCTGCGTCGCCTATCACCCGGCCCCCCTGAGCCAGAGCATCGATTTGGCCCCCGATGTCGATCGACATGTAAATCGCGGGACAGTGCCCGATCGCCGCCCTGACCGTGGTCTGAATTTGACGGACGTGGCCATCATCGCGGTACGGCATAATCCCGATCTCAAAGCGCAGCGCAAGCAATTGGGGATTAAGAGGGCGGAGCTGTTTGCGGCCGGCCTGCTGCCCGACCCGCAGTTGTCCGCCAATCTCGATCATCCCACCGGCAATGTACCGGCCACCGTCAATGCTTTTGGTGTCGGACTGAATTACGACATCATTCCTCTGATCAACCGCGGGGCCCGGGTGGAAAGTGCGCGACAGGCGGAACAGCAGGCTCGCCTGGAGTTGCTGTGGCAGGAGTGGCAGGTGAGCCAGCGCGCACGCTCGCTGGCCGTGCAACTGGCCGGTGAACGCCGGCAGATCGCCTTGCTGCAGGAGATGAAAAGCCCTCTACCAGCTGCGCTACCAGCACTCGCGCGAGGCCGTGACACGCGGGGATCTCACCCTGGCTGTGGCCGGCACGGATCTGACCGCCCTGCTCGACACACTGAGTCAAATCAATCAACTGGAACAATCCAGCAACACGACCCGCCACGAATTGAACCTGCTGATGGGCCTTGCCTCGGATGCACCGCTGGAGATCCGTCTGCCTCCCCATACGGTGCTGCCGGAGACGCAAACCCTGCGCCAGGACCTTCAAACGCTACCCCAGCGCCGTCCCGACCTGCTGGCGCTGCAAGCCGGCTATGCCAGCCAGGAGGCCAAGGTGCGCGCGGCCGTCCTGTCGCAGTTTCCCTCCTTCAGCATCGGCATCACGCGGGCGCGGGATACCAGCAGCGTGTACACGACCGGTTTCAACATCGGCCTCGATCTGCCCCTGTTCTCGGGCAGCAGAGGCGCGATCGCCATCGAACAGGCGACGCGCGAAAAGCTGCGCCAGGAATATCAGGCCCGTCTCGACCAGACCGCCGTGGATGTGGACAGGCTGGTCAGCCTGCAGGCAATCGTCGCCGCGCAGCAAAAGCAGCTCGATGCCTACCTGCCGACGTTAGAGGCGTTGGTTGACCGTGGCCGCGAGGCATACCGCAACGGCGATATCGACGCCTTGACCTTTCTGAATATGGAAAACACCTGGATCAACAAACGCCTCGAACAGATCAACCTGGACCAGACCCAGCGGAGCAACCTCATCGCCCTGCAGACATTGTTGGCATTGCCCGGGGTCGGTAGCTCGGGAAGCGATGCACTTTCACAAGGAGATAAAGACTGATGAAATTGAGCAGGATCCTCTATACGTCGGCCCTGCTGATGCTCTGCACGCCTGCATGGGCGCAGGAGCCCTCCGTCCTGATCCAAAAGGCGAAAGCCAGACTGCAGCCGGTGAGTGAAATCCTGACCGTGTATGGACAGGTGCAGCCGGACCCGGACAGCGTGCAGACTATCTCGATGTTGCGCGATGCGCTGATTTCCCGGGTGGCGGTCCGTCCCGGGCAGCGCGTACGACGCGGCCAGACGCTGTTGGAACTGACCACATCGCCGAGTGCCCACATGGAATATCTGAAGGCCCGCGGTGCCGTGGATCACGCCCAGCGTGAGTTGGCCCGGCAACAGCGCCTTTTGAGCGAACAGCTGACCACCAACGCCCAAGTGGATGCCGCACGCAACGCTTTGCAGGATGCCCGGGCCAGCTTGCAGGCCATGGTGACCCAGGGGCAGAACAAAGCCCGCGATCAAATAGCGGCCCCCACGGACGGGATCATTACGCAGCTGAGGGTAAAGCAGGGCGATCGACTGCAGGCCGGCATCGCCGTATTGGAGATAGCCACCGGCAATCGTCTCGTGGCCGTACTCGGGGTGGAACCGGAAGACATTCGGTGGCTCGAACCCGGCATGCCTGTTAGGATTCGGTCGGTATTCGTTCCGGAATACAAGGCCGACGGTCAGCTGCGGGAGATCCACGCCATGATCAACCCGGCGACCCACCTGGTGGACGCCCTGGTTCCCATACCGGAAGACCAGACCGACCAATTGGTCCTGGGCAGCCGTCTGATTGCCGATATCCATCTGAACAGGCATACCGGCGTGACGGTGCCGCGCAGCGCGGTCCTGCAGGATGATCAGGGCCCCTATGTCTTTCGCGTGGTCGGCGGCAAAGCGCAGCGGGTGGCGGTCAAAACCGGCCTGGAGAGCGATGCGTGGATCGAGATCACCTATGGCCTGAGTCCGGGTGAGGACGTGGTCACCGTTGGGAACTATGAACTCAAGGATGGAATTTCGGTGCGGGAGGGCAGTTAATTGGATTTTTCACATTGGGCGGCGGCGCATCGCCGATCCATTCTGGCCTTGTTCATGTTCTTCGCCGTCGCCGGCGTGCTGACCGCGTTCCGTTTGCCGGTTTCCCTTTTCCCGCGGGTAAACTTTCCGCGGATCGCCATCAGTGTGGATGCCGGAGACCGGCCGGCCGACCAGATGGTCATCGAGGTGACACGCAAGATCGAACAGGCGGTCCGACCGATACCCGGCGTGGTCTCCCTGCGCTCCACCAGCACCCGCGGCAGCGCCGATATTTCGGTCAATTTGGCCTGGGGGAGTGACATGGGGGCGGCCCTGCTGCAGGTCGAATCGGCCATTAACCAAATTTTGCCGGACCTGCCCGCCGGCACCGGGTTCAGCGCCCGCCGCATGGACCCCACCGTTTTCCCGATGGCCGCCTATAGCCTGACCTCCAAGACCCTCACCCAGGTGACCCTGCGCGACATCGGCAACCAGCAGATGGTGCCGCTGTTCTCCGCCGTAAACGGCGTTGCCCAGGTGGCGGTCATGGGCGGCAACACCATGGAATACCGGGTCGAAGTGGACCCCGTCAAGTTGGACGCCTACGGCCTGGCCTTTGCCGATGTGACCAGCGCCCTGAGCGCAACCAACGTATTGCAGGCCGTGGGCCGCATGGAGGATCACTACAAGCTCTACCTTGTCATGTCGGACACCCGCATCCGCAATCTCAAGGACATCCGCGACACGATTCTGCGCAGCGGCGCAAACGGCCTGGTGCGTTTGGAAGACATCGCGCGGGTGTATCCGTCCGATAAACCCGAGTGGCTCAAGGTGTCGGCGGACGGCCAACCGGCCGTGCTCGTCATGGTGTATCAGCAGCCCGATGCCAACACCGTGCAAATCGTCAGGGATATTCAGGCGCGCCTGGCCGAATACCGCGACAAACTTCCCCACGATATGGCCATCGCCAACTGGTATGACCAGAGTCAGCTGGTGACCGAGTCCGCCGCCAGTGTCCGCGACGCGATTCTGATCGGCGTGCTGCTGGCGGCGCTGGTCCTGTTCGCTTTCCTGCGCAGTGTCAAGATCACCCTGGTGGCCATGCTGACCGTTCCCGCCGCCCTGGCGATCACCGTGCTGCTTCTGTATGTCCTCGGCGACAGTTTCAATATCATGACCCTCGGCGGCATGGCCGCAGCCGTCGCGCTGATCGTCGACGATGCCATTGTGATGATCGAACATATCGTGCGCCGTCTGCGGGAACGCAAGGCCCGCAGCGATCATTTTGCGCTTTCCATCCGTGAGGCGGCCATCGAATTCAGCAAGCCGTTGACCGGCTCTTCCATGGCCACGGTCATCATTTTTGTCCCCCTGGCCTTCCTCTCCGGCGTGACGGGCGCCTTTTTCAAGGCGCTGTCTCTGACCATGGCCAGTTCCCTGGTGGTTTCCTATTTGCTGGCCTGGCTGGCGGTGCCGCTGCTCGCCGAACACCTGCTCAACCGCCGGGACGCCGACCGGGAAGACAGCGGTCCGATTTTCAGGCGCATCCAGCTGGGCTATCAGCGGCTGATGCAACGGCTGATGCGACGTCCGGCCTTGATTTTGGTGGTGATTTTTCCCTTTCTGATCGCGGCCTAT
Source organism: uncultured delta proteobacterium (assembly GCA_963730675.1). Taxonomy (GTDB): domain Bacteria; phylum Desulfobacterota; class Desulfobacteria; order Desulfobacterales; family UBA5852; genus JABZFP01. The sequence goes on along the minus strand of CAVSSY010000028.1, from coordinate 255,000 downwards.
GCCGCCTACACTCAGGTTGGATCCGGATTCATGCCCCACATGGACGAGGGCGGCTTCGTCCTTGATTTTTTGTCGCCCCCCGGCACCTCCCTGGCAGAAACCGACCGCCTCGTGAATCAGATCGAGGGGATCCTCAAGACCAACCCATCGGTCGAAACCTACTCCAAACGCACCGGCGGCGGCCTGGGCGGCAGCTTGCACGAGTCCAACGAGGGGGATTTCTTCGTGCGGCTCAAGCCCATGCCCAGACCGCCCATCGATCAGGTGATGGATCAGATTCGCGCCGCGATTGCGCGGAAGGTGCCCGGGCTGGAGACGGACCTGGTCCTCCTCATGGAAGATCTGATCGGCGACCTGACGGCCGTGCCCCAGCCGATCGAGGTGAAGTTGTACAGCGACGACTTCAGTGCGCTGATGAAGGTCGCCCCCCAAGTGGCCGGCGCGATCAAGGGCATTTCCGGCGTGGTCGATGTCAAGGACGGCATCGTGCTGGCCGGCGACGCCCTCGCCGTGCGGGTCGACCGGAAAAAAGCCGCCCTGGAAGGGGTGGATCCGGCCAAGGTGACCGAGCAGCTGCACGCCTGGCTGAGCGGGGTCGTCACCACCCATGTCCAGGAAGGCGTCAAACTGGTCGGCGTGCGGGTCTGGACCCCGAGCCCGGTGCGCCGCACGGCGGCCGATCTCGAAAAAATTCAACTGCGCGCACCCGACGGCCACCTATTCCCATTGAAACGAATCGCGGCTGTGGACACGATTATCGGCCAGCCGCAGATCACCCGTGAAAACCTCAAGCGCATGATCGCCGTGACCGGCCGCATCAGCGGTCGCGATATGGGCTCGACCATCCGCGATGTGAAGCGGGCACTTGCCCGCCAGGGCCTGCTGCCCAAATCCGTCTACTATGAACTGGGCGGTTTGTATAAGCAGCAGCAGATCGCCTTTCGGGGACTGGCGGCGGTATTCGGGGCGGCCCTGGGGCTGGTTTTTCTTCTCCTGATGTTCCTCTACGAGGATTTCGCCGCCGCCGCGGCCATTCTCGCCATGCCGCTGCTGGCCGCAGGGTCGGTGTTCATCGGCCTGTGGGTGACCGGCATCGAGTTGAATATCACCGCCATCATGGGCATGACCATGATCGTCGGCATCGTGACCGAAGTGTCGATCTTCTACTTTTCCGAGTACCGCGACCTGGCAGGGCAAGGCATCGACAAGGGGCAGGCCCTGGTACTGGCCGGGGTCAACCGATTGCGCCCGATCACCATGACGACGCTTGCGGCCATATTGGCCCTGTTGCCGCTGGCCCTCGCCATGGGGCAGGGGTCGCAGATGCAGCAGCCCTTGGCCGTGGCCATCATCTCCGGCCTGCTGGTGCAGACACCGCTTGTCGTGACGGTGCTGCCGCTGGCTTACAAGGTTCTGTCGCGCCGCAAGCGGTCTTGAATGCCCGAGGGTATTTACGACAGTTTGACAACCACAAGGGTAACATCGTCGGACTGCGGGGTGTCGCCCCGGAAATCCGCCAGCGCGGCCGTCACGGCCTTCAGGATGGCCTTGCTGCCCAGGTGAGCGGTTTGACGCATGATGGCGCGGACACGCTCTTTGCCGAATCGCTCGCCCGCATCATTTTCCGTCTCCCATATGCCGTCGGTGCCGATTAGGATCACCTGGCCTGTTTTCAGGTTCGAACGACAATTTTCCTCATAGGTGCAGGATTCGTCGAATCCCAGTGCCAGGCCCGCCCCCTTCAGTTGGTCGAACGTGTCTGTGGAGGGATCATAGACGATAGCTGGATCATGCCCGGCCCGAACCCAGCGAAGCTCTCCGGCGTTTCGATCAAGGGCCATGAGGAAAAGGGTCATGAAACTCGCGGAATCGGTTGTGTCGCGGCACAATAATCGATTGATATCGGTGACGATGGAAGACAGTCTGCCGTCGGTGATGAACCGTCCGCGCAGGAAGCCCCGCACGGTCGTCATGAGCAGGGCCGCTGAAATGCCATGTCCCACACCATCTCCGACTGCGGCAACAACCTGTCCCCGGCCAGGCTCTGCCAACGGCAAATAGTCGTAATAGTCGCCGCCTGTTTGCTCACAGTAGAGACTTTGCCCTGCGATATCGAGTCCGGCAATTTGCGGTGCCATGCCGGGCAAAAAGCTGCGCTGAACCTCCTGCGCCAGGTCGAGGGCCTGCCTGAGGCGGATCCGCTCCGCCAGCTGGTTTGCCATGGTGTTGAACGCCCGTGCAAGTTGACCGACTTCATCCTCGCGGTTGACGGGAATGTTGATGTCAAACCGTCCCTCGGACAACGTGCGTGCGGCATCGGAGACATTTGTGACGGTCGTCAGGACGCTTTTGCTGACGTGGCGTATCAGGAGAAAAATGAGCAGTGTAAATGCGGCGGCGGTCAGTCCGTAAAGAAACCGGAAATGAATCACCGGCGCTAATATGTCCTTGGTGGGCGACATGATGATCAGGCTCCAGGGCGCGGAGTCGAGCCGGCAGTAACTGATCACCATTTGGGAGGGATAGTCGTCATTGCGGATGGTGCCGCATGGTTCCCCCTTCAACGCCTTGAGCGTCATGCGTTCCAGTTCGTCACCGTTGTCGCCGAGCCGCTTGCGGTCGGGCCCGAAACTGTCGGTCAAAAAAGTGCCGGCCGAATCGACTAGGCAGGTGCGGTTGCCCTGTTGCCCGGAAACAGGCGCCAGGGGCCGTAACAGGTAATTGAAGTCCACGACGATCTCCAGCGCGCCCTTGGAGATACCGGACCGGTCTCGGATGCCGGAAACGATGGATATGGTTTTGCCTTTCACGAGATCATCATAGCGGGGCGGTGTGATTTGTGGGAAGGGGGATTTCGCGGCTGGAGATTCGGACGCTTGTGTCGAAGATTGCGCAGGCGGCTTGACAGCCCTGCTCCCATTTGGCGCGTTGGGCGTTGCATCCAAAGCGCCGCCCCCCTCGAGCTCAACGTTCACGATGCCCTCTTCCGCCCCGGCCTCCCGAATGATCCAGTCCTGAATCTCTTGGGAAGCCGGTTCATCAGCCGCTTCTTGAAACAAGCGGATCCACTGCATGGCCTTGTTCAGGCGTGCATCGACCATGCGGGCGTTCTTTTGAAGCTGCAGGAGAGTCGTTTGCTGCCATTGGCGGATGAGATAGTTGGACGCCACGATAAACCCGGCGGCGCCCATACTCATCAGGAGCAATACGACGGGAACGATCAAATACAGGATGTACGCTTGTCGAAGGGATTTGGGTCTGAGCATTTTCGCAATCAACGGAATTCAATAAACCTTTCGATCCATCTCGTTGGGTCGTTGAGAAGTATAGCTTCAAGATACACCCTGCACATCCCTGCAAAATCGGATGTCAGGACGCGGTTCTCTCCACCATAACGCACGAACGCTTAAGTATGCCCGTGGCATACTTTCGTTCGGATGAACACTTCCTCCAGAGCTAGCTGCCAACCTCAGAAGTTTTTTCCTATAACCGGGCAAAGCGCAATCCACAAGGAAATTCAATACGAGTTCCCGATCTTCATTTTATCTTCATTTTCATCGGCTAAGATCCCCAATCGAAAGTGCATTGGGGTTAACAGGCCCCTTTAGCGACCATCGATGTCAACACTGAACTGGGACAGAGGGAATAGAAGATGCAAGCAAAATCTCACCTGCTTTTCAAGCCTTCCGGCGGCAAAGCGGTCGTCACGGATAGGCCCACCGGGTGGATGACCGCCGGTCCGACGGCGGCCGTGTTTGAAGGGGCCATGATGGACCCCCCGGGCGAGGTTGCGACGATCATCAAGGAGGCGCGCGCATGAAGACGTCACCGGACCTTTCCCTGGTCATTCCGGTCTACAATGAAAAAGAGAACCTGCCGGAGTTGATCGATCGGTGTCTGGCGGCGTGCCGGACCAGCGGGCGCCCCTTTGAGATCATCCTGGTGGATGACGGCAGCCGCGACGGTTCCCGCGATCTCATTTTGCGGGCCGCCGATCGCCATGCCGAGGTCGTGGGGATCATTCTGAACCGCAATTACGGTCAGCACGCCGCGGTTTTCGCCGGTCTGGAACATAGCGGCGGAGAAATCGTCGTCACCCTGGATGCCGACCTCCAAAATCCCCCCGAAGAAATTCCCCATCTGGTCGATGCGATGGACCGCGGCGTGGATGTGGTGGGGACGGTGCGTGAAAATCGGCAGGACAGTATTTTCCGCAGAGCGGCCTCGAACCTCGTGAACCGAATGGTTCAGCAGACCACCGGTGTGAAGATGCACGATTACGGCTGCATGCTCAGGGCCTACCGGCGTCCGATCGTCGATGCCATGCTGCAGTGCTCGGAGCGCTCGACGTTCATCCCCATTCTCGCCAACAGTTTTGCCGGCCGCACCGCTGAAATCCCTGTCCGGCACGCGCGCCGCGAGAACGGCAACTCCAAGTACAACCTGTTGAAACTGATTTCGCTGCAGTTCGACCTGCTCACGTCCATGTCGACCTTCCCCCTGCGCCTCCTGTCGTTAATGGGGGCGGTGATTTCGGTTTGCGGCATTACTTTCGGCGCCCTGCTCATGGTGCTGCGGTTCATCTATGGGGCCACGTGGGCCGCCGAGGGGGTGTTTACCCTCTTTGCATTGCTGTTCGTTTTCATCGGAGCGCAATTTATCGGTCTTGGCCTGCTCGGCGAATACATCGGCCGCATCTACCACGATGTACGCAACAGGCCGCGCTATTTCATCCGGGAAATCCGTGCGGCAAGGCCCCGCGCGCTTGACGCTGAATGTGGTGTCCCGCTGCGTGACCCGGGCCGTGGATCCAAAATGCTGGTGCTCAATTGAGATGAACACCATGCCATTCGTCTTGTTGACCCGCCATAAAACTATATACGCCGTCCCCGGCGGACTTCCGTTCCACGGGGATGGCATGCACCATGTCTTGCGACCATGATGACGATAGAGAGCCTACAGACCATGAATGATGCGACGATCCATGAAGCACTGCGCCTGAAATCCATCCGCGTGATCCTGCTGCTGTCCTTCTTTTTGCTCGCCTATATCCTGCCCCTTGGGGTCCGCGATCTCACGGTTCCGGATGAAACACGCTACGGCGAGATCCCCCGCGAAATGATCGCCAGCGGCGACTGGGTCGTGCCCCGCCTCGATGGGGTCCGCTATTTTGAAAAGCCGGTGCTGGGTTATTGGGTGCAGGCGGGATCGCTATTATTATTCGGCGAAAACAATTTTGCCGTGCGGCTGCCGTCCGCGCTGGCGGTCGGGCTTTCGGCGCTGCTGGTATGGTTCCTGGCCGGCCGCGCGATCCCCGGCCGCGACCGCGAGGGCCGTTTTGCGGCGTTCCTCGCCACGCTGATTTATCTGTCCTGTTTCGAAGTGTTCGGCGTGGGCAATGCGGCTGTCTTGGACAGCCTGTTTGCATTTTTTCTGACCGCCTGCATCGCCGCCTTTTATCGCGCCACCGAAGTGCCGCCCGGCAGCTACAGGGAAAAGGGATTTCTGAGTGGCGGCCGGTCTGGCCTGCGGCCTGGCCTTTCTGACCAAGGGGTTTCTGGCGATTGCCGTGCCGGTTATGGTGTTGGCGCCCTATCTGGCCTGGCAGCGCCGCTATGCCGATTTGCTGCGCATGACCTGGCTGCCGATCCTGACCGCTGTCGTCGTGGCCTTGCCGTGGAGCATCCTGATCCATTTGCGGGAACCGGATTTCTGGCGGTATTTTTTCTGGAACGAACATATCCGCCGCTTCATGGCCGACAATGCGCAGCACAAGGAGGCGTTCTGGTTCTTTTTCCTGGCGGCGCCGGTCATGTTTCTCCCATGGACATTCGTGATCCCGGCGGCGTTTCCGGGCCTCCGGACCCGCGTCACTGAACAGGGGCCGGTTAGCCGGCTGCTCAGACTTTGCATTTGCTGGCTGGTGCTCCCCTTCTTGTTTTTCTCTCTGTCGCGGGGGAAATTGCTCACCTATATCCTGCCCTGCTTTCCGCCTTTCGCCATTCTCCTGGCCTTCGGGTTGTCGCAGGCGCTCACCCAAAACCCGCGTTGCAGGCTATTTCAAAGGGGCGTTGCCGCAAGTACGGCGCTTTTCGGACTCGTCCTGGTGGCGTTTTTGGGCGTGCAACTGGTGGGTATCCATGGCAAGCCTGTCTTCGGCCAGCCATGGAAGGTGGTGATGGTCGTCAACGGCTTCATTTTCTTTGTCCTGTTTGGCGTCTGGTCGATTCTAAACCAGAGCGCACACACCAAGCTCATCCTCTTCGGCCTGTCGCCGGCCCTCCTTTTTTTGGTCGTCCACTTCACCATACCGGATATGGTCACTATGAAAAAATCACCCGGCCCATTTCTTGCGGAACACAAGCCGGGCATCGCCGCCGATACGATTGTCATTTCCGAAGACGATGTCATCCGGGCGACGTGCTGGTACCTGCAGCGAAGCGATGTCTACGTGCTCGGCAGGTCCGGTGGTGAACTCAAGGAAGGTATGCGATACATGGATGCCAAGGGGCGATTGCTCGATTTAAAGTCCGCGGTCGCATTGATAAACCAAAACCGCGGCAAAACCATTCTCATCGCCAAAGCGAAAACACTTGCCCGATTGCAGAATGATCTCCCGCGGCCTGTTTCCCAGGACCAGAGCGGCCCCTCCGGGTATGGGCTCTGGAAATATTGACGGCGCGTTGTTTGACGGCACCTTCAGGCGATACCACCCTTTTCGGGGATATCGGATCAAAATGCTCGGGAGATTTTGTCTTTTGTCAAACGGGTCATGCTTGCCCGCACTGCCGGGATGGAGTAAGGACGAATGACCTGTCTATAGGGTGCTTTCCAGGGTCGATGTCCGCTATACCTATCCGCTGCTTTCCATTGGCGGCATCGCTACGGCTACGGCAGGTTGGCTGTTTTTCATGGAAACATCACCCCCCAATGCGATGAATCGGCATCGTGGTTGTCTGTAGGGGTGCCTCGCGGGTGACACGGACCGCCTGATCACTGATGCCCGGACGGGAACGATGGCCAAGGGAACGGTGCGGCTGACATTTTTGGGGAAACGGTTATGAGGCTTTTGATCGTTGACGATGACAATTTACTGCTGGAGCAGATCCGGCAAGTGTTGGCCGGCCAGCGCTATATCGTCGATACGGCAACGAATGGTGAAGAGGCCTTGGACAAACTGTTCGACAACCCTTTCGACGGGATGATCCTTGATATCATGATGCCGAAAGTCGATGGGTGGACCGTCTTGGATCAAGTGCGCAGGGCGGGGATGGACATCCCTGTTCTCATGCTTACCGCCAAGGGTGAGGTGGCGGACAGGGTAAAGGGTCTTGACCTTGGGGCGGATGATTATCTCGCCAAACCGTTTTCCCTGGATGAATTGCTGGCCCGCGTGCGGGCCATGCTCAGACGGGCCTCCGGCCAGTGTGAATCCGTCCTCCAGGTTCACGATTTGAAACTGGACACGGTAAGCCGCAAGGTCACCCGAAATGAAACCCCCCTCGAATTGACCTCCCGCGAGTTTTCGATTCTTGAATTCCTCCTTCACAACAAGGGCCGGGCCGTATCCCGTTTCAGCCTGGCCGAACATGTGTGGGGCGATGATTTCGATCCGTTCAACATGTCCAATTTCATCGATGTTCACATAAAAAATCTCCGTCATAAAATCGGGGATTCGGGCCGGGGAAAAATCATTCGAACCATCCGCGGCGTGGGGTATATCATCGAAGACGCAAACCAATGACCGTCAAGACAAGAATCACACTTTATGTTGTCAGAGCGGGTTTCATCGCCAGTCTCCTGTTTTCCGTTGTCGTGTTTTTCGAATTGATAGAGCAGCCCTTCAAGATTTTGGACACCGTACTAAGAAAAGAAGCCTATCAAGCCGTCAGAATATACCTGCAAGAGCGCAAGAAATCAGATTATGGGTCTCCTGAAGCGCTTTCCCAGAATTTGGGCTATTCGTGGGCAGCGATTTATGACCAGGACACCGATAAAATTCTCTTTCAGTCGGATCTGGCCAAACGCGTAAAACTGCCCCCGATAAAAATCGGCGCCAGCGCGGTCGTCAACGCCACCATCCCCACCGGGAAAACCGATCTGGATCAGGATGAACGCCATGAGGAGACCTTTAGAGTCAGAAGGTATCGGATCAATTTAAACGGCGAGACGTTCATTGTGCAGACGGCCTGGTCCATGGAGAGATTGAAAGATGAAATTTGGGAACTGGGTTTAGTTGTTTTCTCCGGTCTCGTATTTTCCACACTCGCCTTGGTCGCCATCAGTTATGTCGCAGCGGGTAAAATCCTTCAACCGATTGGCCAAATGAAAGACCTTACCCAAGTTATCAGCGAAAAAAATCTGGATCAGCGGATTCCGGTTGGAGAAGAACGGGATGAATTCAGCGAACTGGCAAAAACCATCAATCGGATGCTGGACCGTCTGCAATACTCTTTTGTGCGGCAAAGGAATTTTCTCTTCGATACTTCCCATGAATTAAAAACCCCCCTAACGGCCATGCGGCTTGCGGTCGATGAGATTTGCGCCGCCAACCAGGAAAACCTGCCTTCCCTTCTGCGGGACGACCTCCTCCGATTGAATACTCAGGTATTGCGCATGGAACGTTTGGTCAAAGATCTCTTGAACCTGTCAGCCTTGGAAACGCTGACCGGTTTGGATCGAAAGCCTCTGGACCTGGCCTCCCTATTGTCATCCCTGATAGAGGAGTATCGGTTCCTCGCCGAAACGCAAAATATTGAAATCGAGGCCCGCTTTCCCCCGAAGCTCGTCATTCTTGGGGATGCAAAAAAATTGCGGCGGGCCTTTTCAAACATCTTGGATAATGCCATCAAGTACAATGTGGAAGGCGGCCGGATTGAGTTGACAGGCGGTCAATCCGCCACCGAACAGACGATCGCTGTCACCAACACAGGCCCCGGCGTTCCCGAAGCGGAAATACCCAAGGTCTTTGATCAATTCTACCGGGTCGAAAAGTCCCGCTCGATCGACTATGGCGGCTCCGGCCTGGGGCTGGCCATCGTCAAACGCATCATAGAGCTTCACGAGGGCCAGGTCACCTTTGAAAGCCGGCCGGGAGATTGGACGCGGGTGACGTTACGTTTGCAACGTAGTCCGCTATAAATTCTATTATCCAAACCGATGCATGGAGCAAATCGTTCAGCGTCTCTATGAACGTTCCGCCATCTTCGCACCAATCGATTCCCTTGCTTTTTCGATGGTCATCCCGGTGCGCATTTCCCATCCTTAAAAGTCCGGCTCGGCCGCGCTATCCGATCAGCCAACAACGCCTTCGGCATTGACGGCCTGTCACCCGATGGGATAGTGAAACGAGACGCATGTCTCCCATCCAAGTCCGGCGCCTTAGGGGGAAAACGTCATGAAGCGTGACAATCCTTGGCAGACCCTCGGCACCCGCATCGTCTATGAAAACTCCTGGCTGCGGCTGCGCGAAGACCGGGTGATCCGTCCTGACGGTAAGGAGGGCATCTACGGCGTCGTCGAAATGCGACCGTCTGTGGGGGTCGTGGCCCTGAACGCCAAAGACGAGGTCGCCCTTGTGGGGCAGTGGCGCTATGCGCACGAGAAGTTTTCATGGGAGATACCGACCGGGGGCTCCTCCGCGGAAGATGCGGCCATCATCGAGGCGGCCCGGCGGGAGCTCGAGGAGGAAACGGGTCTCCAGGCCGCCCGCTGGACACCCTTGGGCTCCATCGACAACAGCAACGGCGTCACCACGGATGTCGCCCATTTGTATCTGGCAAGGCAACTGACCTTCTTACAGCCGAAGCAGGACCCCGAGGAACGGATCGTTACCCGTTGGGTCGCCTTTCCCCAGGCTGTTCAATTGGTCATGGACGGCGAAATCACCGAATCCTGCAGCGTCGCGGCGATCCTGAAGGTGGAGAACCTGCGCAGGGCGGAGGCCGATCGGGTCAAGGGCAAATAAAACCCCGACCTTGGCGGACCATATAAAAATCTTCCTCCCCATGACAGGCGCCGGCCGGCGGCCGATAGCGGGGCCTGTCGGCCCCACCGAAGACCGTCGGCCGTTTGTGGGGATCGGATCTTCCTTCCGCAGTCTTCCTCCAGCACGAGAAGACCTTTGCAATTGCTACAGTTTGCTTTTTAGATAGGCCTCAAAAGCCGGTACTCCGGGCTTGCCGTCCACCGTGGTCACGCCTTCAAGCCAGCCTTTGTAAGATTCCGGGTGCGCCTCGACCCATTGCAGACCGGCCTGGAGATGGGTCAAAGATTTGTCCTTGTAGACCGTCGTCATGATCTGGTTCATCATGGCGACCGGGAAGATCATGTTCTTGAACAGTTTGGCCGCGTTGGGCTGATCTTCGGCAAACCCCTTACGGATGTTGGTCCAGACCGTGGCCGTGCCGTCGTTGGGGCCGAAGGTGTCGTTCGTGCTGCCCGTAAGATAGGTCATGTCGATGCGCTCGTTCATGCTGTGGGGCGCCCAGCCCAGGAAGACGATGCAGCGCTTCTGCTTGACGCGGGACTGCACTTCGGCCAGCATGGCCACCTCGCTGGAGGGCACCAGCTTGAACTTGCCCAGGCCGAACATGTTCTTTTCGATCATGTCACGGATAATCAGGTTGCCGTCGTTGCCGGCCTCGATGCCGTGGATCTGGTAGTTGAGTTCTTTGCCGAATTTGGCGATGTCGCTGAAATCCTTGAGACCCTTCTCGGCGCAAAAGGTCGGTACGGCCAAGGTGTATTTGGCCCCGGGCATGTTGGCCACGTACTGAATCACCGACCCCTTCTTGAAGAACTTGTCGGCGATGCTGGCCATGGAGGGCATCCAGTTGCCCAGAAAGACATCCACGTCGCCGGAATCCAGCGCGGTGTAGACGAAAGGCACGGCCAAGACCTTGTTGTCGGTCTCGTAACCCAGGCTCTTCAGGACGGCCATGGCCAGTTCGGTCTTGATCGTGACGCCGGTCCAGGTCACGCTGGCCAGTTTGATCTTGGGGGCGGCCTGGGCGGCCGGGGCGGCAGTGGCAAAGGAAACGATGAAAGCGACCAGGACACCGGTAAAAAGCATCCGTTTGAATGAACAGGACATAAACCCTCCTCTGTTGGGATGAATGACAATGAAACCGGTTGCAGCAGCGGTTCCAAGGGGGCCCACGCGAAGCCGTAAAAGGCTGCTAAAACGTTCAGACGCCGAACCAGTTGATCGCGCGGGCCTCGTAATTACGATAGATATGTTTGACTTCGGTGTATTCTTCTAAGCCCTGGCGCCCCAGTTCCCGGCCCATGCCGGACTGTTTGAACCCGCCCCAGGGGGCCTGCACGAAGTAAACGTTGAAATCGTTGACCCACACCGTGCCGAACCGCAGGGCCCGGGCCACCCGTTCCATGCGGTCCGGCTCCCGGGTCCAGAAACCGGCCGCAAGACCGTAAATGGTGTCGTTGGCAAAGGCCAGGGCCTCTTCCTCGCTGTGAAACAGTTCCACCGTGACCACGGGGCCGAAGACTTCCTCCTGAACGATGCGCATGGCGCTTTCACATCCCGTGAAAAGGGTCGGGCAGTAGAAAAATCCCGCCTGAAGTTTTGGATCCTCAGGTCGCATCCCGCCCAGCACCAGGTGCGCCCCCTCCTTTTGCGCCCGGGCCACGTAGCATTCCACTTTATCCCGGTGTTCGACGGAGATAAGGGGACCCATCTGGGTGCCCTCCTCCAGACCGCTGCCCAGTTGGATCATCCATCCCTCTGATCGCCGTGCCGATAATAGGGCAGCGGCTCCGGTGCCAGGGGCGTGTTGCCCCGGATCAGATCGGCCGCCTTCTCCGCGATCATCATCACCGGGGCGTAGATGTTGCCGTTGGTGACATAGGGCATGACCGAAGCATCCACGACCCGCAGGTGTTCCACCCCGTGCACCCGCAGCTGGGGGTCGGTCACGGCCATGGCCTGGGTGCCCATGGCGCAGGTGCAGCTGGGGTGGTAGGCCGACTCGCCCTCCCGGGCCACAAAGTCGAGAATCTCATCGTCGCTCTGGACTTTCTCTCCCGGAGCCAGCTCCTGACCGCGGAACGGATCGAAGGCCGGCTGGGTCATGATCTCCCGTGTCTTGCGGATGGCTTCCACCCACTCCCGGCGCTCCTGCTCGGTGGATAGGTAGTTGAACAGAATGCGCGGATAGTCGGCCGGATCGGCCGATTTAATCTTCACGTGCCCGCGCACGTCGGTGTTCATGGGACCGACATGCACCTGGTAGCCGTGCCCTTGGCGGGGAGCGGTGCCGTCATAGCGGATGGCCAGGGGCAGGAAGTGGAACTGGAGGTTGGGGTAGGTCACCTGGTCGTTGCCGCGGATGAACCCCCCGGCCTCGAAGTGGTTGGTGGCGGCCTCGCCGGTGCGGCCCACCAGCCATTTCAACCCGATCCAGGGCTGGTTATACCATTTGAGGGCCGGATACATGCTCACCGGCTGTTTACAGGCATACTGGACATAGAGTTCGAGGTGGTCCTGGAGGTTTTCCCCCACCCCGGGCAGGTCGGCCACCACCTGGATACCCAGCTCCGACAGCTCGGAGGCCTTGCCGATTCCCGAGAGTTGCAGCAGCTGGGGGGAGTTGATGGCCCCGCCGCAGCAGATGATTTCCCCGCCGAAAACCCGCGCCCGCTTTTTCCCCCGGATATACTCGACCCCCACGGCACGCCGACCCTGAAAGAGGATGCGGGTGGCCATGGTGCGGCATTTGACAGTCAGGTTGCGCCGGTTCTTCACGGGATGCACGTAGGCCCGGGCCGCGTTCCAGCGGCGACCGCGGTAGGTGGTGCGATCGAAGCGGCCAAAACCTTCCTGCTGGAAGCCGTTGACATCCTTGGTGATGGGGTAGCCGGCCTGCTGCACCGCTTTGAAAAAGGCGTCAAAGAGGGGATTGTCGCATTCCGGCGTGGTCAGGTAGAGGGGGCCCACGGCGCCCTGGTAGGGGTCCGCCCCGGCCAGGCGGGATTCAAAGCGCTTGAAATAGGGCAGGCAGTGGGCATAGGACCACGCTTCCAAACCGTCCTCGCGGGCCCACTTCTCGTAGTCCATGGCGTTGCCGCGGATGTAGATCATGCCGTTGATGCAGCTGGAGCCCCCCAGCACCTTGCCGCGCGGCTGGTAGATGCGGCGGTCGTGCATAAACGGTTCCGGTTCGGACTCGTACCACCAGTTGTAGGTCCGGCCGGTCAGGGGATAGGTCAGGGCGGCCGGCATGTGGATGCGGAAATCCAGCCGGAAATCCGGTCGACCGGCTTCCAGGACCAGAACGCGCTGCTGGGGGTTGGTGCTCAGGCGGTTGGCCAGCACCGACCCGGCCGATCCGCCTCCGACAATGATAAAATCATAGGACTGCATAAAACCACTCCTTCAAGACGGGAGGTTGACGTCGCTAAAAAGGGGCGCTTCCGGGGAAACAGCCGGGATTTGTTTTTCCGCCAGGCACTGCCGCAGCAACCCGTAATGACGCCCGATGTAAGACAGGGCCCGCAGGGGTTCGTTGTCGAAGATGGCCCGGGCCGTAGCACGCCAGTTGGCTGCCGCCCTGTCACGATACAGGGGATCCTCGTACAAAGCGTAGTCATGGGAGCTCAATCCCAGCTGGAGGGCCTGCATCACCCATTCAAACAAGGAGTTGCGGGCCATGCGGACCAGCATGATGTTCAGCTGGCGGTCCAGTTCGCCGGCGACGGCCAGATCGGGCGCCGGCTCCCGCAGCAGCCCCTCGAAGCGCAGGGCCTCCTCCAGCAGACGGGCCTTTTCGTCGGGCGTCGCCCGGGTGATGGCCAGCAAGGTGATGGTCTGATCCATGCTTTCGCGAAATTCGATCAGCTGCTCCTTTTCCATCGGATGCTGTTTGAGAAAAAGGGCCAGTGACTCGGAGACATTGGCCACTTCCAGCCGGCGCACATAGGCCCCGCCTTTGGCGCCTTTGCGCACCTCGAGCAGGCCTTTCTGCTTCAGCACCTGGATCGCCTCGCGCACCACCCCGCGGCCCGTTCCGAACTGGACCTGCATCTCACGTTCGCTGGGTAGGCGCTCGCCCGGGGTGAGCCGGCCGTCCAGGATGGCCGCTTCCAGCTTCAGGGCGATGTCTTCGCTGGCGCGGCCGCCCTGCACGGGCAAAAAGATCTTTTCCGACGATATCGTTGCGCTCATTGGTCCTACCTTAAACCCCTTAAAGTTACCATAATATCAAAATACCAGCCATATTACAGGATATATCGTGATTATGGTACGACCATTAGGTGCCATACTTGTCCTTCTCTGTCAACCCCCCTCGTGGCCGGCAACGAATCGGTGATCCCATGCGCTGCAAATCCCCGCCGCTTAACGATTGGATATCGATCATCATCGGCAATCGCCCGATCAGCGTGGCACCCTTCCTATTAATTCGCTTGAAAATTTATTGTAACCAGACTATCGATCCATCCGTCTTAATACCTACTTTATCTGTATTGTGAGCAAGCAGCCGGCACCGGGTGAATCCCTTACCAACGCCGCCGGCAGGAAATACGGCATGAGCAAAAACAGGCCTGCCATGGCCTTCCTCATAATCGTGCTGCTGGGAGTGGGCGCCTGCAGCCCTTTCGCTCCGGCGCCCCGTCCGGCGGCCTACGACCCGCTGCCCCAGACCTACGCCCTCTATCCGGTCGAGGCGACAGATCCCTCCCCGTGGTGGTACGCCCTCAAATCCGATGAGCTGAATCGGCTGCTGATCCGGGCCTTTGCCGGCAATCTGACCCTTCAGCAGGCCTGGGCGCGTATGGAGCAGGCCCGGGCGTTGGCCGTCCAGGCCGGCGCGGATTTATATCCGGACCTGAACGTCACGGGTGGGACGACCCATTCCCGTCAGCACAGGGAAAACGGTACCTCGGACACCTATACCACCCGGCTCTATGCCATCGGGCTGTCCTCCCAGTACGAAATCGATCTCTGGGGACGCTTGCGAGCCGAGGAAAACGCAGCTACCCTCACAGCGGAAGCCGCCCGGGAGGACTGGAATACGACGGCGATCGCCCTGGCCGCCAATGTCGCCACGGCCTGGGTGCAAATCCTGTCCCAGCAAAACCAGAAACGTCTCCTGGCGAAACAGCTGGAAACCAATTTGACCTACCTGGAGCTTGTGGATCTGCGCTATCGCAAGGGCATCGTCACCGGCCTGGACGTTTTCCAGCAGCAGCAGATCGTGGAGGGGGTCCAATCCCAAATCCCCCTCGTGGAGGCGCGGGAGCAGCTGCTGCACAACCAACTGGCGGTGCTGCTGGGGCAAGCCCCGGGACGCCGCCTGGACATCCGAACCACTGATTTGCCCGTGCCGACGCAAGTACCGGCCGCCGGACTGCCGGCGGATCTGCTGTCCAATCGGCCGGATGTGCGGGCCGCCGGACGACGGCTGGAGGCCACCGACTGGCAGCTGGCCGCAGCCCGTGCCAACCGTCTGCCGGCGGTCAGCCTGACCGCCACGGCTGGCTACGGACCGGCCGACATCGATTTGATGCTCGACAACTGGATCATGAGCCTCGCCAGCAATCTGACCGCCCCGCTTCTGGACGGCGGCCGCCGGGCCGCCGAGGTGGACCGCGCCCGGGCGGCCACCGATGAAAACCTGGCCGCTTATCGTGAAACCGTTCTCACCGCCGTGCGCGAAGTGGAAGATGCGCTGATGGCGGAATACTACCAGCGCCGCCACATTGCGGCCCTCGACCGCCAGCTGGAAGCCGCCCGCAACGCGCTGGTGGAGGCGCGGGAACTGTACCGCAAGGGCGTTGACGACTATCTGCCGGTCCTGACCCAGCTCCTTGCCGTTCAGAACCTGGAACGGGATCTGATCACACAGAATACCCAACTCTTCGTCGACCGTATCGACCTCTACACCGCCTTGGGCGGCGACTGGCCGGATACGGTCGTAGTCGGGAAATAGCCTCAGCGCGTATACTTGGGTGTCAAGTGAACACCCCGGAAGGAACCTTAAGCCCCATGACCGATCCAACCCCCGCAAATCGCCCATCAGAGGCCGATCCACAACCGGCCCGCTGGTCGGCCGGTCAACGCCTGAAACAGGGCGTCCTTGGTGTCCTGATCATTGCCATGGGCATTGGCGGAGCCGCTTATTTCAACAGGACGGCCCCGCGCGCCGACAAACGCCCGCCCAAGGTGGTGGCACCCCTGGTGGAAGTCGCCACCGTAGAACCGGGACGCCATCAGGTCGTGGTAACCGCCATGGGCACCGTCACCCCAGCCCGGTCCCTGTCCCTTGAATCCCGGGTGACCGGTGAAGTGGTCCGGATGCATCCGGAATTTCAGATCGGTGGCCTGCTCCGGGCCGGCGAGGTGGCCCTGCAGATCGACCCGGGTGATTATGAGCTGGCCGTCACCCGTGCCGAAAGCGCCGTGGTGGAGGCGGAATACGCGCTAAAGCTGGAAGGGGGCCGCCAGGAAGTCGCCCGGCGGGAATGGGCCATCCTGAACGGCGACAAGCCGGCCGATCCCCTGGACAAGGAGCTGGCCCTGCGTCAGCCCCATCTGCGCAAGGCCCAGGCCGATCTGACCTCCGCCCGGGCCAACCTCAAGCAGGCCCGCCTCAATCTGGAACGCACCCGTATAACCGTTCCCTTCAATGCGGTCGTGCGCAGCCGCAACGTGGAGTTGGGCTCCCAGGTGACCACCCAGGAAAAATTGGCCGATCTGGTGGGCGCGGACGCCTTTTGGATCGAAGTTTCCATCCCGGTGGATCGACTGCAATGGATTGCCATTCCCCGCCGGGCGGGTGAACCGGGGGCCGCGGTCCAGGTGCACAACCAGAACGGTACCCGGGTGTCGGGACAGGTTATCCGCCTGCTCAGCGACCTGGAAGCCGAAGGGCGCATGGCACGCCTGCTGGTGGAAGTGCGCAATCCTCTGGGGGACGACCCCGCCGCTGAAGCGCATCCCCCCCTGATTATAGGGGAGTATGTGCGGGTGGCGATCCAGGGCCGCGCCCTGGACAACGTTTATCGCATCCCCCGCACCGCGCTCCGGGACAACGCCCGCATCTGGATTGCGCGCGACGACGAAACGCTCCAGATTCGCGAGGTGGCCCCATTGTGGCGTGATGCCGACTACGTGCTGCTGCAGGAAGGCCTGGCTCCGGGCGAGCGGCTGATCATATCGGATCTGACGGCGGCCGTGGACGGCATGGCCGTCCGAGAGCGCACGGATGCCCGGCTGCGACCCGCGGCCCTTGATCAAAAGGCAAATCCCCAAAAGGGTGCGACCGCACCCGGTACCGCACAATAGCCCTGAACTCACAAGACGCCGCACCGGACAATGATTTTACGATGAAAACATCTACCACAGAATCGACTTCCCGCGGCCCCATCGCCTGGATGGCCGGCCATTCGGTGACGGCCAACCTTATTATGGTGGTCTTCCTGGTGGGCGGACTGATATGGGGATTGCGTATCAAGCAGGAAGTCTTCCCGGATTTCGAACTCGATTTCGTCAATATATCGGTCGCCTACCCCGGCGCCAGCCCTTCAGAGGTGGAACGGGGCATCATCTGGTCCATCGAAGAGGCGGTGCAGGGGCTGGAGGGCGTCAAGGAGGTGACCGCTTCGGCCAACGAGGGCTCGGGAACCGTCACCGTGGAGGTCCTCGAGGGGGCCGACCCCAACCGGCTTTCCGAGAAAATTCAAAACGAAGTGGATCAGATCTCTTCTTTTCCGGAAGAGGCCGAAACACCGCGAGTGGCCGTGGCCGACCGCAAGCGATCGGTGGTCTCGGTGATCCTTTACGGGGATCAGAGCGAATGGGTGCTGCGGGAACTGGCCGAAGACCTGCGCATGCGGATGCTGCAGGACCCGGACATCACCCAGGTAGATCTGGAAGGCATTCGTGATTTCGAAATCAGCATCGAGATTCCCCAGCGCACGCTGCGCGCCTATGGGCTGACCCTGGACGAGGTGGCCCAGAAAATCGGGGCGGCGGCCGTCGAACTGCCGGGCGGTTCCATCAAAACGGAAAGCGGGGATATCCTCGTCCGGATGAAAGAGCGCCGTAATTTCGGTCGCGAATTCGATAACATCCCGGTGGTCACGTCCAACGACGGCACGGAAGTGCGGCTGGCCGAGATGGCCCGCATCCAGGACGGTTTTGAAGAAAGCGACCGTTTTGCGACCTACAACGGCCAACGCGCCATCCGGCTGGAAGTTTCACGGGTGGGCGATCAGACGCCCATCACGGTCTCCGATGCCGTTAAACGCCAGGTCGAGGCCCTGAAGGCCAGTTTGCCGCCCGGCCTGCACTTAAGCCTGCTCAACGACCGCTCGGACGTCTATCGCCAGCGCTTGAACCTGATGCTACGCAACGGGTATCTGGGGCTGGCGTTGGTATTCGTCGTTCTGGCCGTTTTCCTGGAAGCCCGCCTGGCCTTCTGGGTGAGTCTGGGGATTCCGATCAGCTTTCTGGGATCGCTGCTTTTCCTGCCCACCGCCGGTGTGAGCATCAATATGGTATCCCTGTTCGCCTTCATCGTCACCCTGGGCATCGTGGTGGACGACGCCATCGTGGTGGGCGAAAATGTCTACTACCACCGCCAGCAGGGATTGCCCTGGCGCGAAGCCGCCATCCTCGGGGCCCGCGATATCGCCATGCCGGTGACCTTCAGCGTCCTCACCAACATGGTGGCCTTCCTGCCGCTCATGTTCATCCCCGGCATCATGGGCAAGGTTTTCAGCCAGATCCCGGTGGTGGTAATCAGCGTGTTCGCCATCTCCCTGATCGAAAGCCTGTTCGTCCTGCCCGCCCACCTGGGTCACCAGGCTGAAAACCGCGCTCCTGGTCCACTGGCCTTTCTGCACCGGGCCCAGCAGCGCTTCAGCCGCTTTTTTTCCCGCTTGGTCGAGCGCCGCTATGGGGCTTTCCTGGAGTGGACCCTGCGCAATCGCTATATCACCCTGGCCGCCGGCCTGGCCGTGCTGATCGTGACCGTCGGCTTTGTGCAAAGCGGCCGCATGGGATTTACCCTCTTTCCTAAAATCGAATCCGACTATGCCCGGGTGACCGCCACCCTGCCCTACGGAACGGCCGTTCAGAAAACCATGGCGGTCCAGGACCGCCTGGTGGAGGCCATTCGCACGGTAACGGATGAAAACGGCGGCGAGCGCCTCCTCAAGGGCATCTATGCCCAAGTGGCCGACAACCAGACCACGGTCACCGCCTACCTGACGGACGCGGACGTGCGTCCCAAAAGCACCGCGGAAGTCACCCGCCTGTGGCGGGAACGGGTCGGAACGCTGGTGGGGCTGGAGTCGATTCTCTTCGAGTCGGATGCCGGCGGTCCGGGACGGGGGGCGTCCCTGTCGGTGGAATTGCGCCACGAAGACCTGGGTGTTTTGGAAAAGGCCAGCGCAGCGCTGGCCGACGCCCTGAGCTATTACCCGAATGTCAGCGACATCGACGACGGTTTTTCGCCCGGCAAGCAGCAGATCGATTTTAACATCAGGCCCGAAGGCCGCAGCCTGGGATTGACGGCCCGCGAAATCGCCCGCCAGGTGCGTCATGCCTACTATGGTTCCGAGGCCCTGCGCCAGCAGCGGGGCCGCAACGAAGTCAAGGTCATGGTGCGTCTGCCGCGCGCGGAACGGGTTTCCGAGCACAATCTGGAGGAAATGATCCTGCGCGCGCCCAGCGGGGTGGAAATCCCCCTGCGGGAAGCCGTCAGCCTGAAGCGCGGCCGGGCCTACACCAGCATCAAACGGCGCAACGGCCAGCGGGTGGTGACGGCCACGGCCAATGTGCGCCCGGTCAGCCAGTCCGGCCAGGTGCAAGCCTCTCTGGGGGCGGATATCCTGCCACGCCTGGTAAGGGAATACCGCGGGCTGAGTTACAGCTTCGAGGGGCGCCAGGCCGACATGCGCGAAAGCATGCAGAGCCTCACCAAGGGCCTCCTGCTGGCCCTCCTGGTGATCTACGCCATGCTGGCCATCCCCTTCAACAGCTATATCCAGCCGATTATCGTCATTTTATGCGTGCCTTTCGGCATCGTGGGGGCCATCATCGGTCACCTGCTGATGGGCTTCGGCCTTAGCGTGATGAGCATGTTCGGGGTCGTCGCCTTATCCGGTGTGGTCATCAACGACTCCCTGGTTCTGATCGACTACGCCAACCGCCGACGCAACGCTGGCGACAATGCCCATGATGCCGTTTTTGCTTCCGGCATCCAGCGTTTCCGGCCTATTCTGCTCACCACCCTGACCACCTTCGGCGGTCTGATGCCCATGATCTTCGAAACATCGCGCCAGGCCCGTTTCCTGATCCCCATGGCCATCTCCCTGGGGTTCGGGATCGTCTTCGCCACCTTGATCACCCTGGCCCTGGTGCCGTCCTTTTATATGATCGTCGATGATGTGCAGGGCCTGTTGGCCATTCGCGGCAAGGCTGTCCAGGCTGCCAAGGATCTGTGACAGCGGGAGGGAGGATGATCGGGGCGGGTTTGCACGCCGGCGGCCGGGGGGTACCCCCTTTAAACTTTCGGTCCACGTTCGCCCCGGGCAGGACTGCTACGCCGCCCGAGAAACTCGGCCAATGAGTTTGCGCCCGCGTTTAGTGGCCCTATTCACAAACACGATGACATTCGGCCGCCAATCCATCCTGCCGGGACGGCGTTGCGAAAACACGGCATATTACTAATATTCGTAAGTTTTCGCACCTTGTCCGCCAGGCATCTTGACGTCCTCATGACGTCACCGTTTTTACGAACATGACCACTTAGTCTACGGTCGTCACAAGGTCGGTATCGTCGAAAAACAACTCCACGGATTGGTTCTCGGAAGAATCGAACAGAACCATCACCGATTCGGCAATTTTGAGCACGTAAGGTCGGATGGGAAACAGATTGGGTGTCCGCAGGGCATCCACCAATGCTTCCCGGCCCCGGGCCACGGAACGCTCGATGCGGGCATGGCTGTAAGTCTCTTCGCACAAAAATTCAAAGTCTTCCTGCCGCAGCAGATCCGTGTCGACGTTGCGCAGATTCTTGTCGATAATGGCGTATTCCCTGATTTTGACGTCGTGCCGGGTTCCTTCCTGGCTGATAACATATTTCTGACGCATGATCGTTCTCCTTTGTGCGCCGTTTCGATTCACATGCCGATGCAGCACGTCCCCCTTCAAGGGACGGCTACTCCTTGACCTGTCAGGATCGGCGTCGAGAACCAATGGCTTCGGTGGGCGGTGTAAAACAGTGAATGACGGGTAAACGGTTCAGACGGGTTTCGCGGATGCTGACCATATAAGCATTTGTATACCACATGTGGCCCGACGATGCCAGAGGCTTTAATTCCCGGGGCATCACGACGCAGGTGCTTCCCTGGTATGGGAGGCGTCGGGCCCCTGTCCGATGGACCTCGCCTTCCGCTTCAGGCAATATCCAACAACCTTTTGACCCGGGCCATTTTCTCCTCCAACCCGCCCTGGCGTCCGATCATGATCCGCTGAGCCATAGGCGGTCCGGCGCCATGCATGGATTCGATCAAGTAGGCCACAGCCCCGGATCCGGCTACCAGATTTTCAATCAGACGCAACACTTTGATCCGATCCACCGGATCGGTATCTTCGGCCGCTGCCAGGTACTTCTTAATATAAGGACCGGCCACCGGGTCTTCAAGGTCGTGGGCCGAGGGCATGGTTCCCAGCAGTCCGCCGGCGATATCCGTGGCCAGCCGCGCCAATTCGAAAGGGAACCGGGTGACGTTCAATTTGCAGACATTGGCGAGGAGCATGTCGATTTCGAAGTTGCCCGCCGGGGTGGGATGCCCCATGGCCGAGCAGGCGATACCGCTGGCAAAAAGCGTTTCATTGAGGTGGATCATTTCCACCAGTTTGTCTTTGATATGGGAGGCCTGGGCAACCCCGTTCATGCGGGCGATCAGCGCCGTGGCACCGATCAGCACATCGCCCACCCCCACCTTGCAGCCGCCATAGCTCTGGCGGTGATAGGCGGCAAAACGCTCCACCAGGCGGCCGGAATACGGCAGCTCACCATCCAAAAAAATGCGTTCCCGGGGAACGAACACGCGATCGAAGACCGTCATGACCTCCTGGCCGCCAAAACGGGGGTTGCCCGCATCCAGGGCGGGGGTCTCCAGTTTGCGGGTGTCGCTGGTCTGCCGGCCGTAAATGTAGCGAATACCGGGCGTATTGGTGGGCACGGCGAAGCAGATGGCCCAGTCCTCCTCGCCAGCCTTCATGCCCATGGTGGGCATGACCAGCATTTCGTGGGCATTGAGCATGCCGGTCTGGTGAAGTTTGGCGCCGCAGACCACCACGCCGTCCTTGCGCCGTTCGACCACCCGCAAAAAAAGATCGGGATCCCGCTGGTCCTTGGGCCGTCGCCCCCGGTCGCCCTTGGGATCGGTCATGGCGCCGTCCACCACCAGATCCTTTTCCTGAATGCCCGCCCAGTAGGCCTTGAAGCGCGCATGATAGTCGGTTCCGCAGGCCGCATCGCAGTCGTAGGTCGTGCTGTAGACCGCATTGGCAGCGTCCATCCCGACACAGCGCTGAAAACAGCAGCCGGTGGCAAGACCGCAATAGCGCTGCATCTTCACCTTTTTGACCAGGTCGTCCGTACTCCGGTGAAGGTGGGTGAAGCGGTTGACCTCTTCCCCGCACAAGGGGGAGTGCGCGCGAAACAGATCACGCGTGGCGGCATCTTCAGCGTGTGCGCCGTCATAAGTGACAGCCACCGCGGCCAGCGAGGGCCGCACCAGCGCGTGACGGGTCAAGTGCGATTCGGCCTGTCCCATGACATGGGCTTCGAGGGCCAAATCTTCGATGGACTGTTGGTATTCGCGACCGTTTTTCAGGGTCATGCGTGCTCCTTTCCATTCCAGGGACGAATTCGGAGCTCACCCATACACAGTTTTCGCATGGCTGTAAATGGGCTCCCTCCGGCGCAAAAAACCGGAGAATAGCCGGCGCCGGCGGCCTTCCCTGCCCCGAAGGCCTCCTCACCCCACTTTAGCCGAGGGGTAAAAAAGGTCACCGGTCGTGAGAATCACCCTGCGGGATCCATGCGGCGGCCAGGCCCTCCAGATCGGCCCGGATGAACCGGGGGCGGTAGAGGGCGGCATCCGCATAGAGGCGATCCGGATCATGGACATCGTTGAG
This sequence comes from uncultured delta proteobacterium, assembly GCA_963730675.1. GTDB lineage: Bacteria > Desulfobacterota > Desulfobacteria > Desulfobacterales > UBA5852 > JABZFP01. Next base: position 231,821 of record CAVSSY010000028.1, on the reverse strand, counting down.
GTTGTAGGAAATCAGATATCCGTCGGCGTGACCGAACTGGGGATGCACAAAAGGGTTGTAGGCCGCGATGGCGCCGTCGGCTTCCGGGGCCTGGTAGATAGCGATCGGCCCCTGCCAGGGACCGGTGGGCGTCTCGGCCCGGTAGAGCACCACCCGGTTCGAAAAAGGGGTACGCTCGTCCATGGTCACCAGACCGAAACCCGATGCCAGGGGAACCACGCCGAACTGGCTGCTGACACCGGCCAGCACGGACCGGCTGGCCTTGGCATCGGAGGACCACTGCCGACCGGTCCAAAATTGCCAGGCGGCTTCCAGATGCTGCGGAAGCGCCCGGGCCACGTGCAGGTGTTTGACCGAGCCCTGGGTCACCGTGCCGTAGATATAGACCCAGGCGTTGCATTCCAGCAGCGCGCTGCCGTAGGCCACGCCGTTGCCGTCTTCCCGCGGGACCACACCCACCAACTCCAGAGCGGGCAGCTGCAACGTGGCGATCACCGTTCCGTCCCAGGCCCACCCCCACATGCCCGGCGCAACCTGGTGAAACCGGTGGTAGAACACCTGCAGGCGATCCCCACTGACAATGCCGTCGCCCGGCCAGAACCAGGCCTTCGGATCCTGCGGAACCAAAAAAGCGGTCGGATGGCGCGAGGTGCCGCCGTACCGGGTGGTCAGATTGTTCCCGTTTTGCACCACCAGACAATTGCGAATCAGCGGGCTGTCCAGCGGACGCGACCCGTCCGGTCTGACATGTCCCAGGAAGGTATCCCCGAACAACCACAGGGAACGCCCATCCGGGAGGCCGATGGAAAGCGTTCCATCGCCCCCGGTCCATCCGCCCCCGGAACGCGTAAACAGCCGGTTAAATGAAAGATCCGGGTAGGCCAGGGTCGCTGCCGGCGGCAAAGAAGATGCCGGTTTCCGCAGGCAGGCCGAGGGCAGCAGCAGAAGCAGGACCCCGACTAGAACCGCCGCGGCCGCCAGCCTATATCTATGAAAAGGAAGGGGTTGGTCAGCAGACTGCATAATGATTCTCCGGAGGGTTGGGGTGCGGCCAGTCACCAAAGGCGGCGATGTGGCGCCGGTCGCATCGCTTGTCCGCCAAGGGTGATTGTCAACGGTGATGCGGATCGCGGGCTAACCTTTGCGCATCCGGAGGCGGCAGCTTTTGGTTCTGGTCCCGCCGCACAGCGCTGGATTTCACGTCAGACCTTGAAAACATCGGTGTTCAACAAACCGCAGCCGACCGGCGCCCACCGGCGCAGCGGACCCACGCCGCGGACCGACAAGAGGCGGGAACGCCGCTTGTCCGCCAAAGATGGATTTTAATCACCGGAGGCGGGCCAGGGGCCAAAAGATGCCATTTCTGGATGGGCACTGGGCTCATCGTCCTGTCAACGACACGCAGTAGGAAAGAAAGCGGTCCATGGCCTCGTCGTAGTCTTCGCCGGCGATGATGCCGTCGCCCACCACATCCCCGTAGCGCGATAGCTTGACGATTTCGAAGTGATTGCGATTCAGCCAACGGTTTTGGTCGCGCGGCAGGTCGGCGTCGGTCAACCCGGCGATTTCCATTTTCTCGATGCCCCCGCTTGCTGCGCCGTGACCGTAAAGATCAAATTTGCAATCGGGATTGGGCAAGACGAATTTGACATCGCCGCAGGCCTGCAGCGCAATCTTGCGACCGTTGGGCATGACGGCGTAGGCCACCTGTCCTTTGTAAAAGACGCTGCTAGCGCAGTTCTCCTTTTTTTCCTGGATCACGTACATTTCCATGGCGCCGTGCGTCTCCCGCGGCCAAAGCCCATAAAAAAGCCCCCGGCCATGCCAAGGGCTTTCTCCGCCGTTTGATATCGGCAACCCGGCCATCTTTACCGGCAGCCCATCCCGCCTGCCCGCTTTAGATCCGTGGTTTTGCGTCTCCGCCTTTCAGCGGATTTGCCCTTCACGATTCAATTCTTTTCTGACGATCCACTAAAAACAATGCGGCCGATTTTGTCAAGTATCTTATACAGATCTGCAATGCGGCCAAAGGGGGCCGGGCCTATAGGGGGGAGCAATCGCGGCGGGAAGCGGGATCGGCCCCCGCGTCAAGCCCTAGCGGGATTTTCTCAGCTTGCGCAGCTTGTCGATTTGCCTTTTCTTCATGAGCAATTGGACCCATTCGCTCATGTGGTCCGCCAGCCCGCGCGTATCCGCTTTTTTTCGCAATGCTTCGACGGTTTCCAGCCGGCCACGGAGATCATCACGTTCCGGGGTTTGAATCAGCAGCCGCCGATAGATAGCGGCCGCCTTGTCATAGTGCCCCTGATCGGCATAAATCCGGGCCATCGTCTCGGTTTCAAAATCTTTGTCGTCAACCATCGCAGCAGCTCCGGGGGGGGTCATTACAATTGCAGCATGAAAACGTGCCACCCCTGGTCTTCGTGCGGCACGCATCTGTGCCTGGAAGGTCATGGGCTCGGCAAATCGGCGTCGGCAGCGGTCGGGGGCGACGCGCCGGGCGCCATGAAGATAAGTTCGTCCGCCGCCACCAACCCGAGTTCGCTGCGGGCCACATGTTCGATGTAGTAGGGATCACTCTCCAGGCGCTGCTTTTCGGCAAAGCGCGCCAGGTTATCTTTCAGCAGGCCCTGGTTTTTCTCCACCAGGCGATCGCGATCCAAGCGGACCAGGTGAAGGTCGGCCAGCCCCTTATCGCCAAAGATAATCATCAACAGAAAGGTGAAAAGACCGATGATGGCAAACGAGAGAATAATGCTTTGACGCGTGCTCATGACCCCTTCTTCCCTTTAAACAACATGCGGCGGCAGATCTGCAATTCCGGGATGTTACCCATAAACGCCGCCGCGATATATAGGACTGCCCCCGCCGCGACACCCACCGCCAGTCGCAAGGCCTGCAAGCCGGTTGCATGGCCAAGGCACGCGTCCAGCCAGTGGTCCAGCGCGCAAACCGCCCCCCCCATCAAAAGCGCGCACAATGCGATGCGGCCAGTGGCGGCCGCCAGCTTTGGCCCGCCCAAAGGCCCGATCCGGCGGCGCAGCATGAAGGTCAGGAGCACGACATTCAAGGCGGCGGCCAAAGACGCGGCCAGGGCGATCCCGCCGTGGCCCATCACCGGCATCAATGCCAGCCCGACCGCAAGATTGACCACTACACCGGCCGCGGCGGCCTGAAGAGGCCGATAGGCATCCTGCAGCGCGTAAAAAACCGCCAGGAGGATGCGCAGGGCGGCGTAAGCCCATAATCCCGTACTATACCACAAGAGCGCATAGGCCGTCAACCGAGCGGAATCACTACCAAAAGCACCGCGTTCAAATAAGACGGCTACGATTGGCTCGCGCAGCACAATCAGCCCCACCATGGACGGCAGGATCACGAACCAAACCAGTTTCAGGGATTGCAGGAGCGTCGCTTTAATGTCCTCTATATGCCCCAGGGCCGCCTGTCGGGAAAGATCGGGCATCACGACGGTAACCGCAGATATGGCGAAAATCCCCAGGGGAAACTGAACCAACCGGTCGGCATAAAAAAGATAGGAGACGCTGCCGGCCGCCAAATAAGAGGCCAGCAACGTCCCCAGCAGCACATTGACCTGATAGGCGGCGCCGCCCAGCAGAACCGGGACGGTGGCCCGGCCGAAGCGTGCGAGAACCCCGGCTTCGAGGGGTACCTTCTTGCGGAAGGCGATCCCGTGCGCGGCCAGGGCCGGCAGCTGCAGCATGAACTGCAAACCGCCGCCCACCACCACGCCGGCCGCCAGGACAGTTGCCCGCATGGCAATTGAGGGCGCCCACCATACCCCCAGCAACACTGCGGCAATCATGGCCCCATTGAGCGCCAGGGGAGCCAAGGCCGGCGCCGTAAAGTGCCCCAGGGCATTGAGGATGCCCATGCACAAAGCCACCAGCCCGGTTAGCAGCAAATAGGGCAACATGATACGGGTCAGGAGAACGGCTAATTGAAACGACGTTCCGGCAACGGCAAAACCGGGCGCCAGGGCCTGTACGATAAGGGGTGCCGCCACAACCCCCAGGAATACGATGAGCGCCAGAGACACCGCCAGGTGTCGAAAAACGGCGATGGCCAAGTCGAGAGCCGCCCGGTTTCCCCGCCGGCGGGCCCGGTCGTGGAACACCGGGATAAAGGCCATGCCCAAGGCGCCCTCCCCCACCAGCCGTCGGAACATATTGGGAAGCCGGAAGGCTACAATAAAGGCGTCGGCATAAATGCCGGCACCGAAACTCCAGGCAATCAGCATATCCCGGGCGTACCCCAGCATCCGGCTGGCAAGGGTCAGGGAAATCACGATGCTGGCCGCATTAGAGCCCGTAGGTCCGGACGCCGGAGCACCGCTCTCGGCTGAGGTATTCTGCGATGGAGGGGGAGCGGTCATGATTCCGGGGCGATGGGATGGCTTGCCGACAGGCTATAAGCCATTATTTTTGTCGACAAGATGATTCGGGGCTTGACATTTCCAGAAGCTTCCATTAGTTAGTCAAATTTACCAAAAGCAATCATTAAGGAGAGACTACCTTGGCCAATCATAAATCGGCGAAAAAACGTGCTCTGCAAAATGAAGTTCGGCGCTTGCGCAACCGTTCCGTTCGAACCGAGATTAAAAGCATCGTCAAGACCGTGCGTACTACGGTGGAAGGCGAAGACAAATCCCAGGCGCCGGACCAACTGAAGCTGGCCCAATCCGCGATCGATAAAGCGGCCAAAAAAGGCGTTTACCATCGCAAAACCGCTTCGCGCAAAATCGCCCGTCTGGCGCGACTGGTCAAAAGCGCACAAGCTTAAACGCACGCCCAATCCTTCCTTTCGCAGATCGTCGACGCATGGCAGCCCCCGGTTGTCATGCGTTTTTGTGTTTCAAAAAGACGATGTGAACCGGTAGTGGAATTTTTCCGCCATGCGCTGCGCGATGATGGACAGCGCCCGGCGCAGATTGCCTTCCGTGCTGGTCTTGTCGGAAAGTACCGTATAGGCCTCGCTGTCACTTAGGCTGTTCTGCCAGAGGACTTTGCCCTTAGGGTCTTTCAGGAAGAGGTCCACCCTTACCGAGACCTGTCGTTCAAGGGTGCTGGAAATACTGCGGCGGGCGATCGAGCCGGTGCGGAGGTCACGAATGACGCCTGTCAAAACCGCGTCCGCCCGATCGCTATCCACGACCTCGGCATAACCGTTACGGTTAATTTGATAGATGAAATCATTGGTGAACTGGGTTTCGATGCCCACTTTGGTCGTGGTGTTGGTCATGGGGGGAACGCTTACCCGCTGGACTTTGACGACCGGCTCGCGGTCCCCTCTGAGGCGATAACCGCAGCCGGTCAACCCGACCGCCACCCCCAGGGCCAGGACAACAACATACCAGGCCGCCCGGCGCGCCCCCCCGTTTCTCATCACCTGTGCGACCATGCCCACCCGCTTTCTATACGACGATATTGACCAGCTTACCGGGCACCACGATGACCTTGCGCACCGCCTTGTCGGCGATGAACTTGCGGGCCCGCTCATCGGCCAGCGCCAGCGCCTCGATCTCGGCCTTGTCCGTTCCCGCCTCGACTGTCAAACGGCTGCGCAGTTTGCCGTTGACCTGGACGACGATGACCCACTCGTCGCGCACCAGGGCATCCTCGCGATAGGCGGGCCATGACACCTGCAGGATACTGGGGTCGTGGCCCAGCGCTTCCCAGATTTCCTCTGCAAAATGGGGAACGATGGGCGACAGGAGCAATGCGATCCGCTCCAGTGCCAGACGAATGACACCGAGCTCCACCGCGGCGTCCGCCTGGAGCGCCTCGCCGGAAGCCAAATTGACCAGTTCCATCACGGCGCTGATGGCCGTATTGAAATGAAAGCGTTCCTCGATATCGCGGGTCACTTTATGGGTAGCCTGATGGGCCTTTTTAAACAATTCGCGCATGGCCGGTGCAAGGGTCGCATCATCCCCGTCGAAGGCCCCAATCCCGTCCAGCTTGTCATGCCATTGCCAAACGAGCCGCCACACCCGGTTGAGAAAACGGTAGCCCCCCTCGACCCCCTGCTCGCTCCATTCCAGATCACGTTCCGGCGGCGCAGCGAAAAGGCAGAACAGGCGCGTCGTATCCGCCCCGTATTGGTTGAGCAGCAGGTTGGGGTCGATCACATTCTTTTTGGATTTGGACATTTTCTCGACCCGCCCCACCTGAGCCTCTTGGCCGCACAGACGGCAGGTGCGCTGCCCGCCCTCCTCCAGGACGTCGTCCGGGAAAAGAAACCCATGCTCAGGGCAGGATACGGTCTCCTTGCAGACCATGCCCTGGGTGAGCAGGCGCGTAAAGGGCTCCTTGAAGCGGGTCAGACCGAAATCTTTCAGCACCCGGGTGTAATAGCGCGAATAGAGAAGGTGCAGGACCGCGTGTTCCACGCCGCCGATATACTGATCCACCGGCATCCAGTAGTCCACGGCGTCCTGGTCGAACATGCCCGTAGAACAGCGCGGGCTGCAATAGCGTTCGAAATACCAGGAAGATTCCACGAAGGTGTCCATCGTATCGGTTTCCCGGCGGCTGTCTTCGCGTCCGCACTGCGGGCAGGTCGTTCGGCGAAAATCTTCCAGCGACGGGAGCGGCGACCGTCCGCCTTCCAGCAGGTCCACGTCTTCCGGCAGCACGACCGGCAACTCGTTCTCCGGCACCGGCACCACACCGCAGTCCTTGCAATAGACCACCGGAATGGGGGCGCCCCAATAGCGCTGGCGAGATATGCCCCAGTCGCGCAGCCGGAAGTTGACCGTTTTGTGCCCCAGGCCCCGGCTTTCCAGATCGTCGGCGATGGCCTCCATGGCCTGGCGATTGGGTTGTCCGTTAAAATCGCCCGAGTTCACCATGATCCCGTCCTGGATGTAAGCCTCCGTCATGGCGGCGGCATTCAGGGGTTCATTCTCCCGGTCGATGACGACGATGATGTCGAGCCCGTATTTGCGCGCGAAATCGAAATCGCGCTGATCGTGGGCCGGCACCGACATGACCGCTCCGGTGCCGTATTCCATCAGGGCGAAATTAGCGGTGTAGATGGGCATCCGGCGCTGGTTCATGGGGTTGATGCAATAAGCGCCAAGGAAAACGCCTTCTTTTTCATACTTTTCCAGCCCGCGATCGGAACGGTCCTGCATGGCAATGCGCTCCACGAAAGCCTGCACCGCCGCCTCCTGGGGCGTATTGCGGGAAAGCTCGGTCACCAGGGGATGCTCAGGGGCCAGGCACATGAAGGTGGCTCCGAAAACCGTGTCATGACGGGTGGTAAACACCGTGATGACCGCCTTGGAGCCCTCCACCGGGAAGCAAATTTCCGCCCCCAGACTTTTGCCGATCCAGTTTTTCTGCATGGTCAGCACTTTGTCTGGCCAACCGGGCAGCTGATCGCAGTGCACCAGCAGGTCCTCGGCATAATCCGAAATGCGGAAAAACCACTGCCAGAGCTTTTTCTGGCGCACCGGCTGGCCGCAGCGCCAGCATAGGCCGGCCTCCACCTGCTCGTTGGCCAGCACCGTCTGACAGGGATCGCACCAGTTGACGTAGGATTCCTTGCGATAGGCCATGTCTTTGGCCAGCATCTTCAGAAACAGCCATTGTTCCCAGCGATAGTATTCCGGGCGGCAGGTGGCGATCTCCCGGTCCCAGTCATAGGAAAATCCCAGGCGCTTGAGCTGTTGGCGCATGGCATCAATGTTGGCGTAGGTCCATTGGGCCGGATGGGTGTTGTTGGCGATGGCCGCGTTTTCGGCCGGCATGCCGAAGGCGTCCCAGCCCATGGGATGCAGGACGTTGAACCCTCGCATGCGTTTATAGCGGGCCACGACATCACCGATGGTGTAGTTGCGCACATGCCCCATATGGATTTTCCCTGAAGGGTAGGGAAACATTTCCAGCAGATAGTATTTTCCCTGCCCGGGATCTTCATCGACGTTGAAGAGGTTGGACGCTTCCCAATACTGCTGCCATTTGGTTTCGATCGACTGGGGATCGTAGCGCTCTTCCATGATGTGTCATGCCTCCACGTAAATCGGCGTTGTGCATTGCGCCCCGGCCTCTGTCAACGGTTCGAGGCTATAAGCGTAAATGATTCCAATGCCACAACGTATCGCAAATAGCAACCCGATCACCATTGGACCGTGCCCCCTGAAGGAAACGCCGACCCTATGCGTGCCCGGACCGAAGCCCATGCCATTAACGCCGGCCGCCCCAACCGTCGTGACACCGGAATGCTTAAAATCGTTTGACTTGGGGGCCTCAATTGCCTATTTATATCGTTTACATAAAAAGAACGACCATCGCGAACGCCAAACAGGTCTATAACGCTATTTCAGCTTGGGGGTTGGCCGCCAGAGCATCCACCGCGCGGCGCACCGATTCCCAACCGAAACGCCGTCCCGCAGGACAGCAAAGGACGGCCGGAAGCATATCCAATTACCGTTTATCGGAACAGAATATTTTATTCGGGGAGGAGCCGTGCCGTTGCGCCCGTCGGCGAAAGCCCGATCGCTCAGCCCCCACGAGAGCGGGTGCCGCTTCCCCGAACCAGCCTATTTCACGATACGCGAATCACAAGGAAACAATTTATATGAGCAGCAAGATTCTGATCAACGCCGTTGACACGGAAGAGTGTCGCATCGCCAGAGTGAAGGACAGCCGGCTGGAAGAATTTCAAATTGAAAGCGCCAGCATCGAAATCACCCAGGGCAATATCTACAAAGCCACCATCACCCGCATAGAGCCCAGTTTGCAGGCGGTTTTTATCGATTACGGCGCGGAGCGCAACGGATTTCTGCAGATCCAGGAAATTCACCCGGACTATTACCATGATGTTGAGGGCGGAGGACGTGACATCGCTAAACTGGTGCGCAAAGGCCAGGAGATGCTCGTCCAGGTCGTCAAGGACCCCTTCATGCACAAAGGCGCCATGCTCACCACGAATCTGAGTCTGGCCGGACGTCTGATGGTGCTCATGCCGGGCAATGAAACCCACGGTATTTCACGCAAAATCGAGGACGAGAAAGAACGCCAGCGCCTCAAAGATATCGTGACCACACTCAACATCCCCGAAGGCTTCGGCGTGATCGTGCGCACCATTGCCGAGGGGGCCACCAAGACCGCCCTCACCAAGGATTTCAACTATCTCATGCGCTTGTGGAAAACCATCAAGAGCCGGGTGATGGAAGTCGAAACCCCCCATCTGCTTTACAAGGAGCGCAATCTGGTCGTGCGCACCATTCGCGACTATTTTACCCCGGAGGTCTCGGAAATCCTGGTGGACAACCCCACCGTCTACCAGGAGATCAAAGACTTCATGAAAATCATCTCCCCCAAGCAGACCAAAATCGTCAAACAGCATAAAGCGGCCAAACCCATTTTTACCCGCTTTCAGTTGGAGGATCAGATCGCTTCGGTTTACGACAGCCGCGTTCCGTTGAAATCCGGCGGCTCCATTGTCATCAACCAGACCGAAGCCCTCGTGGCCATCGATGTCAATTCCGGCAAGGCCACCCAGAAGGGCTCCATCGAGGAGACCGCTCTTCAGACCAACCTGGAGGCGGTGGAGGAAGTGGCCCGACAGCTGCGGCTGCGGGACTTGGGAGGCCTCATCGTCGTCGATCTGATCGACATGCGCGACCGCAAGAACCGCAGCGAAGTGGAGCGGATCATGAAAACCCATCTGAAAGACGACAAGGCGCGTACCAAGGTCGGCCGGATATCCCGTTTCGGTCTCCTTGAAATGTCCCGCCAACGCATTCGCCCCTCCATTGAATTCAGCAGCTATCAGGTCTGTGAACACTGCCGGGGCAAGGGCCAGGTGCCGTCCACCGAGACCTTGGGGGTGGCGTTTTTGCGCAAACTAAGCCTCGAAAGCCTGAAATGTGACGTGAAGACGCTCAAGGGACGGGTGCCTGCCAGCGTGGCCGACTACCTGCTCAATCGCAAACGCAAGGAATTGACGGATCTGGAAGAAAAAAGACAGCTTGCAATTCGCATCGAAGCGGATGAGAACATGGTGCCCGGCGAGAGCCAAATCAGCTGCGAGTGAATCGGGCATCCCTTGGAAGTTGGAAGGACGAAACCATGGCAGGACACCGCAACGGTCGCAAAAGCAATTCCCTTTTGATCATCGGCTTGGCCGGTCTCATTTTACTGGCCATTCTGGCGGCCATTAAAATATTGATGGAGCCGCAGATCATCGTTCACGAAGAGGAAGCCCCCCCGGCGGCGAGCGCCCCGGCCCCCGCCCGCGAGGAGAAGGAAAACACCGTCATCGACTATGACAAGATGCAGTCGAACGAGGCCCTGCAATCCATGATGGACAAGCGCAAGGATGCGTACGACGTGGGCGAAGGTATCGATATCATCGCCCGTTCGGACGAAACCGTCAAGATCGGCGGCCGGACGCTTTCCATGAAGGAGCTGCAGAAGCAGATCCAGCTGAAATTGGGCGAGATCACGGAAGAGACCATAGGGCCTGACGGGCGCCCCGTGCTCAAGATGACGGAGAACTATGGCATCTACGTTGTACAGCCCGGGGACAACATCTGGAATATTCATTTTCGTTTTCTCAAGGACTATTTCAGCCGCCGGAATGTCACCTTGTCGCCAGTGGCGGACGAACCCGTGTCGGACGGTTTCAGTTCGGGGGTCGGCAAGCTGCTCAAATTTTCCGAAAACATGGTCTACATTTACAATATCAAGGATCAGCAATTCAGCGAAAACCTGAATCTGATCGAACCCCGCTCGAAGATCGTAGTCTACAAGATGGACCGGGTATTCGCCTTTCTGGAACAGGTGGATTATGAAAACATCGACCGGATTCAGTTTGACGGCGACACCCTCTGGGTGCCGTCCAATTGATCGCCGGCGTGCGCCTGTTGAGCCCCTTCATCCGGAGGGCATGCACAGCGGCGCATAAGAAGTGTTTGACCTCATAGAACTTTTACAGTATATGAGCGCCATTTTATCTTTTCGAAGCCTAAGGGAGGTTTTATCTTGACTGGTATCGCATACGCAATGGGTCAGGGCGGCGCCGCCGCCGGACAGGGAGCCGGCGGCTTTGGGGGACTCATCCCCATCGTTTTGATGTTCGTGATCTTCTACTTCCTGCTGATTCGCCCCCAGCAGAAACGCAACAAAGAACACAAGGAGATGATCACCAACCTGAAAAAAGGGGACCGCATCATCACCAGCGGCGGCATCTACGGCCGGATTACGGGCCTTGATGAGGCCACGCTCACCGTGGAAATCGCCGATAAGGTGCGCGTCAAAGTGGCACGGGGCAATGTTTCCGGGCTTGCCCAGAGTGCTCCCCAGCAAGCTCCACCCGCCAAAAAAGAAAAAAACAAGGGCAACGCCGACAAGTCCTGATAAGAGTTTATGGGTAGCCCGTCATTTGATGTGCACAAAATGGTTAAATCGTCCGCTTTGGAGATTTAACCATTTTGCCGTTAAGCGGATCGCAGGAAAGGACAAGACCATTGAAAAACATCGCGTGGAAGCCAGTCATTATTGCAGCGGTCTTTCTGGCGGCCATCATCTACGTACTCCCGACCTTCCAACCGGGCCTCTGGCCCCATAAGAAAATCAATCTGGGGCTGGACCTGCAGGGCGGTATGCATCTGGCGTTGGAGGTGGAAACCGACAAGGCGGTTGCCAGTACCCTCGAGCGTATCGTCCAGGAATTGCGCGATCAATCCCGCAGCAAGGGCATTCAGGGCCTCCAGGCGGAACGGGTCGACGGCGATCGGATTCAGATCAGCGTCCAGGGCCAGGCCAATATTTCGAAATTCCAGACCCTGCTGGACAGCGACTTTCCCGATCTGCGGGAACAGGACCGCACCCTGAGCGGCGAGCAATTGCAGCTGGTTCTGGATATGCCCCCCAAGGAAGCCGATCGCATCAAGGAGCTGGCCACCGCCCAGGCTCTTGAGACGATCCGTAACCGTATCGATCAGTTCGGTGTGTCGGAGCCGGATATCCGCCGTCAGGGGGAAAACCGCATCCTCATCCAGTTGCCCGGCATCAGCGATACCGAGCGCGCCAAGGAGCTGATCGGCCGGACCGCGCAACTGGAATTCAAGCTGGTGGACGACCAGATGTCACCGGAAACGGCCCTCCAAAACGGCCTGCCGCCCGGAACTGAAATCCTCTACCAGACCAACGTGGATCCCGCGACCCAGCGAACCCGCAAGATTCCCTTCCTGTTGAAGAAACGCACCGTGCTCACCGGCCAATACCTGACCGATGCCCGGGTGCGCTATGACCAGACCAAGCGCAGCTACTACGTGGCCATCGATTTCGACCGCAAAGGCGCCCGGATCTTCGAGCGCATCACCGGCGACAACATCCACAAACGCCTGGCCATCGTACTCGACAACAAGGTGCATTCCGCCCCCGAGATCCAGGACCGCATTGCCGGCGGAAGCGCGGTGATTACCGGCAGTTTCACCGCCGAAGAGGCCGAAGACCTGGCGATCGTGCTGCGGGCCGGCGCCCTGCCGGCCCCGGTCAAGATCCTGGAGGAGCGGACCGTGGGACCCTCCCTGGGCAAAGACTCCATCCAAAAGGGGTTCATCTCCATGATCGTGGGGGGTGTTCTGGTCATCCTGTTCATGCTGATCTATTACAAAGCCTCCGGTCTGCTGGCGGATATCGCCCTGCTGTTGAACATCCTGCTGATGGGGGCCGGGCTGGCCGCCTTCCAGGCCACGCTGACCTTGCCGGGCATTGCCGGGTTCATCCTCACCATCGGTATGGCGGTGGACGCCAACGTCATTATTTTCGAGCGCATCCGTGAGGAGCTCACCATCGGCAAACCACCCCGGGCGGCCATCGATGCCGGCTACAACCGGGCCACCCTGACTATCCTGGATGCCAACGTAACCACCCTGATCGCCGCCGTGGTGTTGTTCCAATTTGGTACGGGGCCCGTGAAGGGCTTTGCCGTTACCCTGAGTCTGGGGGTCATCGCCAGCATGTTTACCGCCCTGATTTTCACACGTGTCGTTTTCGAAATGTATTTTTCGGGCCGTAAGGTCAATAATATCAGCATCTAAGCGCTCCGTGAACTCTCAATCCCGGGAGGGGTGGCAGGACTTTCCCGGGATGCGCGGCGCGGAGCATTGACATAAAAGGGGACAGCGTCCATGCAATTCATTCGACCCGACGTCAACATTGACTTTATCGGCAATCGCAAGTTTGCCTTCACGTTTTCGCTGTTGTTGATCCTGATCAGCATCGGCACCCTGGTGTACCATGGCGGACCGCTCTATGGGATCGATTTCTCCGGCGGCACCCTGATCCAGGTCCGTTTCGACCAACCGGTTCCCGTGGCCAAGATTAAAGCGGGCCTGAGCCAAATGGACCTCAACCAGGCCACAGTGCAGCAGTTCGGGGAGGAAGGCAGCAGCGAATATCTGATCCACACGGACGCCTCGAGCATTATGGATAAGGGATTTAATGAGGCACTGCGCCAGCATCTGACGGAGGCGACCGGAAGCACGGCCGAAATCCGGCGGGTGGAGATGGTTGGCCCACAGGTGGGCCGTGATCTCCGGGAGAAGGCCCTCAAGGCCATGTTCTATGCCTTGCTTTTCATCACGGTCTACATCTCCGGCCGGTTTGAGTTGAAGTGGCTCTTGAGCGCCGTCTTGGCGGTGGCCCTGATCGGTGGGGTCTACGTGTTGGGACTGTTCAAGGTCAGCATTCCGCTTCTGATTCTCATGGCCCTGATTGTGACGTTGGCCATGTTCTGGTTCCTCAACCTTAAATATGCTATGGGCGCCATCGTCGCCCTCATTCATGACGTCACCATCACGGTGGGGGTGTTCTCATTGTTCAACAAGGAGTTCACCCTGCCGATCATTGCCGCCCTGTTGACCATCATCGGCTACTCGCTAAACGATACGATCATCGTTTTTGACCGGATTCGTGAAAACAACAAGAAACTTCACAAGAATCCGTTGGGGACAATCATCAACCGCAGTATCAACGAAACCCTGAGCCGGACGCTGCTCACTTCGGGAACAACCCTCGTGGTGGTGGTCGCCCTTTTTGTGCTGGGCGGCGGTATCATCCATGATTTCGCCTTTGCCCTGCTTGTCGGAATCCTGATCGGTACTTATTCATCCATCTATGTGGCCAGTCCGATTCTGCTGGCCTGGCAGCGCAAGACTTCCGCCGGATAACCCGAAGGCCCTCCGGACCGGTGGCAGGCTCCCGGGAGGGGTCTGCCGCCCGGCCAAATTCAGCCGCCCGGCCATCTGGTTTTGAAAACGCGGCCGCCGCTTCGCAACCTATTCGAAGACGCTGTCCGTTGCGGCCTCCCCCGGCGGCCCGAGGAACTGAACAACGTTGACAGACACCGTTGAAACCGTTCGGCCGTGGCTCCGGCTGCGCTCCGTTCCCGGCGTCGGGAATCTCATTTTTCGGCGCCTGGTGGAACGCTTCGGTGAACCGCAGCAGGTTTTCCAGGCTGCCGACGAGGACTTGCTGAGGGTGGAGGGCGTCACGCCGCGCCTGGTGGCCGGCATACGGCGGCAGGCCAAGGAGGACCCGTTCAGCGACCGTGAGATGGAAAAGGCCCGCCACATGGGCTGCCACATCATTACCCAGAAGGATGCCCGCTACCCGGCCCTGCTGCTTCAAATTCCCGATCCTCCGCCCTATCTCTATGTCTATGGGGAAACAGCGGCGTTTTCGGTGTGTGTGGCCATGGTGGGCTCGCGCCACGCCACCTCCTACGGGCTCTCGATCACCCGGCGCCTCAGCGGCGATCTTGTCCGGCAGGGCATCACCGTGGTCAGCGGGCTGGCCCGGGGTATCGACACCGCCGCCCATGAGGGTGCGCTCCAGGGCGGCGGAAAAACCGTGGCCGTGCTGGGCAGCGGGCTGGCCACGATTTACCCGCCGGAAAATAAGGCCTTGTGCCGCCGCATCGCCGGGCAGGGCGCGGTGATATCGGAGTTTCCGCTGCAGGCCGGACCGGATCCGCACCATTTTCCCCAGCGCAACCGGATTATCAGCGGCATGTGCCTGGGAACGGTCGTGGTCGAAGCCACACGGCGCAGCGGGTCCCTGATTACCGCCCGTCTGGCCCTTGAGCAGAACCGCGAAATATTCGCCGTTCCTGGAAGTGTGAATTCCTTCAAGAGCATGGGCACCCATACGCTGATCAAAGAAGGCGCCAAACTAGTCACCCATGTGGGGGATATCTTGGAGGAGTTGCCCCCCCTGGCCGTACCGGTCCCGCCGGAACCTCAAGCGGTCCCTGCGCCTGGTCCGCCGGTAGCACCGGCCACCCTTTCCGGGGAAGAGCGCATCGTGTTTGAAGCACTTTCGCCCTACCCCATCCATGTGGATGAATTGATCCGTCAAGTCAACATGGATCCCGGCCGCATGGCCGGCGTTCTGCTGACACTGGAACTGCAAAGCCTGGTCAAGCAGGAGCCGGGCAAACTATTCCGCCTGACGGATAAGGCCTCCGGAATGTCAAGTAAAACGAGAACCGACCGATAGTCTTGGAGAACACATCGTTTAAACGGCCCGAGGGTGACCGCACAACGGTCACTTAAATAAAGGAGTACCCGTGAGTAAACCGCTCGTTATTGTCGAATCGCCCACCAAAATCAAAACCCTGGCGAAGGTGCTGGGGAACCAATACGCCATCGCGGCAACCGTTGGCCACATCAAAGATTTGCCTGAAAAGGAGATGGGGGTCGATATCGAGGACGCCTTCAAGCCCCAATATCGCACCATCGCCGGCAAGCAGAAGGTAATCAAGAATCTCAAGGCCTCGGCCGGCGATGCCGACGAAATCTACCTGGCCCCCGACCCGGACCGCGAAGGCGAAGCCATCGCCTGGCACGCCGCCGAAGTCCTCAAGAAAAAGGGACGGCGGTTTTATCGCGTCTTGTTTCACGAACTGACCCCCAACGCCATCAAAGAGGCCATCGCCCACCCCCAGGAATTGGACCTCAACAAGTACGAAGCCCAGCAAACCCGGCGGATTCTGGACCGTCTGGTGGGCTACCAGATATCCCCGCTGCTGTGGAAAAAAGTCAAAGGCAGCCTGAGCGCCGGGCGTGTCCAGTCGGTGGCGGTCAAGATGATCTGCGACCGGGAGCGGGCCATCCAGGCCTTTGAGCCCGAGGAGTACTGGAGCATCACCGCCCGGCTGGCCGGCAGCACGCCGCCGCCTTTCAGCGCCAAACTGGTGCGGCAGGCCGGCAAGAAAATCAGCGTCTCCAATGGCGACCAGGCCAGGGCCATCGTGGACCAGCTCTCCCAGGCGGAATTCAGCGTCCAGCAGGTGGTCAAAAAAACCACGCGGCGCAATCCCCAGCCCCCTTTTACCACCAGCAAGCTTCAGCAGGAAGCCATCCGCCGGCTCCGGTTTTCCGCCCGCAAGACCATGATCGTAGCCCAGCAGCTCTACGAAGGCATCGAGCTGGGGGGCGGCGAATCCGTCGGTCTGATCACCTATATGCGCACGGATTCCACCCGCATTGCCGAAGAAGCCGCCCGGGAAGCCCTGCAGCTGATCGGAGAACGCTTCGGCAAGCCCTATATGCTGGACAAACCGCGCTTTTTTAAAAACCGCAAAAAGGCCCAGGATGCCCACGAAGCCATCCGCCCCACATCGGTTTTCCATACGCCGGAATCCGTAAAGCCCTATCTTCAGCCGGACCAAATGGCCCTATACGAACTGATCTGGAAACGGTTCGTGGCGTCCCAGATGCAGCCCGCCCTGATCAATCAAATGCGCCTTTCCATCAAGGCGGCGGACTTCATCTTCTCGGCCAACGGGTCCTCGGTCAAATTTCCCGGTTTCATGGCCTTGTATACCTCAGCGGAAGAGGATGCCCAGCGCCAGAAAGAAAACAAGCAGGAAGACATCCCCGATCTGCCGGAGGGAACGCCCCTGGATCTCAAGGGGCTGGAGCCCAAACAGCATTTCACCGCCCCGCCGCCCCGCTTTTCGGAAGCCTCCCTGGTCAAGGAGCTGGAAGAAAACGGCATCGGGCGCCCCAGTACCTACGCCTCCATTCTCTCCACCATCCGGGACAAAGGCTATGTGGAGCGGGTGAAGGGCTATTTTCGACCCAGCGAGCTGGGTTTTATCGTAAACGATCTTATCGTGATGAATTTCCCCGATATATTCAATGTGGAATTTACCGCCCGCATGGAAGACAACCTGGACTTGATCGAACAAAACGAGGCCGAGGCGCTTACGGTGTTGGAGCAATTCTACCGGCCCTTTAAAGTCAAACTGGATGAGGCGGCCGATGGCATGCTCAGCATCAAGGGCGTCGGCTTCCCGACAGATTTGAAATGTCCCCAGTGCGGCAGCCGTCTGCACATCAAGGTCGGCAAAAACGGACCCTTTATTGCCTGCAACGCCTATCCGGAATGCGACTACTCACGCGATTACGAACGCGATGAAAAGGGACGGATTCAACCGGTGGAACCGGTGGCCGATCTGCCATCGGACAAGACCTGTGTAAAATGCGCTCGACCGATGGTCATCAAACACGGCCGGTATGGCCAATTCCTGGCCTGCACCGGCTATCCCGAATGCAAACACACCGAATCACTCAACAACGGCGGTTCCGGACGTTCCACAGGCGTCGGATGCCCGGAGCCCGGCTGTAGCGGCGAACTTACGGAGCGCAAGTCCCGTCGGGGAAAAATTTTCTATGGCTGCAGCCGGTTCCCGGACTGCACCTACGCTATCTGGGACAAACCCGTCGCCCGGGCCTGTGAGGTCTGCGGTGCCCCCTTCATGGTCGAAAAATCCACCAAACGCGACGGCCGTTTCTACGCCTGCATCGCCGAGGGTTGCGGCAACCGGGTGTCGATTCCCGAATCGGATGGGGAAGAAGACGCCTAAGAACCGATCGCATCGGTGGATCCGGCCGAATGAAAAGCCGCCGTTTGGCGACCATTTCTTCACCGGGGATACGCAATACTCCGGCGCGCGGGAAAGTTTCTGCTTGACATGTTCTGGCGGCCTTGTTAGGGGAATTAAAAATCATATTGGAAATTCATATGGATACGTTGATTAGCTTTATCAACCTGCTCGGTCTTATTATCGTCCTCGTGGTAGACATTCTCCTTCTACCACGAGGCAAGGGGTTGATAATGGCCTAAACCAGCGGACCAAAGACTCACCAAATCCGTTATCAGCCCCGAGCTGATAACGGATTTTTTTTGGCCTGAAATGAAGCATTTCGCAACAAGCTGCCACCCCATGACCCAGGAGCCACCCCATGCACAGTGACACCGCTAAGAAAGGCCTCGAGCGCGCGCCCCACCGCTCCCTGTTCAAAGCCATCGGCTATACCGATGCCGAAATCGAACGCCCCCTGATCGGCGTGGCCAATGCCGCCAACACGATCATCCCCGGTCACGCCCATCTGAATGCCATCGCCCAGGCGGTTAAAAACGGCATCTACATGGCGGGCGGCACGCCCATCGAATTTGGTTCCATCGGGGTTTGCGACGGCATTGCCATGAATCATATCGGCATGAAGTACTCCCTGGGCAGTCGCGAAATCATTGCCGATTCGGTTGAAATCATGGCCATCGCCCATGCTTTCGACGCGTTGGTGCTGATCCCTAATTGCGATAAGATCGTACCCGGCATGCTGATGGCGGCCGCCCGCCTGGACCTGCCCGCCATCGTGATCAGCGGCGGTCCCATGCTGGCCGGCGAACACCCTGCCAAACCCGGCACCCGCGTGGACTTGATCTCCGTCTTCGAGGCGGTAGGGGCGGTCAAAGCCGGCAAGATGAGCGTCGACGAACTGGCGGCCATCGAGGATGCGGCCTGCCCGACCTGCG
Organism: uncultured delta proteobacterium; assembly: GCA_963730675.1. Lineage (GTDB taxonomy): Bacteria > Desulfobacterota > Desulfobacteria > Desulfobacterales > UBA5852 > JABZFP01. The sequence goes on along the minus strand of CAVSSY010000028.1, from coordinate 212,952 downwards.
GCTCCTGCTCCGGCATGTTTACGGCCAATTCCATGAACTGTCTGACCGAAGCCATCGGCCTGGGGCTGCCCGGCAACGGCACCATTCCGGCGGTGATGTCCGAGCGTATCCGGCTGGCCAAACAGGCGGGCATGCAAAGCGTGGCCCTGGCCCAATCCGGTTTGACCCCGCGACGCATCCTCACACCCCAGGCGTTTCGCAACGCCCTGACCGTCGACATGGCCCTGGGGTGCTCCACCAACACGGTTCTCCATCTGACCGCCATCGCCCATGAGGCCGGGGTGCCGCTGGATCTCGACATGATCAACGCCATCAGCGGACGGACCCCGCATCTGTGCTCCCTGAGCCCCGGCGGCCGCCACCATATCCAGGATCTGCACCGCGCCGGGGGTATTCCGGCCGTTATGCAGATCCTCAACGAAGCCGGCCTCATCGACACGGAGGTGCTCACTGTCAGTGGCCGGACGGTAGGCGAAAACCTGTCCCGCGCCGTGCTGCGGGATGCCGACGTCATCCGCCCCGTGGCTGAAGCCTATCATCCGGTGGGAGGCCTGGCGGTGCTGTTCGGAAATCTCGCGCCGGAGGGCTGCGTAGTCAAACAATCGGCGGTGCGGGAAGAAATGCTGCGGCACGAGGGACCGGCCCGCGTCTTCGATACGGAGGAAGAAGCAACCCAGGCCATCATGGACGGCCATATCCACAGGGGTGATGTGGTGGTCATCCGCTATGAAGGCCCCAAAGGCGGCCCAGGGATGCGGGAGATGCTGACCCCCACCTCGGCCATCGCGGGCATGGAACTCGACGCCCATGTGGCCCTGCTGACCGACGGCCGGTTTTCGGGAGGGAGCCGGGGGGCGTCCATCGGTCATATCTCTCCGGAAGCCATGCAGGGCGGCCCCCTCGCCCTGGTGAAGGAGGGCGACCGCATCGCCATTGATATTCCCGGCAAGACCCTTACTCTCAAAGTGGACGAAAGCGAGCTGGCCCGCCGCCGGTCCGGGTGGCAGGCCCCTGCTCCCCGGATCACCACGGGCTACATGGCGCGCTATGCCAAATTGGTGTCATCGGCCGCCCAGGGGGCCATTGTCGGATAACCTTAAACCCGAGGTGGACGCATCATGGAAATGACCGGCGCACAAATTCTGATGGCGGTTTTGCAGGAACAGGGGATCGATACGATATTCGGTTTCCCGGGAGGAGCGGTCATCGATATCTACGATGAACTGGTAAAAACCGACATACGGCATATTCTGGTCCGCCATGAGCAGGGGGCCGTGCACGCCGCCGACGGGTATGCCCGGGCCAGCGGCCGCCCGGGGGTCTGCCTGGTAACCTCGGGGCCGGGGGCCACCAACACGGTCACCGGGATCGCCACCGCTTATATGGACTCGATTCCCATGGTGGTCATCACCGGCCAGGTGCCCACCCACCTGATCGGCAACGACGCTTTTCAGGAAGTGGATATCACCGGCATCACCCGCCCCTGCACCAAGCACAACTATCTGGTCAAAAGTGTGGACGATCTGGCCCGGGTGCTGCGGGAAGCCTTCTACATCGCCCAATCGGGGCGTCCCGGTCCGGTACTGGTGGATATCCCCAAGGACGTGGCCAACGATCGTACCCGCTGGGATGACGACCCCCAGGTGCGCATCAAATCCTATCAGCCCAATTACAAGCCCAACATGAAGCAGCTCAAAAAAGTCGTGGACCTGATGAAAGCGGCCGAGCGTCCCGTGCTGTTCGGGGGGGGCGGGTTGATCCTGTCCAATGCTTCGGCGGCCTTTACCGAATTCGCGCGCCAGACCCGGACGCCCGTGACAACTTCCCTGATGGGCCTGGGGGCCTTTCCCGGATCGGATCCTCTCTGGCTGGGCATGATCGGCATGCACGGCACCTACCGGGCCAACATGTCCACCGGCAACTGCGATCTCCTGATCGCCATCGGGGTGCGCTTCGACGACCGGGTCACCGGCAAGATCGATACCTTCGCCGGCAAAGCCAAAATTGTCCACATCGATATCGACCCCACCTCGATTCGCAAAAACGTCCAAGTGGCCGTCCCGGTGGTGGGCGACTGCCGTGAAACTTTGGAACGGCTCAACGAACTGATCGCCGCCGAAAACATCACCAACTTCGAAGAACGCCATCGGCCGTGGCTCGAGCAGATCGACACCTGGCGCACGCAGTTTCGCCTGGCCTACGACCAGGGGGATGAGATCATCAAGCCGCAATTCGTCATCGACAAGCTCTTCGAGCTCACCCAGGGCCGCGCCATCATTACCACGGAGGTGGGCCAGAACCAGATGTGGTCGGCCCAGTTCTACCACTTCGACGGCCCCCGTCAGTTTATCACTTCCGGCGGACTGGGCACGATGGGATTCGGGCTTCCGGCCGCCATCGGCGCCAAAGCGGCCTGCCCCGACCGCCAGGTGGTGGATGTAGCCGGCGACGGCAGCATCCAGATGAACATTCAGGAACTGGCGACAGCGGTGCAGTCCTGCCTGCCCGTGAAAATCGTCATCCTCAACAATGGTTATTTAGGCATGGTGCGCCAATGGCAGGAGTTGTTCTACGACAAACGTTACGCCTGCACCCTGATGGATCACCAGCCCGATTTCGTCAAACTGGCGGAAGCTTACGGGGCTTTGGGCCTGCGGGCCAAACGCCCCGAAGAGGTCGTCCCGGTGCTCAAGGAGGGCCTGGCCGCCGACCGTACGGTCATCATGGATTTTGTGGTTGAAAAGGAGGAAAGCGTCTATCCCATGGTACCGGCAGGCGCCAACATCACGGAAATGCTGCTCGTTTAATGACAACCGATTGACCGCTAGAGCGAGGCGAATCAGGCGTATGAAAGAAGATAAACACGTTATCACCATGCTGGTGGACAACGAGCCGGGTGTTCTGTCGCGCGTCGTGGGACTTTTCGGCGGCCGCGGCTTCAATATTGAAAGCCTTTGTGTGGCCGAAACCGTCACTCCGGGTGTTTCGCGCATCACGATTGTCACCAAGGCCAACCCGCCGGTGGTGGAACAGATCGAGAAGCAGCTCAACAAACTTATCAACATCATCAAGGTCCGCGACCTGACCCACGCCGATGCCGTCAAACGGGAAATGGCGCTGATCTGCGTCAAAGCCAGTCCGGACAACAGGGCGGAGATCCTGCGTATCGTGGATATCTTCCGCTGCAAAGTGGTGGATGTGGGCTTGGAACATTTCATCATCGAAGTGACCGGCGACGAGGGGAAACTGAGCGCGCTGGTGAGCCTGCTGAAGCCCATGGGCATCAAGAAAATCGCGCGCACCGGGACCATCGCCCTGAAGCGCGAACCGAAATAAACGTAACGGCCGGGACAGCCGGCAACGAAACGGAAACCTTATACATTGACAGATTGCGAAAGGAAAACCAATGGCCCAGATTGATTTTGGCGGAGTTGTGGAAGAGGTGATCACCTCGGAAGAATTTTCCCTGGACGAAGCCCGTGAGGTGCTCGGCCGCGAAACCGTGGCCGTGCTCGGATACGGCGTCCAGGGGCCCGGGCAGGCCTTGAACATGCGGGATAATGGTATCCCGGTCATTGTCGGCCAACGTGAGGGCGGCGCCTCCTGGGACCGGGCCGTAGCGGACGGTTTCGTCCCCGGTGAAACGCTCCTGCCCATCGAAGAAGCCGCCCGGCGCGGTACCATCATCCAGTACCTCCTTTCGGACGCCGGCCAATCGGCCATGTGGCCCGCTGTCAAGGCCTGCCTCAATGAAGGCGATGCCCTTTATTTCTCGCACGGCTTTTCGGTGGTCTACAAGGATCAGACCGGTATTATTCCGCCGGCCAACGTGGACGTCATTCTGGTGGCACCCAAGGGCTCGGGCACCACGGTGCGACGCAACTTTCTGGACGGCAGCGGCATCAATTCAAGCTTTGCCGTCTTCCAGGATTTTACGGGCCAGGCTCGGCGCCGCGCCCTGGCCGCCGGTATTGCCATTGGATCCGGCTATCTCTTCCCCACGACCTTCGAACACGAAGTCTACAGCGACCTGACCGGTGAGCGCGGGGTGCTCATGGGCTGTCTGGCCGGCGTGATGGAGGCCCAGTACAACCTGCTGCGCAAGCATGGCCACAGCCCCAGCGAAGCCTTTAACGAAACGGTGGAAGAACTCACCCAAAGCCTGATCCGTCTGGTGGCGGAAAACGGTATGGACTGGATGTTTGCCAATTGCAGCACCACCGCCCAACGGGGCGCCCTGGACTGGGCCCCCCGCTTCCGCGATGCCGTGGTGCCGGTCTTCGACACCCTTTATGAAAGCGTCAAATCCGGCCAGGAAACCCGCCGCGTCATGGAATCCTGCAGCGCTGCCGATTACCGGGAGAAGCTGCAGGCCGAATTGAAGGTCCTCGGCGGATCGGAAATGTGGCGGACCGGTGCCGCGGTACGATCCCTGCGCCCGGAAAACCGGGCTGCGGATAAATAAATCGCCACGGCACCCGGATCGGGTGCAAAGGGATACCAGCATGGACCCCATAACGCTCTACGACACAACCTTGCGGGACGGCACGCAGGGGGAGGACATCTCCTTCTCGGCCGACGAGAAACTGGCCATCGCCCAGCGACTGGACGAGATGGGTGTCCATTATATCGAGGGGGGCTGGCCGGGGTCCAACCCGCGCGACATGCATTTCTTCGATCTCGCCAAACGGGAGCAATTCCGCCACGCCCGGCTCACGGCGTTCGGATCCACCCGCCGCCGGGACCGCACGGCGGCGGAAGACCCCAACCTGAAAGCCTTGCTGAAAAGCGGCGCCCCAACGGTGGCCATCTTCGGCAAGACCTGGGATCTGCACGTTGAAACCATCATGGGCAACACACTGGCGGAAAATCTGGACATGATCCGGGAGACCGTGGCCTTTCTTAAAGCGCATGGCCGTGAAGTGGTCTACGATGCCGAGCATTTTTTCGACGGCTACGCCACCAACCGCGACTATGCCTTGCAGACCCTGCAGGCGGCGGTGGAGACCGGCGCGGACTGGGTCGTGCTGTGCGACACCAACGGGGGGTCGCTGCCCTTTGATGTGGAGGCCGCCACCCGTGTCGTGCAGGAGCAGCTCTCGGCCTTCTGCGCCCCCCTGGAAAGGCCGCTTCCCGGTATCGGCATCCATACCCATAACGACAGTGGGCTGGCCCTGGCCAACGCCTTGGCCGCCGTCCGGGCCGGCGCCCGCATGGTGCACGGCACGGTGAACGGCTACGGCGAGCGCTGCGGCAATGCCGATCTCACCTCCCTGATTCCGGTGCTGCAGATAAAAATGCAGTTGCCCTGCGTGCCCGAAGACTGTCTGGCCAAGCTCAAAAGTCTGTCGCGTTTTGTCAGCGAGACGGCCAACCAGGTACCCAGCAGCACCCGGCCGTTTGTCGGTAAAAGCGCCTTCGCCCACAAGGGCGGCATCCACGTCAGCGCCATCATGAAGGAACCCCGGGCCTATGAGCACATGGACCCGGCCCAAGTGGGCAACCGCCGCCGGGTGCTGGTTTCCGACCTTTCCGGCAAAAGCAATGTAGAATACAAGGCCAAGGAATTGGGCGTGACCCTGGGCGGCAATGGATTTGACAGCCGCGTGATCGTCGGCCGCATCAAGGAAATGGAGGAACAGGGCTACCAGTTCGATATGGCCGACGGCACCTTCAAGATCATGGTGGAAAAGTTCACCGAGCAATTCCAGCCGCTCTTCGATCTGGAATCCTTTCGCGTCTCCATCGAGAAGGACAAGGATCAGCCCTGCACGGCTCACGCCACCATCAAGGTCGCCGTAGGCGGGTCGGAAGAAATCACCGCCGCCGAAGGCTTGGGTCCGGTGAGCGCCCTGGACAATGCCCTGCGCAAAGCCCTGGGGCGCTTCTATCCAAATCTCGACACCATGCGCCTGGTGGATTTCAAGGTGCGTGTCATTGACGGCCGGGCCGGCACCGCCGCCAAGGTGCGGGTGCTTATCGAATCCCGCGACCACGATGACATCTGGACCACCATCGGTGTTTCCGAAGATATTATCGAGGCCAGCTGGCAGGCTTTGGCAGACAGCTTTCAGTACAAACTGGCCAAGGTCGACGACAAGGATGCCGCCCGCAACGACGCAACCCGCACCAAACGGGCTTCCGTTTAACCGTTTGCACCGATGGTGGCCGGGCGGCACCGTACCGCCGCGGCCGCAGAAAGCATAACCATGTTTACCCGAACAAGCGATAGAAGGTCCAATGCCGCAGAGAGCCGCTTCGACCGGTCTCTGCGGCCCATGCTCCTCACGACCGTTTATGCGCGTCGGACAGGAGCGGCCGAAGAGGAAGTGCATCCTTCTTATAGCTGATACCGTCAGCACCTGCCGACCGCCCGCTTTCGATTCCCTTTGTATCGGTATCACTTGAAGATCCCCGCGGATAAAGTGTCAACCGCGATTTGTCTTCACAAATGCATCACACGAGGAGCCCTTATTATGTCAAACGACAGTCAACGCGTCATTATTTTCGATACCACCCTGCGGGACGGGGAGCAGTCCCCCGGAGCCAGCATGAATAGCGGAGAGAAACTGCGGCTGGCCGTACAGCTTGAAAAACTCGGCGTCGATGTGATTGAAGCCGGTTTTCCGGCGGCCTCCGAAGGGGATTTCGAAGCCGTCTCCCAGATCGCCGCCAAACTGAAAAAAGTCCAGGTGGCCGGGCTGGCCCGGGCCACCCGCAGCGATATCGACCGGGCCTGGGCGGCCGTCCAGCATGCCGCCCATCCCCGGATCCACACCTTTATCGCCACCTCCGATATCCATCTGGAATACAAACTGCGGATGACGCGCGAAGAGGTTGTTCAAGCGGCGGTGGACGCCGTCAAACACGCCCGCAGCTATACCGACAATGTGGAGTTCTCCGCCGAAGACGGGTCCCGCAGCGACTGGGACTTTCTCTGTCGGATCTTCGAAGCCGCCATCGAGGCCGGGGCCACGACTGTCAACCTGCCGGATACCGTGGGCTATGCGGTCCCGGATGAATTCGCGCAAATGGTCCGCCACGTGCGCGAACACACCCCCAACATCGATCGCGCCATTTTCAGCGTACACTGCCACAACGATCTGGGGCTGGCCACGGCCAATACCCTGGCGGCAATTCAGGCTGGCGCCCGACAGGCCGAGGTCACCCTAAACGGCATAGGGGAACGGGCCGGCAACACCTCCATGGAAGAAGTCGTCATGGCCCTGCACACTCGGCACAACCACATGGGGCTCGACACCGGCATCAAAACCGAACACATCCATGCCAGCAGCCGTCTGGTCAGCATGATCACCGGTATCATGGTGCAGCCCAACAAGGCCATCGTGGGTGCCAATGCCTTTGCCCACGAAGCCGGCATTCACCAGGACGGCATGCTCAAAAACCCCATGACCTACGAGATCATGCGACCTGAAACCATCGGTCTGAGCAAGAACCAATTGGTTCTGGGCAAACACTCCGGCCGGCATGCCCTGCGCAACCGCTTGAAAGAGCTGGGGTATGAACTGAGCGAAGAAGAGCTGGACACGATTTTCGCCAAATTCAAGGACCTGGCCGACAAAAAAAAGCACATCGTGGACGAAGACCTGGAGGTCATGGTGACCGAGGGCATCCTGCGCACCTCGGAGGTATTCAAGCTCAACTACCTGCATGTGACCGCCGGCACCACCGTGCTGCCCATGGCCAGCGTGGAGCTGGCCATCAATGGCCGTCCGGCCCGGGATGCCGGTTATGGCAACGGACCCATCGATGCGGCCTTCAACAGCATCGCCAAAATGACCGGCACCCAGTCGGAGCTGCTGCGCTTCACCGTCAGCGCTTTAACCGGAGGTACCGATTCGCAGGGGGAAGTCACCGTGCGGCTGCGGGAAAACGGTCTGGTGGCCCTGGGCAAGGGGGCGGATCCGGATATCATTACCGCCAGTGCCAAAGCGTATATCAACGGGCTCAATCGCCTCGAATACCTCAAAGCCCACCCGGTTCAGGACCGCCAGGGGCTCTGAGCCTTCCCGCGCCCAGCAGCGCCCGCCTCTAAAGAAGAAAAGCTGAGGCCCTTATGCCTCAGCTTTTCTTCAAAGCAATCAACCTGAAATTTTTGGCCGAGTAGTTCGCTACTGGCCCAGATACCCCTCCCGCAGGTCCTCATCGGCGTCTTCACCCAAATTGTAACGAAAATACATCTGGGCGAAGGTTTTATCCGCAATCGTTCCCTTCTCCTGCCCCTTGAATACCAGGGTGAGGCCCTTGCCGGGCACATAGGTAGTAACCGAGGTGGCGCCGGGGGCCATGTCCTGGTCCAGCCAGGAGGCGTAAAGATCGATTTCCTTGCGGTACTTCGTCACCAGTTCGGGTGGATTGGCCTCCGCGATGGCTTCCTTGAACCCATCCTGCAATTTCTCGGCGGTGGCCCTGCTGGTCAGATAGTGCAGGACGAATTGTTTGACCTGCTCGGATTCTATGGCCTCGGCGGCGTCATGGGTGGGCGTCTCAAGATAGAAGCCGCCTGCGAAGACCTTGATGAAAAACTTGGTCTTGAGGGCTACCCCGTTGAGCGTGAGGGTTTTGCCGTCCACCACTTTCTGCCCGGGAAAGGTCACGTCGGCAATTTCCATGTCGCCGGCCCATACCGAGCCACCCGTCATGACCAGAAGGCCTGTCATCAAAACGATGGATAGGATTCTTTGCATCTTCATGGAATCGTTTCTCCCTCCTTTATAGATCCGTTCGCGTAAGGCGCACGTTCGCTCAATTGATAGGATCGCCGCCGGAAAATCAGTCCAAGTCTGCCAGAAGCCGCTTGGCCCAATCGGAAAAGTATGGCTCCTGCGATTGAGCTGCGACCTGCAGGAGATTGCGGGCTTCGGCTTCATTGTCCTTGCCGCCGATATCGATCAGCAGTTCCGCCATGTATACCTTGCCCTCAACCGAGCCTTCCAGAAAACCGGCCGATTGATACTCTCGGAAATACGCCAGCGCTTTATCTTCGTCGTTCATGGGCCAGGGCAGCACGGTCCAGAAGCGCCCCAGGGAGAGCATGGGACCGCCCTGGTTGTAGGTCTTGTCGATCTTGTAAGCCGTCTCGAAGCTTTCCTGGGTCTTGTTTTTCAGGCCTTCGCTGAGGGCGGTCAGGATGCTGACCCCGTCCGAGTAAATGCCGACACTCAGGCCGTAATAATAATAGCCTTCCACTTTGTCGGGAGCCAGGGCAATGGCCTTTTCGGCAAATCCCATACCGGCCTTGCCTTGTTGAGCGCAAATATCTTCCCAATCAGCACTCCCCTGCTGCTTGATTTTGTTGCCGTAGTCCCGATGGGCGCGGGCGCATTTCCATAGGGCCTCGTAATTGTCTCCCAGTTCGGCGACCGCCTTTTCGTAAAGCGGAATGGCAGCCTTATAATTCGCCAATCCGCCGGCATCATACAGGGCGTCCGCTTCCGCCAGCGTCGATTCAGCCTGTACGGTTCCGAACCCCAGCAGCACCATTGTCAGTATCATCAATCCGCCGATAATCTGTCGCATGCAATCCTCCGCTCGGTATCTAAAAAATCATTAAATGAATGGCCGTCTATTAAATTATATTCCCTTCAAATGTCAAGAACCGCGAATCCGGGCATGGCACAACAGGCTATGCCCGGGCGGGATTGGAACGTCAGCATCATGAACTCGGTAAAGGATGGAATGCTGGGTTGGAAGGATGCCCTGCGGGGATGCAACCGGTCAACGGCTGTTCATGGTCGACCGCTTCCGTAGCGGTCGGAACAATCGGTTCAGCGTCATAGCCCGTCGCCCAGTGGAAACCAGCGCTTTGGCCCGTGATACCGAACCGGACATCAATCATCATACGAATCGTATGCTCCATTGGGCAGTGGGAGGGTTTGCGGAATGCCCTAGTCCCCCATCTCCGCCATATAGTCGTCGTACATGGATTCAAGGGCCAGTTTGTGTTTGGCTTCTTCCTGGCACAGGATTTTAAAAACCTTCTGGCTGTTTTCCGTATCGGCCCGTTCCAGAAGGTCATTGTAGAGCGCGAGGGCTTTTTCCTCCCGCTTGATGGCCAGCATCAGGATGTCACGATAATTCATGCCCTTCTGGTAATCGATATCCAGCACCAAGTTGCTGCGCTTGATGTCTTTGATCCATTTGAACTGATAATCTTCGACCCCTTCGACGACGCCGCCCGCCTTGAGGGATTCCAAAAGGGTGACATGCTTGTGTTCTTCTTTGGCAAAATCCTGGAACGTCTGGCGGTTGCCGGAAAGCGTTTCCTCTTCGCAAAGACTCAGATAGAATTGTTCGGCTTCGACCTCTTTGGCAATGGCAAAATCTAAAATGTCGTCAAGTGTTTTAAAATCCATGGAATCTCCTTTCAGTGGGGCCACAAAGGGGGTATTTCTGATATCTTCCGTGCGTTCAGGTTGGGGAGTATACCGAACCCCGGCAACAAGCCGATCACGTCATCCGTCCAACCGCAAGCTTCCGATCAGGTCCTTCACTCGCGAGATGCCCTGCTTTTGCATAAAACTCTGCAGCGCGTCAATAATATCCATGGTTGCCCGGGGATTGACAAAATTGGCGGTTCCCACCTGGATGGCGCTCGCACCGGCAATCAGAAACTCCAGGGCATCGCGGCCGTTCATGATGCCCCCGATGCCGATGACGGGAATGCTTACGGCGCCCGCCACCTGCCACACCATGCGCACCGCCACCGGCCGGATGGCGGGGCCGGATAGCCCGCCGGTAATGTTGGCCAATTTCGGCCGCCGGGTTTCCACATCGATGGCCATGCCGGTGATGGTGTTGATGAGGGAAACGGCATCCGCACCCTCCTGCTCCACCGCCCGGGCAATGGCCGCGATGTCGGTGACGTTGGGGGACAGCTTGAGGATCAGGGGCTTGCTGGTGGCAGCCCTAATGCGCCGGGTCAGGTCGGCAGCGGCCGTGGGATCGACACCGAAGGCGATGCCGCCGGCCTTGACGTTGGGACAGGAGATATTGACTTCGATGGCGCTGATGTCGGGCTCCTCATCGACGATCTTCGCCAGCGCCACATAGTCCTCTTCACGCTGGCCGTAGATGTTGACGATAATCGGTGTGCCCAGTTGCTGCAGGAACTTCAGCCGCGTGGTCCGGAACGCCTTGATCCCGATATTCTCCAGGCCGATGGCATTCAGCATGCCGCAGGGCGTCTCGACGATGCGCGGCGGCGGGTTTCCGTGCGATGGATCCAGCGACAGGCCTTTGACGATGATAGCCCCCAGCCGTTTGAGATCCACCAATTCACGGAATTCACCGCCGTAGCCGAAGGTGCCCGAGGCCGTCATCACGGGATTGCGCAAGGTCATCCCTGCAATGCGAACGCTTAAATCCGTCGTCGTCTTCTCCATGGGCATCCTCAACAAAATGATCCGTAGCAACGCCGTTGCGCCGCCTGTCCAACCTTGTAAAGGCGCAGCCAGTCCTATGTATGTTATTTTGGAGACGACATCAAGCTTCGTCCCGACCGGCGTCGTTCGGACGGAAAGGCGTGAGGCGTTTTACTGACAGATGGGATTCCCCTTCCAATTTTAGGTGGTTTGGGGTAAAAATAGCGTCGCGATTTCTAACAGGGCAACATTGCGGTAGACTGGCAGCAGCAAGGGGTTTCCTAACATAAGGAGGATTGCAAGCAATGCCATCGACGGATAGCGCCACCGAAAAACGGCGATTTGACCGCATCCCGGAAACCGTCCCCATCACCATCCAGAAGATTGCCTATCCTTTGACAGACCAAGCGCCGGTCAAGGCCGTGGGCAGGAATATCAGTGCCGGGGGCATATGTTTTACCGTACCGCAGTCCTATGAACCGGGCGATTTATTGAGTGTTAAGATCAGCCTCACCGGTTGGCAGCGCCACAAGAGTTCCTATGCCGCCGTCATCGACGATGATCTGGCCTTGGCGCCCCTCACCGCAGTTGCCAAAGTTGCCTGGTGCAAAGCACTGACCGGAACCCCGAATTTCGAAATCGGTGTCATTTTTGAAAATATCTACGAGGATGACTACCAGGCGCTGAAGAAATATCTGTCGCTTGAAATGCCCATTTGATCCCATCCCGTCCGTCGCGCGGTCATGAAAGCCCTCGTCTTTGCTTGAGCATGAAGCCGAGCTAAATATCCCGCCTATCGTCCGATAAGGGGCTTGTCTCCGATCGCTGGACCTGACATTTTTTGACAGCGGCTGTGTCAAATTTTGGCAGGATCGCCTCTAAATATTCCCCTTGACATCATTAACCCTCTGAATTTTTTCCTAACAAATCCTATCCATTTTTTTTGGTATTAATTTTGCTAGTGCTTATTACGTCACTTTTTAATGACCCTAATCCCATATGCCATGATGAAAAATAAGTATGTAAAGCGTTCTAAAATTTCAGAGGCCAAATTCCGTAAAATTATCATGTATTTTAGTCTGGAATTGGACTCCCAAAAGATCGCGGCGTTGACCAGTTTGAATCGCAATACGGTCAACCGCTACCTGGGGCGGGTCCGCGCCCGGATCGTCGATCTCTGTGAACTTCAGGCCCGCAAGCGTCAATCCGATCTCAAACTATCTTCCAGGGTCAACGGAGGCGAGGGGAACACTCCTCGGCAAACGGGAGGGGAGGAAAACCTGCCGGTCTTCGGAATTCGTTCGCGTAACGATCATGTTTACACGAACCTATTTCCCAACGGGGGCCATCGTAAATTGCGCCGGTTGATCCAGGGAGGCGCCGACCAGGCCAATTTCGCCGTACCGAAGGAATGGCACGTTTACGACGGTATCGTGGATCTCAAGGGCCGTTGGCACTATCGCTTGAGTCCTGTCTCTCCTGGTGTCCAGGCATCGGAGGATATCCAACGTGGCATCGAATCCTTCTTGGGGTTTGCACGCAAACGCTTAACCACGTTTCATCTCAACGGAAACGATTATTTTAATTTGGCGCTGAAAGAATGTGAGTTTCGGTTCAACAATCGCAAGGAAGATCTGTATCAGTTGCTGTTGAAGCGTTTTAGGGAAAAACCGCTGTCCTGATTGAACCATGAAGATTAGCCGGCCGAAGATCTCGCGATGGGAGGCAGCCCATCGCAGTTCGATGGACAGTTACTAAAAGCTGCCGCAACAGCATCGCATAACCCGCGGAGAGGACACGTAACACTAAAGCCATGGGTTAAGACAACCGATAAAACCTTATGGAAGTGACACAGGGATAGCGGTAGGGCGTTCCAATTCAGATTAAGCCGACAGACCATTTGCCGTTCCAGACAGGCGGCCCTGGCAGGCATAACCCTATAGCAGGCGCGTCCAACGCCCTCCCCTTCCCCTGCGAACCAGGAAAATAAAAGAGGTCCAGCTTGATTATTTTCTGCGAAGAATGCGGCACCCAGCACGAATTCCCGGACGATGGTAGTGCTGGCAAGCAAACCCTACTCACCTGTGAGGGCTGCCATGAAACCCTGACGGTTCCGGATGCAGCCTCCTCCATTGCGGGCCCTTCCCAAAATCCAATCCGACTTCTGATCGTGGACGATTCCCGCCTGATCCGGACAGCGGTCAGACGGCTATTCGCCTCCGATGGCCAGGTTCAGGTGGTGGGAGAGGCGGCCAACGGTCGGGAAGCCTTGGATCTGCTGCCGCGTTTCAAACCGGATGTCATCACGCTGGATATCAATATGCCCGAAATGGACGGGCTTTCCACCCTGAAGCACATCATGATCAAACACCCAACCCCGACGGTCATGTTCAGTGCCCTGACCCGCGAAGGGGCCACCGAGACCTTCGATGCCCTGCGCTTCGGGGCCATCGATTTCATGCCCAAACCATCCCAGACTAAGGGAGAAAATGTCGCGGAACAGGAGCGCCTGATCCTGCAAAAAGTCAAAGTCGCCGCCGGCGTGGAAACAGGGGCGATTCGCCTCCTGCGGACATCCCATTCAGACCCTCAGGTCAGCCGAACCCAGAGGATGGATCCGGAGGGCATCGTCGTGCTGGGAGCATCGGAAGGCGGCTATGGGGCCCTACTGAAAATCTTCCCGCAACTGCCGCCTGACCTGCCGGCCGCCTGTATCGCTATTCTGTACGCCGATGCAGCGCATGTATCCGCTTTTGCCGACTACTTGAATGCCAACAGCGCCGTCACCGTCAAACGGGCGATGATGGGAGATGCCCTCCAGGCCGGTACCTGTTATTTGGCCTCCGGCAGCGAATACACAACCCTGCAGAACGGCGACGGCCGCCTCACCCTGCAAGTCAACCCCTCGCCGTTTCCCGAGCGGCGCGGCGCCATCAATATGCTCATGCTGTCGGTCTCGGAAATCATGCCCCGCCAGGCCATTGGCGTCGTCCTCACCGGCAAGGGCAACGACGGGGCTGAAGGAGCCGCCGAAATTCGCCGCGTGGGCGGAACCGTCATTCTGCAGGACCCGCCCACCTGTCTCTTTCAGGAAATGGTCCAGGCCACCCTGCGCACGGGCAAAGCCGATTATGTCTGTGCCGATCTGGATATCGCTTCAGCGATCAAAACCGCTTTTGGATACCAAACCAAATAGGGAGAAAAAACCATGTTTAAAAATCTCAAACTCAGACCCAAAATCGTACTTCTCGTTTTGTCGGCTACGATTCTACCGGTTTTATTCAGCGGAATCTACGCTGCGAAATTGAACCGCGACATGCAGGTGGCGGCCACCGAGGAGAGTGTCAAGCTGGCCACCACCGATCTGGACCACATCGCGGAAGGCGTTTACCGGATGTTGGAAACACAAAATGATGTCCTCATTAAAAACCTTAGGAGTTATTTGAATGCCGAACGGCAAATCGTACAAGAACTCGGGGGAATCTCGTTAGCGTATGAGAATATTCCCTGGAAGGCGACAAACCAATTAACCCAGGACAGTATTGCTGTGGAATTGCCGAAAATGCTTGTTGGCAACACATGGTTCGGCCAGACCCGGGACACGGGTATAACTGTTCCGGTTGTTGACCGAATCGGCAACCTGGCGGAAAATCTTTCATGCTCCATTTTTCAGCGCATAAACGCTTCCGGGGATATGCTGCGTATCGCATCCAACGTCATTGGCGAAGACGGTCTGCGGGCCATCGGAACCTATATTCCCCGCATGACGCCGGAGGGCAAAGCCAACCCGGTTATCAGCCAGGCCCTCCGCGGACAATCTTATCAAGGGCGCGCCTTCGTCGTCGACAAGTGGTACCTCACCGCCTACGAGCCCATATTCGATCAGGACAAGCGGATCGTCGGCATGCTTTCCGTCGGTATCCCCCAGGAAAGCGTCCAAAGTCTGCGTCAAGCGATTTACAATGTCCAGGTGGGTGAAACCGGCTACGTCTATGTTCTGGACAGTCAGGGACACTATATTATCTCCCAGAACGGCACCCGTGACGGGGAGGACATCTCCCAGGCCAAGGATACCGACGGCAACCTGTTCATTCAGGAAATGGTCGCCAAATCCCGTGTTCTCAAGCCGGGCGAAGTCGCCGAGCACCGCTATCCCTGGCAGAACCCTGGCGATCCGGCCCCGCGTATGAAGGTAGCCCGCCTGATGTATTTCGCGCCTTGGGACTGGATCATCGGCGCGGGTTCGTATGAGGGAGAATTTCTCTCCGCCGCCCACCGGATCGATGATCTGACGGCCCACGGCCGCGTCGTTTCATGGATTTTCGCCGGCACGGCCATTCTGATATTCGGTTTTCTGGGCTTGCTTGTAGCCCGGGCCATTTCCCGCCCCATCATCAGAATTGCCGAAGCGGTCAATACCGTAGCCCGCGAGCGGGACCTGACGATCGAGGTCCCGGTGGAAAGTAAAGACGAGGTCGGCGTCATGGCCGGCGAGTTCAACAAGATGATGAAGCTACTGCGGGAATCTTTCCAGTTGGTCACCAAGGCCGCCCTGGACGTGGAACGCAACGCCGGCGACGTGGCCCAGCGGGCCTCCGCCAACAAGGACCGTGCCGAGCAGCAAGCCCAGCAGATGCAGATCATGAAAGAGACCGTGGAAGCCATGCGGGCCACCGCCGCCGAAGTCGCCGGGGCATCCGAAGCCCAGAGAGAGGCGGCGGACCTCTCCAGCGGTAACGTCTCATCCCTGATGGAAAACATGCATACCGTAACCGAGGCCTCCGGCAGTCAGGTGGAAGAGGCCAGCACGGCCACGGACCGCGTGCAGGCCATGGGGGACACCGGTGCCCGGGTTGTGGAAAATGCCCAGCAGCAGGGCACCCAGGTGCTGGCGGTATCCCAGGCCGTCGGTCGAATGGAAGTCGCCGTCAACGAGCTAACCACCGCCACCAACAGCGCCATGGAGTTCGCCCAGAGCGCCCTCCAGGCGGTTGAGGAAGGGACCGAGTCGGTGGAGGCCACGGTTGACGGCATGAAGGCCATCTCCGAGTCTTCGGAGCAGATTTCGGAAATCATCACCGTTATTACCGAAATTGCCGAACAGACCAACCTCCTGTCCCTCAACGCCGCCATTGAAGCCGCCCGCGCCGGCGCCCATGGCAAGGGTTTCGCCGTGGTCGCCGACGAAGTCGGAAAACTGGCCCAGCGCTCCTCGGAAGCCGCCAAGGAAATCACCCAACTCATCAAGGACTCCACGGCGCGCGTGGCGGAAGGGGCCCAGCTTTCGGACCGCTCCCGCCGGGCTCTGGAAAAAATCGCGGCCGGTGGTGGTACCAATATGCAGGCCATCCAGGAAATCGCCCGCACGGCCGACAACATCGCGGCGGGAACCAAAGAGGTCAATGTCATGATGGAAGACCTCAACAAGCTGGCCCGTGAAATTGCCGACATGGCCGGTCAGCAGGGTGAGCGCCGTTCCGCCGCCCAGACGGCCCTGGCGGCCCTGGTGGAAAAATCGAACGCCATTTCCGAACTCATCACCAATGCCAACCAGGGGATGACCGAAATCGGCAGCCAGATGCAGGGCGTCGTGGAACGAACCCACCAGATGAAGGAGATGACCGGCGCCCAGGCCCAGCGTTCGCAAAAGCTCACCGAAATCACCGAAGCATCGGCCTCGGCTGCCATGCAAACCATGGAAGGGGCCGGCACCGTCGTGGGCATCACCGGTGAACTTAAGACCCTTTCGGAAGCTCTGGCACGCCAGGTGGAACAGTTCAAGGTGGGCAATCATTCCGGACCCGCCCAATCATGATACGCGTGCGAACACTGCGCGAGCCGGTATTATCCGGCGGGTCGGTGGACGGCAGAGCGGCCGCAAGCCCTGTCCAATGTCCTCGGCCTGCCGGAGTACACGACCTCTCCAGGGGGTCGACCGGAAACCGCCGGTGAAGGAGATATAAACCATGGAAGAACCCTATCTGAACCATGAAACCGATCAAGACGATAAAGAGCGCTTGATGCAGTTGGTGGGTTTCGTGATCGGCAAAGAGCTCTTTGGGGTCGACATCCTGATGGTCCAGGAGATCATTCGGGAAACCCCCATCACGCCGATCCCCAATTCGCCCGATTTTATCGAGGGCGTGATCAACCTGCGCGGCAATATCATCCCGGTCATCGATCTCCGCAAACGTCTGAATTTGCGGGAGGGAACCGCGCCGCCAGGGCAGACCTGGATCATGATTCTCAATGTCAATGGCCGGATCACCGGTTTCATCGTCGACAGCGTCACCCAGGTATTAAAGGTGCCGTCGAACAGCATCAAGCCGCCGCCGGATATTGTGGTATCGGGGCTGCAGAGCCAATACATTACGGGGGTATGCCGGATCGACAAGCGTTTGCTGATTCTGCTGGATTTCAACCGGATTCTGCTGGTTGAAGAAATCAAGAAACTGAATGACTTCAAGGCAACGGCAAGTGTCTGACAAGCGTCACCGGGAAAACTTTCCCTGTGAGGTGGCAAGGACAAGCAGCATAGCGGAAAGGTTGATTCGATGGGAAAATCGATTCTCATTGTGGATGACTCCTCCATCATGCGAAAGATGATCAAGGAGACGCTCAAATCGGCCGGCCATGATGTGATCGGCGAGGCCAAGAACGGCGATGATGCCGTTGTACTCTATAAACGGCTGAAACCTGATTTGGTCACGATGGATATTACCATGCGCGGAATGGACGGTTTTGAGGCCGCCCGGCAAATTCTAGACGACGACGATCACGCCTGCATCATCTTCCTGTCCAATCTGGACGAGGCACAATACAGTCAGGAAGCTGCGAAGATCGGCGCCAAGGGTTACCTCAACAAGCATCGATCAAAGGACATTTTATCCCTGATCGAGCAGCTTTAGCGTCGGAAGCGGCCGCCTGAAATGACGGCCGATCGTTTCGGACCCTAATCGATGGCGTTCATCGCCACTTGGATTATGGACAAGATGACGCACGCGACAGACAATATCGAAAACCGCTCGGCAGCGGTGGTTTCCCGGCGGTCCGGGAAGATCAGGTCTATCAGACATCACCTGTTGTGGTGTTTCCTGATCATTACCCTGGTGTCGCTGGGGGTGGGATGCGTTCTGCTGGCCGATTCGGTTGGCGCGCCGGCCCTGGATGGGCAAAGATTGCCCGACCAGGCGCTGGCCTTCTGGAAGCCGCTGCATTGGCGCATTGCCATCGGAATCCTGCTGATCATTTCTGCCGCCGGGGGCGTTCTCTATCGCCTCAATCATATGATTGTCCGACCGCTGGAGAGGACCGCCGCGGCCGCTGGGCGCATGGCTGAAGGAAACCTGAGTGAAACGATCGCGGCATGCGCCTGCGATGAAATCGATCGTATCGGAGAAGGGGTCAACAGCCTGTCGGTGAATTTCCAGGAGGCTCTTATTCTTGTTTGGAATCAAACCGAAAATGCAATCGCACGGATTCAGCGCACAACCCGTCAACTGGCGCCGGACAAGGCGGCGTGCGGATCAGCGGAAATGGTGGCGGATTTGACGACCGCCCAGCAGGACCTGGAGACCATGCAGATGATGGTCCGTTCCTTCGATCTTTATGACGTCACGATCACCGATAGGGACATGGTGACGGCCAAAGACAAGGCCGAGGTGCCGAACTGACGGAAAGGTTTGAGTCCGGCCGGTCGAATCCGGCGGCCTGGACCTGTTCACGGCCCCCGCAGGCAACGCGGCGGCCCACAAGGAGAATACCATGACGGATTTGTCTTTGCTTCAAGATTTCGTTACCGAGACGGTCGAGCATCTTGAAGAGATGGAAGGCAATCTTCTCCAGCTCGAAACCGACCCTGATAATCGGGAGATCCTGAACGATATCTTCCGCTCCGTGCATACCATCAAGGGCGCAGCGGAATACCTGGGGATGGAGCGCATCGCCGAGCTATCGCACAAACTGGAGAACCTGCTTGATCTTATGCGCCGCAACGAACGTTCGGCAGGCCGCGAGACCATTGATCTCCTCATGGCGGCCCGGGATCGGATCGGCATCCTTACCGCCGATCTTCACCAAACCCAGGCGGAGCAGGCCGACATCGAGGACCTCCTCCTCCGGATCCAATCCGCTGGTCTTGTCGAAACAACACTGCGGCCTGAAGACTCAACGATAACCACGGATGCCCCGCCTGCTTCGACCGGTGGTCCTTCCGATACAGGGCCTACCGGTGAAGCCTACGAAGAAGAACATGATGAAGAACTTTTCGGAATTTTTCTGGAGCAACTTCAGGAAGGTCTCGAAGCCCTGCAATCCTGGACGGACGCCTTGGTCGGAGCGGACCACTCCGACCGGATCGAAATCCTGGGCCGTTGCCTCGAACAGATGGAGCCCCTGCGTTCATCCGCCAATTACATGGGATACGGCAAGTTAACCGCGCTCTACGAGCAGTGGCATCTGGCCTGTCAAAATGCCCGCGGACGCCTTGACGGTGGGGACGACAGTTTCATGCCCACTTTCCTGAGCGAGGATATGCAGGCCAATATCGACGAAATCGCAACGGCTTTCCCCCGGTTGAAGCTTGCGGGCCCTGCGCCGCCGGTACCGACAAGCGGTGTCCAAGACGATCCCTTGGGGCTTATGGAAGCCACGATGGCAGAAACGCACAACAATTTATCACCCGAAGAGGCACCTGCCTCCCCGGGCGAGGATGACCGCCCAAATCCGGTAAATGGGGAGGCGGCCTCGGAAGACCTACTCGAAGCATTGAACCTTTTTTCAGAGGATGAAGCCGAAAGCAACCATTTCCGTCTGACAAGCGATCCCGAGTCCTCCCTCGATATCGCTCTCCTGCAGGACTTTATTGCCGAAACGGTCGAGCATCTGGGCGACATGGAAAGCAGCCTTTTGACACTCGAAAACGATCCCGGCAATCGCGACGTCCTCAATGACATCTTTCGAGCCATGCACACCATCAAGGGGGCCGCTGAATATATGGGCATGGCGCGTATTGCCGAATTGTCCCACAAGCTCGAAAATCTGCTCGACCTCATGCGCCAGGGCAAATGCACGATCAACCGTGATTTCATCGACCTGCTCATGGCGGCCCGGGATCGAATCGGCATCCTCACGGCCGACCTCCATCAAACCCAAGCGGAGCAAGCGGATATCGAGGATCTCCTGTCGCGTATCCAATCCTCTGGTTGCGCAAAACACTGCGCCGGAAACGCTGCCCGCAACCGAAGCCTTCGATGTTCCACCGGCCGCGCCCCCGACCCATAGCGAAAATCCTGAAGACGAAACATATGACGAAGCATATGACGAAGAGCTTTTCAGCATCTTTCTGGAACAGCTAGAAGAAGGTCTCGACGCCCTCCAGTCATGGACCGATGCCCTCTCCGCCGCGGATCGCGATGATCGGAGCGAAATTCTGGGGCGTTGCCTGTCGCAGATCGATCCCCTGCGTTCTTCCGCCAACTACATGGGCTACCGCAAGCTGACCGGACTCTACGACCGGTGGAGCGAAGCCATCCGGAACGCCCTCGAGCGGCTCGCGGTAGAAGACGATACGTTCATGCCGGCCTTTCTGGCCGGTTGCATGCAGGCCACCGTCGACGACATCCGCCGTTGCTTCCCCAAACTGAAAGCCCCGGCAGACGATTCGGCCGTCGGCCCTGCCGGGGAAAAACCGCCGGAAACACCTCACGACGCCCCCCATGCCACCGCCGGGATGGCTGCCGATCTCCTGGATGCCTACGCCGAGGCGGCGGAAGGCCCATCCGACCCGGGAATCGATCTGGCCCCGAACACCGATATTTCGGAAAGCGACAATCTTTTCGATCGTCTAAGCCAGTCCTTCGATCGGCGGATGACGGAAAATCAGATACACGGGAGCCATGCGCCGTCCGGCTTGGATTGGGAATTGTTTTCGGAGGACCGTCCTCGCGACACCACCGCTTACGAGGCCCCCTTGCCGGTCAATCGTCTTCTGGATGAAGAAGATCCCTTGTCCGCCTATGTGACCGCATCAGCGACAGAGGCACGGGAGCTGCCATTGAAAGCGTCACTGCGGATGAGGCGCCTTCGCCGGCGGTATCTGTCGAAGAGGACATAGCTTCCGCTCCTCCTGAAGAACCGCTCGAGAAAGCGTCCGCCGAAAAGGCCGGCCTTCCCCAGGCCGAGACACCCGCCTTGGAGGACCCCGAAATCGACGAGGCGGCGACGGCCGTCCCGGAAGACAGGCCGGATGATCCTTTTCCTTCCCGGCAGGCCGTCGAAGAAAAGCCCGCCGAAGAGACCTTCGACATCGAGGAAACCATCACGCCGCCCTTGTCCCAAACGCCTTCCCCGGATCCCGATCAGAGTCCGGGCGAACGACGGGACCCCTCTCAACGGGGCCGGCGCAGATCCGACCGGATCGGAGAACAATTGCTGCGCCAGAGCATTCGGGTCGATGCGGCCAAGATCGATGCCCTGATGAACCAGGTCGGGGAACTCGTCGTCAGCCGGGCCTGGTTTTCCCAGCTGTTTCACGAGATGCGGGATCTCCAGCAAAACCTCCAGCATTACGCCAATATTGAAGCCCGTGAAATGAAGCAGGTCAAGGGCCTGACCTTCCGGTTGAGCGAAGCCACGGTCGCCTTGGGGCGGGTGGCCAATGAACTGCAGGAAGGGGTCATGAAGGTGCGCATGCTGCCCATCGCCCAGCTATTCAACCGCTACCCGCGTCTGGTGTTCGACCTGGTGCGCAACGGCGACAAAAAAGTGAGCCTGGACATCAAGGGTGAAGAGACGGAATTGGACAAGATGGTCATCGAAGCCATTTCCGACCCCCTGATCCATATCATCCGCAATGCCGTCGATCACGGCATCGAACCGACCGAAGCGCGCAAACGCCTGGGCAAACCTGAATCCGGCAGTATTCAACTGGAAGCCTACCACGAAGGCAATCATGTGGTGATCGAAATTGCCGACGACGGCCGGGGCCTGGATATCGAGCGGATTAAAACCAAGGCCGTGGCCGGCGGGTTTGCCACGCGTGACGACGTCGACCGAATGCCCCATAAGGAACTGACCAGCCTCATTATGCTGCCTGGGTTTTCCACGGCGGCGGAGATTACCCACACTTCCGGCCGGGGGGTGGGCATGGACGTGGTCAAACAGAATATCGAAAAACTCAACGGTACCATCGAAATCGATTCCACCCCGGGGGTCGGAACCCAGTTCCGCATCAAAATCCCGCTGACCCTGGCGATCATTCCGGCCCTGCTGGTGCAGGTGCGCGGTGAGCTGTTCACCATTCCGCTCTCCACCGTGGAAGAAACGATTCGGATCGCCCCCCAGGATCTTTCCACCATCGAAGGCGTCGAAGTCCTGCAACTGCGGGAGACCACCTTGCCCTTGGTGCGGCTGGCCGATCTCTTCAACATGCCCACCGAAACCTCGGACGACGGGCGCGCCTTCGTGGTGGTGGTCAGCACCGGGATGAAGCGCGTGGGGCTTGTGGTGGACGTATTGCGGGGGCAGGAGGAAGTGGTCATCAAACCCCTGGAGGATTACCTCCAGGAAAAGAGCGGTTTCTCCGGGGCGACCATCCTCGGTGACGGTCGGATATCCTTGATCCTGGATATCTACGAACTGGTCAATTTATCCATCGACCGCCAGTCACGGCGTCAGCAAGCCGCCGTACCGGCATGAGGCTGCTAAAGAACGATCGGTAATGGGATGTCGGAAAATGCCGACTGATCGGACACTGGAGAAGGGGTCTTGACCCGAATGACCGCTGGGATACCCAAAGCGCTGTTTGTTAATCTGCCGCCCCGTCTGCGTACCTCGCTGACCACTTCGCCCAGCGGGGATACGATGCCTTACGGCGTGCGCACCGCCGGCAATCTCCAGGAGGCCCTTGTCATCCTGACCGAGGACGACGTCTTTAGCGTTCTGATTGCCGTAGAGACGGCGGAAACGGTCGGTGACCATCTGCTCCGGGAAATCCGCGCCGGATATCCCAATATCGACATCTTGGCCCTGCTCCCGGAAGGTGACACCTCCCTGGCCGGCCAAATTCCGGCAGACTTGCACGTACGGGCAATGCACCATCCAGTGGATGTCGCAGCCCTGGCGCAGCAGCTGACCGAACAGTCACGCCGCCGCGGCCAAGGATTTGCCGGAACCTTGAAAAACATCCAGATCGACGATTTGATCCAGATGTGCTGCCTATCGATGGCCACCATTTCCATCCGGGTTGCCCAGGACAGCCAGCAGGGCGTCATTTACATCCGGGATGGCGAAGTGGTCCATGCGGTTTGCGGTAAGACCACCGGCGAGGAGGCCTTCTACCAAATTCTGGGATGGGCCAGCGGCCGGTTCGAAACCATCGACGAATGCTATGAGGGCGACGATACCGTCAACAAAAGCCACGAATTTCTCCTGATGGAAGCGGCCCGCCGCAGCGACGAGGAGAACGAGAATGAAACGGGGGGCGATAGCGGCGCCTCCTTTGAAGAAAACACGGGACACCCTACGAAGGAGCGGCTCAAAATCCTTCTGGTGGAAGATTCCACGCTCATGGCGAACATTCTTTCAAGCATGCTGACGGCAACGGGCGAGATGGACGTGGTGGGAATCGCCCAAAACGGCCAGGACGCTTTGGAGATGGCCCAAAATTTTTATCCGGATCTGATTCTGCTGGATGTGAATATGCCGGTCATGGACGGTAGCACCGCCCTGAAACACATTATGATCCGAACGCCTTGCCCGGTGGTGGTCATGAGCAATGTCGGCAGCGGGTCGCCGGAAACCGTGCTTCAGTTCCTGGAGCTGGGGGCGGTGGACTTCATGGCCAAACCGGTCAAAAATAATGACCTGTTGCTTCAGCAGCAAAAAATTGTCAGCCGTATTGCGCGTGCGGCCGCGGCCGAAATTAAAAATTTCCGTCGCTACCGGTCTGCCCCGGTGCAAAACCCGGAAGATCGTACAAGCCATTTTCCGGACTCGCCCGCCGATCAGCTGGTGGTCATTTCGACGGGATGCAGCGCCCATGCCGAACTGACCCAATTGCTGGCCCAGCTGCCCAATGATCACAATCTGGCAATAATCATCCTGCAGACGATCCCGCCCACCTTCATCCCGGCGCTTGCCCGCTATCTCGACAAGCAAAGCGCCTTTTCGGTGGTGCCGCTGATCGATGGGTCTCCGCTTCGGACCGGCACGTGCTATCTGGGCACACCGGGCCATGCCCTGCGGACCACCTCCACCGGACGGGAAATGGTGGTGGAAATGCCCCCCCACCGCCGCAGGGATTCCGCCCATGAGGTCAGCTATCTGGATCTATTTCTCTGTTCGGCCGTGGACTGCTACCCGGGAAGCTTGATGGTGGCCGTCCTCTCCGGTGCGGAGACCGGCAATCTGGAAGGTCTGCGTTACGTGCAGGAACGCGGCGCCCGAATTATGGTGCAGGATCCGGCGACCTGCATGGTGGCGCAACCGCCCGCATCCATTGCGGCGGCGGGTCTGGCCGGAACCATTGCGGCGCCGGAGGCCATTGCCGATCATATCCGCGTCTGGGCCGGCAACAGCATTGGGGAAACATGACGTGACGCGCCGATTAAGTCCGGCGGCGGCGATGACGGCCGTGATGCCGTTTGAAGACATTTGAGTTCCGTCGAATTCGATTTGGGAGACCTCATGGGAGAAAAAATCAAAGTCCTGATTGTCGACGATGCCGCATTTATGCGCAAAGCCATTGCCGATGTTCTCGGTCGGGACCCGGAAATTGAAGTTGTGGGCACCGCCCGCAACGGACTGGAAGGGTTGAAAGCCATCAAAACGCTGCGGCCGGATGTCATCACCTTAGACATCGACATGCCCGTGATGGACGGCTTGACCGGCATTCGACATATCATGATCGAATCTCCGGTTCCCATCGTCGTTCTAAGCTCGCTGTTCACCGACGGTGCCATCACCTTCGATGCCCTGCGGCTGGGAGTGGTGGATTTCATTCCCAAACCGTCCGGGGCGGTTTCCACCGATATCGAAAAGTCCCAGAACCAGTTGGTTGACCGCATCAAGCTGGCCAGTTCGGTGAATCTGGAAAATGTCCGCCGGGTACGCCTGCTCAACTATGACATCAATGAGCGCCTGTCCGCGCGCTATGGCTACGCGCAGCTGGATTATCTCCTGACCCTGGGCACAACCCTGAGCGGACCCAATACGGTCATCCGCCTGCTCTCCAATCTTCCGCCGCGATTGCCCGCGGCGGTGGTGGTCGTCCAGGAAATTTCCCCCAAGATCATCACCGCCTTTGCCCGGCAGTTCGATGCAAGTGTCCCCTGGCGCGTGCGCGTGGCCGAGGACGGCATACCCATCGAGCAGGGCACCTGCTACATCAGTTCCTACGAAAGACCCGTCCGCATCCAGACGACGGCGGAAAAGGGGCCCTGTCTGAGTCAGGTCGGTGAGGCGGCCATGCCGCTGGATCTTCTGTTTTCTTCCGCCGCCGACGTATTCCACCAGAACACCATCGGCGTTCTGCTCACCGGTATCGGGGAGGACGGCGCCCGGGGCTTCGCCCATATCAGGGAAACCGAGGGCGTGACCCTGGCGCAGGATACCCAGTGCTGCGTTTATCCCAATCTGACCCATAATGCGATCCATAGCGGCACGGTGGACATCGTTCTGGATGAATTGAAGCTGCCCCAGGCTATCGCATCGATCATGACCTGACCGTCCCCACAGGCCCTTGGATCCCCTGCGGACACCAAGCGCATGACAAGGACCGGCCACGCTCAAAAGGAGTCTTCATGATTGTCGTTTGTGAAAAGTGTCAAAGCCGATTCAAGCTGGACGAAAGCCGGATAAAGGCTTCCCGCTTCAAAGCCCGTTGCTCCCGTTGCCAGCATGTATTTTCCGCGACCAAGCCGACACCGTCCGCACCGGAAAATTCCCCGGCCGCGGATCCTATCGTCCCGCAACAAAAAAAACCGCCGGCCAGGGTGATCGCCGTCAGCAACCAGAAAGGGGGCGTCGCCAAGACCACCACCTGCCTGAATCTGGGCATTTCCCTGGCGATGCTGCGCAAACGGGTATTGCTGATCGATTTCGATGTCCAGTCGAATCTGACCATTTCCCTGGGGTATCAAAACATGGCGTCATTCTATGACATACTCAACGCCCCCCAGGAAAAAGAGGAGCGGTTTCTGATCAAAACCCAGTATACCGGCCTCTGGCTCCTGCCCTCGAACAAGAACATGGTGCTGCTGAATAAAAAATATTTCGGCGCCCCCCACTATGAATTTATCCTCCAGGAACGATTGAAAACCCTCCAGAACCGTTTCGACTACATTCTCATCGACACCCCGCCTTCGATCGAATTTTTTACGTTGAACGCATTGACCGCATCGGATCTGGTCATCATCCCCACCCAGTGTGACTACCTGTCCACCCATGGTGTCGACCAGATCCTGAAGTTGATCGATCTGGTCCGCCAGAAAACGAACCCGGCGGTCACCCCCCGCATGCTGATCACCATGTATGACGACCGGTCCACGGCCTCCCAGGTCATTTACAACAAGCTGCAGCAGCTCTACCGCGACCAGACTTTCGAAGCCCTCATTCATTACGACGACAAACTGCGGGAAGCCCAGATCATGAACATCCCTGTCATCCACTACGACCAGAGCAGCCGGGCCGGAAAGGAATACATGGATCTGGCACAAGAAGTTCTCCCATTGGCACAGTGGGACGGAAGGGCGCATGAGCGATAGACCATCCATTTATGCCGTGCGGCGTCTGCGGCAGCGGGTTTCAGCGGGCATAATCCTCTTGGCGATCTTGGGTTTCGCCTTGGGCGCCGGCGCTGATACCCGTCTGGAAGGGCCGATCCGGAAGGACCAGATCTGGGACGAGGGCGAAAGCCCGTATCGGGTCGCGGGCGTGTTGTCCGTCGACAGGGGCGTCACGGTCACCATTGCGCCCGGGGTGCTGATTCGCTTTGAAAAGGGCAGCCGCTTAGATGTCAATGGCACTCTAATGGCCGACCAAACCGTCTTTGATGGCGTGGAAGATATCTACAACCATGAGAAAATGCGGTTCCATCCCGGAAGCCGGGGACGCCTGACCCGTTGCGTCGTTCAAGACCTCGCGCTTGAAATTCATACCAGTGAAGCCCTGATCACCGGCAGCGTCATCTCCAACCGCAACGGCAGCGGCATCACCGTCGGCAAGAACAGCCGTCCGTCCATCCTCCGCAATGACTTTTCGCACAACAGCTACTATGCCGTTTACAAGGAAGGCCGGGATACCCTTGGCGTGCCCGATAACTATTGGGGGGCCGCCGACGGCCCCTCCGGTGCCGGCCCGGGAAAAGGGGATGCCGTCAATGCCACCGTCGATTTCATGCCTTTTAAAACCGCCGACATGGGTGAACACCTCCTTTTGGTGAACAGGGGGCTGGATCGCACCACTGTCCAGCCGGGCGACAGCCTCACCTTGACCTATGACATCACCAATCTTAACAGCTTTGACCATACCGCCATCCTGGGGGCGTCCATTTACAGCGACCCGGCGCACCATATTCATAGTCCCGCCCACGACTTGGCGGTGACGATTGAACCCGGGCGCCATCGACTGACGCGCGCGTTCACCATTCCCCCAAACACGGCGCCGGACGCCTACACCGTGCTCTGGGGCGTGATGAAATCCGACTTGTCGGCTTACTATGTCCTGCAAAAAGACCCGGACCTATTGCGGGTCGGTGCGCCCCCTACCGCAATCCCGTCTCCTTCAAAATCGCCGGGCGGGGTGCCGTTAAAGCCGTCGGCACCTGATTGAGGGCACACCTGATGCGAGACCACACACTGGACCCGTAGATGTGATGAAACCGAAATCAAAATACTCCCTGCAGCGCACCATGATGGTGTATTTCCTGCTCATCGGATTCGCCGCCCTGCTTGTCGGCGTTGAATTCATCGCCGAAACCCATGGGGAAGACATGCGCCAGGCCTTTCTCGCGCGGCACAGCGACCGGGCGCAGACGCCGGTGGAAAAGGCGGCGTTGCTGCAACCCCTGGTGCATCTGCGCAACAAGGCAATTCTGGTGATCGCCATCATCATGGTCGTCATTCTGATTGTCATGACCATGTTCATGAAGCACATCACGGAGCCCCTGCAGCACATGATTGCGGCCTCCCGCAAGATATCCGGCGGCGACCTCAGCCAAACGATCCGGATCGAAGGCAATAACGAATTGGCCGAACTGGGCGCCGTCATCAACGAGATGTCCAGCAACCTGCAGGAAATCATCCACATGTCGCGCCATGTCTGTTCCTCCGGCGAAACCTTTCTGGCGGCCGTAAACGATGTTTCGTGCGGACCGGAACCCGCCCCGCAGAAGAAAGGGGACTGTTGGCGGAAAGGGAACGCTTCCTTTCGGAACTGGGCATGCTGCGGACCGCCCTGGATTGCTTCCGCTTTTACGTCGTCCCGGAGACGAAGGCATGAACGAGGTTTGGCTGGCTCTGCCCACCGGGATCGGCATCGCCACGGTGGCTTCGGCCGTGGGGATTGGAGGAGGAATTCTCTGGATGCCGTTTTTAATCATCATGATGCGCATTAAACCGGAAACAGCGGTTCTGTCATCACTTATCATCCAGAGCGTCGGCATGGGCTCGGGGACCGCCGCCTACGGTCGTCTGGGACGGATCGACTATCGGCTGGCCGCGCGCCTGCTGATGATTACCGCCCCCGGCATCGCCCTCGGCGCTTATGTGACCCGGATCACCAGTCCCGCATACCTGGAGCTGATCCTGGGGCTGCTGACCCTAACCACGGCCTTTCTTTTTGTTTCATCCAACCAGCGCTACCACGATGTCGGCGGGACGCGGATCCACCGGCAGGCGGCCACACCCTATCTGGGTTTCATTTCACTGCTTTCCGTCGTCAGCGGAATGCTCAGTATCAGCATCGGGGAATGGCTGATTCCCATCATGCGCAGCAAAATGGCGCTGCGCATGAGTGTGGCCGTGGCCACCAGCATCGCCACCATCTTCGGGACTTGTCTGCTGGGGGCCGCCAGTCATTCCCTGATGGGCAACGAGCCCCAATGGAACGTAATCGGCTGGGCGGTTCCCGGCGTTTTGATCGGGGGGCAAATCGGCCCCCGACTGGCGGAACGCATCAATGAGCGCAAACTCAAGGATCTGTTTGTATTCTTGTTGACGCTGGTCGGCATTCATCTGATTTACAATGCCTTTTGAGCTGACAGACAGGGAAAGAGACGATGGCCAACGAAATGTCGAAACGGTCCCATTCGTGGAAAATGCGCCTGGTGCTGCCCTGTGCCGCCTTCGCCGGTCTCCTCCTGGTATGGGATCTCCTGGCCCGTTTTGCCGGTTGGAGCGTCGATGTCTTCCCCGGCCCACTACAGGTCTTTATAAGCTTGGGCGAATTGGTCGCCAACGGCACCCTTATCAAGCATACCGTAGCCAGCCTTTTCCGGGTCACGGTGGGCTTCTACCTGGCCGTTCTGGGGGGCATCCCCCTGGGGATCTTGCTGGGACGATGGAAAAACGCCCGTCTCCTGATCAATCCCATGATCCAGTTTCTGCGGCCCATCTCCCCTCTGGCCTGGATCCCCCTGTCCATGCTGTGGTTCGGCATCGGCGACAAACCGGCGGTCTTTCTCATATTCCTGTCCAGTTTCTTCCCGCTGGTGGTGTCCACCACCGCCACCGTCAGCGCCATCAATCCCATTTACTTCCAGGTGGGGGCCAACTTCAATTTCTCCCGCTGGGAGGTGATCACCCGCATCATCATCCCGGCCATGATTCCCGGCACCATCACCGCCCTGCGGATTTCGGTCACCATCGCCTGGTTGGTGGTCGTGGCGGCGGAGATGATTGCCGTCCAATCCGGTCTGGGGTATCTCATTCTGGATTCACGCAACGCCCTGCGCATGGATTATGTCATGGACGGCATGATCGTGATCGGTCTGATCGGTCTCCTGCTGGACATGATCATGCGGCGGCTGGGCCGAACCGAAGCCACCGGCTGGAACGGTTGAGGGAAGGAAGCGACCCCATGGGGCATATCGTTGTCGACCATATCAGCAAATCCTACCGCAACCGGCGCCGCCAGACCCGCACCGGAGACGACCCCGAGTTGCGCTATGGCGACCGAATTCTCGTGCTGGACGACATCAGCCTGGAATTCCAGGATGGTGAAATGGTCTGCATCCTCGGGCCGTCGGGATGCGGGAAATCGACGCTGCTCAAAATCATCGCCGGCTTCGACCGTCCCAGCGCGGGCGGCATCCTGGTTGACGACCAACCGGTCACCCGCCCCGGTTCCGACCACATCTTCGTGTTTCAGCACAACGGGCTGCTGCCCTGGATGACCGTCTGGCAGAACGTCGGCCTGGGCCTGCGGCATATGACCGACCGGGATGCCAAAGCCGAACGTATCATGGAATTCATCGAAATGGTGGAGTTGGAAAATTTCGAGCAGCACTACCCGCACCAGCTTTCCGGAGGGATGCAGCGCCGGGCGGAACTGGCCCGGGCCCTGGCCGTCAACCCCGACATCCTGATCATGGACGAACCCTTCAGCGGGCTTGATTTCCTGACCCACATGAAAATGCGGGAAGAAGTCGTCAATATGCATGAGTTTATCGGCAAGACCACCATCGTGGTCACGCACGACATCGATGACGCCCTGATCATGGGGGACCGCATCGTCGTGATGAGCGGACAGCCCTCCGTCGTCAAACTCGACCGCCAGCTCGACTTTGTTCGTCCCCGGGATTTCCAGAAAGAGCCTTCCCTCAACAAGCTGCGCAATGAGATCTTCTTTATGCTGGGAGTGCCCTATGCGGTTTAACTTGGCCGGCTATCACCAATGGCGGTTTAGCATCGCCTGGCGCTACACGCTCCTGACTGTGGCCTGGCTGATCGCGATCACGGTGCTGCACTGCCGGTTGAACATGCCGCGCGAGGCGCGTGACCTGGTGCGCATGGGCTATATGCCGGTCGTTACGAATCTGGCGGCGCCCCTCCTGGATTATGTTTCCAAGGACAGCGGGGCCTACCGCTACCAGGCCGTCAAATTTTCAAGCTTCGCTGAAATGGCCGAATCCTTGCGCAACGGCCATATCGATGCGGCCTTCATGATCGCTCCCCTGGCGGTTGTTCTCCACCAGCAGGGGGAGGACGTGCATATCATCTATATCGGCAACCGCCACGAGAGCACCCTGGTGGCCCGCAAGGATCTGGCCATCCGGGATATTGGCGACCTGGCGGGCCGCACCCTGGCGGTTCCCATGCGCTATTCCGGCCACAATCTGGGAATCCTGCGGGCCATGGAAGATCGGGGAATGCCGGGTGCCATCAACATCGTCGAGATGAACCCGCCGGACATGGCCTCGGCCCTGGCCTCAGGCGCCCTGGACGCCTATTTCGTAGGCGAGCCCTTCGCCGCCCAGACGATCGTCTCCGGCGATGCCCAGGTGGTGAATTACGTCGAAGACATCTGGCCCCAATTCATCTGCAACCTGGTGATCGTCCGTCAGGATTTCATCGGAAAGCGCCCCCGGGCCGTTCAGCAATTGGTGCAGACCGCCATGCGCTCCGGTATTTGGGCGGAACAGCACCCGGACGAGGCCGCGGCTATCGCTTCCCGCTACTGGAACCAGCCCACCGACCTGATCCGCTACGCGCTGACCACCCCCCCGCAACCGCATCCAATACCATCACGCCGTCCCGCAGACCGCTGAGATTCAGCAGTTGGCCGACCTCATGATGCACTACCACCTGATTGATGACAACGACATTGCCGGCCTGGTGGACGACCGTTTCGCCCGATCCGCCGCTCTGGACGGAATCACGGATGTGAGCAGCATTTTGCGGTAGCAGGCGTTGCTGCAAAATCCTGCGGGGACTAAGATTCTTTCAAACCCTTTCACAGGGGGAACGCGCTCAACGAATGGGAAAATGGACATCCCACGGATAGGCGGTCCCGGAAGCAGCCCGCCGATAACCCCCTTGACGAATCTCAATCGGGAATTACCCTATTCGCGATACAGCGCCCCGGCGAACAGGCCACAGGCATCCGTGGCGCGGAACATTAACCGAAACATCTGCTGGTAGGGCGTCCCATCGTGAAGATTTCGCGACTTATAACGATGCTCATCGTGGCGAGTATGTTATTGACCGGCTGCTCTTCCGACAAAAGCTGGCGCACTGCCAGCCGTGCGTCGGCCGGGCTCGCGCCTGACCCTGCCGTCACCCCGGAAGCGGTCCTGCAAGTCTATGGGGCCGATGCATGGGGTTGGCGAGGCTGGTTTGCGATCCACACCTGGATCGCTGCCAAACGCACCGGCGAAGACAGCTACACGGTTTACGATGTGGTGGGCTGGCGCAGCCGCCATGGCCAGCCGGTGGTGAGAATCGCCCAGGACATCCCCGACCGCTACTGGTACGGTGCCAAACCCCGGGTTTTGCAGAAACGCCAGGGGCCGGGGGTGGATGCGCTGATCGATGCCGTGGACCGGGCCGCCCGCGCTTATCCTTGGCAAAACACCTACACCCTTTTCCCGGGCCCCAACAGCAACACCTTCACCGCCTGGATTGCCAAGCAGGTGCCGGAGTTGGAGCTGGACCTCCCCTTTTCCGCCATCGGCAGCGGCTATGTGAATTAGCACAACCCTGCCGCCGCAGATTGACCATTTTCCAAGCCCCTTCACATCCTGCTAACATGGATGATCTAACCCGATAATCTCTAACGACGGCCGGCACCGTTTGCTTCCGGCCATTTTCAATTTCAAATGATAGATGGGAACTGGTGGGCGTGGGAGGGTAGCCAGTGCCCGGATAGCGCCGTCGCGGCGACAAACCCGTCATAATGACGTGGGGAGGTTGCCTTACCAACGGGGAAACTTTTCTCAAACCGGACAGGAGTCGGTCATGAACCACTACAAAAATATTGCCTTGGTCGCCCATGACAACCGCAAGCGCGACCTGATGGAGTGGGTGGAGTGGAATTACGGAGTTCTGCTGGGACACAACCTGATTTGCACCGGCACAACCGGTCGCCAGCTGGAAGAAACCCTGAATAGGGGGCGATCAGCAGTTGGGCTCCCTGATCACCGAAGGACGGGTGGATATCCTGATATTCTTCTGGGACCCCATGCAGCCCCACCCCCACGACGTGGACGTCAAGGCCCTGCTGCGCATTGCGGTGGTTTACAACATCCCCATCGCCTGCAACCGCTCGTCAGCCGATTTCATCATTTCATCGCACCTGGTGGAGGAAGTCTATGCCCCGGTTCTCAAGGATTACAGCGCCTATATAGACTGCAAAATCGAGTAACGAGTTGTTTTCGGCGGTTGAATATGGGCTGGCGCGCAATGTGGCAATCGATAATGGTTTCCGTATCCACTTCCAACCGTCCTTGCGGCTGGCGACTTCCTGCTTACGGACCCTCTTTCAGCGCTACGTCGATGTGCAGGGGGCCTGTCTCCGTCTTGCAGGGGATCTGGATTACCGGTATTGCCGCAGGATAGGGAGCACTTTCCCTTCCGAGCACCACCCGCGGCACCGAAATAGCGCCGGCGCCTTCGGGGAAATCCGTTTTGGCATTACCTGCAATCATGTTGGCGATCTCTCCCACGGCATCGATGACATCCTCATCGAGCTCTTGAATGGCATCTCCCAGCAAGGCCGATGCCAGCTTGGCCGCGACCGGTTCCGGCATGCTCACCACGACCCTGCCGTTGACCTCACCCGTCACATCGATGATGCCGCAGACATCGTGCTGCGGCTTGGCCTCCCGGTTCAGCTCCGGCTGTCCGATGCTGAGCGGCAGGTCCATCATGGTCTTGAATAAACGGCGCACGGCATTGATAAAGGGATTGATATAGGCCGCTTTCATAGGGCACCGATATACAGGTTGTCGTGCCGCACCGGATCCTTGACCGACGTTCTGATGGGATCCAAGAGCGCTTGGCGCTGGCTCTCCTTGATGGTTTCGAATTCCACTCCGATGCCGGGAATAATCATGGATTCGCCCCAATGGCGTTTGTGGCGCACAATACCACTGATGGGCGTCTTGTCGTAAAGGTCCATGATGCGCATCCACACCTGCGCTCCGACCTGAAATCGCGCGCATGAAAACAGAAAGCACCCGCTCAGGGACACGTCCACGGTCACCGTGCGGATCAGGGTCTGGGGATCGAAATGCCGTTGGGTTGACAGCAGCACATTGTAATGCAGGGGCTTGCGTTCTTCCGAACGCAATTTGCGGGGCGGAGTGTGCCAGCAGGTTTCGTGAATCAGGTCTTCCAGGCCCCCGGCACGTTGGTGTTGACCATAGAGCAATGCCCGAATACGGCGGGTGCGAGGGTCGAAATTGACCTGGATCACCGGGAAGCGGCCCAGAATGCTATAGACGAGATCTTTGTGATCGCTAAGGGCTTTGATTTTGGTGGGGATATCGATGACGATCCCATTGTACGCAAAGTGGGTTACGGCGCCGTAAAACGTATCGATGGCGGCCACCGTATCCAGTTGGACGCCGGTTCGTTGCAGGGCGGTCTCATAGAGGGTGCATGCATCGCCCGGCTGGGCCACCAGCAGAATACGGGGAGGCAATCGTGCTTCATCTGCCGCCAGGGCTCCTGACGGCGCCGGCACTATTTCGGCGCATGGGGTTGAAGGCTCTGTGGGGCGAACTTTGATTTCACGCAATGGGTCACCTCGTTCTGGATCATTCCAGTCCCGTCGATGCCGGGAAAAAAGCGCATCCGGGCAGAGCGGCATAGGCCACGATGCCAAACTGGCCCTAATATCGGCCAAAGACATCCCTTTCTTGAGTCCGTGAGCATATTTTTACCCCGAATCTGTAACATTTTGGCTTGACGTCGCTCATAAGGGTCGTAAACAATCAGTCCAAGGGAAAGGATGACGTCCATGACAGCGAACATCACTGAAATCACCGATCAGAACTTCAGCCAAACGGTCCTTGAATCATCACAACCGGTTTTAGTGGATTTCTGGGCCCCCTGGTGCGGCCCCTGCAAAGCCATCGGTCCCACCGTCGACGCCCTGGCGGCCGACTACGACGGACAAATAACGGTGGGCAAGTGCAACGTCGACGACAACACGGAAATCCCGGCGCAATATGGTATTCGTTCGGTTCCGACGGTGGTGGTGTTTCGCGGAGGCCGGGTATTCGAGCAAATCACAGGCTTGGTGAACCGGGGTAAACTGGAGGGCATGATCCGGAATGCCATCGACGGTCATGCCGCCACCGCCCCTTTCGTGGTTCAATAGAGGCAGCGAGGCGTTATGAAGACATCGACGGATCCTGGGAACAGGGACGCGGAAACAGCCGGAGAGACAAAGCAGACAGGCACTGTCAGCTATCTCTGCATGAAATACAACCGCCATCAGCAGGGGGACAATCCGACTTGCCAGGACCCGAAACTGTACTGCAAGTTCAGGCCGCAATGCATGATTCACTATAAGGAGAAGCGCAACCGGCGCAAATCCGAAGCCTCTGAGGACTAATTGTCGCCCCCCTGCGGGACAGGAAGGTCATGTCCGGGTGGTGCGAAAAAGCTCCCGGGCCTGATACGAGCTGCGCACCAGCGGCCCGCTGGCCGCTTGCTGAAAACCCATCTGCAAGGCGACATCACGCCAGTGGTCAAATTCCTCCGGCGCGACATAGCGCTGCACCGGAAGATGGCCGGGGGTGGGCTGCAAATACTGGCCCAAAGTGACCATGCGGCAATCCACGTCCCGCAGGTCGTCCAGAGTGCCCATGACTTCCGTCTCGGTTTCCCCCAGGCCCAACATCAAGCCGGACTTGGTCATCATGCGGGGTGCCAGATTCCGAACCCGCTCAAGCAAATTCAGCGAACGCCGGTAGTCCGCCTCGGGGCGAACCCGCTTATACAGCCTGGGAACCGTCTCCAGGTTATGATTGAGCACGTCCGGACCGGCCGCCACGACCGTGGCGATAGCCGCCGGCTGACCCTGCAGATCCGGTATCAGCACTTCCACGTGCACATCGGGGATTGCCTCCCGCAGCGCTTGAATCGTACCCGCAAACAAGCCGGCTCCCCCGTCGGGCAGATCGTCGCGGGTCACCGACGTCACCACCACATAAGACAGTGCCATGTCGTGCGCCATTCGGGCAACCCGCAGCGGCTCTTCCGGATCGGGCGGTCCCAGCGGGCCGTGACCCACGGCACAGAATCCGCAGTTGCGCGTGCAACGCGAACCCAGAATCAGAAAAGTCGCGGTCTGATGCGAAAAGCACTCCCACTGGTTGGGGCATTTGGCTTCCTGGCAGACCGTATGCAGACCTTGGGCTTCCAGGCCTTGGCATACGGTTCCATAGATAGGGCCGGAGGGAAGGCGTCGTTTCAGCCAGGACGGCTTGCGAAGGGGTTTTTTGGAATCGGGCATGCGCGGCAATCAGGCCTCCTTGTCAAAAACGGTAGCGACCGCCGCTTCGCCGAACAGGTCATCCATCCCGGCAGGTCGTAATGCGACGCCAAAAATCGCACTCACCTGCCGCCAAACGCTTTGTCGGAGGCGGTCCATGGGAATGGCATGCCCTGCCGCCCGGGCCAGGGACGTCATGCGAACGCCCTCCAGGCCACAGGGATTGATCCATTCAAAGGGGGTTAAATCATTGTTGACATTGAGGGCGAATCCATGGAAGGTCATGCCGTGCCTTAGGCAAAGCCCGATACTCCCCACCTTGGCGCCGTTCACCCAGACCCCCCGGTTGCGCGGGTCGCGTTGGGCGGCAACTCCCCATTCCCCGGCCACGGCGATCATCAGATCCTCCAGGGCGGCCACATAATCGGCGACCCCCAGGCGAGCGCGTTGCAGGTCCAGGACCGGATAGCCCACAATTTGACCCGGGCCATGGTAGGTGATATTGCCGCCCCTTTCGGAAGGCCGGACGCTCACCCCGGCCTCTTTCAGAAAAGCATCGGAAACCATCAGGTTTTCCCGGCCCCCGTTGCGCCCCAGGGTGAAGACCGGGGGATGTTCGAGCAACAGCATCAGGTCGTGCGACAGCCGTCCGGCGTGCTTGGCCGCCACGCACCGCTCCTGCAGGGCTTGCGCCCGGTCGTAGTCTGTCCGGGGGAGATCGATGGCCAGCCATTCACTTTTCACGGCACGTGACTTCTCCGGGCCCTCATCACTCAGGGCCGGCCTTTTGGAAACATGTTTTTCAAGGTCTCGGCAGGGGGATGCCTCAGCCCTGCATCGACTTGTTTTGACAGGGCTTTATCTTATGGATACCATTGGAAACCCGTATTTATCCAAACACCCATAGCCTATAAAGGAGGATATCCCATGTTCCGGAAAATCCTGCTGGCGGTCGACGGTTCGCCCCACAGCGATAAAGCGGCCGATTACGCCGCCAACCTGGCAGCCGCCTTTCAGGCCGCCCTGTTCGTGGTCCACGCCTATCCCCAAACATCGGATCTGTTGGGGTACGATGATTTCGAACGGCTGGTATCCCGGCGCAAGTCCGCCGGCCAGAGGGTTCTCGACCGCGTCCGCCAACGCCTGGAGGATCGCGGTGTGTCCCCCCAGGAAGACCTGCTGGAGGGGCCTGAGGCGGAGGCCATCCTGGCCTCCGCAGACGCCCATGAGGCCGACCTGGTGGTCATGGGAACCCGCGGATTGGGGACCATCGAGGGAATGCTGTTCGGCAGTATCAGCCGCAAGGTTTCCCAGCATGCCCACTGCCCGATCCTGTTGATCCGTTGAAGGTGCGAGTCCCTACCCCTGCGGGGGCACCCTCCGGCAAACCGTTTCCCTGGCAGGAAAGCAGGATAGGCTCGGGGACGCGCTTGATATAAACGCATCCCCTGTCCCCCAAGTGGCTTACTTCGAAGACGGTATCAAGCCGCAAGCTCTCCTACCTTACGGGCAATGGCTTCATAGGCTTGGGTGACCGGCGAATCCGGGTACATATCCTGAAATGATTTGCCGGTATCCGCGCAGGTGACCACCTGAGGGTCGAAAGGGACCCGTCCGAGGAACGGTATGGCGGCATCCGCGGCGGTGCGCTCGCCGCCGCCGGATCCGAAGAGATCCACCTGGCCGCCGCAGTGCGGGCAGATATAACCGCTCATATTTTCCACCAGGCCGAACATATCCATCTTGACCGTGCGGCAGAAGCTAATGGATTTGCGCACATCCGCCAGGGACACTTCCTGGGGGGTGGTCACGATGACGGCCCGGGCATCCGGAATGGTCTGGGCCACGGTAAGGGGTTCATCGCCGGTGCCCGGCGGGGCGTCGATAAGCAGAAAATCCAGCTCGCCCCACTCCACGTCCGCGATGAACTGGCGAATGGCCGAATACTTGATCGGCCCCCGCCAGATAATGGCCTCGTCCTTGCTGGTGGTCAGCGATTCGATGGAAACCACCTTCAGATTTTCGTTGAAGCGCATGGGATCGAGCTTGTGGTTCGCGCTCAAGCCGATCATGCCCATCAGTCCCAGCACGCGAGGCACATCCGGGCCATGGAGATCCACATCCATCAGTCCGACCCGGTAACCCAGACGGGCCAAGGCGATGGAGAGATTGACGGAGGTGCTTGTTTTCCCCACGCCTCCCTTGCCGCTCATGACCATCAGTTTGTTTTTAATGCGGCTTAAAGAATCTTTCAGGGCCACATCCTGTTCATCCTTGCTCGTCCGTTTCTTGTTGGCTTCATCGGGCGAATTCATGATCTGCGCCATGCGACATCTTCTCCTTTTGCAATATCGATCTTTGATAATCCGATTTGGGCTTATTACGCCTTGGAATCTCCCTTGTAGCCTCTTTGGCCGGCTTTATGCCCCTGGCTGACACGAAAAAGTTTGCGGCTTTTGCAGTGCGGGCATTGGTCCGGTCGTCCCGTACCCAGCGGTTCGCTCCAGCGACGATGGCAACCGTCGCATTCAAATATGCGTTCTTTGGAGGTCATCTTGTAATGGCCGCCTTCGATATTGATGGCTTTGCCGTTGATCAGGGCATCGGCCACGATGCTGCGGGCCCGTTGTAGAATACGGCCGAAGGTGGCCCGGGACACCCCCATCTGTTTGCCACCGTCCTCATGGGAAAGGTCCAGCAGATCCGACAACCGCATGGCCTCGCATTCGTCCACCGTGAGGCGAACTTCCTCCAGATCGACCATGGGAATGCCCCGCGGCTTGAAGTAGCTTACGTCTGGATTGTGGGCGACGATACGGTCTTTTTGCGGGCGCATAGGCAGCCTCCATTATGGGAATATACTCAAAACAATATACAACCGCCTGCCGACTTGTCAACCCTCGGCGACGGTGCGCTGCGGACACCGCACAATACACATTCTCGGGGTGATATCAAGAGCAAAACCATTGGCAATGTTCTGCAGCCGCAGGGGATGCCCTATTTCCTGCCGGCCGGCCGAAGGTATCCCGCCGGCGGGATGTGGTATGGGCCTCGGGTCAGGTCCGGTTTGAGAAGCACCCGTTCGGTCATCAGCATCGGCGCTAGCATCCGAAGGATGCGCAGCCCGTCAGCCAGCGGACCGCCTCCTGCACACCGTTGCGCTGCTGCAACGGTGTGGACAGCACCCGGGCATTGGCGCGCAAGCGCGGTGAGGAGACGATGCGACGCATAGCGCGGGTCAACCGTCCTGTCTGCAACCGGTTTTTGGGCAGCGGGCGAGGCCCGAGGCCCTTTTCCAGGATGCGTTGCCCCCAATAATATTGATCGAGGAGATGCGGCACGATGACTTGGGGGATGCCGGCCCGGGCCGCCGCCAGGGTCGTTCCGGCACCGCCGTGGTGCACGGCGCCGGCCAGGCGGGGGAACAACCGGTCATGGGGCAGGTCCTCCATAGCACACAGGCACGTATCATCGCTTTCAAAACGCCATCCGGCCCATCCGCTTTGAATCACGGTCCGCAAGCCGGCCCGGCGGGCGGCCCGTCTCAGAATGGACAGGGTACGACGGGGCTGGGGATCGCCCATACTGCCGAATCCTATATATACCGGACGTGGACCTTTATCCAGAAAACGCTCCAGCGTCACCGGCAGCGGCACGCGCGATGGGGCGTGCCAATAGCCGGTTTGGTGGCAATCGGACGGTGCCTCGGGGGGCAGCGGAGCCAGCTCGCGGTCGGCCGCTACCACCATATTGGCTGTCAGGTGCGCCATGACCCGTTTCAGAGGATGGAGCCCCAGGCGGCTACGGTGCCGGTTCACCAGAGATCGATACCCTATATCGAGCAGGATGCCGGCCCACTGCCAGAGAATCAGGTTGCAAAAAGGCGGTAGGCGTTGCCACGGTACCGTCGGCGGCGCATGCCGGCGGGAAGGCAGCAGGACCGGCAGGCTGACGGCATAGCGATACGGTACTCCGCAGGCCTCGGCCAGTGAAGGCACGGCCAGGGCCAGACCGGAACAGAGCACCAAATCCGCGGCGGCGACTTCGGCAGGCAACTGCTGGAATTGAAGTTCCAGCTCCCGTCTGAGAAGCCGGGTCATGGGTGCGGCGGCGACCAGCGGCCGGCCGACAATCCGGTCCGCAAAGGCCGTCATCATCTGACGGACGTCACTCCCCAGAGGCGTATATGAAAGGCCGACATCCGTAAAAAGACGCCCACTGTCCGGCGGCGCGCAGACCCGGACGTCCTGCCCGCGCTTTCGCAGGGCCAGCCCGAGGGCCAGCATGGGCCGGACGTCTCCCGTGGAGCCGTATGTGACGAGCAGGATTTTCATCCGGCGGCCTCAGCTCTTAAAATCTCTCGGCTCAATGGGTTTCGCAGAAAAAATCCAAGTGTCCGTCCAGAGATGGCCGGTTTTGGTTTCTGGCAAGGCTCCAGCCGACGGGCGCCCACAGGCGTAGCCCGGCTACGCCGAGGACCGACAGGAGGCGAGAACACCGCCAGGGGCCAAAAGATGCCATCTCTGGACGGACACTTAGCCCCGGGCCGCACGGGTGTTGATCAGGGTCAACTGATCGTTCAGGGTCCAATAGTCGTAGATGATACCGATC
Source organism: uncultured delta proteobacterium (assembly GCA_963730675.1). Classification (GTDB taxonomy): domain Bacteria; phylum Desulfobacterota; class Desulfobacteria; order Desulfobacterales; family UBA5852; genus JABZFP01. Next base: position 171,514 of record CAVSSY010000028.1, on the reverse strand, counting down.
AACCCCAATCCGCCCGTAAAAAAATAGAGGATTCCACTGAGCCATTTACCCATATAAAAGCGATGAACGCCAAAAATCCCCAAAAACGTCAAGAAGGCCCAGGCCACATTGTAGTCCAGAGGACCGGCTGCAAACCGGAAATCGGCCCGTTCGTCCATACCGGGGATCAGAAAGAGGTCCACGATCCATCCCACGAACAGCAGCCCCAGCGTAAAAAAATAGATCGTCCCGCTGATCGGTTTGCCATAGTAAAAGCGGTGGGCCCCCATGAAGCCGAAAATCCATAGTATATAACCGATGGTTTTGCTGTGTGTGTGTTCTTGCGATGTCATCGATGTTCCTTTCAGGTTGCCGACGCTTCGGCACCACGGTCGATCGTTTCCAGTTGTTCCCAACGCGCATAGGCTCTGGCCAGGGCCTCCTCCACTTCCGCAAGACGAACTTTGGCTTTGGAAACGGCCTGCCCGTCGGACTGATAGGTCGACGGATCCGCCAGGGTTTCAAAAAGCTGTGCCTGTTCTCCCTCGAGGCGTTCAATCAGATCCGGGAACTGGGTCAATTCGCGTCTTTCATTGTAGGAAAGTTTGCGCGGCCCTCGCCGCACAGAGCGCGGCGGTCGCTCCGGACGATCTACTTTGCGCGGCGTATGGGGGCTGTCCTGAGGGCGCTGCCGCTGCCAGTCGCCGTAGCCTCCGATATATTCCGCCACCCGACCTTGCCCTTCAAACACCAAGGTACTGGTCACCACGTTGTCCAGAAATGCCCGGTCATGACTGACCAGCAGGACCGTACCCGCAAAATCCACCAGCAGATCCTCCAGCAGCTCGATGGTCTCCATGTCAAGGTCATTGGTAGGCTCATCCAGAACCAGAAGGTTGGCAGGTTTGGCAAACAGCTTGGCCAGCAGGAGACGGTTGCGTTCGCCGCCCGAAAGGACCCGCACCGGTGAGCGCGCCTTGTCTGGAGAAAAAAGAAAATCTTTCAGATATCCGATGATATGGCGTGGTCGGCCGTTGATGATCACCTTGTCGGCACCGTCGGCAATGTTGTCCTGGAGGGTCCGATCGAGATCGAGCTGGGCCCGCATCTGGTCGAAGTAGGCCGGCTGCAGACGGGTGCCGTGCCGCAGCTGTCCGGTTGCCGGGGGCAGTTGCCCCAAAAGGATTTTCAGCAGGGTCGATTTGCCGCATCCGTTGGGACCGATCACCCCCACCTTGTCACCGCGCAGGATCAGCGTTTTGAAATCGCTTAAAACCGTCCGCCCCGTATAGGCGAAATCGAGGCCTTCAGCTTCAATCACCAGCCGGCCGCTGCGCTCGGCTTCCTGGACCAGGAGCCGGACATTGCCGACCCGGTCCAGTCGCGCCTGCCGTTCGGCGCGCAGTGCTTCAAGGGCCCGCACACGCCCCTCGTTCCGCCGCCGGCGCGCCTTGACGCCCTTTCGAATCCAGGTCTCCTCTTCGGCCAGTTTCTTGTCCTGGCGGCGGTTTTGTTGCACTTCAGCATCCAGGCTGGCTTCTTTCCGCTGGAGATAGGTGGCGTAATCGCAACGCCAGGAGCTCAGGCGGCCACGGTCCAGCTCGACGATGCGGGTCGCCAACTGCTGCAGAAATACGCGATCATGGGATACGAACAGAAGCGTGCCGCGCCAGCTCCGGATCATGGTTTCCAGCCGCTCGATGTTGGCCATATCCAGGTGGTTCGTGGGCTCGTCCAGCAGGAGAATATCCGGTCTGGCCGCTAGGGCGCGGGACAGCAGGGCCCGTCGCTGGAGGCCCACCGAGAGGGTCGTGAAATCCTTTTCGGCCGGCAGGTTCATCTGGGAAAGCAATCTGCCCACCTCCCGTTCGGCATCCCATCCCTGGGCCGCATCAAGGGCCTGATGAACGGCGTCCAGGCGGTGGCCGACGGCTTCCCGATCCCCCTTATGGGCCAGTTGGTCGCTCAGGTGGTGGTAGGCGGCCAGAAGCCTCCCCCGCTCCCCCAACCCTTCCGCCACCACCTCGAAAACGGATCCCTCCAAATGACCGGGAATTTCCTGGGGCAAGCGGGACCATCGAATTCCCGGAGGGGATTCCACTGTCCCGCTGTCCGGCGGCTGCTCGCCGCTGATCACCTTAAGCAGGGTTGTCTTGCCGGCCCCGTTGCGGCCGAGAACACCGATCCGTTCGCCGGATTCAATCTGCAGGCTTAGATCCACCAGCAATGGTTTCCCGCCGAAGCCGTAATTTATATTGCGCAGGGTCCGTATGGCCATGACGCAGCTGCTTTTCCTTTACGTAGGATTCGTTTCATGCCCGACAGGCGTCACAAAAGCGTTGATGGATACCTGATGGCGTTAAAACTGTCAAACGCATATACGAGCGGTATCGAGAGCGGCTTTTTCGGGTGCTTTGCCGTTGCACCAGAACCCCGTCGCCAAGGCTGTTCAGCAAAATCCCCCTCAAGACGATACGAAGCGCGCGGGTCGCTCCTCGAGACGATACCAGAGAGACGATACAGAAGCGCTCCCATATGCCGTTTTTACACAATGTCGTTTTTAAACAGCAGCATACGTCGTCCACCGGCAATGCATCATGCACCATTGAGAAATGACCGATATCGACGATAGGCCGAAAAAGCGCTCGCCCTGCTCCGGCCAGGGATGACGGCTGAAAACTTGTCTATCCGGATACTGCCGATCCGCCGGCAAACGCCCCAACCGGCCGTGGTCGGCCAAACCAGCCGCGCCAATCCGCGCAAGGTCTTGCGGAACGGTTCCAGGGTGACGGGGCGGCACGGCCCTGAGGAGGGTTCATCCGGTGACGGTTGATCCCCCCGGACGGTATCGATAAAGGGCTTTGATTACGATGGGCCGGATCGCTTGGGGCGTCACAATGCCGCGCAAGTTGACATGATCGGTCTCGGGGAATGCCTCTCCATTATAAAGCAGGATCAGGCCATCCACCAGCGGTGGATCCAGCTGGGGTTGCAGAAAGGTGGCGGCGAGCATGTAATAAGTCGTCAGGCCGCCGGCCGACCCCTGGAAAAACCCCTGCAAGGCTTCCAGCTGGGGATCGATCATGTTGATGACCGCCAGACGGTAGGCGCGCTGAGCCACCGGAAAACGATGGACGCCCTCGACTTCGAATCGAATCGCGGCCTCATGGCGGCTGCTGTCACTGCGAAAGTAGGTCCGGCCGAGGTGGTCTCCCAGGGCGGTCAGCGCTTCTGTCGGCGATATCCCGGCATCCAGGGGAAACGGCTGCGGCGCGGCCAGGTAATCCTGGGAATCCGGTGCAAACACAAAGAGGCGCACGGCGCCGATGCGGTCCGCCGGGGCAGCCTCCGGGGCCGAAGGCGGCTCCGAGCAACCCTGGAGCGCCAGGATCACCCCGATCAGTCCGCCCAAAAAAAGGGTCAGTCCTTGCCATGGACGGCGACAGCCGCAACGGCGGTTCACCTCAGTCGCGGAATTCCAGGAACAACTTTTCATTCTGCCCGTCGATCTCCGGTTCGTTGTTTTTCCAATCGTAAATCCGGCAAGCATCCGTCTGATCCGAGGGGATGGAGCAACCGATGAAGGGCATCAGGGGATCACCGGCCGTGGATTTAAGATTGAGCATGAGAGCCTGGGACCGCGGGAAACGATCGAATTCCAGCAGTTGAATGAAGAAAACGCGGGTCTGCCCCTGGAAAAAGTCACCTTTGTCCCGTATTTCCGCAATCCGTTCCTTGAATTTAAGGAAAGCGGTCTCCCCGTCCTGGGCTTCGATAATCAGATCGAACTCACCATGGCGTCGTTCCTGCTCTTCGATTTCCTGCTGGTTGGTCAGGTAGAAAAATTTGCCGATAAAAATCATCGATGATCTCCTTGATGAAGTAAGCCTCTCCTGGGTGAGTAAAGAACAAACGCTTCCGAGATTTTTACCTCAACTGCCCGCTAACTTCAACTCCCCTTTATCCGTTGTTGTTTGACCGGAGATGACCTTCACCGGCAGGCTTCAAGGCCCTGCAGGCCGGAGCTCCCCTGTGGACAGCGGCGCAAATCGTTTTAACGCAGGGGTATAGGCCACATCGACGCCGGGCGAATGCCTTGCAGACCTTCTTCGAATGGCGTATGCTGCCCGCGCGGAATCAAAAGAAACCCTTCGGGCAACGGTGGCTTAAGATGAAATGCCTCTCCTTTTCCATCATCATGGCGGCGCTCCTTTTGGCGGCCTGCGCAACCCTTCCCCCCTATAACGCCGCATTCTCCGAAATCGACCGGGACCACGACAGCATCATCGAATGGCGCGAATTCCAAGGGTATTATCCGGACGCCGACCCCAAGGCCTTCCTGGAAGCCGATCGCAACAAGGATGGCGAGATTACGCCTGACGAATGGCGTTCCTATATCGAAGCACAGCAGCCCTGAAACACCTTCTGCAAAGAGCGCCGTTCCCTCCCGACCACCCGCTTAGAAACCATCCAGATGGGCGCAGCCGCGGCATGGCGCCGGAGGTGCAAGCCGGTCGTGAAATAACGCTTGCAGTCGCGCGACGGCGCGTTCCAGCTTTGCCAGTCCATCCAAGTCCGGCCGGATGCCGGTCATCTGACGCTGGTAGGCCTCGACCCGCCGTTGAAAGGCTTGCCGGAAAGCCCGGTAGCCCGGCGACTGCCATATCTCATCCAGGGACTGCTCGGTGAGCCGTCCCATGATGATGCGGGGGGTCTCGACAAGACGTCCGCCTCTGAATAGCGGAACCATCGCCTTCAGGGGCGGGTTCAAATAAACGCAGGGCGATACCGTGCCGTCGGCCCCGACAAAGAGGTTTTCAAGGGGATTCTTGGGGCATACGGCCGTTGGCTGCCCCTTCATGGAGGGCAACCCCAACGTCGTCCCATGCCAGAGCACCGACAGGCGTAGCCAAAACCATCGCGGATGCGCCCTTCCCGTATCGGGATAGGCGGGCCAGGCGGCCTGGTCCGGCGCTACGCAATGGATGAAATGCCCCACCTCGACCCGGTTCATGCCCAGCCGTTTCGCAAACCCGAGAACACGCAAGAGGGCCTGTCGATTCGATTGCAGCAGCAGAAAATTCATAAGTGCCGGGGGGTGTGCATCCGGCCGGCAACCGGTAAATAACGCCGCCGAAGCTGCGGCACGCTTGAAACTCCCCTTGCCCCGCAGGGGATCCTGTTCGGCGGACGAAGTTCCGGAAAAACTGAAGGCCATCGAATCAAGGCCGGCTTCCATCAGATCGCGGGCCAGACCCGCTGTCATGACACTGCCGTTGGAACTCAGGCTGACGGCGGGCCCGGCCTGTTTCACCCGCTCAATCAGCGCCGCACAATCTTCCCGCAGGAGCGACTCGCCCCATCCCTGGAGATGAATGGATCGAATCCGCGGCGCCAGATCCAGAAGCCGATCCAGTATGGCGCAGGGCAAGTCGTTTTCAACCCAGCGTTCCGGATAGTGTCCGTAAAGGCATGTCCGGCACCGCAGATTGCATCGGCTGGTCAATTCGATTTGGAGATGGTTGTAAATCGGCAGATCGGGCATGGCTCGGGGGGCACTTCAGAGGATTCCCGACCCGCGCGGGCCGGATAAACGGGAGGGACCGTCAGTTTTCACAACGATGGAAGCCCTCAGTAGGATTCGATGATTTCGCCTTTTTCGATATAGGCCGCAATTTCCTGCTCCGCCTGTTGAAGACTGCGCAGGGCATGGCGATAGCCGTGACAAACCGGATCGTCATCCCCCAGCGCGGCCTCTATTTTGGCCAGAATGGCCTGGCCCTGGCGCACATGAGTCGTTATGTCCTCCAACACGGCCTTGCGGCGCCGGTGCCGTTTGCGCTCCTCCTCGATGACGGGCATCAGGCGCAAAATCGAATACTCCACCAGGGCGTCGCGCGGGGTATCGAAGGCATCGCAGGCCTCCTGAAGCATATTCAACGTATGCCGGCTGAGAACATAGGTTTTCTGGACCCGTTCCGCCGGCTGAAAAGCGCTTTCATGGACCTGGCGGGCTATCTGGGACAAGGTCTGGGCGTCATCCATGAGGTGTTCGAAAAGGGATTTCTGCTTGATGCCAAGATGGACCGCCACGACACTGATGGCTTCGATGGCCCGCGAAGTCAATCGGAAGGTGGCCCGCACGGATTGTTTGCCGCGTAAATCCGAGGACGACGGCCGCGGCAGTGAAAAGGCATCGAACGCATCCGGCATCTTCTCTTTTTTCATAGGCCACCTCATTTATGCCGCAGGAATTATGAGCTAATCGTATTATTACTTATATATAAAACAGGGTTGCAAGTAATGCAACAATTCTTCAGACACTTACCGCAGCGTTTCTTATTGCCGGTCTGCCATCGGAGCCGGAACAAATCCCCGGCCATGATGGTTTGGTCGACCGACGCACGGGGGCTTGCAAGCGCGTATACCTGAAAAAAGAGAGGACATGGAAGGGCTTATGGCATGGGCAATCGTGCACTGAGAGCCTTGGCAATGTCACGGCAGAGGCCTGCCAGGGCGCGGCTTTGGGCATCCACCAGACCGTCGTATCCCTCCCCCGTGACCGCCTCCTGAATAATGGTGCGGCGCACCAGCAGAGGCGCATCGCCGTCGGGGCCGATGATCATCCAGGTGGCATTGAGGGAGGCATATTCTCCCAGGCGGCCATCGAATTGGCGGATATCCAGAGCGATGCGGACATTGGGCTGGAAATAGCGTTCCCAGGGACGGGCCATGACCTGGTCGGTTTTCAAGAGCAGCGCGAGATTCTCTTCCATGACCCGGGTGACGTTTTTCTCCAGGGATCCGCCCCAGCGGTGGAATTCATTCACCTCCAGTCGATTCCGACCGCTACGCGTGACGATGGAGGGGCGATTGAGTTCGTCCGGGAACTTGATCGGTCCGATGCCGACGGCCAAGGGCTCCGAAGCGACCACCATCGGTGTCGCTGTGGGGCTCTCCATCGGCCGCAGGGTGTAGTAAACCGAATTGGGGGAGGTTCCGAAACACCCCCCCAGCCCCATGAGCAGTAAACTTAGCGGCAGAAACTGCCATGTGCGTCGACTCATCATTGCTTCTCGCTTCCTTTCCCCTGAATCAGCGCTTCGGGATGGCGATCAAGCAGATCCGCCAATTCACTTACCGCCCGCGCGGCGGCCCTCAATTCCTCTATCATGCTGCGCAGTTCCCCCTGTAAGGGAGCATCCGCGCTGACCCATCCATCCAGGTTCTTGAGAACGATCTCCATCTCGGTCAGTGCGGCATTCACCCGCGGCACCGTATCCGCATTCAGTGATTGGGTGGTCGCTTCCAGTTCAGCCAGTATCCTGCGCAAGGATTGAACCGCGTTGCGCAGGTTGGGATCGTTTACCAGACGATCCATGCCCGCCATGGTACGCTGCAGATTCCGGCCGATGTCCTCCAGGGGCAGCTGGTCGAGTTTCTTCGCAAAATGGGTAACGGCTTGTACGACTTCCTGGGAGTTCGAGGGCACGCTCGGGATTACGGGCAGGCCTTTATAGTATTGGAGTTCGGCAGGGGGAGCGTCCTGGAAAAATTTAAGATCGATGTAGAGTTTCCCAGTTAGCAGACTTCCCGTATTCAACTGCGCGCGAAAACCTTTGGCCAACATGCGCTGTATGTTTTTTTTCAACTCCGCGCCATAGGCAACAGGCAGGTTCAACCGCTGCGGTTCGAGACTGATCTGGACTGGGATCGTAAAGTTGAGTTTCTCGTAATCCGCCAACAGCTCAATGTCATCCACAACCCCGATCTGAAGCCCCTTGAACTCCACCGGCGCGCCGATGGAAAGACCCCGTACCGACTCATGGAACTCGACGATATAATCGCGTTTGATCTTGTAACGGTCGTCGCGGGCTTTCTCGTAAGTATCATAAAGATTGAACGTCTTCTCCGGCTTAGCCTCCGGGCCCGGATCCTCCCGGGAAAGGGTTGCAAACGCAATGCCGCCGATCAGCAACGAAACCACGGATTCGGTATCGACCCGCAGGCCGTTGGCGGTCAGATTGAAATCCAGACCGCTGGCCAGCCAGAAGCGGGTGTTCTCCCGCACGAAATGATAATAAGGGCTGGCGATGAAGATCTCGATGCTGACATTGTCGCCATCTTTCCCCAAACTGTAGTCCACCACCTGCCCGACCTCGATCTGCCGGAAGTAGACCGGTGAGCCCGGGTTGAGCGATCCCAGCCGCGATCCCGTCAGGGTGAACTTGTGCCCTTTGGTTTCTCCGGTCACCATGGGCTCCTTTTCAAGCCCCTTGAAATGCCGTTGGGCCTTGCCCCCGAGGCCGGGCTCGACGCCGATATAAGCCCCTGAAAAAAGCGTCCCCAGACCGGTGACCTGACTCGCCGTCACCCGTGCCCGCACCACCCAGAAGCGCGTTTTGTCGGTCAGATACTCCTTGGCTTCCGGAACCATCTCGGCCGTTACGGTCACATGAGAGAAATCATTGCTCAGATCGATGGCGCTCACCTTGCCCAGTTCCACATCCTTATATTTGATCTTGGTCTTTCCGGCTTCCAGCCCCTCGGCCGACTGGAAACTGATGGTGATGGTCGGCCCCTTTTCGGTGAGTGCCTTGTAAGCCAGCCAGCCGCCGATCAGCAGCGCCACCAGCGGCACGACCCAGACAACCGAGATCGTGCGGCGTTGTTTGATAACCGGTGTTGCCGCTTCGGGAATATGAGGGGACGTGTCAGTCTTCTCTGTCATTGGGAATCTCCATTCCATCCCAGATGAGTCGGGGGTCGAAGGCTTCGGCCGCCAACATGGTCACCACCACGACGGCGGCAAAAAAGACCGCCCCAGGGCCGGCTTTGATGGAGGCCAGGGCGCCCAGATGAACCAGGGCCACCAGGATCGTGACCACGAAGACATCCAGCATGGACCAGCGTCCGATCGCTTCGGTAAGGCGATAAAGGCGGGTGCGATCCACCGGACGCCACTGCCAGCGACGCTGCACCGATATCAGCAGAAAGGATAAAATGATCAATTTGAGAATCGGCACAAAAATGCTGGCGACGAAAATGACCAGGGCGATGGGCCAACTGCCGGAATTGATGAAATAGATCACCCCACTCATGATGGTATCCGACTGAACCATCCCCAGGGATGTCGTTATCGTGACCGGCAAAACGTTGGCCGGTATATAAAACACCGTAGCAGCCAACACCAAGGCCCAGGTCCGGGCGATACTGTTGGGTTTGCGGCTGTGCAGCGGCGCGCCGCAGCGCGGGCAGGCAGCCGGCCCTCCCGCTTGCCGGCACAACAGGTGGCAGCGATGGCAGGCCACCAGGCCAAGGGCCCGAGCAGTCAGGGGTGCGTCTTGGCCGGACGGTATGCGATGGTTTGCCATATCAAATGTTCATCCAGGGTCGCGGCAATGGCTGCCAGAACAAAAATCAATGCCATAAAAGCAAAAAGGGCTAACCCGGGTATAATGGTCGCCATTTTCCCCAGTTTGACTACCGATACCAGAATCCCCAGCATGAAAATTTCCATCATACTCCAGGGCTTGAGGAACTGATACGCTCTGAAAACACGGGTCAGATAAGGTGGCACCTGGTTCATCTGAAGCGGCACCAGGATATAGAGCAAGCTCACCAGATGGATCGCCGGCACGACCACCACCGCAAACAATACCAAAGTGGCGATGATCGTCATGCCCTGCTGGTAGAGCTGGTAAATCCCGGTGGCCAAAATAGTCTCACGGAGCTGCGCACCGATACGAAAGCCGAGAAACGGATTAAGGTTGGCCACCAGGTAAAGAATGGCACCGGTTAGGGTCAGGGCCAGGGTACGATTGATGCTGTCGCGCTTCGGGCGGTGCAGGGGGGCGCCGCAACGGGCGCAACGGGCAGAACCTCCTAACGGTATCTCAGCCAGGTGGTGGACCAGGTCGCAATGGTGGCAGGCGATGGGATGGACGGTCATTTCGGATATCCTTTACAACAGGTGAGCCGCATAACCATACCAGAATTTTCGGGAAATACAACTTATGAGCATCCGGGGCCCCGGCCGACATTTTCAGCCCCCCTAAATCCGCTGGCAGGCCGGCACCACTTGACACGGATCGTCTTCTCGGTTTTGGCCTATAAGGGTGCAAATAGCCGCAAACCGCGACCGGAGATGTGGCGTGTTACAGGAACCAGCGCCTCCGTCCATCGCCCGGAGGCGTGCGACGAGGGATGCGTTTGGTTTGACCAGAAGTACAGGAGACAAATGATTCCTGTCGAGCGAGTCAAGACAAAGCTGAATTTGATAGCAGCTGCTGTTGGAAATGGCGCGGCTCATTTTAGGAAAGCACCCAATCAGATCGCTGAATGAGGCGGAAAGCACAGATGAACTTACCCCCCGCTCGGCTCAGCCGAGCGCAAGATGACAATATCCCACACTCTATCAAGCCTTGATGCTTCGCATTATGATAGTTTTTACCTATCGTTTAAATATCATTCATCTCCTATTGCCAGATCCCATTCCATCCCTACGTTATGAAGTAGGACGTATAGCAACAATCAACAAACCACCAAAACGAGGAGAAACAACATGGCTGATGACAAAGTTCAAGACTACACAAAAGACGATAACGAAGGCCACGTCGATACGAGAGAAGCTAACAAGGAATGCGAAAAACCTGACCCCAATCTGGGATGTGATCCTGGAATCGATGTGGCAGGGTGATCAAAAAGGCAGAGCTTCAATACGTTAGGCAACAGAATACCATACCCTACTGAATTGACCTGAACCGACTGTAGCATAGATCCTGAGACGGAATGAAAGCGGCAGCGCCTCTTTGGGGCACTGCCCTTTTTTTGTGCCTTCAATACTGGAGATGATACCGGAAGCGTGTCCCGCCCCCGGCCGATAAAAAGGCCGCCTCAAGGACATTTCTGCCACATTTCCAAATGGTTAGTCCCTTTCTTTGCCATATCAAGAGTGTAATCAGGACCGAACTGGTCGATCCACCCAAGAATCATATCCCTGATCGAATCGTATGTCTCTGTCCCCAGCACCAAAGTATGAGAGGGATCGATAAACGCCATGGCTTTTAGAAAGGTGTCATCTTCTTTTGGTTGTTCCGGCATCATGATCGCAGGTGTCCCGGTGGATTTAGATCCGCCCTGCGTTCTGGGAAGAAACGCTGTGAGAGGTAGTTAGCGGAGAAGAAATACCACACACAGGTTAGAGCGCCACTTAAAAATGTCAACCACTGCTACCGGCGCCGCCCCAATACCCTCCCCCTGCTTCAGCCAACACCACATAAATAGTTTTAACCTATCGTTAAGCCCATATTCCTCTCTTATTGCCAGATCATATTCCATGGCTAATTTGTTTGGTAGGAAAGTTAGCAACTACAACCAAGCAAACTACGAGGAGATACACCATGGAAAATACACGAACTGACGATTACACCAAAGACGACAACGAAGGTCATGTTGATACTCGTGCTCAGAACCACGAATGTGAAAAACCAGACCCCCATTTGGGATGTGACTTGGGAATAGATGTAGCAGGATAATCCACTGGGAGGTGCCCATGATAGGAACCCTACTGACGATAGCGGTACTAGGCTACTACGTCAACCGCTGTGTATCGAACACCGACAAATATGCGACCTGCAAGGTCTAAAAATACGGCAGAGCTTCAATAAAAAGGCAACGAAATATCATACCCAACTGTAATGACCTGATCAGCCAACAAATCGTAGCTCCTGAACTGGACCACACCGGCAGAGCCTCATTGAGGCTCTGCCCTTTTTGTGCCATTGGGTATTGGGGTCAATGCAGGGGGCGGAGCCCCCAGATAGGGATGGCTGTATGGGGTTGCCGGCTATCTCAACGGCAGGTCATCCATGCGTCCAGGTGCTTTGCGCCCTTCCTTGCCATATCAAGAACATAGTTCCAACCGCATTCATCAATCCAGCCAAGAATCATATCCTTTATCGTACGATACTTCTCTGTTCCCGGCACTAAGTTGCCGGAGGGGCCATCAGTGTCAGCGCTTTGGTGATCGTTTCTCCTTCGGTTTTTCGTTCCAGTTTCTTAGCCAAGAGTGCCCCTCTCTGCTGAGAAGGTGGCGACTGTCGTGAGACATTCGCAGCACCTCGTCTGGTTCCATTTCCGCCATCCAAGCCAGAATCATTTCCGTAACCGTATTGTGCTCCTCAGTCCCCGGCATCAACACACCCTTCGGGTCGATAATCGACAGGGCTGTCGAGAGCGTCTGGTATCTGACGTTGGTGGGTTTCGCCATGGTCCCTATTTCCTGGTTCTGGGCAACCACGATGGTATAGGTGAGTTCGGAATCGACAATCTATCTTGAGCCATGAATACGGCAGGGTCGCTAATCAGGTTGGATAAAGATGACCCTTAGCACAAGGTTGCGCTTTAATTCTACTAAAAAACGATCTGACCCATAGCTGGGAATTGGACTGGGAGAATCAATTATAGGGGAGGAATCTTTATCGGGGGCGGAACGCCCCCGCAGGTAGGTAGGATACGACAATACTAGATCACAACACTTTCCACCACACCTTCAGGTACTTGGCGCTGTAACGAGCCATTTCAAGTACCTCGTCCCGACTGTGTCGCCTCAACCAGATCTCGATCATTTCCGTGAAGCGAACGGCTACTGGCAAGTGTGAAGGGCGTAAGACCTTCCGTGAGTCCCTACCTGAAGTGTATGACGAAATGAAACGGCTGCGGCGTAAACCGAAGCTCGGCAGACGCATGTCCTATGCCAAAATTGCCGAGCGGTTGAACGAGATGGGGTACACAAACACGAACGGAAAGCCCTTCAAGGGGAATACTGTTCTGAAGATTTTGCAGAGCTGACTCCGGCTTAGAGAAAAGATATCTGTCGAAGGGGGTCAACCTCGCCAACGTGGCGAGGATCTATGGCGTGAGTTGGTCAACGATGAATCATTTTGTGTCAAGCAGGAGTCTCGCTTGAGGGTGGTTGCTATTCTGTCCGCCATTCCAGTCAAAGACCAAGCCATTCCATGGCTTCATCCATGTGGTGGAATGTATTCATCTCGATACCAAGGTCGCTCATCTCAAGGAAAATTTGCTGGTATTTGCTTAGAGGCACTGCAATCCCGTCATGATCAGCAACAAAAACTGTTTTCCCCCCTTTGCGTTTATCCGCAGCAACCTGTTTAAGGTAGGTAACAATTCTCAAAACATCCGTGATGCTAACATTGGACATGTCGGCATCGATCAACTCCCATATAATAAGTTGTGTAACGGTTCCGGCGTAGTAGTCTCTGATCCATTCATAGAAGTCATATGCAGACATCTTGCCAGTAGATTTAACAATCGTCAGATCTCGGGACTGATCTATAGTCGTTTCTGTGGTGCCCATTGGTTTGGTCTCCAGAGTACCCAGAAGGGGGAGGGGTTATTCAGTTAGCCATTCCAGAGCGGTTTCTCGATCGAAAAACTGTCGGAACCGGAAGCCTTGAGCCTCCATGCAGCTTTTGAAGAGCTGGGAGAACCGAACTCGCTCCTCCGTGTTCGGTATGAGAAAAGCGATCTTGCTATCGAAATTAGACCGGAGCTTCGTACAAGCCGATGCGATCTGCATCAAGTCGAGCATTTCAGGTTTGACCGTTGTCTCTCGCAAGTCCATCAGGACATTGTAACCGTGGTTGAGCTGCACAGCGAAAGCAAGTTCCTTGACCCAAGAGAGCGATCGCTCAGTGAACATATCACCGGTTTCGGTTTTCTCGATGATCTTCCTGTCGTTATTGATCTTGATATCCATTGCCATCAGCCCTCAACACCAAGCCACCCCATGGCTTCGTCGAGATTGTGAAAAAGTCTCAGCTCTACTGGTATTGGATTCATTTCGACGTATGTCTGGAAGATTCTACCCAGCCCATATTCAAAGTGCGAGTTGAACACGATTGCCGTTTTGCCCTCGGACCTGGATGATGCCAATTGGCTGCCGAATTGGGCAAGGTTGATTATCTCATCGGATGCTAAGCCTGACAGCTCTGCTTCGGATAAGTCCCACATGGCAAGAGATGTGGCTCCTGCCTCGTAGTAACTCTGAAGGCAATCAATAAAGTCATTCGCAACCATGATCCCGACCGCCTTGAAGGTGGTCAGATCCTGTGACGAATCGTCTGTCGTTTCGATGCGTCCCATGTTGTGTTGCCTTAGAGCGAGTTTTAGGCTGGTCAGGGGAGGTGTTACAAGCCGACTTAACTTACTTTTTGACAGGTTCAATCGTGCCGGTCAAGCTGATTGTCAGCCGAAGGCTGTTTGGCTAAAAGGGCACATGCTCGTCGGGTTCGTTATGGTCGTTCAGGATCCGATCGATCGTGGCAAAGCCGTCATCAAAGGGGTCGAAGCCCTTATCCCGATAGCCATGGAGCTTCCGCTTGTATTCCATGTCCTCGCACCTCCGGTGCTCACTTAGAAGATCCTCGTAGATGCTGTGGGATTTCCGCATTAGATCCTCCAAGATGACATCACCCAATTCCCTTGGCTCACCTTCGTGATGCATATGCCGTTTGTCGATTGAGTTGTACTTGAGGTCAACGTGGCACTTCGTGCCCATCACTTCCTCAAACGCCTTGTCCATCTGCTCCTGCAAAAATCCGCCCCATCCATGATGCACGATGAAGCTGTCGTGGACTGGCAAAATCGGGACGCCCATATCTGCGAATGCCAACATGACCCTCTCGGCGATATCTGAATCACGCCGCTGTAGCCGGATGCCTTCACCTGTCCCCCAGCTGTCACTGATAGCTGAGTGCTTTCCTCAACATCCTTACCATTGATGCGGATGAACTGGCGGTATTCCTTGGGGAGGTTCTGCCACCAACCGCCATAGAATCGTCCACCTTCCCCGATGGCTACATCTTCACTGAGGACTTCGGATTCTGTGTCGGTATCGAAACGAAGATCCAGCCCAATGCCTTGCGGCGTGATCAGCTTGTTCGACCAGAAACTGTCCATTGTTCAATGGTATTGGGAAACGGATGCAAGGAGGAATGGAAAAGCCTAAGCGAGGCGCTTAACTCTCAATCTGATTTGAACAGGTCCAAGGGGGTTCTGGCAAAAATCTACGACCGCGCACCGGAAGGCTCTGCGACGCATCTTTCTTTCAAGCAAAGGCACTCACTGCATAGGACAAAGGGTATCATTGATGCAGAAACGGAACTGAACGTTGCCCTGCTACTCGGAATTGACGGATCCAAAGAGAACACAATATGGTGGGATCTACTGAAGAACGAGGCTGAAACCAAACGCCGGTACAACTACGAATTAGGCGTGGGATACCAATTACCGTACGATAAATTACCCGAGCTGAAGTCTAACGACGCATCGAAGCTGATACTAAGGTGCTTCAAAAGCCTGAAGCCGATATACGAGCTGGTCACAGCGGAGTAGCTATGGCAAGGAAATCACAAGGCACAACGACAGTAGGTTACAAAAACAAGCACCAGCAGGTAGTCCTGCGTAGGACCGATATTCCCGGCAACGATCATCTCCAGTGGGTCTACGAGCTTGAATGCGAGGACTGTGGTAACCGATACGGAGCCAACGGCTCCGACATATGGCTGAGAAAATGCCCCCGCTGCCAAGGTGGCAGACCGGGGCTTCTGACAGAGTAGCTGGTATGCAATCCAACGGGCTGAACCACTACTTACAGATCCTGAAGGTGTTTCTAATCGCCTTGGGACCGGTCTTAGCCGTCATTCTGGTCGATATGCATGACCGGTTTGGCTGGTTTGCGATCGGACTGGGAGCAGCTGTGCTGCTCTACTCGATAATTGAGACGCTGCGAAGCTGACACACCCACCTCACCTGGCGCTTACCAGCGCGGCAGATCCTATCTCCTGATATCAAGCTGGAGCGCTGGATTAGAAAACCGGAGCCGGGCGTAAGCCCGGCGGAGGAGGTGGAGACTACGGTATACTGGACGTGGGGCAACGAAGTCTGTTGAAGTCTGACCCATTCCAAATCAGCGCACTTATCCGACTATTTCGAGCCTTCCATAGACTTCCTGCAATCCATAACTCTCTCAAGGACTTCAGCTTCACCGTGTGTATAAAACCACTCGGTGACCATTGCTTTAGTGTCCTCGTGATCCTGTGTCCCTGGAGCCAAGATACCCTCGGGGTCAAGTAGCTTAAGTGTTTTGGAAAGTGCATCCTTTTCGGATCTTATATCCAGTTTTTTAGCCATGAGTGCCCCTCTATGTATAAAACACGCCGCCAGTCATAAGACGCACTGAGCACATCGTCTGGTTTCATTTCCGCCATCCAAGATAGAATCAATTCCGAAACCCTATTGTGTCCCGGTGTACCTGGTGAAAGGGTTCCTTTCGGATCGAGGATACCTAAAGCTTCAGAGAGCGTCTCGTATCGTTTATTGGTGGCAAGAGTGTCCATAGCTATCTCCACTTTGCTTGTTATGGATATCAGATAGAAACCCTCTGCACGTTGATTTGTGGTTTGGGTGTTAGGGGTTGAAGTTGAACCCACAGAAAACAGGTAGATTTCTTAATCCAACATCATGATTGGATGGGATAGGGTAAAGACCTTATGGCGGATGGTCAGCGACCTTATTTTGGCGGGAGGGATAAATACCGGGGGGCGAAACGCCACCGGATTGGTGGGTGGAAAGCGCCTATCTCAAAAACCCTTCATCCATAGATCCAAGTGGTTTGCACCTTGACGTGCCATATGAAGCGCATTGTCTGGACCGCATCCCTCAATCCATTTAAGCATCATATCCCTGATCGTATCGTATGCTTCTGTCCCCGGCACCAGGGTGCCGGAGGGATCGATCAGTGCCATGGCTTTAGATACAGTTTCGTCATCTTGATCTGTTCGTTCTGGTTGCATTGTAATCCCTCCCTGTTGGCATATAGGTCAGCCGTGTTTCTCAGGAGCAGGATCAGGAGGAGGAAAAGGAATGTGAATGGCTTCGACAGAGAGATTATAGCGGCACCAAAGATTGTCAATAACAGCTGCCGGGGGAACTGGTATTGGGGAATCAGAACACTGAAGGGATCAGTACCGGGGGCGTTTCGCCCCCGGCTATGGGCAGGATCTGCAGAGCCTATCTCACAGCACCTTCCACCACACCTTCAGGTACTTGGCGCTGTACCGAGCCATCTCAAGTGTCTCTTCTGGACCGTGCTGCCTTAACCAGATCTCGAGCATCTCCCAGATCCGGTCGTATTGGCGAGTGTCCGGTATGAGCATCCCTTCGGGATCGATGAGCTTGATGGCTTCGTTTAGGGTGTCATTCAGGTCCATCAGTGTCTTTTGGCATATGGCTTTATAACTGAAGAGTGGCGTCAGAAACTGTGGGAGGGATGCACTCTTGCTTGGCACTGGCTGTCAAAATGCTTTGGGATTACGTGACGGTTGGGATGTCGCAGTAGGGTGTTACCACGGGGTGAAACTACTGCAGTACTCTAAAAAACTTGTTACCATAACGTTACCACGAGCGTCACTCAGGTAGTAGATAGGGGGGCTAGGCTTTATTGCCTAACCCCCCGTTTTTATTTGGTGCCGGAGGGGAGAATCGAACTCCCACTTCCACTAGGGAAACCAGATTTTGAGTCTGGCGCGTCTACCAATTTCACCACTCCGGCCAAAATAGGTGCTATTCCATAGACAACCTTCCTGCGATTGTCAACCCAAACTCCACCCGTCAGGGCAAAACGTCGTAACTGGTGCAGGTTGAGCATCAAAGCGGTCGAAACCAACCTAAGGAGGACGCCGCTTATGGTCCCGCAACAGGGCCATCGACAATAGTTCGGATGACGTCCACCTTCACGGCCCCTTCGCGCAAAACCCGCACCACATTCGGTTGCACCTCAACCACGGAGGATCCGATGCCTGGCAACAACGGGCCGGCATCCAAGACCAGATCCGCAGCAGCCTGAATGGCCGGTTGAAGATCTTCGATACGGCGGCAACCCGGATGGCCCGAAAGATTGGCGCTGGTGGCGGTGATCGGTCTTCCCAGGGAACGAACGAGGCCGCGGCTCACAGGATGCGCGACAAGGCGGATGCCGATACGGCCTGTGCCGCCCGTGAGGGCTTCCGGTAAAACCGGTCTGGCCGGCAAGATGATCGTCAGCTTGCCGGGCCAAAAAGCATGCATCAGAGCTGCCGCCCGGGCATCGATCCCCTGGGCATAGATCCCCGCCTCCTCAGGCAATGCCACCAAAATCAACAGGGGCTGATGCCTCGGACGCTGTTTGGTCGTGAAGACGCGCTCGACGGCGCGGGGGTTGAGGGCATCCACGCCCAGGCCATAGAGGTGCCGCGTGGGGAGGACCACCATACCGCCTTGGTCAAGGCGGTGAACCGCCTGCCGAATCAGGACGGGATCCGGGTCAAGCGGATCAATGAAACGTATATTACTCAACCCGTTGAAGCGCTTGGGACTTGCGCTCGACCTGACGGGCCATCTCCGCCCGGTGGTCCGCCAAGCGCGCCGCCAGGTCGGGATCGGAAAGCGCCAGAATCTGAACCGCCAGCAGGCCGGCATTTTTGGCGCCCGGCTTGCCCACCGCCATGGTGGCCACCGGAATTCCCGGCGGCATCTGAACTGTCGACAGCAGCGCATCCAACCCCTGCAAACAGGAGGAATCGATGGGTACGCCGATGACCGGCAGTGTCGACTGGGCCGCCATGGCCCCGGCCAGATGGGCGGCATGCCCGGCGCCCGCAATGATGACCTTGATGCCTTTGGCCGGTGCGCCTTGGGCCCATGCCGCGGCCCGCTCCGGCGTCCGGTGGGCCGAGGCGACGGTCATCTCATAGGGCACATGGAATTTCTTGAGCATGGCCACGGCCCCGTTCATCACGGTCAGATCGGAATCGCTGCCCATCACGATGCCCACGGCCGGCTTCTGCTGAAAACGCCGCAGCGCCTTCTGTCCGATATCCTTGCGGTAGTGGACCTTTTGCCACCTGATCTTCTCCACCGCCTGGTAGGCCCTGCGGATCGCTTTCTCGACGGTGTCCCCCAGGGCGGTTACACCCAGTACGCGCCCGCCATTGGCGACAACCTTTTTGTCCTTTGTTGCGGTGCCCGCATGAAAAACCACCACGTCTTTCATGCGCCGGGCGGCATCGAGACCGCTGATGGGAAACCCTTTGCCGTATTTGCCCGGATACCCGCCGGAGGCCATAACCACGCAAACCGTAGCCCGCGGGTCGATCTCCATCCGACATTGGTCCAGCCGTCCCTCGATAATCGCCAGCATGATGGGCACGATATCGCTCTTGAGACGCATCAGCAGCGGCTGCGCTTCAGGATCCCCCAGGCGGGCATTGAATTCCAGGACGCCGATCCTGTCGCCGTCGATCATCAACCCCGCATACAGGAAACCTTTGTAAGGCCGCCCTTCCGCCGCCATGCCCTGTACGGTGGGAATCATGACTTCCTTCATGATGCGTTCGTGCAGATAACGGTCCACGATGGGGGCCGGCGAGTAGGCCCCCATGCCCCCGGTATTGGGCCCCTTGTCCTCGTCGAAGACCGGCTTGTGGTCCTGAGAGGAGGGCAGCGGCAGAACGGTTTTGCCGTCCGTAAACGCGATAAAGGACGCCTCTTCGCCCACCAGGCATTCTTCGACCACCGCCTTGTCGCCGGCCGCCCCGAATTCTTTTTCCACCATGACCCGATCCAGGGCTTCCAGGGCTTCCTTTTCGGTCTGGCAGACAATCACCCCCTTGCCGGCCGCCAGGCCGTCGGCTTTGACCACAACCGGCGCCCCCATTTTCTTGATATAGGACCGCGCCGCCTTAACGCGCGTAAAAACCTGGCCCTTGGCGGTGGGAACGCCGTATTTCTCCATGATGTATTTGGAGAAGGATTTGCTGGCTTCCAGTTCCGCGGCTTTCTGCGAGGCGCCAAAGATTTTAAGGCCTTCGGCTTCGAAAATATCGACCACACCCTTGGCCAATGGCCCTTCTGGCCCGCATATCGTCAGGTCGATGTTCTCTTTTTTGGCAAATGCCAGCAGAGACTGTATATCTTCGGCATCAATTGGAACGCAGGTCGCCACCGTCGCGATACCGGCATTGCCGGGGGCACAGAATACTTTTTTGACCAGGGGACTTTGCGCAATTTTCCACGCATAAGCATGCTCCCTGCCGCCGCTGCCGATCACCAGCACTTTCATATAAACCTCCCCTCGGTTGTCGATAGAAGCCATCTTAAAATTAGAGTTTTTATTCGCCATCAAGGCGAAGCCGAGAATGCCCGCAGGGCGGGACTTCCCATCGGATCGATTCCTCAATGGTGGGTGCAATCCGCAGGCCTCCGCAAGTATGGCAAGGACTTGAGACGAGGCTTCAACGCCGAGGCACTTGTCCGCCTCGGGCGGATCATGCGAAAAAACTTTTTAAGATGACTTCTATGGTTGGCACTTAACCGGTCGCCACAAGAGACGGGCGACCCTCCTCAAGCCTCTCCTCCCCGCTGGGAGCGCCCTTCCAGACTGAGCGCAATCAACCGATCCAGCAATCGGGTAAAATCCATTCCCGTCTTGGCGGCGGCCTGCGGGAACAGGCTGGTGGCTGTCATGCCGGGAATGGTATTGGTTTCCAGGACATAGATCTCATCTTGTTGAATAATCATGTCCGTACGGCTGTAGCCACGGCAAAAAAGCGCTTCATGGGCTCGAATGGCACATCTCTGGGCCTTTTCCGTAAGAACATCGTTGATGCGGGCCGGACATATTTCTTCCGTTTCGCCGGCTGTATATTTGGCCTGGTAATTGAAAAAAGCATGCCCCATACCGGGTATGATTTCAATCAGCGGCAGGGCTTCCGGATCGTCGTTGCCCAGCACACCGCCGGTTACTTCAATCCCTTCCATATACTTCTCCATAAGCACCTGGCGGTCGAACTGAAAGGCCTCTTCGACGGCTTCACGGAGTTCCGTTTCCGAGTGGGCGATCGACATGCCGATGCTGGACCCTCCGGCCACGGGTTTAACGACGATGGGCAGCCCCAGGTGTTGAACGCAGCCCCCCAGCTCCGGTATGGGATCACGACGGACAATACAATAGGGCGGTACCTTGAGCTCGGCATGTTCGTATAGGCGCTTGGCCACCAGTTTGTTCATCGCGACGGCGCTGCCCAGTACACCGGCGCCCTGGTACGGGATGTCGAGCAAGTCCAGCAGGCCCTGGATCGTGCCGTCCTCTCCGAAAGGGCCGTGCAGAATCACCAGCGCGGCATCGATATTGTCGGCATTGGCCACAAGATCGGGCAAGTCGGTCTGCGGGTCGTAGCGCTCGATATCGTAGCGCGTCTTATCGAGAGCCTCATAGACCTGCTGACCACTGTTGAGCGATACCTCTCTTTCCGAGGAAACGCCTCCTGACAGCAGGGCAATCTTTAGTTTTTTCATCGTACGGATTCCTTTGGGCTTTGCGGTGGGTGAGGGTCTGTCATCCTGCCGGCACCGACCATCAGGACCGGAAAATCTTTTGTTTGGCTTTTTCGTATTCGTCGGGCGTGATCAAGCCGCTTTTCAGTAATCGCGCCAGTTCCGTAAGTTCCTGGACCTGCGGATCACCCGTCCATTCCAATTGCCGGGAATCATCCTGATGGGGGTGATCCAAGAGAGGGGGCCCGTTCGAATTCCCCATGCGAAATTGCGCCAATCCTCCCAGCAAAGATATTTCGACGGTTTTGTTTCTGAAAAGGGGGGAATTGAGCGTATCCCGCAAACTGCGCCCCTCGGCCTTCATGCGGCGAAAAAACCAGAAGCCCGATGCCAGAATCGCCAGGCCTCCGAATAGGACGATCCAGATCATGTAATGGACGATGCCACGGAAGAAAAATACCAGGAATCCCAGCCCAACCAGCAAAATGACATGCAGAATCAAAATCAAATAGGCCATCATGACGCTCTTCATGACGCCGTCACCATCGTTTTTTTTGAACATAGTCATGTGGCTCTATATCATCTCGTGCGGCAGCATCCCCTGGGGGCACCGGCGTAGAGTGGAAGGTCATGGGAACCAAAGGTGAAGCTGGGTCGCGGATTTGGGTGATGTCCCGTCAAGATGACGCAGCGGCTCGGAACCGCTTACTTCGGGACATCCTTTTCCAACCTTCCCAACATTCGATCGGCATAGTACTGGGGCACCTCCAAGGCGGCCGAACCATTGCGCATGGTGTTCAACTTCAAGATGAGGTAGTTGAGCTTCTGCATCGTCCGATAACGCTCGGCCGTATCCGCCATGCCGGCCAGCAGGTCTTCGGTGCGGCGAATTTCCTTTTTCACTTCCACCTCGGGGGGCAGGCAATCCGCATTTTTGAGGATACGGTAGGACAGCCGCAAATCCTCAGCGACCGAATCGCCGATCACATCTTTGGGAAGAGGCTTTCCGGCACCGGCCAGATTTTCGAACAGGCCGCGCTTCTGGGCCTTGCGGATGCGCTCTTCAACGATCTTTTCAAACCCGGTGAACATGGGTGCTCTTCCATGCATGATATCTGATGCGGTTAGCCGTCCACGATCCTGCAACCGACCGTCGGCCCGTGACCTTGTAATATAATACATGGCCTAACGGATTATCAAGATCTAAAGCCGCCATTCAGGTGCGCCGGTGAGATGCCCGGTAGAAGGGCGGCTGGGCTTCCATGCGGATTCTGGGAGGATTGAAACGCAGGGAAGATACCCGTTAGCCGAAGGGCAAGTATGGCTGACGCATCGATCTGCTGGCAGTGATACGCCAGGTCGCACGGTTCATCCGGTGCGGCCTGGCAAGATGCTATTCGTATTTTTTTAGCAGGCCTTCTTTGTACGCTTTTTCCAGATCAATTAACTGCTGTCCGAAGGTCTGGGTACGTACCGAACTTTCGACCTTGGCACCGCCTCCGCCGCCGCTGGTGAGCGTTAAACAGATCATAACCGTACCGGCCAACACTAACACGATTCCCTTTCGCATTTCGACCACTTAAATGGATGGCGTTCATGGGAATTTTGAAAATTTAAAGCCTATTGCGAAATGCCAATCGGTCTCACGGTGTTTGGGCAATCGCGTGGTTCACCTGTGGCAAAAACAACAAAGGCTGCAATCCTAATGGATTACAGCCTGTTCAGGTCGGGTGGTGGCGATGCAGGGACTTGAACCCCGGACACTGCGGATATGAGCCGCATGCTCTGACCAGCTGAGCTACATCGCCACGAAAAAGCAGCCTATTAGCAGGCCCATCCACCGAAGTCAAGCGCAAAGATCATTTGGCGGCCACCGGCAGGGAACCGGAAATTTCCACGGCAAATTCTTGTAATTCGACGTCAGGGGGCAGGTCGCCGAACACGATCATGAACGGAATTTCCTGGCCGGGGGCAACGTTGACGTTAGTGTTATCCAGCCCCATGCGATTGTTCAATTTTTGCTGAATGTCCGCCAGGGGCAAGGTGGCCAGCTCATCGGCCGGAATGATATTCCCACAATAGCCTTTGGCCGCTCTCTGAAACTTGCGGCCGTTGGCATAGACGCGTCCGGTCACCCGAATGTAACTGCGGGGGCTACTGTATTCGTTTTTCACTCGTCCCTGAATAATATAAAGACGACCGGCTTGCTGATTCTGAACCCAGTCCCCCTTAAGGGAGCTTTCTACCGGAAGAATCGCTTGGTTTGACGGGCTGCCGAGATACTGTCCTATAAAGGGAATCCCGGAGAGATCAGGCAGTTTGATTTCCGGCAGCTTGATATCCGTATATTTCGGCAGGAGATAACCTGCCCCGCCAAGCAGGATCAGGATGAGAAGAAGCACCAGGCTTTTGCTCGATTTTTTCTTCCGCCTTATCGGCGGCGCGGGCTTGATCGGCTTCGTCTCCATTGGCGGTGCGGTCATGGTCTGGGTGTCGGCGGCGGCCATTTCATCCATCAGTTCTTGCGTCAGATCCCGGTTGTGCGGACGGCCTGATTTGCCGGAGGCGGCCACGGCAACCGGTTCCGAAAGGGTGTCAGCCGAGATATCTTCGGCATCGAGGTCGAGGTCGACCTCCTCCACGGCAAGGTCTTCATCCATGATCTCGAAATCGAGGTCGTCGGCATCGGCCTCTCCCCCGCCACTGCCCTCAAGGTCAAGACCAAGGTCTTCCGACTCGGAGGTATCGAACAACGCCGAAGCTTGGGCCGGTTCCTCATCCAGCATGTCGAACTCGAGATCCAGATCTTCGCTTTCCTCAGTCGACGGCTGAAGTTCGAAATCGAGGTCTAGATCGTCCATATCTTCATTCGCGACCGCGGGCGCATCGGTGGTATCTTCCACGTCCAACATTTTTTCGAGTTCGGAGAGATCCAAGGCCGCGTCCGCGTCGGTGGTATCTTCACCTGTTTCCTCCACATCCTCCACGGGCGGTGCAACGCTGTCCATATCCAAATCGAGATCGAGATCAAGGTCTTCGGATGGCGGTGTGTCTCCACCCGCCTCTTCCCCGGTACCCTCCATCTCCAAAATTTTTTCGATATCATTCAGATCGAGCTCGCGTGTGGCGTCATCCATATCATCGTCGCCGCCCTCTTCCAGGCTGTCGAGATCGATGTCGAGCTCCAGGCTGTCGGAAGGCTGCTCATCTTCCGCACCGGAGCTGTCTTCCACTCCTTCAAGCAGGGATTCCAGCTCGTCGACTTCCAATTCGCGGGTTTCTTCGGGAATATCTCCTGTCAATCCGGCGGATTCCTCGTTATCCGACAACATGTCGTCCTCCAGAAAAAGGTCGAGTTCTTCCGCCTCGTCCTTTCCTCCGGTGACGTCAAAATCCATTTCCAGCTGCTGCTCGGGCGCTTCGGCTTCCTCGACAGCACCAGCGGCCTTGACGGCGCTGTCGTCAAGGGCTTCATCCAAATCGGAAAGATCGAGTTCCGGCAGAGCCTCCTCATTGGAGGGCTGCTCGGCGGCGGCATCCTCCTCCAGGGACAACGCCAGATCGCCCAAATCATCCACGTCCTCGATCCGTCCCTCCGCTGTCGCACTCTCCAAGTCGAGTTCGAGCTCCTGATCCTCTTGGGCGGGTTCATCGCCACTTGGCGCAAAATTGGCTTCGAACTCGGAAAAATCCAGTTCCTCGGTTTCCTCAATCGGCACGTCCTGGGCTTCATCTTCATCAAAAATGCCATCGAGTCCGGGAGCAAGCTCAAAATCGAGATCCTGGTCCTCACCGGCATCACCTGCGGCAGGCGTCGCGGTCTTCGGGGCATCACTGAGTTCGGACACCCCGATTTCCTCGGTTTCCTCGATCATCGGTTCCCGGCTATCGTCTTCTAAAAGATCTTCCAGGTCGGAATCCAGGTCCAGGTTAATTTCATCCGCAACGGGGGCGGCCTCCTGCCCTATTCCGCCGACCGTCTCTTCCACGGCGGCAATTTCATCACCCAGTCCGGTATCTTCCTCCAACAGATGCTCAAGGTCCTCCAGATCGAGATCCAGTTCCTCAATGACGCTGTCTTCCTTATCGGTTTGTCCGATTTCGGAATCATCCGGCAGAGCGTCCCCAAAGTCGAGCTCTTCGGAATCCGCCGCCTCCTCCCATTTTTTCTCCCCCGACTGCTCGCTTTCAAGCTCGAGCATTTTTTCGAGATCGGATAGATTGAGCTCTTCTGTTTTGAAATCCTCGTCAAGCGGGAGGTGCGATGTAGGGCTCTCGTCCTCGCCTAACAGCTGATCCAACTCATCGAGATTGATTTCATCGGTCACCAGGTCATCATCTTCGGATGGTGCCTCCTCGATTTCTTCATCCGCAAAAAATTTGAGCTCCGGCGGCGCCGCTTCGGGCTGTTCTGTTTCTTGGACGCCATCTTCCATCAAACTTGCTGAAACCGACCCCAGAGAAGCCCCGGCAGCTGCAAGACCTGCCGCTCCAGTTCCCGGGCCATCGTCATCAAGCTCAAGGCGGCCCTTGGCCGAAGTCTCCGGAGGAAACGCCACCCAGATATTCTGGCACAGGGAGCAGCGCACCTTTGAACCGGTCGCCTTCAGTAACGTTTCATCCAAATTGAAACTGGTACTGCATTTCTGGCAGGTAAGAATCATGACACACCCCAACGGTTATAATTTCAAGTGATAGACTTCCGGCAGGTTGCGATAAAACTCAGCATAATCGAGCCCGTAACCCACGAGAAACCCTTTACTAACCGTATGGCAGGCATAGTCCACCGTCACGTCGGTTTCCCGTCTTTCCCGTTTGTCAATCAAGGCACAGATACGGACCGAAGCCGCCCCGGAAGATTTCAGGTACTCCACCAGATAGGACAGGGTCAGCCCCGTATCCACGATATCTTCGACAATCAGAACATCTTTGTTGTTTATTTCGATTTCCACGTCTTTGGTCAATTTAATCCGCCCTGAAGAGGCCGTTTGGTCTCCATAACTCGAGGCACACATAAAATCGACTTTCACAGGGATGGATAACTGACGGATCAAATCGGACAGGAAAATAAACGCGCCTTTTAAAATACCGATGAGGATCAATTCACGGTCCTTATAATCGGCTGAGATGAGGTGGGCGATACGACGAACCTGGGTCTCAATCTCTTCTTTCGTGAGTACCGGAATAAATTCAGACATAATGTTTTATCAACAAGACGCTCGACCACATGCCGGTATGACCCTCCACGACCGCTGTAATCCCGGCCGTGCGAAATGGGGGATCTGGCAGCGACGCGCCTTATCCGTCAATGGATGTATCGGACATACAGCATGGGATCATCATCGTCATCGTGCTGATCCATCGCGTACCTAAAGCGCCAGCGCTTAGAGTTCCTCCAGCGTGAAAAATGATGCTGGCATGCCGCAACCGTTGGCAACCACGATGCGGCGGAATCTCCGAGCAAGCGATTTTTTGCATTAAAACAAAAGGTTTACTCGATTATTCGTATTCGAAAATATTGGAGTTGTCAATGAATTTGATTGGTTACAGGCCTGTAGCGGCCAACTTTTCAAACAATTCCTGTTGCTCGGGGGATAATTCCTTCGGCAACTTCACCTGCACGACTACGAACAGATCACCGCGCCTGTCTTTGCGCATGTATGGCAGGCCGTGGCCGGCAAGCCGCATGCGGGTTCCATGCCGTGTCCCCGGAGGGATCTTGACGTTCATTGCTTTTCCCTCCAGCGTCGGGACGGACAGTGTGGTGCCCAAGACCGCCTCCGTCAATTTTACATCACGATAGACAAACACGTCATGACCCTCGGCGCTAAAACGGCTGTCGGGCAATACGCGGGATCGAATATACAAATCGCCGGGTGCGCCGCCCATCGGGCTAGGGGCCCCTTTTCCGGCCAAACGCAATTTCTTCCCGGCAATCATGCCTTTGGGGATTTTAATGGTTAAACGATCGGATTTCCCTTCATGTTGGAAATCCAACGTCTTGCTGGTTCCCGTGGCCACTTCCTGGAGTGTCAAGGCAAGCTCATATTCGAGATCGTTGCCCTTGACAGGCCGCCGTCCGCCACCGCCAAAATCAAAAGGCGACTCTCCCCGCCCGAAAGAAAATCGCACTCCCCCCTGCTGTCCGGTCTTAAAGCCGCCGCCAAAACCGAACTCGCGGAATACATCGCCGAAGTCGAAATTCCGGAAAATGTCCTCTTGGGAATACTGCTGGCGGAACCCTTCCGATCCGAAGCGGTCATATTGGTGGCGTTTCTCCTTGTCGCTGAGAACCGCATAGGCTTCGCTGATCTGTTTAAACTTCTCCTCCGCCTCAGGATCCCCCTTGGTATGGTCGGGGTGATATTTCATGGCCATGCGGCGGTAGGCTTTCTTGATCTCTTCATCGGATGCGGTTTTCGCAACGCCTAAAACGGCATAGTAATCCTTGTCAGCCATTCGCTTCCTTTCTATCCCCGGGCGAATTAATGGGGATTGTCGGCAGTCTTGTTGTTCACCGGCCGATAGCCGCGTTTGTCGAAGCCGGCCAGGGGGTGACGACTGTTGGCCCTGGCGGCAGGCCGGGATAATCTTACGGCTTGAGACCGTCCCAAAAATTGATAAGGGATAATATATGATAACTGTTTAAAATATTACAATATTTACTTATGTCAATGGCTTTCCGCATCATCGAAAAATACACCGCATGGAAGCGATCCGGGCGCCTGGCCGGGCGTATGCTTCAAACATTTCAGGAGGAGGCCATGGAGGTGTTCACCGGGATGGTGTCTGGCGCGGCGACGTCTGGGCCAAAGCCCGCAAGGTCACCATCAGGGCCGTCAGAGCGGCCGGGGTCATCCCTTCGATGCGGGAGGCCTGACCGATGGTCGTCGGGTGAATAGCGGACAGTTTGTCTTTAAGCTCGTTAGACAATCCATGCACCTTTTGAAAATCGAAACGATCGGGAATGCGAACTTTTTCCATATCTTTGAGTTTTTCAGCTTCCTTCATCTGGCGCTGGATATACCCCTCGTATTTGACCTCGATCTCCACCTGGCGTTTAACGGCCGTGGGCAAGGGGTCCGGCAGTGGGGCCAGCGTTTCGACGGCGTCGTAGGCCAATTCGGCGCGCTTCAGCAATTGATCAAGGGCGACCCCGCTGCCCAAAGGCCGGGTCCCCTTTTCTTCGAGATAGGCATTGACGGCTGCGAGAGGTTTGACCACGGTCCGTTTCAGGCGGCGGATTTCTTCCTGGATGGCCCGGCGTCGCTCGACAACGTCCCTGACCGTATCCTGATCGATCAAGCCGAGTTCGTGACCGACTTCCATTAGCCGCAAATCGGCGTTGTCTTCGCGTAAGATGAGTCGATATTCGGCGCGGGAGGTAAACATCCGATAAGGTTCCCTGGTCCCGCGGGTCACCAGATCGTCGACCAGCACCGCCATGTAGGCCTGGGAACGATCCAGCACAAATGGCGGCCGCCCCTGGAGGCGGCAGGCCGCGTTGATGCCCGCCCACAGCCCCTGGGCGGCGGCTTCCTCATAACCGGAGGTGCCGTTGATTTGACCGGCCATATAGAGTCCGGCAATCCGCTTGGTTTCCAGGGTCGGCTTGAGTTGCAGGGGATTGATGTAATCATATTCGATGGCGTAGGCCGGGCGCATGATTTCGGCCTCCTGTAGACCGTCCACCGCATGCACAAAGGCCAATTGAATCTCGACGGGCAGGCTGTTTCCCAGACCGCTGGCGTAAATCTCCTCGGTTTCCAACCCCTCGGGTTCCAGGATGATCTGGTGGCGGTCTTTGTCGGGAAACCGCACGATCTTATCTTCGAAAGATGGACAGTAGCGGGCGGCGACGCCCTTGATAATACCGCTGTAAAGGGCGGAAAGGTTAAGGTTCCGTCGAACGACGTCGTGCGCACGCAAGCTGGTGTAGCCGATATAGCTGGGCTGTTGAGGCAGGGGGATATGGTCGGTGAAAAAGGAGAAGGGACGCCGGTCCTCCTGCAATTTCTGGCATTCAAACCGTGAAAAATCGATCGTTGCCCGATGCAGACGGGGTGGTGTGCCGGTTTTCATGCGGCCCATGGCAAAGCCTAATTCCCGCAGATTGGCAGGCAGGGCATAGCTGGCAAATTCCCCGGCTCGCCCGGCCTTGATGGAGCGATCCCCGATGTGGACCAGGCCGCTGAAAAACGTTCCGGTTGCCAGGATGATCGCCCGGCAGCCGTGGCTGAATCCGGTATGATCGACCACGCCCACCACCCGGTCGTCCTCCACCAGCAGTTGCTCGACCATGGCCTGTTTGAGGTCCAGTCCGGGAGTGTTCTCCAATACCCGTTTCATGGCCGTGTGGTAGCGTGACTTGTCGTTTTGGGTGCGGGTGGAATGGACCGCCGGTCCTTTTTTGGTATTCAGGGTGCGGTATTGAATGGCCGTCTGGTCGGTGATGCGGGCCATTTGGCCGCCCAGAGCGTCGATCTCCTTGACCAGTTGCCCTTTGGCCATCCCGCCGATGGAGGGGCTGCAAGGCATGGCCGCCACCTTGTCCAGATCGATGACCGCCAATAGCACCCGGCATCCCATGCGGGCCGCCGCCAGTGCCGCTTCACAACCGGCATGCCCCGCACCGATGACGACGATATCATAAGTTCGCAAAAAGGATTTCATTTTGATTTAATCCATTTCCCGGGCTATGACACAATGTCGTGCCGCCGGGTGAACGCCTCCCGGCAAGAATATTTGGCTGTGATATAGTATCGCCAGGGCGACCAGGTCAAGAACGGGCCGATGAACCATGGAATCCCCCTATCGTGATCTCAACCGCTATTTCCGGGAACGGTTCGGTCAGCGCGTCCACAAGCTCACGGTGGATGCGGGCCTGACCTGCCCTAACCGGGACGGGACCCTGTCCACGGCCGGCTGCATCTATTGCAATGCGCGGGGATCCGGAA
Organism: uncultured delta proteobacterium; assembly: GCA_963730675.1. Classification (GTDB taxonomy): domain Bacteria; phylum Desulfobacterota; class Desulfobacteria; order Desulfobacterales; family UBA5852; genus JABZFP01. Next base: position 141,179 of record CAVSSY010000028.1, on the reverse strand, counting down.
CGGGCGCGTTTAACAGGGGGCTGTCGATCCGCGAGCAGCTGGAGCAGAGTAAAATCGCTGTTGCCCGGCGATTCAAAGCGCACAAGTTTATCGCCTACTTTCAATCCTTCAGCAACACCAACGGCCCGGTCGGGAAACTGGCGCGCCTCTACGAGGAGGCCCTCGCGGTGAAAGATGTGGTCGGGCTGGCCATCGGAACCCGCCCGGATTGTGTGGGCGATGACGTCCTGGACCTGCTGGCGGATTATGGCAAGCATTATCTGGTCTGGCTGGAATACGGGCTGCAATCCGCCTGCGACCGGACGTTGCAACGGATCAACCGCGGACACGACACCGCCTGCTTCAGCGACGCTCTGCGCCGGACCCGTCAAAAGGGGCTGCCGGTCTGCGCCCATGTCATCCTGGGGCTACCCGGTGAAACCCGCCGGGATATGCTGGCCACCGCCCGCTTCCTGGCGGAGCGGCAAATAGACGGCGTCAAACTCCATCTGCTTTACGTCATTCGGGATACGCCTTTGGAAAAGCGCTATCGGCAAGGCCGGGTCCATTGCCTCCAGCAGGAGGAATATGCCGCTCTGGTGTGTGATTTTATCGAACGTCTTCCGCCGGAAACCGTCATCCAGCGCGTTACCGGAGACCCCCACCCCGACGAACTGGTGGCGCCGGGCTGGGCGCTTCGCAAACGCGAGACCCTCGAACGCATCCAGCATATTTTTCGGCAGCGCGGCAGCCGGCAGGGGGATCGTTTCCGTTCGGCTTCCTGACCCTTTTCACGGCCTGCCGAGGCCGCCTCTCGAAACACCGCCCGAGGAAAGCCCCTCCGACGGGTCTCTTGTGAGATCCGTTCGAATCGGGTATACAACCCCACAAGCATGTCGGTGCGGAACGGGCCTTGGCCCCTGCCGCTTCCGTTTGACGATGACCGGAATCAGAACCATGACGCCGTCGCCTTTTCCTGCCCACCGCCAGCGGGATGTCTTTGATCTGTCGTTCAAAGTCTTCCACGAGCTGATGGCGCGCAAGGTCAATCATATCCTGCTGGTGTCCAGCCCCTATGAAGCCTTTATCATGGAGGAAGAGGGACGCCTGGCCCAGCGCATAATCCAGGAATATCGCGGCCTCAACCTGTCGCGACCGCCCCATCTGACCTGGGTCTCCACCGCGCGGCAGGCCCTGGAGGAATTGTCCCGCAAACCCTTTGACATGGTCATCACCATGCCCCGCATTGGTGATCTGCCGGCCCACGAACTCGGACGCCGAATTAAAAAAGACCACCGCCGGATACCCGTCTTCCTGCTGACCCCCGACCCCAACTGGATGCGTCTCGATCCCCAATGTTTCAACGAGGACTGCATCAACCGCGTTTTCATCTGGAGCGGCAACGCCGATCTTCTCCTGGCCATCATCAAGAACGTTGAAGACGCCATGAACGTGGCCTACGATACGGAACGGGCCTGGGTGCGCGTCATCATCATGGTGGAGGACTCGCCGCTGTATGTTTCTTCCCTGCTGCCCCTGCTGTATAAAGAAATCGTCTCCCAAACCCAGGCGGTCATGGAAGAATCCCTCAACGAGGAACATCGTTTTTTCCGGATGCGGGCCCGCCCCAAAATTCTCATGGCCAGCACCTATGAAAAGGCGCTTGAGCTTTACCGCACCTTCCAGCCCTATCTGCTGGGCGTCCTTTCGGATGTGCGGTTTTTGCGCAAAGGCCGGCTCGATCCGGATGCCGGCTACGCCCTGTTGCGGCTGATTAAAGACGAAACCCCCGATGTGCCCCTCTTGAACTTCAGTTCCGAGGAGTCCAACCGGGAAAGAGCATCCAACATTCCAGCCGTTTTCCTGAACAAGAACTCGCCCATCCTGCACGAGGAGATCCGGCGATTTTTTCAGGAAAACCTGGGATTCGGTGATTTCGTATTTCGCCTGCCGGACGGCCACGAGGTCGGGCGGGCCGCCAATCTTCGGCAGCTGGAAGCCATTCTGCCCGACATCCCCCAGGAATCGATTCTCTATCATGCCCGACGCAATCATTTTTCCGGCTGGCTCATGGCCCGCTCGGAAATTTTTCTGGCCTACCGCCTGCGACCGGTCAAAGTGTCTGATTTTTCCACCACCGAAGAATTGAAGCAATACTTAGTGGATTGTTTGAAGGAGCGCCGCCGGGGGCGGCAACGTGGTGTCGTTACCGATTTCGATCCCGACCACTACGATCCTGAAGCTGACTTCGTCAAAGTCGGCCGGGGGTCTTTAGGGGGCAAGGCCCGCGGACTGGCGTTCATGGCCAGTCAAATCCGAGCCCTGGGGCATCTGGACGAACGCTACCCCACAGTGACCATTGAGGTACCCAAAACGATCGTCATCTCCACGGAAGAGTTCGACACCTTCATCGATCAGAACCAGCTGCGGGACATCGCCTCGTGCGATCAGGGTGACGCCCATATCATCGATGTCTTTCTTAAAAGCCACTTGCCCGATGGCATCGAAAATGCCATCAGTCTCTTTCTCGAGCAGGCCCAGCACCCTCTGGCCGTGCGCTCCTCCAGCCTGCTGGAGGATGCCCAGCACCAACCCTTTAGCGGTCTTTACAACACGCTCATCCTGCCGAACTGTCATCCCGACATCGAAGTGCGCCGCCGTCAGATGGTGCGCGCCGTAAAGCTGGTTTACGCGTCGACCTACCTCAAGCGTGCCCGCAACTACGCCCGCAGCACCGGTCATCGCATCGAACAGGAGAAAATGGCCGTACTGGCCCAAAAGCTGACCGGTGCCGAGCATAACGGCCTGTTCTATCCGTCCATTACCGGACAGGCCAGCTCCTTCAATTTTTATCCGGTCAGTCGCATGAAGGCCGAGGAAGGCATCGCCCTGATCTGTCTCGGCTTTTCCCCCTCGGAAGAAATCAAACGCCGTGCCCTGCGATTCTCCCCGCCCCATCCGGAGCTGCTGCCCCAGTTCTCCACGGTCGATGACATCCTCAAAAACGCCCAGCGGTCTTTTTATGCCATCGACATGCAAACCGCCCGCCGTCAGGTGGATGCGGACACCCGCGCCCTACTCGTGCGCCGGAATATAGACGACTGCCGCAGCCATGCGCCCATCGAAGCCATGTGCAGCACCTATATCCCCGCCGAAAACCGGATTCGGGACTCCCTGACAACTCAGGGCTATCCGGTTCTCACCTTCGCGCCGCTTCTCAAGCACCGCCGTTTCCCCTTGGCGGACATCTTGGTCGACCTCCTGGCGGCTTGCCAGGACGGCATGGGCGGACCGGTTGAAATCGAATTCGGCGTAAACCTGACCCGTAATACCGATACACCGGATGAATTTCACCTGCTGCAAATTCGCCCCATGCCGCAATTCGATTTGCAGGCCCGCCCGATGCTGTCCGAGTCCCAGAAAGCGCGCGCCGTCTGCTATTCACGAATGGCCTTAGGCAACGGCCTGTATACCGACATGGCGGACATCGTTTTAGTGGATCCGGAAACTTTCGATCCCGCCCGCACGATCGATATTGCCGCAGAAATCGGCCGTCTCAATATCGAATTGCAGCAGCAGCAAAAACGCTATTTCCTGATCGGGCCGGGACGATGGGGTTCGGCCGACCGCTGGCTGGGCATACCGGTCACCTGGCAGGATATATCGGGAGTCGGTGCCATCATCGAAACTTCACACCCTGCGCTGCAGGCCGATCCCTCACAGGGGTCTCACTTTTTTCAAAATCTGACGTCCTCCGGCATCTGCTATCTGACCCTCCAGAACAGTACCCACGGGTTCTTACGCTGGGACTGGCTGGCGCGTCAGACCTCCCTGACGCATACCGCCTTTCTGCGGCACATCCAGCTCGCCTATCCCCTGCAACTCTATGTGGATGGCAAATCTTCGGAAGGTTTCGTTTTGGATCCCCAAGAATACCCGCCGGAGGCCGCAGACGCGACCTCCCCATAGGGCCTCCCACTTCCTGCCGAAAAGGAGTAGCGCCTTCATGCCCGCCGTTTCACGCCCTCGCTTCGCTTCCCCAGCCAAGCTGCTGATCATCGTCATGGCAGTAGGCTTGGTCTTCGGTCTGTATCGCCTGGTCCTTTATCAGAGTGTCAGCCGGCATGTGCATCACCTGGCCCACTCCATTCCCGGCTGCACCGGGATACGGTACAGCAGACTCAGCATCCCCTTTTTTTCTCTCCAGGCCCGCCTCAGCGACGCCACTCTTGACTTTGCCAACGACATCGCCCCCATCTCCGTAGATTCGATTCACCTTCGCCGCTTCCGCCCCGGCGACCGGCTGCCCCGGATATTGGACGCTGATTTGGACGGGGTCACCGTCAATTCCGTCCACCCTCTGGTTCCGTTTGGGAAAAGGCTGCAGGATCTGGGCTATCACGTAATGCGTGGCGATCTGCATATCCAGTGGGAACGCCGCGGCGACACACAGGACGCCTGGGACATCAACCTGATGCTCAAACTGGCCGAGGCGGGGGAAATGCTGCTATCCACCCATCTTGCCAAGGTCAACGCCGAGGGGGTTGCTCTGGCGCTGGCAAAACCCTACAACTGGCTTATGGTCCTGCCGGTGGTCGAACTGATTGAGCTCCGCTGCGACTATGTGGATCAGGGCCTGTTTGATCGGGTCATGAAGGCGGCGGCCGGTGCCCGGGAACAATCGCCGGAAGCCTTTCGTGAGGCTTTGCAGCACCAGTTGCAGGTACAGCGGCAGCACGAAAAGGATCCCGACATTCAGGCGGTCTGGCAGTCGTTGGAGGCCTTTTGTCGCCATCCCGGCCGCATCAGTCTTCGCACGGACCTGACCCGTCCCATCCCCCTGGGGCAGCTGTGGTGGCTGCGCCGGCCGGAAGACTTTATCCAGCGGCTCGCTCTCGAATGCCGCGTGGGGTGATGGCGGCCGTTGCCGTCGGCCGCCGCGGCGGTCCCGCCGTTTGGGCAGGTCCGGTGTTCAGTTCCAGTCGACACCCGCGTGCTTCAGATAGGTCCGGGCGTCTTCATCCCCCAGAAAACCGGCTTCCATGAAATCTTTCATGGCCTGATCTTCTTCACCGGCCAGGAGATAGACCCGCCCCCGCCCGTAAAAATAGGCGCCGTTGGCCGGATCCCGATTGATGGCCCGGGAAATCGCCTTGACGGCCGCCTCAAACCGCCCCATTTCCCCATAGGCCACCCCGAGTTGGAAGTAAGCCTCGGCCCTATCCGGCGCCAGATCGATCGCTTTTTGGTAGCAGCGCGCGGCGGCTTTGTAGTTGCCGTAAGCTGACAACAGACCGCCGCGGTCCATCCAATAAACCGGGGTGTTTTTGATGTCCTGCGAGGACTTCTCCCCGGGAGGCGCTTCGGCTGGCGTCTCACGGTTCATCTCTCCGGCCATCGTTTCGGCCCGGGCCTCTGCCATGCGGGTTGAAAGGACCGCCAAAAGGCCGATCATCTGCTGAAGATCCTGTACACCGACCTGGGTGCGGGTGGTCAGGGTACCGGTCTGCATTTCGGCGTGCATGGTCAACGTTCCGATATCCTCCGGGATAGGGACCGTCTGCCCCGCATCCGGCATGAAACTTTGCAGGCCGCGCAGGTAGGCCCCCATATCCATGGAAAATTCAGCCAGGGGCCCTTGGGCCGTGCTATTCTGCAAGCCGGTGACCTGGGAGATCATCTTCGTTATCGTCGTGTCGCTGGAGGCCATCAGAACCAGGCCGTCCACCGACGTCATGCGCGTTTGGTAGTCCTGCAGAGCGCCCATGGCCGGCATCTGAGCTCCGGCGGGATTCATGGCGGGGAACCGGGTCCGGACCCCAATGACCTTGCGGCCGGCAATAGTGGTATCCGGCATTCGTTCGTACAGGGGCGTTACCGTTTGAGCGGTCTGTTCCTCCATCATGGCGGCCATGCGTTGATTGTATTTTTCAAACCAGGGCAGGTAAATTTGGTTCAGATAATCGTTCCCATCCACCGCATCGTGCAGGGCATAAATCATCTCGAAACGCATTTGGCCCTGGTCCATGTCCATGCCGCCGACCATCTCGCCGGTCAACCCCTTGGCAATCTGGGCCAATTCGTCAAAATCAAATCCCATTTTCTGATAAAATTGGCCAAAGGTCGCTCCCAGCATCTGCATGGCCCCCGCCACGTTGTACGCCCGCGAACGAAACTGCATGGGATAATCCGGACGATAGCCGTCAAGACGCTCGTCCGCCTGCTGGTCGGTCAATACCCCTGCCAGGTAAGACTCCGGAACGGCCTGCACGTCCAGCAGCAGCATCAGCTTCTGGGGGTCTATATTCAAGCCGCAACGAAGGGTTTCCACCTGTTTGAAGGTCGCGATGAGATCGCGCACCAAACGGTGGGTCTCCTCGCGTGTCAGGGGGGCTTCCCCGCTGCCGGCGTTACCGGCACCGGCGGCCATGTTCTGGAGGGCCGCCTCGATTTGCGGTTCGGATTGCAGTAATGCATTGTGTGCCGCCAACTCGAAAACGATATTGGCCTCTGAGCCGCGTTGGGAAGCCGTCCGCAAATGCTCGCGCTGCGCATCCGGCAGGGGCGCGTCGGGCGCCGGCGGAAATCGCATCACGTAGTAGTCCTCTCCGGCTATGGCGCCGTAAGTTCCCTGGAAGGCGTCATTCGGTTTCTGGAAAGGCAAGAAAACCAACCAGGATGACATCTGGCCGTCATAGTACATGCCTGCCACAACCAGGCGCGCGGGGTCGATCCAATCCGTGCCCTGCAACATAGCTTTGATCATCGCTGTCTGGGAGGATGGATTAGCGCCCGTATTGGCCGACATCAAGGATTCCAAATCTTGCAACATGCGGTCGATATCGCGGATCTTGATCGTCACTACCGGCTTGGCGTCGGTGACCGTCTGACCCTGAACCGGCCGCGGCGCCGCCACCACAATGAACACCATCATCCATACACCGAGCACCAAGGCCATGCACCGTCTGGTCCACATAAGGATCGATCTCCCGTGAGCTGGAATTGAAGCAACATCCGCACGTTCGCCTTTGCTTTGATCCATTTCTGCCGTTGGCGAACATCCCTATAAAACAATGTAATTATACCATCATCCCCACGGGATAGGCAAACCACGCGGGTCCCGGTTGGGAAATTCCTTGCACCGCGCTTCCGTAGGACAGGACTTGATCATTTCAGGGGAATTCATTATCTAGTGGCTTAGTGCGGCGAACAGGAGACACTACCGAAAAGAGGTAGGGTATCGGACTTCTGGGGAAAGCAGCCAGGAAAACATTGTGAAGAGGAGGTGCCGTCCATGGCGGTTGAAAACGATCTCGTCCTCATTCATCACGAGGACCAGCCCGTGTTATTTGCACGCATCGAGGAAATTCTGCCGGACGCCAAGCCGGACTGGTATCATGTCAAGCTGCTTCTCCTGCAAATCCCTCCGCAGGTGGTCACCTGGATTCTGAGGGACATTTATATCGACGGGCAAGAATTTACCATGAACAGCCAGCGCATGCGCCTGGAGAAAGTGATTTCTCCGGTGGAAAGCGTCAAGGCGCCGCAAGCGGACATGCCGCCTTCTTCGCCGCCGCCGTCCGGGGGTGGCCGGGTCATCTCGCTCTCGGACATGAAAAAGAAGTAGAATTCCACTGGAACGCCCCGCGCAATGAAGGCCATGCCCCCCACTAAAACGATTTTATCGGCCTCGCGACGCACCGATATCCCAGCCTTTTATATGGAATGGTTCATGGCCAGTATCGCCATGGGCGTTTTCGAGGTCCTCAATCCTTACAACCAGCATCGCCGCCAGGTACCGGCACGGCCCCATCAGGTCCACAGCATCGTCTTCTGGTCCAAAAACTTCGGTCCCTTTCTACGTAACGGTTTCGATCAGCGCTTGCAGCGCAAAGGCTACCATCTGTTTTTCAATTTCACCATCAACACCGCCATCCCGGTTTTGGAGCCCCACGTCCCGCCCCTGGAGGAACGCCTGGGGCAGATGGCCGCGCTGGCCGAACGCCACGATCCCCGGACCATCACCTGGCGTTTCGACCCCATCTGCTTTTTCCGCACCGCGCATTGTGAGACCATCCGCCATAACCTCGATGCGCTGGAGACCATCGCTGACGCCCTTGCGGCTCTGGGCATCCGCCGCTGTGTCACCAGCTTTGTGGATCTCTATCGCAAGGTCCTTATCCGTCTCCCGGCAAAGGGGCTGGAATTGGTGGATCCGCCGCTGGACGTCAAATGTGAAACCCTGATCACGATGGCGGAAAAACTGCGCGAACGAGAAATATCGCTGGGAGTTTGCTGTGAGCAGACGATTCTGGAGGTCCTGCCGCCCGGCACCGGTATCCGCCCCGCGGCGTGTATCCCCGGCCCCCTGCTGGCCCGTCTCTTCGGTGCCGAAGTGGCCGTCAAGAAAGACCCGGGGCAGCGCCGCGCGGCAGGATGCACCTGCAATGCGGCCATAGACATCGGTTCCTACCGCTGGCAGCCCTGCTACCACAACTGCCGTTTCTGCTATGCCAACCCGCAACCACCGAACCGGCCTAGCCGGTAGAAAAGCGACGCTAACGCATGCAGATCAGCACCCTGCGCTTGGCCAACAATCTCGTATTTGCCCCTTTGGCCGGGATCTCCAATCTTCCCCTGCGGCTTCTGGCCAAAGAAGCCGGCTGTGGTCTGGTCTGTTCCGAAATGGTCAGTGCTAACGGGCTGGTCTATGGATCGCGCAAAACCGCCCAGCTGCTGCAAACGGTTCCTGAAGAATATCCGCTGGCCGTCCAGCTTTTCGGTGCCGACCCGGCCCTAACGGCCGAAGCCGCCCGCATGGCAGCAGCTTCCGGCGCTGCTCTGATCGACATCAACTTCGGCTGCGCCGTCAAAAAGATCGTCCGAACCGGTGCCGGAGTGGCGCTGATGCGCACACCGGACCGCGCGCAAGCGCTCCTGAAAGCCGTGCGCAAGGCGATCACGGTGCCCCTGACCATCAAAATCCGCAGCGGATGGGATGCGACCGGACGGCAGGCGCTGGAAACGGCGCGCTTGGCGGAGGACTGCGGCGTGGATGCCCTGACCGTTCATCCGCGCAGTGCTTCCCAAGGGTTCCGGGGACATTCGGACTGGGCGCTGATTGCCGCCGTCAAAAACAGCCTGCAAATTCCCGTCATTGGCAATGGAGATATTGTGGAGGCGGAGGATGCTGTGCGCATGATTTCCGAGACAGGATGCGATGGCGTTATGGTGGGGCGGGCTGCAATCGGAAACCCCTTTATTTTTGGGGCCATTCGGGCACGTCTGGAGGGCCGATACCCCCAGGAGCCCAGCCTGGGCCAGCACTTCAGGGCCATGAAACGCTATCTCAGGGATTCCGTTGCCTATCTGGGGGAGCGCCAAGCCTGCCTCATGATGCGCAGTCGTCTGGGCTGGTTTGTCAAGGGCCTGCATGGCAGCAGCCAGTTCCGTAAAACGATCACCCTGGTGAGCACCATGGAGGACGCCCTGGCTGCCATCGAGGGGTATGAGCGCATGCTTGCGGAGCAGCGGGCCTCATTTCTACGCCAAGGCCGCTATCCTTCTGGCAATACCACGCTGTAATCCTGCAGGTGCCCCCCTTCAATCAGGTGTGCTTCACTGTGATCAGGATAAACGCGCGTGATCTGCAAGCGCCCGACGCGCTCCCCGGTAAGGAAAAACTGCTGGTTGTTGAGGCCCTCGATAATTTGGCTGTTATAGACAGCCAAGATGTTCCCGGGCACAAGACCGGTATCCGCACCGGCCGAAAGAGTAATTCGGGATCCGTCGATACCGGTGACATAACCCCGCCAGGGCTGGTCCTCGAGAACCTCACAGACCAATTCGCTCATATCGGCGGCAATCGTCCCCAGAGCGATCCGCAACTTTGCCATATCTTCTTCCCGCAGACGGCCGTCGCTGCCGGGTTCCAGCTCGTCCACATCCATCTTGTGAATCAGGGTTTTATCAAGCAGTTTAGTGCCGGTTTCCGCATCGTAGACCTCCACCAGGATCGCCACACGCAAGGTTCCCTTGGGCTCCTTGTACCACAGGACACCACCTATTTCGTTGGTCAGGCGAACGTCGATGATGGATCCCGTCACGACGGCATTGATGCCGCTATAGCGGGCCAGGGTCGTCATGGCGAAGCTGTTCAAACGTCCGAACTGGTCGCGGGGCAACTGGGTCAGGCTTTCGGGAAAGCGCGCATCCCCCTGCTGGAGCAAATGGACGTTGCGGCTGCACTCATCCAGCAATGCCGGCCACAAGCGGGCTTCGAAGGCGTCTTTAACGCCCGGGGTGACGGTGGCCATCTGGCTGACGAACCCGAGGAACGCCACCTGTTTTTTTAGCTTACTTCTGGAAATATCGACCTCTTCGAGCTCTACCGGCACCGGCGCTTCGGGCGGTATCGATTTCCGGCTATCGGATATACTGGCCATTTCCAGCGGCGCGCTGGGCGCCGAATCGGCTTGCGCCCCTGGCGCTGCTGTGGCAGCCGATTCGGTCGAGGGAAGACGATCGTCCCCGGCCGGTTGCGGCGTTTTCTCCTGGCCTGCGACATGATCGGCGTTTTGAATTCCACTGTCTTCGGCGGCAACGCCAGCATCGGGCGCCGCCCCCAAGTCCTCTTCCTGAATTTTCGCGGTTTGGATCGCCCCCTCGTCCTCCCCCGCCGGTTCGGATCGGTCAACCGCTGAAACCGCTTCCCCAGTATCGTCGGTGGGTGTCGGCGTCTCAGAAGCTGGCGTGCCAGCTTCAGGATCATTGCGCGAGCCGTCATCTTCCGCCATGGCGGGTGCGGGCACCGCCGTGGTTTTGGCCGAGGCTTTCTTGGGAAGCGGTGTTTCAGCCGCCGGCCGGGAGGCTGTCTCCGGCACTGCGGTGGACGCTGTTGAGGTAGGCGAAGCCTGGTTATCCGTCGCACGGACCGCACCTTGATCCGCACTTTGCGCGCCGTCGGCCGCCTCGGCAAGAGGCTCAACCGGCGCTGCTTCGGCTGCCGCCTTGGATGGCGCCAATTCAGTTTTCTCCGCCGCCGTGGTTCCGCTGTCAGCTCCCCCGGATAGAGCTTCCTCCGACGCGGCGGTCGCATCCGAAAACCGGGGCTCATCCGATGCCGTCGTGGATGCGGTCGGCGTCGGAGTGCTCGTGTCCTGATCGGCGGTGGCCGTCTCCCCCGCCTCCGCCACCGGCACGGTCGTTCCGGCGTCGTCGGATTTAAACATGAAATAGGTGCCGGCAACCGGAATATATAAGGTCTTCAAAACATCGTGCACCACGTAAACAGGCGCTTTCATGACGGCGGCAATCCCGGCATTGTAAGCCACGCTGCTGGCATAGGAGCCGGAAGGAGGCTGGCGGGCTTCATCTTGGCCGGATACGGCGGTGGCTTTGCGGTAGGGAATAATGACGTCCACGAGACCGGCATCGACGGCGTCGAAATTGAAGGTTTCGCGCCCTTCCTCCACTATTTCGCAGGCGTAGGCCGCCTGGCCGCCTTGGCCGGTTAGTGTCGTCGCGGCGCTGCGTTCGGGGTAGTGGATACCCCCCTGGGGCTGGTAGAAGACCTCTAACGTCCTGAAATGCAGATAATAGGGATGGCGTTCACCGAGGATACGGTCGGCATAAGGATCGCAGCGTTTTTCACCTAAGGCGCCGGCCATTCCGGGCTCCCCGAAATACCAGCTCTTGAAATCCTTTTCCTGACTGAGATTAAAAAAACAGCCGGATAAGATCAGGACCAGCCCGATCACCGTACTCCATTGTAAACAATGTTTCACGGAACCTCTGAGCATCATTTTTTGTTCCCCGGCGCTGCTCCAGGCCCCCACCGCCTATCAATGAAAATGTCGTTTGCTCGGATGGAAGGGAACTTTGATCGCGCCCTATCGCCAGCTTCGTGTGTTGAAATTCGCGGTAGTTCTATACCGGCCCCGTCAAAATTTCAATGATTTTGATAAAAAGGGAGGTTACGTCAAGCGATCCCGGGAGACGACGATATCCGCCTTGACAGCGGGTCGACGTTCATGATTTAGGACATAATCCCATAAACCCCAAACGGGAGGGATTGCCGATATGGCATCCATTGATGAACAGATTCTGCGGACCGCTAAAGAAGTGGTTGTGAAATTCATCGAGGCCGGACGCGTTTCGCCCGCCGGATTCCCGGAAACATTTCGCACGGTGTACAACACCATCGATCAAACCGTACGCACGCCGTCCGGCGCGGAAACCACCGATAACCCCGATTAGACCTCGCCCGCGGCATCGCATCATCCCGGCCGGCACGGCCATAAAACAAACGGCGATAGGAAACGCCTAATCTACTACGCCCCCTATCGCCGTTGATCGTTAGAACCGCCGGACGAGGCCCTCCATCCGACGGTATCCGCGAGATCAGTCACACAGTTCGAACAACGCGGCCGCGCCCATCCCGCCGCCGATACACATGGATTCCACGCCGTATTTCACGCCGCGCTCCTTCATGTTGCGCAGCAAGGTCGCGCAAAGCTTGGCACCGGTGCATCCCAGGGGATGGCCGAGCGCGATCGCCCCGCCGTTGACATTGATCTTGTCCATATCGTTTTCCAGTCCCAGTTGCCGGATGCAGTAAAGGGCCTGGGAGGCAAAGGCCTCATTGATCTCAAAAAGGCCGATGTCTTTGATGTCCATGCCGGCCAGCTTGAGCAGTTTCGGAATGGCGTAGGCCGGACCCACACCCATTTCGTCGGCCGCGCAGCCCACCGTGGTGTAATACTTCAGCTTGGCAATCGGCTGCAGGCCGAGCTCTTTGACTTTGTCCGCGCTCATAATGACGGCGGCGGCGGCGCCGTCCGTGGTCTGGGAGGAGTTCCCGGCCGTGACGGAACCATTGACGGCGAAGACCGGACGCAGTTTGGCCAGCCCCTCCATCGTCGTGGTGGCACGGACGCCATCGTCAAAGTCTTGCAAGAAGGTCTCTTTGCGGTAGGTCCCCTGATCGGTCAGGACATATTTGGCCGCCGGCGTGGGCACGATTTCGGTATAGAGTCCCTTTTTCTGGGCTTCCACCGCCTTCATCTGGGACTGATAGGCAAACGCGTCCTGGTCTTCGCGGGAAACATCGTAGCGGTTGGCCACGTTTTCCGCCGTTATGCCCATGGAGGCATAGAGGTCGGCCTGCTGGCGGGTATATTCAGGATGAGGGCGCGGCAGGTTGCCGCCCATGGGGACATAGGTCATGGATTCCACACCGCCGCCGATGGTGATCTCGGACCAGCCGGCCATGACACGCAGGGATGCCAGGGCGATGGCTTCCAGACCGGAAGAGCAGAAACGGTTGACCGTGGCCCCGGAGACGCTCTCGGGGAAGCCGGCGATCTGGCCGGCGATGCGGCCGATGTTCAAACCTTGCTCCGCTTCGGGAAACGAGCAGCCGATCATCAGATCGTCCACTTGGTCCGGCGTCAGGTTGGCGGTTTTGTCAACAACCGATTTAAGGATAAAGGACAACAGGTCATCGGGCCGGGTATCTTTAAACGCCCCCTTGCCTCTTCGGCAACCAGGGGTTCGCAGGGATGTAACGATATAGGCATCTCTCATGGTTGATTCCTCCTTGGATGATACGTCCGGGTTGCCGGATTAATTGCGCAGGGGTTTGCCTGTCTTGAGCATGTGCTCGATGCGGGCCAGGGTCTTTTCCTGTTTCAGGAAGTCGATGAACGCTTCGCGCTCGAGGTTGAGAATCACGTCTTCGTCCACTTCGCTGTTCGTCCGCACATCGCCGCCGGCCACCACGGTGGCAATCCGCCGCGCCAGAAAGGCGTCATATTCGCTGACATAGCCGGCGCTTTGCATGTTGAAAATCTCGCCGTTGACCATGCCTTCCGCGGCGGCGCCCAGAACTTTCAACTTCTTCTTGGCCGGGGGCGCATAACCGGCATCGGCCATGCGCAACACTTCCTTTTTGGCTTCGCCGATCAGCAGGTCACGGTTGAACACGATGCGATCCTGCGGTCCGAGGAATCCGTTGGCCCGGGCTTGGGCCGCGGACATGGACACCTTGGCCGTCGCAATGTTCATAAAGGTCGGGATGAAGAATTTGGAAAGGTCGACATCCTTGACGTTGGCCGGAATCGACGTGACCGCTTTTTTCCAGAGATTTTTACATCCCCCGCCGCCGGGCAGGAGCCCGACTCCGATTTCCACCAGGCCCATATAGAGCTCGGCATGGGCCACGATACGGTCGGCCGCCAGGCAGACCTCGCAACCGCCGCCCAGAGCCAGTCCGTATGGGGCGGCCACCACGGGAAACGGGCTGAAGGTCTCCCTTTGAACGACGGCGTGCAGGGCTTTGATCATCTCTTCGACCTCGCCCAAACGGTTTGTTCTGGCGGCTTCCCCCACCTGGACCAGATCGGCACCGGCCGAGAAGGCGCCGGGCATACCGCCGGCCTGGTTTCCGATCACCAACCCCACGCCGTTTTCATCCACATAGTCCATGGCTTCGTTCATGAATTGGATAATTTCAGCATTCAGGGCGTTCATCTTGGTGTGGAATTCACAGCAGAAAACACCGTCGCCCAGATCGATCAGGGAGGCGGAAGCACAGCTTTTGACCAGCTTGCCGGCGCCCTTGAGCGCCGCCAGGGAGATATTGCTTTCACTGACAACGACTTCCTTGTATGCCTTGGTAGTGAAGTCGTAGAAGGACACCTTGCCGTCTTCGGTCTTATAAAAAGATTTCACGCCGGCGGCCAGCATGTCCTTGACTTTGTCCGGCACGGTCATGCCGTCGGCTTCCATCTTGGCCACGGATTCTTTGACCCCGATGGCATCCCAGGTCTCGAAGGGGCCCATCTCGAAATTGTAGCCCCACTTCATGGCATTGTCGATTTCGACGATGGTGTCGGAGATCTCCGGAATGCGGTTGGCGGAATAAATCAGTTGGCTGGCCACGGCCTTCCAGGCAAAACGCGCCCCTTTGTCTTCCCCGTAAACGATGGCGCGCATTTTTTCCGGCAGGCGTTTTCGCTTTTTTGGCTTCGGCCAGGCAGGGGAGATCAACTTTCTGCCAGTCTTCGTATTCCAGGGTCTCCGGGTTGATCACCTTGCGGATTTTTTTCCACTCGGGCGTCAATTCGGTCTTGTAGAAACCGCGCCTGGGTTTTCTTGCCCAGGAGTTTCTTTTCGATCATCTGGTCGACAAATTCCGGCAGGACGAAATCTTTCTTTTCCTCTTCATCCGTCGATCAGCTCATAGCTGTTGCGGGCCACATGCCCCATGGTATCCAAGCCGACCAGGTCGGTGGTCTTGAACATGGCCGTCTTGGGCCGCCCCATGGCCGGTCCGAACAGGGCATCCACCTCCTGAATGCTCAACCCCTCTTCCACCATCAGTTGCATGGATTTGACCATGCCCTGGACACCGATACGGTTGCCCACAAAATTGGGCGTATCCTTGGCCCAGACAATGCCTTTGCCAAGAATGCGTTCACCGAAGTCCGCCATGAAGGCGAGAATGCCCTTATCGGTTTCTTCGCCCGGGATAATTTCCAGCAGATGCATGTAGCGCACCGGATTGAAAAAGTGAGTTCCCAGGAAATGCTTGCGGAAATCGTCGCTCAGCCCTTCGGACATGGCCTTGAGCGGGATGCCGGAGGTGTTGGAGGACACGATGCTGCCAGGCTTGCGCACGCCGTCGATACGCTTGAAGAGGTCCTGTTTGACTTTCAGGTTTTCAACGACCACCTCGACGATCCAGTCGCAGGCGGCCAATTTGTCGAAATCATCCTCTAAATTGCCGATGGAAATCTGCTGAATATCTTTTTTCTGCATCAACAGCGCCGGTTGGATGGTCAGAAGGTTGTCATACCCGGTCTTGACCATACGGTTGCGAGCCTTGGGATCCTTTTTTTCCTCCTCGCTCAAATCGAAGGGAACGATGTCCAGCATCAACGTCTCGACGCCCGCGCTGGCTAGGAGCGCCGCAATACCGCCGCCCATGACGCCGGAACCGATAACCGCGGCCTTTCTGATTTTTCGCACCATGTTTACCTCCCTACCTTAAATTAAGAAATGCATTATGAATGGGTATTCACTAAAATTATCTATCTTGTTCGCATCTGTCAAGATAAAATAAAGGTCTGGATCTGTTTTTAACTGATACCATTTGTTTTTATTTTTCAAATGCTTTCTATCATTTTTAATTTTTTAGATGTAGTTTGCAACCATTTTACGGTCCAGTTACGGGAGGCTTATCAAGAATGAATAATAATTCACTTCTTGGTTTGACTTCCATTTAAAATTATAAAAATCATAATTATCTAATTTTATATATATTTTTATAGTTTTATACCCTTTGATAGTTTTGTTGGATCATATGAACAACCATCCACTCGAAGGGCGTGACGGGGACGGTTGTGACCAACGCAAACGGTACGATGGTGGCCGGCTCCTTCGATGACATGCAAAAGGGCCAAGCGCATACGGTCTAACGTCCCCCACTGGCGATGCTTTTGGCAGGAATTCTATCTTGATCCTGGTGACCCATGGCATCGCAAAGGCAGCCGGGCTTGAAATGGAAGATGAGACAGGGGGTGCTTCGCGCGACGCAGTACAGCTGAACAATCGTTTGCGGCGCCACGCCGAATGCCCGCAGGAGGGTTATTCGAACGAAGCACCTTCTCTCATATGTCCTCCAAACGATGGCAGGCCGCCAGGTGCCTCCCTTTGGGGGCGCCGGGTACCGGACGCAGCCTGGGGATTTCATCACGGCACCGTTCGATAGCATAAGGACAGCGGGTCCGAAAGTGGCAGCCGCTGGGGGGATTGATAGGGGATGGCACATCGCCCGCCAGCACCTGCTGGTCCTTGCGACTATCCGGATCCGGAATGGGGATAGCCGAAATAAGGGCGCGGGTGTAAGGGTGCCCAGGGGCCCGGTACAAGGTATCCGCGTCGGCGTATTCGACAATACGTCCCAGATACATCACGGCAATGTGATCGGAAATATGCTTCACCACCGACAGGTTGTGGGCGATAAAGAGATACGTCAGCTTCATATCGCGCTGTAATTCGAGCAACAGATTGATAATCTGTGATTGAATGGAAACATCCAGCGCCGACACCGGCTCGTCGCAAACCACCAGACGGGGTTCCAGGGCGATCGCCCGTGCGATGCCGATCCGCTGGCGCTGGCCGCCGCTGAATTCGTGCGGAAACCGCCCCAGGGTATTCGGCGAAAGTCCAACGCGTTCGATCAGGCGGCCGATGCGTTTCCGGCGTTCGGCGGGTGTGCCGATGCGGTGGATGCGAAACGGCTCTTCCAGGATCTCCTGGATCGTGTGGCGGGCATTGAGGGATTCGAAAGGGTCCTGGAAAATGATCTGCATGTCCCGCCGAGCTGCTCGCAGGCCGCTCCGATCCAGGGCCATGAGATTTTGACCGTCAAAAAAGATCTCACCGGCAGTCGGCTGATAAAGCCGCAGGATCGTGCGTCCCACCGTGGTCTTGCCGCAGCCGGACTCGCCCACAAGCCCCAGCGTTTCCCCGCTATTGATCTCGAAAGAGACGCCGTCGACGGCATAGACCTGGGCGACGCGGCGGCGCATCACGCC
Organism: uncultured delta proteobacterium; assembly: GCA_963730675.1. GTDB lineage: Bacteria > Desulfobacterota > Desulfobacteria > Desulfobacterales > UBA5852 > JABZFP01. Next base: position 123,597 of record CAVSSY010000028.1, on the reverse strand, counting down.
GCCGTAGACCGGGAAATACATTTTAAGATCTTCCACCGTCAGCAACGGCTGGGTCATGTTCTTCTCTCTGTTTCCATTGACCTGTGCGAACGCCTTCCCGTCACCTCTTTTGGCTCCGCCCGGCCAGGCTTTCCCAGGGATCGAGTTTGTCCGCAAAATAACACGCGGCTTTGTGCTCCGGGCCGACATCCTTCAGAGGCGGCGGCGCCGTGGCACAAACAGCACCGGCATGAGGACAGCGGTTCCCGAAACGGCAGCCGGGGGGCAGGTCGTCCAGGGACGGCACAACCCCGGTGATGACGTTCAGGGGCTGCTTGTGGGGTGAATCCAGGGTGGGAATAGCCCTGAGGAGACCCCGGGTATAGGGGTGGCGTGGATTGTAAAAAAGCTCCCGAATGGGCGCCGTCTCCGCCACCTGGCCGGCGTACATCACCACCACGTCCTGGCATAACTCGGCGATGACGCCCAAGTCGTGGGTAATAAAAATCACCGACATGCCCGTTTCCGCCTGGAGTTGACCGATCAAGCTTAAAATCTGGGCCTGAATGGTCACGTCCAGGGCTGTGGTGGGTTCATCGGCGATCAGAATATCCGGCTTGCAGGCCAGTGCCATGGCAATCATGACCCGCTGCCGCATACCCCCTGAAATTTGATGGGGATATTCGCCCATCCGTCTGGCAGGTTCGGGGATACCCACCTTCTGGAGCATCTCCAGCACCGCCGCGCGGATTGCACGGTCGGTCATTTCCGCAAAATGCAGGCGAAAGACTTCACCCACCTGGCGCCCGATGGTATGAACCGGGTTGAGGGCCGTCATGGGCTCCTGAAAAATCATGCCGATCTGGTTGCCCCGTATGGCATGCATATCACCGGGCGGCAGGCTCACGATGTCGGTACCCTTGAACAGGATTCGTCCTTGGAGGATTTTACCGGCCGGTTTGGGCAGCAGCCGCATAATGGACAGGGCGGTGACACTTTTGCCGCAGCCTGATTCCCCTACGATGCCCAGGTTTTTTCCCCGGCGCAGGCTGAAACTCACATCGTCCACGGCCTTCAACTGACCGCTTTCTGTATCGAAAGCAGCGGTCAGGTGCTCCACTTTTAAAATGGCATCTTTCAAAACAGAGTGTCCATCTCCCTAAAAGGCGGCTTGTCTTTCAAACGACACCCCCTCAGGAACCTAACTTATAGGTCTCATCCCGCCGGGTGACCGGTTCGAATGCCTGGCCACGGCGCATGGCCTCACGCGTTTCCTGGTAGCGATTTTGGTCAAACCAGAACAAGCCGCCGGTACCACTACTGAAAGGATCGAAAAGACTGTCCGAAACCCGGGTGGCCGCAGGGGTCGGAAACCGCCACCAGCGCCAGTAAGCTTCGCGGAAATAGGGCACCATGAAGGACGGTACGAAGGCCCCGATGTCGTGCACCTTGGTCTCGATTTCCAAGGCCAGCGCGATGCGTTCCTCCTCCTCCAGTGAATTGCGGTAACGGTCGATCAGGGCATCGAGCGCGGGATTATCGGTGTTGGTGACATTGTTGGTCTGGGGCCGATGGGCATTGGCCGAATCCCAGAATTCCCAGAAATGGGGACGCATGCCGGTGCTCCACCCCAACCAGCCCACATCGTGGCGCTTCTCCATTATTTTTTTGTACTGGGCCGCAGGATCGAGCCGCTGCAAGCGAAGCTCGATGCCGGCCTTGAGCGCTTCTTCCTTGAGCACCACCAGCCGGGGGGTATGCTCCTCGCTGCTGTAGGTGACCTCCACGGAATAGCGCTGGCCGTCGCGCTGCCAGATGCCGTCCGGTCCCCGCTGCCAGCCGGCATCCTGCATGAGCTGATCCACCTTGTGCAAGTTGAAGCGCCGGGCCTTGATGGTAGAGTTGGAATAGCGCCCATAGCCCACATAGGCGCCTTCCAGACGGAAGTAGTCGTTGTAGAGAACCGCTTCGATCACCCGCTGGATGTTCAGGGCGTGGGCAAAGGCATAGCGCAGGCGTTGATCCTTGAAAATCTCCCGGTCCTGATTGAGCCAGGCGCCCTGGGCCGATCGGGGGGTGTCGTTGAAGAACCACATGCGCTCGATGTAGCCCTTTTCCACGGCCGGCATCCGGCTCTTGAAGTGCCAGTATTTGGGCATGGTAAGGGAGAAACTGTCCAGTTGGGCCTTTTTGAAATATTCCCATTGGAGGTTTACATCCCGGATGACGGTGTAACGCACTTGGTCCACGTTATAGCGGTACTTGAAATAGCGGCGGTTGCGGGCCCACCAGTCCGGTTTGCGCTCGAAGAGGATATAGCGCCCCTTTTTAAATTCCGTCATCTGGTAGGGGCCCGTATTGGGGGCGATCTTCCAGTTGTAGCGCTGCACGAAATCTTCGCCCAGCCGGCAATAGAAATGGCGCGGGGTCGGACTGATGGGAATGCGAAGATAGAGATCCGGCTGAGCCTTGGTGCCCACCACGGCCAGGGTGTGGTCGTCGTAAACGATGACGCGGTCGATCTCTTTGGTGTAATAATCGTTGTACCAGGGCGCCACGATGTCCTTGGCGCGCATGAACTCCAGCGTATAGGCAAAGTCATCCGCCGTGACGGGATGACCGTCGGACCAGCGGGCCTCCGGATCCAGTTTGAAATACATGGTCTTCTTGTCCGGATCGAAGGCCCAATGCGTGGCCAGTTCGGGAATGATGTTTTCCGTGTTGGGATGAATGCCGATCAGGCTTAGCTGGTTGCCGAGGATGGCCCCCCGGAAACTGGAGTTGGAATCCGGCCCCACCACCCGGAATGTCAACGGAAACGATAGCAGGGCCTCATGCAGGGTACCCCCCGGGACCGCTTCCGGTGAGGCGAACACCGGATCGCTGTCGTTGGTCAACCATTCGATACCCGCCGGAAGCCTCTCCCGGCGATAGGGAGACGCTGTCTGACAGGGTTTCGTGTCCACGGCCTGATCTTCCAGGCGCTCCACCCCGCTGTCGCAACCGATGATAAGGAGGGCCAGACCAAGCCCCCCTGCCATCAGCAGTCTTCCCAATTGATGGATTGCCGAACTGTTCATGAGGGTAAATTCATTCCTGTTGAGTTAGACGCCACGAGACGGAAAAAGGCCGACCGGGGTGCCCAACAGATTATTCGTAGGTGGTATGCAGCTTCGGATCCAAAGCCTCGCGCACCGCCTCGCCGATAAAGGTCACCAGCACCAGGGTCAACACCATGGCCGCCACCACCGATCCCGCAAGCCACCAGGCACTCAGGTTGGCCCATCCCTGCTGGAGCAGCTCCCCCCAGCTGGGTTCGGGCGGCGGCAAACCGAAGCCCAGAAAGTCAAGCGAGGCCAACGCCACGATGCCGCCCGCCACTTGAAAAGGCACGTAGGACACGATGACACTCACCGTGTTCGGCAAGATATGGCGAAAGATGATGCGTGCGTGCGATGCCCCCAGGGCCCGCGCTGCCATGACATAATCCCGCGCCCGCTCCTTGTAGGCCACGGTGCGCATGGTCCAAGTGGTACCCATCCAGCCGAAGGCCCACAGGATGAAAAGTAGAATCCAAAAGTTGGGAATCACCACCGACGCAATGATAATAATGATGTATAAGCTCGGCACGGAAGACCAGATTTCGATCAGGCGCTGGAATAAAAGATCGAAAGGGCCTCCGAAATATCCCATGGCACTGCCGATACTGATCCCGGTCACAAAAGTGGCCACCAGCAATATCAGCGAAAAGAAGATCGCCAGCCGGAACCCGTAGACCAGACGCGCCAAAACGTCCCGCCCGGAAGAATCCGTCCCGCACAGATGGTGCTCCCGCCATGAGGGCGGCGAAGGCGGAGGGGCGTTGTCCCGGAGATCATTTTCATAAGGATTATAGGGCACCGGGGGCATCAGGACCCAATTGTTCCCGCCCTGTCGGGCGAACCGCCTGGCAAGTTCCCGGTAGTTCGTTTCATGCTGATAATCCAGGCTGAACGTGGTCCCGGGAATCGGGTTGCCGTAGGTTGGCCAGAAATAGGTGCCGTTATAATGCACCACTATCGCCCGGCTGTTCACGAGCAGCTCGGCGCCCAGCGACAGCAGGATCAGGAGAAGCATCACCAGCAGCGAAACATAGCCGCGTCGGATCGATTGAAACCGGCGGAATTTTTTCACCGTCAGCGGGTTGAGCCGCAATCGCATGGTGTCTTCCTATACGTCCTTCTCGCGCTAACCCCGTCTTTAATCGAACTGGATCCTCGGATCCACGAGGGCGACACAGATATCGGACAGGATATTGCCGATCAGAAACAGCAGCGACGATATCACCAGGACCCCCAGCACCACCGGGTAGTCGCGCTCCAGCAAGGATTCGTAGCCCAAAAGCCCCATCCCGTCGATATTGAATACTTTTTCAATCAGGAACGAACCTGTTAAAAAAATGGAAATCGTATGGCCGAACGAGGTGGCGATGGGGATCAGGCTGTTGCGGAGGGCATGTCCGAAAACCGCCCGGCGGAAGGGCAATCCTTTGGCAATTGCGGTGCGCACGTAGTCGGCCGCCAGGTTGTCCATGAGGGTATTTTTCATCAGGAAGGTCATACCCGCAAAGGCACTGATCACGTAAGCGATCACCGGCAGCACGGAATGCCAGGCCAGGTCGATGATCTTCCCCCCCAGCGACAATTCATAAAAATTTTCGCTCACCAGGTTTCCCAGCGGGAAAACATTCCACCAGCCGGCCAGCCATACCAGGAGATAAATCCCGATCACCCACCCGGGAATGGCATAGCCGATGAAAACGATGATGGAGGTGATGTTGTCGAAGGTCGACTTGTGGCGAATCGCCTTGACGATGCCCAGGGGGATGCAGACGCCGTAAGTCAAGACGAGCGTAATGACCCCGAAATAGAGCGAAACCGGAACCCTGGAACGGATCATCTGCCAGACCGGATCCTGGTAGCGGGTGGACGTGCCGAGATCGCCCCGGACGACCTTGGCCAACCATGTCAGATAGCTCGTAAGCAGGGGTTTATCGAACCCGTAATACTTTTTCAGGATTTCGATCTGTTCATCGGAAAGGGGCTGACGCTGCACGCCGGCCTCGCCCCCGCCACCGCGGCCGCCTTCCAGTTGCATGCGCTGGGCCTCGGCGATCATGCGCTCGATCGGTCCGCCGGGCACAAAACGCGTGATGGCGAATACCAGCAGGGTAATGCCAATAAAGGTCGGAATAATGAGAAGCGTGCGGCGGATGAAATAGGCCGTCATGATGGGCCTCGATCAGGCCCCTCCGGCGGATGGCCGGGCAGCCGGATCGTGAAACAGGTTCCGGTGCCGCGGCCGGAGGTCAGCTGTATCCGTCCACCGTGGCGCTCGACGATCCGCTTGGTCATCATCAGCCCTATCCCGGTGCCGCGGGTTCCTTTGGTACTGAAAAACCCCTTGAAAATCTGTTTCTGGGTCTCGGCATCCATACCGGGTCCGTTATCGCAGACCTTGTAAATCACGCCGCCTTCAGCCGATGGCAGGGCCTCCACTACGATTTCACGCCCCTCCTGCCGAGCGGATTCTTCCGCGAAGGCTTCGATCGCGTTTTGAATCAGATTGATCAGACAACGGTACAGACTCTCGGAATCGATGGGAAGGGGTGTCCAATCCGAGGCGGCATTCACCGAGAGGGCAATGTTGCTTTCCGCCGCGCGATGGCGCAACAGTTCCAGGGCCTCGTTGACGGGCCGTAGGGGGGTGTCCCGCCGGAAGGTCAAATTTCCGGATTTGCCGAAATCCAGTAGGTCCATGGCGAGATTTTTGATCTTGTCGATATTGCCTTCGACCATTCCCCACCCGCGCATGAGATAATCGCGGTTGTCGTCCTCGATGCCCCGCTGCATGACATAGATGCCGCCTTTGAGGGCGCCGGAAATATTTTTTATCGTGTGGGCCAGTTCCGACGCGGCGCGGCCCACGGCGGCCAGGTTCTCGACTTCCAGCAGTTGGCGGGATTTCTCCTCCGCGATTTGTTCCAGGTTCTCGGTATAGGCCTTGAGTTGCTGCCGCATCTCGATGCGCTCCTCGGCCCGGTGCAGCGCAACCGCGAGCATGTCGTCATTGATGGGTTTGGTGATAAAATCCGTCGCTTCCAATTTCAGGCTGTCGATGGCGAGCGCCATGTCGCCGTGTCCGGTGATCATGATGACTTCGGTCGCCGGGGCTTCGGCCTTGATGCGGCGCAGGAGTTCGATGCCGTCCATGCCCGGCATCTTGATGTCGCTGAGAACGATCGATGGGACGATACGATGGAAGGTCTGAAGTGCGGCGTCACCGTTTTCCGCCGTATGGACGCTGTAGCCTAAATCGGTAAGATAAATGTCAAGAACATCGCGGATATCGGGTTCATCGTCAACCAGCAGAATCGTGTGTTTCATTATTCCCGGCCTTGATGGGGAATCGCATGACAAAGCAGGCCCCGCCGCCGGGTCTGGGTTTGACAAAAATTTCTCCGCCCAGTTCGCTGACAATGCCGTAACTGATGGAGAGGCCCAGTCCCGTGCCTTTGCCGACCTCCTTGGTGGTAAAAAAGGGCTCGAAGATCTTTTGCGCGATGGCGGGAGGAATACCGACGCCGGTATCGCAAATCTCCACAAGCACCGCCGCCTTCTCCAACCGCGTCACGATACGCACTCTTTTATCGTTTTTCATCTCAACTTGCAAACCCCCTTTTCCCTCGATGGCATCCCGGGCATTGATGAAAAGGTTGACGAAAACCTGTTCGAGGCGATTGGGTTCGGCCATGATGACGGGCAGGTGGGGGTCCAGGGCCCAGTCCGTTTCAATGCCGCGGACCTTGAATTGCTGGTCGAACATTTCGAAGGCTTTTTCGATGACCTGGTTGATCTGGGTGGGCTCCAGGCGGGTATCATACTTGCGGGCGAACTGGCGCATGTGTTCGATGATATTGGCGGCCCGATCCACATTGGCGTCGATTTTGGCGGATACGTTCATCAGGGTTTCATCCGCGGACAAGACACTTTGCCTGAGTTTTTTCATGAGGATGGATCCGGCGGTCTTGATAACGGCCAGGGGTTGGTTCAGTTCGTGGGCCACGCCGGAGGCCATTTCCCCCAGGGTGGCCATTTTACTGGCCTGGATCAGCTGCTGTTCGGCTTCCAGACGTTTGGTGATATCGCCGGTGGTGACGAGCAAAACCTCCTGATTGCGGTATTTGGAGGGCGAAACACGGATGGTGACGTAGATGGTCCGGCCGTCCTTATGGCGATGGCGGGCCTGATTGATCACACGGCCGCCACGGATGCGGGCGCTGTAACTGGACTTGTCCTCCTCCAGAAACAGATCCAGAAAACTGGAAGAGAGCAACTCCTCGGGTTCCATGCCGTAGACGGTCACCACACTGTGGTTGCAGTCCACAATCTCCAGGGACTCCTTGTTGAGTACGAATACCGGATTGGGAATGTTGTTGAAGATGTCGTAATAGTTCTTTTCCGCCTCCTGCAGCTGTTTTTCCAAAATCCGGCTGTGGGTGATATCAAGGCACATCTCCATGGCGGCCACGATTTCGCCGGCCTCGTCGCGAATAGGTGAGGTGCGTACGATCCAATGCGCGGGTTCGCCCGATTTGGTCAAACCGGCCTCTTCGCTGTAATGGGTTCCCCCGTCCCGGAAGGTTCTCTCCACCGGGCAGTTCTCGCATTTTTCGGTCCGCCCCTTGTAGGCGTAATAGCAGAAATCCCCCTCCTTCGGTGCAAAGGTGTCCTCGAACTCCTGATTGTACTCGATCAGGCGGTAGTTGCGGTCCTGAACGGTGATGGCGCAGGGCACCTGTTCGAAGAGCTGACGGTAACGATCCTTCTGCTTGTTGAGTTCATCCTGTTTGCTTTCGATCTGCTTGGCCATGTCATTGATGGCCTCGGCCAGTTGTTCCATTTCGAAGCTCTCCTCCGCATCGATGGAACGGGAATAATCGCCTTGCGCAATGCGGCGGGTTTCATGAATCAGCTTCTTGATGGGCTGGTTGACGAAACGCAAAATAAAAAGACCGATCAGAACCGAGGTAAAAAGGAAAATGAGCACGGCCAGACCGATGACGCCGTTTTGGACGACGCCGATCTCGCGGTCGGTCCCATCGAGGGATACCACCACATCCAGCAATCCCAAGACGCTTGTTTCCGGTGAGTGGACGTGGCAGCTGCCGGTACAGCCCGGTTCGTTCAGAATCGGGCTGATAAGCCCCATCATGCGCTGACCGTCGGTGTCGACGGGAAGCATGCGGATCCGGCTTTCAAGGGGGAGTTCGGTGGGCGGCGGATCCTGTTGATGGCAAATGCGACAGGCCTCGGAGTCGATGGTAGTGCGTCGACCGGTCTCCGTCTCCCGGTTGGAAAACCGCACCAGACCTTCCTTGTTGTAAATCCGTATATAGGCGATCTCCTTCTGCCGGCTGATGTTGCGGATAATGCGGTCGATATCTTCACCGGAATTGAGCATCATGGCATAGTGGGTGCCCAATCGGATGGTGTTGCTCAGCCGTTCGGTGAGGATCACCTTCTCACCGATCAGGCGTTGTTTCTGATAGCGGATGCTGAAAAAAGCCCAGGCGGCAATACAGACCAGCAAGGTCAGGCCCACGGCCAGGATAAGCGAGGTGATCAGACTGGAACGGGCTCCCGCTTTGGCACTCACGGATCACTCCCTGCCATTTCCGTGCCCTGGGTTTCGGAGGGATCCACTTTCACAGGAGATGACCGGGGCAGCGTGATGCTGAAGCAGGACCCCTGCCCCGGTTCTGAAACCACATGAACACGGCCGCCATGCTGTTCGATGGTCTTGTTGGCAATGAACAGTCCCAGCCCGGTGCCTTGATGGCCTTTGGAGGAAAAAAAGAGGTTGAAAAGATTCTTGCGGGTCTCTTCGGTCATGCCGACGCCGTTGTCCCAGATCTCCAGTTCGATCTGCGCTTGGTCCCCCCGTGCCTTGAAGGCGATCTGGTGCGACCTGCTCCCCTTGTCCTCAAGACAGGCCTCGATAGCATTTTCCAGGATGTTGACGAGAGCCGAGCGCAACGCCACCGGATCCGCTTCGAAACGGCCCAGCTGTTCATCGAACCGGCAACGGAAATCGATCCGATGTTTGCGGGCTTTCGGGCTGATGATAAAGGCCGCATCATTGACAAAGCTTCTTGCATCCAGGGACTCGACCGATAATTCCCTTTCCTTGGCGTAGTAGAGCACATCAAGGACCAGGCTGCGAATGCGCTCGATCATCAATTTCATGATATCGTAGCCTTCGGTGACCTGGTCCATATCCTCCTTTTGCAGACCGGAATTAAGCAGGTACAAACCGGCATCCATCCCGGTCAGGACCCCTTTGACGCCGTGGGATACCGAACTGACCATGAGACCCAGAGCGCTGAGCCGATCCTGCAATTGTCGCATCTGGGTTATGTTGGTGGCCATTTCCATCACTTGGGTGATCTCGCCGGCCGCATTGACGATCGGTGCGGTTCCGATCAATACGTTGAGCTGCTCCCCGGTCTTGGCATGCACCACCATTTCTTTGTGATGGGACTGGCCGTCCTGGAAGGTTCGTGCCACCGGACAGTCGCTGCAGGGTGTCAGACGCTGTTGGTAGGCCTGGTGGCAAGTGGGTCCGGCCGTATCGCCGAACGCATCCCGGAAGAGGCGATTCGCTGCGGTAATGTGATAGGTCTCGTCCAATACGACGATGAAGCAGGGAACTTCCTCAAACAGCTGATGGTAGCGTTGCTGCGTCGTCCGCAATTCGGCTTGCAGCCGCGTCACCTCGGAAATGTCGGCAACGATCTCCAGGACGAGTTCGATCGCGCCGCGGCTGTTGCGAATCGGCGCCGTATGCACCATCACCGGAAAGGTTCGGCCGTCGCGGTAGCGCAGCACTTCACGGCAGCGCTGCCGGGCCTGCTGCCCAAATGTTTTACCCACCGGGCTGGCGGCCGGTGAATCAAACGGCCCGGCGTAGATGGCATCACTCCCCTGCCCGATCATGCCGCCCAATCGCTCCTGATAGAGCTGATTGCAGGAGACCACTTCCAGTCGGCGATTGTGGAGGGCAACGAAACAGGGCACTTCGTTGAAGAACTCCATGCCCGCTTTGACGTCGCCGGCAATATCCAAAAAGGCAGTTGAAAGGCAGTCGACCGCCTGGCCGAGCGCGGTGAGCCGCTCGAGTTCCACGACCTGGGAGGATTTCTCGGCCACCAGTGTTTCCAGGTTCTCGGTATAGTCCTTAATCTGGCGGCGCATGTCGATACGCTCATGGGAGCGTTTCAGGGCAATCCCCAGGGCGTCGTCATTGATCGGTTTGGTGATGAAATCGGTCGCTTCCAGCTTGAGGCTTTTGACGGCGAGTTCCATGTCACCATGCCCCGTGATCATGACGACTTCGGTTTCCGGCGCTTCCTCTTTGATGCGCTGCAGGAGCGCAATGCCGTCCATGCCCGGCATCTTGATATCCGTCATGACAATGGGCGGCCGCCACGCCCGAAAGCGTTCCAGACCGGCCTGGCCATTGGGAGCGGTTTCCACCACATAGCCGAGTTCCCCAAGGTAAATCTTGAGAATTTCACGCAGGTCTTCTTCGTCGTCCACCACCAGTATGCGATTATCGGTGGTCATAGATCTCCTCGATTTTATCTGCCCGGCGAAGATCCATCGGCAGAGCGCCGGCCCTTTGTGGTCAGCGCAGAAACAGGGGACAGCTGCGGCCGACCCGGAAAAAGCACATAAAAAAGGGCTGTTGGTGAGTGCCGGAGGCTTACGATCGGGAATCCGGCTTAAGGGATGCCAAGTGCCAACACCTTATCCGATAGTATCTTGAACGAGTTGCAGCAACTGGTCATGATCCACCGGTTTTTCCAAATAGGCGACCGGTTCCGGCACAGGTTGGGATCTTTGCGCGTTCAGCATCGCCAGAAAGTGGCGAAAAGAGGGCGCCGCCACAGCGGAAAGCATGATGACCGGGATTTCGGCATAGGCGGCTTCGCTTTTCAGCCGGCTGTACATGACCACACCGCCGTCGCCCGGCATCATGATGTCGAGAATGATCAGGTCCGGACGATCCTCACAGACGCTGGCCATACCGTCCTTGCCGTCTCGTTGGGTCACCGGACGGTAGCCGTGGCTTTCGAGCAGCGTGGACAGGAAAAGCCGCATGTCCATTTCATCGTCCACTATGAGGACCGTTTTTTCTCCCATCAGCCTCCACGCCTGCCGGCGCATCAGGAACCGGTGATCTTTTTTATCGATGGCCTCCGACCGCCGGTATCATATCGACGGCGGGCGGGTCCTTCAGGAAACCTTGTCCGGTCGATTCACGCTGGCCACCGGGCAGGCCGCACGCAGCACCACTTGCTCCACCGTACTGCCCAGGACGGCGTCTTCAGGATCCACTTCCCGGGTATGATGGGACATCACGATCAGATCGGCGTTGCGCTCCCGTGCGAACTTGAGAATTTCGACATAGGGCACGCCTTCCCACACCTCGACCTCGTAATTGTCGTAGTCATCCATTTGCGATACGTAAGTCTTTTCAATGCGCTGGCGGGCTTCGGCGATCATGGCTTCGATTTCATCTTGGGAAATCGTTTTGCCGGAATGAATGCTGCTTATATCCAAGGCATGGAAGAGGTGCAGCTTGGCACCGATTTCTTTGGCCAACTGGTAGGCGAACAAAAAGGCCGAGTAGGAGGCTTTGGAGAAATCCGTCCCGAAAATGATGTTGGAGAAATACCACAGACAGGTCGTGCAGGGCCGACTGACAATCAGCACCGGGCATTTGGCGCCCTTGGCAACCCGTTGCATGGTGCTGCCGACAACACTGCGGTAGCGGGTCGCCCCGGCTTCTTCCTCCCGGGAATGGGCGCCCATCACAATGAGATCGGCATCATATTTGCGCGCGGCACGCAAAATCTCGCGATGGGACTCCCCCGCCGAGGTTTCGATCGCCACAGCCCCCGCTTCGGCCAATTGCTTGGCATAATAGGTCTTGAGCTCTTCCTTGATCCAATCGGTGTAATCATTGTCCATGTACTCGTTTTCACCGGTGCGGGAATCCTTGATGAACTGGCTGAAGCCGCGGGGCGGCATTCCCATGGAATGGAAGAGGGTCAGTTCGGAATTGTATTTCTTCTTCAGGTCGAAAGCGACGTGGGCCGCATGGTCACAAGTGGGCGTTCCGGTCGTCGCGAAGATTATTTTCTCAAACATTTTTACCTCCTAAGTGCACAAGCCCGAAGGGTACCGTGGAAACTCAGTTCCCACACGATGCCGTCAATAAATTCAAACAGGTTGAAAACCGTCCCGAAGGCGAACTCCTCCACCCGATCGCCGAACACGATATGGCGGAGCTTGCCCAGTTGCAGGGGCATATCCAGCAAGTGTTCAAGTTCATAGTTGCGGATTTCGCTGGGGCTATCGTGCCCTTCCCCTTTCAGTGAACTGTAAATTTCCAGTCGCGGTTCACCCGGGTAACCGATCATCTCCACGGTTTTGCTGAAAACGATGCCGTCGAAGTCGTCACAAGTGCATCCGTCCGCCGGCGCCTTGCGATACTGCTCCATATAGGTCCGAAGGAACGGGTTCAGGCGCGCCAGGAGCGGATATTTCTCGATCATCTGGAAAACGCTTCGCAGGCGAACCCCTTCTCCCAGTGTTACCTGCATGCCAAGGCACATGAGCGGCTCGTCGGCCACAGGTTTGCCATCGCAGAATAAAGTACCATTTCTTTTAAGGGCCACTGTATTCATCGGGCTCCGCTGACGGAACGCCTGTCCGTCCCCTATTCCTCGGGCTTGAGATGGTCCGGTACGATGGCCATGTGAATCAACAACGGTTTCAGGAACGACCACCGGATGCCGATCTTGAATTCTTCTTCCAGGTCGCGAATGGCATCCCAGCAGTTGTGGCAGGGGGCAATCACCAGTTTGCACCCCGTGGCCAGGATCTGATCGCGCTTAACCTTGAGGCCGACATTGCGCTGCTCCCGGTAGCGGCCGATACCGTTCAGCCCGCCGCCGCCGCCGCAACAGAAGTTGTGCTCCTTGTTGGGCTTCATCTCGCGGAAATCCTCCGCGATATAGCTCATGATTTCCCGGGCCACATCGCTGAGACCGGCATTGCGGATATAATTGCAGGAATCCTGATATGTCACCGGCTCCTTGATCTTCTTGGCCGGATCGATCTTGATCTTGCCCGTCCGCAAGGCTTCGGCCACCCATTCCACGTAATGGAAACTGGGGATCGGCGGCTGGCCATTTTTGCGGCCGGCCCAGTACGGGCCTTCAATCACCGTGGCGCGGTAGGCGTGGCCGCACTCGGTCACCACCATCCGCTTGGGATTGAGGCGCTTCATGGCATCGTAGACACTTTCCACCTGCATCTTGCAGGCCGCCCAGTCGCCGGCAAACATGGCCAGGCTGGTCTCCTCCCACCCCTCGCTGGGAACCGTCCAGTTCTCCCCGGCCAAGTGGAACAGGATCGCCGCTTCCGCCAGATCTTCCGGGTAGTGCTTGGGTTCCCGGGCGTTCACCGTGTAAATGATGTCCGCATCCTTGACATCGATGGGTATTTTAAGTCCGGGCCAGTCCTCCTCGTACTCTTCGGCCATCCATTCGCAGGTGTCGACCCAGTCTTCCGTGGTCACGTTCATTTGCGCCCGGTAGATGCGATGCATCCCGGAGCCGATCTTCAGTTCCCAGGGTACAAATCCCTGGGAGAAACAAAGACCGCGCAGATAGCTGAACATGATTCCCATATCGATACCGAAGGGGCAGTACATGCCACAGCGGTTGCAGCAGGTGCACTTGGACCATGCCGTATCCATTACCATCTGCATGAAGGCATTGTCCACATTGCCCTTGCGGCGCACAATTTCCCCCAAGGTCGCTTGGATCTTATAGGAAGGCACCTGGGTGGGATCTTTCTTGTTGGCCAGGTAGAAGAAGCAGCTGTCGGCGCACATCCCGCAGTGGGCACAGATTTCCAGCCAGGTCCGCAGCCGGGATTTGAGGGTCTTCTGGATCGTGGCATACAGCGCTTTGGCATCCACGTCCAGATGGTTCATTTCTTCGTAGTATTGCTTGCCGCTTTTGTCGTTTAGAAGCGCCTGGAGTTGCTCTTCCGTATCGACCGTCTGTTTATTGCAAAGTTTTCCTTCAGGCATGACGCTCGTTCCTTACCGAATGGGTTGATGCCATTTACCAGGCCAGACCTTTGCCTTTCATCCCGCCACGTTTGATTCCGTAATCCATGCCCAACTGGGCGCGGGACAGGAAGAACCCAATGAAATGCGACAATTTGGTCAGAGGTATCGCAACCAGGAAAATCTCACCCGCCAGAATATGGGCAATCAGCCAGAAGTTGTAGCTGCCCACTTGGTGATGCGCCAACAGGCCGGTGACAAACGGCGCCACGGCAATGGCGAGCACCAGATAGTCATAGGGTTTGGTGATAATCCGGACCTCGGGCAGCGCGTTGCGGCGCAGGATGATGAACACCACTGCGACAATGACCGCCACCGTCATGAAATCCGCCATGCCTTCCGGCATGGCCCACAAGCTGAAACCCCAGCGTTCCTGCAAAAGCACGTTGTGGCCGTATATGAACAGCGGCGTGAACAACAACCCGATATGAAAGGTGAAGACACAGATCGTAAAAAACGGATAAAAACGCCAGCTGTGGGTCCCGAAGGGAACAAGCCAGAAGAAGATGGAACGCAGGGCGCCTTTGATGCCATGCGTCATATAGTCTTTGTAGGCGACTCGATCCAGCTGCCAGCTCAGCCCCCGGAAGTACCAAATGATGCGGGCGATGATACCGACAATGAAAATGGTAAACGACAGCCATGCCAGCGGTCCGGTGACAAATGCGTACATGGGTGACTCCTTGAACAAAAAAAGATTAAGTCCGTTCGCGTCGGGGTAATGGCCGACCCGATGGCCACGAAAATTTAATCATCACGACTGGTCAAAAACCGCCAGAAGATCGGAAACAGAATCAACGCGGCGATGACGACCAGATACGTTATACTCTTGGTGGTGTACATGAAATCCTGCAGGGTAAGAATTTGGCCTTCCATGACGTTGTCCTCTCAGGTGATAATCAATGTTCTTCCTTGTAGTCGGGGTGCTCGTAGAAAATCGGCATATGGGTCACAATAAACCGGTAGGCCAGAATACCGACGGTCACCACAAAAACCGAAATGCCGATTTCCATCCAGTGGGGAACGTAGCGCTCGCTGCTGGGCAGA
Organism: uncultured delta proteobacterium; assembly: GCA_963730675.1. GTDB lineage: Bacteria > Desulfobacterota > Desulfobacteria > Desulfobacterales > UBA5852 > JABZFP01. The sequence goes on along the minus strand of CAVSSY010000028.1, from coordinate 108,321 downwards.
TGGTAGTTGAAGGCTATCAGGGAGATATTGAGTCGATTGAGAACAATCCCCAGAACGGCCAGACCCGAGGTTCGACGTATGAGTTTTATGTTCTTGTCCCTCGCCCCGACCGCATACAGATAACAGGGCAGCAAAACGAAACCAATGATCTCCACCAGATACCACATCCCCCAGCCGGTGGTCAGATAATGCCAGTTGTTATCCACGGCCAGGCCGATCACCTTGATCACGAAATAGCCAAAAAGGACAAAGGAGGCCGCCTTGCCGAATCCTAATGCCACGCCGTCGGCTTCCGCCAGATGGGTTTCATCCATCTTGTCGTGGAAATGTTTGTGCGCCAAGCTGCTTTCGAAAATGACCATCGAAAGACCGGCGATAATCGCCGAGATAAAGAAGTAGACCGGCAGATAGCCTGAATACCAAAGCGGGTGCAGTTTGGAAGGCGCGATAAGGTAAAGCGCCCCCAACGAAGACTGATGGAGGGTTGACAGCACCACTCCGAAAATCGTCAACAGCAGCGTCAGCTTGACGACGATGTTGCGGGCCCGTTTCAGTCCGAGCCATTCCAGGGCCGCCGGTGTATACTCGATGAAGAGCACGGTCAGGTACAACGCCACGCAGGCACCCACTTCGAAGAGCAGTGACGTAGTTCCCGGCTGAACGACAAATGGATAGGGCAGCCGCCAGGGACGGCCGACATCGTAGTTCAGGGCAAACACCACCATGGCGTAGCCCAGAAAGGCCGTCAGGATCGCCGGCCGCACGGCCGAATGGTAGCGTTTGAGGCCAAAGATATAACAGGCTGCAGACGTTACGAACCCGCCAGCGGCGAGGGCCACACCGACCAGGAGGTCAAAGCCGATCCACAGGCCCCAGGGATTATAGTTGGAAAGATTGGTGACCGTGGCCAGGCCCTTGGTAAACCGCAGCACCGTGATCACCGCGCCCATCAGCAGGATCAGACCGGCCACGATGTTAAAGGGAGTCAACAGGGTGCCGCCTGTTGCGGTTTTGGTATCGGACATCAGGAATCCTCCTCCGTTTGCTTCTCATCCTTATCGTCTTGCGTCCCAGGGGCTGCTTCTTCCGCCTGGGCGGCTTCCTCCTGAGCCTTGGCCGCCTCTTCCAGGGCCTTCTTGACCGCCATGTTGACGGCGGTTTCCTTTTCTTTCTCTTTCATTTCCAGCGTTTTCTTCAGTTCCGCCGCGGCTTCTTCCTTGGTTGCAGCGCGGGCCACCTCGACGGCTGCGGCCTGTTCTTCTTCGGCCACCTTGTCCTTGCGTTGGGAGATGGCATAGATCCCCGTAAGCAGGACAGGCCACAAACCGACCACGATGGGTACAGCGCTCAAAGCACCGGCGGTCAGGGCCGGAGCCGGGGTCACGCCCAGGTCCTCGCGCATGCCGACGTCTTTGAAGGGCACGTTGGAAATATAGAGCCAACTCGTCCCACCCATTTCGTTTTCGCCGTAAATATGGTCGATGTAGGTGTCCGGGGAATTGAGGATCCGTTCGCGCGCAATTTTCAGCATATCCTCGCGTTTGCCGAACGACAGGGCCTCCGTGGGGCATGATTCCACGCAACCCGGCAGTTTGCCTTCCAGTACACGGGGGTGGCACATGGTGCATTTCATGATGCGCGGGGCCAGGGCCTTGTCGTACTCGTAGGTAGGAATTTCAAACGGGCAGGCGATCATGCAATAACGGCAGCCGACACACACGGATGCATCGTAGACGACCGCGCCTTCCTCCGTCTTGGTGAAGGCTTTGACAAAACAGGCCGAGGCACAGGCCGGTTCAAGGCAGTGATTGCATTGATTCTTGCGATAGATCGGTTTCGATGCCGCGCCCGCTTCGTCGAAGCGGTTGATCACCGTGTACTCGGCCGGCGTGGTCCGCCGCTTGCGATCCAGCACCGTCAGATCCTTGAATGACGTCTCCGGCGGGGGCAACTGGTTGACCGTGTTACAGGCCGCCTCGCAGGAACGGCAGCCCACGCAGCGCGCAATATCGTGCAGGACGGCCATGCTGTCCGGATAGCCGGTAAAATGTTTGTTCGTTGCAGCCCGGGCGGATTTACCTGCCGTCACCCCGACGCCCGCTGCGCCCATCCATCCTAAAAACTTTCTCCGCGTAATAGCCATGATATTCCCTCAAGCAGTTGCAGCCGGTTAATGATTACTTTTCCTTGTGGCATTCCGTACAGCCGACAGGTTTCTCGAGGCCCATCTCACGGTGGCAGCCCATGCACTGGATATGGTAGGCGCCGTAGAGACCGGGAGTATTCAGTTCCTTGTCGTTGAACGGCTTCCCGTGGCAGCTGCCGCACTGGGGCGGTTTCTTGGACAAAGGACTGTTGTGGTGGCACCCCTGGCAGATCGTGCCGGGGCTCTGATGGAAATAGGCCGCCAGCTTGTTGTCGCCGATGCGTTTGACCAGGCTCTGGACCATTTTGCGGTGGGGCATTTCCACCGGCTGGTATTTCTTTTCCAGTTTGTTGAGAACGACCTTTTCGGGAATGTCTTCTATCGGCAGGGTGCCGGTGACTTTCGGGCGTGAATTGAGCAGCATGGTTGCTCGCATGGCCTCTTCCGGCTTGCCGGTAATCTCCGAACCGGAGGGAGCGCCATCCATATGACATGAACGACAGATGTCCGTTTCGTTTCGAAGACCCTTGCGGATGAAGGCATGGCAGCCCGCGCAACTCTGATCGACCTGCTGTTGGGCATGGCATCCGACGCAGGAGGCGTCGGCGCGTACTTCGTGCATGGCCTGCTGCAACTGCACGAAATTCCCTTCCTTGATGCCGTTGACCGTATGGCATTCGGCACAAGAGGATAGACTGGCATGATGACAGACACGACAGGTATCATTGTAAATCTCGTGCTCCCGATGGTTGAATGGCACCGCTTTGGTCTGCAAGGCGTCTTCAGGGGTCAGGCTTGACTTGGCACCTGTTTTGACGAAGACCACGTCGGGCTGGTTGCGTTTCATCCGCGGCACGTTTTCCACCACGGCAATTTCCAGCTGTTTTTCGGCGGAGTGGCAGCCTGCGCACTCAACGGGCCCGGCCTCTTTTTTCTTGGCCAGGGTTTCCCGGTGGCAGGCAATACATTGTTCATGGGCGGCCAGGCTAAAGGCCATCACCTTGTCTTCCGTTTTCTCCTTATGACAATAGCGGCAGTCGCTTTCCTTGCCTTCCACGTAAACCAGCTTCTCGGTTTTCTTGTCATACTCGTGATGGCACTGAGCGCATTTCTTGCCCTGTTCCTGTGACTTGACATGGCGGTAGTGCAGCGATTTGTCCATTCCGATGGGCTGCCAGGAAGAGATCACATCAGGGGATTTGACGTGACATTCGCCGCAGGTAATGGGCCCGCTTTTTTCACCACTGGCCTGAATTTCGGTATGACAGGCGATGCAGTTGTCATGGTACACCTGCATGGTGGTATCGCGGTCCCCGTCTTTAAGTCGCTGATATTTGAGGGAAAGCTGCTGCTTGTCATTCTTCAGGTGGCAGGCTGCGCAGTCTTTGCCTTGTTTTTGCAGCGTTTCCGTGTGTTTGTCATGCCGATAGACCACCGGGGGACGTTCCAATGGGCCGAAGCTGCGCATCGTGTCAATCACGATAAGGTCGGCGCGTCGCATCGTCTCCTTGTCATCCGCCTGCTCGATTCCGTATACGGCGGCACCGAACACCAATAGCAGGGCGGACACGGCGATAACCCCTGTCCATCGTCGAAGCGTTCTTCCTTTCTCCATGTTCTGAATCCTTATCGATGTACCAGTGAATGAAACCAACTGCCCTCAGGGTTCGACAACCCTTTCGTCTTCAACCAGATCCTGAATTGTCGTCTCGTCGAAAATCGTGAATACGGCCTCGTTGACCCGGTTCCACAAGGAGGCAAAAGCGCACTCGGGGTCGGTCGGGCACTGCAGTTTGAAAACACAGTTTTGACAATCTTTGGGGTCCGGTTCCCCTTGCAGGAACCGGATCACCGTGCCGACCGTAATGTTTTTGGGTTCGCCAAGCAGGACATACCCGCCGTGGTAGCCCCGTTTGGCGGTTACCAGACCGCTGCCTTTCAACTGCCCCAAGATAACCTCCAGGAAACGACGCGGGATTGCTTGGGCCGCTGCGATTTCAGACACCTTGACCGGACCTGCTCCCACGCGCTTGGCAAGCTCCACAATGGCCCTTAAGGCATACTGATTTCGCTGGGTTAAAAACATCGGCAGGCTTTCTTGACCATAATAATCGGGTTAATTCCCGACTCTTTTAGTCAAGAAAGAAAATTCTTGTCAATAATAATTTTTCGGAAATTTATAATTATTATTGATTATCTAATTATTTTAAGAAGGTTATACAATTTTTACAGGAAATAGGTATCGCGGAAATATCAGAGATGGATTTCCCCTTTGGGTGCAGGATTTGAGAAGGGAAAAGGATCGGAAAGGGAAACCGTTTACACGCCGATCGGGGTTTGGGGATCGGCAATTCAATAAAAAAAGGGGGGTGTGGCCACCCCCCAGATAAACAATCCGCAAAAAATGAAAGTTTAGCGTTTGGAGAATTGGAAGCGGGCGCGCGCACCGCGTTGCCCGTATTTTTTACGCTCTTTGACACGGGGATCCCGCTTGACGAAACCGGCCTTTTTGAGGGGACCGCGGAATTCAGGATTGGCCAGAATGAGGGCCCGCGTGATGCCGTGCCGAATCGCACCGGCTTGGCCCGAAATGCCGCCGCCCACCACCCGCACGTGAATGTCATAGGTATCCCGTGTGTTGGTGAGAACCAGTGGCTGGTAGAGGTCCATCTTGGCAGTTTCCACCTGGAAATAGTCGTCGACGGGGCGGTTATTGACCGTAATCTGACCGCTTCCGGGCTTCATGTATGTTCTGGCGATGGCGGACTTACGCCTTCCCGTGGCATAAAAGGTATTTTCCATAGTCTCTTTCCGTCCCTATAGCGTTTTGATTGGCCTCAGGCCTTTAGCTCAATGTGAGCGTTTCGGGTTGTTGCGCGGCATGGGGGTGTCCGTCGCCCGCATAGACCTTAAGCTTCTTAACCAATTTTCGGCCCAGCCGGTTTTTGGGCAGCATCCCCTTGACGGCGAAGCGGATCAGGTCCTCTGGGCGTTTTTCCATTAGTTTTCGGGCACTTATCGATGTAAGGCCTCCGATGTAGCCGCTGTGACGGTGGTAAAATTTCTGATCCCACTTGCGGCCTGTCAGAACGACTTTTTCGGCGTTGATCACCACCACCCAATCCCCCGTGTCGACATGGGGCGTAAAGGACGGATTGTGTTTTCCGCGCAGATGGGTGGCTACCCTTGTGGCAAGTCGCCCGAGGACAGCGTTTTCAGCATCGATGACGTACCACTTACCCTGATTATCGGAATTTTTTGCACTCACTGTGTATTTCTTCACGGCGTCAACTCCTGTGGCTAAAAGAATCTGGGACTATTAATGAATTATGCAGGCTATGTCAAGTTTTTTTTCCAATGGGGGATGGTCAGCGCTGGTGTCACGGGGGTTCCCGCTGCGGGCGGTGGCCCGACGCGCTGGTTTGACACTGTTGGCAAAATCCCCTATAGCGACCTCGTTTATCAAATTTCTGAGGATTGAAAGCAAAACCGAAAGCATGGCCCATGCTTGAATGCGAGGTCAAATTTTTTTTGGCGAGTCCCGAACGCCTCCGCGACCGTCTGCGACAGGCGGGTGCCCTTCCCACCGGCAACGCTTTCGAAACCAATTATCGCTATGACCGTACAGGCGACCCCCTGCTGGCCAGACAGTGCCTGCTAAGACTGCGGCGCGATCGCCGCAATTTGCTGACTTACAAAAAGCCGGATCCCTCAGGCGGCCGGCAGTTTAAAACCTATGACGAACTGGAAATCGAGGTATCCGATTTCGCTACCACCGACCAGATCCTCGAAGCGCTCGGGTTCCACCGGGCCCAGGTTTACGAAAAGCGTCGTGAAACATATGAAATGGCATCCGTGGAAATCTGCCTGGACCACCTCCCCTTCGGCCATTTTATCGAAATCGAGGGCGCCGCGGATAGGCTCCCGTCCGTGGCGGTAAGCCTTGGCCTGGCGTGGCAGGCACGCATTCTGGCCAACTATCTGCAGATTTTCGAGACGATCCGGGAAACACTGAATCTTTCCTTCAACGATGTCACGTTCGCCAATTTTCACACCGTACAGGCCGATCTGACCGGGTTGATTCGCCAGTTCGAAACCGAATCGCCGTCATGATGCCCCGCCGGCCAACCCGATTTTCCGTCATGACACTGAATCTGCGCTTCGGCCTGGCCGACGACGGCGCCCAGGACTGGGCGCACCGCCGACCGGTAGTACGGGATTTCCTGGCGAAACATACCTACGACATCATGATGTTTCAGGAAGTCAACGATTTTCAGATTGACTTCATCGCCGAATGCCTGCCGGGCCATGACGTCATCGGCCGACGTCACCCGGCACCGCCCTTCTGGCAGAACAACATCATCTGCTTCCGGACGCCGTGGCGACTCGATCGGCGGCAGCATTTTTTCCTCAGCCCCACCCCGACGATCCCCAGCCGCTTTGCGGAGAGCCGCTGGCCGCGGCAGTGCACAATGGGGTGCTTCCGCTGCGGTGGCCATGAGCTGGTCTGCGCGACAACCCATCTGGACTTTAGCGAAACCGTTCAGATCGCCAGCGCGAAAATCATCCGGGCGCACATCCAGCCCTGGGCCGTCGATCGGCCGGTCGTCCTGGGTGGGGATTTCAACTGCACGCCGCACTCCGCCTGCCACGCGGCGTTTACCTGTCCGCCAACCCCTCCTAAACAGGTCCCCTTTACGTTCCGCAATGTTCTGACGCCCCCCTATCCCGGAACATTTCACGGTTTCCAGGGCGGCCAGGGGCGCGCCTGCATCGACTGGATTCTCTATCGGGGCGGCCTCACCCTCCAAAGGGCCGGCGTCATTCAATTCCCTCCGATGAAGTGTTACCCATCGGACCATTATCCTGTTGCGGCCGAGTTCCTTTGGGAGACGGCATCACCGACTTGAGAAAGGTCCGGCGGCGGCAGCGTTGATCCCGGGCCAACGAACTGAGACGCCGCAGGCGGCGGGAAATTGAACTCACTGAGAGTAAAACCGCACCTGTCCACTATCCCCCTGTGGCCCTCACCAGACGGGCAACGCACGGCTACAGGTGCCGATCTTCTATCACCGGGTTGACGGGGAAGGGTGAGGCCGGGCGTATTTCGCGTCGAGCGGGTGCTGGCAAAATCCGTTTAGAGGTCGATGACAGGTTTGACCGGCGGAGATAATTTCTTTTCGCGATAGGTATCAGGGCGGCTTATCTGGCTGACATCGGCATTCAGCCGGCCGCCTTCATGCACAATCAGGTTGCGGCACTGGACACGGCCGTCACACTGCCCGGTGGCAAGAACCACCAATTCCTCGTCGGCATGGACGTCACCTTGGAAACGGCCACCGATGGTCAGTCGGTGAACCTTCATATCGGCATCCGCCATACCTTCTTCGGCAATCGTCACGATATCCCCTTTGACTTTGCCGCCCACCCGACCACGAATCAGGAGCTCTCCACTAAATTCAACGGTCCCCTCAACAGAGAACCCATCGTCGATAATCGACAGAAACGCTTTCTTTCGGCTCAAGGTTGAACTCCTGCAGGTGGTTCGGTTTCGGCCCCCGGCAAGCTAAGCCCCAGCGGTGCCCCCGTCGGCAAAGGTTTCACTGCGGTTCCAGGCGGAGCTTTTTGTTCGGGAACAGCCAGGTCGACATCGAAAGCTTTGTCGAGCAGGGGGCGCCCATCCAGCGTATAGGCGTATACGACGGCCCGCACAAAGCGTGTTCCCGGTTCGGCGAAGCGCCGCTCCAGCTTCAATGTCATAAATCGCGAAATAGAAAACCGCCGCCCCCGGTTGCCGATCGGACGGCCCTCCCTGAGAGGGACGCTGGGCAGCGTGAACCGCAGCTGGGAGCGCCCCTCTTCCGTTTGCAGCACGACGACGGACCGTCCGCCGGCTGACCCCGGACCCATATTCTTGATCACAAACTGGGCCGTAATGGTTTCGGTATCCGCCTGGTAGTCCACCTTCAGAGCTTCGGCATCCACTTGCGGCTGAGGCTCCGGTTGCGTTTCGGTGGCTTCGGCGTTCGCATCCGCTTCTGGCGGAGGATCGACGGCTGCGGCCGGCGCCTTGGGCGAAACGGACGCGGTTTCTTGTGATACGGGCGTCGCCTTCGGCCGCGTTTCCATGCGCTTAGGCGCGGATGTGCTCGAAGTCTTGTTGGCGGCCGCCGCGTTGTCGGAGGCGGACGCCTGGGCTTCCAGACGAACGGCACGAACTTTCAGCAATTCATTTTGCTGCTGAAGAGCGGTGATTCGGCCCGTCAGACGATCGACCTCATCAGAAAACGTTTGCTGTTTATGAAGCATCCCGCCGTAAAGAATTCCCATGATTCCCGCCAGGGCAAGCGCGCCCGTACTAAACCCGATCAGCAGCCACAATTTCCGCCGAAAATTGCGTATCCGCCGGATTCGGCCCTGACCGTCGACCAGCAGCACGGTCCAGCTTTTATCCACTTTGGAAGCGATGGTACTTTTTTTCTTCATATTGATCAGGCCCCCGACCCGGGCTCTGTTCCCATGGCGATCCCCGGGATAGGGTCATTAGGGTCTTTCTTTCGGGCGACACGAACCGAAGCGCCTGGTGCAACCCCCATCCTATCAGCGGCGTTGCCCTGGTTGACCGCTATTTCAAGCGTGCCGCGGCTGCCGATCGTTGCCAGCAATTGTCCTGCAGGCACGGCCCAATAGGAAGAAACCAGCGGCATAGGGTGTACCGTGCCGATCTCAATGACCAAGAACTGTTCCAGATCACCTTCCCCGGCCGATGTCAATAGGTCGCGGCCAATGTTCGTGATGATGTTGCCAAACCGATCGACGGTCACGACCGCCCCCTGAAGGCCTCCCTGTCCGTCGGATCGCGGCAACATGGGATCGAGGCATATCAGTTCGTCGATAGTCTTTGCCGGGCCAAGTTTTTCGGGTACTCCGCCGGAGGCCAGATAACCAGCCACCGGTGCCATGATGTCCCGTCCATGAAAGGTGGCGCCCACCGTATCCGCAAAAAGGGCCTGATTCGTCACATGCCGGGCGGCATGGAACACCCCTTGGAGGATCAGTTCGGTCAAAAGGCCGTTGTCGGGGCATAGGTAATCACATTTCCGGGCCCGGGCCAAGACGATATTGCGTTCGCTTCCGACCCCGGGATCGACGACGACGACGTGCAGGGTGCCCGTTGGAAAATAAGGGAAAACGGCGGCCACCATGACTGCGGCCTGCCGAATGTCATGGGGGGAGATGTGATGGCAGACATCGACGATCACGGCCTTGGGGGCATGGCTTAGAATGACGCCCTTCAGCACCCCGACGTATTCATCGCGGTCCCCGAAATCGGTCAGAAGGGAAATTATGGGCACGTTAGCATCCCTCATCCGATCATTCGCGGAACAGCCCCTGCTGATAGGTGACCCCTAAATGCTTGTATGCTGCATCCGACGCTTTGCGGCCCGACGAGGTGCGCATAAGATAGCCCAGTTTGAGCAGATAGGGTTCCACCACATCCACCAAGGTATCCGCCTCTTCTTGGAGGGTGGCGGCCAGGGCTTCGATACCCACCGGACCGCCACGATAGAAATCGATAATCGTCCTGAGATAACGCCGGTCCAGTTTTGTCAATCCCTGGTCGTCCACCCCTTCGAGCGTCAGCGCAGCGGCCACGGTCTCGAGGGTGATTCGTCCATCGGCGCGGACCTGGCTGAAATCGCGCACGCGTTTCAACAGACGGTTGGCAATCCGGGGGGTACCACGGCAGCGGCGGGCCAGTTCCTGGGCCGCATCCGCTTCGATGGGGGCGTTCAGGAGAGCCGCCGACCTCCGGGTGATCTTCACCAGGTCGTCAAGTCCATAGAAATCCAGGTTCCGCATAAGGCCGAACCGGTCCCGCAACGGCGCCGAAAGCAACCCCACCCGGGTGGTGGCCCCCACCAGGCAAAACCGTCGCAGGCGGTAGCGATGGCTGCGCGCATGCACGCCCTTGTCGAAAACGAAGTCAATCGCGAAATCTTCCATGGCGGGGTAGAGGAGTTCTTCGACGGATTTGGGTGTACGATGGATTTCGTCGATAAAGAGGATATCGCCGTCTTCGAGATGGGTGAGCACCCCGATCAGGTCCCCCCCTTTCTCGAGAGCCGGTCCCGAGGTCACCGTAAGGGTGCCGCCGGTTTCATTGGCGATAATGTGTGCCAGTGTTGTTTTGCCCAATCCGGGAGGGCCATGAAAGAGAACGTGATCCACGGGTTCACCCCGCAATTTGGCCGCTTCGATGGCAATCCGCAAGGTCTCAACCGTCTGCTCCTGGCCCACATAGTCATCCAGGTTCTCCGGTCGCAGGGAGAGAATCTCGGGCTCTAGATCCTGGGAGGCTTCCCGCTCCGACAAGATACCCTTGTGATCCGAATGGTAGGATAGAACATCGTCGCTCATGCGAATTCTTCCCCACGATAAATTTCGTCAAACAACTCCTCGGGGGTGCCGATGGCGGGGTTGCGTTTCAGCGCCGCGGCAATCATCCGCTTGGCATCGGTGCTCCTGTGCCCCAGCTGCCCGGTGAGAACGCCCAGCACCAGCTGGGTAAAATCTTCCGCAGGGGGTGTCGAGGGAGCATCACCCTTCCGTATCAACGCAAATTTATCCATCTTCCCGGAAAGGCTCGCCACGATCTTCTGAGCCGTCCGGCTACCGATCCCCTTCAGACGCCGAAGAGCGGTCGTATCACCGTTTTCAATCGCCCTTGCAATTTCACGGACCGGGATATTCATTGCTTTGACGGCCTTCAGGGGACCGATATCTTCTACTGAAATAAAATATTGAAAAAACTCCTTTTCCACCTCGAGATTGAAACCGATTAAAACAGGTTTGGGTTGGCGCTCCGTCTGATGATAGTAGATATAGAGTTCCAGGGGGTCGCCGATGGCTTTGTTTTGAATGGTCTCCATCACGACGGCCGGCAGGAGCACCTCATAACCCAGCTGGTTGGCCAGGATCAGCACCCGCTCTTCTTCCTTCTTTAGCAATCGACCTTCAATATATCCGATCATAATTGCTTTCGCTATACCGACTTCAGACTCAAGGCGCGCGTCGTCCCCGACGGAAAAGGCCGATAAGCGCCAGTCCCAGCGCGTCGGAAGCGTGAAAAGGTCGAATAGGGTCCGCAAGCTTTAGCACGTGGCGCACCGCCTTTTCCAATTGACATTTGCTGGCATTGCCATTGCCCGTTAGCACCTGTTTGGCCTCCCGGACCGGAATTTCCTTGATAGGCACATTGATATGACAGCCGGCCAGGAGGATAACACCCGTTACTTTGCCGAGCAGAATCCCTGATTTGGGATATTTTTCCAGGGAAAAAACATCTTCAACCACCATCAGATCCGGCATTTCCTTCTCCAGGACGCCGCGCAGCTTGGTATAAATGGTCTCCAGCCGCCGCGATTGCGTCCATTGCCGGGAAGTGGCGATGCTGCCGAAGGCAAAACTATCCACACGCAAATCATTTCCCCGAACGATACCGATACCGGTTGCCGCTAGCCCGGGATCAATACCAAGGACTTTCATTGCCATTTGGCTGGCCTACCCTCCGCCGACGACCGCCGCCTATTGCCGGAGCTTCTGGGCGGCGATTTTGGCTTCCGTCGATCGCGGAAATCGATCGATCAGTTCCTTGAAAATCAACCGGGCATTTTCTTTGTCACCCAGTTCGGTGAAGGCCATTCCCTGCTTGAGCAACGCCGCCGGCACCTTATTGCCTTGGGGAAAGTTCTCGATGACTTTTTGATACTCGAGAATCGCCTTTTCGTACCAATTTTCACGATAATAGGTCTCGCCAATCCAGAACTGGGCATTATCCGCCTCGTCGGATTGGGGAAATTTCTTAAGGAGGGATTCGAAGGCGTTCCTTGCGCCGCTGTAGTCCTCATTGTCAAAGAGTTTTTTACCTTTGGCATAAAGCGCGATATCTTCCGAAGACGATTTTTCTCCTCCGACGGCCGGAGCTCTGCCAGCCGCGGACTGCTGGACGTCAAGGACCTTTTCGACCTTGGCGAGTCGCTGCTCGAAGGCATCCAAACGCGCCGTCATATCCGCGATATGTTGGTCGAGGCGGTGATCTGCTTCGTCCATGCGGCCGCTGAGAAGCTGGAGTTCCCTTTTATAGCGTTGGAATTCAGCCCGCATTTCAGCTTTATAATCACTAAAGGACTGATAATTTTCATCCCGATCGGCACCCAAGCTGGATAGATCTTCGCGGGTCGCGGTATACTTTCTGCTCCAGATCGGCATATTGATTTTCCAGGCTAACGGTCCGTCTATCAAGCGTTATGACGTCCTGTCGTGTCGCACAACCGGCCATCAGCAAGATCCCGACCGCTAGGCACAGCAACGATTTATTCATAACATTTTCCCGTTTACCAGTGGTTATTGATAGAGCTGCAAAAAAAACTGCCCGCCGACAAGCAGCGGGCAGGTAAATGACTCTGCTGGAACATTGATCGGCAGTCTTGCCGGAAACCATCGAAATGCGTGGTTCCCATGCCGTTTTAAGGAACTATTTCAGCTGAAACTGGTCATTCCGATTCTTGGCCCAGGCCTCTTCGTTGTGCCGTGGGTCCAGGGGGCGTTCTTCCCCATAGCTAATGGTCGACAGGCGCGACCCCGAAACGCCCAAATCCACCAGGTAGGCCCGAGCGCTCTCGGCACGTCGTTCGCCAAGCGCCAAATTGTATTCGTTGGTACCGCGTTCGTCGCAATTGCCCGCGATGGTTACCATCGCATCGGGATTGGCTTTTAACCAGGCGGCTTTGCGTTTGAGCGTATCCTGAGCCAGAGGGGACAGCTCGGCACTGTCAAAAGGGAAATAGATATGCTCGTTGACGAACTCGTTCCTGGCCTGTTCGGCCGCACGCTTGGCCTCGGCCGCCTGCAATTCCGCTTCACTGACCTTTTGGGAGGTGTCTTCCGGCGGCGGCGTCGTCTTCTGGGTGGTGTCTGTTTCCACCGCCGACTTTTGCGCGCACGACGTCATTAACATCAACCCGGGCACCAGCAGGACCAGCGCCAGGACCAACCACAATTTTTTATGCATTTTTCCTCCTTTCAACAACCCAACCACATTAGTTAAGGTGCTTATTGGGCGACCATTGGGGATTCATTTGTTCGCCTGGCAACGTCAGCAGCCGTCGCTGATCGGTTCCAAACGCCGTCATCACATAAATGCGCGAGGCCCCCTCACGGGTAGAACTGAAAACGATCATGCTGCCGTCCGGCGACCAGGATGGTGATTCATTGTTGCCCGTATCATGGGTCAACTGAACCGGAGGGCGACCATTGAAGCCAATGACAAAGATATCGTTTCGGCCGCCCTCCATGCCGGCATAGGCCAGCTTGTCACCTTTAGGCGACCAGCTGGGCTGCGTGTTATAGCGCCCTTGGAAGGTCAGGCGGTCAACGCGGCCCGTGTCAAGGTCTTTGATGTAGACTTGCGGATTGCCGGATCGGTTGGAAACAAAGGCGAATTTCTTACCATCCGGTGACCAGGTCGGGGAGACGTCGCTCCCCCAACTCTTGGTCAACCTTTTAATAATTTTCCCTTTTCCAGTCAACAGATAAATTTCCTGGTCGCCTGCGAAAGAAAGCGTCGCCGCCAGCCGCATATCATCGAGCGAAGACGACGGCTTGGCTTGCGGCATCCAGGCAGGCGTAATGTTCAAGCCTTTGTTGCCGATCTCATAGCCGCGTTTGTGGTACCGGTGCTTGACGTACAGGAAGGGACGATTTTTGGGGTAGGCCGTGTAGGCCAGCCACTGGCCGTCTGGGGACCAGGCCGGCGAGAGGGTGATGTCCTTGGTATGTGTGAACTGCACCGGATGATGGCCGTCGAATTCGGCGATGAAGATTTCCTTGTTGCCCGGGCCGGTCGATACAAAAGCGATTTCACTATTGAAAAAGCCGCGGCTGCCGGTCAGGAAATAAATCACCTCGCTGGCAAATTTGCGCACGATGCGGCGGCTGTCCTCCACCCGGCCGCGGTAACGTTTGCCGATAACCGACTTGCCCTGAAAGGTGTCGAACAGGCGCAGTTCCATTTCCACGGCGTCGGCGGAACGGTAGACACCACCGGTGATCAGGAGCTCGGCCCCGATCACCGTCCAGTTGCGGTAGTTGATGGCCGCATCGGAAATCCCGGTCTCACGCGGGTCCTCCAGATAAGCGCCCTTGTCCAGAATGTTGAAATAGCCCGTGAACGAAAGGGTTTCGGCCAAAAGCCGCGCCGCCTCGTCGGCCGCCTCCCGGGCGGGTTCACCCTCCGAAAGGGGCTTGAAATCGGGGATGGCCAAAGGGATCTTTTTCAGAAACGGATTGATTTCGATAAATTCGTCCACGGCCGATGCCGGTGTTGCCGCGCTGGACAACAGCATGAGCACTAACACCGACCAAAGGACCGATCTACGCATTATTGACAACATGAACATCTCTCTTTCATTTCTGCCTCAGGCAAAATCAAGCGTCTCCTTTAACATCCGGGACGCGAATTGCAATCACCCCGCTTCATCGTCCGGTTAGCGGAAACCGGAGGGTGTCGCCTTGACACCAACTTCGATATAAGGCCGGTTTATTCCTTCGGGAAAGGGCGCAACCGGGCTGGCCTTGCGGACGGCCCGATAGGCGGATTCATCCAGATAGCGGTTACCGGACGGCTGCACGATTTTGATATCCGTTATTTCGCCATTCGGAAGTATCCGAAAGGTGATCAATGTCTGGAGATGATCGTCAGCACCGGCCAACTGCTGGGAAAATGCCCAGTTCTGACCCACCGCGATAGCGGCCTCAATTTTGTAGTTTTCAATCCGGCTCAATACGGCACTGCCGCCCCCGCCTCCACCGCCGCCGCCACCTGCACCGGTGCCGGTCGTCGCGCCTGCCCCCGAAACGGCCCGCGTCTTTTCTTGCGTTTGGACCTTTTGACGCATGGCTTCGATGGCTTTGGAGACATCTTGCGCGCGAGCCTTTGGGGCTGCGGGAGGAGCCGGCTTCTGGACAACGGTCTTCTCGACCGTTTCTTTCTTAAGCGTCTTTTTTTTAAGCGATTTGACCACTTTCTGGGGTTTGGGCTTGGGCGCGATGGGAACCGGCTCCGGTTTCGGTGTCGGAAGGGCCACGGCTTCTGGAGCGGGCGCGGGCGGCGCAATCTCGGGTTCCGGTTCGGTATCGGCCGGCGGCGTCACCGGTGCGGGGGCCGCGGCGGCCGGCGGACCGGGCGGCAGTGACACCAGATCGACACTGATGGCCTGGGGCGCCAGCCGGTAGGATGACGAAGAAGACGCCGGCATCACCGTTATCAGGGCAAAAAACACCACATGGCACAACGCCGAAACCGCAAACATGGCCGCCACGTTGTGCGAATCCTGTCCATTGTCCCACACCATCGTTTGCTGCAAGTCTTCATTCATCGCCGGTGGTCCTGATAACGCTATCCCTTATTCGGAGGGCTTTCCGGGACGGGGAGGGTCACCATCCCCAGCTTGGCCACCCCCGTACTCCTTATGTCGGACATCACCTGCATGACCACCCCGTAAGGAATGGTTTTGTCCGCTTTGAGATAAACGGTGCGATCCTGGCGCGTCTCCAGAACCTTGCTGAGTTTGGTGGCAAAAATGTCCCGGCTGGTTTTAAAATCGTTGATAAACACCTGACCTTCTTTATCGATGGTCACCACCAGCGGTTCCTTTTCCGACTCCAGCGGCTGGGCGGTGGTTTCCGGCAAGTCCACGTTGACCCCTTCCACCATCATGGGGGCCGTCACCATGAAAATGATCAGCAGCACCAGCATCACATCCACGAAGGGCGTGACATTGATTTCCCCCATAAACCCCTTGTCGTTTCCGCCGGCCTGCATTACGCGCCTCCTTGTCCCCTGAAGATATCCCGCTCCACCACATTCAGGAAATCCGCCGAAAAACTGATCAATTCGGATTCCAGGGTACGGACTTTGCTCATAAAATAGTTGAAGGCAATCACCGCCGGGATAGCAGCGGCCAACCCGACGGCCGTCGCCACCAACGCTTCGGATATGCCGGGCGCCACGACCGCCAGGCTCGCCGACCCCATCAGGCCGATGCCGTGGAAGGCGTTCATAATACCCCAAACCGTACCGAACAGGCCGATAAAAGGCGTGGTGTTGCCCGTCGTGGCCAGGAAGGGCACCATCTGCGTCATACGGGTGGTCTCGGTGTTGATGGCCCGTCGCAGTGCGCGTTTGACATTGTCGATGCCGCCTGTACGGGCCCCGAGCGAGTTTCCCTCGGCCGGTGCCCCGTGTTTGCTGAGTTTACGAAGTTCGAGGTAGGCCACTCGAAAAATGCGCGCTACAGGGCTGCCCTGCAGCTGCTTGGATTTGGTGAAAGCATCGGTGAGATCCCGGCTTTTCCAGAAAAATTCGATAAAAAGGGCCGATTCGCGAAAAGCCCGGCGCATGTAACGATATTTGACCAGAATAATCGCCCATGACGAAATGGAAAAGGACACCAGCAGGAGCAACACCAGCTGCACCACCGGCCCTGCGTTCATGACCATGTGAATTATATCTAATTTTGCGGAACTCATGGGTGTCTCCAGATACCGTTTGTTAGGGGGCGACGTCCGCCAATCTGTTGGAAGCTTCCCGGATAAATGAGGAAACGCTATCCAAATTGCAGGGGGGTGTCAACCGCTTTGACATCGGGCCGCCCCTCCCGATCAGTGCCAGCCTGGACACATGCCCGTGGCTATCAGGGCCATGCAAATCCGCGACGGTCATGCCGGCGGTTGCAATTCATCGCCCCAGTCCGTAAAAGATAAACTTATATCATCATACCAGTTAACGCGAATCAGGAGAAGCCCTATCCATGGAACGTCTTGCCCGGTTGCTGTTTGAAGCCCGCAGCTTGAAACGCCTGCCAAGATCCGGCTACCAATTTTTAGGCATCGGCCGTGAATCGGTGGCTGAGCACAGCTTTGCCACCGCTTTTATTGCTTATGTTCTCGGCCAGATGGTCCCCGAGGTTGACGGTCACAAGCTGATTGCCATGAGCTTGGTGCATGATCTGGCCGAAGCGCGTCTCGGCGACCTCAACTATGTGCAAAAATTCTACGTCCAGGCCGACGAAGACGCGGCCATAGCGGACATGGCCGCCGGTTTGCCCTTCGGGGAGAAACTGAAATCCCTCATGGAGGAATTCAATCGGGGGGAGAGCTTGGAAGCCCGTCTGGCCCATGACGCCGATCAACTGGCCTTTCTGATCGAACTGAAAGACTTGGCCGACCTGGGATATGCGCCCCCCTCGACCTGGATGGCCAATGTCCGTCAACGGCTTCAAACGGCTATCGGATGCTCCCTGGCTGACAGCATATTGAAAACCCCTGTCGATCGGTGGTGGCGGCAAAAATTTATTGACAGAACGAAGCAGACCAAATAAGGGTTGAATCTTGTTTATTTATTAGTCGGAATTTGGCGGCGTCTGCACGGGAAGCCTGCTGAATCAGACGACGGGCCAATGATTATGTTCCCAAACCCCATGATACGATTGGCGGCCTTTCCCCGATTCGCTCCTTCACACACGACCTTTATCGAATCCTTTTTTCAGCCGAATAGTTTACATCGGAAAGTCTCTTTGCGACGGCGGGCGACCTGCGTTTTCCCCTTTAGGCCTCGTTTTCCCCGTTAGGGGATGTATTCCATAGAACCCTCAACCTCTGGAGAAAGCACAAACAATGAAATGGTTGACGACAACCCTCGGCACATCCATTGGTAAGAAACTGATGATGGCGGCAACCGGGCTGAGTTTCATCGGTTTTCTGACGGTCCATCTGGCCGGCAACCTGAGTCTCTACGGCGGCGCCGATGCCTTCAACAGCTACGCCGAACATCTTCACGCGTTAGGACCGCTGTTAGGTGTGGCGGAATTCGTTCTGCTCGGTCTGTTTGTAATCCATGTTTTAAGCGGATTGATCCTCTTCTGGCAGAATTTCAACGCCCGCCCCTCGCGCTATGCCGTAAACCGCAACCCGGGTGGCAAGACCATCGGATCGGCCACCATGCCTTACACGGGGCTTTTGATCCTGCTGTTCATCCTTTTTCACTTGACCAACTTCAGCCGCTTTTTTGTCGATCAAACAGGGACGACCATTTTCCAGATCGTCTCCACCGCTTTTCAAAACCCGATCTATGTAGGACTCTATGTGCTGGCCATGGTGACGGTGGCCCTGCACGTGAGCCATGGATTCTGGAGCCTGTTTCAAACCTTCGGTCTGAACCATCCGAAATACATGCCCGCCATCAATGCGGGCGGCTTGATCATCAGCCTGGTGTTCGGTTTGGGGTTCGGGTTTCTACCGATTTACATTTCGTTCATCGCTTAAGGAGGACTATCAATGCAACTGGATGGGAAAACCCCCAGCGGGCCGCTCCAGAATAAATGGGATAAATACCGCTTTGAAACAAAGCTGGTCAACCCGGCCAACAAGCGCAAATATTCGATCATCGTCGTGGGCACCGGACTGGCAGGCAGCTCCGCCTCCGCCTCTTTGGCCGAATTGGGATATAATGTCAAAACGTTTTGTATCCAGGACAGTCCGCGGAGAGCGCATAGTATCGCCGCCCAGGGCGGCATCAACGCCGCCAAAAATTACCCCAACGACGGCGACAGCATTTGGCGCCTTTTCTACGACACGATCAAAGGCGGCGATTTCCGGTCCCGGGAAGCGAATGTTCACCGCCTGGCCCAGGTGAGCAACAATATAATCGATCAATGCGTCGCCCAGGGTGTTCCGTTTGCCCGCGAGTATGGTGGTATGCTGGCCAATCGCAGTTTTGGCGGCGCCCAGGTATCGCGCACCTTTTATGCACGGGGTCAAACGGGTCAGCAGCTTCTGCTAGGGGCCTACAGCGCCCTATCGCGGCAGATTGCGGCCGGCAAGGTCCAGATGTTCACCCGCCGCGAATTGGTGGACATTGTCATCGCGGGGAACAAGACCCGGGGCATCATCGTTCGCAATCTGATTACCGGTGAAATGGAGCGCTACGCCGCCGATGCCGTTATTCTCGCCACCGGGGGCTACGGCACGGTCTTTTATCTTTCCACCAATGCGGACTCCTGCAACGTCGGCGCGGCCTTTAAAGCCTACAAGCGTGGGGCCCTCTTCGCCAACCCCTGCTTCACACAGATCCACCCGACCTGCATCCCCCACACAGGGGACTATCAGGCCAAACTGACCCTCATGAGCGAAAGCCTGCGGAACGACGGCCGGGTCTGGGTGCCTAAAAATCCCGACGACAACCGCCCCCCCAACCAGATTCCAGAAGAAGACCGCAGCTACTACCTGGAAGAAAAATACCCCAGCTTCGGCAACCTGGTGCCGCGGGATGTGGCCAGTCGCAATGCCAAGGAACAGTGCGATGCCGGGCGGGGAGTCGGTCCTACCCGGTATGCCGTCTATCTCGACTTTGCCGATGCCATCAAACGCGACGGCAAAGAGGTGATCCGCCGCAAATACGGTAACTTGTTCGACATGTACCACAACATTACGGACGACGACCCCTACGAGACGCCCATGATGATCTATCCGGCCTCCCATTACACCATGGGCGGCCTGTGGGTGGATTACGAACTGCAGACCACCATCCCCGGGCTCTTTGCCTTAGGCGAATGCAACTTCTCGGATCATGGCGCCAACCGCCTGGGGGCCAGCGCCCTCATGCAGGGATTGGCCGACGGCTATTTCGTCATTCCTTACACCATCGGCCCCTACCTGGCCACCAACGGTGTTTCCGACATCACGGAGGATCACCAGGTTTTCCGCGACACAGCCCAGCAAGCCATAGAGAGAGATCAGAAATTGTTGGCCGTCGACGGCAAGCAGACCGTGCGCGACCTTCACAGCCGACTGGGTAAAATCATGGTCGAGCATGTGGGGATGGCCCGCAATGAAGCCGGCCTTAACAAGGCTATCGAGGAAATACGAAGCCTGCGGGAAGAATTCTGGAACGACGTCAAGGTGCCGGGAACCGCATCGGATTACAATCTCAGCCTTCAGAAGGCGGGCCGTGTGGCCGATTTTCTGGAATTTGCCGAGGTCATGGCCCTGGATGCGCTAAAACGCGACGAGTCCTGTGGCTGCCATCTCCGGGAAGAGCACCAGACCGAAGAAAATGAAGCCAAGCGGGACGACGACAACTTTTGTCATGTGGCGGCCTGGGAATACGATGGCTACGGCAATACGCCGAAGTTTCACAAGGAGCCTCTCGAATTTGAGAATGTCGAATTAACGCAAAGGAGCTACAAGTGACGACGACGGGAGAACACACCATCAATATAACGCTAAAGGTCTGGCGTCAGAAGAGCCCCCAGGCGAAGGGACGTTTTGAAACCATTCCGGTCCGGGATGTTGAAACCCACATGTCGTTTCTGGAAATGCTCGACGTGGTCAACGAAAAACTGACCCTGGAGGGCAAGGAGCCCATCGCCTTCGACAACGACTGCCGCGAGGGGATCTGCGGCATGTGCGGCTGCGTCGTGGACGGTGTGGCACACGGGCCCACGAAAGCCATGACCCTCTGCCAGCTGCATATGCGCAAATTTGCCGATGGGGATGTCATCGCCATCGAACCCTGGCGGGCCAGGGCTTTCAAAGTGGTCAAAGACCTGATCGTCGATCGGAGCCCGCTGGATAAAATCATCCAGTCCGGCGGTTTCGTTTCGGTCAACACCGGATCGCCCCAGGATGCCAACGCCCTTCCCGTGCCCATGGAGGTCGCGGAAAAGGCCATGGATGCCGCCGCCTGCATCGGCTGCGGCGCATGCGTGGCGGCCTGCCCGAATGCATCGGCCATGTTGTTTGTAAGCGCCAAGGTATCGCAATTGGCCCTCCTGCCCCAGGGCAAACCCGAGGCCGCCCAACGCGCCATGTCCATGGTCAAAGCCATGGATGACCTGCTCTTTGGCAATTGTTCGAATCACCGGGTGTGCGAGGCGGTTTGCCCCAAGGAAATCTCCATCGTCAATATCGCCCGGCTGAACCGCGAATTCATCAAGGCCGGTTTCAGTTCCGAAGCGGTCTGACATTGTCCCAATCCCGTTTGCCGGCCGGCAGCCCCGGTCGGCAAACGGTGTCTTCTTCAGCCTGCTGAAACCCGTAAAAGCCGAATTGCCCAACGGCGCGAAACGCCCCCGCCGCATCTGCCGAAGCGCGGGGAAACCTGCTAATTTTTAAGTCAATACAATGGAATTCATCGACCGACTGTTCCAATGGCTCTCCGCACTGCCGGGGACTCAAACGCCTTATGGGTTGATCGCTTACAAGGCCGCAGCCACCGTGCTGGGGCTTCTGGTCCTATGGCTTTTTTTGAAAGTCGTATTGCACCGGGCAGGCCGCCGTCTGCAACGCTACCCGTTTTTCAAGGAAAATGAGAGGGTCCTGAAAGCCTTCCGCCGTGCGCTGCGCTATGGTTTAATTCTTTTGGCCGGCACTTATATCGCACGGCTTCTCGAGTTGGTCCTGTTGGGAAAAATTTTTCAGGGCGTGCTGGTCATCATGTTGGCCTCCCCCGCCAAAGACGTTTTGATCACCGCCTTGACCTATCTGGAAAAAAATATTGCCGACCGGACCGCCAACAAAGTCGACGACATCATCTTCGACCTGCTCAACCGTTTTTCCGGCGCGATCCTCTACGTGACGGCCATTATTTTGGCATTAGATATCGCGGGCATCAATGTGATGCCGTTTATCGCCGGGGCTGGCGTGGCCGGAATTGCCATCGGTTTCGCAGCCAAGGACACGCTTTCGAACCTGATTGCCGGGGTCCTGCTGATTATCGACCGCCCGTTTGAAATCGGCGACCGAATCGAAGTTTGGAGCGCACCCGCCGGAAGCGCCACCTGGGGCGACGTCGTCGATATCGGGTTGCGGGCGACCAAAATCAAAACGACCGATAACATCGTCATTATCATCCCCAACAACGAAATCATGAAGCGTGATATCGTCAATTACACGATTATCAGCGCGTTGATCCGCGTTCGCGTCAACATCGGCGTTTCCTATGAGACGGACATCCGCAAGGCCAAGGATATCATCGTTGATGTTGCCCGGCGAATGGAATGGGTATCGGAATCCCCCGCCCCCAAGGTGGTGGTGCGCAATTTCGGAGATTCATCTGTGGATCTGCAACTGCGCGTGTGGATTCATGATGCCCGACGTCGCATGGATACGATTTCCTTTGTCATCGACAACGTCAAGGAAGCCTTCGATCGGGCCGGTATTGAAATCCCCTACCCCAAGCGGGATATTCAGGTCCGCTATAGCGCTCCCCCCTCCCCGCCTCCTGGGGATCGCGTGCCGCCCGCCTAACCCGCTTGCCGCTGCCTCTCTAAGGCATGTTCATCTCCCGTCAGCGACAATCGCTCCCATAATCTACAAAAAGAAGACGCCGGCCAAATTCGGCCGGAAGAACCGGATGACACCGCCCCGGCAGTTGGCGTGCAATGGCCATCGACCAGGGATGAAACATTTGGACTTGATTCCATGGATAATAACCACTATGGTTCTCGTTTATTTCAACGAGATCTCAATTTTGCCATGCAACTAAGCATCGAAAAAATCGCCCACGCTCTGGAACTTCCCAAGGGCAAGATCGAACGGTGGATCCGCCAGGGCCGCATCCCCCTGGTCCGTCAGGACAATACCTGTACCTTCGATCAGCAGGCCCTTGAGCGATGGGCATCCCAACACAACCTCGCTTTTCGTCCGGATGAACCGCAGGTGCCGAAATGTGTTTCTTCCCATGAGAACAGCCTGACGGCCGCGCTTCAGAACGGGGGAATTCATTACGATGTAGCCGGCACTCAGGCCAGGGAGGTCTTTCAATCCGTGGTGGATGGGATCGATTGTATCCCTGCGGCAAACAAAACCCTTCTCGTGGAAAAGTTGATCGAACGCGAAGCGCTGGCGTCCACCGGAATCGGAAAAGGCGTCGCCATTCCGCATCCCCGTGAACCGGAGTCGATCGGCATCTTTAACCCCGCGGTCGCTGCGTGCTTCCTGTCCGCGCCCATCGATTTCCATGCGCTGGACGGCCGCCCGGTTTCAATCCTGTTCATCCTTTTGTCACCTTCGGTGCAAACCCATCTGCAGATCCTCTCCAAATTGTCGTTCTGCCTCCGGCAGGAGGACTTTGTCGCGTTTCTTAAAACGCCTCCTCAGCCGGACGCCCTGATATCCCGGTTGGGCCAAATGGAACGTCTCTGCGAAAAACAAAACCCGCGGCCAAGGTAGCCCATGCGCTCCCCCACGACCTGGCGACGTCCCGCGATGTGGCACGTGTTTCGATCGGACGACCGCCTTCTGCTGATCATCGCCGGCGCGGCCGTCGGCATCTGCAGCGGTGTGGCCGCGGTCGTGTTGAACCAGGCCCTCATTGCGGTGCTGGGCTGGCTGCGTTCGTATCACACCTATGGGTGGTCCGTTCTACTACCCGCGGCGGGAGCCGCATTGTCTTCCCTGTTTCTTAATAAGATCATGCGTGAGGGCGCCGGTCATGGCGTGCCGGAAGTGATCTACAGTGTATCGCGCTACGGCGGTTTGATGCGGCTGCGATCCAGCTTCTCCCGGCTGATATCAAGCTGTCTGACCATCGGCAGCGGAGGCTCGGCCGGACCGGAGGCGCCCATCGTTATGAGCGGCTCCGCCATCGGCTCCAACATCGCCCGCCTGCTCAGCCTCAACGACCGCCAGCGGGTGACCCTCGTCGGATGTGGGGCGGCCGGAGCCATCTCGGCTATTTTCAACGCTCCCATTAGTGGGGTGATCTTTTCAATGGAGGTCATCCTTGGTGAATGGGCCGCCTCCCACCTGATACCGATCGCCATTGCGGCCGTGGCCGGGACGGAAATCAGCTATTTGCTGCAGGGCCGGCAAATTCCTTTCTCCCATCAGCAGTTCAACATCGGATTCATCGAAATCCTGGCCTGTATCGGCCTGGCGGTGCTATGCGCCCTGGCCTCGATCATATTGACCCGCACTATTCGTGCGGTCCATCACCGGGCCGATCACATCCGATGGCCGGCCTGGCTGAAGGCCGCCGGCGGTGGATGTGCGGTGGGCATTATCGGCCTCTATCTCCCTATGGTGCTCGGGGAAGGGTATCACGCGATCCGTGCCATGATAGAGGGCCATTTTGCACCGGGCATCGGGCTGGTTTTTATCGTCTGTTTGGCTAAAATTGTCGCCACGGCCTTGACCCTCGGATCGGGAGGCTCAGGCGGCATATTCGCCCCTTGCCTCGTGATTGGCAGTTTTGTCGGGCTAAGCTACCATCGGGTCCTGGTTTATCTGTGGCCAGCCTTCGATTGGGTTCAGGAGGGATGTTTTGTATTGCTGGGCATGGCCGGTCTCATAAGCGCCATGCTCCAGGCGCCCCTCACAGGTATCTTTTTGATCGTCGAAATCACCGGCGGTTATGAGGTCATTTTACCGTTGATCATCGTATCGGCCATATCCACCAGCCTGTGCCACTATGTCGAACCGGCCTCGTTCTATCTCAAAGACCTGGTGGATAAGGGGCAGTTGCTGCGGCCCGGCACCGATGCCCGGGTCCTGGCGGACCTCGAAATCCGTGAACTTCTGGAAATGGACTGCATTTCCGTCCATGCCGATATGCTGTTGCGGGAGTTTGTCGACATCGTCAAACAATCCCGGCGCAATCTTTTCCCGGTAGAAGACCGCCGCACCGGCCATTTTCTGGGAATGATCTACATGGACGATATCCGGCCCTACCTTTTCGACCCTCTCATGTACGACACGGTGCTTGTGGGGCAACTCATGGATACCCAGGTCAAAACGGTAGCACCGGACGATGATGTTCTAGAAGTGATGGAACGGATGGACGCCGACCACTTGTTCAACATGCCGGTCGTCGCCAACCAGCGATTCATCGGAATGATATCCAAATCCACGCTTCTGGACCAATACCGCAAGGAACTGATGGTGCAGACCTACCATCTCAACCGGTAGAAGGAGACGATCATGCACAGCCAGCTTCTTCACATCTTCCGCAACACTCCCTTGGGCCGTGAAAGCTTTATGCAATCGCTGTACTTTTGTAAAAACGTGGGCGCCACCCCGGTCGTTCATATCCCCAAGCATATCAAGTTCCTCATGTATTTTGACAACGACGTGGTCCAGGTGGATTTGGACGGATCCTACCTTACCGATCCCGAAACGGCCGAAGCCCACGCCCTGGAACTGATCACAAGCTATGATCTGACGCCCAAATTCCTGACGCCCAAAAATTTCACCGCCTCCACGCTGCCGGATATCCCCACCAATTTCGATTTCATGTGCTGCCCCCGTAGCGTGAGCGACTTATCATCCAAAATCGGTCTGGGGTATATCGGCCCGCGCGTCAGACGTATCGTCTCATCCGCCCGCTTTCCGGTCCTCATCACCAGCCCGGTCTTTAAACCCTGGAAGCGGCTGGCCGTATTTTTCGGCGGTTCGGCCAACGCGTTGAACGCTTTGAAGCTAGGGCTGCGTCTGGCCCGCGAGACAGGGGTTCCCCTGAATATCTTCACCCAGTCGGAAAACCATTCGCAGGAGGAATATGAGGCCATTGTTCAAGAGCACAACCTGATGGAAGAACTTGAGCGGCTCCAGCGAAACTGGACCTTTTTTGAGGAAGGCACGTTCGAAAGCAACCTCTACGAAGTGCCACACGATGCCCTTGTCATCTTAGGGGCGTGCGGTCACGGCTTGATCCGCGACCTCGTCTTCGGCAGCAAGATGGAACAAATCCAATCCACGATCCCCAATAATCTTCTCATCGTGGGACCATATTACACGGCCGGGCTTTAAACCCGGGCAACGGGAGCGCCATCCCCTTGCCCGCCTTTGGGATACTTCGCAAAGGGCCTTGGGCCCGGAGTTAGGCGGTCAGCGTTTCCAGGTGGATGCGCTGTTTGAGAATCGCGCCGGCGACGGATTCCAACTGGTCTGTAAAATCCGAAACGATAAAACGATAATGCCCTTCCCGCCGCAACTGGCTGTGCCAGCCCGGATCCTGTTCGCACAGCGCTTGGATGCCGTTGACCACGCCGGTCGAAGAATCGACCACCTGCACCCGTCGGCCTATCTTGGACTGGATTAACTTGGCCAGCAGAGGATAATGCGTACAACCGAGTATCAGGGTATCGATCCGGCAGGTCTTCAAGGGACGCAAATAGTCTTTTACGATCATTCGCGTTTCGGGTTTTTTAAGCCACCCTTCTTCCACCAGTGGCACCAGCAGCGGACAGGCCCGCGCAAAAACCCGGCTTTCCGGTCGCCGCGCTTTGATGAGCGTCTCGTAAGCCCCGCTGGCGATGGTGGCCCGGGTACCGATAATCCCGATGCGCCCTTGACGTGAGATCCGGACTGCCAGATCCACCGCGGGTGATATGACTTCAAAGATGGGGATATCAAACCGTCGACGGAGAAAATCCATCGCAATACTCGAAGTGGTGTTGCAGGCCAGGACCACCGCACGGACGCCCCGGGAAAGGAGAAATTCCGTGTTTTCAACGGCGTATTTTATGACGGTCGCGGGACTCTTGCTGCCGTAAGGTGTCCGTGCCGTATCGCCAAAGTAGAGGATATCATACCCCGGGAGGCGCTCCATGATGGCGCGCACAACGGTCAGGCCCCCGAGGCCCGAATCAAAGACACCGATCATGGCCAAACCATCCCGGCTGTATGGTGCGGGCGATGATCGGCTCCCAGGAGGTCTGTCCGGGAGTACAGGGGTGCCCGGTCATTCATTTTCGGGTTTCTCGCATGGGGAAGGGGTGCATCGTGCCTCTCGGCGCGCTTTGATAAGGCGGGCAACCGTGCGGGAAGTGACCGCGTCGGGGAGATCCGTGCGAATCCCGGGGCATGACGCCCCCATGATACGCCAGTTGGCGACATCTTTCAGAACAGCGGCAATAAAGGGCCAATTTCGGCACATACGCGGCTTGACCGGGTGTATGCGGCAAAGCTGATCCCAAAAGATACAATAGCCGTTGTCGGCTTGGGCGATGACATAGCGCGACCCGGACCGCCGGCAGTATTGGTCTCTAAAGTCAGATGGATCAATCTGAAGATAAGCGGCAATGGCCTGGATATCGGACGCCGACACATAAGTGCCTCCGTACCCGCGGCAACAATCACCGCACATGCGGCATTCGAAGAGTTCGTCCGACCTGGTCTCAGAAGACATGGCGGGTTTCCAAGGCTCGTTTGAGCGTGACCTGATCGACATATTTCAGATCCCCGCCCATGGGGACGCCTGAGGCAATGCGTGTCACCTTGATCGGCAAGGATTGGAGCTGTTCGGCCAAATAGGATGCCGTGGCCTCCCCTTCCACGTTGGTGCTCGTGGCAATGACGACTTCCTGCAAGGCTTCTTCGCGCACCCGGCGGAAGAGATCCGCTATCCGGATATCGTCCGGACCAATGCCGTTCATGGGCGACAGCACCCCCCCTAAAATATGATAAACACCCTGAAACGCACCGGATTTCTCCACGGCGACCATATCCGCCGGCTGCTCTACGACGCAAAGCTGCGTCCTGTTGCGAGACGCGTCCTGGCAGATGTGACAAACCGCTTCATCGCTCCAGGCATGACAGCGCGAGCAGGAACGGGTGCGATCCTTAACGTCGATGATGCTCTGGGCGAGCTGCTCCGCATTGCGGGGCGGCATTTTTAAGATGTGCAGGGCCAGCCGCTCGGCCGTTTTCTCACCAATGCCGGGGAGCTTCGTAATTTGACGAATTAAATTACGGATCGATGCGGGATAGTAATTCATGAAGCCACCTTAGTAACCGGGCCTGCATCAAATCGCGGCATCACCCGGTCGATCGTTTCAGAACAAGCCGGGGATATTCATGCCCCCTGTGAGCTTGCCCATTTCCGAAGCCACCATTTCCTGGGATTTGCTCAGGGCGTCATTGACGGCGGCTAGAACCAGGTCTTGCAGCATATCCAGATCTTCCGGATCGACCACCTCCTTTTCGATAGAAATGCTCAGAACCTGCTGCCGCCCGTTGGCGACGACTTTGACCATCCCTCCGCCGGCCGTTCCCTCGACCGTTCGATCCGCAAGTTCTTCCTGCATTTTAGCCATTTTGGCCTGAAGCTTCTGAGCCTGCTTCATCATATTGCCCATGCCCTTCATGGCATCTCCTCCTTGTCCAACGCGCGACAGGACGCGCCGTTGATGTTAAAAATTGCTTATGGGACCCTTGGTCAGCCCGCTCCGGTCATTCGTATGCGCAACTAGACCGGCCCTTCTTTTTTCGATGAAGGCCGAATTTTAACATCCATGACTTTCCCCTGAAAGCGATCGACGACCTCGGACACCATGGGATGGCTCAGGGCTTGCTGTCGGAGTTGCTCTTCATGGCGTTTTATTTTTTGTTTCGCGGCCGGATCATCGGATACCCCGTGAATCACGAGATCCGGTGAATGCCCGCACAAATCCTGAACCGCATCGCGAATGGCCTGGATGCTTTCCGGACGTTTCACTCTGTTGATACTGAATTCGTTGCCCTTGACCTCAATCTCAAAACCGCTCTCGCCTGAGCTCGCCAGAGAAGACTGTTGGAGGCTTGCCGCCAAGGCCGGCAGACGTTTTCCGATTAAGGCGACAATGCGCGCCCAGGCCGCTTTGCGCTCACTGGCGGTGGCGGGCAGTGCCATGGTGCCATGGTCCGCATCCTCTTGGGCAGGAAGGGCTTCGCCGGATTCGGCCGATCGGCTCCGGGAAGCCGGAGCCGGTTGATCCGGTGACATCGGCATCTGGGCAAGCGCGGCCTCCTTGCCGCCCTGCATAATCGCCTGGCGAAGCGCTTCCACACTGCCGATCAGTTCATCCATCGGAAGCGCCGGTTTAATCTGGCAGATCTGCATCAGCACCATCTCAATCGCCAGCCGGGGCTGTGCCGCCAAACGCACCATCACTTCCTCCCGGTAGAGCATTTTGAAAACGTGATTCAAAGCGCCGGCTGAATGCCGCCGCGCCTGCTCAGCCAGCATTCGAATCTCGCTTTCAGGCAAATCGACCAGGGGCATCGAAGGATCACCCACCTTGATGACGACCAGATTGCGTAAGTGGGTCAGCAAATCCATGTATAACTTCTTGAGATCCTGGCCACGTTCATGGATCCCTTCGATGGCCATGAGGAGCCGGGGAACATCTCCTTCCAAAACCGCGTCCGCCAAATCCGTCAAGGATCGACGGTCCATTACCCCCAGGATATTGAGGACCTGATCATGGGCAATCGGGCCTTCCGAACAGGTCATCACCTGATCGAGCAGGCTCAGCGCATCCCGCATGCTGCCGCCAGCTTCCCGCGCCACCAGGGCAAGGCTCTCTTCGGGAATGACGATATTCTCGCGTGCGCACAGATCGGCCATATGATGCGTCAGGCTCTCGAAACGAATCCGCCTCAAATCATAGCGCTGACAGCGTGAAAGGATGGTCACCGGTATTTTGTGGGGTTCGGTGGTGGCAAACATGAACATGATGTGGGCGGGGGGTTCTTCAAGAGTCTTCAGCAACGCATTGAAAGCCGGCGTGCTCAGCATGTGGACTTCGTCGATGATATAGATCTTAAAAGGGCTGTAAGCCGGCATGTATTTGATGTTTTCACGCAGCTCGCGTACCTGGTCGACGCTGTTGTTGGAAGCGCCGTCAATCTCGAAAACATCCGCCGCGCTGCCGTTCGTAATCTCCTTGCAGGACCGGCAGGTATTGCAAGGTTGGGCCGTAGGTCCCTGCTGGCAGTTCATGGCCTTGGCAAGAATGCGGGCGATGGTTGTCTTTCCGGTTCCGCGCGGCCCGGCAAACAGGATCGCATGGGCCACCCGACCGTGGTGGATGGCGTTCGACAGGGTACGGGTAACGTGCGCTTGTTCGACAACCTCGTCAAAGGTCTGTGGTCGGTATTTGCGTGCGAGAACGAGGTATGCCATGGCCTCATCATATGGGGTGCAAGGGGTTTATGCGATTTCAGCGGCGCCGCGTCACTAGATTGGGATGGATGCCGCATCAGTGCGGCGTAACATAATGAAAGCGGCGGCAAACGGCAAGGGAAAAAATGGCGGGGGGCCGTCAGCCTTGGCATGAATCAGGAGTGATCATGTCTGCCGTCAACGGATGGGAGGGGAAAAGAAAATGGCGGAGAGAGAGGGATTCGAACCCTCGGTGCCGCTATTAACAGCACACACGATTTCCAGTCGTGCTCCTTCAGCCAACTCGGACATCTCTCCGCATACAGCTCATCCATGGCAGGGAAGCCATGTGAATCACCAAGGGCGGTGCTGGCGGAGAGGGTGGGATTCGAACCCACGATCCCGGTTTTAGCCAGGATACCGCTTTTCGAGAGCGGGGCCTTCAGCCACTCGGCAACCTCTCCTCAGCTTAAATGTAAAACGTGTCCATATCGCTTTTAAATGAGCATGTCAATGGATTCCAAACGGACCCAGAATAGGGGATTAAAAGACGATCCGTTGATTTGTACTTGAAGGCCCCTACGGAATTTAGTATCAGATGCCGCCAACAGCAACTTGGCAAATTCGCATGCTGGCAATCACCATGGTTCTCAGCCGCTCATTTGATCCTGACCCATCCGGTCGCAAGGAAATTGATAATGGCCCGCATCAAACCTTTCAGGGGCATACGATACAACCCGGAACGCATCACGCAGATGGCAAATGTGGTCTGCCCGCCCTACGACGTCATTTCAGAAAACGAACAAACCGCCTATTACGATCGCAGCCCCTACAATGTCATTCGCATGGAGTTGGGCCAACCGCACTCTGCGGATGACGCCACCAACAACCGTTACACCCGGGCGGGAGCCTACCTGCGCACCTGGCTCAATGAGGGCATCCTGATTCAGGAGAATAGACCGGCCTTTTACCTTGCGGCCACGGACTTTCAAACCGGAGAGGGTGCACGGACCCGTTGGGGCCTGCTGGCCGCTGTTGCATTAGAACCTTTTGACAAGGGCGGTATTCTGCCCCACGAACGCACCTACTCCAAAGTCAAAGCGGAACGCTTGTCGTTGATGCGATCCTGCCCGGCCAATTTGAGCCCCGTTTTTTCATTCTTTTCAGATCAGGCGTCCACGATCCCCAGGCTGAAATCCCACGTCGCACAACAGACGCCCGCTATCGACTTCACGGCTAACAACCAGCGCCACCGCCTGTGGGTCATCAACGATCCGGACCTGCTGGCAAGCACGGTCGCTCATTTCAGACACCAGCCAATCTTCATCGCGGACGGGCACCACCGCTATGAAACGGCGCTGGCCTACCGTGACGAACGCCGCGCCCGGGAGGGATTAGGGGAAGATCATCCGGCCCACTACACGCTGATGTATCTGAGCAGTATCCAAGATCCCGGCCTGAAAATACTGCCCGCCCACCGCCTGCTGCCGCATGTCGAGCCGGATGTCCGGCGTCGATTCCTCAAGGAACTGGATCGCTATTTCGACATACAACCCATCGAACCACATGGATCAACCAGGGCAAGTGTGGGGGAGCTACTGCAAAAACTGGATCAGACCTCCCCTGGGGAAGGGCTGGTGGTAGCCCTGCGGGACGTTCCCACCCCTCTCCTGCTCCGACTCAAAGCCGGTCTGAAGGAAAACCTTTACCCTGAGGATCTGCCTGACGTTCTAAGGGATATCGATGTGACGTTGTTGACCGAGTTCGTATTCCCGACTTTATTGGGGCTCACTCCGGCCCAGTTGGACGACGTGCATAGCGTTCATTACCACCATGATACCCAGCAAACCCTTGAAAACGTTCGTACCGGGCAGTACGACATGGCGTTCATCATCAAACCCACACCGATTGCCGCGGTCCAACGAATTGCCGATGCGCGGCGGATCATGCCGCGCAAATCCACCTATTTCGCCCCCAAAGTCATTACCGGCCTTGTAGTGCATGGTCTCTTCGACCGGTTATAGGGGTCGGCCGCCCATTGTCATCATCACCCAAAAGGGTTAAGGGCGCAGCATTGCAGCTACTTCGGCGGTGTAGGCGCCCTCCTTGTTGTGAATTACCAGCGGCGGGCCGGTCACCAACCCCGGGCGGGCGGCCTTGATGACTTTCAGCAGGCATCGTTTGGCTTCCGCATCACATCGGGAATGAATCATGCGCAAATATTTAGGTTCCAGATGATGCGCCCGCGCGCCGGCCATCAGCTCGGCCAGCCGTTCTACAGGGTAGACCAACCAACCGCGACCCCCTGTTTTCAGAAACCGCCGCATGCACTGAATCAGACCTTCGAGCGATACCGCAATTTCGTGGCGTGCCAGAGCGCGCTGGTTCTGCGGGTTGACGCGCCCTGAATGGGGTTTCCGATACGGAGGATTGG
This sequence comes from uncultured delta proteobacterium, assembly GCA_963730675.1. GTDB lineage: Bacteria > Desulfobacterota > Desulfobacteria > Desulfobacterales > UBA5852 > JABZFP01. The sequence continues at coordinate 75,753 of CAVSSY010000028.1, read as the reverse complement.
TCATCACCATATCCATCGGTGGCCCGAGCTCGCCGGCCCCCAGCCGAAGCATGTCTCCCTCCACGATCGAAATGCGGGACTGGAATCCATTGTCTTCCACATTGACGCGCGCCAAGGCAGCCAGTTCCGCTTGGATTTCAACCCCCACAATGTGAGCATCCGGATAGCGTAAAGCCGTCATCAGCGCCATAATGCCGCAGCCGGTTCCCAGATCCAGAATTCTCTCACCGGGTTTGTTGGGGACGGCATGGGAGGCCAGGATGGGGGCGTCGATTGAAAAGCGATAGCCAGTGCGACTTTGGCGGATGCGCAAATGACCGTCAATAAAAGGATCGAGGGAACTCCGAATGGTGAGAGCTTCGCTCATTTGACCGGCAGCGGTCCGATTTTAAAACGGATATCGTCTAAAACCCTGTTGCCCGCTGCCTCGTTGAGGCGGCGGATCAATTCTTTTTTCTGGAAGTGCAGTTCCTGAAGCCAGGCGGAGCTGCTGACGTGGACAACCAGGATGCGTTGTTTGAAGGCCGCCGGCTGGGCGTTGCACGCCAGATCTTTACCAACGATGCGGTCCCAGAAAGTCCATACAATGCGTGCATTCTGACCCTCACCGCCATGGCAGTTGCGGAGCACAGTGTCGATAATATCGGCCACCGGTTCGCATTTCGTCTGTTTTCTGTTGTGGCTGTCCACCAAAATGCGGCTGTCTCCCGAAACGGTCATCCCTGTTTTTAACCAAGTCACTATATGGGGAATATATACTGACCACCTGACGCTCCTGTCAAATTGGAATCCCCCACCACACCTTGCATCACAGGGGCCATTCGGCTGTTATAGACACCCAGCGACTCCACGTTGAGAGTCCTTGCAGAAGGCCCCATAATTCTATTTATCACAAGATGTTGGCGGGTTTTCCCTTGACTTGACTACGGCCGTAACTTAATTACATGGGCAATACTAGGGACGACTTCATCGGATAAAAAGCGAAACAAATGGCGGATCCGCCCCGAGCGGGTCGCATTCGGACCGAAGTCTTGATCAAGTTCGCAACAGATACTCCAACAGGAAGCATAACATGACTTGGGATTGGGAAAAATTAAAAGAACAGCAGCAGGGACGACGCCCCACACCACCGCAGGTCGACGAGGTGTTGAAAAACATTAAAAAAATAAAAATCCCCGGCGGACCGATTATTTTTATTCTGCTTTTAGTGGCTTTAGGCGTATATACGTCAATTTATGCCGTCGACACTGACGAGGTGGGGGTTGTACAGCGATTTGGTAAATATGCCAAAACGACCCAGCCAGGTCTCAATTTCAAACTTCCCTTCGGCGTTGAGACCGTCCGGCTTGTCAAAGTACGCCGCATTCTCAAGGAAGAATTTGGATTTAGCTCTGAACGCGCCGGCGGAAGCCGTCAATCGGCCCCGATCAGTGAAAATAACAGCGAAGCGCTCATGTTAACCGGCGATTTGAATGTCGCCGTGGTTCCCTGGATCGTACAATACCGCATCAAGGATCCCTATGATTATTTGTTTAAAGTGCAAAACGTGACTCAGCTGCTGCGGGATATGTCGGAAGCCGCCATGCGCTTGGTGGTGGGAGATCGAAGCATCAACGAGGTTATCTCCAAACGAAATGAAATTGCCGTTGAAGCCAAAGAGGTTTTGCAGGGGGAACTCGATAATGCCCAGGCCGGGATCACCGTTGTGACCATTGAAATGAAACGCACGAATGTTCCCGGACCGGTGCAGCCATCTTTCAATGAGGTCAACCAGGCGACCCAGGAGAAAGAACAGACGATATACCAAGCGCGCGAGGCTTATAACAAGGCGATTCCCGCTGCCCGGGGTGAGGCCGAACGTGTCATCAAAGCCGCGGAGGGATACGCCCTGGACCGGGTTAACCGTGCGAAAGGTGATGCCTCACGGTTTTCCTCGATCTACGCTGAGTATGTTAAAGCCAAAGATGTGACCCGCAAACGGATCTATTTGGAGACCCTGAAGGAGCTCTTTCCCCGTCTCGGCCCCAAATATATTGTCGACGACAATCAAAGAAATCTTCTTCCACTGCTCAATCTAAACCAGAAAACGCTGAAAAATCCCATAGGTGCCGGCAATGAACAATAAGCTCACATATCTCCTTGTGGCGGTCTTTATCGCAACGGCCGTGCTTTACACTTCCGCCTTCGTCGTCGACGAGACCGAACAGGTCGTCGTAACACGATTTGGTAAAATCATCCGAGAGCCGATCACGGATCCAGGCCTTAATTTTAAGCTGCCGTTTTTTGACAAAGTGAATAAGTTCCCTAAGAACCTGCTGTTTTGGGATGGCGATCCCGGACAGATTCCAACGCTTGAGAAAACCTACATTTGGGTGGACGCTTTTGCCCGCTGGCGCATCACGGATCCGATCAAGTTCAAACAAACCGTCGATACGGTATTCAATGCACAAAGCCGTCTCGATGAAATTATCGACCCGGCCGTTCGGAATGCCGTCACCAGTTATCGCCTGATTGAAACCGTTCGCAAAAGTAATCGTGAATTGGATACCTATGAGGTGGGCATTGAAAAAGACGACACCGATAATCAACGGCAACCGGGACGAATCACAACCGGCCGCGAAAAGATCATGCTGGGAATCCTGCAGGAAGCTCAGCCCAAGCTGGACAAGTTCGGAATCGAAGTGGTGGACGTCAAGATCAAGCGTATAAACTACGTCGATCAGGTGCGCAAATCAGTTTACGACCGGATGATTGCCGAACGCAAGCAAATCGCAGAAAAATTTCGCTCTGAAGGGATCGGGGAAGCACGAAAAATAGAGGGGAACAAAGAACGGGACTTGAAACGCATTCAATCCGAGGCCTACCGTATCGCCGAAGAGGTCAAAGGCAAAGCGGATGCTGAAGCCGCCGATATTTATGCCAAGGCCTTCGGTGTCGATCCCGACTTTTATTCTTTCCTTAAAACGATGGAGGTCTATCGGGATACGCTGGGCAAGGACAGCACGCTGGTGCTCTCAACCGATTCCGATTTTCTGGGCTACCTGAAAAGCCTTTCCACCAAAACCGCTAAATAGTGTCCGTCCATAGAAGGTAGATTTTGGTTTCTGGCAAGGCCCGAGCGCGTTTTCCCACTCCGCGCGGGACTTCCCGTCTGATCGATTCCGAACGGTGGGTGTCAACCGGAGGAATAGTGCGCTATTTCGAGGATTGAAAACAAGCGCGAACGCCGCCAAGGGCCGAAAGATGACATTTACGGATGGGCACTAACTAACAAAAGGCGAAAGCACCCTGTCTCGTGCCGCAGCACAGAGGCTTTCGCCTATAAACCGAAATCGGATTGGGTCGGGCTATTTGCCCTTACGTCTTTGATGACGCGTCCGGGCCAGCAATTTTCGGTGCTTGTGCTTTCTCATTTTCTTACGGCGTTTCTTGATGACGCTACCCAAAGGATCACCCCCCTTTTCAAATGTGATTTTATAAAAGATGTTCTATATCATTAACTAAAAAATGGTGTCCAGCTTTTTTTGTCTAAAATCCGCTTGTGGGCCGTATGCACAATTTCTTTTTTTATCGATTAGTTATAAAATCCATGGGTTGTTATCTGGTCTACCGCATGCTAATACGGAACTTGATGCAGGCCCTTTTGCGTCGTTTGATCAGGCAACTTTCGTATAAAGCAACCGAATGATGAAAGCTCACCGTTTCCGCCCCGATCAGATCATGCGCATCAATGATGCCGTGGCGGTGGCTGAAGAGCTGGTCAGCAACCATTACAAACTTTCGGCGACCCAATGGTTGCGGCGCAAGTACGATGTTAAAACCGCTGTCGACCTTTCGACGAATGAAATCATCTCCGGGCCATTCGCCCAAGTCATCCGCTATGAGGGGCGAAAAGCCGATGCCGATCTGAAGTCAGAGACATTTGACTTTTACAAAATTTGTTTGCAAGACCATGAAATCATAGAAGCACTTGAACATTCGCCGTCCCTGATGCTGTTCCCTTTCAGCCTGTACATCATCGCGCATGAGCTGATTCATATCGTCCGATTCACCAAGTTTCTGCAAAGCTTTGTTGCCACCGCTGATGAAAGACTCGCTGAGGAAATACGGGTGCACGCAAAAACGCATGAAATTCTTAAACCCGTGCGTATTCCGGGCATGCGACCGGTTTTTCAATTTTACGCCCAATGGCGCAATGACTTCGATAGCCTCCGCAATCCCGTCTGAAAACGTCCCTTTGGATCCTCCGCCAACGATGCACTGTAATTCCGATCCAGTCCCCTGATCGGAATGTAGGCTTTCCGAAACCCCACTCCGAAATACGAATTTGGTGAACTCAATTCGCGCTACGCCCCCTTGACAAGGACATTTTGCTGACTATTTTTTACCAGTTTTACGCAGGCGGGACGTAAGAAACAGGCTGAGAATGATAATACCTGACGGAGGTTTCAGATATGCCCCTTTACGAGTATGAATGCAGCGAATGCGGTCGGATCGAAGAGGCGCTGCAAAAATTTTCGGACAAGCCTCTCAAAAAGTGCCGCCATTGTTCGGGAAGCCTCCGCAAACTTATTTCCAATAGCAGCTTCCATCTAAAAGGTTCGGGCTGGTATGTGACCGACTACGCTAAAAAGTCAACCGGCGATACATCCCCAGGGGGGAAAGAAAAACAATCCAAAACAGCTGACGCGAAGCCCACATCCGGGAATTCAACATCTGGCAGTCCTGCCGATTAGATGTAATCACAACCCACAAGCGAGTGGTACGATAAGTTCATCGAGGAAAGGCCGGAAGGCTGTTCGAGAGGTGGAACGCTGTTTTGAAGTGCATAGCAGGCCGCAGAGAAATGACAATTAGGTTAAACCAATCTTGGGCGACAAAAAATCAATAGTTCATAGCGCAGATATCCGCCGGAGTTGGTTTCTGGCGGATTAGGCTAACGTTGTTTGGTCCTTTTAAAATTTTAATGAACCAACTAAGGAGACTGGTAAGCAATGAAGATCAGACCGCTAAACGATCGAGTTCTGGTGCAGCGCATGGAAGAAGAGACCAAAACCAAGGGCGGCATTATCATTCCGGATACGGCTAAGGAAAAGCCCGCCGAGGGTAAGATTGTCGCCGCGGGAAACGGCCGTTTGGGAGATGATGGCAAACGTATTCCCCTTGAAGTCAAAAAGGGCGACCGTGTTCTTTTCAGCAAATACGGCGGCACCGAAGTCAAGGTGGAAGGTGAAGAATACCTGATTATGCGGGAAGACGACATTCTTGGAATTATCGAATAAATATTGAAACACACGGAGGTTAGACAAAAATGGCGAAACTGATTAAGTACGACATGAAAGCCCGCGAAGCCATGCTTCGAGGTGTTCAAACCCTTGCCGACGCAGTCGTGGTAACCTTGGGCCCTAAAGGCCGCAACGTGGTCATTGACAAATCGTGGGGGTCGCCTACGGTGACCAAAGATGGTGTCACGGTCGCCAAGGAAATCGAACTCGAGGACAAATTCGAAAACATGGGCGCTCAAATGGTGAAAGAAGTGGCCAGCAAAACCAGCGATATGGCTGGCGACGGCACCACCACCGCCACGGTTTTGGCACGCTCCATCTACGAAGAAGGACAGAAGCTCGTCGCCGCCGGTAACAACCCCATGGCGATCAAACGCGGCATCGATACGGCTGTTGAAGCGGCCATCAAAGAGCTTCACAAAATGAGCAAACAGACCAAGGACCAGCGTGAAATCGCCCAGGTAGGAACAATTTCCGCCAACAACGATGAAACCATTGGTAACATCATTGCCGAAGCCATGAACAAGGTGGGCAAAGAGGGTGTTATTACGGTTGAAGAAGCCAAGGGGATGGAAACCAATCTGGATGTGGTCGAAGGTATGCAGTTCGACCGCGGTTATCTTTCCCCTTACTTTGTGACCGACCCCGAGAAGATGGTGGCCTCTCTCGAAGATCCCTACATTCTGATCAATGAGAAAAAGATCAGCAATATGAAGGATCTTCTGCCAATTCTCGAGCAGGTGGCCAAAATGGGTAAACCGCTTATGATCATCGCCGAGGATGTCGATGGAGAAGCCTTGGCAACGCTCGTTGTTAACAAGTTGCGCGGCACCTTACAAGTAGCTGCCGTCAAAGCTCCGGGATTCGGTGATCGCCGCAAAGCCATGCTGGAAGACATTGCCATTCTGACCGGCGGCCAAGTTGTCTCGGAAGACCTGGGTATTAAGCTCGAGAACCTGGGTATTGCCGATTTGGGCAAAGCCAAACGCATCAATATCGACAAAGACAATACCACGATCGTCGATGGTGCCGGATCCCGCAGTGCCCTTGAGGGCCGGGTGAAGCAGATTCGCGCCCAGATTGAAGAAACGACCTCCGATTATGACAGAGAAAAATTGCAGGAACGTCTGGCCAAGCTGATCGGCGGTGTCGCTGTCATCAATGTTGGTGCCGCCACTGAAACCGAAATGAAGGAAAAGAAAGCACGTGTCGAAGATGCCCTCAATGCGACCCGGGCGGCCGTTGAAGAAGGTATCGTTCCCGGAGGCGGCGTTGCTCTTGTGAGGTGTCTCGATGCCCTTGACAAAGCTCGCGGCAAGGTCAAAGGTGATTTGAAACTTGGTGTCGACGTGGTCATGCGTGCCATTGAAGAGCCTTTGCGACAGATTGCCAATAATGCCGGTGCTGAAGGTTCCGTCGTTATCGACAAGGTCAAAAATTCGGAAGGCGCTGCAGGCTACAATGCTGCTTCTAACACTTACGAAGACCTGATCGAGGCCGGTGTTATTGACCCCACCAAAGTCACCCGGTTTGCACTGCAAAATGCGGCCAGCGTGGCGGGCTTGATGCTGACCACGGAAGCCATGATTGCTGAAAAGCCGGAAGAAAAATCCGATGCCGGTGCGCCGGGCGGCGGCATGGGCGGCGGCATGGGCGGCATGGGCGGAATGGGTGGCATGGGAGGCATGATGTAAGCAAGCTATCTCATCAGTTTAACCTTCACCAGTAAATCAACCCCCTGTCACAATGGCAGGGGGTTTTCCGTTTGGATTCATGCCAGATCGCTTGACAATTATTCGACTGGGAGATAATGATAAACTATTGATAGGATCCGGAATTTTATAAATAAAGCGCAATATCAACATAACTATCAAACGAATCGGAGCGATACATGAAAACAACAACCCCACTCCGAATCACTCTTGGGGCTTTCTTGCTTTCACTAATGATGCTGATTTTGCCCCTCGCCGTATTAGCGGCAGGTAATATCGAAGACCACATCATCGAAACCGAAACCGGCATCTATTACATTGTCCAGCCTGGCGATACATTGTGGGATCTCTCGCGGCAATTTTCCGATTCTCCCTGGTTATGGCCTGAAATGTGGAATGAAAATCAACAGATTACCAACCCCCATCTTATCTATCCCGGCGATCGTATCAAGCTTTATCGGCGGACGGACGCAAATCGGGTCCAAACCGCTGTTCCAGGCCCTATGCCTGCGGGAAAGACATTTACTTATCGCGATATGGATGCGGTTGGATTCATCCGTAAAACGGCTCTTGAACCTAGCGGTATCATCATTGATATCCAGCGATCTAAAACCCTCGCCAGCGACTATGATGAAATCTATATCATGCCGGAAACAGGCCACCCGTTTGCCACGGGAGAGAAATACACCGTATACCGCACCTTACAGAAAGATATACGGGACAATGAGACAAACGCTTATATCGGCATCCAGCATCTCCTTCTAGGCGTGATAGAAATTGTCAACGTTACACCCGATGTGGTCGTCGGGAAAGTTGATAAGTCATTCCGTGCCATCGAATTGGATGATAAGGTAACCCCCTATTTGAAGCGGCCCGAGATCATTGGAATTAAAGAAAGTGTACCCGGTCTCAAAGGGAAACTCATCGCCACTGAAGATCATCTCCGGCTGATTTCTCAGGATCGAACTGCTTTTATCAACAAAGGTGAAATTGACGGGATTGAACCCGGACAATACTATACCGTCTACATTCAAAAGAAAAATCGTGTCGTCAGCAATGGGCGAGAAAAAAACATCAATCTACCGCCACAAAAATTGGGGTCGGTTCTCGTGTTGCTCACTGAGGAAAATACAGCGACCGCCTTGGTCGTCCAATCCGACCCGGGTATCGGTCCCTGGACACCCATCGCAACTCCTTTCTAGCATAACCGACTATCACCAAAAAGCAATGGGGGCCTTTTTCTATTGGCCCCCATTGCTTTTGCTACTTTTCCTACTTCTCACTTTACGGATTTGAGCCTATTTCAAACAATGACCTTGCGAGCGGCTGTAACCCGCAACACTTCCTCGTAGGTTGTCACCCCGTCGAGCATTTTTTGAATGGCGTTTTCTCGTAAGGTCACCATTCCCTCTTCTTTTGCCCGTATCCTTATGCTTTCGATATTGGTTTTGGGAGTTGTCATTTTTTGAATCGCCTCTGAATAGGGCATAACCTCAAACGCTGCGGATCGGCCTCGGTAACCCGTCTGGCGACAGCGATTGCAACCAAGCCCTCTGAATAGTTTGACAGCCCCTTTCAGCCCTGTTTCAATACCGGCGGCGCGAAGATCATTGGCTTCCATGGCAAAGGGCTCCTTGCAATAGTCGCAGATGACCCGAAGCAGACGTTGGGCAATAATCCCAATCAAGGTGGCCTGAATGAGAAACGAAGGCACCCCCAAATCCAACAACCGCGTAATGCTGCTGGGCGCATCATTGGTATGTAATGTCGATAGTACCAGATGGCCCGTCAGGGCCGCTTGTACCGCATTCTCAGCGGTATCCAGATCGCGCATCTCCCCGATCATGATAATGTCCGGATCCTGGCGCAAGATCGTTTTTAGAATCGATCCAAAGGTGACGCCAACCGCAGGCTGAACACCAATTTGATTAAAATCCTCATGAATCATCTCGATGGGATCTTCCACCGTAATGATATTGTTTTCGGGAGTTGAAACCTTGCGTAGGGCGGAATAAAGCGTTGTGGACTTACCGCTTCCGGTTGGCCCCGTAACGAGGATAATGCCATGGGGCATTCGGATAAATTGATCGAACTTACGAAAATCTTCTGTCATGAACCCTAATCCATCCAGATCTTGAATCAGAATATCCGGATCCATCACGCGCATGACCATCTTTTCACCAAATGCGACCGGTACTGAGGAGATGCGTATCTCAACTTCCATCCCCCCCTTGTCCATCTTGATTCGGCCGTCCTGAGGACGCCGCTTTTCGGCCATATTCATCCGTGACAACGCTTTGATACGGGAAACAATGGCATTGTGAACTTTTTTGGGGAGCCGGTAGACGGTGTGCAACACACCGTCTATCCTCATCCGAACCAGTACAATCTCGCGCTTTGGTTCGATATGAATATCCGAAGCGCGCTGATCAAAGGCATAAATAAAAAGATGATTAACGGCATTAACGATATGTTGATCGTTGGAAGGCAAATCATCGCCGGTCTTTAATCGGACATATTGTTCAAGATTGCCGATATCGATGGCCGACGAAGAAAAGAGGTCCTCGGCAGCGGCAATTGACCGTTTAAAGCCGAAGAACTCGTCTATCAATTTGATAATATCGGTTTTGGAACTGACCGTTGTCAGAACGCGCATATTGGTTACACGCGCGACATCATCGAGCACTTCCATATTGAAGGGGTTCGGAGTGGCCACCATCAGATTCCCATTTTCAACCTTGATCGGCAGTACAAGATGCTTCATGGCGAAATTGCGCGGAATCGTGGTCGTCACGATATTGAGGTCTAACTTGAGGGGATCGATCTTCTGGTAAGGAAGCTCCCACTCCCGAGCGAGGGCCTGAAAGATGACATCTTCCTCCAGGCCACCAGGTTTTCCATCGGCACGGGGGGGTTGTATCCGAGCGACGACATCCACAAACGTTACCGGATTGCTGATTTTAATACCAAAGGACGCATTGCGTTTGCGGTTTTCGCGCTCCAGTTTTTCAGTGATTTTTTCCCTTCGCACAAGAATTTGTTTAGCCTGCTCCTTCGTCAACAGTTTTTGCTTGATGAGGACACGGCAAACATCTTTGGGGGCAAAGGGGTCGCTAAGATCCTTGGGGGGCATGAATTATTTTTCCTCCGGAGGGGCTCGACGGGCAGTTCATCTGAAATGGACAAGCGGCATATGAAATCATGGTTTATGATTTTCTTGGGGAAAAAGAATATCCGCTTCTTATACAATATTGGGAAATTCTTGCGTGCTCTGATAATGTGACACTCCCATCTCGGCAACTGATAGCGCTGCAGGCATGATCGGTCTTTTTTGAACCTTTCAGACCCGAATTAAGAATGCTAAACCAGATATCATTTAAAAGCAGCGGCATCACCGGGTAGGGGCAAGATATCTGTGATTTGAAATCCTTTGGCTCAGCCATTGGATTCCATCGGTAACGAAATGGGTGGGATTAGCCTTGTGGTGAAACGATAAGGAAGATACGCCGACAATCAAAGCAGGTTCACGTAAACATAGAGGTTCCTTTCGTCAAACCGGACGAAACCATAAAACCATTGAATTTAATCAGGCCACCTCTGTTATACGTCGATTGCGAACTTCTTCTTTTGAACGTCCTGCCCATTCCAATACGCGATTTACAAGAGTTTCATGACGGCTATCTTTGCTGAAAGAAAGGAAATCTTCACGTCGATCGATAACCTTATCGATCGCCCACTCATCACTGGCTTCACCCGATCGCCCCAAACCACGGACCAAGACTTTTAAATGCTGTAAAAAGGCTTCAATGATCGCCGTATCATCGGCCAAACGATAAATCTCGGCATCCGGATGCCCGTATTCATTGATAGCGCTTCTCAAGATTGAACGGGCCACATCACCACCCAGCAGGGCGACGAAAACATGGATCTCACGTTCTAACGAAAGCAGATACTTCAGATTCATATCTGACGTGTTATCATAACCGGAATCAAGCGAAATAACGATCTTGCGGTGAATCGTTCTAATCTTTTCAAAAAGTGCTTCATTCTCGGCGTCAATCAACATCAAAGCAGCCGTGGCGGCTTCACGGTTAAGGCCTTCTTTGACAAGGAAAACCTCTTCCGGGGTAATTTCGATATCGATATCTAATTCTTTATTGTAGCGCCGCAGAAGGAGATTGGCGAGCATCACGGCATTGCGGTCTGAATAGCGAACGGCATCCGGTTCCTCCAGAAAATCCCCCAATAAAACCTGAAGCGCTTTTTCAGGCGTTTTCATCTTTACGAAAAGCAACTGCAATGCATTGAGAAAAGCGATACGGTCATCGCGTTGCATCGGCTGTTTCAGAAAATGCCATAGAATTTCGAAAACTTTCTCTTCATACCGGGAAAATTCGCTAACGCAGTCTTCAAAGCCTATCTTGCTGAAGCGCCCATCGGTATCGAAACATCTTTCAAGCAGATGCAGTATCTCTCTTACAGCCATCGGCGAGATATCAAAATCACGACTAAGAATTTCATAGTCCCGTGCGCTAAAAAGATTTTCTTTCCTGCCAATACTTCGCATTTTCTCTCGAGTATCAAGCCGCCCGGCGTAAAAATCAATCATGCGGGTGGTCAGGTCGTGTAAACGCCCGATTTGAAAACTCTCCCGCCCTTCTTGAACCAAAAGAATGCCATTCTCGACACGAAGCTGACGAATGATGTCGTCCGGCACTTTTTCAACACGCCATTGAATATTGGTTAAAATCTCATCCTTGATCATATCCTTTTTAGGGCGATCGCCGATTGCTTCGATCATTTCTGAAATGCGCTTGAGGCGCAACCCTAACTCACGCGCACTCACATGATGGTAATCACGACCATACAGGCTTTCGAGATAAAGTGCTTGGTCGACGGATGTATTCTCAAATTCTTCGTCCACAAGACGGGCTATCTGAGCTTTCGCCTTGGGCAATTTTCCCATCGTTCGGTCCAAAAGGAGCCAACGAATATTATTGAGCTCGATTGGCGGCAGAATGAGTTTCTGGCGCAAATTTTTTATGCCCGCAATCGCGTCATAGACACCCGCATACCGATGAGCGCCGGTGGAAGTATCGGATTCCTTAATCCAGTTGCAAACCTCCTTGACGAGTGTTTTCATCGCATCCGGTTGAATCGCATTTAAACCCGCCAACATGGTCAGGTTCGGATCCGGAAGCCCCTTTTCGTCTTTCATCACCGGCAACTTGATAACATCACCTTCAATATTGATTTCAATATCCTCAGCTTTATTCAATGCCCTCCGATACCGGGCAACGATTGCTATCGCAGTGCGCAGCCGCATTAGGGCATCCGGAGAATCGTCCGGGAGTTTGAGATGAATGGTCAGCACCTTATGGTTATCAAAAGTGGCGAAAGCCTTGGATATCAGAGCGTTGAGGTAAGTCATATGTTCGCCCACCCGGCGAATCATCATGGCAACCGTTTCCCGATCCATGACAATATCACTGAAAAACACCTGATAATCCGGATGACTCCCGTTTCCGTTCTGGGAAGACAGACGGCAAGCGCGAATCAAGAGGGTCCCGTCGTGGCCGGAGCGTTTTTTAAGTTTTTCCAGTGTCTTGGCAAGTTGGGCATAGGGATCGATCTGCATCGGGACATCGATGGTTTCTTCAATCGGATCTGAATCACCTCCAATGTTGGCGATATCGATGATCACGACGAAGACAGGCACTTAGTAAATGACAGAGTTCCACCAACAGGGTAATTAAGGCATCGTTTCGCCCTTGGCTGTCGTACAAACTCTCAAGAATGGTGAGTTCCGTGTCACGCATAAGGTTTCCCCGACCTCTCAGAAATTGAAATATACTCGATACATCCTGTTATGGTCTCGCTTCTTCCACTTGCCCAACCACAAACACGAATACATCGACGGCGGTCTTTGGGAATCGCACCGCCCAGAAACAATGGCAGCAGGTTTGGTCAATCGAATCAGTAAATATTATTTTGGATTTCTATATGTTGTTGATAGAAAAGTATATCCCACAATTGCGCCATGCCCAGGGATAGATACTGTAGCATCAGTCTTCGGAATCTTTTGAATTTTTCAAAGCTTTTTCGACCTCTTCCGCTTCCTTCTGGAAAGCTTCTTGACGTTTCTGGTAGTCTGTTATTTTACGATTGAGATCTTTAACTTGCTTATCATATTTCGCGGCACCTTCGGTATCACTGCCTGGCAGGGCATCCAGCCTTTCCTTCTCCTTCAGGAGCTTATATTTTTCTTCCATCAAGGCGGAAAATTCGGTATCCAGCTCTTTCTTCTTTTGGTTGAGTTCTTCAATCTTCTTTTCATCAACAACCGGTGCGTCTTCCTCGCCATCCAATTTTTGGGTTTCTGCAGGAGCTACGCCTTCCTCCGGAGCCGGCGAGGCTTGGGTTTCTGTAGGGGTTTCTTCATAAGTTTGGACCTTGGGTCGTTGATCTTCCGGCACGTCAGCAAGATCATATGTATACCGCATAATTCCCTCAGCATCTCGATATTTATAGATTTCGGCTATCGCCGCATTAACATTGAAAAAAAACATTACCAGCGCGATAGTGATGGCGGATCGTATCATCTGTTCTCCGTACTCAGCCACATTTCATCAATTTCGCCGTTGGAGTTGATGCTGAATTCAACCCAGTCGCCTTCTTTGAAGCTTGACAAGCCTACCGCTGTTTTTTCATCCTGCGCAAAGAATCGTGCGTCGGGCGCAATATTGAATGTTACATCATTAAGAACAACGGTGCCGCTGCCTGCTGAGATTGTTTCAATTTGAGAAGCAGCTGAATTCCCCTGAGCGAATCCACATACCGCCGACATTAGGATCAGAACCGTAATGCCAAACATCACTAGTCGCATTTTCATATTACCTCCTCAGACTCATGGCCTACCAAGTCCGCCAATACAGGAAGCCGAGCTTTTCCGTAATAGCAATCTCAGACTCCAAATTACCACCTGATGTACTGAAGTGCAACACGTCCGTGCCCGTACCTGGAATGGTGAGGATGGCCGGTGAATAGAGCAGACCGTCATGGCGGATCCCGGTGGGCGGCACCCAGATGGGGTTCGCGGCGGTTCCGATATTAATCAGATCCAGATTATTGATTTCCCCGTCCCCGTTGATATCGAACACGGCGCCAGCGCGGCCCCCGTTACAGGCGTTGAGTGCATAGATAATGGATGTACCGCCGGCTTCGCAGGGGGATTCCGACGGTACGGAAACGACGGCATAAAGAATTCCACCGCGGAGGATGACGTCATTAATCAGCCGTTCGCTGTGGCCGGGCAAATCGAAATACCAGCCCACATGGTAGCCCTGGCTCTTGGCTGGATCGAACAGGTAGATGGGATTGTCGCTCAGGACAATATAATCTCCCTGCTGGGCCACCACATTCTGACTCAACAACGACACTTTGAGGTCGACCGTATTCGAGGTGATACCGCCGCTGGTGCTGACGCTTATCGTCCCTCCCGGTGGATCGGTGCGCAGAATAACCTGAGTAGGCGATACCTGGACAGTCACATCCGGCACGCCATAGGTGGAATCCTCGATGGCCGCCTTCAATCCGGCGGTGCCGAGGAACTGCCGGTTCTCGACATCCGTCAACGAGGCCGCCGTAAAAGTCCGGGTATCGATGGTTACCGTGCTGCCATTCGTCACGCTGGTGATATCGATCACATACAAGGTCTGATCGGTATCCGGGATATCGCTGTTGCCCACCAGGTTGCTGAGCTGTCGATTGGTATCGAAATAGCCTAAGTATTTGGCCGTGGGGTTGCGTCGGTCCGCACTCACCGATGGGCCCAAATTCTCCCAGTCTTCGGCCCAGTCCCATATACCGTAAAGGGTTTGAACCGATCCCGCATCGGTAAAGTCTTCGATGCCAAGATAACGCCCCGTGCCGAAGAGGACGAAATAACCGTCGCGCCCGGCCACACATGGTCGCATGATTTCCGGACGCGTGGTTATCGGCTGCCTGAAACCAGCGGCATTCTTGGCCTGGAACAGTGGCTGCGGCAGACCGGTACCATCGGCAAGTTCATTGTAGGCCACTTCCCAATTGCTGGTACTGCTGTCGCGCAGATCGAACTTCCACATATTGCCCAGCAAGTCCCCGGCAAATGCGAAGTCCACAAGCCCGTCGAGATTCACGTCGATAAGCGCCGGCGTCGAGAGGCCATTGCAGTTAGGACCGGCATCTCCAGCGTAGGTGCGAATCTTGGTTGGTGTAGGTGAAGCAAGCGAACCATCGCTATTGAGGCGCAGTACATAAAGCACGGCTTCGCCGTTTTGACTATCGTATCCGTTGCTGAAAATTACCACATAACCGGCGGCGGAATTCACCACGTAGGCCTGGCTGAAGCTGTAGCCCATGTCCGGATCGACAGTCTTGTTTTCCGGATCGGAATTGACCGGATATTCCCACCTCACGATGGAGGCGACGTTGGTTTCCGCATCAAAGGCGGGATTGCTGACGTCGCTGATATCAAGGCAGTAGTAGCCGCGACCGCCGCGGCCCAGTCCGCCCACCAAAATGGTGGATCCCGCAGCACCTAGTTTGGCAATATAAGGTTCGCTGTCCACAAAGTAGCTGTGTACATAAGGATCAATCGTGAGTTCATTGAGATTTGCGAATACGAGATTCGGTATATAGGCAAAGCGCTCAATTCCGGTGGATTCGTCCAACGCATGCAACATGCCGTCGTTGGCCCCCACGAAAACGACACCAGGTTGGTTGCTATCCCATCGATAGGGCACCGGAGAGGCGTGCACGACATCGCCAAGCAAGCTTTCCCGGTCGCGGAACACACCGCCGTTTGCGATTTCACGGCTGGTATCGCCACGCAGATAATCGATTATATGATCCGCTGTCGTGGGATCCGGGTCCAACAGATTCCTTTGGGCCGGACTGATAGTGCTAATGTCAAATACCACTCCGGACTGATTGGCATCATTGAAGGTGATCACCTTCCGAGCCGTCCAGGCCATACCGTCAAGCTGGTCGGCCGCCGACCAGTCCACCTGATCCACGTAGTTGTTGTTGGTGTCCAAAACTTGAACCACCCCGCCGGTATCCGGATCCAGGGGTTTCGCCACCACGTCACCGGTCCAGTTGCGGGGGATATAAGTCGCCTGGTAAAGGGCGGTGTCGCCTTGCAGCTCCTGGGCGTTGATGGCCACGGCCGAACCGGTGGCGGCTGAGTTTTGAATACTCTGCATCACGGCAATCAAGGAGTTGATAAGTTTCTGCGGATTGTCCGCCGTGAAAAACTGCCCACGGCCATTGACCGATGCATGATAAAGGTCGTCGATCACCGTTTGAGTGTTGGGAACAGGGATCGGCCAAGCCGGGCATACCGGCGCCGGACACCCGATGGCTCCCGGTTCGCACTTGGGCAAGCAGTCCGGATAATCTTCCGGATTGTTATTTCCCACGACGCCGAAGGCCACGCCGTAGGTCACCATATGCTGGTGATTGGCATTGTCCTGCTTATAGGTCGGCACCACGTTGGTAAGGCTGCGGTTCAGGTCGTTTTCATAGTAGTACATGGCGATATCGCCCAAGTTGGGGTCGCTGCCATTGTTGGGTCCCGTGAAAACCCCTTGGTCAAAACCCGACACCTGGCCGTCGCGGTTGACGCCGTCGGCATCGGCATTGAGATTCCATAAGCGGGTATTCCACGGTTGAATCGCTGCCGTTCCAGTAACCGTCCGTCATGGCGATAACGAAGGCCCGCTGGCAGCCGCCGCCTTCGGCCTCGCTGGACCAGGGTGATGTGCTACTGATGTAGCCCCAATTGCCGCCGTCATGCAGATCAAAATACTGCCCCACATCCTGGAGTCCCCGACGTAAGCGGCGTACCTCCGTTGGAGTTGATGGCATAGAGCCAATTGAGCAATGTTTCGGTGCTGTCGCCCACGCCATTCAGCTTCACCGGCTGGACCGGATGGTTGTAAGTGCTGCGGTTGTTGATCACGGCCATGCCGATCTTGACTTCCTCCATCTGGTCGATGACCTGGCCGATGGCCGCCTTGGCGGCCAGCTCCCGCCGGCGATAGAAGGAATACCAGTTGGCAAAGTTCTGGCGCACGGCGTTGTAACTCAGGGGGTTGCCATTGCTGTCCTTAGGAATGACGCTGGCGGGGATCAACCCTGTGCCCGTGATATCCGTCAGCTCGCCGTCGTCCACCCGGTCGTTGCTGTCGGCATCATCCCAGCTGTAATAAGTGAAGCTGCCGCCGGAGCCGTAAGTGGCACTCATGGCCACGAGGTAGACTTCGCCGTTTTCCACGGTTCCGTTGCCGTTGGCATCGTCATGGACGAAATAGTGGGCCACCGGAATATCAAAGGTCAGGCTGGTGCTGTCATGGAAACGGCACGTTGCTGGCGATGGTGCGCCAACTGTTCACACCAGCCTGCTGGCTGAAGGTATTGACTACGGTGTTGCCGCCGTCACGCACGATGGTATAGTCCACGTCGCGCGAGAGCTCGCTCATGCTGGGGATATAGACCTGAACGTCATAGTTGCCTGCCGGTACCTTGAGATACCAGCGTGCCCGCCGGCCATCCCGATAGTTGGTGCGGCAGTTGTTGCCGATGGCGTCGCCAATCGTAGCGGCTGCTCCAGTAGCCGTCCATGTCGATGTAAAAACCGTTGACGCCGTTGGTATCGGCATTGTCGACCAGATAGTACGTACCTGTCGCAGTGTTGCGGAGTCGAATGGCATCCGCTGCCAGACGGCGGTAGGTATTGCCCTCGGACTTTACCACTTCGATCCACTGGTCCGGGGCGCTCACGGTTTCGTTGACCGTGAAGAAGGTCGTGTTCATGTCCAGGGTCGGTGTGCTGTGCACCGGATTCATGCGCGGGTCGTCCGGATCGGCGTTCAAGGCGGGTGAACCGTCGGTATTGGGAAGGATGTTCCAGCGCGACCAAGGCGTGTATGTCATGGAAGGATCGTAGTACAGCTTGTTGACATCCGACCACTGGGATTTCCACAGACGACGCTCGGATTCCGTCAGGTAGCGATAGGTGTCGCTGTACTGGTTGTCGTTGTATTTACCGTCGAAGTACCGGGGGTAAAGATAATGACGCGACCCGCTTCCCGTTTCAAAGCCACCATCGCTGCTGCCCCCCGTTGTTATCATCTCGAAATCCATCGATCCCGAGTCGTCGATCAGGAACATGATCAGCGGCGGTGCGGCCTTGACCTGGGTTTCCAGTGGGGTTTCGGCCGGCACCACGCAGGTGACCTCCGAGGTTTGAATTTCGCGGTCGCCGCCGTAGCAGTCCTCATCGATCCCGTTGCCTGGGATATCGTAAGCGCCGGGATGGATCGTATCGTCATTGTCGTTGCAGTCACCTTGGCTGGGCGAGTACCCGTCGCCGTCATTATCATCGTCGTCCCCGGTGCAGGGATCATCGGCCCCGCTGCAGTCCTGATCCACTCCGTCACCGCAAATTTCCGGAGCACCCGGGTAAATGCCGGCGTCGTTATCGTTGCAGTCGACACTATTGTCGAAGCCATCACCGTCGTTGTCGGCCGAAGGCACTTTAAATGCGCCGGTAATATTTTTGTCGCTATTCATGGTGATGGTGATGGTGGGCGTATCGTCGGCTACCGATCCGGTCCACTGCGAGAACAGATACCCGCTGGACGGCACCGCGGACAACTGCACCTCGCTGCCGCTCTGGTACGAATATTCATCGGCTGTACCGGTCGATTCCCCTATCGGCGAAAGGACGATATCTCCCCAGGAAGGATTGGAATTCTGGATGGTCAGAACGAATGTCTTGGGGGTATAGGTCCCGGTATAGTCCTGATCGCCCGTGGTGGAGGTGTCAATCGTCAGCGGGATCGGATCCGGCGTGAACCAGCCCGGGACCTCTTTGAACTGGATCGTAAAGTTGCTGACGTGACACTCGGTACGCACGGAATACCCGCTGTCGTTCCAGCCGCTGGCGTATTGCGGATCAACCGAAACGCCCGATCCGTTAAGCAGGCGCCACTGGCCGCGTTCATCCTCAGGCAGACTCGTATCCCCAGGACCGGGGGCGCCATTTGCCGTTGTCACAGGTTCGATGTCGACCGTGACCCGGTTAGCGCGGAACGCTACGGAAATCGTGTGGTCGTCGCTGACAGCGCTGAAAGTATGGTCATCCACCCCGCCTACGGAAGCGCTATCCACAATGACATCGCTGACACAGTATAACTCCGTGCCGGTATCATCACCCGCAAAGGAAAAAGTCACCGAGTCGCCTTCATTGATGATCAGAGGGCTGTCGGCATTGTCGATGTCTGAAGTAGATGGGTTGTCAATATCCGCGCGACCGTTGGCACCGATCGAAAAATCGATGGCATGACGGAAAACGGCCGTCAACGTAATGGTGTCGCCCGCTGTGCCCGCCACCGTCATATCATAAGTGGAGCTCCCCGAACTGTTGGCGCCCACTCCCGTTGTACCCGCGCTCGTTACCGGTGGCACACTGGTAGATCCGGTATAGGATTCAAGCCCGTGATCCCAGTTGAGAGAAATCTCAACATCATCCCCGATGTCCGCCACGTGGTCGGCACCCACTCCCGAAGGCGTCGCAATGGTGCCGCCATTGTTGTAAACGGGATGAATCGTCACATCGTTGTCAGTAATAGTAACCGTTATTTCACTTGTGTTCCCGGGGGATATTTCAGCATTGCTCACAGGCGAAATACGCACAATAAAGCTCTCACCTGGTTCGATTTCCTGGTCGTTGCTGACCTGCACTTCAAAATCCAAATAGGTGGGCGAAACCGGATCACCGGGCTGCTGAGCACCATTCCCATCAAAGGTCAATGTACCGTGGGAACCGACAAAATCCGACCCTTCTATCGCCGTTCCCGACACAGTGTCATACTGCACGGTGGCCTGCCCGGTGCCAAGGACGTAATCTCCGGCATCCAAGGCAACTCGAAAAGTGAGATGCATGGGGCCCGTGGGGCTCGCGTCCAAATCTTCCGTTACCGGATTCGTACCCGCTTGCAGGCTCAGGCCGACGCCAACCACATCGCCATCGGTGATGGTGGTGGCGGCTTGGTCGTTGCCGGTGCTGATCAAGGCATCGATCGTTCCATTGCCCGTCGTAAAATCGACAATCGAAACACTGAAGTCTTCGTCTGTTTCGACGTCCGTATCGAGAACGGCGTCAATATTGAAACTTTGGCTCGTCGCCCCACCAGTGATGGTCGTCCCCACCCTGTATTCATCCGTGGGCGCCGGCACATAAGTCAGCCCGTTCGTGTCGTATTGGATCGAGGCCGACCCATCGTTACCCCTGCAGGTAACCGTTAGATCGCCGCTGCCCCCTGCGATCTCGATGGGATTGGTAAGGTTAAGCGTATAGGCCTGGGTGCTGCCTTCGGACATGGTAGCCGGCCCGCTGATGCTGAGAGTCGTACTATCATCATTGATGATCTGTGACGAAGCTGTTGCAATCGCCCCCGAAACACTACGACCGCTGGCATTCACACTGTTAAACGTGAACCCGAGGGTCTCGTCCAATTTCTAGGGTTTGGTCACCGTTGATATTTGCCACAGTGAAGGCGACCGCCGTCGTCGAATCTGCGGGCAGTGTCACGGTCGTAGGCGCCCCCAGAGTGTAATCGGTTCCATTGACTGTTGTCGTACCCCCATCCACTGCAAATGCGAAAGTCACATCTACGTCAATGGGTTTATCCACCTGAGCCGAAAAAACCATTGCCGTGGTGCCACTGTCACCTTCCGTGATGTCTGCAGATGGCGTAACGGTGATCTGGGCATTTGTGTCGTCGTTGGTGATCGTGCCCTCGCCCTGGGCGTCGGCAAACGTCACGTTGCGACCGCCGGCCGAAATATTGGAAAGGTTGACCAGAAAAGTCTCATCCAACTCCACTTTGCCGTCGGCTGTCACCGGAACGTCGAACGTCACTGTCGTGGAACCCGCCGTGATTGTGGCCGGGCTCACCGCAGCCCCAAAATCGCCGTCCGCGCTCGTGGCCGTGCCGTCCGCTGACGCCGTATCCACCGAAACATCCACATCCACCGGCGCGCTCATCGTCACCGTAAACGTCGCATTGCCGCCGCTTTCCGCCACTGTGACGTCGTTTACGCTGATCGTCGCCGCATCCGTCTCGGTGATCGTGCCCTCGCCCTGGGCGTCGGCAAACGTCACGTTGCGACCGCCGGCCGAAATATTGGAAAGGTTGACCAGAAAAGTCTCATCCAACTCCACTTTGCCGTCGGCTGTCACCGGAACGTCGAACGTCACTGTCGTGGAACCCGCCGTGATTGTGGCCGGGCTCACCGCAGCCCCAAAATCGCCGTCCGCGCTCGTGGCCGTGCCGTCCGCTGACGCCGTATCCACCGAAACATCCACATCCACCGGCGCGCTCATCGTCACCGTAAACGTCGCATTGCCGCCGCTTTCCGCCACTGTGACGTCGTTTACGCTGATCGTCGCCGCATCCGTCTCGGTGATCGTGCCCTCGCCCTGGGCGTCGGCAAACGTCACGTTGCGACCGCCGGCCGAAATATTGGAAAGGTTGACCAGAAAAGTCTCATCCAACTCCACTTTGCCGTCGGCTGTCACCGGAACGTCGAACGTCACTGTCGTGGAACCCGCCGTGATTGTGGCCGGGCTCACCGCAGCCCCAAAATCGCCGTCCGCGCTCGTGGCCGTGCCGTCCGCTGACGCCGTATCCACCGAAACATCCACATCCACCGGCGCGCTCATCGTCAC
This sequence comes from uncultured delta proteobacterium, assembly GCA_963730675.1. Taxonomy (GTDB): domain Bacteria; phylum Desulfobacterota; class Desulfobacteria; order Desulfobacterales; family UBA5852; genus JABZFP01. The sequence goes on along the minus strand of CAVSSY010000028.1, from coordinate 53,974 downwards.
CGTAAACGTCGCATTGCCGCCGCTTTCCGCCACTGTGACGTCGTTTACGCTGATCGTCGCCGCATCCGTCTCGGTGATCGTGCCCTCGCCCTGGGCGTCGGCAAACGTCACGTTGCGACCGCCGGCCGAAATATTGGAAAGGTTGACCAGAAAAGTCTCATCCAACTCCACTTTGCCGTCGGCTGTCACCGGAACGTCGAACGTCACTGTCGTGGAACCCGCCGTGATTGTGGCCGGGCTCACCGCAGCCCCAAAATCGCCGTCCGCGCTCGTGGCCGTGCCGTCCGCTGACGCCGTATCCACCGAAACATCCACATCCACCGGCGCGCTCATCGTCACCGTAAACGTCGCATTGCCGCCGCTTTCCGCCACTGTGACGTCGTTTACGCTGATCGTCGCCGCATCCGTCTCGGTGATCGTGCCCTCGCCCTGGGCGTCGGCAAACGTCACGTTGCGACCGCCGGCCGAAATATTGGAAAGGTTGACCAGAAAAGTCTCATCCAACTCCACTTTGCCGTCGGCTGTCACCGGAACGTCGAACGTCACTGTCGTGGAACCCGCCGTGATTGTGGCCGGGCTCACCGCAGCCCCAAAATCGCCGTCCGCGCTCGTGGCCGTGCCGTCCGCTGACGCCGTATCCACCGAAACATCCACATCCACCGGCGCGCTCATCGTCACCGTAAACGTCGCATTGCCGCCGCTTTCCGCCACCGTGACGTCGTTTACGCTGATCGTCGCCGCATCGTCGTTGATGATCGTGCCTAAACCTTGGGCATCTGCAATGGTCACCGTACCAGGTAGACCGGCTGTAGAGAGGTCGACATAGAACGTTTCACCCGGTTCTACCTTTCCGTCTCCGTTAACAAATACTGTGATCTGCGCGCTTTCTCCATCTGTTCCTGCAAAAGGCAGCGTTCCACTTAAGGAGGAAAAATCGTTGTCACCCGTTGTGGCGGTACCCTCTGATGTGGCATAATTCAAATTAAACGCGCCGCCAGCATCATTCCCTGTTAGAGTTACCGTGAATACATAATTCGTCGTGCCACCGTCACCCTCATTCAGCGACACATCATCGATTGCCAAAGTAGCGGCAGCTGCAACAGAAGGCACAAGAAACAACAGGATCAGAAATACCCATCCGAGCGCTTTCATGTTTCTTTTGAGGTTCGCATTCATCATCATTTTGTCCTCCTGCTGCATCGATTCAGCTCTATTTGGCAGCGTATTATTTCAGCGTCCTGTTCGACTGTCTGAGTGTCAGATCTAATCCTAAATCAATTCGGAACATTCAGGCCCTCTTAGGGAGGACGGCATTCAGAATCTTCGCTTATAGCCCACTTCCTGCAGCGACTGACCATTTCGGCTGTCATGGAAGCTGTAGACCGCATAGGTGCGTACCTGGCTCGCATTGGTCATGAGTAGCGAGTCGCCAGATGTGACGCCCTTGTCGATCGCACAGATAACCGACTTCTGGATCAGAGGTGGTTTGCTCCGCTGTGTCATCTCCACCCACATGGTCGAAATCCCAGTTGTCAGGATCCGTCATATCCAACGCAGCGCTTTTTTCGGTCAACCAAACCGGAGCCCATGCCGTCAGATCAGAGGCGGCGGCATCCTTTATGGCGAAGCCTCCCTCGATCACCCCGCCCTCTGTACGATAGAAGGTCTGGTTGCGAGCCACTTCGTTGCCCGCAATCAGGGTTTCGATATTGCTTTTACGTGTCGACCAGATGCCCATCACGGTCAGCAGGGATAGCAGCATCAGGGCAATAACGATGGCGGACCCGTTTTCATTGGTTAGACCTTTGAAGAGATGAGCCATTCGAAAACCCTCATTCCGCGAAAGTTGATCGATTAAACAACGCGCTAACTTATTGGCAACAGGTTTCATTGACATTTCCTCGATTTAAATCCCCAGATTGCGGCAGAGAACCTTCGTTGTGTAGGATCGTTCGACTGGGCCTGCCGTTCCGGCATCTTCTTCCACCGTCATGCTGATCAGCACGGAGCGAATTTCAAACAGGTCACTGGTTTCGTTTCCATCTTCGTCGTAATAACGAAATCTCAGGTTTGTGACATTGTTGACGAGTTGCTGGGTGGTCTGGACCGGAGAACCCGAGTATAAACGCAGGTTCAATGATTTGGTTGCCGCTTCGTAGTAATAATTGATATTTTCAAAATTTTCGTTTTCGATTGTTCCATTAGCCTCTTCTTCCCCATCCTTCACCCGGTCACAGGTAAACCGCACCGACGTGGCGCCCGCCTCCTGGAAACCGGCCAGGGGCAACCCGCTGGCATCCGTGCCTTGAAGCTGCCGGAGGGGATCCAATCCGGCCAGGCGGACGTCATTGGCGATCACGTCGACGGCCATGCGCACCACCTGCTGGGCGCTGGAGGCGACATCCGTCTGGGTATAGGACCGGCTCAAGGGGATCAGGACCGCCATGGCGGCCGCCATAAAAATACTGATCATGGCAATCGCAACGAGGATTTCGATAAGGGTAAACCCCGAGTTTCGGTTGCCATCCGAACTGAACCTTCTGCAAAAATAGAATTTGGATCGTTTCATTGGTGCCACCGATCATATGTCAAAGAGTTAACCTCAACCGTACGGTCCCCCCCATGGGCGGCATTCCACTGGACCTGAACCTTGATCTCCCGCGCATGGGTTCCCAGTGCAGTGTCGATCGTGGTCGTACGGTTGTAAATACCTCCGGCGTTGCCTTCGCCATCGAGGCTGTTTTCGACAACCGGACTGGCCAAGGCGTCCAGATCGTCGAAGTTCATGGCTTTAACCTCTTCCATCTTTTGATGCGCCAACATGGTGGCCTGGCTCGTCAGATTTCCGACGGTCGTATTGCGCACCGTGTAGTATTGCATGCGGGCGACGGCCAGCATGCCGATGGCGAAAATGCTGATGCCGATTAATACTTCGATGATGGTGAATCCGGATTCCGTCGTTTTTTGTGGTTGGATCTGTGTCATACCCGCTCCTTTGCCATCTTTCCCCTGATCGGCCTACAAATGCTCCATCCGTACACGTCCAAACGAACTGACGACGACACTATAGCGTTCACCGCCCGGCGAGGTCATGGTAATCGTCCCCGTACTGCTTGGTCCGTTGGCCATGCCGCGCGAGTTGAAAGCCATATCCTGACCGACAAAAGTATTTTCGGTAATGGTTACGCCCGGGGATAGTGTTCTCAGATGCAATGATGTCTTCGCCGGCATCCCTTGATACCGTTGTCATTGGTATCCACAAAAGCCTGGTAGGAGGTGGTATCGGGGAAGGTCACCACCGCATTGGTGTTGTGTTTGATGGCCCGCAGTTTGGCCGATTCGAAAACAGCACGGAGTTCGGTGGCATCTCCTTTGACCTTGGATCGATCACGCCATGCCAGAAAAGACGGTGTTATGACGCCTGCAAGCACACCGAGAATGGCGATGACGATCATGAGTTCAAGAAGGGTAAATCCTTTATTGCGCGACATGGTTCCTCCTCACAGAAATGGACACCGCCGTATCAAGCAAAAAATATTCCATATCATTTAATAAACACCTTAAGATTCGCACCAGCTGTCAGAAATATTTTTAACCACTAGTGTTTATAAGATATTCAGCCAAAGGAGAGTGGTCTCCCATCATTTCGAAAACCTGCCTGTTGGTGACAACCGAGGAAGAAACCCGCTAAGTATTAAAAAAATTTTGACCGACCATTAACTTTTTTAATACCTTTTGAATTGCCGTTGCTATTGGGAAGGATCGCATAACACAAGTGAAGACGCCGCGTTTGATCGGTGACGCAATGGCGCTCATGCGCAAACGCAGCCATGGGGAAAAGCGAGGGAAATCAAATCGGCAATACATTAAAGGTTGCTGCCTAGACATAAAATTATGGATAAGGCAGGGGCCGTATACGTAGATGAACCCTGTAATCTCAATTCATAGTGGTCAGGCCCTGCTTAAACATTACCGTAATAGCCTAACATATTGTTATTATTAGTCGGTCGCGAATCCAGAGAAGACAGGGGATCAAGACTGAAGCCGGACGACCGCGTTTCGAAATAGTTGAACGCCTGGAGCTAAGCCGTCCGGCAGGAGCGCCTGCCCTCGGCGTCTACGAGCATCGCACTGGCGGGTCCACAGAGGATGATTGGTCCAGTGGTTATAGGCTTCGGGATGCGGCATCAGGCCGAACACGCGACCGGTGGGATCGCAGATGCCGGCGATATCCCCCAAGGATCCGTTAGGGTTGAAAGGGAAAACACCATTAGCCGGCGCACCGTCCGGTGTTGCATAACGGGCCACGATCTGATGATGGGAATCCAGCCGGGACAGAATCTTCGGCGCCGTGTAAAACTTGCCCTCGCCATGACGGATGGGTAGATCGATCCGATCGATTCCTTCAGTGAAAACACAGGGGGTGTGCGGGTCCATCTTGAGAGTAACCCAATCGTCTCGGAAATTGCCGCAATCGTTATTGGTCAGTGCAACAGAACGGGTTTGGTAATCGCCGTCGAAGCCGGGCAGCAGGCCCAGGTTGACCAAGGTCTGAAACCCGTTGCAGATGCCGATCACGAGTCGCTGGGCTTCCACGAAAGAGCGCAGTTGATCCCCGATGTTGGTGCGCAGGCGAACCGCCTGGAGCACGCCGGCGCCATGATCGTCACCCCAGCTGAAACCGCCCCCGAAGGCCAGGATCTGGTAATCGTCAAGACGTGCGGAGCCGTCGATAAGGGCATTGATGTGAACGCGCTCCGCTTCGGCGCCGGCCAGTTCCAGAGCGTGGGCGGTTTCCAGGTCGCAGTTCAGACCAAACCCGGTCAATACGAGGGCACGTATTTTTGCAGTCATACCAGATCTCCAAAAGGTTTTTCCCAGGCGGCTTTTAGCCGGTCGAGCGGCAGATCGACAAGCGTCTGGCCGTCATGGCCGTTGATCACCATGCGAGGCGCCTCGGTTACAACACCGATGCAGCCGCAGGCATGCTTGCCCATGGCGTCTTCGAACGCTTGTTGAAATTTGGGTGGGACCGTCACCAGAAAGCGTCCGGCCGACTCGGAAAAGAGCAACTTGTCTTCCCTTAACGATCTCTCCGAAAGCACTCTGGACAGGTCGAGCTGGAGTCCCATCCCTCCGGCCAAAGCCGCCAAGACGGCATGAACGGCCAACCCGCCCCGGTAGATGCCCCTCACCGATGCAACCAGGGAAGCGCTGATCGTCTTTTGCAAATCGCGATAGAGCCGATAAAAGCTCTCGGGCTGCACCTGGGGGACATTCTGGCCCACATAGCCGAGGTGTTCGTAATATTCCGAGCCCCCCAGCTCATCCCGTGTCGTTCCCAGCAGGTAAACCAGATCCCCGGGGGCTTTGACGTCCATCGTCATGCAGCAGGCGATGTCCGGTACCAGGGAAAGGGCACTGAATTGAATGGTTTCAGGCGCGGACACCTTATGGCTGATGCCGTAACGGCCCGGCAGGTTGCCATCCACATACATGCTGTCCTTGCCGGAAAGCAGGGGAATGCCATAGGCCAGGCAGGTATCCCGCAAGGCTCGGCAGGCTCGCACCAGCTGCGCCGCCTTGAACTTGCCGTCGGGATTCTTTTCCGGATGGTACTGGATGTTGGGCCAGCAAAAATTATCCACGCCGCCCACATGGTCGATATCCCCGCCCACGGCGATGACCCGCCGCAAGGCTTCGTCGATGGTGCAGGCCGTCATGTGATAGGCATCCACCGCGGAATAGGTCGGCAAAAGCGCCTGCGAAAAGGCCAGCCCGCTGCGGCTCGTCAGTACGGGCCGAATCACGGCGGCGTCGCTGGGCACATCGCGATCGACGCCCACAAGCGGCTTGATGACGCTGCCCCCCTGAACCTCGTGGTCGTACTGGCGCACGACCCATTTCTTGGAACTCACATTCGGTCGGGCCAGGATATCCAGCAGGAGATGGGCATAATCCGACGGCGGCCCCAATACCGGCTCGCGCAAGCCCCGTGCTTCCGGAGGCTGCCACTCCGCGTCGAATTCCCATTGGGGAAAGCCGGATTCAAGGAAGTCCAGATCGACATAGGCGCAGGTTTCATCATTGTATCGGATGTGGAGCTTACCCGAATCGGTATAGCTCCCGATGACGGTGCTCTCCACCGCATGTCGCCGCGAGAGCGCCATGAACCGCTCCACATCCTCCGGCCGGACCGCAACCGTCATTCTTTCCTGGGATTCCGATACCCAGATTTCCCATTGATCCAGACCTTCATATTTCAGCGGCACCTTTTCCAGATCCACGGCACATCCATTGGAGAACTGGGCCGATTCCCCTATGGAAGACGACAACCCCCCGCCGCCGTTATCCGTAATGAACTGAATCAAGCCCTCGTCCCGTGCCTCCAGCAGAAAATCATGCATCTTCTTCTGGGTGTACGGATCGCCGATTTGCACATGGCCGGCCGGGGTATGCTCGGAGAAGATTTCGGAGGAGGCCGTCACCCCGTGAATGCCGTCCTTGCCCACCCGGCCGCCGCACATGATGATGCAGTCGCCGGGCGAAGTGGTCTTCCGATCGGCCGGTGTATCCCCCACCCGCGCCGGCATCAATCCGACCGCCGTGACGAATACCAGGCATTTCCCAAGATATCCCGGATTAAACAAAATATGGCCGAAAGTGGTCGGAATGCCGCTTTTGTTGCCCCCGTCCCGCACCCCCTCGATGACACCGTCCAGCAGACGCCGCGGGTGCAGACGAGGCTGCAGATCGCCATCGTAATCCCGCGGCCCGACGCAATAGCCGTAGCCCCCCATCAGCAGGCGGGAGCCTTTGCCGGTTCCCAGCGGATCGCGGTAGACGCCCACGATGCCGGTGATGGCCCCGCCATAGGCCTCCATATTGGAAGGCGAGTTATGGGTTTCGCCGGTGATGACGTAGTAATGGTCCTCATCAAAGCGGCCGATACCGGCATTGTCCCACAGCACCGATACCACCCAGTCCTTTTCGGCCTGCAGTTTCAATGTCGGCGCTTCGATGCAGGTCTTGAAAAGACTGTCGATATCTTCGGAAAACCCGGTCAGGGGTTCGGAGTAGTGGAAACAGGCCCCGAAAAGTATTGTGGTTGCAGTGATCGCTGCGGGCTTGGGAGATATACTCCAGCTCCAGATCCGTGGGATCGGACAAGCCCACACGGCGGCGCGCCGCCTGGACATCGTCGTTTAGAAAGTAACGGCGAATCGTCGGGATATCGTTGGGGTTCAGCGCCAGATTGCGTTCATCGCTCACGGCCTGCAGATGCCGGTCGCTGTCAATGGGAATCGTACTGACGGTGGGGGTGTGGTCCAGCCTTACTTTCGGGATGATGATGCCGATGCCTTCGGCAGGGTCCCATGCTTCGGCCTGAAAGACTTTCCACTGCTGGATAATATCGTTGGCCAGGAGATCCCCGGCGATCTTCCGAACGTCGTCTTCGCTCAGCCCTTCGCCCACCAGGCAGTAGCGCTTGGAGGTGTACAGGCTCTCCCCGGCGGCCAAGTGAATCCCCAGAATATCTTCGATGGCTTCCCTGCCCGTGCTGCCGGGGTTGTCGCGGACACCGGGGCGAAACCCGATCCAAACCGTCCAGTCAAAGGCCACCGGCAGCGGTTCGTAGGCGGACACCTGGGTTACCGGATTGGTGAACACTTCACGGCGAACGATTTCAAGCTGCTCCGGCGAAAGATCGGCATCGATGGTAATGATCGATACGGTGCGCACCGTATCCAGCTGGATGCCAAAATAGTCCCATGCTTTCCGGCGAAGCGTTTCACCCTCGGCATCGAACAATTCGGGTTTCAGGGTTACTTCAAGACGATGCGGCATGACGAAAGCCTCTCTGGACTAGAGGTGGATAATGTCGTTATAGATCACGAAAATCATCAACAGGATCAGCAGAAAGATACCGAACTGCTGGGCAATTTCGCGCACCTTGATGCTCACCGGCCGCCGGCTGATCATCTCGATGGTGAAGAAAAGCAAATGCCCGCCGTCCAGAACCGGGATCGGGAGAAAATTCAGTATCCCCAGATTGATGGAAATGACCGCCGTGAATACCATCAAATTCATCATGCCCTCCTTTGCCTGGGCACCGGCCATCTGAGCGATCTTGATGGGGCCGCCCAGGGTGGTGGCGGGCAGCTTACCCTGGATCAATTTCACGACGCTCAATACCGTCAGCTTGGTGATCTCCCAGGTTCGGGCAAAGCTCATTTGCACCGCGTCCACGAAGGACAATTTCTTGGGAATCACATCGCCGGCCGAACGGATGCCGATAACATACCGCTGGACATCCTCGCCGAAGAGATTCTGGGTGGTCGTTAGTTCGGGGCGCAGGTCGAGGGTCAGGCGCTGGCCGGCCCTATCCACCACGACCGCCAACGGCCGCCCCCCGCTTTCGGCAATCTGCGCCGCCATCTCCTCCCAGCTGGTGACCGCCTTGCCATTGATGCCAACGATCAGATCATCTTTCTGCAGCCCGGCACGGGCGGCCGGCGACGGTGTGTCCACTTCGCCCACCAGGGGCCGCAGGACATAGGTCCCGGAGATTTGAAACACCAGGAAAAAAATAATCACGGCCAGAAGCAGATTGAAAAACGGGCCGGCGGCCACAATGAGAAAACGTTTAATAACGCTTTTATGGGTAAACGACTTGGGGATCAGGTAGGGTTCGATTTCCGAATCCGGCTCCTCGCCGACCATTTTGACATAGCCCCCCAACGGGATGAGGGATATCCGGTAATCGGTCATCCCGACGGTCTTGCCGACGATGCGCGGGCCGAACCCCAAAGAGAATTTCTCCACGCCGACCCCGAATAGGCGTGCCACCAGGAAATGGCCCAGCTCGTGGAAAAAAATCAAGATCCCGAGAACGATGATGAATGCAAAAATACTGGTGCTCATTGGATTGACGCACGCTTTCTAAAGGCTGTCCCGGACCGTGCCGGGCGCCTATGATGATAGTGGATAATTGCGGGAGGATCATAAGGGAATTGGCATGAAACTTCAAGCATCGGGTTGGCCTCCCCGCAAAGATTGCCGCGGAACCCGTGAAGCGATGCCCTGACAACGCGCATGTCAATGTCAGCAGAAACCCTTATGGTGCACACGGCCTCCGGCGAAAGCCCCGGATAGCACCGGTCCCATAGCGCTGCTGAATAGTGGCCATCCCTAAATGGTCGATTTTGGTTCCTGGTCCCGCCACACAGCGCGGGATTTCACGCCTGGTCTGTAAGACATCGGTGTTCAACAAACCGCAGCCGACTGGCGCCCACAGGCGCAGCCCGGCTACGCCGAGGACCGACAGGAGGCGAGAACGCCGCCAGGGGCTACAAGATGCCATTTATGGATGGGCACTATTTATGAATGGGCACTGATGGCATCCTCGGCCGCCTGCCGGGCCCATCGATCCGCCGCGCGGATCGCCTCGATGTCGGGGTGCGGCACCCAGGCATGCCGGGTCATGGTGCCATCAATAACATGATGAATATCGCCAAAGCCGATGCGACGCTGCAAAAACGCATGGACGGCCACCTCATTGGCCGCATTGAGGACCGCCGGCAGGCTGCCGCCCTGACGACAGGCCTCGTAAGCCAGGGCCAGACAGGGAAACCGCTCCAAATCCGGTGCTTCGAAGGACAAGTTTGCCAGAGTGGTAAAATCGGGGTAATCCAGTTTATGGGGCAGCCGCTCGGGATAAGACAGGGCATAGCCGATGGGGCCTCTCATGTCCGGTATGCCGAGCTGGGCCAAAACGGCGCCGTCCACGAACCCCACCATGGAGTGAATGATGCTCTGGGGATGAACCAAGACGTCGATCTTCTCGGGCGTCAAGCCGAACAGAAAGCGGGCTTCGATAAATTCCAGGCCCTTGTTCATAAGGGTCGCCGAATCGATCGTAATCTTGGCCCCCATGGACCAGTTGGGGTGTTTGAGGGCGTCCTCCGGGCGAATGGCCGCAAATTGGTCGGCCGGCAGCGTGCGAAAAGGCCCTCCGGAGGCCGTCAGGAAAATCCGGTCGACTTCCTTGCGGGGATGGGCGCCGATACATTGGAAAATGGCACTGTGTTCGCTGTCCACGGGCAATATGGGCACCCCTGCGGCGGCGGCCCTTGCCATGACGATCTCACCGGCCATGACCAGGGTTTCCTTGTTGGCCAGGGCAATCGGTTTGCCGGCATCGATGGCGGCCAGGGTCGGCATCAAGCCGGCCGCCCCCACCACGCCCGTCACCACCATATCGAGATCGGCGAGAGAGGCGGCGGCCGTCATGCCGGACTCGCCCCATAGCAACTCGACATCCAGGTCATCAGGCAAAACCTTGGCGAGCCGCTCACGATCAGCCTCTTCCAGCACCGCGGCCAGTCGGGGACGGAATTCCGTTATCTGGCGGGCGAGCCGCTCGACATTGCGCCCGGCCGTAAGACTGAAGATGCGATAACGGTCGGGGAACTGCCGCACGATGTCCAGTGTGCTGGTGCCGATAGAACCGGTGGCGCCTAAAACCGCCAGATTTTTCTTTCCATCCATAGTGGGGGGATTCCCTGGGGCCGGAGCTGTGACCTTAAAGCAGGACGATCAGGCCATAGGCCACCGGACCGGCAAAGAGCAGCGCGTCGATTCGATCCAGCATGCCGCCGTGGCCCGGCAGAATGCTGCCCGAATCCTTGATGCCGCTGGCCCGTTTCATCTGTGATTCAAACAGGTCGCCGACTTGGCCGGCAGCCCCCACGGCCAGGCAGAAAAGAGCCCCCTGGCCCCAGGCGACGTCAGGAAATGCGGCCAACTTCATGATCAGACCGGCCAGCAGATTGCCGCCCAGTCCTCCCAGAGACCCTTCCACGGTTTTCTTGGGACTGATGGTCGGGCAAAGCTTGTGGCGCCCGAGAAAGGTGCCCGTGTAAAGGGCCAGCGTATCGCCGGCGAAGACCACGAAAACCAGCGTGAAGATCAACGGAAACCCCTGGGGGGCTTGGCGGATAGGAATCAATAAAACGAGCAGCAACGGAATGTATACGACCCCCTGGATTTGGGCCCGAACAATATCCAGAACCCGTGGATCCTGGCCGAAATAGCGCAAAGACAACACCCCGGACAGAATGAGATTGATTGCCAAAAGCCCCGGAATGAGGTCCAGGCGCCCCACATGGGCAAGCCCGGTCAGGATCGGCACCATCAGCAGTCCCAAAACCGGAATCGGTCCGGGCAGGGTCTTCTGCCAGGCGTGGTAGGCAATGCGGTAATATTCCAGCATGGCGACCAGTCCGGCCGCGCCGATAAGGAGGGCGAACAGGAGGCCGCCGCGATAGAGAATGTAGATCAGCACCGGCAGCAGCAGGAGGCCTGTGATCCAGCGCTTTAAATGCATGCTTGTCCTCCTCTGTGCTCGGATGGTTTCCGGCCCGCTGCGAGGCGCTTTTAGTGGCTTGCGTCCGGATCGACTTTGCCAAAACGTCGTTCGCGCCGTTGGAAGTCCACCAGGATCCGGATGAATTCCTCTTTCCCGAAATCCGGCCACAGGGTCGGCGTGAAGTGGAGTTCGGCATAAGCCATTTGCCAGAGAAGAAAATTGCTCAGCCGCATTTCGCCACTGGTGCGAATCAGCAGATCGGGGTCGGGAATATCCCGGGTAAACAGCTTGTCGGCTAGCAGCTTTTCATCGATGGCGGGAGGCGCAAGCCGCCCGGCGGCGGCATCCTCCGCAACTTCACGAACCGCGTGAATGATTTCGGAACGTCCACCGTAGCTGAGGGCCAGAATGAGGTTCAGCCCGTCATTGGGGCGCGTTTGGGAGATGACCTCGTCCAGGGATCGGCGGACGTCGTCGGGCAGTCGATGGGTTTCGCCGATGGTGCGCAGGCGGATATTGTTGGTCCTCAACTCCTCGGCCTCGGCTTTGAGAAATTTCTGAAGCAGCGCCATCAGGGCGTCTACTTCCATCTGGGGCCGGGCCCAGTTCTCGGTGGAGAACGCGTAGAGGGTCAGATAGGAAATGCCGATTTCACGGCAGGCTTTGACAACCGCCCGAACGGCGTCCGCGCCTTTCTCATGGCCTTTGATCCGGTTGAGCAGCCGCTTTTTGGCCCAGCGGCCGTTGCCGTCCATGATGATGGCCACATGCCGGGGCAGCCGTTGGGGATCGAGCAGGGCCGCTTCCGGTGAAGACGCATCAGAATTCAAGGATTTCCTTCTCTTTTTCTTTATAGATGTCGTCGATCTGGCTGATGAATTCGTCGGTGATCTTCTGTACCTGATCCTGCCCCTTGAAGGCGGCGTCTTCGGCAATTTCACCGTCTTTTTTGAGGCTTTTCAACAGCTCGTTGGCATCCCGCCGAAGATTGCGGATCGCGACCTTGTGATCTTCGCAGGTCTTGTGAACGGATTTGGCCAATTGCTTGCGGCGCTCCTCGGTCAGGGGCGGAATGGCGATCCGGATGATCTTGCCGTCGTTGGAGGGCGTCAGCCCGAGGTCGGACTTCAGCAGAGCCTTTTCAATTTCTTTGATCACCGACGCATCCCAGGGCTGGATTGTAATCAGCCGGCTTTCAGGCACGGACAAAGACGCCATCTGATTGATCGGGGTGGGGGTGCCGTAATAATCGACCCGAATTCCGTCCAAAAGGGAAAGGTTTGCCCGCCCCGTCCGAACGCGCTTCAGTTCGGTTTTCAAGGACGCGATGGTTTTGCCCATACTGTCCCGAGTGTCCTCGTAGATGTCATCTAACATGGGGGCCACCTTCTTCTTTATACGGTTGATCGTTGGAAAGCGGCGGGGAGTGCCGGGCGCCGGACCGGTTAGTGGTGAATCAGCGTTCCTACGGACTCCCCACAAACCACTTTCAGGATGTTGTGGGCCTGATTGAGGTTGAAAACGGACAGGGGCAGCTTGTTATCCATCGCCAGGGAGATGGCCGTCATGTCCATGACTTTCAGCTGCCGCTCCAACACGTCCATGTAACTTACGTCTTTGAGAAAGCGGGCCTCGGGGTGGGTGACCGGGTCGGCATCGTAGAGGCCGTCCACCTTGGTGGCCTTGAGCAGAATTTCGGCGTGGATCTCCTGGGCCCGCAAAACCGCGGCCGTATCCGTCGTAAAATAGGGATTGCCGGTGCCGGCCGCAAAAATCACCACCCGTCCCTTTTCCAAATGGCGCACAGCACGTCTCAGAATATAGGGCTCCGCAACCTCGTGCATGGAAATGGCCGATTGGGTGCGCGTCTGAATGCCTTGCTTTTCCAAAGCGTCCTGCAGGGCCAGGCTGTTGATGACCGTGGCCAGCATGCCCATGTGATCCGCCGAAGCGCGATCCATGCCGTAGGAACTGGCGGCAATACCGCGAAAGATATTACCCCCCCCCACGACGATGGCGACTTGTACCCCCAGATCATGAACCGACTGAACTTCTTCGGCCACGTACTTGATCATATCGGGGCTGATGCCGAAGCCCTGATCACCCATCAGGGCTTCGCCGCTCAGCTTCAGCAGGATTTTTCCATAGCGAGGTTGTGTCAAATCAGGACTCCCCTATCTGGAAACGCACGAACCGTTTGACGGAAATATTCTCGCCGATCTTGGCAATCAGTTCGTTGAGCAGGTCGGCAATCGTGATGTCCGGATCCCGGACATAGGCCTGCTGCATCAGGCAGTTCTCTTTCAGGAACTTGTTCATTTTGCCTTCAACGATCTTTTCGATGACGTTGTCCGGCTTGCCGGTCTGTTTCGCCTGGTCCACATAGATGGCTTTTTCGCGGGCCAGCGTTTCGGCCGGCACATCCTCCGGCGTGATGCCGATGGGATTGGTGGCGGCGATATGCATGGCGACATTTTTGGCAAACTCCTGGAAGTCGTCGCTTTTGGCGACAAAATCCGTTTCGCAGTTGATTTCCACCATCACGCCCAGTTTGCCGCCGGTGTGCACATAGGGCTGCACCACGCCTTCCGTCGTGGCCCGTCCGGCCCGCTTGGCGGCCGTGGCCAGCCCCTTCTTGCGCAGGAAGTCAATGGCCTTATCCATGTCGCCGTCGTTTTCCGCCAGCGCTTTTTTACAATCCATCATGCCGGATCCGGTCTTCTCCCGGAGTTGTTTTACCATAGCTGCTGTTATTGCTGACATACCTACTCTCCTGTTTTCTCTTTATCGGGGGCTTCCGCGACGTCCGCGGGGGCTTCCGCAACGTCCGCGGCGGCTTCTTCGGCATCGGCCTCCGGTTCCGAACGACGAATGATTTCAACCACCGGGCCATCCGTACCGTCCGAGATGACTTTTCGTTCGCCCGGCTTCAGATCCGCGCTGCTGGGAACTTCCTCGACCACCTCATCGGAGGCCTTGTCCGCCTCGGCCTGCTGTTTTTCAAGGTAGCGCTGGCGTCCCTCGATGCAGGCATCGGCGATGCGGGAGGTCAATAGACGAATCGCGCGAATCGCGTCGTCATTGCCGGGAATAACGTAATCGACATCTTCCGGATCGCAGTTGGTATCCACGACGGCCGCGATCGGAATGCCCAAACGGCGCCCTTCCTTGACGGCAATCGCCTCGCATTTGGGATCGATAATAAAGATAGCGCCGGGCAGCGAGGTCATACTGCGGATGCCGCCCAGGTTGTTGTCGAGCTTGACCCGTTCCTTGCCCAGTTTCAGACGCTCTTTTTTGGGAAAAAGATTGATCGTTCCGTCATTTTCGATCGTATTGAGGTAGTTCAAACGATCGATGCTTTGTTTGATGGTCTGAAAGTTGGTCAGCATGCCGCCCAACCAACGATTGTGGACGTAATACATCTCCGCCCGGTTGGCTTCTTCATAGATGGACTCGCGGGCCTGCTTTTTTGTCCCCACGAAAAGCACAGATTTCCCGTTGGCGGCGGTATTCACGATAAAGTTGTAGGCGTCTTTGAACATTCGGACGGTTTTCTGCAAGTCGACAATATATATCCCGTTGCGCGCGCCGAAGATATAAGGTTTCATCTTGGGGTTCCAACGCCGCGTCTGGTGGCCGAAATGGACACCCGCCTCCAACAATTCCTTCATCGTCACATACGCCATTGTTCTCTCCTTTTACGATTCGGTTTGGCCACCGCTCCCCTCTTCCCCGCCTCCGACTTTCAATTTCAAAGAAAGCACCGGGAAGCCGGTCCGGGAACGTGTGATGTGTGTTAAGGGATCAAATCCCAAAATCGGATTTAATTAACAAAACATCCTTATAGATGCAACTGTTTTTTGTCCGGTCAAGTTCGCACCAGGCACGCCACCCGATCAAGACCGGCGTAGTCCTGCCGACAGGCGATATCGCTATAGGCATGACAGGCTTCGGCCAGCTGCATAACGGCCCGGCATTGATCGTGTCCGATCTCAAGCATCAAAGCGCCGCCCTGCTTCAGCAGGGGGGGACCTGCCGGATAATCGCGCGGAGACAATCCAACCCGTCGGGCCCGCCGTCGAGGGCCATGCGCGGCTCATAACGGGTGATCTCCGGTTGCAATGCATCGATTTGCCGGGAAGGTATGTAGGGCGGGTTGGAGACGATGAGGTCGAATGGCGCTTGGGGGGCGTGCAGCATATCAACCCAATGCCCCGCCACCAAAGCAACCCGGTCCTGGAGATGATGGCGCCGGCAATTGCGCTGGGCGACCGCCAGCGCCCGCCGGGATCGGTCCACGGCCACCACACGGTCTTCCGGGCAGCTGTGCGCCAAGGTCAGGGCAAGGGCCCCCGAACCGGTGCCAAGATCGAGCAGCCGGCGCTTGGGCGGGCCGGCGTAGGCCTCTAAAAAGGCCAAGGCCGCTTCCACCACACATTCGGTTTCCGGCCGGGGGATCAGCACCTCCGGGCTCACGGTCAGCTCCAGATCCCAAAATGCCTTGGTTCCCGTAATGTAAGCCACCGGCTCGCGTGCCCGGCGGCGTTTGACCAACTCGCGAAACCGGTGCAGCTCTTCCGTGCTGAGGGGCTGATCGTGGCGCAGATAGAGATCGATCCGCTCGATACCCAACGCGAACGCCAGCAGGAGTTCGGCATCCAAACGCGGGCTTTCGATGGCTTGTTCTTCGAAATAATGGGTGGTTCGCTGGAGAAGCGCGATAATGGTCCAGTTGTCAGGACGCTTCATCTTGAAGGGCCTGGGCCTGGTAGTGGGAGATCAGTTCACCGATGATGGGATCGAGAACGCCCTGCATGATTTCTTCCAACCGGTAGAGGGTCAGGCCGATACGGTGGTCGGTCACCCGCCCCTGGGGGAAATTATAGGTGCGAATGCGCCCGCTGCGATCCCCGTCGCCAATCTGGCTTTTGCGCTCGGCCGAACGCTTGGCATCCTGTTCGCGCACCATCTGATCCAGCAGCCGGGCCCGCAGCACTTTGAGGGCCTTGGCCTTGTTCTTGATCTGGGATTTTTCATCCTGGCAGGTCACCACGAGACCGGTGGGCAGATGCGTGATGCGCACGGCCGAATCGGTGGTGTTGACGCTCTGGCCCCCGGGTCCGGTGGAGCGGTAGACATCGATTTTGAGATCCGCGCCGTCGATTTCCACATCCACGTCTTCCGCTTCCGGAAGCACGGCCACGGTAACCGCCGAGGTGTGGATGCGGCCCTGGGTCTCGGTGCTGGGAACCCGCTGGACCCGGTGGGTGCCGCTCTCATATTTCATGCGGCTGTATGCCCCCTGCCCCTGGACCATGGCGATGATTTCTTTGAACCCGCCCACACCCGTGGCGTGTTCGCTCATCACTTCCACCTTCCAGCGCTGATTCTCGGCATAGCGTGCGTACATGCGGAAAAGATCGGCAGCAAAGAGGGCGGCCTCGTCTCCGCCCGTACCCGCACGGATTTCGAGAATGATATTCTTGTCGTCGTTGGGGTCTTTGGGGACCAGCAGTTTCCTGAGATCCACCTCCAGTCGGTCGCGCTTCACGGTCAACCGGGCGATCTCGTCCCGGGCCAGGCTTTTCATCTCGGGATCCGCATCCTGCAGCAATTCCTGGCTGCCGGCCAATTCGTCGACCACTTGCTGGTAGTCGCGGAAAGCGGCCACCACCTTGCTCAATTCGGCGTGTTCCCGACTAAGCCTCGTGAAGGCGGCCCGATCTTTGACCACATCCGGAGCGCTCAGCGCTCTTTCAACTTCGTCAAACCGCTCTTCGACACCTTTGAGTTTATCAAACATAACGCCTCTGGAAGCACTACCCCATCATGTCCGGCCGGCTCAGCGCCGGTCTGCGGTCGATGATGCCGATATCCTCGCGCTGTTCACGGGATGAAACGCACCGGACACCGCGGCTGCTACAGCAAACCCCGTCCGGTACGTCATGTCCGGCCGGGGCGTCTGGGCCACGATGTCCGATATAGGACAGGAAAACCTGTGGAAGCGCTACTTCTGGGGCTTCTGGAATTTTTCGTACTTTTTGCGGAACCGTTCGATGCGGCCGGCCGTGTCGATCAGCTTTTGTTTACCGGTAAAAAACGGGTGGCACTGGGAACAAATTTCCACGGTGATGCCTTTCCGGGTCGAACCGACTTCAAATTCGGCCCCACAGTGGCACGCAATTTTCGTCGTCTCGTAGGCCGGGTGAATATCTTTTTTCATGGTGAACCTTTAACCTCCAAATATTTAGGACTTAGTGGTCCTGTTCGAAAAAACGGTGACGCAATGAGGGCGTCAAGGCGCCTGGCTGACAAGGTGCGAGAGCAACGGAATATTTAGAATATCCCGTGTTTTCGCAACGCCATCAGGCAGGATGAATTGGCGGCCGAATGTCATCGTATTTGCGAATAGGGCCACTAAGCATTCATCGATCTGAGAAAGTCCTTATTATCTGACGTCCCGCCCATTTTTTCAAGTAAAAATTCCATGCTGTCCACCGGGTTGAGGGAAACCAGCAGCTTGCGCAGGATCCACACCCGATTGAGGGTCTCTTCGTCCAGCAGGAGCTCTTCCTTGCGGGTGCCGGACTTCTTGATGTCGATGGCCGGGAAGACCCGCTTGTCGGCCAGACGCCGGTCGAGCACCAGTTCCATGTTGCCGGTGCCCTTGAATTCCTCGAAAATGACCTCGTCCATGCGGCTTCCGGTGTCGATCAGAGCCGTGGCGATAATGGTCAGGCTGCCCCCCTCCTCGATATTGCGGGCGGCACCGAAAAAGCGCTTGGGCCGCTGCAGCGCGTTGGAGTCCACCCCGCCGGAGAGAATCTTGCCGCTGGGCGGCACCACCGAGTTATAGGCCCGCGCCAGACGCGTAATGCTGTCCAGCAGGATGACGACGTCCTTCTTGTGCTCCACCAGCCGTTTGGCTTTTTCGATCACCATCTCGGCCACTTGGACATGACGTTCGGCCGGCTCGTCAAAGGTGGAACTGATCACCTCCGCGTCCACCGAGCGGTCCATGTCCGTTACTTCCTCCGGCCGCTCGTCGATCAGCAGAACAAACGGAACCACGTTTTTATGGCTGGCAATGATACTGTTGGCAATGTTCTGAAGGAGCATGGTTTTACCGGTACGGGGCGGCGACACGATCAGGCCGCGCTGCCCGAAACCGATGGGCGTCATCAGGTCCATGATGCGCGTGGAATAGTTGTCCGCCTCATTTTCGAGATTGACTTTGCGTTCCGGGTAAAGGGGCGTGAGATTGTCGAAGAGAATCTTTTCGCGGGCGACTTCAGGGTCTTCGTAATTGACGGCTTCGACCTTGAGAAGGGCGAAATAGCGCTCCGACTCCTTGGGCTGACGGATCTGCCCGGATACGGTATCCCCCGTGCGCAGGTTGAAACGCCGAATCTGGGAGGGCGACACGTAGATATCGTCCGGACCGGGCAGATAGTTGTAACCGGGGGAGCGCAGAAATCCAAATCCATCCGGCAGGATTTCCAGCGTGCCGACGCCATAGATCGACCCATTCTTCTCAATCTGGGCCTGCAGCAGCGCAAAGATCAATTCCTGTTTGCGCATGCCGGCTGCCCCCTCGATTTTGAATTGCTTCGCCATCTGGGTCAGCTCATTAATTTTTTTCTCCTTCAGTTCACTGATATTCATGCAAATGCCACTCCGTTAAAGTAATGAAATACAGAGATACACCCGTCTACACCATCGCCATCAGCACATGCCGGAACTCGATCTTTATCGGAAAATTGGACTGCGGGGGGGCAGACCGCCGGACGCGAAGCGGTCTGTCAAGGCACTATGGTCAATCAAGCTCTGGATTTTTATTATTCGCTATTTAAGCGTTTCTCTACTTTGGATGTAATGACGAACAGGATCCTTGTTGGTTGTATTGGAGGAATAGATGTTTCAGATTGTTTTGGATATGGAATCACTAAAAGGCGGGCCCCGTGCCTTTAATCAGGTGCCAAATTATAGCATGGCATCGATACTGTCAAGGCTTTTCCTTTGTTCAACCGGCATTTTAGCTTGATTTTCAACGGTTCAGCCGCTTTATATTATGCGACGGTCTGCATGCCCGCTAACCCGAGGGGGCGGCTCCGCCAAACCGGCCCCTGCCGAACGAAAAGGGCCGCCCCGCTAAGAAACCCGCAAGGATTGCACTTATGACGCACCTGCCCTTGCCCAGCGACCTTTTGGAGGCCCTGCCCGCGACACGCGGCGCCTATCTCGTGGGGGGAACCGTGCGCGACCTGCTGATGAAACGCCGCCCCACCGATATCGATATCGTCGTGGACGGCCGTGCCGCCGCCTTCGCCCAAGCCCTGGCCGAACGGGTCAAGGCGCGGGTGGTGCCCATCGGCAAGGCCGACCTGATGACCTATCGGGTGACCTCGCGCCAGGTGTTGATCGACGTCACGGCCCTGACGGGCCCATCGCTGGAAAGCGACCTGCGGCGGCGGGATTTTACCGTAAATGCCATGGCCTGCCGCCTCCACGATCACCGCCTGGTCGACATCCTGGGAGGACGCCGCGATATCGAGGCCCGCCGTATCCGGATGGTGTCCGAAAACGCCTTCGTCGACGATCCGCTGCGGCTGCTGAGGGCTTTTCGGCTGGCGGCCGTTCTCGACTTCACCATCGAACCGGACACCCTCGCGGCCATCGCGTGCCACGGGCATCGCATCGACCGGCCGGCCGGCGAACGCCTCGGCACCGAGTTTGTCCAATTGCTGGCGTGTCCGTCATCAGCAGCGCAGATCCTGGCCATGTCGAAAAGCGGTCTGCTGACCCGCCTGATTCCGGAGATGCAGCCCATGCAGGGCTGCGGGCAAAACCGTCATCACGACTTCGATGTCTATGAGCATACGCTGAGGGCCTATGCCGCTGTCGAAACCTGCCTCCAGACCGTCGAACGCATCTCGGTCGCACGTGGCGCGGCGCTATCGCCAGGCGCCCTACCGCAAGAAGATCCGCGGCCATCCTGAAATACGCCGTCCTGCTGCATGACATCGGCAAACCCGCTACCCGGCAGACGGATGCCGCAGGCGATGTGCATTTCCATGGCCACGCCCAACAGAGCGCCAACCTGGCGGAGGCCATTCATGAGCGGCTGCGCCTCTCCAACATCGAACGCGAGCAGGCCCGGATCATTATCGCCAACCACGGAAGACCCATGGACCTGCTGGCCGCGCACCGGGCACAAAACCTGCACCGCAAGGGTGTCAACCGCCTTTACCGGGAATGCGACCCCTGGACGCCGGAGGTGCTGCTGCACGCCCTGGGGGATACCATGGGGAAAAAGCAGGCACCCGACGACAGCATGGAAACCACCCTGGATTTCATCCGCGGCCTGATCGACGACTACTTCCATCGCTACCGGCCCCTGGCCGAAAGCCGGCCCTTGGTGAGCGGCCGGGATCTGATGCACCATTTCGACCTGCAGCCTTCCGCGCTGGTGGGCGATCTCCTGAAGGCTGTCGAAGAAGAACGCCTGGCCGGCCGCATCGCCACCCGGGCCGATGCCATGGCGCACGCCGCCGCCTACCTGGTGCGGACCGGCCGGCCGACACCCCCCCCCGACGAGCGCTGACGGTTCTTTTCCTCCATCCTTCCGCTCCAAAAAAAATCCCGCCGGGCAAACCCGGCGGGATCAGGCAATCTTCGGGATGGGGCGGCTACAGCTTCTGCAATTCCCCGATGATGCTGTTGGAGATCGACTCCAGGGAGCCCACACCGTTGATGTGGACGTATTTGGGAGCCGCGCTGTCGCCGGCGGCTTCCCATTTCTTGTAGTAGTCGATCAGGGGCTCGGTCTGCTCGTGGTAGACGTCCAGGCGCTTCTTGACGGTTTCTTCCTTGTCGTCGTCGCGCTGCACCAGGGGCTCGCCGGTCACGTCGTCCTTGCCCTCCACCTTGGGGGGGTTGTAGATGACGTGGTAGGTCCGTCCGCTGGCCAGGTGGGCCCGGCGTCCGCTCATGCGCTTGATGATTTCCTCATCGGGCACGTCGATGTCCACCACGGCGTCGATAGGTACACCGGCCTCCTTCATGGCGTCGGCCTGGGGAATCGTGCGCGGGAAGCCGTCGAACAGGAAGCCTTTTTCACAGTCCGGTTCCTGGATCCGCTCTTTGACCAGGCCGATGATGACCTCGTCGGGCACCAGTCCGCCGGAATCCATAAAACCCTTCGCCTTCAATCCCAGTTCGGTGCCGGCCTTGACGGCGGCCCGCAGCATGTCGCCGGTGGAAATCTGGGGAATGCTGAATTTTTCCTTGATCACGTTGGCCTGGGTTCCTTTGCCCGCTCCGGGTCCTCCTAGCAGAATCAAGCGCATGTAACTTCCTCCTTTTCCTCAGTGTGAAGTTGGGGGATGCCCCTCCATATAAAAAGGTCTTGCAAAAAAACCGCATCCGGCGGTTTAATCGTCGATTCGCGTCGAGGCCCCGACAGGCGATAAAGGCGGCAAGATTTCACACCGTCAGCCTCCCCGACGGTTTCTTAAAACATTCAAGATACGGCGTGCAATTGGCGAGGAATGGCGCGTACACCAAGTCCGCCGTAGCAGCGCGGAAAGCCGCACAACGCCAATATTGGACGTTTTACGAAACCGTCGCATAATTGCGCAAAGCCCCATTCCTGTCAAGATCTGGTTTGGCGCGCGGCCGCGCGCCAAGTGCGGGCGGCACCCTTGAGAAGGGCGCAACAATGATTAAAGTACCTTATAAAATAGCTTGCCAACGGCCGATGTTTCCAGTATAAATTTCTTTTCTTTTTTCGAGACTATAAAAACCACCAGGCATCAGATCAGGCCGGTGGCCGGAAGGGGGCGAGGCACTTGAAGGAAATCGCAGTCAAAGTTTACGACAACGATATTGAAAAAGCGATGCGCATTCTGAAGAAAAAAATTCAGAACGACGGCCTGTTCAAACGGCTTAAGCTGAAAAAGAGCTACGAAAAGCCGAGTGAATTCCGGCGTCGCAAACAGCGCGAAGCCCTGCGCCGCGAACGCATCGCGGCGGCCCGCCGCTACCGACGTTAGTCGTTCCCGCGTCATCAAAACCCGGCAGTTCGCGCTGCCGGGTTTTTTTGTGAAAAGGATCGTCTGATGGAATCCTACGAGCAGTGCCTCAAGACCATGTTCAGCCTCCGGCGCTTCGGCATCAAGCTGGGGCTGGATGTCATCACGCAAATCCTGACAGGCCTCGGCAATCCCCAGACCGCTTACCGCACCATCCACGTGGCCGGCACCAACGGCAAGGGCTCCGTGGCCTCCATGCTCACCGGCATGCTGCAGGCCGCCGGCGACACCGTGGGCCTTTACACCTCCCCGCACCTGATCCATTTCAACGAGCGCATCCGCATCAACGGCCGCCCGGTGAGCGATGCGGAAATCGTGGACGCCTACCGGGCCGTCCGCAAGGTGCAGCAGGGCGACCGCGAGCCCACCTTCTTCGAATTCACCACCGCCATGGCGCTCCTCCTTTTTAAACAGCACAAGGTGGACTGGGCCGTGATCGAGACCGGCATGGGCGGCCGTCTGGACGCCACCAACGTGCTGGCGCCGGAACTCAGCATCATCACCAATATATCGCTCGAGCACAAGGGCTACCTGGGCAACACCATCGCCACCATCACCTACGAGAAAGCCGGCATTATCAAGCCCAGGATTCCGGTCATCACCGGCGTGCGACAGCCCTCGGCCGTTGCCGTGGTCACCGAGCGCGCCGCCAAGCTCGGGGCGCCCTGCTACCGCATGGGCCGCGATTTCCGCTGCCGCCGCCTGCCCTCGGGCGCCTTCCACTACACGGGCCTCGACCACCGCTGGCGAAATCTGACCACCAACCTGCTGGGCCGCCACCAGGTGGACAATGCCGGCCTGGCCCTGGCCGCCGCCGAAGTGCTCATGCGCAAGGGTGTCTCCATCGATGAAACCCACGTGCGCCACGCCCTCACCCACACCACCTGGCCGGGCCGCCTGGAGACGGTCTGTGAAGAGCCCCTGATCATCCTGGACGGAGCCCACAACCTTGCGGCCGCCCGCAACCTGGGCCGCTACCTGGAAGAGACCTACCCGGAGCGGGACATCATCATGGTGGCCGGCATCCTGGACGACAAGCCCGCCGAGGAGATGCTCGCCGCCCTGCTGCCCGTCTGCCGCCGTGCCGTGATCACCTCCCCCACCATCAACCGCGCCATCCCGGCCGAGGAACTGGCCCGCATTGCCAGGACGTTTGTCGATGAAGTGGACGAGATCCCCACCGTGGACCGCGCCGTAGCCCGAGCCCTGCAGATCGTGGAAAGCGGTCAGGTCATCGTGATTGCCGGGTCGCTCTACGTGGTGGGGGAAGCCTTGAAAACGCTTCAGGAGATGGGGTTGACAAAATAAGTCCGGCGCCCAAGGCCGCCTGCGGCCGGAACACTCAAGTGGCAGGTTGACAACGCTGATGAATTGCCATAATTGGAATGGCACAATTTTGCGCCCGTAGTCCAGGGGATAGGACGTCAGCCTCCGGAGCTGAAGATCGCAGGTTCGAATCCTGCCGGGCGTACCAAAAATTGAAATCGGGCCAGCGAAACATCGCTGGCCCGATTTCAATTGTAGCTTAAACCTTTATTGAAAAAACGGGAGGGTCGAATAGGGTCGCATTTTAACGGGCTGTTGCCCAAATGGCCAATTTTCTCTTGTATGTCAGTCACAGTGATGCTAGATTTTCTTCACTTCTAACCCCAGAGGAGAAGTGATTATTATGATGGGACGCGAGCCCCAGAAGCAACCCAGCCTGTTTTACACCCGCTTCAATTTAGATCAACGCATCAGTCCAAACTACCAGCTCAGAGCCATCAGCCAGATCATCGATTTTGATTTCATCTATGAGGAAGTTCGAGATGTTTACGGCCACAATGGCAACGTCTCAGTGCCTCCGCCGGTGATCCTCAAAATGATGTTGCTGTTGGTGATGTATAACGTCCGTTCCGAGCGCGAGTTGATGGATACCATCCCAATGCGCTTGGACTGGATGTGGTTTCTGGGCTACGATCTGGATGACACAATCCCCAATCATAGCGTGCTCAGCAAAGCCCGCAATCGATGGTGTCAATGGGAATGAAAAGTGTACCGCTCCCGCTCAGTTAAGGGTTTCGGTTGCTGCAGCCGGTGAAGCCGGCGCGGTGTTAAATTCGTTCTTTGACAGTGGTGTGTTCCTTAAGGCGGTAGCTGTGACCCTTGATGTTGACCACCCGACAGTGGTGCACCAGGCGGTCGAGGATGAGGCCGGGGTTTGGATAAAGATCGGCTATTTCAAGAACTCTGCACCATGATTAATCCGGGGCAATAGCAGGTAACACAACTCTGAAGATTTTACGGACTAGTTGGAGGAATGGCAGATTGATAACGCCTGCAACAGCGGTACAGCTTGCTGTGTCAGTTGCTTGTACTGGATAGGTGTTTTTCAAACGAAACAGGATTGCTGAAAAAGTGCAAAAAGACTGGTTAGCAATTGCCGCTATTCCCTCCAAATTTCCTACTCATGGTCAGAGTGACCAAATAACATACGCTTTAGCCTGCCATCGCCAAGAACGCGATCAATCTCCTCAAATGAAATCATAGGGATCAGCACTAGTAACATCACAACACTGGGCGCTATATTTTGCAGCCAAGGTCGGTCTATAAATTTGGCAATGATTTCGGAGGTCGCCTGCCCGTGCACCAAGCCGACAATCAATTCCTCAATCACCGTAAGCACCAACAGAAATAGAAGCATTACCAGCGACTTCCAGGCAATCCTGTAAAGCAGGCTGCCAGGCTTTATTCGGACCCCAACTTTTATCGCCTTGCCGATCAGTATGAATTTTCCGAGAATAAGTGCCTTGACCACAGCTGCGCCGATCGGCAGGAATTGTACATTATTTGCGCGCAGCACAGCTGTCTTGTAAAGCAATAAGGCGCTGAAACAGACCCATAGATACAAGCTGATAGTTGCATAAGCACGCATTTCCTCCATGAAGCGGCGCCCGATACGACCTTTATCACGCGGATTTTCAGAACTCATCTGTCCTCTCCAAGCTAACAAGCAATTATATAGATCTGTATCACTACAATTATGAGGAGATCTGTCAATATGTGACTTCGAGTCGTATTACAGATACATTGAGACTAGTCTGACGAAAACCGCCCCGATTAAAGTTTGGGATTACGTGCCACTATGCGGATAATAAGGATTTTTCAGGTTGAAAACGCTAATCCCCGGCCCCACACTCCCCGGCATTGCAGCGATTCCGTAGCTTTCCCGAACATTTGAAGGTCACCACCTTCCTTGCTGAAAGCATCAGTTCAGCCCCCGTTGCTGGATTCCTACCCCTGCGCTGGGACTTTTCTCGAATACAGAACTTGCCAAAACCGGAGATTAAAACGTCATTTCCTGAAGCCAGAGAATCTTTCATGATTTCAAGGGCTCGCTCCACAACGTGAGTGGCTTTGGCTTTTGTCAGACTAGTTTCTTGAACGACTCTTTGGATAATCGCCGCTTTGGTGAGGGCCATGCGGGGGACTCCGTACAATGCGCGATGGGGAATTGTTAAGAAATGGTTACCAATTTCAGGTTGGGTTTATTTTGTCAATGATTTAATTTAGTTATGACCTATAGTGGCATCATAGGCGCACTCTTATAGTCGATATCTGGTTGACCCTCAAAGAACCCAAATCGCTTTTCAAAATCAGTTTACAGTATGAATCGGGAGCGGGCCCATGAATTAGAAATCCGGGTTCCTGTAAATAATATTTCAAGATTTGCAGCACTGCGCCGCCTGCCCATCAAGATCCTCGCTCAAACCTCAAATCGCCAGCAACTTTCCATATTCCTCAACAAACTCCTCCTGAGTGATGAACCGGGACCGCGGATAATCAAAATAGATGTGGGTGCAGCCGGTCTTCCCATCCCGGTTCTTATCGACCTTCAACCCACCTTTTTGGGAATATCATCGGTCGGGCGATCGGCAGCATCCTTTTTACCAATATCATCCCGGAACATCATCGCACTGAAATCGGCGATGAAAAGCTTCTGCATTGACTCGGATACCGAATTCCCTTTTGATAGCGCCTCGGTCTTATCGCACCTGAATGATCTGATCATATGAAAGATAGAAACGCATTGCGTGATTAGGAAAGGGCTCAATACTCAGTCAACGGCGTCCCGGTCTGTCAGCCGTTTGGTTATCGAATTCATAAGCGGCTTGTTTCGCTAAGTTAGGTTTGAAGTTCATAAGTTCAGAATGTCTCCATCATGGCCCCTCACCATATACCGATTTGGAATTTGGAAAATGTCTTTTTCGAGAATAAGGTTAAATCCGAATTTTTCATAAAAGCGAACATTTTCATCCAAATCGGTTTCCAGGAAAGCCTTTGCCGAGCAACGATCCACTTCTTTGCAAAAACGCTCCATCAGTTTGGATCCAATACCCTTCCCCCGGTAGGCTGGCAAAACGCCGATAGGACCAAGATGCCAATGCTGTTCTCGAGGGTCCTGGTTTGACCACTCCCGGTGCCAAATGGCTTGCCTGGCGCTGATATCGTCCTCGTCTTCCGACTTTTGCGCTTCATCCGTGGTTTTCCCACCAACGCATGACTTCATCCTCATAACACCAATGATTTTATCATTCGCTTTCGCCAGGAAGACGATACCGGGGACTGTGCTGAAAAGATCCAGAAACATCTTCTCGATTTCCAGGCGCTCATCTTCGCCATTGCCCTGGAAAACGGCCATATGCATGGGATTGTTCAGCATGGCGATGCTGAGGACTTTTGCTGATTCCTGAATGTCGCCAAGTTCCATAAAGGAGATATTAAAGTTGCCCACCTTCATTCCTTTCCCGGTAGAAAGTTTTAAGAACAGGCAGAGGTTAATAGTTCTTTGGGTTGGTGCAGTCTAAGGCAACATAAATGGCAACATAGCGAACATCTTCTGAAATTCTGAAAATGTCGTCAATCATTTTGGTATTCCTGAATTTTGCATAACACCCGGCTTTAGCGCTTGCCGTCAGGCGTCCGCTGAAAGCCGATGTTCGCTGTTCCTTTTCTTTCATTCCATGTTTCCGGATAGTAGGACTTCAACAAGTTCCAAAACTTTTCACGAACTTCAGATATTCCATCATGGTAATATTCAAAAAAGCCAACTTCATTCCATTCTGGAGGATAGCAGTAGCGTTCACCCTCTTCACCATATTGACATGTCCAAAAATCTGGTTCTTGTGGATCAATGATCCTAAAACAATCAGGGTCATAAAGAACAGGATCATTGCCATATGGTTTCGATTCCGGATCTGTAAGCACTCTATATTTATCGGCTTCAATGCCGAGCACTTCATAAATTCGGTCTATCGTGAGAGATAAACTATACCCCTCGGAATCTTTGAGCTTTATGGGGGATATTTTCATAATTTCAACAGCGAATATAATATTATGTAGTTTTCTACTTTTTGACGGAAATTGAAATAAGAGACACTTTTCAGATCTCGATGCATGACTTCGCGTTGATTGATATTTTCACATAATAACAGAGCGATACCGAAAGCAAACAAAATATGTAGATCCCAACCTTTTCCTCAATTTGCGTCTTTTGACGCTTATTAGCGTAACTATGTGGCAGCGACATAGTTACGCGGAATAATTATTTTGAGACACATATAGTCCAAAGAACGCTCGGAGGGCCTTTCATATTTCCACATTTGAGAGGCATTTTGCGAAAACCAGTAATTTATAAGCTTTCCGAAAAGCCTAATTGAATCTCGCTTTTTTGATTTGAGACGGCAAGAATTCCGACGCACGGCATCCCCTGCTGTTATCTTTTTGGGAGTTTCATTTTTGCCGGCTTAAGAGGAGGGGTGAACACGACAGCCAATTTTGGAACCCTGAAACTGAGTTGTTGTAATATGGGCATACGCCAATCAGCAAAAAATATCAACCATAACAATCAGATGGATCGGCAGGAAGGTCGGCATGCGACGGTGTCATGCTGGCGCCGACCCTCCGGATAACGAAAAATCCGATTTGGCTAAAGGGAACATTCTAATTCATCGCCGAGCCGGCACCGTCGCTCACGGAACCATCATGATATGGTCCGTAAAGCCGTCTTGCAGGATGTGGCCGAAACCGATAGATCCGAAGGCCGTCCAGGCCCGCTGAAACAGCACGAATTGGCTGAATGATTTCCCGGTTAACGTTCAGACCCGCTGCAAATGCGATGGGTAGTGGCGTTGTGTCGCTTGAATTTGCAGCCATCAACCACGACATCTCATTGTAGCCATACCCTGCCATTGCCTGGTCTGGTCGTGTTCCCCATCCGAGCATCCCCCCACATGGCCCTTCAAATGGGAAGGGATACCACCCTGGACGCGTGGATCATGGGGCTTATTCTGTCTTTGGCGCGTGTTGGATCAGCCTGCTTTGAATGGCATCATTGACGGTTTCGAAAAAAAACTGCGGTAGAAGCGAGTTTGTTGTCTCCGCAAAGCGGAGGGCTTTTGATTTCATCGACTTCTGCCCACCCCCTATTCTATGGAGTCCAGGCCGTTAGGTTGTGGCGGTGGGGGCAGTCCGCTGGATTCTTCGGTCAAGCCGGAGATTCACACCCTTTGGGCGGCCCAGGGTTCAAGGGCGCGGCTGGCACGGTGCTGGTGACATTGGACTGGGAGCCGCCTTTCGATACGGCTATACTTTTTTCGACACCGGATGCAGGGTTTTGTTTCGATAAAACAGAAGCGATCTAAGCCCCCGCAACCCGACCGGCCGATATCCCCCATCAGCAACTTCGACACCATCGCTGAAAAAGAAGGGAATCCGATTATGGGTAAAAATGACCGCAAAATAGTCCGGCAATTGATGCAAAAGGGATTCAGCACCCTCACCCAGAGTGAGACACGGGTCCTTAAAACCATTACCGAAGGTCTGCACATCAGCAGGAATGCGATCAAAGATTATGAACAGCACTATACCTTCGGACAGCGCTTGGCGGATAAAGTGGCCGCTTTCGGCGGGTCATGGACCTTCATCATCCTCTTCGGCGCAATCCTGCTGATATGGATCGCAGTGAATTCTTTTGTTTTCTTCCATATCGTCAAACAATTCGATCCCTACCCCTATATCCTGTTGAACCTGGTGCTGTCGATGCTGGCTGCTTTGCAGGCCCCTATCATTATGATGTCCCAGAACAGACAGGCCGCCAAGGATCGCGCGGATGCCGAGCATGATTACGAGGTCAATCTGAAGGCCGAATTGGAAATCATGGCATTGCATGAGAAGCTGGATACCATGCGGGAAAAGCAACTGGAGAAAATAGTGGTGCTGCAGCAGCAGCAAATTGACATGATCGCTAATTTCCTTCAGGATGCCGGCTTGAAACCGTCCTGACCGCGTGCCCATCTGCCGGATTCATATCACCGATTTGTTGGACGGCCGGCCGGCGCATAGGGGGAAAATGGTCATCGAAGCGTTGATTGGTTTGCCGTTTTGGCTACCAGGCCGCCCCGGCATCCGGCCCCAGGAAAGGCGTCATGCCCGACTCTAAAAATCTCATATCCAGCGAAAGACTGGTCCGGCTTATGCGACGGGCGACTTCGCGGACCGCCCTTCTTTATCTGGCCTTGGGGGCGTTACTGATCGTCGCTGCTATTGTGGCGGGCCGTGAAATCGAACAGCACGTCGACACGATCGAAGCCTGGATTGCCCAGATTGGCCCATGGGGCATCGTGGCCTATATCGGGCTGTTCGTTGTGACGACGTCGCTTCTAGTGCCGGACACCGTGCTGTGCATCATCGCCGGCGCCCTTTTCGGCCTGTACTGGGGCGCGCTGGCGGTGCTGGCGGGCAACCTGCTGGCGGCGGCGCTGCAATTCGCGCTTGCGCACAAACTCCTGCGCGCGTCCATCCAGCGCATGCTTGCCAGACGGCCGTCGCTGGCCGCAATCGAGCGCGCCGTCCATCGCAACGCCTTTCGGTTGCAGGTGCTTGTGCGCCTGACGCCCTTGAATCCCGCAACCGTCAGCTACCTCCTCGGCGCCGCGGGCGTCCGGTTTGTCGGGTTTATCGTGGCCAGCCTGGCGTCATCCCCCAACCTGATGATCGAGGTCTACTTCGGGTATGCCGGCAAACAGGCTGCCATGCTGGCCGGCAGTAAAGCAAAAACCGCTCACCTGCACGACCTGGCGATCATCGGCGGCATCGTGGTGTGTACCGCCGTGATGATTTTCCTGTCACGAATGGCCCGCAAAGCCGTCATGCAGGCGGTAGCCGAGTCCGATAGCGCCGAAGGCCGCCCGGCGCCGTCGGAATAGCACGAAAGGAAACCCCATGAGCACCCCCAATGCCGACAATCCATACGGCTTCGGCCCCTTTCTCGAATGGCGGGCAAACTGCGATTTCTACGCCCAGGATCCCTTCGCACAAAAGGCCGTGCGGGTGTTCACCGGCGCACAGGCCGACGCGGTGGAGGCCGCGGCCCGGGAGATCTCCAAGAAAGTCTCTTTCCGGTGGCGCAAAATGGCCGAAAATATTGCCCGGCCGGAAGAGCGGCCCTATGTGCTGCACTTCGACGGGCACAACAACCGCATCGACCGCATCGTGCGGCCCTACGACATCGAAGTGATGGAGCGGGAAATTTTCGGCGAAGCCCTGTTTTCCGACCAGACCCACCCCTGGGTGCGGTTTGTCAAGATGTACCTGATCTATCAGAACGGCGAGGCCTGTATCGCCTGCCCCCTGACCTGCACCGAGGGCATGGTGGCCGTGCTGGAGCGCTTTGCCGACACGCCGGAAATCCAGGCCATTTTGGAGCACTGCAAGGAGGGTCGGGAGGGGGAATTCGGCATCGGCGCCCAGTACCTTTCGGAGATCCAGGGCGGCTCGGACGTGGGGGCCAACCTGTTGGAGGCCCGACTGGAAGACGGCCAGTGGCGGCTCTACGGCACCAAATTCTTCTGCTCGGCCACCCACGCCGATTATGCCATGGTAACGGCCAAGCCCACCGGTTCGGAGAAGGTGGGCCTCTTTGTGATGCCCTCCTGGCTGCCGGGCGACAAGGCCCGGGAGCGGCGCAACGGTTTCACCATCGACCGCCTCAAGTGGAAGATGGGTACCAGCGAGCTGACCACCGCGGAATTGACCCTTGACGGCGCCCTGGCCTACCCGGTTGGCCCGCTGGAGCGGGGGCTGGCCAACATGGTCGGCATCGTGCTCACCTACTCGCGCCTCACCGTGGGGCTTTCCGGTGCGGCCAGCATGATGCGGGCCTGGCGGGAGGCCGCCCGCTATTGCGACTACCGGGAGGCCTTCGGCCTGCCCCTGGCGCACATGCCCATGGTGGCCGGGCAGCTCAAAGCCATCGAAAAGGCGGCCAAGCGCACCCTGGCCGGGGCCTTCCGGCTCTATGCCGATATTCTGGCCCTGCCCGGCGGGTTTGCCCGCGGCTCGAAGGCCGGGGAGTCCGACGAGCTGAAGCGGCAGCGCTTCGACATCCGCGAGCTCATCATGCTCCAGAAGATGGCTGTCAGCTACGATACCCCGGATATCCTGCGGCTGGCCATGAGCCTTTTCGGCGGCCACGGGGTGATGGAGGATTTTTCGGCCCTGCCCCGGCTCTATCGGGACGCGGCGGTCAACGAATTGTGGGAGGGACCGCGCAATGTGCTGCTGGCGCAGGTGCATCGCGATCTCCGGGGGGCATCGGCCTGGTATGCGCCGGAGCGTTTCGTGGCCGCGATCCTGGCCGGCGCGCCGGAGGCTCGCGTAAAGGATCTGCAGCAGGAGATCGGCGACATCCTGGCCGGCCCCGACCTTTTCGAAATGAGCCCGGCCGGCATGGAAACCTGCGCAGCGCTGGGATCGCTTCTGTCATCGGCTCTACCACGCCTACCAGGATGTGGCCGCGGACATGGTGGCGGCGCAGGGATAGGACTGATAACCCTGGGGATGAAAGATCGGGCCCGTTAAAAAGGTGCCATTTAAAGCCTAATTGTTTACATTTCGATCCTGGTTATCGTGTTTGCGGGGGTTTCGTTTACCCCCCGAGATCCGCTTTAATTCCGGGGGGAGCCCTCATGCACACCCTTTTTGGACTTTTCTCCTGGCATCAAGGGGGGAATCGTTGGGCGCCATGGGCACATCCTGCCCGATATTGCAGGCGGCTATTTTACCATCGCCCTTTTTGCCACCTTCTTTCCGGAAACTTTTTTCTATTGCGGTTTGGTGTTGCCCTTAAAAGCGAACCGCCGTCGACCACGATCAGTTAATCAAACTATTGCTGGGAAAACAGCAGAAGCGTTAATCTTTTCTTTCAATACGACTACTCACGCATAGCGGGACGCCTCAGGCAACTCCATAGAAAGCGGCTTAAAAGCAGTTTTTTGGTTTTGGTTTTGAATTTCCCTTTGTCCTGCGCCGAGCATCGGCGGGGCGGACGGAACAAAGCGCGCGGACTGCTTGTCCGCCGAAGGCTTGCCGCAGGCGGGTCTGAGTCCGCCGGAGCTTTAGCGAAAGCGGGCGAGTCACCGCGTGCTCCGACCGAAACCGGATGATCCAGCGGCGCCTCATGCCGCCAGGCGGCGTTGCCCGGCTCGCTCGGGTGCTCACAATCTGGCGATTGCTGCGCGCCTCACTTCACTTGCCGCCTTGCCTGACAGCATGATACTTGCTGCATCACCGGTTTAACGACGCGCAGGGTTAAGCGGGACATGGGCGTTTGAAGCCTGTCACGCCGAGGCGTGATTGCTTCCGTTTTCTTTCACGTGAAAGAAAATGAAGAAACCCTTTATGAAAAAATGCCCCGGATCGGCAGAACCTCACCGCGTGCTCCACCAGATGTGGAAGGTTTAGGTCAAAACCAATGCCCGCGCCGCTTCATCAAATATCAGACCGGAACGAAAAAAGGCGCCGTCATGCCCACCAGAAGCATGAACGGCGCTGTTGATTTAAACTGTCATAGATGCGTGGGTGAACCGCAGGTTTTATACGGTGTCCGTTATGGACCCACGGTGATCACGAATTTGATCGAATTGTTGTGTTCGTTGTGCTCCTTGACGTCATCCTGGGTATCCACGAAAAACTCCACCACGTATTTGCCGGGCCGGGTGGTGTTCCACAGCCGGGCCACCACATATTGCTGGCTCTGGGGGGTGGTCACATCCAGGTGGCCCGACCGAGCCCGCGTCTTTGGGTTGGCTCTCCCCCCCGATCCGCACCCCGGTCCGGAAGGCGCCGGACGGAATGTCTCCGATGTTTTTCAGGGTGGCGGTGAGACGAATCTGGTCGTTGACGGTGGGGTTGACCGGCGTCACCCGGGGATTGACCACGGTAAGATCCGGCAGAATGTCTTTGACCCTGAAATCCTTGAATTGGGAATTGTTGTTTTCCTTGCTTTCGGCCACCGATCCATTGGCATCGGCGATGAAGGTCACCCGGAAATTACCGGCGGTGGACATCAGCTGATAGCGCGTGATGGTATGCACCGCGTTGGGGACCAGGACAGGCACGGGATAGGTTTGAGGCGTGGATTCCCCGCCCACGCGGATGCCGCCCTGGGAGGCCGAGGCGGACGCCAGCCCCTTGTTCACCACCTGGGCGGTGAACCGAACCGTGTCCCCCTTTTTCGGGTTGGCCGGATAAATCTGCATGGCCATCACCTGCAGATCCGGTTTGGGTCGGACGATATGGCCCGTGTCGATCTGTTGGGGCGTTTGCACGGCTTTGGGCGCCTTTTGCAGCTCGGCGGGATTGAGTTTCCGGACCTCGGCACTGTGCACCGGCATGGACAAACCGGCAACGAACACGGCCACTGACACGTTGAGGATGAGTCGCTTTAGCATGAGATGATGTCCTTTCGCTGGATATTTCACCATAAAATCGCCTGTTGCGCATATGAATGCCATCGGCAGTCACCTTTCTTCAGGTTCAACCATGGGTGCCGCCACTATCCCGAAAGGTTCAAAATCAGCTTTTGATACGTCACCGCCGGACCGGCATATGCGCTGATCGCGACCGCCCGTGCGCCGATATGACCATTTTCCCCCTGTCGATCCAATCGATATCGTTACCGCCAACTGCGGCTCAGACACCACCCTCTCCCTCCGGAATTCTTGTATTTTCTTTGCAACGTGGTATTGATACGATCATTTTTATCCGGTCGTTCAGATCAGGATAAGTTACCCGGCCATCGGTTGCGGCCATTGTCGCGGAGCATGCAAAGCGCTGCTTGCAGGTTCGCATTTTCAGATGGGACAGGATTATCACTCGATGGATGAACCCACGTATGAAGCGCTGCTGAAAAAAATCAGCGCTCTCGAAGAGAACGTCGAAGTCTACCAGACGCTGGTCGAAAACAGCCCGGACCTTTTTTACCGCACGGATCTAAAGGGCAGGATCACGTTTATCTCTTCGTCCGCTTACATGGTGGGCGGCTATACAGCGGAAGAAGCCCTTGGGATGAAAATGGCGGAAGACGTCTATCTTTATCCGGAAGCGCGCGCAACTTTCCTGGAACAGTTAAATGAAAATGGTCATGTGACCAATTTTGAGGCCCCGCTGAAACGCAAAGACGGATCCGTCTGGTGGGCGTCCACCAATGCCCATTTATATCGGAACATTTAAACGCCATAGAGGAGTATATCCGGACGGCAACGGATCTGACCAAACAACTTTTAGGCTTTGCCCGCGGCGGGCAATATGAGGTCAAACCGACAAATTTGAACGATTTTTTGCTGAACAGTGCAACGATGTTCGGTCGGACCAAAAAAGAAATCCAGATCCATTCCAAACTGCAGGAACCTTCACCCGTGGTGGACATCGACCGATCACAAATGGAACAGGTCCTCCTGAACCTTTTTGTCAATGCCTGGCAGGCCATGCCCCATGGCGGGAAGATTTATCTGGAATCTCAGATCGTCAGACTCGACCACGACTATTGCAAACCGCACCATGTGGAACCAGGCCGTTATGCGCAATTTTCGATAACCGATACCGGTATCGGTATGGAGGAATCGACCCGCCGCCAGATTTTCGATCCCTTTTTCACCACCAAGGGCAAAGGCCGCGGAACCGGTTTGGGGCTGGCTTCGGCCTATGGCATCGTCAAAAACCACCACGGCATCATAACGGTCTACAGTGAATTAGGCCATGGCACCACCTTCAACATCCACTTGCCCCTGTCGGATCAAGATGCCTACCAGGGTGATGTTAAAAAAAATGGCATTATCAAAGGTTCGGGAACCATTCTTCTCATCGATGATGAAGATATGATCCTGGAAGTCGGACGGGCGATGCTGGAAAGACTGGGCTACCGTGTCATCATCGCCGCAAGCGGCGGACAGGCACTCGATGTCGTAAAGCGCCTGGGCAATAAAATCGATTTGATCGTTCTGGATCTCGTCATGCCGGGTATGTCCGGCAGTAAAGTGTTTGATGCCATTCGGGAAAGCCAACCGCATATGCCCGTTATTCTATCAAGCGGATACTCGATTAACGGTCAAGCCAAGGCCATCATGGCGAAAGGCTGCAACGGATTTCTCCAAAAGCCGTTCAATCTGGCCGAGCTTTCCCAGAAAATTCATGCTGTCATGCACTAGGGCGGCAACCCGGTACAGACCAGGGGCGCCTTTCCCGCTTTTTCCTCTCTAAGATGGCCTCCGCCTGCCGCCATTTAAGCGATTGGGAGAACATACCCCCATCCCCACCCGCCCAGCAAGTCCCCCCTCAAGGCATATGCCGGATGCGCACCTCGATACCCTTATGATCTGCGAGCAATGCTTTGAGCTTGGCCGTGTCGGTGTCGCCGAAGTGGTAGGGGTAGAGAATCCCGGGCTGAAAAGCGCGGGCGGCATCGGCTACCATTTCCGGTGTCATGGTGTAAGGCAGGTTCATGGGCAGGAAGGCCACGTCGATATTCTGCAAGGCCTTCATCTCGGGTGTATTTTCGGTGTCGCCGGCAATGTAGAGGCGTTTGTCGCCGAAGGTCAGGATGTAGCCGTTGCCCACCCCCTTGGGGTGGAAGGGCTGCCCGTTGTCGCGCTTGTGCACAAGGTTGTAAGCCGGCACGGCTTCAATCTTAATGCCGTCGATGGTCTGAACATCCCCGTTTTTCATCGCCCGGCTGCCGGGCACCTGTCCCGCCGCCGCCGCGTTGGCCACCACGATGGTGTTGGGGCCCTGCACCTTCTCCAGGGCATCCAGATCCAGGTGGTCGCGGTGTTCATGGGTGATGAGCACGACATCGGCCCTGGGCAACAGGGCATAATCGGTCAATTGGCTGTAAGGATCAACCTGAATCACCTTGTCCCCGAACATCAGTACGAGGGAACCGTGGCCGATGAAGGTGATTTCCAGATCGCCCGGCCGCTGGTCGAAATGACGTCCTTTTCAAAGGCACCGGCGGTCCCGCCGGGCACGGCGCACAATACGGCGGCCATCATCACGGGCATGAAGCTTTTCATGCTATCCTCCTTTCCTTGAAAACATGAGACCTCATCCGCTAAGCTGGAAATTTTCGATGACTTCCAGAGGGTGTATTGGAACGGCTGTTGCGGACTATCGATTTTCTCCTGAGCAAGTAGCCAATTAGCCGAATAGATTTTTCCCGCGGGATGGCGCCAATGGGCACCTCCTTGAGGGCACTATTCTTCTGCCCCGTCAAATTCAGGATAGATTCGCTTCAAGCAGTCCGGGCAGATCCCATGGCTGAAAGCCACGTCGGAATGCTCCTGGATGTAGGACTCAAGCTGATTCCAGTAGCCCTTGTCGTCGCGGATCTTTTTGCAGGATGAGCAGATGGGCAGCAGCCCCCGCAAGGTCCGGACCTTGGCGATGGCCTCCTGCAGTTCCGTGATCAGCTTTTCGCGTTCCTGCTCGGTGTGTTTGGCGGCCGTCACATCCCTTACGGTCTCGACAGCGCCTACGACATGTCCCTGGGCATCGTAGAGCCTGGAGGAGGTGGAGGAGAAATAGCGTCCGTCTTCACCCATGGCCGGGTGAAAGGACTCGCTGGCGATCAATATTCCCCCCTCCTCTTTCATACTCAGATAGCTTTTCTCCCACTTCGTGTCACGCTTGAGCGCCAAGTCGATCAACATAGGCCGGCGTTCACCGTAAAACGGCACTGCGTAGGCATAATGCCCTTGGCCGAGCATTTCCTTGGGGCCGATGCCGGTGATGCGCGCGATGGCCCGATTCCAGGCAATCACCCGGCCGTCGGCATCGATGACCCAGGTCGGTTCGGGCAGGAAGTCGACGATGTCGGTCAGCCGCCGCTCCGAATCGGCCAAGGCCAGTTCCACCTGTTTGCGCTCTTCGATCTCATGCCGCAATCGGGTGTTGGTCGCCTCCAGTTCGGCGGTTCGTTCCACCAGTCGATCGGCAAAGGTTTCCTTAAGAGCGATCAATTCTTTATTCGCGCCGTTGATGCGCCAGGCAGTGGTGTAGGTCAGGATGCCGAAGAGCGTGGTCATGGCGCCCATGCCCATGTGAAGGGTGTCGCCGATAACGAAGAAGCGCACCGTGATGGGCACCAGGGCCGGGATGCTGAACGCAAGGAAGACCGGCAAAAGCGGGGAGAAAACGCCCACCGCCCCCGCCACCATGCCCGCCAGCACGAAGGCGATGAAAACCTGGTGGGCGACCGAGTGCAGCGGAAAAAGAAAAAACGCCGTCGCCCCCCACAAGATGCCGGGCACGCCCAAGCCGACGATCAGCAACCGGCCCCAGGACTGAAGGTCTTCTTTGTTATCGCGGACTTTGAAAAATTGACGGTTCAACAGGAATCGAATGCAAGACACCAGCAGAAGCAGGAGCAACCAGGCCACCAATCGCCGGTGCCGGATTTGCCCCCACAGAACACCGACAAAGATGGCCGCGTTGATGATGGTGGCAACGATCCCGATGTTCGAACGGGCGTAAATCTGGCTTACCAGAACAGGATAGATGCGCGCATCAAGGGGGCGGTCGGTTTCTATTGGGCGGCTCAGGCTCATGGATAAACCATAATCAATTTCGGTACATCTGTCACGAAATGGCACCGAATCCGACCCGATGAGGGAGCAGCATGGAAGACCGCCAGGGTGAGACCTAATCCGAGGGGCCTCCCCGGGGAAAAACCGGGCGGCGATTTCAATAGGGGACATTCAGGGAGAGATAGCCCTGGCAGCGTCTATCTCTCCGTTCAGGGAAGGCGCTATTCTGAAAAGAGGGCCGTCACCCGGTTACGGCCCGCTTCCTTGGATTGGTACATGGCCGTATCGGCCCGTTTGACGAAAATCGTGATATCTTCAGTGGGGCGATACTGGGTCACACCGATGCTGACCGTCACCATGACGTCGCCTTCGGCCTGGGGATGGAATTTTTCCACCTGCACCGCGTTTTTGATGCGGTGGGCCACCGTTTCCGCTTCCTCGCCGGTGGTCTCGGGCAGGATCACCGTAAATTCTTCCCCGCCGTACCGATAGGCCGTATCCAGTTTCCGCAGACAGCTTTCGATAAGCTGGGCCAGGCGGACAAGCACTTTGTCGCCTTCGAGATGGCCGAAGGTATCGTTGTATTCCTTGAAGTGGTCGATATCCAGCAGGAGCAGTGAGAGAGGGGGATTGTAGCGGATCGAACGGTCGACTTCCAGGGTCAGCTGGTTGTAGAAATGCCGTGAATTGAAGAGTTTGGTCAGACCGTCGGTGGTGGCCAGGGTCTGCAGCTGCTCCAGCATCTTGACGCGTTCCTGGGTCAGATGCCGTTCTTTCAGGACGCGTTTCAAGCGCAGCAACAGCTCCGCAAAGCGCACCGGTTTGAAAAGAAAATCACTGGCGCCTTTGCTGATGGCTTCCTCGTAGGAGTAATCGGCGCTGTAGCCGGTGATGACGATGACATCGGCGTCGAAATTCTTTTTAATACGATCCGTCAGTTCGAGGCCGTCCATCCCCGGCAGCGAAATATCGGAGATCACCACGTCCACGCGTTTGGCGTCCAGGATGTCCAGGGCTTCTTCCGCACTGCCCGCAGCGAGCGCTTCATAACCCGACATGCCGATGAATTCATGCATCGTATCGCGAATACCGGCGTCATCATCCACAATCAGAATGCAGGTATCTTCCATTCCACAAGGCTTCCCATGTATCGGCTGGTATGGGTCTACTTAGCGCCCATCCCTGAATGGCATCTTTCGACCCCGGCCGGCGTTCTCGCTTGTTGGAAATCATCGCCGTAGCCCGGCTACGCCTGTGGTTTCAACCCACAGCAGGGTTGGATCAGGCGGGAAATCCCGCCGGGCGGGGCAATTCGCTGCGGCCTTGGCCGAAACCAAAATCGACCATCTCTGGATGGACATTACTTAGCAGCCCGCGCATGCGGGTTGACAGGATAAAAAGTGATCTGGTATTAGGAGCATTCTCTTTTGTTTATAAGGTGTTATCTATAATATGGAAAGGATCAGCGTGTCAACTGGCATTTAGGCCCTTCCTGCCGAAGAAGCAGCGCGCCCAAAGCCGCCGAAAGCTTCCGCTCCGGGAGTGGCTGCTTCATTTTCCGGACTGAACTTCCTCTGCATTCATACGCCTGATATTATAGATAAAATATATTTAAGCCGCCGACCGCCACAGGGGCTGTCGCCGTCAGACGCCCCTGGTGGGGGCATAATCCGAATTCGATAGACGACATTACAAATGGACCTTATTCGCAACTTCAGCATCATCGCCCATATCGATCACGGGAAATCGACCCTCTCGGATCGCCTGATCCAGACCACGGACATCGTGGCGGCCCGGGATTTCAAGGATCAGATCCTGGACTCCATGGATATCGAGCGCGAACGGGGCATCACCATCAAGAGCCAGACAATCTGCCTGCCCTACCAAGCCAAGGATGGCCGGCGCTACAACCTGAATCTGATCGACACCCCGGGCCACGTGGATTTTACCTACGAGGTCTCCCGCGCCCTGGCCTCCTGCGAAGGGGCCCTGCTGCTCGTGGACGCCAGCCAGGGGGTCGAAGCCCAGACCCTGGCCAACCTCTATCTGGCCATGGAGCACAACCTGGACATCATCCCGGTCATCAACAAAATCGACCTGCCCTCGGCGGAGATCGACCGCGTCAAGGATGAGATCGAGGAGGATCTCGGCCTGGACCCGGAAACCGCCCTTCTGGTTTCCGCCAAGGAAGGCATCGGCATCGAGGCGATCCTGGAGGCCATCGTCACCCGCCTGAAGCCCCCCGCGGGCGATCCCGAGGCCCCGCTGAAAGCCCTGATCTTCGACTCCCACTACGATGCCTTCCGGGGCACCGTCGTGCATTTCCGGGTGTTCGAGGGGCGCATCCAGCCCGGCGACACGATCCAGTTCATGTCCAACAAGGCCACCTACAAGGTCGAGGAAGTAGGCGTCTTCCAGATCGTGCGCAAGCCCCGCAAGGAACTCGCGGCCGGCGAAGTGGGCTACCTCATCGCCGGCATCAAGACCGTCAGCGATACCCGCTGCGGCGACACCGTCACCCACAAAGAGCGCCCTGCGCACGGCCGCGGCCGGGGTTCAAGGAAACCAAGCCGGTGGTCTTTTCCTCGATCTACCCGGTGGCCTCCGACGGCTATGAAGACCTGGTTGTCGGGCTTGAAAAGCTCAAGCTCAACGACGCCTCGCTGATCTATGAAAAGGACGCCTCCGCCGCCCTGGGCTTCGGCTTCCGCTGCGGCTTCCTGGGGCTGCTGCACCTGGAGGTGGTCCAGGAGCGCCTGGAGCGCGAGTACGACCTGTCGCTGATCCTGACAGCCCCCTCGGTAAGCTACGAGCTGGTCATGAACGACGGCAGCACCCAGGTCATCGACAACCCGGCCCTCTATCCCGACCCGACCCTCATCGAGTACGCCAAGGAGCCCTTCATCCGCGCCGCCATCATGGTGCCGGACCGCTACATGGGAGCGGTGATGAAGCTCTGCCTGGACCGCCGGGGCATCAACAAGAACTACCAGTACCTGACCAGCAACCGCCTGGAAATGATTTTCGAGCTGCCCCTGGCCGAAGTGGTCTACGATTTCTACGACAAGCTCAAATCCATCACCCAGGGCTACGGCTCCTTCGATTACGATCTGCTGGAATACCGGCGGACCGATCTCGTCAAGGTGGACATTCTGATCAACGGCGAGCGGGTGGACGCCTTGAGCCAGCTGGTGCACCGGGACCGGGCCGTGGCGCGGGCCCGGTCGGCCTGCGAAAGGCTGAAGGACGAAATCCCCCGCCAGATGTTCAAAATCGCCATCCAGGGGGCCATCGGCGGCAACATCATTTCCCGCGAGACCATTTCCGCCTATCGCAAGGATGTGACCGCCAAATGCTACGGCGGGGATATTACCCGCAAACGCAAGCTGCTGGAAAAACAGAAAAAAGGCAAAAAGCGGATGAAAATGGTCGGCCAGGTCGAGATCCCCCAGGCAGCCTTTCTGTCCGTTCTCAAATCCGACACCGACTGAAGCCTTCGACTTCGTGCCCCTCCAGAGAGGGTAGAATGGATGGGTCATATTGAGGGCGTGTCCGTCAGAAAGGGTAGATTTTGTTTCCTGGCAAGGCCGCAGCCGACTGGCGCCCACAGGCGTAGCCCGGCTACGCCGAGGACCGGCAGGAGGCGAGAACGCGGCCAGGGGCCAAAAGATGCCCTTTCTGGACGGACACGGGGAGATGTTATGGGCCGTACAATCGCCGAAAAAATATTTGACCGCCACCGGGTGGATACCCCTTATGAGGGCGTGCACGTGATCCGTCTGGATGTGGTGGCCTGCCACGAGATCACCACCCCCATCGCCATCAATGACCTGGCCGCCCGGGACAAGGACCGCGTCTTCGATTCCAACCGCATCAAGGCCGTCATCGACCACGTGACCCCGGCCAAGGATTCCAAGACCGCCACCCAGGGCAAGATTCTGCGGGACTGGGCCCGGCGCCACGGCATTCGGGATTTCTTCGACATCGGCCGCAACGGCGTCTGCCATGCCCTGTTTCCGGAAAAGGGCTTCATCCGCCCCGGGTATACCGTCATTATGGGCGACTCCCACACCTGCACCTACGGCGCCTTCGGCGCCTTTGCGGCCGGAGTGGGCACCACCGACCTGGAAGTGGGCATTCTCAAGGGGGTCTGCGCCTTCCGCCAGCCCGAAACCCTGCTTGTCCGTATCAGCGGATCGTTGGCGGGCGGGGTATACGCCAAGGACGTGGTCCTGTCGGTCATTGCCCGGCTCGGCGTCAACGGGGCCACCAACAAGGTGATCGAGTTCGGCGGCCCGGTGGTGGCGGCCATGTCCATGGAAGAGCGCATGACCCTGTGCAACATGGCCGTCGAGGCCGGCGGCACCTGCGGCATCTGCGCCCCGGATGGGACTACCGTGGATTACCTCTGGGAATTCATTCAAGAAGACTACCCGGACAAGGATGCGGCCCGGACGGCTTTTGAGGAATTCCAGCCCGATCCCGACGCCGCCTATGCCGCGGTCATCGATCACGACGTAAGCAACCTGGAGCCCCTGGCCACCTTCGGCCACAAACCTGATCAGGTCAAGCCGGTGAGCGCCATGACCGGTCAGAAGATCGATCAGGTCTACATCGGTTCCTGCACCAACGGCCGGATCGAGGATTTGCGCGCGGCCGTGCGGGAGCTGCGGGGCCGGTGCATCGCCCCCACGGTGCGGGGCATCGTCTCGCCGGCCACGCCCCAAATCTACCGCCAGGCTTTGGCGGAAGGCCTAATCGAGGCCTTCCTGCAAGCCGGCTTCTGCGTTACCAACCCCACCTGCGGCGCCTGCCTGGGCATGAGCAACGGGGTGCTGGCCGAAGGGGAAGTCTGCGCGGCCACCACCAACCGCAACTTCAACGGACGCATGGGCATCGGCGGCATGGTACATCTGGTCAGTCCGGCCACCGCCGTCGCCAGCGCCGTGGCCGGCCACCTGGCGCCACCGGCGGGCAGCCGGGAACAGGAGGGCGTAAAATGAAGACTTTCAGCGGCAAAGTCCTGTTTCTGGACCGCTCCGACATCAACACCGACGAAATCATCCCGGCCAAATACCTGACCGAAATCACCAAGGAGGCCCTCAAACCCCACCTGCTGGAAGACCTGTGCCTGGAGGGATTTATCCCGGGGAAGAGCACCCGGGACAAGCAGGTCGTGCTCACCCGGGCCAATTTCGGCTGCGGCTCCTCCCGCGAGCATGCC
Source organism: uncultured delta proteobacterium (assembly GCA_963730675.1). GTDB lineage: Bacteria > Desulfobacterota > Desulfobacteria > Desulfobacterales > UBA5852 > JABZFP01. Next base: position 10,381 of record CAVSSY010000028.1, on the reverse strand, counting down.
CCCTGGGCCTTCGAAGTCAACAACATCCATGTGGTGATCGGCGAAAGCTTTGCCCGCATTTTCCGCCAGAACATGTTCAATTGCGGCATGTTGGCGGTGGAACTGCCGGAAGCGATCATCGCCGACCTGTTTGCCCGCTTCAGCGGTCGGGACACCCGTCTTGAAACGGACTTCGCCCGAGGCACCTTCACCTTTACAGCGGACAGCGGTTCCCTCAGCGTACCGTTCCATTTGGCCCCTTTCGACCGGGCGCTGGTGGAGGCTGGTGGGTGGGTGGAATATGCCGACGCGCATTATTGAATGCCGGCCCAGGCATGGCCGCACCCTGAACGTGTAGGGCCGGTATTTTCGCTCTGATAGCAACTGCCTGGATACTTCCCGGAAGCACCGCCACCAGATGCCCTCTAAAGGATAACCGCCGATGGAAAAAACATTAAAGATTCCGGAAACGATCATCCGCAACTGGCAGGGGATTGTCGATGTTCTTGCGGAAAGCTATCTTGAGAAGGTTTACCCCGAGGCGGCCTTGAGTCATTCCTGCTGTCCGGAATGCGCCCGCAAACTCTACCCCGGTTTGAATCTCACCAAGTGAGCTCTCTGGACGCCTTCCAGGAGAGACCTGCGTTAAATACTTGCATTAGGGTGATGGGGAATCTGCGAGAAGGTTGGCGCTTTCAGGAAACGCAGGATGTGCAACGCCGATAAATAATCAATCGTCGGGCAGGTATCCCAGCGATAGCGATTGCTCCGGAAAATAGGCAAACTACCTTAACGGGTCATATACCAGAGGAAGCGCCGCTCCTTCCAGTTGCGCCTTTCCTTGCCGCCCTTCAGGAAGTAGTCCCGCTGGCACGTCCTGCGGCGATCGCCGTAGGCGCGGCGATCCTTGGTACTGTATAGCGGTGGATTTTCGATCTTCAGTTCAAAGGCCTGCCTTACCATCGCTCATCCCCCCCCACAAACAATGGAAGCCGGCGTCCCGGCCGCTAAACGCAACCGGCCGGAACGTATCAAGATCCGTCGCAGCTAAGGATTGTTTTCGAGGCGGCTGAGGAGCGGGTGTTCAAAACGGCGGTCAACAGGCAGCGTAAGAGCGGCAGGCATTTCAGATGGATCGTTCACGGCTGTCCAGGGCAGCGCCTCGGGGGTCATATGTGCATCCCCGGCCGCTATTTGCAAGCATAATCTGCAGCGATCATGCGAGTACCAGGGAAAGCCGGACGGCGTTTTTAAGGGTGTTGGCGACGATGCAGCCCCGCTCGGCGATCGTAACCAGTTTTTCCATCTCGGCCCGATCGGCATACGTGCCGGAAATCGTCATCCGGATGGCCGCAAAGCGGGCCGGGGCCTCCGCCAGGGTGCCCGCCACCTGGATAGCCAGGTCGGATACCTGGGCCTCGCGGGCCCGAACGGCCGCCAGAAGGTTGCTCATGAAGCAGCCTCCCAGCCCCATCAGGAGCATTTCGCCGCCCATGGGACCGCGGTCCGCACCGCCCTTGGCTTCGGGGCGGTCGCTCAGGATGTGATGCTGACGGGCCGTACACTCCGATGTGGAGGCCGAGATTTGTTTTACGCTGACATTGACGTCCTGGGCCATGGCGGCTCCTTCCTCGTGTCGTTCTGGTGTCGGGTAAAAATACTTTCCGATTGATACTTTCGGGCTGGCCGTATCATTTGCCATCCGATGGGAGGGATAGTGGTAACGAATTGCGGCCAAATCAAGTTTGCGTACCCGTCGGTAGTCCTCAAAGGAATAGCCCAGCACATCCAGCAGGCGTTTGAATTCGCGGTCGTTCATGCCCTTGATTCCCCGTGACGGCAAGGGTTCCCTTGCATCCTGACGCCCAGGTGATTAATATGTCGGCATTATGAAAACAATTGATGAGAAAATCCCCAACCCTGCGGAAATCGAAAAAGAGATCAGTGAATTCCTCTCCAAACGCTTCGGCAGCCATGTCAAAATCGTCAGCCCCATGATGGTGACCGAACCGGATGACGTGGACGGTGCGGGCAAAAAGGCGCATGGGACCACCGGCATCAACTTCGACCTCAAACCCGAGGATCTGATCGCCTATCTGGATCGCTACATCGTCCGCCAGGACACGGCCAAGGCCGTCCTGGCCACCAAGATCTGCACCCATTTCAATCGCATCAAACGGCAGCGGCAGGGCGACACGGCCGCCCGGGACATGGTGGGGCGCATCAAAAACAATGTGCTGCTGATCGGTCCCACCGGCGTCGGCAAAACCTATATCGTCAAGCTGATCGCCCAGCACATCGGGGTGCCCTTTGTCAAAGGGGACGCCACCAAGTTCAGCGAAACCGGCTATGTGGGCGGCGATGTGGAGGATCTCGTGCGCGACCTCGTGCGTGAAGCCGGCGACGATATCGAACTGGCCCAGCACGGCATCATCTACATCGACGAAATCGACAAGATCGCCGGGTCCCGCAGCACCCTCGGCGTGGATGTCTCCCGGGCCGGGGTTCAGCGAGCCCTGCTCAAACCCATGGAAGAAACCGAGGTGGACCTCAAGGTGCCCCACGATCCGGTCTCCATGATCCAGGAGATCGAAAACTTCCGCAAAACCGGCCAGAAGGAAAAACGCACGGTCAACACGGCCAACATCCTGTTCATCATGAGCGGTGCCTTCAACGAGCTTGACGACATCATCCGCAACCGGGTCGCCAAACAGGGCATCGGATTCGGGGCGCCCCTCAAAAAGGGCGGGCCCGACCCGGCCATGCTCCAGCAGGTCAAATCGGAAGATCTGATCGCTTTCGGCTTCGAATCCGAATTCGTGGGGCGCCTGCCGGTCCGGGCGGTACTGGAACCGCTGGACGAAAACGATCTCTACGAGATCCTTAAAAATCCCAGCAACCCCATCATCCTGGGCAAAAAATTCGATTTCGACGCCTACGGCATCGACATCAAATTCGACGATCAGGCCCTGCGGCTGCTGGCCCGGGCGGCCAGTGCCGAAAACACCGGTGCCCGGGGCCTGGTGAGCGCCATCGAGAGAGCGCTCCTGCGGTACGAAACCCGCCTGCCGTCCACCCGACTGCGCAAGTTCCCGGTCACGGCCCCTGTCATCACCGAGCCCCGGACCACCCTGGAGGCCATGCTGGCATCCGACAGCGCGGAAATCGAACAGGCCTTCATGCGCCTGGCAGCCCAGGAGAAAGAAAGCATCAAGACCTATATCCGGGACAACCGCCACATCCTGGCGAACCGCTACAACCTGACGTTGACCCCGTCACGGTTGGATATTCTGGCCCGCTTCTACGTCAACCATATCCTCGACATCGGCCAGGCATTCCAGCAGATCCGCTCCCGGTATGACGACATCAAGAACATCGAACTGGCGTTCTACAAGCGCAACGACATCAACATCGTATTCGAAGAGGACGCTATTGACTTCATCATGGAGCAGATTGTAGATAAGACGGTTACGCTTGAAGAAATCGCCCGGCAGCTTAACGAAGGCTTTGAGCTGGGATTGAAACTGGTTCTGGAGAAAACCGGCAAGAACCGCTTTTTCATCAACCGGGATGCCCTGAAAAATCCTGAATCCTATATCAGCGGCCTGATCCGTAACGGCCTTAAAACACCGCCGCTGCCCCTCAAATGAAAGGTTTATCGTTTCATGATCGGTATTTCCAAACTCTATTGCGGCACCGTTGAACCTTCCGACGCCCTGCGCTACGGACGGCAGTCGGGTCAATTGCCTTCGCACCTCCTGCAATTCTCGGAGGATAAAAAACCCGTGGTGGTCTGGAACATCACCCGGCGGTGCAACCTCAAATGCGTGCACTGCTATGCCCAGGCCAAAAATCAGGCCTTCGAAAACGAATTGACCACCGCCCAAGGCAAAACCCTGATCGATGACTTGGCGGCCTTCGGATCCCCGGTCATGCTGTTTTCAGGCGGCGAACCCCTGATGCGGCCGGATCTGCCCGAACTGGCGGAATATGCCGTCCGTAAAGGCATGCGGGCGGTCATCTCCACCAACGGCACCCTGATCACGCCTGAAATGGCCCGCACCCTCAAGGAAATCGGCCTGTCCTATGTGGGTATCAGTCTGGACGGCATGGAAGGAATCCACGACCGTTTCCGGGCAGTCAAGGGCTGCTTCCAGGACGCCCTGGAGGGTATCCGCAACACCCAAGCGGCCGGCATCAAGGTAGGTCTGCGCTTTACCATCAACAAGTTCAACGTGGATGAAATCCCGGCGATCTTCGACCTGCTCGAGGAAATGGACATCCCCCGGGTGTGCTTCTACCACCTGGTCTATGCCGGACGGGGCTCCAAACTGGTGGAAGACGACCTCTCCCACGAGGAAACCCGCCGGGCGGTGGACCTGATCATCGACCGCACCAAGGATCTCCACGACCGCGGCAAGCCCAAGGAGGTCCTGACGGTGGACAATCATGCCGACGGCCCCTACCTCTACCTGCGGATGCGCCGGGAGGACCCGGAGCGGGCCAAGGAAGTCCTCGAACTGCTCGAGATGAACGAGGGCAACAACTCGGGGCGCGGCATCGGCTGCGTGAGCTGGGACGGGGAAGTCCATGCCGATCAGTTCTGGCGGCATTATAGCTTCGGGAACATCAAGGAGCGGCCCTTCTCGGAGATCTGGACCGATATGTCCAATCCCCTGATGAAAAAGCTGAAAGACAAGAAGCAATACGTCACGGGCCGCTGCGCGTCCTGCAACTGGCTGGATGTCTGCGGCGGCAATTTCAGGGTGCGGGCCGAGGCCACCACCGACGATGTCTGGGCGCCGGACCCGGCCTGCTATCTGACGGACGAAGAGATCAGCGAAACGATTTAAGCAGTGCGCCTTGCCGTTCACGGATCAGAAATAAGCTTGGAATCAAATGCCAAAATCTGATGCGCCGTTGGTTTTCTATTGTCAATCCCCATTGTCCCGCGCCGAGCATCGACGGCACGGACGGAACAAAGCGCGCGGACCTGTTTGAACCCCGCCGCAGCCTTGGCGAAGGCGGGGTGAGTTTCCGCGCGCTCCGGCCGGGCCGGCGACGCGCAGGGTAGCCCCGAAGGGGCCGCGGGGCACGGGCGTCTTCTTTTGGTTCGTTTTCTTCCACGTGGAAGAAAATGAACAATCGAAGCAAAAATGTCTTGGAGAGTACCCTGTTGCTGAGGCTTTAATCCGGCTATCTTCGATTACAGATTTACAATCAAGTTGTTCGCGACCCATCACCCCAAGGGAGCCTGACCATGCTATTTCCTGAATACCGCCCGCGCCGCATGCGCCGCAACGAGGCCCTGCGCCGCATGATCCGCGAAACCGAACTGTCTGCCAGCGACTTCATCCTGCCCCTGTTCGCCGTGGAGGGCAAAAATGTCCGCAACCCGATCCCCTCCATGCCCGGACACTACCAGCAGTCCCTCGACCACCTGGTCAAAAGCGTCCAGGACGCCGCCGCCCAGCATATCCCGGCCGTCATTCTCTTCGGCCTGCCGGACCGTAAAGACCCCCTCGGCACCCGGGCCTATGCCAAGGACGGCATCGTGCAGAAGGCGGTGCGTACCGTCAAGGAGCGCGTCCCCGAGATGATCGTGATCACCGACGTCTGCCTGTGCCAGTACACCGACCACGGCCATTGCGGCATGCTGGACGGCGACGAAATCGACAACGACGCCTCTCTGGACCTGCTGGCCCGCACGGCGTTATCCCACGCCCAGGCTGGGGCCGACATGGTGGCGCCCTCGGACATGATGGACGGGCGGGTGGCCGAAATCAGGGCGCTGTTGGACGACAACAGCTTCAGCCAGATCCCCATCATGGCCTACTCCGCCAAGTACTGCTCCTCCTTCTACGGCCCTTTCCGGGAGGCCGCCGACTCGGCCCCCCAGTTCGGCGACCGGCGCAGCTACCAGATGGACCCGGCCAACGCCCAGGAGGCCATCCGGGAGGCCACCATGGACGTGGAGGAAGGCGCCGACATCATCATGGTCAAACCGGCCTTGGCCTACCTGGATGTCATCTGCCGCCTGCGCGACGAACTCGACCTGCCCATCGCCGCCTACAGCGTCAGCGGCGAATTTTCCATGATCAAAGCGGCCGCCCGGGCCGGATGGATCGACGAAGAAAAAGTGATGATGGAGACCCTGACGTCCATCAAACGGGCCGGCGCCAGCATGATCCTGACCTATTTTGCAGTGGAAGCGGCCAAGCTCTTGAATCGGTGAGGGTAGAAGGATCCAAGGGGCACAGGGTTCGAGAATTCAAGGGAAAACCAAAAGAGAGTATACGATCATGACGCATGCACACGCCGGCGGGCACCCGGGAGGCCATCCCCACGGGGCGCCGTCCGACCCTAAAAAAGATCCCCGGGAATTCCCGCTGCGGCTGGTGGCCTGGGAAACAACCCGGGCCTGCAACCTGGCCTGCCAGCACTGCCGGGCCGCCGCCATGGACAAGCCCTACGAAGGTGAACTCGACACCGCCGCCGCCTTCCGCCTCATGGACCAGATCGCCGAGGTGGGGCAACCCATCGTCATTTTGACCGGCGGGGAACCCCTGCTGCGGAAGGATATCTTCGACATCGCCCGCTACGGGACAGACAGGGGTCTGCGCATGGTGATGGCCCCCAACGGCACCCTCATCACACCGGAATATGCCCGGCGCATGGTGGATTCCGGCATCCAGCGCATCAGCGTCAGCCTGGACGGCGCCACCCGGGAGAAGCACGACAGCTTCCGAGGGGTTCCGGGGGCGTTCGACGGCGCCCTGCGGGGCATCGAATACGCGAAATCCGTAGGGTTGGAGTTTCAGATCAATACCACCATCTCCAAACTCAATCTGGATCAGATCCCCAAGATCCAGCAGCTGGCAGTGGAACTGGGGGCCGTAGCCCACCACATCTTCCTGCTGGTGCCCACCGGACGGGGCAAATACATCATCGATCAGGAAATCACCGCCCAGGAATACGAGGAAACCCTGAACTGGTTTTACGATCAGCGCGGCAAGACGCCTCTGCAGCTCAAGGCCACCTGCGCCCCCCACTACTACCGCATCCTGCGCCAGCGGGCCCGGGAGGAAGGCCAGTCCGTGACCTTCGAATCCCATGGGCTGGACGCGGTCACCCGCGGATGCCTGGGCGGCACCGGGTTCTGCTTCATTTCCCACCGGGGGGTGGTGCAGCCCTGCGGATTCCTCCAGGTGGACAGCGGCAATGTCACCGAAACCTCCTTCGCCGACATCTGGCGGGGCTCCAAGGTTTTTCTTGCACTGCGGAATTATGATGATTTAAAAGGAAAGTGCGGCGAGTGTGAATACAAGCGTGTCTGCGGCGGCTGCCGGGCCCGGGCTTTCGAGGCCACCGATGATTTTATGGCGGAAGAACCGCTGTGCAGCTACCAGCCAGCCCCCCGACGCAAATAGCCCGACGGGGCGCCCTTCCTGAAACACCGGGGTGGCGGTAAGAAGCCTTTTCGCCACCGCCGCCAATCCAACCCCCACCCAACCGGCCGAGGTGTATCATGAAAATCGAAGACCTCATGATCAAGGACCCGATTACCATTTCGGAAAACACCACCATCAGCGAAGCCATCGCCTGCATGAAAACCAATTCCATCCGGCATCTGCCGGTGGTGGCCACGGATGACACCCTGCTGGGCTTCGTCACCCTGGCCGATCTGAAACAGGGGCTCATCCCCTCCATGGTGGGCGACCTGTCCCTTACGGACCTCATGATCAAAAAGCCCATCACCGTGGCCGCCGACCGGGACATCGAAATTGCCGCCCAGTTGATCTACAAGCACAAGATCGGCGGGCTGCCCGTGGTGACGGACGGCAAGCTGGTGGGCATCATCACGGTGACGGATCTCCTGGGAGCCTTCATCAACATGATGGGGATGCTGTCGGCCAGTTCGCGGGTGGACGTGGCCCTGGAAGACGGCCCCAAGGAACTCAAACGGGCCATCCAGGTGGTCAACGACGCCGGAGGGGATATCATCAACATCGCCATGACGGCCCAGACCCCGGGCCAGCGGGTCTACTACTTCCGGCTGGCGGTCTGCGATACCAAAACCATCCGCCGGGCCCTGGAAAAGGCGGGCTTCCAAGTACTGGCCACCACGGACTAGAAGCAATCTCAAAAACACGAAGAATTGCCGATCCGGATGAATTGAACCCCTTCGTGTTCTTCGTGACCTTCGTGGTGAGTGCTTTTAATTTCAACTTTCCAGACAGCCGCATTCTCTAATGGCGGTTATGTGCTGAAGCAGGCTATACGCTGTAATATTCGCGGTACCACTCAATAAAGCGCGCAATGCCTTCCTCGATGGGCGTGCTGGGCTGAAATCCGGCATCCCGCACGAGGTCGGCCACATCGGCGTAAGTGGCCGGCACGTCCCCCTGCTGCAACGGCAGCATGATCTTCCGGGCTTCCTTCCCCAGGGCCTTTTCGATGGCGCCGATAAAGTCCATCAGCGGCACCGGGTTGTTGTTGCCGATGTTGTAGATCCGGTAGGGCGCATAGGACGTCCCGGGATCGGGATGATCCCCGTGCCAGTCGTCGTTGGGCGCCGCCGGCCGGGCCATGACGCGCACCACCCCCTCCACGATATCGTCGATATAGGTAAAATCCCGCTGCATCTGACCGTGGTTGAAGACCTGGATGGGACGGTCTTCCAGAATGGCTTTGGTGAACAGGAAAAGGGCCATGTCCGGGCGTCCCCAGGGACCGTAGACCGTGAAGAAGCGCAGCCCCGTGCAGGGCAGGCCGAAGAGGTGGCTGTAGGTGTGGGCCATGAGCTCGTTGGCCTTCTTGGAAGCGGCATACAGGGATACCGGGTGATCCACGTTGTCATGCACGGAGAAGGGCAGTTTGGTGTTGGCCCCGTAAACCGAACTGGAGGAGGCGAACACCAGATGGCCGGAGGCATGATGGCGGCAGCACTCCAACAGATTGACGAACCCTACGATGTTGGCGTCCACATAGGCGTGGGGATTTTTAAGGGAATAGCGCACGCCGGCCTGGGCCGCCAGGTTGACCACCACGTCAAAGGGTCGGCGGCTAAAAAGATCGTCCATCTTGGCGCGGTCGGCCAGATCGATCTTCGCGAAGGTAAACCCCTCCCGGGTTTCCAGCTGCTTCAGGCGGTCGCGTTTCAGGTTGACATCGTAATAGTCATTGAGGATGTCCAGCCCCACCACCCGGACGCCGTTTTCCAGCAGGCGCCGGGACAGATGAAAGCCGATGAAGCCGGCGGCCCCCGTAACGAGAACATCGTTGAAGGGATAGGTCATGAAAGGTCTCCCGTTGTCAATCGTGGTTGGCAGCGCCGCTTTTCGGGCCAGGAACGCCGCAGGGGTCTATCAGCCCAGATACCAGTCATAGGTGCGGGCTAAGCCGTCTTCGAAGCTGACTTCCGGAGCAAAGCCCAATTGCTCTCGGGCGGCCTCGATGGCGGCCACGGAATGCAAAATATCGCCATCCCGCGCCGCCTGGTATTCAGGCCTCAAATCGATACCGGCCAACTCAGCCACGTTCTGCCACAGGCGGTTGACAGTGATCGTGTGGCCCGTGCCGATGTTGAAGACCCGTCCCGTCGCGGCTGCTTCCGTAGCCGCACGCAGGTTGGCGGCGACGACGTCCTGCACGTAGACGAAATCGCGGGTTTGTTCTCCGTCGCCGTAGATGCTCGGCGCACGGCCGGCCACCGCGCGGTCCATGAAGATGGAGATCACCCCCGAGTAAGGCGAAGAAGGATCCTGGCGCGGCCCGAAGACATTGAAATAGCGCAGGCATGCCGTTTCCAGGCCGTAAAGCGTGCCATAGAGTCCGGCATAATATTCACCGACCATTTTCTGGACGGCGTAAGGGCTCAGCGGACAAGGGGGCATCCCTTCCCGTTTGGGCAGCTGCGGGTCGTCGCCGTAGACCGCGCTGGAGCTGGCCAGCACCACCCGCCGGCAGCCGGCCTGCCGGGCCGTTTCCAGCACCGCCAGAGTGCCCATCTCGTTGACCTCCGCGGAATCCAGGGGCTGGGCCACGGAAAGGGGCACCGACACCACGGCGGCCTGGTGGAAGACCACTTCCACCCCGTGCATCAATTTCTTCAGCAAATCGCGGTCCCGAATGTCGCCCTCATGGAAATCGAGGCCGGCGCCGGCCCCCTGCAGGTTTTCCCTGCGGCCGGTGGACAGGTTGTCGATCACGGTCACCCGGGCCCCACGGCCGATAAGGGCGTCCACCAGATGGGAACCGATGAATCCGGCCCCCCCGGTTACCAGGGCATGCTCAATGGTTTTTGTCATAGGCGCTCTCGCTGGATAGGCATGGTTCAAACGGCATGAAAGCGTATCGGGTAGCACGATTACGCCTGTTTAGCAACTCAGGGCGCCAGGGA
>CAVSSY010000027.1:0-182259 GCA_963730675.1 uncultured delta proteobacterium | reverse complement strand
GTGGGATTCTCGGCCAGGGCGCGGACGATCAGCCCATCCAGGGCTTCGGAGTGAAACATCCGCCACCACTGGTGCGGAATCTCTTCGCCCATCGTGAACCGCTGGGCCTGGCCCCCGGCCACGGGGGATGCAGCCGTTTTTTCCGGCAGGGCGGCGGCGGTATAGGTCCGGGCGTCCGGCGCCGCAGGGGGCTCGAATTCGGGCCCCACGGCACAGCCGATCAGCAGCATGCCGACCAGCGCCGCCCAAATCATTTTTAAATGCAACGATCTGTCCCCCTTGCTAAAAAAACCGCCGATTCGTCTGCCGCCCGGCGCCTTGCGTCCGGCAGCTTGGATCGGCGGGAATTGCACAATGAGGCCCGCTCAATAGAAGGCATCTCAAAATTAGGATTTTCGTTCGAGGTCAAGGCGCGGCCGAAAATTCCCGCACAGCGGGACTTTCCATCTGATCCTATCCCCAATGGTGGGTGCAACCTGCAAGCCTGCTCACGTATGTCGAGGGCCTGGGACAGGGGCTCAACGCCGATTACGGGCGAAAATACATTTTTAAGATAGCTTCTATGCATCGACCCGGTCTGTCCACAATGGGGGGAAAGCCGTAGTTGTTATAGAACGATTGCTTATTGTGCCGGCCCTGGGGCCGGGCCTGCCGTTAGCCCGGTCGGGATCTTCCGGCGGCAGCCTGCAACGCCGGTGACGCGACCCATCACCCGAAATGGATTTGGGCCTTGTCTATAGAAGGAGAGTTCAGCGGTCGGAACTATCTTGCGGCGCTTTTACCACGATCAGCGTCATGTCGTCATGGGGCGGGTCTCCACTGGTAAAGGATTCGACGGCATGGAATACCGCCGCCAGGATATCGGCCGCGGTCCCATCGCGGTCTTGCCGCGCCACTTCCCGCCAGCGACGTTTGCCGAACATTAGGACTGGTACGGATACCAGAATTTATAGAGCGGCTTTTTGCCGTCGGCCTTGAGTAGCACGATGATCCCGTAGCGGCCCGGTGCCTTGGCGGTGAAATTGGCCGCGTAGGTGCCATGATAGTCTTTGAGGTCCACCACGGTCTCCTGCCCGGTGGGGCTGATCACCTTGACCCGCCCCACGGCGTCGGCGATGGGCGCACCGCTGTCTTCCCGGAAGAGCTTGACCATGACGTGGTGCGTGGCGCCGGAAGCGTCCTGCATGTTCATACTGGCAAGGCTCATGACCTGAAACTCGGCTTTGATGCCTTCCGCCACGCCTTCGTGTCGAAAGGCGTCTTTCTTCTGGTCGTGGCCCTGCATGCCCTGGGCGTAGGCGAGGCCGGTCGGGCCGCTGCCAGGCATGTCAATAGTACGAGTATGGGAATATGTCGTTTCATCAGGATGTTTCTACATTGGTGTCTTCTGGGTTGATTTCAGGGGCGGCGGGTGATGGGTTGCCCCCTTCGGAAGGCGCGGGGTGCCGCGGCAGCCCCCAGCCTTTCCACAAACCGTAGATGGCCGGCACCACCATCAGGGTCAGGATGGTGGCGCTGACCATGCCGCCCACCATGGGTGCCGCGATGCGTTTCATGACACTCGATCCGGTCCCGTGGCTCCACATAATGGGCATCAGCCCGGCCATGATGGCCACCACGGTCATGATCTTGGGTCGTACCCTCAGGGCCGCGCCCTCCTCGATGGCCAGGGCGAGCTGCCGGCGGCTGAAATCCCGGCCGTAGCGCCGGCGGTATTTGTCGTAGGAGAGGTCGAGATAGATCAGCATCACGACCCCGGTTTCGGCCGCCACCCCGGCCAGGGCGATGAAGCCCACCCCCACGGCCACGCTTAAGTGGTAGTCCAGCAGATACATCAGCCAGATGCCCCCGGTCAGGGCAAACGGCACGCTCAACATCACGATCAGGCTCTCGGGGATGCTTCTGAAGTTGAGGTAGAGCAGCAGTAAGATGATGACCAGGGTCATGGGAACCACCAGCATGAGGCGCTGCTGGGCCCGTACCATGTACTCGTACTGGCCGCTCCAGACCAGGCTGTAGCCCGCCGGCATCCGGATGTTGGCCTGGACGGCCGCCTGGGCGCTGCGCACGTAGGTGCCCACGTCGATGCCGGAAAGATCCACGTAGATCCAGGCGCTCTTGCGGGCGTTCTCGGTTTTGATCACCGGCGGCCCCTTCCGGACCCGGATGTCGGCCACCTGGGTGATGGGGATCTGGGCGCCGGAGGGGGTGGGCACCAGGATCCGGGCCAGTCTGGCCGGTGTGTCCCGCAGCTCGGAACCGTAGCGGAGATTGACGGGGAAGCGTTTCAGGCCTTCCACCGTCTGGGTGATGTTCATGCCCCCGATGGCGCCCACGATGACCGCCTCCACGTCGTCCACGGTGAGCCCGTAGCGGGCGGCCGCTTCCCGGTTGATGCGGTAGTCGAAATAGTTGCCGCCGGTCGTCCGCTCGGCATAGACGCTCAGGGTGTGGGGCACATTGCGGATCACCGCCTCGATCTTCCCCCCCAGATCGCTGAGCACCTGGAGGTCCGCGCCCATCAGTTTGATGCCCACCGGCGTCTTGATGCCCGTGGAGAGCATGTCGGTGCGTGCCTTGATGGGCATGGTCCAGGCATTGGTGAGTCCGGGGAAATGGATGGCCTTGTCCATCTCCTGGATCAGCTTGTCCACGGTCATGCCCGGACGCCACTGGGATTCCGGCTTCAGTGTGATGGTGGTCTCGATCATGGACAGCGGCGCCGGATCGGTGGCGGTGTCGGCGCGGCCCACCTTGCCGAAGACGTCTTCCACCTCGGGAAAGCGGGCGATGATGCGGTCGGTCTGCTGGAGCAGTTCCTTGGCCTTGGTGATGGAGATGCCCGGCAGGGTCGTGGGCATGTAGAGCAGGTCGCCCTCGTTGAGCGGCGGCATAAATTCCGAGCCCAGCCGCTGGAGCGGGACCCAGGTCAGCGCCAGCACCACGACCGCCAGGACCGCCACCAGGATCTTGGCCTTGAGCACGAGCTTGATAAGGGGGTGGTAGACCCAGATCAGGAAGCGGTTGATCGGGTTTTCGCGCTCGGGGCGGATCCGGCCCCGGATCAGGTAGCCCATCAACACCGGCACGATGGTGATGGCCAGGACGGCGGAGCCCAGCATGGCGTAGGTCTTGGTGAAGGCCAGGGGCCGGAAGAGGCGCCCTTCCTGGGCTTCGAGGGTGAAGACCGGCAGGAAGCTCACCGCGATGATCACCAGGGAGAAGAACAGGGACGGTCCCACCTCCTTGGCGGCGTCGGCGATCAGTTCCCAGTGGGGCTTTTCCCCCGTCGCGTGCTCGATGTGCTTGTGGGCGTTTTCGATCATCACAATGGCGGCGTCCACCATGACGCCCACGGCGATGGCGATGCCCCCCAGGCTCATGATGTTGGCGTTGATCCCCTGACGTTCATGATAATGAAGCTGATCAGTACCCCCACCGGCAGGGTGAAAATGCCCACCAGGGCGCTGCGGAAGTGGAACAGAAAGAGAATGCAGACCAGGGCGACGATGACGCTTTCCTCGATCAGGGTGCGCTTGAGGGTGCCGATGGCCCGCAGGATCAGGCCGGAGCGGTCGTAGACCGGACGAGGCGCACGCCCGCCGGCAGCCCGATTTCGATCTGGGCCAGGCGTTGTTTGACGTTGCGATGACCTGGAGGGCATTTTCGCCGAAGCGCATCACCACGATGCCGCCCACCACTTCGCCTTCGCCGTTGTAGTCGGCCAGGCCGCGGCGCAGTTCCGGGCCGAGCTTCACGTCCGCCACGTTGCGCAGCAGGATGGGCGTGCCCCGGGCATCGGCCCCCACCGGGATGTTCTGGATGTCCTCGATGTTCCGGATATAACCCAGCCCCCGGACCATGAACTCGGTCTCGCCCATCTCCACAACACCGCCGCCCACGTTGTTGTTGCTGCGCCGGACGGCCATGCGCACTTTCTGCAGCGGCATGTTGTAGGCCAGGAGCTTGTTGGGGTCCAGAATGATCTGGTACTGCTTGACGAACCCGCCGATGGAGGCCACCTCCGCCACACCGCTGACGCTGGTCAGATCGTAGCGCAGAAACCAGTCCTGAATGGTGCGCAGCTGGGCCAGGTCGTGGTTGTCGCTCTCCAGGATGTAGGCGTAGACCCAGCCCACCCCGGTGGCGTCGGGCCCCAGCGAGGGGGTCACCTCCGGGGCAGGCGGCCGGAGACGAAGTTGAGGGCCTCCAGCACCCGGCTGCGGGCCCAGTAGATGTCCGTGCCGTCATCGAAGATCATGTAGACGAAGGAGAGGCCGAAGAAGGAGAAGCCCCGCACCGTCCTGGCGTGGGGCACGGAGAGCATGGCGGTGGTCAGGGGATAGGTGACCTGGTCCTCCACCACCTGCGGCGCCTGGCCTGGGTATTCGGTAAAAATGATCACCTGCACGTCGGAGAGATCCGGGATGGCGTCCAGGGGGATTTTCAGCATGGCGTAGATGCCGCCGGCAATGACGAACAGGGTGGCCAGGATCACCAGGAACTTGTTCTTGATGGACAAATCGATGATTTTCGAGATCATGGTCGATTCCTACGGCGCTGCACTCCTGTTGGCGGGAAGGCCGCCCGCGAGCCCATCAGGGGGTTTCCTGCGACTTCTTGCCCGACGGGGCCTTCTCCATGGACGGCCCCTTTGTGTCCGGTTTGTCGCCCATCGTCATCCCGGACATGTCCAGGTCCTGCTTGGCATCCTCGCCGGCGGCAGCCGGCTCCTTCTGCGGTTCGAGCATCTTCTGGATGGCCTCCTGCAGACGGCTCTCCGAGTCGAGCATGAACTGGGCGGAGGTGACGATGCGCTCGCCTGCTTGCAGGCCCTCCAGGACCTGGACCTGCATCTCGTTGACTTCCAGCCCCAGTTTGACCACACGGGGGCGGAAGCGGCCCTCTCCCAGGGCCAGGAAGACGATCTTGCGCAGGCCGCTGTCGATCACCGCCTCCTGGGGGATCACCAGCACCTCCTCGCCGAGGTTGGCATAGAGGTAGATCGTGGCGTACATGTCGGGCTTGAGAAGGTTTTCGGAATTGGGAAACTCCAGACGCAGGGTGGCCGTGCGGGTCTTGGCGTTGAGATAGGGGTAGATGAAGAGCACCGGCCCGGTGAACCGCTTGCCGGGGATGTAGTTGAGTTCCATCTGCGCCTCCATCCCCTTGTGCACCCAGGGCAGCTCGTACGCGTAGATGTCCACGTCCACCCAAACCCTGGAGAGATTTGCGATCTCGTACTGGTGTTCACCGGCTTTGACGAAGTGCCCCTCCAGGGCGTTCTTCTTGATCACCACGCCGCTGGCCGGCGAGTAGACCGTGAGCGCCTTGCGCACCCGGTCGTCCTTTTCGAGGCGCTGGATCTGGGCGTCGCTCACATCCCAATAGCGCAGGCGCGTACGGGCGGCTTCCCGCAGCCGCCGGGCCGACTCCCGGACCTGGGGGAAATCGCTTTCCCCCAGCTGGCGGTACTGCTCCAGGGCCAGCAGGTATTCCTCCTGGGCCGTGACCAGGGCCGGGCTATAGATGGAAAAGAGGGGCTGGCCGCGCTTGACCTGCTCCCCTTCGAAATCCACGAAGAGCCGCTCGATCCAGCCGTCGAACTTGGTGTTGACGGCGTAGATCAGGGTTTCGTCGTAGGTGATGTTGCCGAAGGTGCGGATGGTCTTTTTGGCCGGCTTGCGTTCCACCACGGCCGTGCGCACCCCCATGTTCTGGATGGTGGCCGGGTCGATCCGGATGGTGGAAGGGGATTCCGGCGTCTGGCTATCGTCTTCGTAGACCGGCACCAAGTCCATCCCCATGGGGGATTTGCCTGGCTCCTTGCGGATATAGGTGGGATCCATGGGCGCCGCCCAGTACTTGATCTTTTTGCCTGTCTTGGGGTCGATCATGCCGGCCTTGAGTTTCTCTTCGGCTGCCGCCGGCCGGACACCCGGCACAGGAAGCCATCCACTCCGCCGCGGGGTACCGTCGCCCAAAGAACCGGTCAGGGTTATCAGGCCCGCGGCCAGGCCCGCCACGATCAGGTAGACGCCCCTCTTGTGTCGCATGTGTCCGCCTCGCTGTTCATCTGCGTATTTGGGTGGCCTTTTCATGGGTTGCCGCCTTCCACGGCCGCCGTCGACGGCGGGTCCGTGGCGTTCGAAAGGCTTTCGGGCCCTCCTGCCAGCTCTTCCAGTTCGGCCAGCTTTTTGTAGAGGTTGAATCGGTACTGATCCGCTTGCAGCTGAAACCGCAGTCGCCGGATGTGGGCCTTGATCATGGTATCGAAGTCCACCTTGCCCACCTCGTAGGCGGAAAGGGACGACCGGGACCACTCATCGGCCTGCAGCAGCAGCGCCTCCGCGAACAGGCGGTGATTCTGCCGGATGGCGTCGATTTCTTTGAGAACGGCGTCCACCCGGTGGGGCAGGCTCTTGGTCAAGCTGTCATAGGCCCGGTCGGCCGCTTGGCGGCGGTTGTGGGCGGCTTCCAGCAACTTGTCCTGTTTGCTCCGCTGCCAGACCGGCACGTTCACCGTTACCGAGGCTGAAAAAAAGTCCGGCAGATTGCGGCCGGCGGCGTCCTCGTCCCGCTGTCCGTAGCCCACGCGGAAATCCATGTCCGGGTAGTAGTCTCTCCGGGCCAGGTCCACGTCCAGCTCGGCCCGCTGCACGTCCACCAGTCGGCCGTTGAGCATGGGGTTGGTGGTCAGTGTGCGCTCCAGCACCGCCTGCGGGGTTAGCTGCAACCGGGGCATTCCCTCCGGCAAGGCGGCGGGGGTCACCGGGGAGAAAGCATCCCGGTTGAGCAGCTCGTTGACTTGGTCCTCCAACGTACGCCGCTGCTTCTCCAGGGTGATCTTTTCATCCAGCAGGTTTCCCAGTTCCACCTGGGCTTGAAAGACGTCCTGCTGCAGCCCCCGGCCGGAGGCGTAGCCGGCCTCGGCCACCCGCAGCATCTGGGTCAGAGTCTGGGTCAACTGGGCGTTGATGGCCAAAGCCCGGTCCTCATAGCCCAGTTCGTAGTAGGTGACGGACAGCATCCGCACCAGCTCCAGCCGTTTGGCCTCCAGCGCGGTCTCCTGCTTCAGGGCGGCCAACGCCGCCTTCTGGCTTTTCAGGTCGAGCTTGCCGAACCAGGGAATTTTCTGGGACACGAAAATCTGTTTCTGCGTCATGGCTTCCTGGTTGAAACTGAAGGTGTCCGTGGGAAGGTTCGCCACGCCAATGAGCAGCATGGGATCGGCCAGTGTGCCGGCCGGCGCCACCTCCGCTTTCATCGCCGCCACCTCGGCTTCCAGGCTGCGCAGCTCCCCGTTGGCGGTCAGGGCCTCCCCGATGAACGGGCGCAATTCGGCCGGCTCGTCGTAAAGTACCCCGGTCCGGGCCGTCCCCGCCAGGCCCGGGGCGAGAACTATCACCATCAGCACCATTCCACCGATACGATTCGACCATCCCGTCATGTCGACGCCTCCCTCCATTGTTGGCATGCCCAGGACTCCCCCAGAGAGCTTGGTCAACTGTCATCCCTTTGGATTGCTCTATCCGACTATCAAGTAGACCCTAATCGATTGCCTAAAGGGCCAAATAGGTTCGATCTGTAAGATTTTCTGTGCAGTGATTCGGTGAGAATGATTCCGTGAAGCTTAATTTTGAGAAATTAATAATTCCCATTGGGAGGGCAGCCCGTTGCTTAAAAAACCGCCGATTCCTATGCCGCATGACGCCCTGCGTCCGGCAGCTTGGATCGGCGGGGATTGCACAATAATGCCCGTCAAATAATCATCGAATCGGTTTGCAAACAATGGGGCAAAGGCCGTAGTTGTTGAAAAACGATTACCTATTGTGCCGGTGCCGGACCGGGCCTGGCGCCGGCACAATGGGATTTTCCGGAGGGAAGCATTTGACCGCAAGAAAGAACAAAAGCGCGCCGTGCGGCCGCCCCGCAGGGTATCAATTTTGTGGAATACCTGTCGCTTTCAACCTATTGCATGCGTCATCGTGCGATTGGCGCTCCTTCAGGTGCGGGCTGGCCTTGACTTATGAGGAGCACACCGCCCTGCCAGTCCACTTGGCGGTCATCGGTTTTGAACATGATCGCACTTTTCTTGCGCGCCACCAGTTTCACAGCGAAACGCCCCTCGAGTACGTCCTGTAGACTATTCAACGGCACGTCATACGCCCCGGAATTCGTTGCCAGAAGAATCATGTCGGCAAGGAGCCGCCGGTATTGGACTTCTATCGTGCCCTCGAAAAGGGGGGCGCTCTTGTCCGATGTGTTTACATTTGTGGGCCAAAGTCGCAATACCCAGCGATGGGTGTCGTCGACGGGATGAACCAGACGCACAGCGTCGGATAGGCCATTGTGCAGGCGCGGTAAAACGGGCAATTGAGCAATCGGCGTGTCCGGCGAAAGCATTCGCAGGAAATCTTTTAAATCCAGCGGCGGTGGCGGTTGCCATTGTTTGGACAATAGATAGTGAACCAACGCGTCGGTCGATCCTGACCACTGGATAGTGAGGGGCTGTTTTCTTTCGCCCGCCAGGTCAATCCGATAGGTGGGAAGGTTGCGCCATCCACCAGCCAACCATGATGCGCGCGTGATGGTTTGGATCTTGTGGCGCGGCGCGTAAAATGACAGATCTTGTTGATGCTGCCGGGCCACATGCCATCCGCCGGCCATGATGACGGTGACGATGACCACGCCACCCAACAGGCGCCGGGGAACAGCTTTGTCGACCCTTTTCAGGTAAGCGATCCCAAGCAAGGTCGCCCAGCTTGTGCCGATGAAATAGCCGCCCAACACATCGGAAAGCCAGTGCGCGCCCAGGTAGAGGCGCGAAAATCCGATATTGAAAGCAATGAGTACAACGCCGGCAAACAATCCCCACCGCCATATGCCGGGAACCTGCCGGACCATCAAAATGGCCAGAAATCCATAGAGAACCACGCTCATGGTCGTATGGCCACTGGGAAAGCCATAGGCGGATGCGCCGTGGTAAATGGCCACCGGGCGGGGCAAATGAATGGTCCACTTGAGCAGTTGAACAGCTAGGAATCCTCCGAGTACGGCCAAGGCCCAGAAAGCCGCCGCACGGCGGCATCGTTTGACAAGCAGAACGAGCAGCACCGCGCAGGCCAGGGTGATATTGACGAAGGAATCGCCCAGCTCCGTAACTGCCACCAAGACATTATCCGCCCAGGCGGTCCGAAGTGATTGGAGAAAGTGGTAGATCGCCTGGTCCGCGACCACCAGCGGATCTTTTGCCAGAACATCCTGTAAGACACCCAAAAAGCCCCACCCGGCAGCAAAAAGGACCAGTGCCAAAAAGGCGAACAGCAGTTCTTCTCCTTGTGCGCTGAAAATCAGGAACGAAAGAAATCGTTTCAAGGGCCGTATGGCAGATCCTTGACGGGGGACTTCCCTTGTGGCCCAGTGTTTCAGGGCGGCAAGCCCTGCCGGCCCTTTGCGCTCGAAAAGGGATACCGCTTTGCGGCACAACCCTATGAGGCTCCAGGCACCGGCCATAAAGATTAAAATGAGCACCGCCAACCGGGTGCTGACCGTCCCGACCACCGCCAGAGATGCTCCCAAAAAGACGCCCGGCAGGATATAAACCAACGCCCAGCCTACCGCCGAAAGAACGTTTACGACGCTAAACCGTCCCGGGCGCATGCCCAGCATTCCCGCCACCACCGGTATTACCGGGCGCACCGGCCCTACGAAGCGACCGAACAGGACGCTTTTACCACCGTGCCGATGGAAAAAGGCTTCACCTTTCTTGAGCACTCCGGGGTACCGGGAAAAAGGCCAGATATTCACCAGCCTCTCTTTGTAGTGATGTCCCAGCCAGTAGCTGACGCCATCACCGGCAACCGCGCCAGCCATGGCCGTCAGTAGGACCGGAAGCAGGCTCAAACTGCCTGTGGCCACAACTGCCCCGATACCGAACATGATCACCGTGCCGGGAACCAGCAGCCCGACCAACGCCAGGGATTCGGACAGCGAAATAAGGAAAACCGCACTGTAAGCGGGCCCGGGGTGATGGGTGATAAAGGTCAGTAAGGTATCCAGGCAGGGCATCGGGCTACTTCTTCCCTGCCGCGCGCTTGTTAATCCCAGACCGTCGCCGTCGCCAGGCCCTGAGGATAAGGGCCATCAACGCCAGCACCGCGAAGGCCGCCCCCGCGTAGAAGGTGAAGGACGCGCCCAGGCGGTCCCACAGCAGGCCCGCGGCGGCGCTGGCCAGCAACATGGCGATCCCGCTGACCAGGTTGAAGACGCCAAAGGCCGTACCGCGCAGATCGGCGGGGGCCGTATCGGCGACCATGGTCGCCAGCAGTCCCTGGGTAATCCCCATATGAACGCCCCACAAGGCCACCCCGAAGGTGATGGTGAGCCAGTGGTCGTTGGCCGCCAGAACCAGATCGGCGGCGATGAGGACCATCAGGCCCAGGGAGAGCAGCGTGCTGCGGTTCATCCGGTCGGACAGCTTGCCGAAGGGGTAGGCCGATCCCGCATAGAGCAGATTCATGACCACCATCACCAGCGGAACGTAGGCCACCGGAATGCCGCCCTGCTGGGCGCGCAGCACCAGGAACGCTTCACTGAAGCGCGCCAGGGTGAACACCGCGCCGATGCCCACCACCCACCAGTAGGCTCTGCTCAGGCGCTTGAGGTTGGCGCGGCGAATCGGATTGGTGCGTTTGGCGCCCACGTGCCGTTCCGGCTCGCGTACGCCGAACAGGAGCAGGGCGACGGCGAGCAGCCCCGGGATGACGGCCACCCAGAAGACGGCCCGGAAGTCGTCGGCCCAAAGGAGCATCAGGCCCACCGCCAGCAGGGGGCCAAGGAGGGCTCCCACGGTGTCGAGGGATTGGCGCAGGCCGAAGGCCGCGCCGCGCACCCCGGCGGGGGCGAGGTCCGCCACCAGGGCATCGCGCGGTGCGCCCCGCACCCCTTTGCCGACACGGTCCAGCAGGCGCGCCCCAAGGACGACGCCGGCGGTCGAAGCGATGGCAAACAAGGGCTTGGTCAGCGCGCCCAACGCGTAGCCCAGGACTGCCAGGGCTTTGCGCTTGCCCAGATAGTCGCTCAGGGCGCCGGAGAAGACTTTGACGATGAGGGCGGTGGACTCGGCCAGCCCTTCGATCAGGCCGACCACGAGAGCGCTCGCGCCCAAAACGTCCACCAGGAAGAGCGGGAGCAGGCTGTGGATCATCTCGGAGGAGATGTCCATGAGCATGCTTACCAGGCCGAGCACCCAGATGCCGGTCGGGATGCGCTTGAACGGGGTGTTTGCCTTCATAGCCTCAGTCTGACGGGATGGTGATAAAAAAGCCTATTGGTGCTTGATATCCGTTGCCGGGTAATCGGTCGGCGAGGCCGGCCGCGTTATTCATCGTCATGTCATTTATGTGGTGAGCAGAAAGACCGTCGCCGCGATCGCGATACCCACCCGGTAATAGCCGAAGAGCGCCAAGCCGTGCCGGGACAGGTAGCGCACCATCCATTTCACGGAGATGACCGCGGCGATGAAAGCCACCACCACGCCGATGATCAGTGAATAATGATCGAAGGTTTGCAGCATCAGCTGACCGTGCTTCAGCGTGTCGTAGGCCGTGGCCGCACCGAGCGTCACGACCCCCAGCAAAAAGCTGTATTCGACGGCGGCCGTCATGGACAGCCCCACCATCAGGCCGCCCACAATGGTGACCAGGCTGCGGCTGACGCCCGGCCACATGGCGATGCATTGGGCAAACCCGATGATCAGCGCCATCCGCCAGGTCATGTCGTCCAGCAGACGGCCGGGTTGTGACCCCTGTTGCCGGGCGCGGTTGCGCCAACTCACGGCTAATATGGCAAGGCCGCCGACGAGCCAGGCGACCACAACCGGCCACGGTCCGAAAAGGTACGATTTAATGATTTTGTTAAAAAGCAGGCCTAAAACCGCCGCCGGCAGAAACCCGGCCGCCACGTTGAACAGCAAACGGCGGCCGGCGGCGTCTTTTCCGATCAATCCCCGCAAAATTTGTTTGATCCGTCCGAAATAGAGCCAAAGCACGGCGATGATCGCGCCCGCCTGGATGCAGATGGTATAGGCATCCACGGCTTCCTTGGTTTGCTCCCGCCGGGCGGGCGATTGGTCAGGATCATCGCCAATCCCCATGATCCTCTCCGTCAGCAGCAGATGGCCGGTGGAGCTCACCGGCAAATATTCCGTGAGCCCCTCGACAACACCCAAAATCACGGCCTGGGTGGTGGTCAATATTTTCTGTTCCGCCAGTGGCGGTTGGCCCTCAGGCGCGCCTTGGGCAGCAGCGGCAAGGAGGCAAGCGGACAGCAGCAACAAAGCCGCGATGATTGATGTAGGCGATCGTTTTCCAGTGGGCATGATTTCTCCATCTGTCCGAAATGCGCTTTTTCCGCAAATCAAAAATTTTCTAACTATAATGCTGTGAAGTTTACCAGGACATTCGCACAAGTTTACTTTTTGGTAAACTTCTGAATCAAACTCGAAGGGTTGGCAAGGCGGGAATGCATGTCAGAAACGCCCAAAACACTTAAAATTACAATTAATAGTTGTATTGTGATCTAAAGGCTGAAAACGGCATTCCTCGGGCCCTTCAGGATAGATGCCCATACGAATTTTTAAGAACCTCTCGCCGCTTGTGACAGTGGCCTCTATCCTGTGTTTGACATCCGTATTGGCGGTATAGGCGTGGAGCGCGCGGGTGTATCTCGCGCGACCGCGCCTTTGCCGGCGGTTGCAAGAGCGCCGATGCGCGTTCGGCATCCTTGGGGGCAAATTGTTGCGCGTCATTGCCGTCGGAACCGGCCGCGAAATGCTCCGGTTTCGACGACAGAATACAGGCCGGGGAGTATTGCTTTAGGCGTAACCGCTTTTTACCTTGGCGGCGCAGTATTTTTCAGGTGCAGGCGATGGCCGGAGGGAGCGGCAATTCAATGGGCCTCTCCGGCACCTGCCATGATGGGCGTGGGTGAAAATCCGCAGTGCATCGCCCCCAAGACTGGATTGACATGCAACCGGCCGCTTGTCTCGCCACCGATTACCCGTCATCGGATCGGACGATAGGGGGGAAAACGACACCAGGCGTGGGCCGCATCGAAATGGAACCCCCGTTGGAATCTGAAAGCAGAGAGCGTTATCACGCGCTCAATTTCTTCAATTTTCTACTGATTGCCGTTCTGGTGGGCCTTGTGGCCGGCCTGGGAGCCTTCGTGTTCCGGGCCTTGATCGCCTTTTTTCACAACCTGCTCTTTCTGGGGAAATTCTCCTTTGCCTATGACGCCAATCTGCACACGGCGCCGACCCCGTGGGGGATGGGCGTCATTCTGGTCCCGGTGCTCGGTGCGGCCGGGGTCGTCTTCCTGGTCAAGAATTTCGCGCCCGAGGCCAAAGGCCATGGCGTGCCGGAGGTGATGGACGCCATCTTTTATTCCAAAGGAAAGATCCGGCCCATCGTGGCCGTGGTCAAATCCCTGGCCTCGGCGCTCTCCATCGGCAGCGGCGGCTCCATCGGCCGGGAGGGGCCCATTATCCAGATCGGATCCTCCTTCGGGTCTACGGTCGCTCAGCTGCTTAAAATTTCCATCTGGCAGCGGATCACGCTGATTGCCGCCGGCGCCGCCGCGGGGATCGCCGCCACTTTCAATACCCCGGTGGGGGGCATTTTATTTGCTATGGAGATTCTGCTCCATGAGGTGAGCGCCCGCACCCTGGTTCCGGTGACCATCGCCACGGCGACGGCCACCTATGTCGGAAGGATGTTCTTCGGGGCGCACCCCTCTTTCATCATCCCGCAGCTGGAGAAGACCTATTTCCATCTGACCAATCCCTGGGTGCTGATTTCCTATATCGGCCTGGGGCTGCTGACGGGCCTGGTGTCGGCCCTTTACATCAAATCGATCTATGGCTTCGAAGACTTTTTCGATCGACGCGTCAAAGGCGGGTACTATGTCCGCCATTTGAGCGGCATGCTCATGGTGGGCATCCTCATGTATCTTCTCATGCGCCGCTTCGGCCACTACTATATCGACGGCGTCGGGTATGCCACCGTCCAGGATGTGCTCAGCGGTTCGCTGCGCACCATCCCCCTGCTCCTGCTGCTCTTCGTTCTGAAGCTGCTCGCCACCTCCCTCACCCTGGGCTCCGGCGCTTCGGGCGGCATCTTCTCTCCGGGCCTGTTCATGGGCGTCACCCTGGGAGGGGCCTACGGCGTTTTTGTGGGCTGGCTTTTCCCCGCCCTGGGGGTCAGTCCGGCGGCCTTTGCCGTGGCCGGGATGGCCGGCATCATCGGCGGCAGCACCGGTGCGGCCCTGGCGGCCATCGTCATGATTTTCGAGATGACCCTCGACTACACCGTCATCATTCCCATGACCATCACCGTGGCGCTGAGCTACGGCGTCCGCATCCTCTTGTCGCCCCAAAGTATCTACACCCTCAAGCTTGCCCGGCGCGGGCACGATCTGCCGACCCAATTCCTGTCCAATTTCCATTTGCTGCTGCATGCCCGTGACATCATGCGCAAGGATATCGAGGTGCTGTCCGCGGCCTCCCCCCTGTCCGACTACGGTCCTGCGCTATCTGCGGGGAAGGCCCCGCCGGTCGCCGTGATCGAAGCCTCGGGCCTGGTGACCGGCATTCTCGGTCAGACCCCGGCCCTGCGCCGTCTGGCGCTTCACGACGGCGACGTCCCGGTCGGCGGTATGGCGGATACGCGTTACCGGAGGGTTACACCGGACATCAGTGTCCTGGACATGGTGCAGCTCATGCGAACCTCCGACGTCGCCGTGCTGCTGGTGTTCACCACTCCAGAAGATGCCTCGGTCCGCAACCTGGTCGGCATCATCGATAAAGACTGCCTCTTCGACGCCATGCAGAAGCCGTTGGACCTGCTGCTGGAGTGACACTGCCGGGTGGTATTAGAAGAACGCTGTTCAGGGTGTTTTCGATCGTGCCGGTTTGGTTTAAAAGATAAAGAGCTCTGTCAAAGAAAAAGGGGGGACAATGCAGGATTAAGAATCACACCAACTGAGAAAATTACAGTCGGGAGCAGGTTTTAAAAATGTGAGTCCTTCAACTGATAACCTCATGGGTAGCCCGTAACACGATAACTTAGGAGGTAGATGCCATGACAATGCCCGCCAATCCGCAGGAACTTCTTTCCCTTTCGCGCAATTTCATGGAATGCCGGGTGCTTCTGACCGGCGCTGAACTTGATATCTTCACCCACCTGGCCGAACCGGCTTCGAGCGGAGATCTGGCCGAAAAGCAGGGCTGGCACGAACGCCCCCTGACGGTCGTCCTGGACGCTCTGGCCGCCATGGGCGTGTTGATCAAAAAAGACGGTCATTACCGGACCGATCCCGGCCTGCTTCCCCTGTTAAGCGCCCATTCGCCGCAGAGTGTGCTGCCCATGATCAAGCATGCGGCCACCATCTGGAAGAACTGGTCCAATTTGACCCGCATTGTTGCCGAAACAGGCGGTGTGGAAAAGCCCCCCGGCCGATTCGAGGGCCGTGAGGATCAAAAGGCCTTCATCGGGGCCATGCATGTTATCGGACGCCAACACGCCCCGGCCATTGCCCAGGCCGTGCAACCCGGCCCGGCCCGGCACCTGCTCGATGTGGGCGGGGCCTCAGGCACTTACACCATCGCCTTTTTGGAGGCATCGCCCCAGATGTCCGCCACCCTATTCGATCTTCCCGATGTGGTGGCGATCGGCCGCGTGAGGGTCGCAGAGGCCGGACTGGAGAATCGTGTCACTTTCGTCTCCGGTAATTTCTACACCGATCCGCTGCCGTCCGGACACGACCTGGCGCTGCTGTCGGCGATTATCCATCAGAACAGCCCGGAGCAGAATCTGGCGCTCTATAAAAAAGTCTGGGCGGCCCTGGTGCCGCAAGGCCGCCTGGTCATCCGGGACTATGTGATGAAAAGCGACAAAACCGCGCCCCAATCGGGCGCCATGTTTGCCATCAACATGTTGGTCGGAACCCCTGGGGGCGGCACCTATACCTATGAAGAAATCAGGTCCGGTCTGGCCGAAGCGGGGTTCGAAAATATTCGACTGATTCAGGAAGAGGACCGGATGATGGGATTGGTCGATGCCTATCGGCCGCAATAGCCGCCGGCTCCGATGCCATGGTGTCGAAGCGGTTTCTCATACCAGGCGCATGGGTGGAATTACGGACATAGAGGACATTGTCGACAGTTTTGGTACAGCCAACCACCAGCTAAGGATGACCATATGAATGCAGGCAGAAAAGGCTTTGTTTCCGTCATAACCCTATTTCTGATGGCAGCCCTGGCTGGTTGCACGGCCTTTTTTCTATGGCAGATGGCCGCCGATTCCAGCCCTTCTGACCAAATTCCGCTGGATGCAGCATCCGATTTCGGCCTGATGGCTGAAGCATGGAATACCATTCAGGCGCATTATGTCGATCGGCCGGCCGTCAAACCGACCGTCATGACGTACGGCGCCATCAGCGGCATGGTGGATGCGCTCGGGGATGTCGACCACAGCACCTTTCTTTCACCGGAGGAGATCAGACGGCAGGAGGAATTCACCCAAGGCCGCTACAAAGGCATCGGCGTCGAAATCAAAGTGAAGGACGGGCATGTGACGATTGTCACGCCCCTGGACAATTCACCGGCCCAAAAGGCGGGGATCCAGGCGGGTGAAGTCATTCTGGCCGTCGACGGCCAAAATGTGGCCGGACTCAACCTGCTTCAGGTGGTCAAACTGGTTTCCGGACCGGTGGGAACGGACGTGAAGCTGCTGATACTCGACCCGCAAACCGGTCTGACGCGCGAGGTCACCCTGACGCGTGCCGAAGTGGCCACCGAAAATGTCACCTGGAGCCGCCTGCCGGGCAGCAAAATAGACCATCTGCGCATCGCGGCCTTCAGCGAGACAGTCACCAAAAGCCTGATCAAGGCCCTCAAGGCGATCGCGCGCGACGCGCCCCAGGGGATCGTGCTCGACCTGCGCAACAATCCGGGCGGCTTGCTGGCGAAAGCCGTTTCGACCGCCAGCCAGTTCCTGCCCAGCGGGAACGTGCTGCGCGAAAAGGACGCCCAGGGGCAGATTACGGATGTCCCGGTGGAAAAGGGCGGCGTGGCGTTGCATATCCCCATGGTCTGCCTGGTGAACAGCGGCACCGCCAGTGCGGCCGAGATCGTGGCCGGCGCGCTCAAGGATCATCATCGCGCCCGACTGGTCGGCACCAAAACCTTCGGCACGGGGACGGTGCTGCAGGAATTCCCGCTCTCGGACGGATCGGCGCTGCTGCTGGCCGTAAAGGAATGGCTGACGCCGGATGGCGAAACCATCTGGCACAAGGGCATCCCCCCCGACCTGGAGGTGCCGTTGGCAACCGGGGTCAGCCCGCTTACGCCCCTGGAAGTGCGCAGCATGACGGCCCAGCAGTTGCAAGAAAGCAAGGACAGGCAATTGCTCCAAGCCATGGCCCTGTTGACCGGCAAGGCGGAGTAGCCTTCGGGGAAAATCTCAGGGGATATTCTCTATTCTTTCGAAAACCACCCCTGTGCGCGTTACATCTTGAATCTGATGCGCCAAGACGGCAGCGCTGCCTGCAAAACAATGGACGTCTTTCAGCAAAAATGAGCGAATCGCTTTTCGCTGTTCTAACCGATGACGAATCGGCGTGCATGGGAAATGCCGTTCAGAAAGGAAATGCGAGGGACTGATCTTCAAAAAGAAGGGTGTATTCTATGGACGCCTCCTATCGTGAAGTTAATAAAGAAGGGGTGTCGATAGAAACCCCTAAAACCCCCCCCAGCATATTGATCACCCCCGATGAGAAATCATGATGGTGGGGCAGGCCGTCTGTTGAAGAATCTCGAATGTGACCTGCCCGAAGATCTTATGATGCCGTCCGAATCGCTGGAGGCCGAGTACCAACAGATCGGCTTGATCGGCCAGCGTGGCAATCGTCGAAACGATCTTCGAACTGCGTTCAATGCGAATCAAGGGAAGCGCCGGGACCTCCTCTTGGGCCAGGTTTGCAAGCCTGCGCCGCTCACGCGCGACGAGTGCATCCGAGGCATTTTCGGGCAGGATCAATAGAAACGTAATCTCACGGGCTAAAGTCCCGTTTAGACAGAAACTCGACAGGAGCCTGGAACGCAATTCGTCATGAAAACCTTTGCCGGCCACAGGAACAAGAATGCGACTAACGCTGCGCATGGTCCAGCCTGGCCTTGCTCGGAGAATGACGATATCCGAGTCGAGAGTATTGATAAGCTGCTCGAGTTTGCCCCCATGAATCTGTTCGACCACCTTTGAAAATCCCAAAAGCACCGATGCACAGTGGTAGTCGCGGGCGACGCGGCTGATTTCCGAGAAAGGATCCTGGGCGATCGTCGTCAATGCTTCAGGCGCCAAACCATGGCTGAATGAGGCGATGAGCGACTCTCTCAGGACCGATTGCGCATCAATGAGCTGGCGAGGCACTTCACCCGGAATCCATTCTTCATGTGTGTTGACGACGGAGAGGAGGAGCACATGTCCGATGCCGTTTGGCGAAATGGCTGTCGCTAAAGCGACAAGGCCTTCTGCGCTAGCGGGATTGGCGATGGGAACCAGGACAAGCGGTATGCGGCCACGGAACAGTAGCAGCTTCGGATCGCTGGCTTCGGCCGCCGCATCGACAATTCGGGCGTGTCGGGCGAACCGGATGAGAAAAAGGGCCGCGCCGCCAATCAACCAGCCCGCCCCTATCAGACCTGCGGATGGTACATTGACGCCCTGAAATACGGCCAATGCCAGGCACGCGAACCCACCAACCAGCGGAACGAGAGGAAAGAGGGGTGTCCGAAACCCGCTGCTGCTGTCACCGGCCCTGGAGCGCGCGAGATATCCGATTGCATGCACAAGGGCGAACGTGATCAAGAAGATGAGACTAGACGCCGCGCCCGCGGCGGCAAGGTCCGGAATGATAAGAATGATGGCGATCACAACCGTGCTTGTTACGAGAATTGCGCCAACGGGCGTCGAAAATCGGTAACTAATTTTATCGAGGAAGCGAAAGAGCGTTCGGTCTTTTGCCATGGCCTGCGCAACGCGCGATGCAGCGAAGAGATTTGCCTGGAGGGCGGTCAGCATCGAGAGAATGCCGGCCGCCATCACCAGCCAATACCCTGGTTCGCCCAGGTAGCGCCCAGCCGCCCGCGCGATGATGGTCTCGGGGTAGGCTGCGCTCACGGTCATGATGGATTCACCGGGCCCTGTGCCCACAGCGGTGACCACGATCAAGAGCGGAAGGTAAATCGCCAGGGCGATGATGAGCGACAAAAGCATCGCCCGTGGAATCGTGCGCCGCGGCGCTTTGATCTCTCCCGCGACGGCGGCAATGAGATCGAAACCCTGAAGCGCAATAAAGGTATACCCCATTGCTGATATGAGGCCATGAAGCCCCATGGGAAGGAAAGGGATAAATTTCTTCGCGGTGATGGAAAAGCCTACCGAGCGCATCGCTATGAAACCGCCAATGATCAGAATTATGAAGACGACCACTTTCCCGATATTGGCCCATTGTCCGCCGCCACGGTTGGAGCCGATTAAGCTCAAGACGTAGAGGCCGCATGCGACAATGGCCAGGACGTTTTGCGTGCCGGAAGCAGTCAACCACAATGGGGGTTGACCCCAAAACCTGACATAGAGTGCGGCAGCCGCAGCGCAAAAAAATGAGCCGAAGCCCAACGCATAGAGAACGGCGGCGACGATGGAGGCAAACCAAACCACCCAGCCGACCGCAAAGGCTGTTCCCACCGAGAGGACCTTTTTGGCGAAGGTATAGGTGCCTCCAGATTGGGGAAACAACACCGAAAGTTCTGCAAAGCTCAGCGCCGTAAAGATTGCAATGATCCCGTTCAGGGTGAAGGCCGCCAATGCGCCTGGCCCCGTCGTGGTAAACGCAACACCTGCCAAGGCAAGGATGCCGCCGCCAACGATCGCGCCAACGCCGACACCGGTTGCACCCCAGAGACCAAGCGTGCGTTTCGGGTTTATGATGTTATTGGGCATTGGTCAGCTCTTTGCCCTGCCCGATAAGACAGGCCTCAACCCGTAAGATTAGTGAGGGGGAAGGTAAGGGGAATATACTATGCGCCCTAAAGCATGACAATGTTTTACCCTAATGATCCAATGAAGAGCTGATTCCGTCGGCAAGGCCTTTTTTATCAAGAAGTCTTCCGGATCGATGCCTGCCGGTCTCAAAATGGCGCGCAACGTGCCTACGGGTATGTCTCCAGGGGGTGGTTGGGAATGGTGGTGTAAGCGGTCGGGAATAAGGTTAGCAGAGCCCTATAATGTTGATTAGAATTCCGCAGGAATGGGAGAGAGACGGGAGAAAAGTCAATTAAGGGTGCCCTCCTTATCTACATAGATCTATCCCCTACACGGACTCCTTCCTTGATGGTCCCGACGCCATACGCCCGGCCACCCGACCGAAATACAGGCATTCGGTGATGGCGTTGCCTCCCAAGCGGCAGGCGCCATGCACCCCTCCCGTCACCTCGCCGGCAGCAAACAATTTGGGTATTGGCCGCCCCTCCAAGTCCAGCACACGGGTTTCAGCATCGATGCGCACGCCCCCCATGGTGTAATGCACCTTGGGCCAGATGCGCGCCGTATAGAAAGGCGGGACCGCTATGGGTTTGGCATCAGCCCGTATGGGTTTCCCGAAGTCAGGGTCCTGGCCTCGTTCCTGGAATTCATTGTAGCGGCGGACACTTCTTTCCAGGGCTGATAGGGCTAATCCATAATGATCCGCCAATTTCGATAGGCTGTCAAAACGGCGCACCACCCCTTTGGCCAAGGCCCCGCTTAGATCCCAGCCCACCTTATCCACTGCGGTTTGATCCGCCATGGCCAGGGCCGGTTTTCCCAAGGCCAAAATGGCGTTCGCTCGAACCGCCCGGTCGCTCATCTCGTTTACGAATCGGCGGCCCGTGTCCATGTTCAACCATATCCCGTAGGGTTGCGAGACATAGCAGATAAAGTCTGGCGCGGCGCCATAATAGCGTTCATCAGGTGAGCACCACGGCCCGAGCTGGATGTGAGAAAGATGCACGGGAGCCGCGCCGTTCTTGAGCAAAGTCTTCAATCCCTCGGCTGTAGCGGAGGGTTTGTTGGTCGTATCAACCGCTTCACCCAGGCGAGGATCTTGAACCGATCGGAAATCCACATCGGCGCCAAAACCGCCGGTTGCCATCACCACCCCACAATCCGCCAGCACTCGGTAGGTTTCTCCCTGACCCCCCTTTTTCAGGCTGAAGCCGCTTTGCAGCTTAACCCCAACCAGGCCTTCATTGGGTCTGGTGATTAGTTCCCGCATCAAGGTCTTTACCCTTAGCAGCCCACCCAATTCCTGATACTTGGCGGCCAGCGGTTTGATAATATCCCTACCGCTGACATTCTGGGTGATATGGGTTCGGGCCAGGCGGTGTCCGCCAAAATGGTCAACCCGATCCTTGAATTGCACGCCCAGAAAGCCTTGTGCCCATTCAAGGGTTTCCACCGCGTTTTCCGCTACGGCTCTGGCCAAAGAAGGGCTGTTTAACCCCTGACCAGCTTTCAGCATGTCTCGATACATCAGTTCGGGCGAATCATTGATACCCAGGGCCTTTTGCAGGCGGCTGCCAGCCGCGTTCATGCCGCCGTCGGATATGATGGAATTACCCCCCGGCCGGGCCATCTTTTCGACCAGCAGCACCGAGGCCCCGGCCAGTCGGGCTTCGATTCCGGCGGCCAGACCGGCGAACCCGCCCCCGATCACCACCACATCCACACAAGACTCGGATTGCACTTCGCTCATGTTAGTCCTATCGGTTTAAGGAGAGCCTTCCCTGCCCGCATCAATCCCGCAAAATAATGCCCTGGGGCAGGGATTCACCGAACATCGCGTTTTGGTCCTGGGATTCCAGGGCGACGATTTCGCTGACCGGGCGTATCACGTCTTCCGCGATCTTGCGGCTTTCCATCCATTCCCGTACGCGGGCCCGCAGGACATCATCGAGATCCCTGGCACGGTCGCCGGTTTTGCGGGCCATTTGCGCAATGGTCCGGCCCACCGAATAGGGATCCTCCCCGTCGTAGGCCATCAGCTGTTCGATCCAGCGCCAGGCTTCGTCCGGCGCTATGGTGCGATCGACCGTGGCATATAATAGATCCCGGGCCGCCAGGCGGGAAAGGGCCCACAGGTGCTGGGATTTCAAATTTTTGACCGCAACTTCCGACAGCAGCTGTCGGCCCAAACGGGTTTTGTCCGGGGGGGAGAGCTTTTCCAGGTTGGCGGCAAACATCCAGATCTCCAGCCGTTCCTGGGGGGTGGCTTTGATCGACGACTTTTTGCGGTTGAACAAAAGGCTCGAGAGCGACTGAAAAGCGTGCCGCTGCTGCCCTTCGGTGAGGCCGGCGGCCACCCGGCGCCACATGATCCACCACTCCAGGCGCGCCCTGGGTTTCCGGTCGAACACGGGGCCCTGCAGGAAAAGCTTCCAGAGCTGCTGCATCCGCAGCTTGTCCGCGCCTTCACCCATGCCCGGCCGCAGGCAGAAACCGAGCAGGTTCATCCATCCGCTTTCGAAGTCCGGGCCCTGGCCCCGTATCGAGACGAGGTCCAGCAGCTCGTCGGCCAGGGTGCGGATAAACCCCAGCGGCCAGTCCTCCCGGGGCAGGTCGGTGATCCGGGACAGCTTTTTGACCAGCTGCGGGACCTGGTTCTTGTCGTTGCCCGTCAGCACTCGGCGCACCTTGTGCTGGGCTTCCTCGACGATCGCCTGTTCGAGAACCTGAATCTGGGGGGCCTCCGTGGGAGCGGTCATGTCGCGCAGCTGGAACTGCAGTTTCCAGCGATGGTCGCTGATACGCGAACGGCACCAGATCGCGAGCGTTCCGACCTCTGTGTATTCAGCCTCGATTTTAACCGGCAGGGCGCGCTGAGCGCCTTTTGTGCCGTATTGGATGACGGTCTGCAGCGGGGGCAGGGCTGTCAGCGAATCATCCACGGCAATCAGGTCACCGTGTTCGTCGCCGCTGCGGTAGCTCGAGCTGAAGATGTCGAAAGTCACCGGCTGGTTGGTCAGCACCTCGAAAGACTTGTCGGCCAGGTCGATGGTGCTGCCTTCTTCCAGGCCTCTTTCGACGATGCACATGACCTCCCGGAGCGCGTCATCGGTCCGACCGTTTTGGTCGCGCGTCACGCCGAGGTAATAGGACCGGGGACTGCCGCTGCCCACGCGCACACCGTGGCCGATTTTGACCAGGCCGTAGTAAGCCGCACCGAAGGCCACCGCCAGCTCGAGGTCGTGGCTTTCCAGTATCCCAAGGCGATCGGCATCCGCATCATAGTACCACTGCTGCAGGGCCGCTCGAATCCGCTTTCGGATCACCGCCGGCTTCAACGAGCCGCCGTTGTAGAGAATCAGATCCGGGCGGGGCGAGGAGCGCTGCGGCAATTTTCTTGCGACGTCATCCTGGTGCTTTTCGATAAAACCCTTCATGTGCCGCGTGATGGCGGGCTCGGGTTCGTAGGGCAGGCCGAACTCGGTGATGCCTTTCCGGTCGCCGGCTGCTGCCAGGGGCTCGTCTACGGCGGTCGGGAAGAAACCGTCCAGGACGGTCCGGGCAATCATGTCCTCCGTCAACGCCACGCGCCGGGTATCGGCGATCAAGCGTCCGCCGCCGCCCATCAGCGTGACGGTAAAGGAGGTCGCCTCTCCGCCCAGAATGGCTTCTTTTCCGCGACGGCACTGATGCCACAGAGCTTTCCAGGCGTCGGTGCTCATCGCGCGCCGCTTGCCGGCGAGCTGCGATTCGACCTGGTGGGCGATGGCCAGATCGATGTTGTCGCCGCCCAGAATCAGGTGATCGCCCACGGCAATGCGTTCGAAGCGCGGGCTGCCGTCGACCTCTCTGAGCAGGATCAACGTAAAATCGGTGGTGCCGCCGCCGATATCGCAGACCAGGATCAGCTCGTTGGGCTCTACGAAATCGCGCCAGTTCTTCTCGTGGCGCATCAGCCAGCTGTAAAAGGCCGCCAAAGGCTCTTCCAGTAAAATGGCCGTCTGGATGCCGGCGGTTTTGGCCGCTTCCAGGGTGAGTTCCCGGGCGACTTCGTCGAACGAGGCCGGCACCGTCAGGACAACGAGTTGATTCTCCAGCAGCAGTTCCTCTTCCGGGCCCCAGGCGGCGTTCCAGGCCAGGCGAATGTGCTTCAGGTAGGCGGCGGTGGCGGCCACCGGCGAAACCTTGGCCACCTGATCGGCGGCCCCCCAGGGCAGTATCGGGGCGCGCCGGTCCACATTGGCATGGCACAGCCAGCTCTTGGCCGAAGACACCAGCCGGTCCGGCACCAGGGCTCCCTGATCCCGGGCAAACGCCCCCACCACGTTTTCTTCCTCCTCGGCGCTCCAGAGCCGGACGATGGTGTCCTCGGCCACATCGTATTCACCGGGAACGTAAAGAAACGAGGGCAGCAAAGGCAGCGAGGTCACCTGTCCGGGGCCGGTCAGCTGGGGAATTTTAAACAGCCGGATGCCCCGGTTGGCGGTCTCTTCTTCCGCGAGATCAACATAGGCGACGGCACAGTTGGTGGTGCCCAGATCGATGCCGATAACAAAGCGTTGGTCTACCAGAGTCGTCGTCATGCTTGTTCCCGCAAGTTGAATTCGAGCTTCCAGCGACGGTCGTCCCGGCGGGACACACACCAGAGTTCCAGGGTGCCGGTCTCGGTCAGTCTGGTCTGGATGGAAACCGGGATGACGGTGCCGGTGTCGCCTTCGAGGGTGGTTTCGATGGTCGTGATCGGTTCGATCTCGTCTTCCCAGTCCTCGAGCAGGGTGCCGACCGCGTCTTCGTTGCGCACGGCCGATCCCAGGAAGTCAAATTTGGCCGGCTCGCCCACGATGAGGTTGAACTCCCGTTCCGTGGGGTCGGCCTCGGTGCCTTCCTCCATCCCGAAGGGTGCCACGCAGAGGGCCTTGATGGGGGGAGGCATTCCCGGTACGGCCGGGAGGGCGGCGGCCACGCCGATGTAATAGGACTGGTTCAATCCGCTTCGGATCCGGACGCCGCGGCCCCGGCGCGCCAAACCGTAGTAGGCGGCGCCGATGGCCACGGAGAGATCCATGTCGGCGGATGTCAGAACCTGCGGCTGGGCGTCGGCCTGCCAGGCGCCGAGCAATGCGGTCACCCGCTCCTGCAGCAGGCGGGATTTCATGACACCGCCGTTGTACAACACGGCGGTCGGCAATTCGCGCGGGCGGTTCTCATTGCGGCTGAGGAACTGGGCCAAGTGCCGCGTTATGGCGGGATCGGCTTCATAGACCAGGCCGGTTTCCTGGAGTCCGGCGCGTGTCGCCGCGGCCGGGCGCGCACCGGCTTCACACAAGGGGAAAAACCCCTCCATGATGACCTGCTCCACGGTTTGGCGCTTGAGCTCCGTGCGCAGGGTGCCGCCGATCAAACCGCTGCCGCGGCCCAGCACGGAAATGGGGACGCGGTCGCTGCCGGATGCTCCCAGGATCTGCTCCTTGGCGCTGCGGCAGGTGTGCCACAAGGCGCGCATCTGCCAGGCGTCCAGCTTCTTGCCGTCGGCTTTCATCTGCTGGGCAAGGGTGTAGGCCAGGGCCAGATCCATGTTGTCGCCGCCGATCAGGATGTGGCGGCCGACGGCAATGCGTTCGAGTTCGAGATGGCCTTCCGTCTCGGATACCTGGATCAGGCTGAAATCGCTCGTTCCACCGCCCAGGTCGCAGACCAGCGCCAGGTCACCTGGGCTGACGGCCGCGCGCCACTGCTCACCCGAATCGTGGATCCAGGCGTAGAATACGGCCTGGGGTTCCTCCAGGAGAACGATGTCGGGCAAGCCGGCCATGGCCGCGGCCTTGACTGTCAATTCGCGCGCCACGGCATCAAAGGAAGCGGGCACGGTCAGAAAAATTTCCTGCCGCTCCAAGACCAGGCTTTCGTCGCCATGGGCCATCAGGTGGTTCCATGCGCGGCGGATGTGGTCGAGGATGGCCGCCGAGGCTTCCACCGGCGAGAGGTGGCGCACCTCCGCCGGTGCCCCCCAGGGCAAGATCGGCTGGCTGCGATCCACCATGGTGTGGCACAGCCAGGACTTGGCGGAACTGATCAACTGCTGCGGAACTTCGGCACCGCGATTGCGGGCCAGCTCGCCGATCACCAGCGGCACGTCGTCCTGCCAGGGAAGCGCCAGGGTTTCCGACGCTTTTTCCGCATCTCCCGGCAGATAAATGAAAGACGGCAGCATTTGCTGCGCGGCCACCGCCCCCGGCCCGATGAGCTGGGGGATTTCCAGAATCCTGATATCGGCGCTTTCCCGGGACTCCCCGTCCGTCGCCGTATAGGCCAGAATGCTGTTGGTCGTCCCGAGATCGATGCCGACGATATATTTCGCGTCACGCAAATTCATTTTTTCCCCTTAGATTGATGGCGTCATTTCTGATATCATCAACGGTTCCATGGCCTTGTGCCCGCCCCGTAATTTGATGTCTCGGTTCAGGCCCGGGCCGCAGCGTATTTTCGCGCTGCGCGGGGCTCCCCGCATGATCCGATCCAGCCGGTGGGTGAAAACCGCGGGGGTATTCACCTGGGTCGAGAATCTCAAAAACGCGGGAACGCTTTTATGGGTCGAATGATTGATTTTAGGGATGGACACGACATTCTACAGCTCGACCTCCGCCGGGGTAATAATTTTGGTGTTCTGGCTGCCGGAGAGGGTCGGCAGCTTCAACTTGCCGACCTGCCAGCCTTTGTGGCGCAGGACACCTTTAAACGGCGGATCACCGACAACCTTGCCGGTCAATTTGACGGCGCCCGGATCGAAATCGTCCCCGATCACGACAGGGCCGCCCTCCTCTTCTTCCAGGACCGGCCGGGGATCGAGATACTCTTGAACGATTCGCAGACAACCGGCATGAACGGCCCGAACGGCCGAACCAATCTGGTCGTCTTCATACTGGTTGAGATCTTCGGCCAGAAAGTCCATCAGACGCCCTTCGCGCTGCAGCATCGTGAAAAGGTGCAGAAACATGCGGCGTTCGGCCAGGTCTTTTTTCGCAGCATCTTCTTTGGCCGCCGGCTCGACACGCGCTGTTTGGCTTTCCGGCACACCTTCCAGACTTCTTCGAACGCCCGCGCGAACAAACATCCAGGCAATGAGCCCAATAAACAGGGCCAGGCCCATCATCGCCGGGAAAACGGTATACCAGAACCGCCCGTAATAATTCAGGACCCCAGCCCAGACCGGCGGAGCCATTCCCCCATCGGCCGTTAGCGCCGGGTCGATCGCTTCAATCAGGACCGCGCCGCCCATATAGAGAAGTACACTGAAAACCGCGGCGATCAAAAGACTGAAAAAAATAATGGGAACCCAAAGCCCGCGGGATGCTTTCTTGCCGTTGCTCATTGACCGAACACCTCCCTGTTTGCCGATTCTCGTTAGCATTTCGAGACATACTCCAAACGACTCTGACAGTGCCGTGAACGGGTTCGAAATGCTCACATAGACGGGCACATCATCATCATTTGTACCTGCATAAACTTAGTGCAGATGCCTTCGATTATCAATCCAATCGGAGTAAATCACGTGCGTCTTGAAAATCAAGTCCTCCCAATGCTGTCCAATGTGAAAGCATGCCATAGCCCCTTATGGCGGTACAAAGATCATAACCGCCATTTTCTTTGCAACGCTGCCGGAGAAATTATAAGGACCGATTTCACCGCGGATAATACGGTAAATTAAATAGAAAATAAGGCCGATTGTGTATTTTCAATTTCAGGTGATCCATTAAAGGTGGAAAACATGGAATTCTCCCGCCGAAATTTTATACGCCGTGCGAGGATGGCCAGTCTCAGCCTGGGATTCGGCATCTATGTGTTTCCCCGCATTCTGGTGCAGACTCAGGCACAGCCGTACAATAAGGCCCACGACCTTCACAAGCAGGGAACCGTCAAATTCGAAGGCTTTATTGCCGAAGAGGTCACGCCGAACAGCGAATTCTATATCTCGTCCTCCTACGGCACAATGCCGGAAGTTCACCCGGATGCCTTCCGCCTGCGCATCGAGGGGCTGGTGGAAGAACCTTATTCCCTGTCCCTGAAAGAGCTGGCGGACTTGCCGAACAAACACGCGTACGTCACCCTGGAGTGCATCGGTAAGGCTGACATCCGAGGGATAAGCCTCAACGGTGCATATTTGAGCGCCGCTCGCCTCTCATAGGAGAAGGAATATGGCATCAGACGTTTCATTCGAGGAACTCGGAGAACGGGCACCAACAAATTATCGCATATGGCGGCAACGGCAACATTCATCAGTAGGCCGCCCGAAGCGGAAAGAGGTAAACCAATGAAAAGTGACGGCGTGCATCAACCCGAATCCAATTTAGCGCCTGACGCTCCGGCGGAAGATATTATGGTGCCGGCCGGCAACCTGATCGTATGGTTGTTGGCATTGTCGCCGATCGTGGGGATCTTTTTCGAGATGCTCGGTATCGTCCTGATCGGTGCGCCTTGGCTGATCGTCCCGGATGTTATGGCCCTTGCCTTGAGCATTTATCTTGGATACCTGGACCGAAAAAAACTCGAGGTTAAAGGGTATGACACATCCCAGCTGGGGCCGCCCTGGCTGGTGCCGATTTACCTGTTTAAACGGGCACGCATGTTGAAGCACAAGTTGACGTATTTCATTGTCTGGTGTGCGCTCTGTGCCGGGCTGGTTTTATTGTAATTGATTTCAGCAGAGGCAATGGCGTCGGCCCATCTTTTTGAATGATGCAGCAATGGACGGCCCTTTGACACCTCACTGGTTGCGGCCGGCCATGACGCCCCCGTCCACATCCCAGATGGCTCCCGTAACCCATCCGGCTTCTTCCGACAGCAGGAAATCGATCACCGCCGCCACGTCATCCACGCGGCCCACCCGGCCGATAGGATGAAACTCGTTGAACCCGGCCAGGGTTTCCTCGATTTTGTCGGGATCGATAAACGCGCCGTAAATAGGGGTCACGACAACGGCCGGCGAAACCGCATTGACGCGGATGTTGAATTCGGCCAATTCCATGGCCAGATGCTGGGTCAGCGAATGCAGTCCGGCCTTGGCCATGGAATACGCCGAGGAGGGCGTTGCCTTGATCGACTGTTTCGCCCACATCGAGCCGATGTTGACGATGGCGCCGCCACCGTGCGTCTTCATGTTGCGCGCCACGGCCTGGGTGATGAAAAAGAAGCTTTTGTTGAGGTCGAGGTGTTTGGCATAGTTCGACTTGGTTTGTTCCAGGAAAGGCGTGGGATTAAACGTGCCGGCGGCGTTCACCAGGTACTTGACATGGCGGGCCTCCTCTTCCAACTGTGCGATAAACCCATCGACTTGACGTTCATCCTGAAGATCGACGGCTGCGATTTGCACCGTTCCGTCGGCTGCCAGTTCGGCCCGGGCCTTTTCCAGCCGATCCTGGTTGTGCGCCAGCAGCATGACCTCGGTGCCACGCTTGAGGATGCGCTTGGCCGTTTGTTTGCCAATACCGCTGGAGCCGCCGACGATCAGTGCTAAGGGGTTTGTTGACGCTTGCATGATATGCCTCCCAACAACGCTAAGATTGATAGAAATAATGGCAACGCTTGAACCTTTCCTGCTCAAATTTGGCGGGAACTTTCACGCGTTGCATTTGAAAAGATCTACTTCCGCCTGGTCATACTGCCAGCCGTCGGCGCTAACCCGTTGCAGGCGGTCAGCGCATCTTTGGGGCCAGCTTCCCTATAGGATATCTCGATACCGTCGATCTCTGCGGTTTGATAAACGGCTTGAAGGCCTCGGCAGGTTGTCTTCAGCGTCATGATGCAACCTCTTTCATGCTGGCAAAACAAACGTATCCATTGGTAAATGCCCGTCAAGACGGGCGTTAAATTTTCTTAGGTCCCTTGCCGAATCACCGCCATGGCCTCCTTAATTTTAACTTTAGGCGATAATTGAACCGGACGACCGACCGACTGCTGAAGAGCAGGGTGCCCTGGGGCCAAGATCATCTGGTGGCTCACACGATCAAACGCGTGATAAAACTTGTTTGTTGACCTACTGAACGAGAAATGAAAGGGTATCGTGTTGATAAGGCTGACGTTCAACCTACATGCCCTATTTCTTCTTTTCTGCAACTGCCCTGAATTGAGAAGTTCCTCGACGAGCATTCAACCGGCCGGGGTATTCATCGCACCTGAAACGGTTGGGGGCCCGGTGACCTCCAGAGTGCGGACCACATATAATCCGGGAAAGGCGTGCCGTCGGGATCCCTGTACTTTCGTATGGAGGCGCTGGCAGCCCCTCTAACCGGATTCGCAACCCCGGCGGCCTAAACTATGGGCGAATTTGAGAGGAAAAATATGAAAAAGATCTTCATATTAATGGTTTTGTGGTACCTGCCCTTGCCGGGCGTTCTGGCGGGACCGCCTTTTCGCACCGACGACCCCGTGCCGGTCGATTACCGGCACGCTGAGGTGTATCTATTTTCAGCCGGGACCCGCGAGAGCGGAGGAACGAGCGGGGTGGGTCCGGCCGTGGAGTACAATTACGGATTCAGGCCCGATATGATGGTGCATCTTATCCTGCCTATGGCGTTTAGTGACCCCGAAGAAGGAGACTCTCATTTCGGTTACGGCGACACCGAGCTTGGGCTAAAGTACCGCTTCGTCCACGAAACCGATGTCTTCCCAATGATCGGAATATTTCCGCTCGTCGAAATTCCCACGGGGGACGAGGACGAGGGGCTGGGCAATGGAGAGGCCCAGTGGTTCCTGCCGGTTTGGCTCCAAAAGGACTTCGGCAAATGGACAACCTATGGCGGTGGCGGGTATTGGATCAATCCGGGTTCCGGGAACAAGGATTATTGGTTCTCCGGTATCCTGCTGCAGTATGCGTTTTCCGACCGCTTCTATCTGGGAGGGGAAACCTTTTACCAGACCGCCGATACGGTCGATGGCAAGGACGCTTTCGGTTTTAATGTGGGCGGCAGTTTGCCGCTCGTGAGCGGCATGCAGCTTCTATTTTCGGCTGGCCGCGGATTAACGAACACTTCCACCAACCGCTTTTCATATTATATCGCCCTCTACCGGGCGTTCTGATCCGTTCATCAAACTTCGCAGGAGGAGAGGTGGGGGCGTCTATGCTTTTACGCTTCCCTCGGGAGGCAGGTATGGGTGGTTCATTGCCCTTTCTCCACTCCGGAGCCTGGACGTCTTAGACGTAAACGGGGACGTCTTTAAATAACAAAATAACTTGCTGTAGGCCTATCTTCTTGTTAAAATACGCTTATGCCACGTACTGCCAGATTAGACGCCCCAGGTGTATTGCACCACGTGATCATCAGAGGGATCGAGCGCCGGAAGATTTTTTGGGATGAAGCGGACTATGAGGATTTTCTGGATCGTTTGGCCGGTCTGATTCCGGAAACGCAAACCACCTGTCTTGCCTGGGTGTTGATGACCAATCACGCCCATTTCCTGTTGCGCGCAGGTCCCGATGGCCTGAGCGGGTTCATGCGCCGGCTTTTGACCGGTTACGCCGTGAAATTCAACCGCCGACACCACCGCCACGGGCAGCTCTTCCAGAACCGCTACAAGTCCATTCTCTGTCAGGAGGATGCCTACCTCAAGGAGTTGGTCCGCTATATTCATCTAAACCCGCTTCGCGCCGGCATGGTTGAAGGTGTCGAGCAATTGAAGGATTTCCGTTATAGCGGCCACGCTGTCATCATGGGGAACCAGAAACGCCCATGGCAGGATAGCGGTTATGTGCTTGATCAGTTCGGAGGAAGCCTGCCCACGGCCCGAAAGCGTTATCTCGCCTTTGTCCGTTCGGGGGTGGAACAGGGCCGCAGGGAGGATCTGACCGGCGGTGGATTGATCCGCAGTTTGGGAGGCTGGTCCGAGGTCAAGCGGCAACGCCGGAAGAAGATGGGAAGGCTCAAAGGCGACGAGCGCATTCTGGGCGATTCTGAATTCGTACAACACACTCTGAAGCAGGCCGACGAGGAACTGGAGCGCCGATATGCGCTTGCCAGCCGAGGGTGGGATAAGGATAAGGTGGCCCGGCAGGTGGCTTCTTTGTATAACCTATCCCCGGCAGAGATCTATCGAAAGGGTCGCCAGCGGGTCCGGATGGAAGCGCGCAGTCTTTTTTGCTACTGGTGCTCGCGGGAGCTGGGGCTGTCCTTAACCGACATCGCGCAATCATTGGGCATGACGCCTGCCGGTGTGGGCTATGCCGTTCGGCGCGGAGAGAAACTCGCTTTGGATGGGGGGTATCGGCTAGAAGAGGTGATATTGAAATAATTAAAGACGTCCCCATTCTTATTCCATTCTTATTCTTATGTGATCCATGCCTTGGCGGACATGGGAGATCAGTGGCATTGGATCGGCCAGCGCGTATTTGAGGTGGACGGAGGTTTGGACGCGTGGCGACAACACCATCGTAAAATGCACACTTGCATGGCGCTCCGGGACCCGCAAAGCACGTGGCGGGTGATGGAACAGCATTTAGAACATGTTGAACGATGGTTGGTTACGTTCTGAAATCAAGCCAGAAAATGTTCGAGGGGATAATAATCTCCTTTGGATAAGCGTCTTGATGACGCCATTTACATTGATGCGGTCTTCGTTTGTCTATGGGCAAATCCTCCCGGTAGAGTTGAACAATCGCAAAGTCTTCCAGAGATGTCAGGTCTTTAGCGCTAACTGAACGGTTGCCTTGAAAAGTGTATTGTACCGCTTTGTTTTTCCTGATTGACTCAAGGCTGGTTTGGCGTTATCTGAAATTTTTTTTGGAATGACGCACTAATGGGTATCGCCACCGATATAATCTTACTTGTGGTTGCCGCGTTTTTCTGTGGCTTGCTGCTGCAGCGGCTGGGCCAACCCCTCATCCTTGGGTATATCGTTGCAGGAATTATTCTTGGACCCCATACGGGAGGTTTGACGGTCTCAGGCATTCATGAGATCGAACTTCTTGCCGAAATCGGTATTGCACTCCTCCTGTTTGCCCTCGGGCTCGAGTTTTCCCTCAAGGACCTCAAACCCGTCAAAATGGTTGCGCTTGTCGGAACCCCGATTCAAATGGCCCTGACCATCGGGCTCGGTTTCGGTATCGGCCATTTCATGGGATTGGATTGGAAACCGTCGCTTTGGCTTGGTGCCCTGGTCTCACTGTCGAGTACCATGGTGATCCTCAAAACACTCATGAATCAGGGCTGGCTGGGTACCCTTTCCAGCAAGGTGATGATCGGGATGCTCATCGTTCAGGATCTGGCGGTGGTCCCGATGATGATTATCCTTCCCCAGCTTAACAATCCGACCGTTGGATTGCCGACCTTGGGCCTGGCGGCCCTTAAAGCCGGGGGATTCCTTACGGGGATGGTTTTGCTTGGAACACGTTTGCTTCCGCGGCTCATGACGCATATTGCCCGGTTCGGTTCACGGGAGCTTTTCCTGCTGGCGATTACCGCCATCGGGCTGGGCGTGGGCTACCTTACGCACCTGGCAGGGCTCTCCTTTGCCTTTGGTGCGTTTGTGGCCGGCATGGTGTTGAGCGAGTCGGACTATGGCCACCAGGCCCTGAGCGACATTATCCCTCTGCGCGATCTATTCGGCCTGCTGTTTTTTTCATCGGTCGGGATGCTTTTTGACCCGGCCTTCTTAT
This sequence comes from uncultured delta proteobacterium, assembly GCA_963730675.1. GTDB lineage: Bacteria > Desulfobacterota > Desulfobacteria > Desulfobacterales > UBA5852 > JABZFP01. The sequence goes on along the minus strand of CAVSSY010000027.1, from coordinate 148,509 downwards.
TCGGTCATGTTCGGGAAGTCATCTTTTTGGTCGTAACCGTATGCATTGGCAAGGGACTCATTTTCGCTCTTGTATCACGTGTTTTTAATTACCGGAATGTCATTCCCCTGGCCGTTGGGCTGGGCCTGTTTCAAATCGGCGAATTTTCGTTTGTTCTGGCCAGAGTGGGGCTGTCGACCGGTTCCATCAGCAGCGATCTTTACGCCTTGGTCTTGACCGCCACGATTTTATCCATGGTGCTCACGCCATTGATTTCAGGCCAAACGGCAAAAATTTACGCGGTCAAAAAACGATGGTTTCGCCATGAGATCATCGAGACTTCAAACCTACCTGATCACGGCTATCGCCGGCATGTCGTTATTGCCGGTGGGGGGCAGGTAGGCTTTCAGATTGCGCGCATTTTACAGCGTTTGAATATGCCATTTATCATCATCGAGCTTGACCACAGACGATTTGACCAAGCCAAGAAGGCGGGCATGTCCGTGATCTTTGGCGATGCCAGCCAGGAAATTGTTCTTGAGGCCGCAGGCATCAGGGATGCGACCCTTCTCATTCTGACCCTGCCCGGCCTTGTGGCAACCCGATCGACCATCGTGCAGTCGAAACGGTTAAACGGGCATCTGGAAATCGTGGCGCGCACCTCCGGCCCGGATTATTTCGACGTCTTGAAAGAACTGGGGGTTTCAAATGTCGTCCTTCCAGAGTTCGAAGCGAGTCTTGAAATGACCCGTCAGTCCCTTCTCTACCTCAGGGTTCCGCCAACTGAAGTTCAGCGTCACACGGAGTCCATTCGGCAGGAGCTCTATGCGGTATTGTTTAATTCGAATGACAGTTATCACACGCTGTCCCAACTCCGGGGCGCTGAGCAGCAGTTCGATCTACAGTGGATCCGTTTGCCCCCGGATAGTCGAATAGCCCATCAAACGATCGGTAAAAGCGAAATACGCAAAAGAACAGGGGCGTCGGTTGTCGGCGTTGTCCGGGAAGGATCGTTAAGGCCGAATCCCGATGCCGATTTTGTCCTGGAACCCGAAGATCTCGTCGCGATTATCGGCGATGACGGGAATAGAGAGCGTTTCTTGCGTTTGGCATCATCTATGCCGCTTAATGAGGACGCGCGGCAATGACGTCTAATGGCGTTGAGGTATGAGACACTGACGCAAGAAGGCACCATCTACTTCGTATGGCGAATTCCGGCTGGGCTCCGGCGGAGTAAAATCGAGAAGGTGCTCTACCAGCCAGAAACCGCGGGAGTTTATACTCTTTAGGTAACCGTCGCATCATACGGTTTTGCACGGGCTGGCGATCTTCCCCACCACCGTTATCGTTTAACAAAATGGTCATGAACTGCGTCTCGATCCATAGTGATAAATGAATGGACTTCCCGTCAATGGCCCCTTTCTTGAGGTGGGTGAGCCCGGAACAGGGCCCACCCATCCGCCACCCCCACCCCCGGCAAGAGGACGCTTGCAACCCTTTAATAGTTTTTTATGTAGCGGTTTATTTCCCACTCGGTAACGGCCGTACGGTAGGAATCCCATTCCTTTGTTTTTCCTTCGATATATTTCTCGAAAATATGCTCCCCTAAAGTTTCTCTGGCAATTGGGCTTTCCTTTAAGGCAACAATGGCCTCCTCCAGGCTGCCGGGTAAACTGGCGATACACGCCTGTTCTTTTTCGGCAGATGTCATTTCGAAGATATCCACATCGACCGATGGGGGCGCCGTCAGTTTGTTCCGGACACCGTCGAGGCCTGAGTTGAGCATCATTGCCAGCGCCAAGTAAGGGTTGCAGGCCGGGTCCGGGCAACGAACCTCTGTCCGGGTACTGACGCCGCGTGAGGCGGGGATTCGCACCAGTGCCGAGCGGTTTGAGGCGGACCATGCAATGTAGGTTGGCGCCTCGTAGCCGGGAACCAGTCGTTTATAGGAATTGACCAAAGGGTTGGTGATGGCCGCAAATCCGCAGGCGTTTTTGAGGATGCCGCCGATGTATTGATAAGCCGTTTCGCTGAGTTGCAGCGGGCCTTTTTCGTCAAAGAACGCGTTGGATCCGTCCAGATGAAACAGCGACTGGTTGGTATGCATGCCAGAACCGTTAATACCGAAAACCGGTTTCGGCATAAAAGTGGCGTGGAAACCATGTTTTGCCGCAATGGAGCGGACGACCCATTTGAAGGTGACCGTGTTGTCTGCCGCGACTAAGGCGTCGGCATATTTAAAGTTGATTTCGTGCTGCCCCTCCGCCACTTCGTGGTGCGAAGCTTCGATCTCGAAGTTCATGGATTCGAGGGTCTCGATAATCTCCCGCCTGCAGTTGATTCCGGTATCGTCCGGGTCGACATCGAAGTATCCAGCCACGTCATTGGTTTCCGTCACGAGTTTTCCGTTGCTGTCCTTTCGGAAAAGGAAAAACTCGCATTCGGTTCCGACATTCATGGAGTAGCCGAGTTCTTTCGCTTCTGCCAGGACCCTTTTCAAGTTGACGCGTGGGCATCCCGGAAACGGCTTCTCGTCCGCGGTATAGACGTCGCAGATTATACGGGCGGCGTTCACCCTGTCTTTTTCCCGCCAAGGCAAAACCGCGAATGTGCCATAGTCTGGTTTGAGATACATATCCGATTCGTTGATACGCACGAAGCCTTCGATGGATGAACCGTCGAACATCATCTTGCCGTCCAACGCTTTTTCGATCTGACTGCGCGGTATCGCAACATTTTTCATAAAACCGAAAATATCCACGAACTGCAGCCGGAAGAAATTCACATTCTTTTCTTCAATGGTTTTCATGATTCGATCACGATTCATAACGATGCTTCCTTTCAATTTAGCCCAAAATGCCGATCAGGGTTGAAATGCATTGACGGTTGTCAGTCCTATCCCAGATAAAGATTTGGTTCAATATCAAGGCGGAGATTGGCTTTACACAGACAATACCTGCCTGACCCGACGATCCATGGAAAACACCATCCAGTCAAGTTGCGGCGTAATCGCCTTTTTGATCGGAAATGCCCTGCGGGCCGGACAAAGGATATGGACGCGCTGCAAAGCGATCAATGGCCCGGGAATATCCGCAAGCCATATAATCCCTTTCCAATTCCAATCCCATGACGAATGCGCCAGAAATCGGGTCATATGTGACCACCTGTCATATATGATCCTTTTTACATGTCCGCCCATGTCGGTGCAGGATCCCCTAAAAGTCTAAATAACACATTAATTCAATAGGATGGATAATGCCAAAGCAAAATCTTGAAGCCTGGCACAAAGATTGTATTTCCACGCAGTCGCGCATTGCGACCCAAAACGAATGATTCCTGCGGGCTGAATGCGGGCGAGCTCTATTGAGATACGGCTTTCATGGGGTTAGCCACCACCCGGACGGCAACGGCTGTCCATTACCATTTTTTTGCACGCTTAGCCTATTTCGGAGGGGGGGACTCATGAAAGTCAATTACTGCTTTTGGGAAAGAATCGCGGATGAAGGCCTTGGCGCCATTTTTCTGGGGATCGGTATGCTCTTTTTGGTGATTTCATTTACCGTGCTGCCTTTTTTGGGATTAATCGTCGCCATCCCGGCCCTCATTCTGGGGGTTGCCTTTGTGGGGGCCAAACGCAGCACCACCTGCAAGCTTATATCGGAATCCACACGAAATGTATTGCCAAAGTCAAAGCCCAACCAGGGGAAGTGAACGCCGATATTTCCCCCAAGTGAGGTTGAAGAATAGACAGAGTATAATCTAGGGTCGCTCCTTCCTTATGAACTTCACTATATGGTAAAGCCATTTTCACGAACGGCTGCAGCGCCCTGCCGCATCGACTTGCTTGCGGACGGAAAGACAAAAGAGGGGGGAGTTGGGGATATTGATTCCGGTGGGAACTTAATGTCATTAGGTTCCGTGGGAGTACAGGAAGCAGTTGCATACGGGCGGTTGAAACGATAGGTGGTTGTACGACGATCGTATATAATCCCATATCCGCCCGAAAAAGCGCAAGCGACCCAGGCAAGTACCTGAAATCGCTCGTCTTTTAGACCCGTGGTGCTGAAGGCCGGATTCAGAAAAAGTGTCAATAAAAACAGTATGTTATTGAAGCGCTTGGTGAAAATATGTGCCATTGATTGATATTTTGTACCATTCCGGCAGCATAATCGCATATCTTACGCACATCCAACTTCTGCTATAAAGCTTGCTGAAATTCTATCCTGCGAGCAAAAATTGGAAACCAACTATCGAGTACTGTTCCCCCTAAGCCGAGAATTCGCAATAAGGTTCCCCGCAGAGCATTCCAATGGGCCTTAACGAGGCCTTAACGGGGCCCTTAACATATTAACTTGACGTTTTATCCGGCGCCTTTTATCAACGCCAATTATAGTTACACGCACCCAGAACGCTGCCCCACAACATCGCTCGTGGTATTGAGTGCAGAAAAACTTTGTCTACAATATCAAAGCTCTGTCAGGAGGATGCCTACCTCAAGGAGTTGGTCCGCTATATTCATCTAAACCCGCTTCGCGCCGGCATGGTTGAAGGTGTCGAGCAATTGAAGGATTTCCGTTATAGCGGCCACGCTGTCATCATGGGGAACCAGAAACGCCCATGGCAGGATAGCGGTTATGTGCTTGATCAGTTCGGAGGAAGCCTGCCCACGGCCCGAAAGCGTTATCTCGCCTTTGTCCGTTCGGGGGTGGAACAGGGCCGCAGGGAGGATCTGACCGGCGGTGGATTGATCCGCAGTTTGGGAGGCTGGTCCGAGGTCAAGCGGCAACGCCGGAAGAAGATGGGAAGGCTCAAAGGCGACGAGCGCATTCTGGGCGATTCTGAATTCGTACAACACACTCTGAAGCAGGCCGACGAGGAACTGGAGCGCCGATATGCGCTTGCCAGCCGAGGGTGGGATAAGGATAAGGTGGCCCGGCAGGTGGCTTCTTTGTATAACCTATCCCCGGCAGAGATCTATCGAAAGGGTCGCCAGCGGGTCCGGATGGAAGCGCGCAGTCTTTTTTGCTACTGGTGCTCGCGGGAGCTGGGGCTGTCCTTAACCGACATCGCGCAATCATTGGGCATGACGCCTGCCGGTGTGGGCTATGCCGTTCGGCGCGGAGAGAAACTCGCTTTGGATGGGGGGTATCGGCTAGAAGAGGTGATATTGAAATAATTAAAGACGTCCCCATTCCTTGCGAGGATAGGAACACCACTTACTGGCTTGAGAATAGAGGAACGATTCCGGCTGTTGAGATCTCGGTCGATATCGTCAGGCAAGGGTAATCTCAGGCCCGACATCCTACACGGTCTGGCCCAACACGCGGCTCAACCGGACGAGCTTCAGTCGGTTTAGCCTGCTTTCGCGCGCGGAATAGCCACAACGTTGCAGATACTGCTCCAAACTATCGCAATAATAGTTTCAAACGTGATTTTGGCAAGATTGTTGATGGCCGGCTAAGGTACACAATTACCAACTTCCGAATGACGATATAGCTCCTATCCACATGTATACGAAGCTTTCATAAAGTCAGGATCGCCCTCGGGAAGCTGTTTGACAAGGAGAACGCTTGAAAGCGTGCTTCCGAGAATGTGCAGCGGCAGGCTGCCCCGAATACGCCGATAGACATCATGCCTCAAGCTGCTTCCCATCATGATGACGGTATTTTCTCCAGCGATTTCGAGAATCGTTTCGCGCCGGTGATGGCTTTCGCGCATCACAGCCTGACCTAGTTTTCGACAATCGATTAACCAGTCCTTAGCCCGCTGCATACAGGCCTCGGCGTCTTGGACCATCTGGAGAGGCATATCAGGCGACCTCAGGCATAGAACATCGATCGGTTGCTGAATGGCCGGAAGCAACTGATTGAGCAATGGGAATTGCCGTTGTGCGGATGGCGAACCGTCCGCGCAGACCAAGAAACGGCTGTCCGGCCCGCCGCCGCGCACGACCAGCAGCGAGGTGTGCAGATCCAGCGCCAGCTTATGCGCCGTGCTGCCGATCAGCAGGCGGCCCAATCGGCCAGGGCGGGGAACCGCAGCAACCAGCAGGTTGTAACCGTGCTCGTCCACTTCATTGTTGATTGCCTCGACCAAAGGACCGAAGCATTCATAAAAGGCGATACGATCGTCGGCTACCCCTTTGCAGACAAAAACATGCCCCTGCGGGATATCACGGATTTGAATCGAATCGATGGGAGCCAGGACCTCTTCGTCGACCAGCACGGATGCGGAGTCGAGCAAAGTTCGCACTCCGCCTTGCGGCAGCTCGTCCTTTTGATCGGCTGTCAGTTTCGCACCGACCGGCGGTGGTTCTTCTGCAGCATGGGTGCCGCTGCGCACCGTGATGACGCTCAATTCTGCGTTCAAACGCTTTTTAAACGCCGCGGCGAAATGCAGAGCGTGGAAGGCCTCCGGTTTCCCATTGGTATACACCAGCAGCTTGATCATTTGCCCGGCTTCCCTTTTTCACTTCGAGCAGCAACTGCGGTCTCGGCTGGTTCAAGGCGATCGCTTTCACTTGGCAATTCATCATCAATCCCAAAGCGGGGGGGCTGCACACCCTGTCCGAAAATTTCCCAATTGCCGCGCTTGAGGTCTGTGCATTCCTTGAAAATAGACACCGGGCAAGCGGCACAGATGCGGAAATCGAAATTGTCGCGCATGGCTTTGCGAATGGCCGCCCCGGTGCTGGTCCGAATATGCGTGGAATCGACATCCTTCAGCAGGCCGGAGTTCTGGAAGACTTCGAAAACGCGATAATTGACGCCGGCAAAAAAAAGCCCCCCGGCACGCTGGTGAATTTCTTCCAGCAAATTTTCGAATATGTCCACTCCACTTGCATCCATTGTATTGACCTTGTGCATGCGAATCAGCAAATTGGCCATCTTCGGATGATTGCGAAGCCGGCGCTGAAGATCGTCGAGCACGAATTCGGCCGAACCAAAAAAGATCGACCCATCGATAAAGACGATTTCCATCTGACAGCAAATTTTGTCATGGTTTGAATCAACCATTTTCCCGGTGTCGGGATCCGGTATCACGGAATGGATGTGCGGGTGTGAAACTGCTGCGAGGTGCAGACCAATCGACAATAGAACGCCAACATAAATGGCAAATTCAATTTTAAGGAACAAGGTCGATAAAAATGTGACCAGCAGAACGGCGGCATCGCCGCGTGTCGTCTTGACGGTTCGCAAAATATCCTTTTTGCGGATCATCCCAAACGCAACGACCATCAATACCCCAGCAAGGGCGGACATTGGAAGCCGGGCGGCCAGCGGCGCCGCCAGAAGAACGATGGCCGCCACCGCTAAACTTGAAATGATCCCGCTCAAGGGTGTTTTACCGCCGGCGCTGTAGTTGAGCGCCGATCGCACAAACGATCCGCTGCCGGGGTAACCGCTAAAAAAACAGGCGGACACATTGGCCAGACCCTGACCGATGAATTCCCGATTGATATTAAGACGTTGCCGGCTCTGGGCGGCAATGGACTTTGCGATTGATATGGCCTCCACCAGGCCGAGGATTGCGATGGCAAGGGCTCCTGGCGCCAGTCGTGAGGTTTGCGACATGTCCCGCACGGCGGGGAAGTGCAGCGGTGGCAAGGAACGGGGAAAATTTCCCACCACGGCAACGCCATGCTGTTCCAGATTGAACAGGGAGACCAGGGTGGTGGCAAGCACTAGGGCGATCAGCGGCCCCGGCAAGGCAGGTTTTAGCTTTTGCAGGCCGACAATTACACTGAGGGATAACAGGCCGAGCAACAATGTGATTCCATTGAACTGCGGCAACTGGCGGATGATGCTGCCGATCTGTTGATAGAACATCAAACCGTGATGGTGCTGATGAAGGCCCAGCAAGCCTGGCAGTTGGTTGAAAGCGATCAATACCGCGGCGCCGGCCATGTACCCGGTCAATACGGCGTGGGAAACGAAGTTCAGCAGCGCCCCCAAGCGGGCAAAACCCAACACCATTTTGGTCATCCCGACCAGCAGCGACAGAAACAAGGCCAATTGAATATAGTCGATGCTGCCGGGCTTGGCCAAGACGCTTAATGTGCTGAAAACCACCAGCGAAACAGTGGTGGTGGGCCCGGAAATCAGATGCAGCGAACTGCCCCACAAGCAACCCACGATGGTCGGCACGATGGAGGCATATAACCCATATTGCACCGGAAGTCCGGCAATCAGAGCATAGGCCATGGCTTGGGGGATGGTCATGACGGCCACTGTCAATCCAGCCATCAAATCCGGCTTGAAAAAACGTGGTTTGTATTCACGCAGCCAGGAAAGTGAGGGCGCTAATATTTCGGCTCCAAAGTGCATGGGGAGTTTTCCAAATTGCTATTTATTGTTGTCCTTCCATTCTGAGCACACCCAAATCCCTTTTGGAAGTTGCCTAAACCTAACAGAAAAGAAACAAAAGGATCAAACATGATTGTCAGATACCGAAAAGATATGGGGAATGGCAATTCTCCGCCACCAGGGAATAGTATATCCGCATAGGACAAAGCCTGACATCAAAATCATCATCCGCCCTACATCTTTATGGGATAACTGCCGACGGCAAAGGTCGGCTTTCTGCCAAATAATTGGCGTGTAAGAGGTAGATTCGATGGACCGGAACGAAGGCGTTTATTTTGCCAGCCACCCTCCAAGACGGATGAATGGTTGCGCCTACTAAAGGCGTTTGAGCGTGCTGCAATGAAAGCAAAACACAATGAATATGAAGACTCACTGATCGTGGGGGAAATCCAGACTTTCCTTCAGGAAAAAAGAACGGCCCTCAAATCAGTGCGCACCGGAATCGCCATGGTTGTAGGCCAGGGATCATTACTGGGGCTGATGGTAGTTTTTTTCCAGTCACATGCTGATATGGCAAATCATTGGGTTGTCCCTCTTTTAGCAGTGAACCTGCTTTTCTTTTTTGTATCAGCGTACTGTATTGTCTATCCGTTGATGCGCATTCATCGTTTGGATCAGAAAATTTCAAGATTCGAACAAGAAAGGAAACTCTCAACACATTAAATTGTTAGCGTTTTCGGTACCAAATGAAAATTTCCGCGGGTAATCTAGGGACGCTCCTTCCTTCTAAACTTCACTATATGGTAAAGCCATTTTCACGAACTTTAGAAGTGCCCCGCCGCATCGACTTGCTTACGGCCGGAAAGACAAAAGAGGGGGGGGGGACATTATGGCAGGCGCTTTCGTGCGTTCCGTTTTTCTTTCAAAGCTTTCAGAAGAGGCAAGAGGGCTGGCACATCATCTTGAATGATGCTCCAAAGCGTGTCGTCATCGATGCCGAGATAGCCATGAATCAACCGGTTGCGGGTAGCTATTATCATGCGCCAGGGGATTTCATCATGTGCATCCCGAATTTCTTCCGGGGTGTGGGTGGCAGCTTCACCAATCAGTTCAAGGTTACGCAGAGTGGCATCATAAACAAGCCTGTCCTCCACGAACCCAGACTGGTCAAGCCACCTCGGTATAGGCAAGCACCTTTTCAGCGAAATTGATCATGTCATCGAGGTAAAACCCCCATTCGCGATGGCTGGCATCAGACATTCACCCGCTCCTGTTCGATGTAAGGGCGCAGTTCAGGCCGAAGGGCCTTTTCAGTGACCAGATCGACCGGGCAGTCCAGCAGGTCTTCAAGGTAGAATTGCACGCCAAAATACCGTTTAGACGTGGCCGGCCCATCGAAGGCGACCAGGATGTCAATATCGCTTCCCTCGGTGGCTGCATCACGCGCAGTGGAACCAAACAATGCCAACCGCGTAACGCCAAAACGAGATTGGAGTTCCGGCTTGCTGCGGCTTAGCAACTCAAGAATGCGCTCTCTTTTCATCAGGGTTCTGCCAGTGTTGGTTTGTTTGTGTAGGGTTATCTATTAGGTGATCCTTTTTATTCAATAACATCAATATGGCTGATATCTAATAGGTAATCATGGAGAAGCGTGTGTCGATGCTTTATATCCTGCATGGATTCACCACAGCCGATTATTGGCAAAAGCACGTCCGGACCCTGTTTTCAAATATTTTTCAAACGCGAAAGCCTTGGACGAATCTGTGAAAGCCACATAGGTCACCAACGCCCACGGCTTGTATTTAGACGTGTGTTTGGAGCTGCCGTTGTTATGATGTTGTATTCTTTTATCGATATCGTCGGTGATGCCGACGTAGCGCTGATCGGGGAAGGGGAGACTGCGGATCAGGTAGACGTATTTCATGGCACCTGTACGTAGAATTTAAAGAACGAAATGTTAAACCGTAGGAACTGCAGCGATAAAAGCAGGAATTATATATAAAGGCCAGGAGGCCATTAATGAAGAAAGGGGAGTTTAAATTGTGACTTGCCAACCGAAGCTGGAGGATTGCGTCAGCAATCCATAGGCGACTATCCAGGTACGCCTATACACCTTCGCTAAAGCTACGGCGTACAAAGCGCCAAGGCTTCGGCGCACAACCTTCGCTAATACTATAATGGGGGTTAATCCTCTACGTTGGCTTGCCAGCCGAAGCCTTGGCCATGGCTGGCGGGGCATGATTACAAGCGTGTAAAGCCCGCCTTCGCTAAAGCTTCGGCGCGCATCCTTCGCCAAGGCGAAGGATGGTGGAGGCGGCGGGAGTCGAACCCGCGTCCGAAAGCATTCCACATGGGCATCTACATGTTTATCCCGAACTTTGAGTGTCAGCCCTCGGGGCCCTTTCGGGCGAGGTCCCTTCGGACTTATCCTGATTAGAGTTTCGCGCCTGTCCCATCAGGCAAGGACAATTGCTATCCCGCTAGTCGACGCCCTTTCCAGACCCGCAGGAGTAGCCTGGAAGGACGGTAGCTATGCAGCTACGGCGTAGTTATAATCGTCTGCGATTATATTTAGTTTTCCCGTCGTTTTACGAGCGGACAGGAAGCTCGACATGCAGCCGACGCTTCTTTGCCCCCGTCGAACCCGTTTCGCCCCCATATTCTCAAAGATCCGTACCGCCCAAGAGCGGTTGGCGACCTCCCCATGGAAAGGGGAAGTGAGGCCTGCTTGTAGCACAGCGTGAGACGATATACAAGCGGCTGCGCTTATTGTAATGATAAGAATATTTGTTGCGATGTCAATGTTTTAGACCATGGGTACTGTCGCACCGCCGTCTATCGATGTCCGCGGCTGGCCTGCACGGAGGAACTGAACGCAATCGCCGCGGCGCCGGGCGGCAGGGGCAGGGTGGTGTCGAAATCCCTGGCGCGGCGGACGAATGTCGGAGGCTTGAATCCCGATGCATAGAGCACGGAGGTATCCATGACGTGTCCGGCACTGTCCAGAATGTTGAGATAGACGGTCACGCTGTCCGCCCCGGTTCGGAGGCTGAGCACCTTGCCGCTGAGATGGAGCTGCCGTGAGGGTTCGAAGGTGACCGCGAAACCATAGGATAGCGTTAGATCGCCGGTGTCGACCGCACCTTGGCTGGGTTCCCCGGGCTGCAAGGCGATGCCGTTCGCGGGAGCGTGGGGGCGGGGCGGAAGACGGAAGCCCTGGCAGCCGGCCAGACCGGCCGTCAGCAAGGCGATTGCGGTCATGATGCAAAGGACTTCATGTGCGGTGCGAAGGTCCCTCATGTTACTATCTTCCGTTTGGAGGTCGGCATGATCCCCGCGCAACTGAATTCCACGGGGCGATGGGTATTGTGGGCTGCTCAACAGGTCAAAAATAAGGCTGGATTTTTGGAAGGCAATCGAGACGACAACCATTCCCATGGTGCCAATCCGGAACAGAAAGATACCCCCTTGAAAATAAAGTGCCTGGCTCAGAGGGGGAATTTTTACTTCTGATCAATGCTGCACGAGATCTCACGCTGCATCGAATGTAAATGGAAAATGGTTTCTATGCCCCTTCCCTTGGCCCCCCGACCCCTTGAACCCTTGGATCCTCAATAATTGCGCATCGACCGATCCAGATCCCGCTGCTCGTCCCGGCGACGGATGGTCTCGCGTTTGTCGTGCTTCTTCTTGCCCTTGGCCAGGGCCAGCTGAATCTTGGCTTTGCCGTTTTTGAAGTACACCCGCAGGGGGATCAGGCTGTAGCCGGATTCGTTGATCTTGCCGTAGAGCTTTTTGATCTCGTACTTGTGCAGCAGGAGCTTGCGCTGTCGGCGGGGCTCGTGGTTGTTGTAGTAGGCAAAGGGGTAGGGGCCGATATGCATATTGAGCACCCAGATCTCTCCGTTGAGGATGCGGGCGTAGCTGTCCCTGAGATTGCAGCGCCCGCGGCGCAGGGATTTGACCTCGGTCCCCCGCAGCGCCATGCCGGCCTCGAACTTGTCTTCGATGTGGTAGTCGTAGCGGGCCTTGCGGTTTTCCGCGACGATCTTGATGCCTTCCGTACCCATGGTGCTCTAAGGCCTCTGGTGATGTTGGGCGGGAGCGAGGGGCGGCGCCCGCCGGGTGGATAATCTAACCCTGCTGAAGGATCAAACCGCTGTCGATGTGGACTCTGAAGCGTTCCCGCGCCAGGCGGTTGATTTCTTCGGCGCTCGTGAGATCGACGATTTCTTTGACGAACTTGCGGGCGTCGAGGGCCGAGAGTCCGCGCACCATCCGCTTGACGATGGGGATGGTGTGGGGCACCATGCTCCATTCGGTGATGCCCAGCCCCAGCAGGATCGGGATGTAGATCGGTTCGCCGGCCATTTCGCCGCACATGGCGACGCGGATTTTTTTGTGGCGGGCGACGTCCGCCACGTGCTTTATCATCCGGATAATGGCCGGATTGAGCGGGTCGTAGAGGTAGGCCACGTTGCGGTTGCCGCGGTCGATGGCCAGGGAGTACTGGATCAGGTCGTTGGTGCCGATGCTGAAGAAATCGCACAGCTCCGCCAACTGGTCGGCCATCACCACGGCCGAGGGGACTTCGATCATGACACCCACCTCGATGTCCGGGTTGTGCTCCACGTCTTCCGCGGCCAGGGATTCGGCCGCCTCCCGCAAGGCCTGGCGGGCTTGGATCAGCTCGCCGCAGCCGGTGATCATGGGGAAGAGAATGCGTACGTTCCCATAGGCCGCCGCCCGCAGGATGGCGCGCAGCTGGGTGCGGAAGATATCGGGATTTTGCAGGCAGTAGCGGATGGCCCGCAGGCCCAGCACCGGATTGACCTCGTTGCCGCTGTCGGCATAGCTCAGGGCCTTGTCGCCATTGATGTCCAGGGTGCGGATGGTCACGGGATTGGGCGCCATGACTTCCACCACGTCCCGGTATTTGTCGAATAGCTCGAATTCGCTGGGGAACTCCGTGCGACCCATGTACTGGAACTCGGTGCGGTAGAGGCCGACGCCGTCGCCGCCGTTGTCGATGACCGAAACCACTTCCTCTGGCAGTTCGATGTTGCCCTGGACATGGATGATCTGATCGTCGGCCGTGCGGGCGGGCAGATGGCTTTCGCGCGTGATCCGGGCCCGGTAGGCTTCGTAGCGGATCTGGCGCTCTTCGTATTCCACCAGGGTCTTGTCATCGGGGTTGATGATCACGACGCCGTCGTTGCCGTCCACGATCAGGATGTCGTCATTGCGGATCAGGGAGGTGGCATTCAGCAGGCCCAGGACCGCCGGAATGTCCAGGGTGCGGGCAATGATACCGGTGTGGGAGGTCTTGCCGCCGACATCGGTGAGGAAGCCTTTGACACGCTCCAGCTGGATCTGGCTGGTGTCGGCCGGCGACAGGTCCCGGGCTACCAGAATGACGCGTTTGTCGATATCCGAAATCTTGATGCCTTCGGCGCCGGTCAGGTGGTGCATGATACGGTCCGACACGTGGACGATGTCGGCGACCCGCTCCTTGAGGTAGGGGTCCTCCATGCTCTGAAACATGCTCTTGATCTGGCCCACGATGGTCTTTAGCGCCCATTCCGCATTGACCTTGTCCTCCTGAATCAGGTCGATGCTGCGGCCATAGAGCATCTTGTCGTCGAACAGAAGCAGGTGGGTCTCCAGAATATTGGTCTGTTGCTGAAGGTCTTCGGGCATGCCGCTGATAATCTGGCGCAGATCGTCCTTGGCGGCGATGACGGCTTTTTTGAAGCGGTTGATTTCGTTGGCGGCGCGGTCGGGATTGACAAAGTATTTGGGGACGACCTTGACGCCTTCCCGGTCCACCAGATAGGCCTTGCCGATGCAAATACCGGGCGAGGCGCCGATTCCCTGCAGTTTGAATTCTTTGGCTTCGGTGGGCAACATGGCCGCCTATTCTCCAAACCCGGCTTCCACCAGGTCGATGATCTGATTCAGGATGGGGTGATCGGCCGCATTTTCAATGCGCACCACGATTTCGGTGCCCTGGTTGCAGCCCAGGGTCAGCAAATCGATGATGCTGGCGGCATCCACTTCTTCGCTATCTCTCCCAATCCAGACTTTATACCTTGCATTCTGAGCCACTTTCGCTATTTTGGCGGCGGAGCGGGCATGCAGGCCGAGTTCGTTGATAATCGTCACAGGACGATTCAGATTTGAGTCGGAAACGTTCATGGGCACTTTGCCAAAAATTCGTCAGAAAAACATCACTCTATATATTAGATTCATCATTTTGGCAACATCCCACCCGAACCGGAGGGCGCTGCCGGCGGGTGGCCGCCGACCTCGAATGAAAGGAGTGTGAATGGAAAAACAATTTATTATCGATGATCTGAAGCTGGGGGAATCCTGGCGCCTGTTCCGCATCATAGGGGAGTTCGTGGAGGGGGTCGAAAAACTTTACGATCTGGGGCCGGCGGTGAGCATTTTCGGATCGGCGCGCACGAAACCCGATGACCCGGACTACGCTACAGCAGCTCGCACAGCGGCTCTTTTCGCCAAAGAAAACTTTGCCGTGATCACCGGCGGTGGCGGCGGAATCATGGAAGCGGCCAACAAGGGGGCGGCCGAGGCGGGCGGCGTTTCCGTAGGCCTCAACATCAGCCTGCCCTTCGAACAAAAACCCAACCCGTACGCCAACATCCAACTCCAGTTCCACTATTTCTTCGTCCGCAAGGTCATGTTCGTCAAATACGCCATGGCCTATATCATCATGCCGGGCGGGTTCGGCACTCTGGATGAGTTGTTCGAGGCCGTTACCCTTATCCAGACCCACCGCATCCGCCCGCTGCCGGTTTTTCTCATGGGCTCTGATTACTGGGGAGGGTTGGTGGACTGGATCCGGACCCGTCTTCTCAAGGAAAAGCTCATATCACCGGAGGACATCGAAATATTCCAGGTGATCGACGAGCCGGAGGAGGTGGTGAAAGCGGTCAAGAAAGTGGTCATAATTTGACCGGCCCGGCATCGTCAGGCCTTTTTTGGCCTTCCTGGACGGGCTTCCCTGTAGTCGGCTGGACTAACGTCCGGTCGGTTGGGAAGCGCCCACCCTTCTTCCCTTGTGAGCATTCTCTAAAAATATAGTAATAGTAAACAATATCATTATGTTAACTAATATTTTCCGGGATCGAGAAAGCTCTTGACTAAACGAAAAATAAAATATAGAGAGTGGTATACCAAATGAATATTATTCATTTGTTCTGTTCGGCCGTGCTGACGAAGGCCTGAAGCGGATACGAACCCGGAAGAGAGACCGATCGACAACTATCGAATGACCGCATTGCCAAGGTCGTCCGCCAACTGAGGCACGATACGTATGATGGATCCCAATACGGGTGAATTCCCGATAAACCGCAACCCTGATGAAGTCCGACCGACCCATGTGGAGGTTCATCGGGGTTTTTCAATGGTATCCCGGATGCCGACCGCCTTCCCCGAACCCTGCCCCGCAGGAGCCTCGGGGGGCAGGCGGTGGGCGCGTCGACCGATATAGGGGAACGAACACGGCCATGGCTCAAGATGTACTTCGAATCGAATCGGCCACATTGGACTTTGGCGGGTTGCGCGCCCTGTCCAATGTTGACATCACCATCGAGCCGGGCTTGATCACCTCGGTCATCGGCCCCAATGGGGCCGGCAAAACCAGCCTGTTGAATTGCATTTCCGGTTTTTATCACCCCACCCGGGGTGAGATCTATTTCGGCGAGCGCCGCTTGACCCAGGCCTCGCCCCATCAGGTCTCCAGCCTCGGTATTGCGCGGGCTTTCCAGAACATCGAGCTTTTCAGCGGCATGACGGTGCTCGACAACCTCATGCTGGCCCGCCACCAGAAGCTGCGCTACAATTTTTTCCAGGCCGTGCTCTATTTCGGCGCCGCTTCCCGGCTGGAGGCCGAAAACCGCGGCTATGTAGAAGACATTATCGACTTCATGGAGCTGGAGCCCTACCGCAAAAGCACGGTGGGCAGCTTGAGCTACGGGGTCCAGAAGCGGGTCGAGGTGGCCCGGGCGCTCACCATGGGGCCCCGGATCCTGCTGTTGGACGAACCCATGGCGGGCATGAATATCGAGGAGAAGGAAGACATGGTGCGCTTCATCCTCGACATCCAGAAAGAGCGCGATATCACCGTCGTCCTGGTGGAGCACGACCTGGGCGTGGTCATGGATATCTCCGACCGAATCTACGTGCTCGACTTCGGCCAGTTGATCGGCGCCGGACGGCCGGAGGAGGTGGCGGCGAATGCGGCGGTCATCGAAGCCTATATCGGCGAAGAGTAACCCTCGGATGCGTCATTGGGCCAATATCCGCGTTGCCCATCGTTCCTCGTTGCTGCGGCGTACCTGGTGTACGCCTCACGCCTCGGAACTCGGGCGCCTTGATCTTGACCCAATGCCGCATCCGAGGGGGGTGGGGAAGTGATTTTGGAAGTGGTTTCAGAACAGGGGACCAATATTGGCGTTGCCCGGCATGCTTCGTCGCTGCGGCGTACCTGGTGTACGCCTCACGCCTCGGATCTCGGTCGCCTTGATCTTGACCCAATGCCGCATCCGAGGGGGGTGGGGAAGTAATTCTGGAAGTGGTTTCATAACAGTGGACCAACCCCGGCGTCACCCGGCATTCTTCGTCGCTACCGCGTACCTGGTGTACGCTTCAGCATTTGGGCGCCTTGATCTTCGACCAAGGACGCACCCGTCACTTCGGGAAAGAACATTTTGAAGCCATTTTTTCGGCAAACATAACAAGGAAAGATTGACGACTTTGTAAATGGAAAACCGCGACGACCTGCTAAAATACACCATTCCCCAGCTGCTGCGGTGGCGGGTGCGGCAATCCGGCGACAAGGTGGCCCTGCGGGAGAAGGATTTCGGCCGCTGGAACACCTTCACCTGGAAAGACTACTACGACCACGTGCGCAAGTGCGGACTGGGTCTGGCCCAACTCGGACTGGAGAAGGGCGACCGGATCGCCCTCATCGGGGACAATATCCCCGAGCTGCTGTTCGTGGCTGTCGGCGCCCAGGCCCTGGGGGGCATATCGGCCGGGCTCTACCAGTCCAGCCTGCCCAAGGAGATCGCCGGCATCCTGAACTATCTGGGGGTCAGCATCGTGTTCTGCGACGACCAGGAGCAGGTGGACAAGCTGATCGAGGTCCGCCGGGAAATCCCCCAGGTGCGCAAGGTCATCTTCGAAGATCCGCGCGGCATGCGCAGCTACCGTTCGGATGATTGGTTCATGCCCATCGAGGAGCTCTACCGCATGGGCGATGCGGCGCACGCCGAAACCCCCGAGCGCTTCGAGCAGTTGGTGGATCAGGGCGCACCGGACGACATTTGCCATCTCTGCCTCACGTCGGGCACCACCGGCCTGCCCAAGGGGGCCGAGATGATGCACCGCAACTACATCAACATGGGGCTGCAGATCACCAAGGTCGATCCCCTGGAAGAAACGGACGAATATCTCTCCTTTCTGCCCTTCGCCTGGATCGGCGAGCAGATGAATTCCTTCGGGGTGGCGCTCGCCACCGGCATCACGGTCAATTTCCCGGAATCCGTGGAAACCGCCATGGAGGACTTAAAGGAGATCGGACCGCATTTCGTCTTCGGCGCCCCGCGCATCTATGAGACCATCCGCTCCCAGATCTGGCTCAAGATCGACGAGTCCTACCGCCTGAACCGGGCCTTCTACCGCTATTTCATGAAGGTGGGGGAAACGGCGGCCACCTACCGCATGTCCGGCCAAACCATGCCGCCCCTGCTGCGCTTCAAGGCCTGGCTCGGCCAGACCCTGGTATTCCACCCCTTGATCAACCAGATCGGTTTTCTCCGGCTGCGGCGGGCCTACACGGGCGGTGCGGCCTTGGGGCCGGACCTGTTCACCTTCTATCAGGCCATCGGCATCAATCTGAAGCAGATCTACGGCCAGACCGAGATAACGGGGATCGCCTACATGCATTCCGACGGTGACGTGACCCCGGATACGGTGGGCATTCCGCTGCCCAAGACGGAGTGCAAGATCACCGAGGAGGGGGAGATTCTCTCACGCTCGCCCTCGGTCTGCCGGGGCTATTACAAGCTGCCCGAAAAGACCGCCGAACTGCTGACCGAGGGCTGGCTGCACTCCGGCGATGCGGGCTACATCGACGAAAAGGGGCACCTGGTGGTGATCGACCGGCTGGCGGACGTGATGCACAACCGCACCGGCGAGATGTTCAGCCCCCAGTTCCTGGAGAACAAGCTCAAGTTCAGCCCCTACATCAAGGAGGCCGTTATTTTCGGCGACCAGCGCGACTTCGTCTCGGCCCTGATCAATATCGATCCCATCATCGTGGGCAAATGGGCCGAGGACCGGGGCATTTCCTTTACGACCTTCATGGATCTGTCCCTCAAGCCGGAAGTGGCCGACTTGATCGGCCAGCAGATCGGCGACTTCAACCGCAACGTGGAAAAACCCCACTTCCGCATCCGGCGCTGGGCCATGCTCTACAAGCTCCTGGATGTGGACGACGGCGAGCTGACCAAGACCGGCAAGATCCGGCGCAAATATGTCCGCGAAAAGTACGAAGAGCTCTACCAGGCGCTTTACGACGAGACGGTGAAGGAGAAACAGGTCCAGGCCCAGTTCCAGTACCAGGACGGTCAAACCACCACTGTGGAAACCCTGCTGCCGTTTTACACGATGGAAGGGGTGTCATGAGTTATTTTTTTCAGCTGGTCGTCAGCGGCATCGTGGTCGGCTCGATCTACGCCCTGTCGGCGTTGGGATTCGTTCTGATCTACAAATCCAGCCGGGTGCTGAACATCGCCCACGGGCAGATCATCGCCGGCGGCGCCTTTATCGTCTACGCCCTCACCGTCTGGGTCGGCCTGCCCATCATTCTATCCTTTCTGGCCAGCATGGTGATCACCTTTTTCCTGGCCATGAGCGTCGAGCGGGTCTTCCTGCGGCGGCTGATCGGGGAACCCATCATCTCGGTCATCATGGTGACCATCGGCCTGATGTCCATCCTGGACGGGATCATCTACCTGACCCCCTTCGGCTCGATGAACTATTCCTTCCCGGAGTTTTTACCGACCACCCCCATCAGCCTGGGGGGCGTGTCCATCTCCTGGACCCAACTGCTGGGAGTGATCATTACCACCATCCTGATCGGGGCCTTTTCGTGGTTTTTCAAACGCGCCACCCTGGGGATCAGTATGCGTGCGGTATCTGACGATCAGCTGGCTTCCATGAGTGTGGGCATTTCCGTGCCGCGGGTTTTCGGTCTGGCCTGGGCCATGGCCGGCCTCAGCGCGGCCGCGGCGGGGGGCATCATCGGCAACATCACCGGACTGAACTTCGAGACCCTGCAGGCCTTTGGCATCACCGTGTTTCCGGTGGTCATCCTGGGGGGGCTGGATTCCATCATCGGCGCCGTGGTGGCGGGCATCATCATGGGGCTTATCCAGCAATTCGCCTCGGGCTATCTGGACGGCAACTGGGGACTCAGCGGGACCGCCGATGTGTTGCCCTATATCATCCTTCTGATCATCCTCCTGTTCAAGCCCCATGGCCTGTTCGGGACGCACGAAATCGAGCGAGTGTAAGCCATGTCGACCAACCGATGGTTTGCCACAGGGAATTTTTTCACTTCCTACCAGGAAGAGCAGCGGATTTTCAAAACCCACATCGACCGGCTGTTTTTCATCTTCTTTATCGTCAGCCTTTTCGTCTGGCCGCTCTTCATACCGACCAGCAACCGCAGCATGCTCGTGATTGACAACATGCTGATTGCCGTGGTGGCGGTTTACGGCCTGAACCTGGTGACCGGATTTGCCGGCCTGATCTCCATCGGGCATGCCGCCTTCGTGGGCATCGGCGCCTATACCCTGGCCGCAACGGCCCGCACGATCGGTGACAGTCATGTTCTGATCACCCATGCCTGGCCCTTGATGATCGTCATCTCCGGGTTTGTGGGTGCCGTTTTCGGGGCTTTCGTGGGGCTGCCGGCCATGCGCCTCAAGCACCTCTATCTGGCCATCGCGACCCTGTCGTTTCAGATGATTTTCACCTGGACGGTCAAATTCATGACCTTTTTCAACCAGGGCCAGATGATACCGGTGGGCCGGGTCTACTGGATCACGGGCCAGGTCGGGCGCAGCGACCATTATTTTTTCTGGTACTACGTGATTTTAGTGACGGCGGTGCTCTGCGGTCTCGGGGTGCGCAACCTGCTGCGCACCCGCTACGGCCGCTGCCTGGTGGCGGTGCGGGACAACGACCGGGCCGCGGACGCCATGGGGATGCACCCGGGTCTGACCAAGGTTTACGCCTTTGCCCTGGCGGGTTTTTTCGCCGGGGTCGCCGGGGCTCTGCACACTTACATGTATCGCGGCGCCGGCTTTGAGTCGTTCACCCTGCACCATTCGATCATTTTCCTGGCCATGGCCATCGTGGGCGGGCTGGGAACCCTGCCCGGCAGCCTCCTGGGGCCGGTAGCGATTCAGGCCCTCCAACTGCAGATGGAGCATCTTTCCGAATGGGCCGGCCATTACCTCCCGGCCGCCATGAATCTGGCGACGGCCCTGCGGCCCCTCGGGTTCGGCCTGGTGATCGTTTTGTTTTTGATGTTCGAACCGCGGGGAATGGCCAACTGGTGGCGCATTTGCCGCTCGTATGTCAAGCTCTGGCCCTTCCGTTATTAGGGAGGTTCCGGGATATCGGGCTGCCCGCGATGCGCTGCGGTGCAGCCGAACAAGGTTCACCCATCACCACAAAGGGGGAGAAATGAAAAGAGAACTTCATCGGCTATGGGTTGTCGCGATGCTACTTGGGTTGGCACTCATGATCACGGTCCCGGCCCAGGCCGCAGAGACCTACCAGCTCGGCCTGTCGCTGGCCATAACCGGTCCCACCTCGGATGCCGGCAATCCTTACTCAAAGGGCGTGGAAGACTATATCAACTTCGCCAACGAGACCAAAATCCTGGGGGATGCCAAGATTGACTGCCCCATCCGCGACGACATGTACGAGACCGCCGTGACCAAGCGCAATTTCGAGGACTTCCTCGATCAGGGCATGGTGCTCTTTGAGAGCTATGCCACGGGTGCCAACCAGGCCCTGGCCCAGGACTACAACGAGGTCAAGATACCGGTCATCCCGGCGTCCATGGATAGTTCGCTGATTAAGGCGTCCCCGTACATTTTCCTCCCCATTCTCTCCTATTCCCACCAGTATGTCGGCGCGGCCGAATACGTGGCGAAGCATCACCCGGGGAGCGGTGTGCCGAAGGTGGCCGCCTTCATCCATCCTTCGGCGTTCGGGCGTGCGCCCCTGGCGGATTTCAAAGCCGCCGTGGCCGCGGGATTGAAGCTGGATCTGGTTGAAGTCGTCGAACACGGCAAGGACCTGGATAACAGCGCCCTCCTGCAGCGGCTCAAGAGCAAAGGGGTCCAGTACGTGCTGTGCCAGACGGTGCAGTCGCCGGTGGCCACCCTGCTCAACGATGCCCAGCGCCTGGGCATGACCGCCAAGACCTTCGGCGAACCCGGCAAGATTACCTTCCTGGGGGCCCACTACACCGGCGGCAACGACTTGATCGCCCTGGCCGGCTCCGCCGCGGAAGGGTATTACTGGACCACCGGTTATCATGTCACCTCCGAACCGGGCCCCTGGACCGACTGGCAGCTCGATATGGCCAAACGCTACGGGCGCGACGACAAGACGGCCAACTCCCACAACTATGCCTGCGGCATGATGGCGGCCCAGATCGCCGTGGAGGCCATCCGCCGGACCCGTGACGCCGGCCAGGAGGTCACGATGGCGACGCTTTACGAAACCCTTAACCAGATGAACGGGGACAAAGGCTTTGACTCCCTGGCCGCCGTCGCACCGGTGACCTATTCCCCCACCGACCGCATGGGGGTTGACTTCGTGCAGCTCTACGTCGTCAAGGACGGGGCGTTCAAATCCGTGGGTAAGCCGTTCAAGCCGGAATTCATCAAATAGTGTTCCCCCAGAAACGGCATTTTTTGGTTCCGCCCGGCGCACGCCTTGGTCGGAACCAAAAGCTACCCCTTCTGGATAGACACTCAGTATGGCGATGGTCGGCATCTTGTTGGGATCGTGTGGTTTTCTTTGCGACGGGCAGGATGTCCCCGACCGCCTACCTTATAGAATGAGAAGACGAGGGGAGCGTCCTCCCGGCGTTCCCCTTTAACACTAAACCTGTACCCACCGAATCGAAGCCATGGAAACGAATGCCCCGGACAGCCCGCTTCTGGAAGTCAACAACATCGAAGTGGTTTATAACGACATCATTCAGGTACTGCGGGGCGTGAGCCTATCGGTGACCGAGGGCAGCATCGTGGCGCTGCTGGGCACCAACGGGGCCGGCAAGACCACCACGCTGCGCGCCATCAGCGGCCTGCTCAAGCCGGAAAACGGATTTATCCGGGACGGCTACATCAAGTTCGACGGCCATGATGTTACCAACCGTTTAGGGACCGAGGTGGTCAAACAGGGGGCGGTGATGGTGCCCGAAGGACGGCGCGTTTTCAAGCACCTGACCGTGGATGAGAACATCCTGGTGGGATCCATCACCCGCACCGACGGCGGCCGAAGCATCCGGACCGACCATGAGAAGATGTACAGCCATTTCCCGCGGCTATCGGAAATCACCCACCGCATGGCGGGTTACTGCTCCGGGGGGAACAGCAGATGATCGCCATCGCCCGGGCCCTCATGGCGGCCCCCAAAATGCTGATGCTGGACGAGCCCTCCCTCGGGCTGGCGCCCCTGCTGGTTAAGGAGATCTTTCGCAATATCGAGGTCATCAACCGGGAATTGAAGACCACCATCCTGGTGGTGGAGCAGAATGCCAAGATCGCCCTGAAGATTTCCGACTACGCCTACATCATGGAATCGGGCAAGATCGTGATGGAAGGGCCCTCCCAGGAATTGCAGAACAATCCGGATGTCAAAGAGTTCTACATGGGGATTACCCAGGGAGGCGGGCGGAAATCCTTTAAGGAGGTTAAGTCCTATAAACGCCGGAAGCGCTGGATGTAGTTTGGTTCAGGAGGCGGCGCCTTTTGGCCCCCGGCGGCGTTCTCGTCCTTTTGTCGGTCTCCGCGCAGTATGACGCTTGCCGCGCCGACAACGGCTTCGGGCCTCACCTGAATTTTAGCTACTCCTGGTACACCGCATGTTTGTCTGAGGCACCCCCTTTTTTCTTGTTGATCTAGATCAGTGTTTTTGGCACATGTGAAGTTACGAAAAGCCTATTGATGAGAGGGGGCGTTTACCGTGCAGAAAAAATATTTGGTGGCCTACAACGGGTCGGAGGCGTCCAGGGTGGCGCTGGAATTAGCCAAGCATCAGGCCGTGCTGCGGGGGTCGCATGTGGACATCGTGACATCCATGGAGGGCGGCCCCAAGGAGAAGCCCGAGGCCATCAGCGAGGCCAATTTTATTCTGGAAGAGGCCGGCAAAGAGCTCAAGGCGGTTGGTGTCTCCTGTGCCGTTCACCAGCTCGTGCGCGGTTTGTCGCCGGGCGAGGACATCGTCAAGTTCGCGGAAGACAATGCGATCGACTTTATCTTCGTGGGCATCGAGAAGAAATCCCGCGCCCAGAAAATCCTCCTGGGCTCCACGGCCCAGTACATCATTCTCAAGGCGGACTGCCCGGTGGTGACGGTCAAGCCCTGAGCTTGGCCCCGGGTTGCGCATCCCCCCCACGGCGTTCCACACCGGTCCTCTCTGTAGCCGGGTCCGGAATCACGATCCGGCCGCTGCCGGCGTGCCCGATCAGGCAAGGGGACCTCACAGGGGAAGACGGCGCAGGAAAGGCCGGACGCCCAGCTGATCTTCCAGCTGACGGCGAACGGCAAGAGCCTTGTTCTCGTCGTTATAGGGGCCGATCGTGACTTTGTGCCAGACGGTTTGTTGGCGCATCTCCGTATGAACGGCGGCCGGAAACCCTTGCGCGGAAAGGGTATCCCGCTGCTCCAGGGCCAACTGGTGGTCCAAATAGGCGCCGACCTGCAGCTCGTAACGCCAGGAAGCGGGCGGGGGGGAAGACCCGTCAGGGCCGGGAATACGATCGGCCAGAAAGCGGGTAAGCTCATCCACCGCTCGGACGATCTGGCTGTCGCGCAGATTCCATCCCGTGCGGGCGCTGCTCAGGGGGATGCCCAGGGGGGTCAGGGGCAGGCTGCCGTCCTGCAGGAGGGCCACATAACGGTCCGACCAGAGACGCCGTCCGTCCTGGGTGCTGTAAATCATGATAGTGGCCCCGACGCTCACATGGGAGTAGATTCCCATATATAAGCGTTCAAACTCGGTCACCGTGCCGGATACGACGGCATCGCAGCCCAGTCGGTCCCCCAGCCGGCGGAGTCTCTCCGGGGTTAATGCGCCGGCCGCTAAATCTTTTTCGTCTTCCAGCACACGATCCACCTGGGACAACTCCACATCCTGGAACGGACGATGGCTGAGGTGTCCGTACAGGCCTTCCCGGACCATCCGGCTCAGCTCCGGCATGTCGGTCTGGTTGGCGAAAGGGAGGACCGCGATAGACCGCGGGGCCTTGCCATCGTGGAGGGTGCTCATCTCCTGGTAGACAACTTGCGGACGGGAAACGCATCCGGTGATCAGCACCAGGAGGATCAGCACCATCACCGCCATCGGTGGGGGCGGCGACCCCTGCCGGGGCCATCGTTTTTGGGATTCAAAGGGCGTCATGGCTGTCTTTTAAAGGATCGGTGGCCTTCCCTGTCTTTCCGCCAGCGCCAATCGGCTGCGATTCGCAACGTTTGACGGCTGCCGGGGGAACCGCAGGCTATTCAAAGATAGGCAGGCCAAACGTCAAACGCCACCCGGTCGTCAGCCGATTGACTCGGATAGGGGGATAGCGTATACTAAATCGCTCTTGTAAGCGATCTTTTTCAAGACCTTTGCGGGCGGACACGCCCGGCGGAGGCCGTTTTTCTACCGTTTGCGAAGGATGGGTCGTTATGATCAGGACGGAAATTTCCCTTTTTCTGCAGAATGCGCCGGGTGAACTGGCCAAGCTTTCCACGCTCTTTTCCGAAGCCGGCATCAATATCGACGCCATAACGATCCAGGATGCTTCCAGCTATGTGCAGGAACTCTTCCGGGCCCGGGGCAAATCCCTCAAGCGCATCGCCTCCGCCGCCAGCTACAACTCCATGCGCAAGGATTCCGCCGCATACGCCCTGATCCGTCTCCTGCCGGCCGACGGCAAGACCAATGCCGCCATCGACCTGCTCTCCAAAAACGACTATCTATTCGACATGCTGCC
Source organism: uncultured delta proteobacterium (assembly GCA_963730675.1). Lineage (GTDB taxonomy): Bacteria > Desulfobacterota > Desulfobacteria > Desulfobacterales > UBA5852 > JABZFP01. The sequence goes on along the minus strand of CAVSSY010000027.1, from coordinate 122,901 downwards.
GGTCATTGCGCTGGAGCTGGAAAATCGTCCGGGCGCCATGGCGGAGGTGACGGCCAAGTTCGGCGAAGCGGGCATCAATATCAATTATGTTTACGGATCGGTGTCCTCGCCGGAGGAAAAATGCCTGTTCGTTTTTTGCCCGGAAGATATTGATCTGGCAGCCAAAATTTTTAGTTAGGGTCCGTTCCTATATGACAGATTTTGGTTCCTGGTCCCGCCGCACAGCACGGGATTTCACGTCTGATCTTTGAACACATCGGTGTTCAACAAACCGCAGCCGGCCGGCGCCCACTGGCGCAGCGCGGCTACGCCGGGCAGACCCTGTTGCGACTAACGGCGTTGATAAGCCCGCCTCCCATCGTTACGACATCCCCTTGCTCAACCGCTCAATCCCCCCATTTTTCTGCTTAGTGCCCATCCGTAAATGGCATCTTTCGGCCCCTGGCGGCGTTCGCGCTTGTTTTCAATCCTCGAAATAGCGCACTATTCCTCCGGTTTAAAACGCGCTCGGGCCTTGCCAGAAACCAAAATCTACCATTTATGGACGGACACTGCTTATCACGCGACACCCGGTATTCGGACAAAGCCCCATAGATCGTGCCCGTCCAGGGAGGGTCGATTTGGGTTCGGGCCAAGGGCGCCGCCATTTGTCCCGTTTCGCAGGAGTTCCCGTCGGATCCAACCCCGCCGTGGGTGGAAACGAACGGCGTCGCCGTGAAAACGGCCGTGCTGCGTCGCTCTGGCTATGGCGAGGTTGTCCGGAGGGCGCGAACCCCCGGCCGGGGTCAAAGATGCCCTTTATGGATGGACACGGACTATTTCCGCCAAACCCATAAACTTTTGCGGCGACATGCCGATAATGAGGGCAGGAAGGGATTCGATTCATGTACCAACAAGGTGATTGTGCCGAAAAAATTAGAGAAATCCCAGGCGTGGCCCGGAAGGGCGGCGCCGGACTGTCGCCTGTCAGGGACAAGGCGCGCAAGCAGATCCTGATCGTTGACGACGAGCGTCCGATCCGGATGCTGCTGCAGAAGATCCTGGAGGCCAACGGTTATGACTGTCGGACCGCCGAGGACGCCGCCGAGGCACGTTCCCTGATGTCCGTAGAAGCCAGTGACCTGATCCTGTGCGACATCAACATGCCCGGGGAATCCGGCCTGGATTTCATCCGCCATGTGCTCAAGGCTTTCCCCGAAACGGCCGCTATCATGGTATCGGCCATCGGCGATCCCCTGTTGGCGGAGTCCATGCTCCAGCTGGGGGTTTACGACTACATCATCAAACCCATGGACCGCAACGGGATCCTGATCAGTGTGGCCAATGCCTTCCGCCGGCGCGATCTGGAAATTGCCAACCGCTCCTACCGGCGCAATCTCGAACACATGGTGGATGAACGCACCGACTCCCTCCAGCGCAGTATGAAAAAACTGGAAAACGCCATGAACGGCATCGTACGGGCCATCGCCCACACGGTGGAGACCCGCGATCCCTATACCGCCGGCCACCAGCGCCGGGTGGCCGATCTGGCGGTGGCGCTGGCGGGGGCCGTGGGATTCGAAGAGGATATGATCGAAGCCGTGCGTATGGCCGCCATCATTCACGACCTGGGCAAGATCAGCGTTCCGGCCGAAATCCTGAGCAAGCCCAGCCGATTGACGGTCAATGAGTTCAACCTGATCAAGGAGCACCCCCAGGTGGGCTACGATATCCTCAAGGACATCGAATTTCCCTGGGAAATTGCCACCATGGTCTATCAGCACCACGAAAAACTGGATGGCAGCGGCTATCCGTTAGGCCTTTCCGGCAACGAGATCCTGCCCGAGTCGCGCGTGCTGACGGTGGCCGATGTGGTGGAGGCCATGGCGTCCCATCGCCCCTACCGACCGGGGTTGGGCATTGACATCGCCCTGGATGAAATCCAAAAGAACCAGGGTCGGCTCTATGATCCGGAAGTGACCGCCGCCTGCCAGGCCCTCTTCCGGGATGGGCGCTTTTCCTTCGATAAGTAAAACAGCCCATGTCCCACATCCCCTGGCACCGCCGGGCCGCTTCCCGTCTCCCCTCCGTCGCGCCCATCCCATGCACGTCCCGAAAGCGGCTCGCTGCGGCTTAACGGACTGCCAGGCCGGCTACCGGTAATCGGCTGCAGGCCGTGGATAAACGGTGTCCAAGGCCGCAATGCGGCGTTGTCCCGCGTTGCGGGAATTCTCGTCTGATCCTATGGACTAAGGTGAGTTCCGACCTCGCGAGACGGCGCGCATGAGGGTTGCGCGCTGTTCGCATCGGCCGGCCGTCCTTGCGGCCCAATTCTTGGTTATCAACGGCCTGCTATGCCATATGGGTCTTGGGCGTGCGCTTGTCTTTGAGCAGATGATTGCTGATGACGATGCGTTGGATTTCCGACGTGCCCTCATAGATGGTAAAGACCCGCGCATCGCGATAATAACGTTCCACCGGATAATCCTTGGTGAAGCCGTAGCCGCCATGGATCTGAATGGCCTTGGCCGTGAGGCGGTTGACCATTTCCGAGGCAAAGAGTTTGGCCATGGAGGCCTGGCGGGTATACCTGGCTTTCTGATCCTTCATGGCGGCGGCGGACATGGTCAGTTGGCGGGCGGCTTCCAATTCCGTGGCCATGTCGGCCAGCATCCAGCGCAGCCCTTGAAACTTGGCGATTTTCTGTCCGAATTGAACGCGTTCCTGGGCGTACTTGATGGAGGCGTCCAGGGCGGCCTGGGCCACGCCGATGGATTGGGCGGCGATGCCGATACGTCCGCCGTCCAGGGCGGTCATGGCCAGTTTGAAGCCCTCGCCCTCCTGCCCCAGGAGGTTTTCGGCCGGCACCCGGCAATTGTCGAAAATCAGGTCGGTGGTGTCCGAGGCCCGCAGCCCCATCTTGTCTTCCTCGTGGCCGACCTTGAATCCGGGTATGCCCTTTTCCACGATGAAGGCGCTGATGCCCCGGTGACGCTGGGCTTCGTCGGTCTTGGCGGTGACGATGACCAAGCCGGAGTTCTTGCCGGTGGTGGTAAAACGCTTGGTACCGTTGATGACATAGGCGTCCCCGTCCCGGACGGCCGAGGTGATCTGACTGACCGGATCGGAGCCGGCTTCCGGTTCCGTCAGACCGAAGGCCCCGATCATTTTGCCCGCCGCCAATTCAGGCAGGTATTTGGCCTTCTGCGCTTCGGAGCCATAGCGCAGGATGCTTTCGCAGACGATGGAATTGTGGACGGACATGACCACGGCGGTGGCGGCGCAAGCGTAGGCGATTTCCGACAAGGCCAGGACGTAGCTGATGGTGTCGGCCCCTTCGCCGCCGTATTCGGGGGGCACCATCATGCCCATGAGTCCCAGCTCGGCCATTTTTTTGAGATTGCCGGCCGGGAATTCCTTGGTGCGGTCGCGTTCCGCCGCGGTCGGGGCGATGGCTTTGCGGGCAAATTCCCGCACCATGGCCTGGATCATCAACTGCTCATCGGTAAACCGAAAAAACATGCCGTCCTCCTGTTCATCCATTAAGGGCTAAAATGGCGACGGTTTTCTGAGCGGCTCAGGGACCGTAGACCACCACCAGCATCTCGGTGCGCACATCGCTGATATTGCGCATGCGGTGGCGAATGCCGGAATTGAAGTGCAGGGAGTCCCCCTCTTCCAGAAGGTTGATATGCTCCCCCACGGCGATTTCGACGGCGCCTTGCAGCACGTAAACGAATTCTTCCCCCTCATGCTGGTAGCCCACCCCCTCGTGGTCCTGCCGCGGCTCGATGGTGATCCGGAAGGCCTTGAGGTGTTTGTTCTCGGCCCCCGGCGTCAGGGTGGTGTAGGCGTAGTTGTCCGTTCGTTTGGTGTAGGCCTGCACCCGGTCCTGTACGGCCGAAGCCTGCTCCCGCAGGAAGAAAGTGGAATCGATTTCCAGGGCCCGGGCGATCTGCAGCAGGGCACCCACCGGCGGGATCTTTCGGCCGGCTTCGATTTCTTTCAGGTAGTCGATGGAAAACCCGGTGTCGTTGGCCATGGCGTCCAGAGTGATGTTTTTCCGGGACCGTACTTTTTTGATCTTCTGGCCCACCGTTTCCATTTCGCTTTTTTTCTTTTGCGCCATGCCGCCTCCTTGATCTCAACCCAATTTGCTGATTTATGGATGGCCTAACGCTGATCGTAGCGGTAGAACCCCCGCCCGCTCTTGCGGCCCAGCCAGCCGGCTTCCACGTATTTGCGCAGCAGGGGACAGGGGCGGTATTTTGAATCACTGAAGCCGTTGTAAAGGGTCTCCATGATGGCCAAACAGGTGTCCAGACCGATCAGGTCCGCCAGGGCCAGGGGCCCCATGGGGTGGTTCATGCCCAGTTTCATGACCGTGTCGATGGCCTCGGCTTCCCCCACGCCGTGGTAGAGGCAGAAAATGGCCTCGTTGATCATGGGCATGAGGATGCGGTTGGCGATGAAGCCGGGGAAATCGTTGGCCTCGGCCGGGGTCTTGCCAAAGCGCTCGGCAAGGGACCAGGTGAGCGCAAAGGTTTCCTCCGAGGTGGCCAAGCCCCGGATGACCTCCACCAGTTTCATGACCGGCACGGGATTCATGAAATGCATGCCGATCACCTTGTCCGGCCGTCCGGTCTGGGCGGCGATGCGGCCGATGGGAATCGAGGAGGTGTTGGTGGCCAGAATCGTGTCGGGCGGACAGATCCGGTCGAGATCCCGGAAGATGCCGAATTTCAGGTCTTCCCGTTCGGTGGCGGCCTCTACCACGACATCCGCCCCGGCCATATCCTTGAGGTCGGTACTGGGCTTGATGCGAGCGAGGATGGCGGTTTTTTCGTCGGCGCTCAGACGTCCCTTGGCAACACCGCGCTCCAGGTTGGCGGCGATAACGCCCAGGCCCTTGTCGACGAATTCCTGTTTGATGTCGTTCATGATCACTTCAAGTCCGCTGGCGGCGGCCACCTGGGCGATCCCGTTGCCCATCTGGCCCGCGCCCACCACACCGAACACCTTAACGTCCATATCTTCCTCCCGATGCAAAAGAGTATAAGGATAGAAGGATTCAAGGATCCGAGGATTCAAGGGGTCAAGTGAACATCAAAAGCTTTTGAAGCCCTCGACCCCTTGGATCCTCGGACCCTTGGAACCTGTTTATTATTACCTCGTCACCACCAGCGCCACGGCTTCGCCGCCGCCCAGGCAGAGGGACGCCAGACCGGTCTTGCTGTCCCGGCGCATCATCTCGTACAACAGGGTCACCAGCACCCGGCAGCCGCTGGCGCCGATGGGATGCCCCAGAGACACGGCTCCGCCGTTGACGTTCACCTTGGCCGGATCCATGTCCAGTTCCCGCAGTACCGCCAGGGTGGAACCGCTGAAGGCTTCGTTGATCTCGAAGAGGTCCACGTCCTCGATGCCGATCCCCTGTTTGGCCAGGCACTTGGGAACGGCCCAGATGGGGGCCACCAGCACGTATTTCATCTCGATCCCATAGGAGGCCTGGGCCCCGATGCGGGCCAGGATCCGACAGCCGGCCGCCTCGGCTTTTTCCCGGGCCATGACCACCACGGCGGCGGCGCCGTCGCTGATGATGGAGGCGTTGCCGGCCGTGGCCGTGCCCGTTTTCTGAAAGGCGGGCCGCATGGAGGCCAGGGCGTCATAGGCGGTTTCGCGGACACATTCGTCCCGATCGAAGACCACCGGCGGGCCCTTGCGCTGGGGGACCTCCACCGGCAGGATCTCATCCTTGAACCGGCCTTGTGCGATGGCTTCCAGGGCGCGGCGGTAGGACTCGGCCGCGTAGCGGTCCTGGTCTTCCCGGGAGACCCTGTATTTTTCGGCGCACAGGTCGTTGGAGATGCCCATGTGGAAATCGTTGACGTGGTCCCACAAACCGTCGTTGATCATGCTGTCCTTCAGCACGCCGTTGCCCATCCGGTAGCCCGTGCGGGATTTTTCCAGGTAGTGGGGGGCCATGCTCATGGTTTCCATGCCGCCGGCCACCACCACGTCGGCATCGCCAACTTGAATGGCCTGGGCGGCCAGCATGACGGCCTTGAGGCCTGAACCGCACACCTTGTTGACCGTGATGCACTCCACCGTGTCGGGCATGCCGGCCTTGACCGCGGCCTGTTTGGCGGGGTTCTGGCCGTAGCCCAGGGGCAGCACCTGGCCCATGATGGCTTCGTCGACGTCTTCCGGGGCGATGCCGGCCCGTTTTACGGCTTCGGCGATCACGAGGCCGCCCAACGTAGTGGCCCCCGTGGTGCTCAGCGTGCCGCCGAAGCTCCCCAGCGGCGTTCGAACGGCACTTACGATTACTGCTTCGCGCATTTTAAATTCTCCTTTAAGGATGACACCCTATCAATTTAATCCTGGGCGTGTTCATTTTCTTTCACGGCAATGAAAACGAACCAAAAGAACCCGTGTCTCGCTTCATCCTGCGCGTCGTCGACGGGGTCGGCGCGGGACAAAGGGGGCAAACCCCGAAAGCCTCAATCTATGAGCGTGTCCCATGGCTGCCGGGGTGGTCGATCAGAAAGGGTAGATTGCGTTTCCCGGCAAGGCCGCAGTGCTTCCGGTGCCCGCAGGCGCAGCGGCGCTGCGTCGAGGACCGCCGGAGCGCGAGAACGCCGCCGGGGGCCGCAAGATGCCCTTGCTGATCGATCACCTACATGTTGCGTCGATACTTACCTCCGACATCATATAGCGCCCCGGTGATCTGGCCCAGGGAGCAGGTTTTTACGGCCTCCATGAGTTCGGCGAAGATGTTCCCGCCGGACAGGGCGGCCTGCTGGAGGCGTTCCAGCGCCTGGGGCGCCTCGTCCTGATGGCGGGCGTGAAAATCGGCCAGACGCTCGAGCTGGGAGGATTTCTCTTCTTCGGTGGCCCGGGCCAGCTCGACGCCCTCCGAGAGTTCGTCGTCGTGGGCATCCGGGTCGCGAAAGGTGTTGACCCCGATGATGGGCAGATCCCCGGTGTGCTTCAGGGTTTCGTAGTAGATGGATTCCTCCTGGATCTGGCCGCGCTGGTAGCCGGTCTCCATGGCGCCCAGGACGCCGCCGCGCTCGGTGATGCGGTCGAATTCCAGCAGGACGGCCTCCTCCACCAGGTCGGTCAATTCGTCCACGATGAAGCTGCCCTGCAGCGGGTTTTCGTTCTTGGCCAGGCCCCACTCCCGGTTGATGATCATCTGGATGGCCAGGGCCCGGCGCACCGATTCCTTGGACGGGGTGGTGATGGCTTCGTCGAAGGCATTGGTGTGCAGGCTGTTGCAGTTGTCGTAGATGGCGCACAGGGCCTGCAGGGTGGTGCGGATGTCGTTGAACTGGATATCCTGGCTGTGCAGGGAACGGCCCGAGGTCTGGATATGGTACTTGAGCATCTGGGAGCGGGCCGAGGCGCCGTATTTGTCCCGCAGGGCCACGGACCAGATGCGCCGTGCCACGCGGCCGATGACGGTGTACTCCGGGTCCATGCCGTTGGAGAAGAAGAAGGAGAGATTCGGTCCGAAATGGTCCAGCGGCATGCCCCGGGAGAGATAGTATTCCAGGTAGGTGAACCCGTTGGCCAGGGTAAAGGCCAGCTGGGAGATGGGGTTCGCGCCCGCCTCGGCGATATGGTAGCCCGAAATGGAGACGGAGTAGAAATTGCGGACGTTGTTTTCGATGAAAAAGGCCTGGATGTCGCCCATCATTTTGAGCGCGAAATCGATGGAGAAGATGCAGGTGTTCTGCCCCTGGTCCTCCTTGAGGATGTCGGCCTGTACGGTCCCGCGTACGTTGGCCAGGACGTCGGTCCGGATCTGATGATAGGCTTCTTTGGACGGTGCTTTGCCGTTTTCGTCACGGTAGCGGTCCACCTGCTGGTCGATGGCCGTGTTGAGGAACATGGCCAGGACGATGGGCGCCGGTCCGTTGATGGTCATGGACACCGAAGTGCTCGGCGCGCAGAGTTCGAAGCCGCTGTAGAGCACCTTGACGTCGTCCAGGGTGCAGACGCTTACCCCGGAGGTGCCCACCTTGCCGTAGATATCGGGCCGCGGGTCCGGGTCGTAGCCGTAGAGGGTGACGGAATCGAAGGCCGTGGAGAGGCGTTTGGCCTCGCTTTCGGCGGAGAGCAGCTTGAAGCGGCGGTTGGTGCGGGCCGGGTCCCCCTCGCCGGCGAACATGCGGGTGGGGTCTTCGCCCACCCGTTTGATGGGGAATACGCCGGCCGTGTAAGGGAAATGGCCGGGCAGGTTCTCCCGCCGCAGCCAGCGGTAGATTTCGCCGGGGTCCTTGAAATGGGGCAGGGCGATCTTGGGAATCTTCTTGCGGCACAGGGATTCGGAAAACAGCGGCACGCGGATCTCCCGATCGCGCACCCGGTAGACCAGCTCCTCCTGTTGATAATCCCGTCTCGTTTTTTCCCAGCCTTCCACCAGGGCGGTGGTTTCCGGATCCAGGGCCTGCCGGGCCTGGGCGGCGGCCTCGTTCAAGCGGGCCAGGAGGTCTTCGGGGTTATCCGCCGTCCCATCGGCCGAAAGGGTGCGCGCTGCCTCCTCCAGGTGCCATACCCGGCGCAGCCGTTCGGCCTGGTCGTCGGTCTCGGGCATGGTAATGGCGCACCGTTTCCGCGATTTCGGCCAGATAGCGGGTACGCTCGGGCGGAATGATGATGGTCTTGGAGGAGGAGATCCGGGTCGCCGGACGGGGCAGCTGGGAGGCGAAGGCCACGCCGGTCTTGGCCGTGATGGCGTCCAGCAGGCCGTGGTAGAGGGCGGTCACCCCGTCGTCGTTGAACTTGGAGGCGATGGTCCCGTAGACGGGCATCTCCTCCGGCGCTGTTTCGAAGGCATTGCGGTTGCGCTGCACCTGTTTGCGCACGTCGCGGACCGCGTCTTCGCCGCCGCGCTTCTCGAACTTGTTGACCACCACGATATCGGCGAAATCGAGCATGTCGATTTTTTCGAGCTGGGAGGCGGCCCCGAATTCGGCGGTCATGACGTAGACGGAAATGTCCACCATATCGACGACGAGCGAGTCGCCCTGGCCGATGCCGGCGGTTTCGGCAATGATCAGATCGAAACCGGCCGCCTTGGCCACCTGGATGATGTCGCTCATGGCCTCGGGGATCTCGGTGTGCGAGCGTCGTGTGGCCAGCGAGCGCATGTAGACCCGTGGACTGCCGATGGCATTCATACGGATGCGGTCCCCGAGCAGGGCGCCGCCCGTCTTGCGGCGGGAGGGATCGGCGCTGATGATGGCCACGTGGATATCCTTGAGATCGAGGAGCATGCGCTGGATCAACTCGTCGGTAAGGGAGGATTTGCCCGAGCCGCCCGTGCCGGTAATGCCGATGACCGGGATGGTCCGTTGAGGCGTGCGGGTCTTGAGTTCTTCCCGCAGTTGGGCCAGATGGCCGTTTTCCATGGCCTTGGCCTGCTCCACGGTGGTGATCAGATTGGCCACCAGGAGTTTGTTCTCAGGCGCCAGCCGGCTCAGATCGGGCGCCGCGCCGGCAGCCCGGGGGAAATCCATGGTCTGCACCATGTGGTTGATAATGCCCTGCAGCCCCAGGCGGGCGCCGTCTTCCGGGGAGTAGATCTTGGCCACGCCGTAGGCTTCCAGCTCCCGGATCTCCTCCGGCACGATGACACCCCCGCCCCCGCCGAAGACCTTGACGTGGCCGGCATCGGCCTCCTTGAGAAGGTCCACCATATACTTGAAGTATTCCACATGGCCGCCCTGGTAACTGGAGACGGCGATGCCCTGGACATCCTCTTCCACGGCGGCCTCCACGATTTCCTGCACCGAGCGGTTATGCCCCAGGTGGATGACTTCCACGCCGGTGCTCTGCAGGATGCGCCGGAAGATATTGATGGAGGCGTCGTGGCCGTCGAAGAGCGAGGTGGCCGTGACGACCCGGATGCTGTTTTGGGGCCGGTATACTTCAGTCGCTGTGGTCATAAACCCTCCTTACATCCACCGTGGAAAGGCGCTGCAGGCCAGCGCCCTTCCGGGGCGAGAGATCTTCTATTTCAATTTTCCGATGAGGGCGCTGGCGATGGTGTTTTTCTGGATTTCGCGTGTGCCCTCGTAGAGTTCGGTGATTTTGGCATCGCGGTAGAAGCGCTCCACCTCGTACTCGCTCATGTAGCCGTAGCCGCCATGGAGCTGGATGGCCTCGTCGCAGACTTCCACCGCCGTGCGGGCGGCCACCATCTTGGCCATGGAGGTCAGCTTGGGATCGATGCGGCCCTGGTCGAAATTCCAGGCCGCCTTGTAGGTCATCAGGCGCGCCAGCTCGATCTTGGTGGCCATGTCGGCCAGCTTGTGCTGGGTGACCTGGAACTGGGCGATCTTCTTGCCGAACTGCTCGCGCTGCTTCACATAGGAAAGCGCCCGGTCATAAGCCCCCTGGGCCGTGCCCAAGGCCTGGGCGGCCACCTGAATGCGGCTCTCGTCAAAGAAATGCAGCACCTGGTAAAACCCCCGGCCCTCCTCGCCCAAGAGATTCGCCTCGGGCACGCGCACGTCCTTGAAGTTCACCTCGGCGGTGGCCATCATGCGGATGCCCATCTTGCGGCCCACATCGGCCGTCGTCAATCCCTCACGGCCGGCCTCCACCAGAATCACGCTCATGCCCCGGTGGCTGGGGACGATCTCCCCGTCGGTCTGGCAGAGCACACAGTACACGCCGGCCAGCCCCCCGTTGGTGATAAAGGTCTTGGTGCCGTTGATCACCCACTCCTCGCCGTCTTTCACCGCGGTGGTGTTCATGCGGGTGATGTCCGAGCCGTGGTCGGGCTCGGTAAAGGCCCCGGCCGAGAGCGCCTGGCCCTCGGCGATCTTGGGCAGCCAGGCCTGCTTCTGGGCGTCGGTGCCGTTGTGCAGAATCAGCTCCGAGGCAAAGGCGGCCAGGGCCACCGCGCTGCCGATGGTGGAATCCCCCCGGCAGAGCTCCTCGATGACCAGAATGTCCTCCAGACAGCCCAGGCCCTGACCGGAATACTCTTCCGGAAAATGCACCCCGATCAGGCCCAGGTCACCTGCCTTCTGCCAGATCTTCCTCGGGAATTCGTGGGCCTCCTCCAGCTCCAGGGCCAGATCCTTGTCAAACTCCCCCTTGGTGAAATCCCGAACGGCCTTCACGATCTCCTGCTGTGTGCGGTCTAACTCAAAGTCCATTGTGCGTTTCCCCATGTGTTGATGTTATTAATGATGATATTATTCTTTCGCGCCACCGGCCCGGGCGGCCGGGGCGGGTTCCTCCGTATGGCACATGTTCAGAATGAAAGCGGTCTGGTGCCGGATATAATCCTCGATCGTATAGTGACGGCCCAGAAACCAGCGCCGGAAGGTCCACATGTGCCCCATCACGGCAATGTTGTGGGCGATGAGGTCCATGGCGGCTTCCGAGAGCAGCGGAATATCGCCGGACGCCATCAACTGGGCCAGCGCGCGGGTGAACAGGCCGGTGATGCGCACCTCGTTTTCCAGCACCATCTGCCGCCATTTGCCTGGCAGGGACTGGGTTTCCTGATAGATAAGGAGGATGTGGTCGCTCATTCGGTGGCAGACCAGCAGGTATTCCCGGACGACCTCCGTCAGGGGGTTGTCCTGCCGGGAGACCCGCTGCAAAGCATCCGCCATGCCGCGCTCCATTTCAGCGTGGATGGCGTCGCAGACCAGGTAGAGCACGTCTTCCTTGTTGGTGATGTACTCATAGAGCGATCCGATGGAAAGACCGGCGGCCCGGGCGATCTGGCGTGTGGTGGTCTTGTGGAACCCGTTCTGGATGAACAATTCCACGGCCGCATCGACGATCTGCCGGCGCCGGCGCTGCACGAGGTCCTGATTTTTGACCAGGGTGGGGATCGGCGGATGGGTTTCACGCGGGACGATGCCCATGTCGGTCGTATCCTTTTCGGTTGGCAGGGAGGTTCGTCAGACCCTGTCGTCGAACAAATCTGAGCGAGCGCTCAGTCGGAAATACATCTTCTGGCTGAAAATTGTCAATATTTTTTTGGGGTCGAAGCGTTCATTAACATCTGAGAAATGTTGAAATTTGGTGTCCGCGCATACGGACTGCGACAGGTGCCCTGCAAACGGGGGGACCCATTAAAGGGTTGTCAGACATCAAAATTTGACATAGGGACAGCTGTCTGAATCATGAATTAACCAGAAGATAACTATAAGAACTGCGTTCAGTAAATCAGGCAAATTATTTTCATCGGTTCGGTGGTTTGGTCGGCAAAAGGCACGCCACCAGGCCCCGGCCTTATCCATGGAAAGGGAGGAACGTTCAAACAATGAGTAGTACAACGACGATGAACATGACCGACTATGACAAAGAGTATGCCGCATTCCAGTGGGAAGTACCGGAGTATTTCAATTTCGCGGGCGAGGTGATCGACAAGTGGGCCGCGAATCCGGACAAACTGGCTATGCTGTGGGTCGACGATGACGGCCATGAGGTGCGCAAGACCTTTCGCGAACTAAGCCTGGCCTCTAAACAGCTGGCCAACGTCCTCGCGGCCCAGGGGGTCCAGAAGGACGATGTGGTCCTCGTGATCCTGCCCCGCAACATCGAATGGTGGGAAACCTTCACGGCCTGCATCCGCATGGGGGCGGTCGTGGCGCCGGGCACCACCCAGCTTACCGCCAAGGATATCAAATACCGCGCCAACACGGCCGGGGCCACTTGCATCATCACCAATCCCGAGATCGCCGTCCGGTTCGACGAAGTGGCCGCCGAATGCCCCTCGGTCAAAAGCCGTATCGTGATTACCGAACCCCGCGATGGCTGGCTCACCTACACGGATGCCGTCGATGCCGCCCCGGACGCCTTCGAGACGGCCAAGACCCGCAGTGACGACAATTGCATCGTCTACTTCACGTCCGGCACCACCGGCTTTCCCAAGATGGCCCTGCACACCCACGCCTCCTACCCCATCGGCCACCTGGTGACCGGCAAATACTGGCTGGACCTGCGGGAAGACGACATGCACTGGAACGTGAGCGACACCGGCTGGGCCAAGGCCGCCTGGAGCAGCTACTTCGGCCCCTGGAACATGGGCGCGGCCCAGTTCATCCACCACACGGACCGTTTCGATCCCAAGAAGACCCTGGAACTCCTCAGCCGGTACCCCGTCACCACCATGTGCGGGGCCCCCACCATCTACCGCATGCTGGTGCTGCAGGATCTCAGTCAGTACAAGTTCCCGCACCTGCGCCACTGCGTGGGGGCCGGGGAACCGCTCAACCCGGAGATTATCGAGGTCTGGAAGAAGGCCACCGGCTGCACCATCCGCGACGGCTACGGCCAGACCGAAACCGTATGTCTCTGCGGCAGCTTTCCCTGCCTGGAGCCTAAATTCGGCTCCATGGGCAAACCCATGCCGGGCATCGACCTCAAGGTCATCGATGAAGACGGCAACATCCTGCCTCCCAACACGGAGGGCGACATCGCCGTGCGGATCAAGCCGGAACGTCCGGTAGGCCTGTTCAAAGAATACTGGAAGGAGCCGGAACGAACGGCCGCAACCTACCGCAATGATTGGTATCTGACCGGGGATCGGGCCTTTGTGGACGAGGACGGCTATTTCTGGTTCGTGGGCCGGGCCGATGACGTCATCCTGACCTCCGGTTACCGCATCGGTCCCTTCGAGGTGGAAAGCGCGCTCATCGAACACCCCGCCGTGGCCGAATCGGCCGTGGTCTCCAGCCCCGACGAGACCCGCGGAGAGGTGGTCAAGGCGTTTGTCATCCTGGCGCCGGGCTACACCGGCAGCGACGAACTGGCCAAGGAGCTGCAGGACCACGTCAAAAAAGTCACGGCGCCCTACAAGTACCCCCGTAAGATCGATTTCGTCACGGAATTGCCCAAGACCGTGAGTGGCAAGATCCGCCGCATCGAGCTGCGGGACCATGAATGGGGCAAGGCCTAAGGCCGCTCCCATTTCCCTCTAAGGGGACAGCCGCCGGTGGACCGTTTAGGGCCCGGCGGCTGCCACCCACGCCTTCCACCCCGATCGTCGGCCGGCCGCATGCGGCCGCTGCAAAGCACTTCACAGGTTTCAGCAAGTCTTTTTTCCCAAATCAATGTGATGACGATCCCTTGCCGCTGGAAGCGGTCGTTTGCCGAGCGCACGGACAGGGTCCGACACCGTGGTGAGGCCGGGTATGGCGCAATTGTAAATAATGCGCTTGACAAGGCTACCCGATCCTGGATAAGTGAAGGGAATTGCCTACCGTCCGGTAGGTAGGTAGCGGTGCCCTTCCCCATGAGGTTTGCCATGCCCCACATGAAAGACACCATCACCGACGCCGCCGTCGATCTGTTCTACCGGAAGGGCTATTTCGCCACGAGTGTGAGCGAAATCGCCCGCCAATGCGGCATTCAGAAGGCCAGCATCTACTACCACTACCCGAGCAAGGAAGCCATTCTCTTTTACATTCAGAAAGTTACCATGGATGAGCTCACGGAATACCTGCGCGGGAACCTGGACGGCCTTACGGATGTGGAAGCCCGCATGCGGGCCGCCGTGCGCAGCCACGTGCGCTTCCATCTCAACTGGCAGAGAGAAACCTTTATCGCGAACAGTGAGTTGCGCGGTCTGACCCCCGACCATTACCAGGAGATCGTCGGCCGGCGCGACACCTACGAGCAGATCTTTCAGGACATCATCCGGGGGGGCTGTGAATCCGGTGCCTTTGCGCCGGTCGACGTCAAAATCCTCTCCTATGCCATATTGACGCTGTGCAACGCGGGGGCGATCTGGTTCAAGCCGGAGGGGCGTATGCCGGTGGATGCCATTGCCGACATTTACGAGGCCTTCGTCCTTCAGGGACTTAAAACCGGGCGGCTGGGGCCGGCGCCGATGCCCGCCGGATGAGCGGTTTAGGGTAAAGGGAAAAAAAACAACGCTGATGAAATGCAAAGGAGGTCGTGGTGGACTTCGATCTGACCCGAGAGCAGGAAATGATCCGCAAAGAGGTGCGCCTGTTTGCCGAAAAGGAGATAGCACCGATTGCCCTGGAGCTGGATGAAACTGAGACGTTTTCGCCCGAGCTGACCCGCAAGATGGGGGAGATCGGGCTGTTCGGCATGTTCGTGCCCGAAGCTTACGAAGGGCAGCAGATGGACTATCTGGCCTATATTATCGCCGTGGAGGAAATCGCCCGGGTGGACGGCTCCCAGGCGGCCACCATCGCGGCCGGCAACTCCCTGGGCATCGGGCCCATCTACTATTTCGGCTCCGAAGAGCAGAAGCACAAATTCCTGCCGCCCCTGTGCCGAGGCGAGGGCCTGTGGGGCTTTGGGCTGACCGAACCCACGGCCGGCAGCGATGCCGGCGGCAGCAAGACCACGGCCGTGCGGGACGGCGACACCTGGGTGCTCAACGGGTCCAAAATTTTCATCACCAATGCGGCCAGCCCCATTTCCATGGGGGTTACCGTGCAGGCCATCACCGGGACCCGCGCCAACGGACGGCCCGAATACACCTGCTTTCTGGTGGAACACGGCACCCCGGGGTTCAAGGCGGTGGAAATGCATCGCAAGATGATGTGGCGCGCTTCCAACACGGCCGAGCTCTATTTCGACGATGTGCGCGTGCCGGCGGCCAATGTGCTGGGCAACATCGGCGACGGGTTCCATCAGATGCTCCAGACCCTGGACGGCGGTCGCCTTTCCATCGGCGCCATGGGGCTGGGGGGCGCCCAGGGGGCCTATGATGCGGCCCTCAAATACGCCAACCAACGGGAGCAGTTCGGCCAGCCGATCTCCAAATTCCAGGCCGTGGCGTTTAAACTGGCCGACTGCGCCATGGAAATCGAGTGCGGCCGCAACCTGCTCTACAAGGCCTGCTGGCTGCGGGACCGGAAGCGTGACTTTGGCAAAGAGGCCGCCATGGCCAAGCTCTACTGCTCGGAGCTGATGGGGCGGGTGGCCAACCACGCCGTCCAGATTCATGGGGGCTACGGCCTGATGAAAGAATACAACGTGGAGCGCTTTTACCGCGACCAGAAGCTTCTCGACATCGGGGAGGGGACGTCCGAGGTGCAGCGGATCGTTATCTCGCGGTTTCTGGGATGCTAACGAGCGCCTTTCCAGAGACGGCATCTTTCGGCCCCGGCCGGCGTTCTCGCTCTTTCGGAAATCCTCGCCGTAGCCCAGCTACGCCTCCGGTTTCCAAATCACTGCGGCCTTGGCCGGAACCAAAATCTACCATCTCTGGAAAGGCACTAAATAATTCGTTTTACAGGGGTGGTATGGCGGGCCATATATGGCCATCCGCCGCCCGTGGATCAAATTCGAACCACCGCAACTGATGAGGAGGAGCGTTTGATGGCAGGCAATCAGATTCAGGTCGGCAAAACCACCATAGGCGATCTCGTGGACATTCAGGCCGAACAACGTGGCGAAGCGCTGGCCCTTCGCTATCCAAGTAGAGGAATTTCCCATACCTTCGCCGAATTCCGTAACATCTGCAACGATGTGGCCAAGGGACTGATGGCCCTGGGCGTCGAACGCGACGAGCATATCGCCATCTGGGCCAACAATGTGCCGGAGTGGGTTTATCTGCAGTTTGGCAGCGCGCGCATGGGGGCGGTGCTGGTCACCGTCAATACGAACTATCGGGCCTTCGAGCTCGAATATCTTCTCAAGCAGTCCGATGCCACCACGCTGATCATGGTCGACGGGATTCGGGAAGCAGACGAATACCTTCGGATCGTCGACGCTATCTGCCCGGAACTTGCCGGCTGTGCGCCGGGCAAGCTGGATTGTAAAAAACTGCCGCTGCTCAAGAACGTGATCCGGATCGGACCGGAACCCAAGGCCGGCATGTATTCCTGGCCGCAGATCATTGAAATGGGAAAATCGGTCAGCGACGCGCAGCTGGCCGAACGGATGGCCTCCCTCGATGCCGGGGACGTCATCAATATGCAGTATACGTCCGGCACCACCGGCTTTCCCAAGGGCGTGATGCTCACCCATACCAACCTGATCGGCAACGCCTTGAGCATGGCCGAATGCATGAACCTGTCACCGGCGGACGCGCTTTGCATCCCGGTTCCTTTTTTCCACTGTTTCGGCTGCGTGATCGGCACCCTTTGCTCCATGGTATCGGGAACCACCATGGCCCCGGTGGTGAGCTTTACCCCCAAAGCGGTGCTGGAGACGATCGATGCCTGCCAGTGCACAGCGATCCATGGGGTGCCCACCATGTTCATCGCCGAGCTCGAAGAGATGCAACAGAGCGGCCCCTATGACACCTCGCACCTGCGCACCGGCGTGATGGCCGGATCTCCGTGCCCCATCGAGATCATGAAAAAGGTGGTCAGCGAAATGGGCGCCGGCGAGATGACCATCGTCTATGGCCAGACCGAAGCCTCGCCCGGGGTAACCCAGACCCGGCGCGACGATCCGCTGGAGCTGCGGGTGGGCACGGTGGGCCGGGCCCTGCCCAACGTGGAGGTCAAGATCGTCGATGCCGTTAACCAGGAGCTGCCTCCCGGTGAACAAGGAGAACTCTGCACCCGCGGCTACCATGTGATGAAGGGGTATTACAAAATGCCCGAGGCCACCGCCAAGGCGATCGATGCCGGCGGCTGGCTCCATACCGGGGATCTGGCGGTAATGGACGAAAACGGCAACTGCCGGATCACCGGCCGAATCAAGGACATGATCATTCGCGGGGGAGAGAACATCTATCCCCGGGAGATCGAGGAATTCCTCTATACCCATCCCGCGATCAGGGATGTCCAGGTCTACGGGGTGCCGAGCCGCAAATACGGGGAGGAGGTGGCGGCCTCGATCATGCTCAAGCCGGGTGAGGAAATCACCGCCGAGGCGATTCAGGCCTATTGCCGGGACAAAATCGCCTTTCACAAGATTCCGGCGCATATCTTTTTCGTGGAGGACTATCCCACCACGGCATCGGGCAAGATCCAGAAATACAAGCTGCGGGAGCAGGCCACGGAGTCCCTGGGGCGTCAGGCCGAGGCCACCATCGAAACCGCCTGATGACCGCGTAACCGTTTCGGGGGCCGGCGCCTTAAACGCCAGCCCTCCAAAAGATCGCCCCAAATTTGGAATGATGCCAAAGGAGACATCGATGGGAGAAAAAAACCTTCTTATAGAGGAAAGGGATGCGGTGGCGGTCCTGACTCTCAATCGGCCCGAGAGCATGAACGCCTTCAATTTTGCGCTGCTTCTCGAACTGCAGGGGGCTGTGGAAGCGCTTCGGTTTCGACCGGAGATCCGGGTGGTGATCATTACCGGGGCGGGGCCCAAGGCGTTTTGCGCCGGCGCCGACTTAAAAGAGCGGGCCACCCTGGCACCGCTGGAGGTAAAGCGTTTTATCCATACGATCCGCAATCTCTTTACCGCTATCGAAGACCTGAACAAGCCGGTCATCGCCGCTATCAACGGCATAGCCCTGGGGGGCGGCACCGAGCTGGCCCTGGCCTGCGACATCCGCCTGGCCGCCGAAACCGCCAGCATGGGGCTGACCGAAACCCGGCTGGCCATCATTCCCGGGGCGGGCGGCACCCAGCGCCTGCCGCGCCTGATCGGCCGCGGCAAAGCCAAGGAACTTATTTTCACGGGCAAGCGGGTGCCGGCGACCGAGGCCCTGGCCATGGGACTGGTCAATCAGGTCTGCCCACCCGGCGATCTGCTGAAGGCCTGCCGCACGATGGCGGCCGAGATCTGCGAAACCGGACCCATCGCCATCGAACAGGCCAAATACGCCATCAATCACGGGTTGGAAACCGACCTTCACACCGGGCTGGCCATCGAATCCAATGCCTATTGGGTCACCATTCCCACCCAGGACCGGCTGGAGGGACTGGCCGCCTTCCGTGAAAAACGCAAACCCGTCTACAAGGGGGAGTAGGAATCATGACCGCAACGGCCACCACGCAGACCGTCGACAACCGTACATTCTGGTTGAACGAAGAGCAGAAGCTGGATCAACAGGCGCAGGCCGCCATCAACCCCGGCGGACAGAAGGCCATCGACCGCCTGGTCAAACAGGGCAAACGGCCGGTCCGGGAACTTATCGGGCAGCTGATCGACCCCGGCACGGAATTTTTCGAGCTGAGCCGCATCGCCGGCTTCGGCATGGGCTATCCCGGGGTGGAGGACGTGCCCTGCGGCGGCGTCGTCACCGGGATCGGCAAGATCTACAACAACTGGACCATGATTTTCGCCAACGACAGCCGGGTCAAGGCGGGCACCTATTTCCCCATCACGCTCAAAAAGCACATGCGGGCCCAGGCCATTGCCGAGCGCTGCGGGCTGAACTGCGTCTACATCGCCGACAGCGGGGGCGCATTTTTACCGATGCAGGCCGAAGTCTTTCCCGACGACCAGCATTTCGGGTCCATGTTCTACAACATGGCTCGCATGTCGGCCATGGGGCTCAAGCAGATCACCCTCAGCACCGGGGGCAACACGGCCGGCGGGGCCTATATCGTCTTTATGGCCTGCCAGTCGGTCATGATCGACCAGAAGGCCTATTCCTTCCTGGGCGGTCCGCCCTTGGTAAAGATGGCCACCGGCGAGGTGATCTCGGCCGAGGACCTGGGGGGCGCCCGGGTTCACACCCAGGTTTCCGGCGGGGCGGACCATTTCTGCACCTCCCAGGAGGACGCCATTGCCCGGGTGCGCGAGATCCTGTGCCTGGAAAAACCCCAGCAGGTCAGGATTCAGCGTTTCGAAGAGCGTCCGCCCGCCGTTCCGGTGGAGACCCTCTACGATGGCATGCCGGCGGTCATCCACAAGGGGATCGACGTGCGCAGCGTGCTCCAGTGCCTGGCGGACGACAGCATGTTTTCCGAGTACAAACGGGACTACGCCCCGGGGCGCGGGGACAACATCGTGGCCGGCAAGCTGCGCATCAAGGGTCTGCCGGTGGGGGTGATCGCCTCCAACGGAGTGGGCATCATTTTCGTGGAGGCCGCCCGCAAGGCCACCGAGTGGATCGTGCGCTGCAGTCAGGAGAAGATCCCCCTGCTCTTCATCCAGAGTTCGCCGGGTTATATGGTGGGCTCCGAATCGGAGCACATGGGCATCGGCAAATACGGGGCCGACATGGTGCGGGCGGTGTCCTGCGCCCAGGTACCGCGCATCCAGCTCGTCATCGGGCCGGACAACGGGGCCGCCAACTACGGCATGTGCGGAAGAGCCTATCGGCCGCACTTTCTCTTCCATACCATGCGCTCGCGTACTTCGGTCATGAGCGGGCGCAGCGCCGCCGGCGTGCTGCTTTCCATCGAAGAACGCAAGCGCGAAGCCAAGGGCAACCCCATGAGCGAGGAAGAAAAGCAGATTTTCCGCGACAAGATGATCGAAAAATACGACGGCGAGGCCCATCCGTTTTACTGCGGTGCCCGTCTGCTCAGCGACCGGGTGCTCAAGTTTGCCGAAATCCGCGACTGGCTGGCCATGGCCTTCGAGGTCAGCACCCTGCGGGAGATCGGCGATCCGGCTTTCGGGAATTTCCGTTTTTAACCGTACCATCAAATCGAAATGGTAAAGCATTCGAAGGAGGATGACCCAATGACCGAATATGACTACTGGAAAATTTTTCCCCGCATGCCGCGCAAGGTGACCATCGGCGACATTACGGTGCGGGACGGTTTTCAGCACCTGGAGAAATTTATTTCCACACGGGCCAAGATCTTTTATGCCGAAGAAATGGTTTTTGCCGGCTGCCGCAACATCGAAGTGACCAATCTGGGCAACCCCTACCTCATGCCCCAGTTCAGCGATGCCGAGGAGGTGCTGGGCTACCTGCGCGGGGACCGGTTCCGCAGCAAATGCGCCAAGCGCGGCATCAACTATGATGACATCACCATCACGGCCGTCACCATCCGCGAAAAAGCGGTGGAGCGGGCCATTGCGCTACGGGAGAAAGGCATCGGGCCCGATCGCTGCCTGATGATGGTTTCCACCGAAGAGCAGCACCACTTCGCCAATTCCGGCACCTCCCTGCCCGACTACTGGAAGGAGTGCGAGCGGGCCATCCGCAAATGCCGGGACGCCGGCATGAAGATGTGCGGCACGGTGAGCACCATCTGGGGCAGTCCCATCATGGGGGCCACCAAGCTCGAGGACGCCGTGGAGTTCACCAAACGCTTTCTCGAAATCGGCGCTTCGGACATCGAGCACGCCGACCACGACGGCAGCGCCTCGGCGCCGGAGGTCTACCGCTATTTTTCCATGATTCTGGACGCGATCCCGGACACCCGCGTTCATATCGCCCATTTCCACGAAACCAAGCGGGTGGCCTCGGCCTCGGTACTGGCGGCCCTGCAGGCCGGGATTACCCATTTCGAAGCGGTTTTGGGGGGCATGGGCGGCCAGCCCGCCAACTTCCTGGACGACTGCCCCGTGCCGGGCACGGGGGACTACTACTACAATGATCCACGCTATGTGGGGCTGGTCTGTCTCGAAGACACCCTGGTGCAGATCGATGAGATGGGCATCGAGCACGGCTACGACGTGGACCGGATTCTCTGGCTGGGTCGTCAGATGGAGCGCACCGCCGGCCATCGGCTGCGCAGCGAGGCGGCGATCAACGGGCGCACCCAGACGGAGGGCCATCCCAAGTTCGCCCGCCCCGGGCTGGCCAAAGTCAAGACGCGCTTTGGCGAAGCACCGGATCAGAAGCTGCCCGAGGGGTGGGGGGAGCAAGCCGTGCTACCGGAGCATCTGCGCCCCAAGGCCTGAGTTCGAACCGACATACGGTGGACGACCACCATCGAGGAGTGATCCATGAAAAGCAAAGAAGACAAACCGCACATCAACGTAGACTATTTTGAGGATTTGACGGGTAAGATCGACGCCCCCGAAACCGAAGGGATGGAGGAGATCGGCAACCGGGTCCGCAAGCTGCGGGAATCCAAGGGCCTGTCCCTGGCGGAGCTCTCCAATCTGACCGGTTTCGACGAAGACCTGCTGGACAAGATCGAAAAGCAGGAGGTCTACCCCCAACTGGGAACAGCCATCCGGCTGTCCAAGGCGCTGGACAGCGCCTTCGGCCGGCTGGTCTCCGGCGTGGGCGACCGGCTCTACTCCATTACACGACGCCAGGAGGAGCGGGTCGTTGCGCGCTCCACCGGACGGGGCGGTACCCAGCAGCTGTATACTTACAGAAGCCTGGCCCCGGAGGTGAAAGGGCGCCACATGGAGGCCCTCCTGGTGCAATTGGAGGAAAACCCCGGCGGCGAGCTGTCCGTGCATGACGGGGAGGAGTTCATCTATGTGCTGGAAGGGACGGTGGCCATGCAGGTGGGCGAGGACCGTTTCGAGCTTGCGCCGGGCGACAGCGTCTACTACCTGTCCACCACCCCACACCTGATCGCCGCCAAAACCGGTCAGGCCAAAATCGTGGCGGTGCTTTACGGGCATTGATGGATTCCGGCCGTCCTCCCGGACGCCTCGGATGACCGGGGCGCTTGGGGATGTGTACCGCGGACCGGGTCTGCGTCAAAACGAGGAAGGGAGCGTGTCATGGCCAAGCTGCTCTGGCAACCCACGGAAGACCAGATCAAGAAAAGCAACATGTATCGGTACATGCAGTTGGTAAACCGCCGTCACCAGCAACAGTTTGCCACCTATGACGATTTGTACCACTGGTCGGTGGAAAACATTTCCGATTTCTGGGCCTCCATCTGGGAGTTCATGGACATCCGCGCCGCACGTGCCTACGACCAGGTGGTGGACGACGCCTACAAGATGCCCGGTGCCCAATGGTTCGAGGGGGCCCGACTCAATTTCGCCGAAAATCTCCTGCGCTACCGGGACGACCGCACGGCCATCATTTTCAAGGGTGAAGACCGGCCGACGGTGCGCCTTACCTATGCCGACCTATATGGGGCGGTGGCCCAAACGGCCGCCGCCCTGAAGGAGAACGGCGTCACGGCGGGCGACCGGGTGGTGGGATTCATGCCCAATATGCCCCAGACCATCATTGCCATGTTGGCGGCGGCCTCCCTGGGGGCCACCTGGTCTTCCTGTTCACCGGATTTCGGTAGGAAGGGCGTTCTGGACCGCTTCGGCCAGATTCAGCCCAAGGTGCTGTTCACGGCCAACGGCTACGCCTTCAAAGGCAAGGCCATCGACAGCCTGGCTCGGATCGCCGATATTTTGACCCAACTGCCCTCCATCGAAAAAGTCGTGGTGGTGCCCTACACCGAAGATAATCCGGATATCAGCGCTCTTCCCAAGGCCATTCTCTGGGATGATTATACGGCGCCCTACGCAGGCGCCGACCTGGTATTTGAACAGCTGCCGTTCATGCATCCCCTTTACATCATGTACTCTTCGGGCACTACCGGCCTGCCCAAGTGCATGGTGCAGAGCGCCGGCGGCATCCTGCTGCACCAGATGAAGGAGTTGGTGCTGCACACCGGCCTTACCCGGGATGACACGATTTTTTACTTCACCACCTGCGGCTGGATGATGTGGAACTGGCTGACCTGCGCCCTGTCGACCGGGGCCACGCTGGTCCTTTTCGACGGCAACCCCTTTCATCCCCACCCGGGGGCTCTGTGGGAACTGGCCGAAGAAGTGGGCATCACGGTCTTCGGCACCAGTGCGGGCTATATCGCCGCGTTGCAGGCCTCCGGCGTCAGGCCGGGCGAAACCTACGATCTGGGCCGTCTGCGGGCCGTTCTGTCAACGGGATCTCCCCTGTCCATCGAGGGCTTCGAATTCGTCTACGAACACGTCAAGCAAGATCTCCAGCTGGCCTCCATTTCGGGGGGCACGGACCTCAACGGCTGCTTTGCCCTGGGCAATCCCATGGGACCGGTTTATGCCGGGGAACTGCAGTGCCGCGGCCTGGGCATGAAGGTGGAAGCCTTTGACGAAACCGGACAGCCCGTCATCGGGCAACAGGGCGAACTGGTCTGCACGGCAGCCTTCCCCTCCATGCCGATTTACTTCTGGAACGATCCCGAGATGAAGAAATATCATGATGCCTATTTTGATATGTACCCCGGAATTTGGCGGCACGGCGACTACATCGTCGTCACCGAACGGGGCGGGGTCATCATGTACGGCCGCTCGGATGCCACCCTCAACCCCGGCGGCGTGCGCATCGGGACGGCCGAAATCTACCGCCAGATGGACGCCATCGAGGAGATTGCCGACTGCGTGGTGGTGGGGCAGAACTGGAAAAACGACGTGCGCGTCATACTTTTCGTCCAATTGGCACCGGGCCACGAACTGACCGACGACCTTAAGAAGCGGATTCGGGCCACTATCCGGGCCAACGCCTCCCCCCGGCACGTGCCGGCCAAAATCCTGGCCATACCCGACGTGCCCTACACCCTCAACATGAAAAAGGTGGAGCTGGCCGTCCGCAAAGTCATCCACGGCAAGCCGGTAACCAACAAGGATGCCCTGCGAAACCCGGAGGCTTTGGACTATTATGCCAATTTGCGGGATCTGCAGGTGGATTGAGACTTTTTCTTGATATAAAAAATTATATGATTGAACCGTAGAAACGGCATCGGGAAGGGGGCCTCTATGACATCGCAAACTGTAACCGGCATCGACAATCTGGCTCATAAGGACAAAGCGCGCCTCGTAATGGACTACCTGCACCGCACGATGATGCATTATGCCATGTGGTATGGGGAGGTACGCCATCAACTGCCGGCCGAGCAGGCCTACGCGGTTCTGGCGGAAGCCTCCCAGCGCAGCATCGGCATTCAGCTCAAGCGCCTGGGGAAAGTCCTGGGATTCGACTTGGAAGACGGTCTGCCCAAACCCCTTCTGGACCTGGCGCCCGAAACCCTTGAGGGCCTGCTGGACAGCGTGGCCGTCAATTGGCTGGCCAACGACGGGGTCTGGTTCCAGGCCGTGGAATTTACGCACGGCATGAACGATGCCAAACGCTGCAACGATTCCTGCTGGGCCCAGTTCTCGCCTTTCGAAGCCTGGTCCATCCGGCGCTTTCTGGGATCCGACCTGAAACCGGGACTGGAAGGCCTCAAACAGGCGCTCAATTTCAGGGTCTACGGGCGCATCAACCGCCAGTCCTTTGAGGACGACGGCCCCCGGGCCTTCATCTTCCGGATGGACGAATGCCGGGTCCAGGTCGCCCGCAAACGCAAAGATCTGGACGACTATCCCTGCAAATCGGGAGGGCTTGTGGAGTATACTTATTTTGCGCGGGCCTTCGACGCCCGCATTCAAACGGAATGTATCGGGTGCCCGCCCGATCCCCATCCGGAGGACTGGTACTGTGCTTGGCGCTTTTCCCTTCCGGAGGATTGACGCCTCTTCGGTTGGAAAACGTGTGACACTAAAGCGGCCGGTCGGCCGCTTTCTCTTTGTAAAGGAATAGGATGACCATGACGCTGCGCAAGATCACCTCTTTGACCGCCCTGCTGGCCTTTGTCGGCATGGTGGTGACGAGCCTCGTGCTCTACATCGTTCCCCAAGGCCGGGTGGCCTACTGGTCGGACTGGACCCTGCTGGGACTGGACAAGACCCGCTGGGGCGATCTCCATATCAATATGGGACTGCTCTTCCTGCTGACCTTAGGCCTGCATATCTACTACAACTGGAAGGCCATTGTGGCCTATCTCAAGGACAAGGCCCGCCGGGTGCGTGTTTTTACGCCGGACTTCAACGCGGCCCTCGTCCTTACCCTGGCCATCCTCGTCGGCACCCTTCTGGCGGTGCCGCCTTTCAACTGGCCGCTTCTGCTCAATACCCATTTCAAGGATGCCGCGGCGGCCAAGTACGGCGAACCGCCTTACGGGCATGCCGAATTGTCCCCCCTGCGCCAGCTGGCCCGCCGAACCGATCTGGACCTCCCGACGGCGCTCGCGGCCCTGAAAGCCGCCGGCATCCGTTTCGACAGCGAGCAGGCGACCGTGCAGGACATTGCGCGCCAGAACAATCGGCCCCCCCAGGCCATTTTTCAGATGATGCAGAAGGCTGCTGCGCCTGCTCCGGCGCAGGGCCTCCCGGTCAATCCGCCGCCTGGAACCGGCAACAAGACCCTGGCCGCCCTATGTCAAAGCTATGCCCTGCCGGTCACCGAACTGACCCAAGCGCTTCAGGGTGATGGTATCGCAGCCCAGCCGGAATTGACGATCAAGGCGATCGGCGCTAATAATGGGCTCAGTCCGATGGCGGTCTACGATGCCATCCGAAAGGCGGCGGAGGCCTTGGGTGCCAAGACTCCCTGAACGCCATGGCCTGATACACGAGCGATCGGAAAACCGTGGCCATCACTCTGACCCGCAAACTGCCCGACGTCGGTCTGACCAGAAGAAAAGAGATCGCTTTCGCGCGCTCCTTCGTTTGTCCCGGCTGCGGACCCTGGCCTGTGAAGGGACCTATTTCCTGATGGTGGATTACGCCGCCGTCAGCGACGAGCCCGACACCGTCTTTGCGCGCCGGATGACCGTCGAACACGGCGTGGCCGCGATTCCCCCGTCGGTTTTTTATCACGGACGGGACGACCACCGTGTGCTGCGGTTTTGTTTCGCCAAGAACGACACCACTCTAAAGGAGGCCGCCGACAAGCTATGCCGCATCTGAAGATCGCCCTTGTGCAGACGGAACTGGCCTGGGAAGACCCCGCGGCCAACCGGATCCGCTTCGATGAGCACTTGGCCGCCTTGGATGGCGCGCCCGACCTCGTGGTGCTGCCGGAGATGTTTACGACAGGGTTTAGCATGGGCGGCCCCCGTCTGGCCGAGACCATGGACGGCCCTTCGGTGGAATGGCTGCGCAACCAAGCCGTTCAGATGAAGGTTCACCTGACAGGCAGCCTCATAATCGGCGAGGCCGGCGCGGTCTACAACCGGTTGCTGTGGGCGACGCCGGACGGGACGCTCGATTATTATGACAAGCGTCATCTTTTCCGGATGAGCGGCGAGCACCACGTCTACGGCGCCGGCCGCCGCCATCTGACGGTCACCATCGGACCCTGGCGCGTGCGGCCCTTCATCTGCTACGATCTGCGCTTTCCCGTCTGGACCCGCAATGTCGGCCCCGCATACGATGTGGCCCTCTTCGTGGCCAATTGGCCGGCGGCACGGGCGGTCCACTGGATGGCCCTGTTAAAAGCCCGGGCCATCGAAAACCAGGCTTATGTGATCGGGGTCAACCGGGTGGGGCGCGACGGCAAAGGCCACGCCTACGCCGGGGATTCCATGGTGCTGGACCCTCTGGGAGAGGTCATGTATCACGCCGCGAATCGCGAGGTTGTCCATACGATAGAACTGGACCTTGCACTCCTGGAAGACTACCGCCGTCAATTCCCCGCCTGGCGCGACGCGGACCCCTGGACTTTGCAACCGGCCGAAGGGGATGTCATGCCGGAATGATCCCTGGTGTCAAAGCAGCGGAAACTCTGCGATAGAAGTATTTCGCTTGACAGTTTCAGCGCTTTCTGAAAAGAAATGTAGGCTTTTCTTCCAGTTAGTGATGGTTCGATATTTAGGGTCAGCCAGCCGTTCGGCTGCCGTCTTCTAATTTTTTGCGAGTAGATTATCCCTTCGAGACGGCCATGCCCGTCGATGGCCTTTGATCGGGATCGGTCGGAACGGACGATCCCCCTGGGCGATATATCTGGAATAACCCCAAGCGATAGGAGAGGACGCGATGACATCAGCCCCCTGGCCCACCCCGAACTGGCCCGAAGGCGTGCCCTTCGAGGTTTCCGACTACGAAAAGCCGTTGTTCACTGTGCTGGATGAGGCGGCCCGTGACTACCCCGACCAGGTCTATACCGTATTCAACGATGCCACGCGAACCTTTGCCCAGGTCAAGGACACGGCCGATCGGATCGCCCACTTTCTGCACGCCAAAGGCATTCGCAAGGGCGACCGGGTCGCCATATTTCTTCCCAATCTGCCCCACTATCCGGCCATCTATTTCGGCATCCTGAAAGCCGGCGCTGTCTGCGTCACCTGCAATCCCCTCTACACCCCCGCCGAACTCAACTACCAGCTCAAGGACGCCGGGGCCAAGGCCCTGTTCTGCATGGATCACCCCCAGTTCTATCCCACCACGGAGAAAGCCGTCCAGGGCACCGACGTGGAAACGGTGGTGATCTGCAACGTTAAATCCTATTTGCCCTGGCTGAAAGGGTTCATCGGCGGGCTGCTGGGCAAGATTCCCCAGGCACCGCAACACGCCCCCGGGCATCTGATGTTCGACGACGTGGTCAGCAGCGCCCAGCCTTCTCCCCCGGCGGTGGACATCAACCCCTCGGAAGACCTGGCCCTGATCATCTACACCGGCGGAACCACAGGGGTCCCCAAAGGGGCCGCCCTGACCCATTCCAATTTCTTCTATGACCTGCGAGCCTTGGATGCCTGGGCGAGGCTGGATTACGGGGAAGGGGCGCCGCGGGAAGGCATCCGTAAAGGAGGGTACCATTGTTATCTCGGGGTTCTGCCCTGGTATCACAGCTTCGGCATGACGGTGGCCATGCTGTCGGCCTGTGCCTCCGCCAGCCGTTTGATCTGCGTGCCGGACCCCCGGGCCGGGGATCCGCCCTTTACCGAAGTCCTCAAGATGGTCCAGAAACAGCGGCCGACCTTGATGCCGGCCGTGCCGACCATTTTCGTGGCCTTCACCAACCACCCCCTGCTGGACCAATACGACCTCACCTCCCTGATGGGGTGCTTCTCGGGCGGGGCCCCCCTGCCGCCCGAAGTCTGCAAGCGGTTCGAGGACAAGACCGGGGCGATCATCTTCGAAGGCTACGGCCTGAGCGAGACGGCGCCGGTGGCGACCTCCAACCCCACCTTCCGGGAAACGCGCAAGATCGGCTCCATCGGCTTTCCCATGCCCGGTACGGACGTTAAAATCTTGAACGTCGAGACCAGCGAGGTCGAAGTGCCCCGGGGCGAGGACGGCGAAGTGGCGATCTGCGGTCCGCAGGTCATGAAGGGCTATTGGAACAAGCCGGCCGAAACCGCCGAGGTTTTCCGGGAATTCGACGGCCGGCGCTATTTCCTGACCGGTGACATCGGCCACGTGGACGAAGACGGCTACATCGTCATCACCGACCGCAAAAAGGACATGATCCTGGTGGGCGGTTTCAATGTCTACCCCCGGGAGGTGGAAGACATTCTGTTCACCCACCCCAAGGTGGAACTGGCCGCCGTGGTGGGCGTACCGGATGCCAAAAGCGGTGAAACCGTCAAGGCCTTTATCAAAATCAAAGAAGGGGAATCCTGCACGGAAGAAGAGATTGTAGCCTTCTGCAAGGAGAACATGGCGGGCTACAAACGGCCCAAACTGATTGAATTCCGCAATGAAATCCCCACCTCCAACGTGGGCAAGGTGCTGCGGCGGGTGCTGCGGGACGAGGAGCAGGGCAAAGCTTAGTATCATTTATACTCCCAAACGATAAGGGAGGGCCTCAAGGGCTTTTTGGACTTGGGCAGAGATCATATATAGGTTCATTTTCTTCCGCGTGGAAGAAAACGAACCAATCACGCCTCGGCGTGACAGGCTTCAGACGCCCGTGTCCCGCGGCGCTACGCGCTGCCCTGCGCGTCGCCGACACGGCCGGAGCGCGCGGAGACTCGCCCGCCTTCGCCAAGGCTACGGCGGACTCAGACAGTCCGCGCGCTTTTATCCGGCCACATCGTCGATGCTCGGCGCGGGACAAAGGGGAACCTGAAAACCGAAGACGGAAACATCCTCATTTCGGAATCCGATACCCTAAAGATTTTTCCTGACGAGTGATCTGAATGAACGCCGCAGGCGGTTTTATGACCGCTGCGGCGTTTTGCGTTGGGCGAGATTGGGGAGGGGACGGCCGTCGATGGTCATCGTCAACGGTCCCGCGGGATCTTTGGACAGGGTGATGCGGGCCGCTGTCGATCCTGCCAGGGCGGGATAGGTGCTCCGCAGGGCGGGAAAGTCCAGCGTCTCCAGGGCTTCCAGCAGCAGGGCGATTTCCTTCTCAAGCATGGGACGCTCTTCTTCCTGCTTGAAGTAGGTCTGCACGGCGGCATTATAGCGGTGCCGGATGGCGGTTTCGATGCAGTGGCGCCTGAGATCTAATGCCAGCATGACCATCCTTGCTCATCCATTGTCCGATGTCAGGCATCCGAAAGATAATCGACCCAGTGCCACATGGTCTGCCCCGTTGGGGTGGACTCCCGACGCAGACCGTCCCGCTGCCAGGCGTGACCGAGGGCATCGCGGATAGCGTTGCGGGACCAGTCGGGCATCTGCCGGGCGACATGGTGCGACAGGGCGTCGAGGGCCCTCGTATCGTCATGGCCTGCGCCCCCTTCCTGATCGGCAGCGGGGGCGAGTTTCTCGAGGACACCGGCCATCATCATATCGTAGAGGATTGCCGTGCGGTTCATGTTGTGGATCAGGGCGGCTTCTTCTTCCGAGGCGTCTCCCGAGGGCATCCGTTTCTGGATATCGGCCAGGTAGTCCAGAAAGCGCGCCTGCCACTCTTCGGCGATGGCGTCCAGGCCTGCCGGGTCCATTCCGTGGGGCAGGCAAATGGCCCGGTTGGCGTGGTAGTCGGGCCAGTGGCGGGACAGCACCTGCAGGCCGAAGGACTCGGGATCGTCGCCGATGGCCGTTCCGGGAAAGGGGGCCAGCAGGTGGAACCCGTAAGAGAGGCCCTGTTCGCCCAGGCGCCGGGCAAAGGACATGGTCTGCTCCAGGGTGTCCGGCGTTTCTCCGGGCAGACCCAGAATGAAGGAGGCATGCGCCTCCATACCGGCCTGGCGGCACATGGCGACGGCCGCCTCCACCTGGGCCAGGGTGATCTTTTTGCGGACCCGTTTGAGAATGTCGGGACAGCCGGATTCGATCCCGAAACTGACGGCATGGCAGCCGGCCTCGCGCATGCGCGTCAGGAGCGCCACCGATACCGTGTCCACCCGGGCAAAGGACGACCATCGGATGGTCAAGTCCCGGCGCAGGATCTCGTCGCAGATGGCCAGGCAGTGGCGCGGGTTGGCGGTGAAGAGGTCGTCGGCCAGGTTGACCTGGCGAAATCCGAGGGCCGCCAGACCGGCGATTTCCTCCACCACGCGCAGGGGTGGGCGATAGCGCACCCGGGCACCCACCATTCGGCGTCCCACACAGAACGCGCACTGGAAAGGACAGCCGCGGCTGGTGGTGACGCTGACCGGCATGCCCAGGGTGCGATAGCGCCCCAGGGGCAGGCCGTGGCGGGCGGGGTCCGGCAGCCGGCCCAGATCGGTTTCGGGTTCCCGCCAGGGGGTGTGGCGGATTCCCCCGTTTTCGCGGAAGGCCAGCCCCGGAATCCGTCCCCATCGTCCCGGATCGCTTTCGGCCAGCAGGTCCAGGAGGGTGCGTTCGCCTTCCCCGCGGACGATGACATCCAGTGCCGGCACGGCGGCCAGGGTGGCCTCCGTGCTGAACGTCACATGGGGGCCGCCCATGACCGTCAGGACTTCCGGCGCGATGGCTTTGACCTCCCGGACCAGGGCGAAGGCCGTTTCCGCGCTCATGGTGACGGCGGTGACCCCCACCATGTCCGGCTGAAAACCATTTATCGCCTCGCTAAGGGTTGTAGCGTTTTTAGGCATGACCACCAGGTCGAGGATTTGAACGGAGACGCCGGCCGCTTCCAGGGCGCCGGCCAGGTAGGCCAGACCAAGAGGCGGCGAAGGCGTTTCGGTGATGGGGTAGTAGGGGTTGATGAGCAGGACGCGTTGGGCCATAGGTTTCCGACACAATTCAGCCGTTGACGGTCGCACGATGGACGTACCCGCGCCGTCAAGAAAAAGGCCCGGAAAACCTTCCGGGCCGTGGTCGAACTATCCAACGGCACCGGCGTAGGCCGGTGCCGTCTATTTACTTAGGGGGTTAGAAGAGCCCCGTTACCTTGCCGGTTTCCGGATCGACATCCACGCGGCGGAAGGCCGGGTTGGAGCTCGTGCCGGGCATCAGGCTGATGGTCCCCGCACAGGGGCAGAGGAACTTGGCGCCGGAATAGATCAACACGTCGCGGATCGGCAGACGCCAGCCCTTGGGCACACCCTTCTTGACCGGGTCGTGGGTCAGGGAGAGGTGGGTCTTGACCATCATGGTGGCGAAATCGGCGTATTTGGGATCGCTCTCCAACATTTCGGCCTTGGCATTGGCCTCGGGAGCCCAGTCCACGCCGTCGGCACCGTAGACATTTTTGGCGATGGTTTCGACGCGGTCGCGCAGCTTCATGTCCAGCGGGTAGAGGAAGTCGAAGTCGTTTTTCTCGTTGCAGGCGTCGATGACGGCATCGGCGAATTCCAGGGCCCCGTCGCCGCCCTTTTCCCAGTGCTTGGACTCGGCGCAGCGGGCGCCGGCCGCTTCGGCCGCCTTGCGTACAATGGCGCACTCGGCGTCGGTGTCGGTGTAGAAGCGGTTGATGCAGACCACCGGGTTGATGCCGGCCTTGCGGATCACGCCGATCATGTGGACCATGTTCTCGCAGCCCTTTTCGACCAGTTCGAGATTCTCTTTGGTATAGGCATCGTCAAGCGCCTTGCCGGCAACCACCTTGGGCCCGCCGCCGTGCATCTTCAGGGCCCGGATGGTGGAGGTGAGCACGGATACGTGCGGTTTCAGGCCGGAGAAGCGGCACTTGACGTTCCAGAATTTTTCGAAGCCGATGTCGGCCGCAAAACCGGACTCGGTGACGTGGTAGTCGAACAGCTTGAGGCCCACGCGGTCGGCGATGATGGAGCTCTGGCCCACGGCGATGTTGGCAAACGGGCCGGCGTGCACCATACAGGGGTTGTACTCGGCGGTGCACATCAGGGTGGGGTTGATGGTGTTGCGCATGAAGGCGGCCATGGCGTTGCCCACCTCGAGATCGCCGGTGGTGATCGGTTTGCCGCTCTTGTCGAAGGCCACCGTGATGTTGTTCAGGCGTTCCTTGAGATCGGCCAGGTCTTTGGCCACGGCCAGGATGGCCATACACTCGGAACCCACGGCGATGCCGAATTTGGACTGCATGGTGAAACCGTCGAAACGGCCGCCGAGACCGATGACGATGTTGCGCAGGGCCTGGGCGCAGAAATCGATGATCCAGCCCATCTCCACGCGGGTGGGATCGACGTCGAGCCGGCGCATCTTGGTGAGGCGTTCCAGCTGCTCGTCGTTGTAGTTGCGCTCGTGCTGCATGCGGGAGGTCAGGGCCACCATGGCCAGGTTGTGGGCGTTCATGATGTCGTTGATGTCGCCGGTGAGGCCCAGGGAGAATTCGGTCATAGGAATCAGCAGGGAGTTGCCGCCGCCGGCCGCCGTGCCCTTGACATTCATGGTGGGGCCGCCGGAGGGCTGGCGCAGGGCACCACCCACGTTGACGCCGCGCTTGCCGAGACCTTCCATGAGGCCGCAGGAGGTGGTGCTCTTGCCCTCTCCCAAGGGGGTCGGGGTAATGGCGGTCACTTCAATGTATTTCCCGTCCGGTTTGCTTTTCAGGCGATCGATGATCTTGAGGAAGTCGAGCTTGGCGAGCCGCCCCATGGGCAGCATTTCATCCGCTTGCAAGCCGAGTTTCTCGCGCCATTCATCGGGCGAGGGCATGTTCTTTTCTGCCGCTTCGGAAATCTGCCAGTCTGCCATATTAACCGCATCGTAAGCCATTTATCCTCTCCTCCTTTTTCTAAGTTGTTGGACCAAACGGACAACGAATTCAAACGATGGTACGTCAACTATTGTAAGAACCACGAAAAACGGGTGGGTTGTCTGATGTCTGCGGTCTTCGGGTGGGGTTTGCGCCCTGTCCGCATCATTCGAAAAGAACTCACATCTTGTAGCACCACAGGCGTTTTTTGGCAAGGGCAAATCATCGCGCCGAGGGGGCGAGCGGCGGCCTGAGCGGACGCCGGCATGTGCCGAGGGATCAGCCCCGGGCGTGCTGGAGGCGGTAGTAAAACCCCTTCTTTTCCATCAAGCGGGCATGGGTGTCGGCTTCGATGATCCGGCCGTGGTGCAGCACCAGGATATGGTCGGCCTGCTGCACGGTGGACAGACGATGGGCCACCAGAAAGGTGGTGCGGCCGCCGGTGAGACGCTGGAGGGCTTCCTGGATGCGGGTTTCGGTTTCCGAATCGATGTAGGAGGTGGCTTCATCGAGGATGATGATATCCGGCCGGCGGGCAAAGGCGCGGGCGATGGACAGGAGCTGGCGCTCCCCGCTGGACAGGGAGGCCCCGCCTTCGGACAGGACGGTGTTCAATCCCTGGGGCAGGCGCGTCACAATGTCCAGACAATTGGCATCCGAAAGGATCTTGCGAAGCTGTTCGTCGGAAACATGTTCGCTGTCCGGCAGGATGTTGTCGCGGATGGACCCGGAGAACAGGAAAGGCTCTTGCATGACAAGTGCCATTCGGGCACGCAGGGCGTACGGATGCCAATCACGAATATCGTTGCCGTCGATGCGGATACAGCCGGCGCTCGGCAGATGAAAGCGCCCCAGAAGCTGGGTCAGGGTGGTCTTGCCGGAGCCGGTGGGCCCCACCAGGGCCACCGTTTCGCCGGCCTGGACGCTGAAAGAGATATCGTGCAGGACGATTTCCCCCGGAAGAT
The DNA here is from genome assembly GCA_963730675.1 of uncultured delta proteobacterium. Classification (GTDB taxonomy): domain Bacteria; phylum Desulfobacterota; class Desulfobacteria; order Desulfobacterales; family UBA5852; genus JABZFP01. The sequence continues at coordinate 88,353 of CAVSSY010000027.1, read as the reverse complement.
AGCTGAAGGAAACCTTGTCAAACACAATTTGGGAGATAGGCGTTTCGGCCCCAGGAACGATGGGGGGGGCCTTCTGGGGTCGGGGGAGGGTTTCCCGGCTGTCCAGCACAAGAAAAAGGCGCTCCGCCGAGGCCAGGGCATTTTGCAGAATGTTGTATTTTTCCGAAAGATCGCGGATGGGGCGGAAAAACATACGCAGATAGGAGATAAAGGCCACCAGCACCCCGAGGGTCATATTACGGGAAAGAATGCTGCCGCCCCCGTAAAGGATGACAATGGCCACGGTCATCACCCCCAGCACCTCCACCAGGGGCATGAAAATGGCCAGGAGGTGAATCTGTTCCATGCCGGCCAGATAGTTTTCGTGGTTCAGGGTGCGAAATTTCCGTTCATTGTCGGTTTCCCGCCGGAAGGATTGAATGACCCGGATGCCGCCGATGGTTTCCGCGAAAAGGGTGTTGATCTCGGCGACCTTGATGCGCAGGAGACGAAAAATCGAGCGCACCCGACGGGAAAACCACCAGGAGGCCAGGACCACCAGGGGCAGAACGGTGAAGGCGGTCAGCGCCAGGCGCCAATTCATCACCAGCAGGACGCCCCCGATGCCCAACAGCAGGAACAGGTCCTTGAAAAGCATGGACAGGACGGACGTAAACAGTTCGTGCATATTCTGCACGTCGTTGGTGACACGCGTCACCAGACGACCCACCGGATTGCGGGTGAAAAAGGTCATGGAGAGATCCTGCATGTGTCTGAAAAGCGCCAAGCGCAGATCATGCATGACAAAATGACCGGTTTTTTCCATGATGATCTTCTGGAAGAAGTTGAGTACGAAATCGATCACGATCAGCAGCAGGTAGGCGCCCGCAATCACCAGAAGACCATGGAGTTGGGGCTGGCGCAGGGCGTGGCGCTCTCCAGGGGCGAGTCGCTCGAAATCCTCGTAAGAAAGGGCCCAGCCCCCATTACGCCGCACCAGCATCCCGGGGTGGCGCTGCCGGAAGCTTTGCAGGGCGGGGTTGTCGGCGGAAAGGGACAGCCAATGGCCGTCCGGAGTGTGGTCCGAGGTCGCTGCGGCCGTAGGCCGGGGGACGATATAGCGGTCGATGGCGATTTTGGTCAGGTAGGGCAAGGTCAGGTCCAGCACGGTGAGCAGCACGACAAGGCCCATCGAGGCGGCCAGCATGCGGCGATAGGGCGCGATAAACGGCAGAAGCCGACGCAGCAGGCCCAGATCCCGGCGCTTGTCCAACTGCCCTTCTTCGAAATACCCCATGTCATGCTGCATCGAGGGCCTCCGTAACGGCTTGCAGCTGAACGGTTTCGGCATAGTAGCCGCCGGCCCGGATCAAATCGTCGTGGGGACCGTCAGCGGTGATGCGGCCCTGGTCGAGAACGATGATATGGTCGGCCCGGCGAACCGCCGATAAACGGTGCGAGACAATCAGCAGCGAGCGTTGCCCCTGGAGTTGTTCGAGGGTTTGGATCAGGCGCCGGCCGGTGGCCATGTCCACCTGGCTGATGGGGTCGTCCAGGATGAGGAGGGGCGCATCCACCAACAGGGCCCGGGCTAAAGCGATGCGCTGCTTCTGGCCGCCGGAGAGCACCACGCCTTTTTCGCCGACCAGGGTGTCGAGTCCGCGGGGAAAGGCGGCCAGGGTGCGGGTCAAGGCGGCCTGTTCCAGAACCTGCTCCAACTGATGGTGTTTCACCGCGCGCCCCAGGGTGATATTGTCACGGATGGTTGTGGCGAAGAGGAAGGGTTCCTGGGGAACGAGCGCCATGGCACCGCGCAGGACTTCCAGTCGAATAGCGCGCAAATCGATGCTGTTTATAAGAATCCCTCCCTCGGAAGGATCGTACAGACGGGGGATCAGGTTCAGCAGGGTGGTTTTTCCGGCCCCGGGCGGTCCCACGATGCCCAGGGTTTCCCCGGCCCTCACCGTCAGATCGATATCCTGCAGGACGGGCGGAGACGGCGTTTCCCGGTCGCCGTGGCGGTAGCGGAACGATACCTTCCGGAATGCGAGGCGGCAGGGCGGGGTGATGCGGGTCGCGGCCCCGGGACGGTCTACAATGAGCGGTCGGGTTTCGAGGATGCGATTCAAGCGTTTCAGCGAAGCCCGGCCCCGCTGAATCAGATTCGTAACCCAGCCCATGGCCATCATGGGCCAGGTCAGCAGGCCGAGATAACTGATGAAGGCCACGAAATCACCCGGCGTAATTTTTTGCAGGATGGTCTGGCGCCCCCCTAGAGCGATGACGATCACCATGCTGAGATTGGTCAGCAGTACCATCATGGGCATGAACGCGCCGGTGACGCGAACCAGACCCAGGTTCTCCTGCACGTACGCACGGGAGGTCTGCTGGACGGCCTTGCATCGATGCGGCCTGTTGCCAGCCGTAGGCTTTGATCACCCGTATGCCGGCCAGCCGTTCGCGCACCACTTCCGTCAGATCGGCAAAGGATTTCTGGACGGTCTGGTAGCGCCGGTGCATCTGGCGGCTGAAAAACCGGGTCCCCAAGACGATCAGCGGTGCCGGGATAAGGACGAAAAGGGTCAGCCGCACATTGATATAGAGCATGAACCCCACCGCGGCTGCTCCCAGGACGATGGCGTCGTTGAGGGCGACCATGCCCATGCCGGTCGCCATGCGGACCTGGTTGATGTCGTTGGTGGCATGGGCCATCAGGTCGCCGGTCGAGGCGGTATCGAAGAAACGGGGCGAAAGGGTCTGCAGATGCCGAAACAGGCGGTTGCGCACGGTTTCTTCGACCCGCCGGGAAGTCCCCAGCAGGCAGCGCCGCCAGACATAGCGGAAACCGCCGATCAGCAGGCCGACACCGACGATCAGGAGCGCATGGTGCAACAGGCCCTGCCAGGAAATTTGAGATAGGGTCAATGCATCCACCGCGGATTTGATGATGCGGGGGATGATCAGTTGCAGGAAATCAACGATGATCAGGCTGATCAAGCCTATGAGGATGCGGGAGCGATTCGCGATGATGGCGGGTTTGATCAGATCCAGGGATGTCACGATATCTTTTCCCGATCGCGGACGACCGTTCGTTAAAGAAGCAGGAAACCGATGTCATGGGCAGATTCATAACTCTAAGGCGTGTTGCCTATGCGGTCAATGAACCCCCCCGGTGCGGGGCGGGGTTTTGCATTGCCATGCAAATCAACGCCACAATTCCCGTCCTCCCCTTTTCGTCGATTGACTTTAGAAAATCAGGTTGATATTTTAAGCGGTTATGGAATCCGGTTTTGTTGTTGAATACATTGATAAACAGCGCATATTGTGCGCTGTCGTTCTCGAAGTCAAGCAGCAGCGGCTGCGGCTGCTGACCGAGAATGCCCGCGAGGTCAGCCTGTCTCCGAATCGTCTTTCCCACCAGAGTTCGGCGCGGCTGGATCTGTCGCTGGGGCGCGACCGGATCGTCGACGCGCTCAAGCGCCTTTCCAGCCATCGTCACGACCTGATGCAGGAAGTCGATATCCGCGAACTCTGGGAAGTCCTCAATTCCGAGCAGGAGTGGATCGACTTGGAGACGATGACCGCCTTCTGTTTCCCCCGGAGTGTCACCAGCGACCACGAATCGGCGGTTATCCGCGCCTTTTTCGACAATCGTCTCTACTTCAAATTCAAGAACGACGCGTTTTTCCCCCACTCGGAAAATCATGTCAAGCAGCTGATCGCCCGTGAAGAGGCGGCGGACCGCCGCCGACAACTCATCCAGGACGGCAGCGCGTGGCTGCAGCAGGCGCTGGCCGACCCCGTGCAGGCCAAGGCGGCCCGGAACGGGGGCCAGACCGCCGAATTCGCGGCCATTTTAAAATCCTACTGCATTTTGGGCAAAGACAGCCCGTTCCATGAAATCGGTCGGGCCATTGCAGCGGTGTGCGGGGCCGAACAGCCGGACGATCTCTTTCCGCGGCTGGTAAAGCTGGGCATTCTGGATTTCGACGAGAACATCGAGCTCATGCGGGAAGGCATTCCCGAGGCCTTTCTCCCTGCCGTACTGGAGCAGGCCGGCCGGATGGCTTCAGCCATGGATTTCGGCGGACCCCGCCGTGATTTGACGGATTTGCCCCTGATGACCATCGACGGCCAGTCCACCCTCGATTACGACGATGCCTTGAGCATTCAAGACCTGGGGGATGCCTTTCTGATCGGGGTACACATCGTCGACGTGGCCCAGCACGTCCGTAAAGGCGATCCCATCGACATGGAAGCCCTTGCCCGGGGCAGTTCGATCTATATGCCCGATCACCGGATTCCCATGCTGCCGCCGCTGCTTTCCGAGGGGGTTTGCAGCCTCAAGGCCGGGGAAAATCGTCCCGCCATTTCGACCTTCATCAAGGTCAGTCCCTTCGGCACGATCCAATCCTACGACATCTGTGCGAGCAGGATCCGTGTCCGCGACCAACGGACCTACTACGACGTGAACCTGGCGGCGGATGAGGATCCGGATATCATCAATTTGCGCCGCATCGCCGAGGCCTTCCGGGAATTTCGGCTGGACCAGGGGGCGGTGCAGATCACGCTTCCGGATGTCAATGTCTGGATCGACGAGGAGGGAGAGGTGAATCTCAGTCGCCTGAACCGGGAAAGCCCGGCCCGCTTCCTGGTGTCGGAACTGATGATCATGGCCAATTGGATCATGGCCCGGTTTCTGCGCGACAACGGCCTGCCGGCCATCTTTCGCTCCCAGCCCGCGCCGAAAGAGCGCCTTTATAAGCGCAACGACGGGACGCTTTTTCAAAACTGGATGCAGCGGCGTCGCCTGAATCGCTTTGTTCTGGATACCGCACCCGAGCACCATTCCGGGTTGGGGCTGGATGCCTACATCACGGCCACAAGTCCGATCCGGAAGTATTTCGATCTTATTACCCAGCGTCAGATTCGGGCCGCTTTGGGTTTGGAGAGCCCCTATTCGACGGACGAGATCAACGCTTTGATGCAGCAGCTCGAGCAGCCCATGGCGGCGGTTTCCCGCGTACAGCACCATCGTCACCACTACTGGCTGCTGCGCTATCTCGAAGGCCGGGTGGGTGAGAAGACGGAAGCCATCGTTTTGCAGCGGCGGAGGAACGCCTACCAGGTTTTGTTGACGGAGTATATGGTGGAGTGTGATATGCCCTTGGACGCCGGGCGGAGCCTGAAACCCGAAGCGGTCATCGAAGTGACCCTTCAAAACGTCAACGCCCGCAAGGGGCTGCTGGCCGTATTTACGGCCTGAGGGGGTCCACTTCGTAAATACGACGGCCTTCGGTCGCCAAGGCATCCTGCCTGACAGGGGTGTGAAAACACGGCCTATTGCGGATAGGCCTTGGTTTTCCCGCCTTGTCAGCCAGGCGCCCTGACGCCCGCATGACGTCACCGTTTTGACGAACAGGACCCCTAAGTCAACACCCGTTGCAAGCGGGTCTTTCGACAGCTCTCCTGCCTGCCCTCAGCCGATACGTCCGCGTTGGGCCGCATAACAGCGCTTTTCGATATAGGATCCACTGGCGGCATCATAGATGGCTTCATGTTCGTGAATCAGGCGCGGGCCGCCTTCCCAGGCCCCGCAAGCCTCCACGACCGGATCGCCCAGGTTGAACTTGTGGCCGCAGGCCGGGCAGCCTTCGGCATTGAGTTGGTTGACCAGGGTCAGGTCGATGATGTGTTTGCCCGGTTGGGATTTCCGCATGGTGTGGCCCCCGTTTCTTTTTACGTCATCATCGGAACATAGGGCCGATGTCCTGCAATCGGCAGCTGTCGGCCCGAGCCCATGCTAGGGCCGGCGCCTTAGGCTGTCAACCGGCCGCGTCGGCGGCAGCGCTGGCGGGGCTTTTTTGACCGGCCACCGGGAAGGAATCAAAGTTTTGAAAGGCTATGTCTACATCTTTGCGGCCGCCGCGCTCTGGGGACTGATTGGACCCTTTGCCAAGCTGGCGTTCCAGGAGGGGGTCCCCCCTCTCGAGGTGGCGTTCTGGCGGGCGGTACTGGCATGGTGCTGTTTCGGGCCCCAAGCGATCGTGCAGCGGCAGGTCCGGGTGGCGCTCGCCGACCTGCCGATCCTTGGATTGTTCAGCCTGACCGGTGTGTTCCTTTTTTACGGTTCTTACCAGTTGGCGGTCCAGAAAGGGGGCGCCGCTCTGGCATCGGTACTGCTCTACACGGCACCGGCCTGGGTGGCCCTGCTGGCCGCCTTGTTTTTCAAAGAGAAAATGACGCCCATGAAATGGGCGGCCCTGACGGCGACCCTGGCAGGGGTGTCGCTGGTCTCACTGGGCTCCGGTACCGGTTTCGGCGGCGGATCGGGCGAGACGGCTTCCGCCGTGTTCTTTGGACTGGTGGCGGGTTTTTGCTATTCACTCTACTACATATTCGGAAAATACTTCGGTGCCAAGTATTCCGCGGCCACGGTTTTCTTCTATATCCTTCCGATGGGGGCCGCCTGCCTGGTCCCCTGGCTGCACCTGGCGCCGAAGTCCGGAACCGCCTGGTGGGCGTTGCTGTGGATTGCCCTGCTGTCCACTTATGGGGCTTATCACTGCTACTACGCCGGCCTTAAACACCTCGAAGCGGGGCGGGCGGCCATCGCCGCCACATTGGAGCCGGTGGTGGCCGCGGTGGTGGCCTTTTTCTGGTGGGGCGAATACTTTTCGCCGGCTGGCTATATCGGCAGCCTGTTGATTCTGGTGGCCGTCGTTTTGACGATATGGGATCAATCCGGTCGGACATCCCCGAACGCAGAGCGTGCCCCATGAAGCAACTCCTCCACTTTCCGGAAGCCAAAGCGCCGTCCGCCACACTCTCCCGGTCTACGCTTTACGGACTGATGGCCCTGCATGTGGGATTGGCATCGGCGACCTATATCTTCGGCAAGGCCGCGGCGGTCGGTTTTGGCGACCCCGCCGTTTTGACTCTGTTGCGGGCTTCCGGGGCGGCGGTGATATTTTTGTTGCTGACCGGTACGGTCATTCCTGTTCCGCGATTCAGTCTGAGGGAATGGGGCTACCTCTGCTGGCTGGGTTTTTTGGTGGTACCGGCCAATCAGTATTGTTTTCTCCGCGGGCTGCAATACACGGTTCCCAGCCATCCGGCCCTGCTCTATGCATTGACGCCCCTCGCGGTCCTGCTGTTGGACAGCCTGCGCCTGAAAAGCATGCCGCCCCCGGCGAAGCTGATCGGCGTTTGCCTGGCCCTGGCGGGGGCAGCGGTTATCCTGCGGCCGTGGGAGCGCGGAACGGAATTTGATCGCATCCGGACAGGCGATCTATGGATCTTAGGGGCCGTGCTCAGTTGGGCGATCTACACGATTGCGGCGCGGGAGTCCTGCCGGACACATGATCCCCGCGCCGTGACCGCCTGGAGCCTGATCCTCGGGGCGCTGATGACGCTGCCGCTCGCCGGACGAAATCTGGTCGCACTGCCCATGGCGGCGATACCGGTTCAGGCTTGGTTTTCGCTGGCCTGGCTGGCGGTGATCACCAGTGTGGTCATGATGCTGCTATGGAATGCCATGCTGCACGATCTGAGTGCGGTGGAAGTAGCGATCTGCACCAATGCGCAACCACCCGCCACCGCGTTGCTGACAGCGCTGCTGGCCGGACTGGGCTGGCTGAGCCGTCAGCAGGATCTGGGGCTGTTTTTCTTTTCCGGCATGGCGCTGGTGATTATCGGGGTGGTGCTGGTCCAATTCAGGCGCGCCTGACCGGAGGCGTGGCAAAAAAGTCTTTTGGCCCAATATCGGCGTTGGTCTCGTGCTTTAAGTCCTCGGCATACCTCGGTATGCCTGCGGGTTAAAGCGCAATCCCGCCTTGATCTTGAACCAAAATCCAATTTTTGAACACGCCTCCATCTCTACTATGAACGCTTATGCGTAAAGACCTATTGCAGGGTTTCTTTTAAAAAATCCAAAAAACGCTTCCAGGATTTTTTGTCGGCATCTGCCCGGTAGCGGTCGGTGCCGAATACGGTAAACGCATGGGGCGCACCGCCGTAGGTAATCATTTCGTGGTCGACGCCGTATTGCTCGAATTGATTGGCCAGGGCTGCGAATTGATCCATGGTGACATTGGTGTCGGCCGTGCCGTGCAGGATCAGGTATTTCCCCTTGGCCTGGGAATAATTCTGGCCTTCGGGGGTTTCCAGCCCGCCGTGGAAGGTCGCAAAGCCTTTCATGTCCGCCCCGGAGCGGGCGTATTCCAGGACGGCGGCCCCCCCGAAGCAATAGCCCATCACGACGGCATTGCCGGTGTCGGCGCCTTGGGCCTGGGCGGCATCCAGGGCCCCCTGGACCAGAGCGCGCATTTTGGCACGGTCTTGATACAATTCCCCGGTATGCCGGCGCTTGTCTTCGACCTTGGTGGGGCGTACGCCGGCCCCGAAAAGGTCGGCGGCAAATACGGCATAGCCCTCTGCCGCCAGCATCCCGGCCCGCTTCACCTCGTAGTCGGTCAAGCCGTCCCAGTCGTGAATCAGCAGCACGAGCGGGGCCTTCGGTGACGGGCTGACGAAATAACCCTCATAGGGCTCTCCGTCGACCGTATAGGCTGACATTCATGCCGGCGGCGTTGGCGGTGCTTGCATGGCGATGGTTAATAGGATCGTAGGGAAGTATTTCATGGGTGATCTCCTGTCAGGTTGGTGTTGTTGTTCGGGTGGACGGAGAGGCACCTCGCAGGCGGGCGCACGTCGAAAAGACCCATCCGGCGGATTTATGAAAAGCTATACCCAAAAGTCATATTGTAAACAGGGGCATGGGGGAGACGGCGCAAGAAGTTCGTATCGCTGCCGCAGGCGCGAGGGGTGCCCGGCATACCGCGTGCCGCCCGTGGAATGGCCGCCCTGTGTTGGTGCCCGGCATCGTTACGACGGGCGTGACGGTCGGTTCTTATAATCGGGCGCAAGGTCCCGCCGGGAGTCGGGGCGCCATCAGCGGCGGCAGGCATCAGCCGGTTTGCACCGCCATGTTGCGGGGGTGCAATTTCCAGTTTGGGCAGGGTCAACGGCAGGGTGCCGTCGTTGCAATGGCCCTCGATTCTGTTGAAGACGGCCCTTGGCGCGTCCAACGGGGCTCATTGTTCAGGGGCGCGGCGCTTTCAACCGCATCGGGGTCACGCCCCCCTTATGGGCACCGCAGGGCATCGCTCCGACGCGAATGGCGGCCCTGCGGCTGTTCTTATCCAGCGAGCCGGGAGGCAATCGCGGCCACATGCCGGCCCTGGAAGCGGGCCGCCTCGAGTTCGTTCTCGCTGGGCATGCGTTCACCGGAGCCGCCGGCGATAGTTGAGGCCCCATAAGGCGAGCCGCCGGTGATTTCGTCCATACGCATCTGGCCTTGAAACGCGTAGGGCAGACCGACGATCACGAACCCCTGGTGCAGGAGCGTGATGTGGAAGGACAGTATCGTGGATTCCTGACCGCCGTGCTGGGTATTGCTGGAGGCGAATACGCTGCCGACCTTGCCCACCAGCGCGCCCTTGGCCCAGAGTTGACCGGTGGCGTCCAGGAACTGGCGCATCTGGCCGCACATGTTGCCGAAACGGGTCGGGGTTCCGAAAATCACGGCATCGGCATCGGCCAGTTCGTCCACCGTACAGACCGGAATGGAGGCCATGGATTTCTGGGACTCGACCGCGCCCATCTTGGCAAGGACTTCATCCGGGAGGGTTTCGGGCACCCGCCGCAGCACGGCCTCGGCCCCCTCGACCTGCCGCACGCCCTCGGCCACGGCTTGGGCCATCTGGTGAATATGGCCGTACAGGGAATAATAGACAATCAAGGCTTTCATGGCTGATTTCTCCTTTTCATTGTGGGTTGCAGTTCAATGCTTTGGCGATCCGCCGCCCGGTAATCGGTCTACCCCGCTGCGCGAGCCGGTTCGGCGTTATCCGGATGCAGGGGCGGAAGCCGATGTTCGATATCCGCACGGAGCGGTTCATACTGTTCCGGCAGTTTCAGAGCGGTCCCCAGTGTCTCCAGGGGTTCATCGATACTAAAGCCCGGCGGATCGGTGGCAATTTCAAATAGGATGCCCCCGGGGGATTGAAAATAGATCGACCGGAAGTAGGTGCGGTCCCGCACGGCGGTGACCGACATACCGGTTTGCCGCAGGGCGGCCTGCCATGCGGCCTGGCTACGATCGGAGGCCGTGCGGAAGGCGATATGGTGCACGGTGCCGCCGCCGGGCCGTCCGGGCGGCGCCTGGGGGTCGATCATCAGGTCGTAAAAATGCCCCGGCGCCTTCTCGTCCGCCGTCACAAACCGATAGCGGCGGCCCTCCTGCCGATGCGGCCGCAGGCCCATCACATCATGAAGCAACGCCTGGACAGCGTTGCCGGTGCTCACGGTGGCCGTGGCCGAATGAAATCCACGGATAGCATGCTGCCCTCCGACCGGCCCGCCTTCCCAGGCCGTTGCCGATGGCGGTTCGTCCACGCCGATCAATTCGAGGGGCAATCCATGGGGGTCCGAAAAAGAGAGGACGGGTTCACCGAAGCGATGGCCTCTGTGCACGGGCCGTCCGGCCGTCGCAATCCTCCGGTTCCAGTAATCCATTGCGGAACGGTTCACGGCAAAGGCCACGGCCGTTACCATGCCGGCGCCGGGCCGGCCCGGCGGCAAACCTTCCCAGGGGAAGAAGGTCAGGATCGTCCCCGGTGTGCCCCGGGCATCCCCGTAATAGAGGTGATACGTGTGGGGATCGTCGAAATTGACCGTTTGCTTTACCAGACGAAGTCCTAATAGCGTTTCGTAAAAAGCGAGATTCTCCGCCGCAGACGACGCCACGGCGGTTATGTGATGAATGCCGCTGATTTGGGTTTCGATGGGCATGATGCACCTCGTATGGTTTGGTTCAGATGTAACCCGAAGGTTGCAAATTCTACCGGCCGGCGGTCATGCCGCGCTCAGACAATGTCAATCGTCTCCGCGCGACGGCCGATGGTTTTCAAAAGCCGCACCAATGTCTTGCGTTCAGGCGGGGTCAATGCGTCGGCCACCCGCTCCAGATTGGCCGCGTGTTTGGCATAGGCTTTGTCGATAACGGACCGGCCGATAGCCGTCAGGTGAACATGGAAGCGGCGGCCATCGCCGGCATCCCGCCGTCGCCGGACGTAGTTCTTGCGCTCCAGGCGGTCGATGGCCGCGGTCATCGATCCGCTGGTCAGCAGCACTTTTTCGCCAATGGCCGTGATGGCGAGCGGTCCTTTATGAAGGAGGACTTCCATGATGGCAAATTCGCTGAGCTGTAAACCCGTCCCTGCGATGCTGGCGCGGTCGACCTTTTCGATCGTTCGCGCAGCCTTCCAAAGCACCAGTCGTATGTGTGCGGCGGTCGTCATGAAGGAAAGCTAAGAGGGGTTATCTTGATGTCAAGATATAGGTGCGGGTCGACATAGAGGGGTGTCCGCCCTTGCCTTCGTCCTCGGACTCCGGCTGTGTTGGATGGACGTTGACTTTTGGCAGGCCGGCCGCTAAGTCGACGTTGTGAAGCGCCGCCGGCCGGGCGAATCGGCCGCTGACGGGCACAGGCGGCGCAATACTTGAAGAGAAGCGGGTTTGCCCCATGACGTTGAAGGATATCCCACAGGAACTTTTGGAGGCACTGCTTGAAAACCCTTACGAGAGCCTCATCCTGGTGGATGCGGAGGGCATCGTCCGGTACATGAGTTCCTCCAACGAGGGGGTCTATCCGATGGCGGTCAAGGATGCCGTCGGCAAGCACATCAGTGAGGTCAGTCCGCAAACCCGGCTTCCCCGGACGCTGGAAACCGGCAAGGCCGAGATCGGCCGCAGCATGGTGTTGAAGAGCAAAAACCGGGTGATCGCCCGTATTCCCCTTGTCCGCGACGGCCGCGTCATCGGGGCGGCCGGCAAATTGATGTTCATGAGCCCTAAAAAGCTCAAAGATCTCTACGAGCGCATCGAAAACCTGGAAACCAAGATCGATTTCTACCAGAGCGAACTCAACCAGGTTTACGGCGGGCGCTATTCCTTTTGACCGATTTAAATGCGCAGGATGGGCTGCGCCCGAGGAGGATCTTATGGGGATCAACACTGTATTGGTGGTAGGTTCGGGCCTAATGGGCAGCGGCATTGCGCAGGTCTGCGCCCAGGCCGGAATCCGGGTTGTCCTGAACGATGTGTCCGAAGAGGCGCTGGAACGGGCGCGGCGGAATATTGCCTGGTCGGTGGACAAATTCATCGCGAAGGGCAAGCTCCGGGAGGAGCGTGACACGGTCATGGACCGGATCACGACGACGGCCGGTTTGGAGGACCTCGGCGCGGTGGACCTGGCCATCGAAGCGGTATTTGAAAAAATCGAGGTGAAGCAGGCGATTTTTAAAAAACTGGACCAGGCCCTGCCGCCGGAGACCATGATCGCCTCCAATACCTCGGCGATTCCCATTACCGAGCTGGCGGCCGTCACCGAACGGCCCGCCAAGGTTCTGGGCCTCCACTTCTTCAGTCCGGTACCCATGATGGCGGCCGTGGAAGTCATCAAAGGCATCGCCACCAGCGATGCCACGGCCGATGCCGGCCGCCGGTTTGTCCTTCAGATCGGCAAGGAACCCATCATGGTCAACCGGGACGTGGCCGGTTTCGTGATCAACCGCATCAACTTTCCCTCCACCATCGAGGCCATGAACCTGGTGGAAGCCGGTGTCGCCACCATCGAGGACATCGACAAGGGGCTGCGCCTGGCCTCCGGCCGCAAAATGGGCATTTTCGAGACCGGGGACATGGTGGGTCTGGATGTAACCTATGGCGCCATGATGGCCATGTTCCATGAAACCGGCGACCCGCGCTTCTATCCGCCGCTGCTCCTGCGGCGCAAGGTCAAGGCCGGTCATCTGGGCCGCAAGACCGGCCGGGGCTGGTACCGCTACGATGAGAACGGCAATCGCATCAAAAACTGACCGATACGGGAGAGCCGCACATGGGCCGCTTCAAAGTCAATCAAAAGGATCTCTTCTTCATTCTCAAAGAGCAGCTTAACTACGGCAGCCTGTGCGCGTTACCGCGCTACAGGGATCTGAATGAAAAAACCCTGGATCTGCTGGTCACCGAGGCCATCAGCTTTGCCAAGGGGGTGGTGGACCCGCTCAACGAGGTCGGCGAGACGCAACCGGTTCGCTTCGAAGACGGCCAGGTGGTCTGCCCGCCCGGTTTCCGGAAAGCCTTCCGGCAGTACGGCCAGGACGGCTGGACCGCCGCCGTCCGCGATGCCACCTACGGCGGGCAGGGCTTTCCCCACATGATGCGCATCATCGTCAACGACCTGATGTACGGTGCCTGCCAATCCTTCAACATGGCCCCCAGCCTGACCCACGGGGCCGCCCATTTGATCGAGAGCTTCGCAACGGCAGCATTGAAGGCGCGCTTCGTGCCCAAAATGTACGACGGGACCTGGTCCGGCACCATGTGCCTGACCGAACCCGATGCCGGTTCGAACCTGGCTGCCCTGGAGACCACGGCCTACCGCGAGGGGGATCATTTTAAAATCAAAGGCAGCAAGATCTTCATCTCCTGGGGCGATCACGACATCGCCGAGAACATCGTGCACCTGGTGCTGGCGCGCATCGATGGCGCGCCGGCGGGGGTGCGGGGCATATCCCTGTTCATCGTGCCGAAGTTCCGGGTCAATTCGGACAGCCGTATGGGGGCGTTCAACGACGTGGTCTGCACGGGGATCGAAGAGAAGCTGGGCCTGCACGCCTCCCCCACGGCGGCGCTCACCTTCGGCGGGAAGGACGCCTGTATCGGCTACCTGTGCGGCCAGGAGAACATGGGGCTGGCCCACATGTTCCAGATGATGAACTCGGCCCGCATCAACACCGGGGTGAGCGGCATGGCCATGGCCAGCACGGCCTACCTCAATGCCCTGGCCTACACCAAGGAGCGTCGGCAGGGGCGGGATCTGAGCGGCCGCCGAAAAGGGGCGGTGCCGATCATCGATCATCCGGATGTGCGCCGCATGCTGCTGGGGATGAAGGCCATGGTGGACGGCATGCGTTCGATGATCTACGCAGGCGCCTTCTGGGCCGAGCTGGCCAGTGAACTGCCGGATGAGGGCCAACGAACCCATTACGCCGACCTGGTGGACTTCATGACCCCCATTATCAAGGCCTATTGTTCGGATATGGGCTTCCGGGTCTGCGAGACGGCCATCCAGTGCCTGGGCGGATACGGCTATTGCCGGGACTATCCCCTGGAGCAATACCTGCGCGATGCCAAGATCATGTCCCTCTACGAAGGCACCAACGGCATCCAATCCATGGACCTGATGGGCCGCAAGATGACCATCCGGAAGGGCGCCTGCTGGGCGGCCTACCGACGGGAAATCGAAGCCTTCTGCGACCGGAACCGCTTCGATGAAGAACTCGGCGACCGAGTGCGGGCCCTGGCGGGGTGGTGGAGCGGCTCGGGGAAGCGGCCGCCGAAATGACGGCGCGCAAAGAAACCGACCCCCTCCTGTGGGCCGCCAGCACCTATCCGGCCCTGATGGCCTTCGGGGACGTGACCATGGCCTGGCGCCTGCTGGATCTGGCCATCATCGCCCGGCCGCTGGCGGATAAGAAAGGCGCCCGGCACGATTTTTACCGGGGCAAGGTATATCAAGCCAAGTATTTCGTGGACATTACCCTGCCCCATACCCTGGCCGGCATCGAAACCTGTCTGCGGCCGGGCCGCGAAGTCGTGGAGATACCGGTCAACGCTTTCTAAGGTGAGACGGCGGTCAAGTGCGCCAACTACGCTATGCGGATTCTCGGCGCCTACGGGTACTCCACCGAATACCCCCTGGCGCGCTACTACCGGGATGTCCCCACCTACACCATGGTGGAGGGCTCGGCCAACATCTGCAAGGCCATCATTGCCGGCGACCAGCTGGCTATCGCAAGGCCAACCGCTAATCCAGTGTCCGTCCAGAGGCGGCATCTTTTGGCCCCTGGCGGCGTTCTCGCCTCCTGTCGGTCCTCGGCGTAGCCGGGCTACGCCTGTGGGCGCCCGTCGTCGGCGGTTTGTTGAACACCGATGTGTCCCAAGATCAGGCATGAAATCCCGCGCTGTGCGCGGGACCAGGAACCAAAATCTACCGCCTCTGGACGGACACTAATCTGGCAAAAGGGAAGCTCCCCATACCTTTAGAGCCTCCCGGTACTTTTCTTACACGCGATAGGAAAGATGCATTCGTAAAAGTCCCCACGCCGTCATTCCTGCGAAGGCGGGAGTCCAGAACGCATTGAAATGACGGGATCCCCGCCTGCGCGGGGATGACAAAACACAACGTTCCATTTTTTCTTTACAGATCGGATTTGGCGATCACATCGGCAGCGGCGCGTTCCAGGACGGGCACGGCCAGGCCGAAGTGCTTGAAGCGCTCGTTGGTGGTCTGACCGTGGTAGTAGCGGTAGTAGATCTGCTGAACGATGACGGCCAGACGGAAGAGGCCGAAGCAGTAGTAAAAATCGAAACCGTCCATGCGCAGACCGGAGAGGCGGCCGTAGGTTGCCACGAACTCCCGGCGCGTCAGCGCTCCTTCCAGGTGGGTGGGCATGGAGCGCAGGATCTGGCGCTCGGGCGGGTCGTCCCGATCCACCCAGTAGCCCAGGGTGCTGCCCAGATCCATCAGCGGGTCGCCCAGAGTGCACATCTCCCAGTCCAGCACGCCGATGATCTTGAAGGGGTCGGCAGGATCCAGGACGACATTGTCCAGCTTGAAGTCGTTGTGGATGATGGCCGCCCGTTCCGTCTCCGGGGGCATTTTTTCAGCGAGCCAGGCCATCACCGCTTCGAAGTCGGGCACATCCGGGGTGCGCGCCGCCCGGTAGCGTTTGCTCCAGCCGGCCACCTGCCGCCGGACATAGCCCTGGGGCTTGCCCAGGTCGGCCAACCCCACTTCATTGTAGTCCAGGGCGTGCAGTTCGTTGAGGACTTCCACGAAGCGTTCGAACAGGGTCCGCAATTCGGAAGGGGAGGTAAACAGACCGGGGGGCAGGTCCTGGCGCAGGATGATGCCCTCGATGCGCTTCATGACGTAGAACGGGCAGCCCATGACGGCATTGTCGTCGCAATAGGCCAGGGGCCGGGGCACGTACGGCAGGTGATCGCACAGGGCCGAGAGCACCTTGACTTCGCGCCCCATGTCGTGGGCCGTGGCCGCTTTGGTGCCGAAGGGCGGGCGCCGGAGGATCAGTTGCCGCGGGCCGCAGGTGACCAGGTAGGTCAGGTTCGAGGCCCCGCTGGGGAACTGCGCCAGGGTGAAGTCGCCTTCCAAACCCGGGATGCTGTCCTTCAAATAGGCTTCCAACCGGTTGATGTCCAACTGATCGCCGTTGCGAACGGCACCGGGACGATCGATATGATCGCTCATCATTTCCCTCCCTGCATCGACGCATCTTTGTTGACACACAGATTCTTTTCGAGGAACGCCGTCAGATAGCGGGCGTAATGATCCACGCCGATGCCGCGTCGGGCGTATTTGGCGCGCTTCAGGTACCAGTCCTGGAGCATGGCCTTGATCAGGCTGGCGGTCATCCGGCAGTCCTCGATGCAAAACAGGCCCTGTGTGCAGCCGGTTTCCAGTATGGCGGTGAACTGCTGTTCGGTGTTCAGTTCGCTTTCCACCGCGGCGCGGCGCTCTTCCGGATCAAGGTTCTTGGCCTCCATGTAGGAGAAGTAAAACCAGGGCTGCATGACTTCGCTCAGATAGAGATGGGTGCGGATGGCGGTGCGCAGCTTCTCCAGGGGATTCCGTCCGGCCGCAATGTCCGTCGACAGGATTTCGCGCGTGATCGTGCGGCGCTGCTGCTGCATCAGGCGCAACAGCTCCTCCTTGCCGGCGAAATAGTTGTAGAGTGCGCCGATGCTCATCCCGGCTTCCCGGCTCAGGTCCCGCATGCTCATGGCATGGAAGCTCTTTTCGTTGCTGATTTTCAAGGCCGCCCCGAAAATGCGCTCCATGTTCTTGGCAATGGTTTTCTCCCTCTTGATCTGGATCGACTGGCGGTTTTCGTTGTACAGCTTCAGGCAGCACTGCTGCTTTAAGGTTTCGACCCGCTGGAGAAACTGCGGAAACTCTTCCGGCGGCATGGCTTATAGCACCTTCCTGTTGTCATAGCCCTTCAAAATCTGCCGGGCCACCGATACCTTGTGCACTTCGTCGGCGCCGTCATAGATGCGGGCCGCCCGTTCGTGACGGTAGAAGAAGGCGATGATGGTGTCGTCCGTCATGCCCAGACCGCCGTGCACCTGGAGGGCCCGGTCGATCACCTGCTGCATGGTGTTGGCCACGACGAATTTGATCAGGGAAATTTCCTTGCGGGCCGCCTTGGCGCCCATCTGGTCGATTTTCCAGGCGGCGTGCAGCACCATCAGACGGGCCGATTGAATGGCGGCGGCACTTTCCGCGATCCAGGCCTGGACGATCTGTTTGCTGGCCAGCATGCGGTCCGGGCCGATGATGCGGTCCCGCGCCCGGGCGCACATCAGATCGAAGGCGCGGTTGCAGATGCCGATCCAGCGCATGCAGTGGTGGATGCGGCCGGGGCCCAGACGTTCCTGGGCGATCACGAAAGCGTGGCCTTCCGGCCCCAGCAGATTGCTCTGGGGCACCCGGCAGTTCTGGTAGAGAATTTCGCCGTGGGAGAAATACCCCTTGCCGGTGTGCCCCATCACCGGGATATTGCGCACCAGGTTGTAGCCGGGGGTGTCGCTGGGCACGATGATCATGCTGGCGCGCAGGTAGGGTGGGGCCTCCGGATTGGTCACGGCCATCACGATGGCGAAGGCCGCTCCGTCGGCGGACGATGTATACCACTTGTGGCCGTTGATGACATAGTCGTCGCCGTCTTTGACGGCGGTGGTGTCCAGCATGACCGGGTTGGAGCCGGGCATGTCCACCTCGGTCATGGAAAAGCAGCTGCGGATGTCCCCCGCCACCAGGGGATTCAGCCACTTGGCGGTCTGTTCGGGGGAGGCATACTTGTGCAGGATTTCGATGTTGCCGGCATCCGGTGCCATGCAGCCGAAGGCATACAGCCCCAGGGGGGTTCGTCCCAGGGCTTCGAAAATCAGGGCGCTTTCCATGAGGCTCAATCCCATGCCGCCGTGTTCCACAGGGTGCAGGGGGGCCCACAACTCCATCTGCTTGACCAGGGCGCGCTTTTCTTCCAGGGTCGGCAGGACCTGGTCCAGTTTGTCGGCCAGAAAGTCCTTTTCCAAGGGAATCAGTTCCTTGTCCACGAATTCATCGATCATGCCCAGGATGGTCTGCATTTTTTCCGAGATGGTGAAGTCCATAGGGTCTCCTTAAGGTCTTCGTCTTGATGATAGAAGTTTGATTTGATTCTTCCGGATCCTTGAAGAATCTTGAGAAGATATACGGATCCGGAATTTGTATTTCTGTCTGTTCATTTTCTTTCACGTGTAAGAAAACGAACCCAAAGATGATGTTTCTTCCCCTTTGGCTACCGATAGGTCAGCAGCGCCGGGTCCTGAGCCAGCAGCAGATGGGTCGTGTTGTTGAAAAACGACAAGGCCAGTTGGGGGCCCCGGTATTTGACGCCGGTGAGCGACGCGTTCATGGTCTGCCAGCTGAGGGCAATGGCCATCGGGCCGGACAGGTTCAGGGCCATTTTCAGTACGGCGCAAATGGGGCCGCCGGAAGTGAACACTGCTATGCGCCGCCCCCGGCCGTTGTCGCTGGTGACCTGGTCCAGGCCTTCCGCTACCCGTCGGCAGAAAGCGGGCCAGGGTTCGACACCCGCGGTATCGTAAGCGCCTGCCAGCCAGCGGTCCACCGTTTCCGCGAAGTAGCGTTGAAAGGCCTTCCTGTCCCGGCGCAGGCGGTCCAGGGTTTCCCTTGACCGACTTTCTGCGTCATGACCCGTCTTAACGCGGGCTGCGATAAGGTTCCGGGCGTCATATTCGCGGAATTCTTTTATTATGGTGGGTTCGCACAGGGCCGGCTGTCGGTCCCCAAAGCGCGCGCAAAAAGCCCGGGCGGTATCCTTTTGCCGTTTCAAAGGGCCGCTGTAGACCGCATCGAAGCGCACCCCCTGGTCAAACAGATGATCGGCCAGAACTTGGGACTGGCGGATGCCGACGGCGGACAGCCGGTCGTAGTCTTCGTGGCCAAAGGAGGCCTGGCCGTGTCGAATCAGGTAGATTTCGCCCATAAGGTTGCTTTAGCGGGAGCGCCAATCGATGTCAATAAAAAACGAACATTCGTTAGGTTTTTTATTGACACGAGCCGGGCTTGCCTCTAATAGAAAGGAAACACCGGCCGGCACCTAAATTTATCAACGGGATCCCCGGCGAAACCTATGTGTGGCGGCCTTGTCCAGCCTTCTACAGGTCATCGAAATGAATATTCTCGTTTGCGTCAAACAAGTCCCGGATCTGGAGCAAATGTCCGTCGATTATGGTTCGGATGGCATGCCCGTAATTGGCGAGCCGGCTGAGGTCCGCATGAACCGTTTTGACGAATTTGCCGTAGAAGCGGCGGTGCAGCTGAAGGAAACCCTGACCGGGGTGCGCATCGACGTGGTGAGCGTCGGAGGGGAACCGTCTTTGGCGGTCATCAAGCGTGCCATTGGGATGGGGGCTGACCAAGGCGCGCTTCTCGACACGGGCGACCGGCACGATCCCGGGCCGGCCGAGGTGGCCCGCCGGATTGCATGCCATGCCAGAGCCGATCGCTACGATCTTATTTTTACCGGCAGTTGGTCGGAAGACGGGATGAACGGCCAGGTGGGCCCCATGACGGCATCGCTTTTAAACCTGCCCTGCGCCACTCAGGTCATGGCTTTGGAACTAGATGCGGAACGCGAACATGTCGCGGTCGAAAGGGAAGTGGAAGCAGGGAGCCGGGAGCGGCTCGAACTTCGTCTGCCGGCCCTTCTGGCGCTTCAGTCCGGCATCAACCGGCCGCGCTATCCTTCCCTGTCCAACCTCCTGCGGGCCAATCGCCAGCCGTTGGACATCATCGTCGCAAATCCTGATGAAGAGGATATCGATCCCGTCGTATGCCTGGGCTTGATGCGGCCTCCGCGCACCCGGGCCGGCCGGATGCTGGAGGGCAGTCTGCAGGAGAAAGCCGAAACCTTTCTATCCCTTTTGAGGGAAAAGGCCTTGATCCGGTGACCATGACAAACGCAGCGGATATCATCGTTGTCGTCGACGGCACCGGCGGCGTTGTGGAGCCGGTCGCCTATGAAATGCTGGCCTTCGCCAGACGCCTGCAGGCCCTGGGCGCCGGCAGGGTTCAGGTATGGGTGCTGGGCGAAGCATCCGAAGGTCCTGCCCATGAGCTGTCGCGCGAGGGCGGGGTGGATGTCACGGCCCTGTCTTGCCAGGGCATGTCGCGCTATTTCAGCGAGGGATTCCGTAGCATTCTGGCGCCGGTTCTCCGGGAGGCGGCCCCGGCCTATGTCGTCACCGCCCACACCTCCAGCGGCGCCGAGTGGGCGCCCGCCGTGGCGGCCCGCCTGGAGGCGGGCTGCATCGGCGGCATCGACGGTATGGGATTGGAAGACGGTCGCATCTGGTTTTCCAAGGACCGCCTGGGCGGCAAGGTAAAAGGCCGCTTTGTTTCCGATGCCGCAATGACGGTGCTCACCGTTCAGCCGGGCTGCTTCAAGTTCGAAGGCCGGCCGGAAGGGAGTGCGGCCGGCCGGATGACCATCGAGACGATCGCCTGGAAGCCTGAGCAGACCCGCTTTTCAGGGGTCGTGCCGGCCCCTGCAGGCGCCGCCAACCTTGGGGATGCGACCATCATCGTGGCGGCCGGCAACGGCATCGGCGAGGAGGAAAATCTCCAGTGGATTCATCGCCTGGCCGAACGGCTGCCCAAAGCCATGGTGGCCGGCACCCGCATTGTCTGCGACCGGGGGTGGCTGGGTTATGACCGGCAGGTGGGCGTTACCGGCGTGACGGTGGCCCCGGCGCTCTACATCGCCTGCGGGATATCCGGCGCCTCCCAGCATGTCATGGGCATGCGCGGGGCGGGATTCGTGATCGCCATCAACACGGATTCCCAGGCGCCCATCTGCGCTGAGGCCGACGTGTGCATCGCGGAAGACCTCACGGCTTTCATCCCCATGGTGCTGGAAATTTATGAAAAACAATTGGAGCAAGAAAACGGAGGATAACCGCATGGTCGCTTTCAACCTGGACGGCAAGATCGCCCTAATCACCGGTGCCAGTCGGGGTATCGGGGAATCCATTGCCCTGACACTGGCCGAATACGGCGCTGCGTGCATGCTGGTGAGTCGCAAGATCGAAGGACTGCAGGCGGTGCAGGAAAAGATAAAGGCCAAGGGCGGGGTCGCCGAGGTCATGGCCTGCAATATGGGCGAGCTGGACCAGATTCAGGCGCTTTTCGGTCAGATCAAGTCCCGCTTCGGTCGCCTGGATATTCTGGTCAACAACGCTGCCACCAATCCCTATTTCGGCCCCATGACAGGGGCCTCCGAATCGGCCTGGGACAAGACCCTGGCCGTGAACCTGAAGGGTCCCTTTTTCATGATCCAGCAGGCCGCCGCGCTGATGAGCGCCAGCGGCGGGGCCATCGTGAACGTGGCCTCCATCAATGCCGTAAGCCCGGCGCCCATGCAGGGCATCTACTCCATCACCAAGGCCGGTGTGGTTGCCATGACCAAGGCCTACGCCAAAGAGCTGGCGTCACGCCACATCCGGGTGAATGCGCTTTTGCCCGGTTTGACCGAAACCAAATTCGCCGCGGCCCTGATCAGCAATGAAAAGATCTACGATCACGTGCGGGAGCTGATTCCCATGCAGCGGCATGCCCAGCCCGATGAAATGGCCGGGGCCGTGCTGTACCTGGTTTCCGATGCGGCCTCGTATACCACCGGGACGACCATCGTGTGTGATGGGGGGGTATTGGCTTGAGCGCGTTTACCTTGCTTGAGAGTTGTTTATTTCACTTGTTCATTTTCTTCCACGTGGAAGAAAACGAACCAAAAGAAGACGCCCCTGTCCCGTTTTATCCTGCGCGTCACCGATGCCGCCGGAGCACGCGGAAACTCGCCCCGCCTTCGCTAAAGCTACGGCGGAACTCAGACAGTCCGCGCGCTTTTATCCGGCCGCATCGCCGATGCTCGGCGCGGGACAAAGGGTATAGGAAAAGCGCCGGGTAGTATTCCCTTTGCCCTCCTAAGATCGGCGAGCAGTGTCGAGGAATATAGCCAAAGATAAAAGAGGGACCCTTTACGTTTTTAGGTAAGGATTTTGGACTTATGAATATGGATGGCAAAGTAGTCATCGTAACAGGCGGGGCCGAGGGGATCGGGGCCGCGCTTTGCCGCAGGGCCGCCAGGGAGGGGGCCAAGGTGATGGTGGCCGATATCGATGCGCCGGGAGCGCAAGCTCTGGCGGATGAAATCGGGGGGGCTGCTTTTCGGTGCGATGTGGCCCGGGAGGCGGAGGTGATCCGGCTGGTGCAGCACACCGCAGAAAACCTTGGGCCCATCGATTATTTCTTTTCCAATGCCGGCATCATCCTTATGGGAGATCTGGACGTCACCAATGCCGACTGGCAACGCATTTGGGAAATCAATGTCATGGCCCATGTCTACGCCGCCCGGGCCGTGGTTCCCGGTATGCTGGCGCGCGGCGGCGGCTGGTTCGTCTGCACCGCCTCGGCGGCGGGCCTGCTCAGCCAGATCGGCTCGGCGCCCTATTCCGTCACCAAACATGCCGCCGTCGGCCTGGCCGAAAACCTGGCCATTACTTACGGCGACCGCGGTCTGCACGTGGCGGTCGTCTGCCCCCAGGCCGTGCGTACCCGCATGACGGCCCAAGGCGGCGGTGTGGCCGCCGTGGACGGCATGATGGAGGCCGAGCAGGTGGCCGATTGCGTCATGACGGCGCTGCAGGAGGGACGCTTCATGGTGTTGCCCCACCCGGAGGTCAAAGGCTACATGCAGCGCAAGACGTCCGACTACGATCGCTGGATTCTGGGCATGCAGCGCCTCAAAGGTCGTTTTCAGGCTGAGGCGCCCCCTGCCGACGCCGAACCGTGATCTGTGATTTTTACATGGCAGGATATGACGAATTAGGTCGCTTGCGGGCATCCCTCGGTCCGTCCTCCGGACCGGATGCCGGCAGCGGCCATCGATCGGCGGGGGCTCACCCGTCATCGTCCCACACACCTTATCAACCCCAGGAGGTTTCATGGAACCGATTCTCGTGGAGAAAAACGCGCATACCGCCGTCGTCACCATCAATCACCCCCCGGCCAATACTTGGAATCTGGCTACCATGGAGGCCTTCGAGGCCTGCGTGAACGACCTGGAAACGGACAGCGAGGTGCGCGTCATCGTTCTTACCGGCGCCGGTGACCGTTGTTTTTCCGCCGGTTTCGACGTCAAGGATGCGGCCAACGGCTCCAAGATCGGGGCACTCGGACGACGTCTGTGGACGCGCCTCGACCGCTTTGCCAAACCGGTGATCGCCGCCATCAATGGGTTTGCCCTGGGGGGGGGTCTGGAATTGGCCCTATCCTGCCATTTTCGGATCATGGCGGACGCGCCCAAGATCTTCATCGGGCTTACCGAATTGAATCTGGGGATCATCCCCGGCTGGGGCGGCACCCAGCGCCTGACCCAGGTGGTGGGCAAGACCAAGGCCCTGGATATGATCCTTTTCAGCAAGACGGTCGGCGCCCAGGAAGCCCTGGCAATCGGGCTGGTCAACCAGATCACGACCCCCGATAACCTGATGGACGAGGCCCTGGCTTTGGCCGACAAACTGGCCCAGCGTCCGCCGATTGCCGTGGGCTGCGTCCTCAAAGCCATGTCCACCGGGATCTATGAAGGCCTGGACCGCGGTCTGGCGGTGGAAAGCGAGGGCAGCCGCACCGTGCAGGCCACGGAAGACTGCCTGGAGGGTTTTACCGCTTTCCTCGAGAAGCGTCCCCCGGTCTTCAAGGGCAAATGAGACCTCCTCGCGGTGTCTCCGGCGCCATGCGGATTCAGGTGTCGCTTTCCTGTTCTGACCGGCTGGTCGGGCCCACCCGAAACCGTGCTAAAGATGTCGGATGAGGCTACCTAGGGGAATTGGCGGATGGCCATTGGCATGGCCGGCACCGGTTGCAGCCCCTGGCGACAGGGTGGCCGCCATGGACGGTGACGGCCGCCGCTACCCGGGGCATTGTTTCCGCGTCAGACGTTAGGGCTGCGACAAACGTGATCCCGATCCCGATAGCGATTTCGACGACATCGACGCATTTTTAAGCCGGCATTATTTGCCAAGGAGGTTTTTCATCGATGGCATCCAAATTCGTCAGCAAACGCAACCTGCACTTTATGCTCTACGAAGTTTTCGACGTCCTTTCCTTGACGCAATACCCCTATTACCAACAGCACAACAAAAAGGCCTTCGATCTCATTATCGATGCCAGCTTGAAGATGGCCAAGCAGCTGCTCTTCCCCCTTTTAGAGGAAATGGACCGCAAACCGCCGGAGATGGAAAACGGCCGCGTGAAAGTGCACCCTTCGGTCCGCACGATTATGGAACAGTTCGGTGAAGGCGGGTGGATCGCCGCCCAGTTCGAGGAGCGCTTCGACGGCGAACAACTGCCGTACATGATCGCCGACTGCTGCCAGTTTGTCTTCTCCGCGGCCAACTACTCGGCCGTGACCTTCCCGGGATTGACCGCCAAGGCGGCCCACCTGATCACCTCCTTCGGCAGCCAGGCCCAGATCGACACCTACGTTCCATCCATGCTGAACGGCCGGTGGCAGGGCACCATGGCGCTGACCGAACCCCAGGCCGGCAGTTCGCTGGCCGACATCACCACCACCGCCGTGCCATTGGAGGGAGACGCCTATCTGATCCGCGGCCAGAAGATTTTCATTTCGGCGGGCGACCACGACGGTGTCGACAATGTGGTGCACCTGATGCTGGCCAAGATCGAAGGGGCGCCGGCCGGGGTCAAAGGAATTTCCCTCTTTATCGTGCCGCAGCAACGTCCCGACGGCAGCGGCGGCCTCGTGCCCAACGATGTCACCGTTTCCCAGATCTTCCACAAGATGGGTTACAAGGGGAGCCCCATAACGGAATTGAGCATTGGCGAAAAGAACGACTGCCGGGGATATTTGGTGGGCGAACCCCACAAAGGGCTGGTCTATATGTTCCAGATGATGAACAGTGCCCGGATCGGTGTCGGCGCCGGCGCGGCGGCCATTTCCACGGCCGCCTATTATGCAGCCCTCGAATACGCGCGGTCGCGGCCCCAGGGACGCCTTCCCACCGAAAAGGATCCGGCCACCCCCCAGGTGCCGCTCATCGCCCACGCCGACGTGCGGCGCATGCTCCTGTTCCAACGCGCCTTTGTCGAAGGCGCCCATGCCCTGCTGATGCAGTGCTGCCGGTATGCCGATGAAGAGATCGTCCTGGAAGGCGAGGCCCAGGAGCGGGCCTCCCTCCTGTTGGATCTCCTGACCCCGGTGGCCAAATCCTATCCTTCCGAGACCAGCATCCTTTCTACCAGCCTCGCGATCCAGTGTCTGGGGGGCTACGGCTATTGCGACGATTTTCCAGTGGAGCAATATTTCCGGGACACCCGCATCCATCCCATCCACGAAGGCACCACCGGCATCCAGGGGATGGATCTTTTGGGCCGCAAGGTCCGGATGCAGAATGGCAAAGCATTCGCCCTCTTCGTGGACGAAGTGCAGGGAGCGATTGCCGAGGGGCGGGCGCACGCCGCCGCGGCCCCTTTGGCCGACACCCTCCAGCGCGCCCTCGAGGAACTGGCGCAGGTCACCGCTGCCCTGCAGACCCGTGCGGCCGACAGGGGGATGGCCGTCTATTTGTCCGACGCCACGCTTTACCTGGAGTATTTCTCCCTGGTGGCCGTGGCCTGGCAATGGCTGCGGCAGACGACCGCCGCCGCCCAGGGCCTGGCGGGCAAGCCGTCCAAATCGGATGTCAACTTCTACAACGGCAAGTTTTTCAGTGCGCGCTACTTTTTTCAATACGAACTTCCTAAGACCAAGGGCCTGGTGACCCGTCTGCTGGATACCGACACCGTGACCCTGGACATGGATCCGGCTTTTTTTCAGGATTAGGGTCGGCGGCGGAATAGGATGGCCGGCCAGCAGGCGGTGAACGGTTTTCGATCGGCCTTTGGCGGATAAGGAATCCCGCCGTTTCGTCCGGAAACTCATTGATATTGATTGAAACCCGAACGACCATAAGGAGAGGCAATGTCGGAAAGAGAAGTTGTTTTTGTGGATGGTGTGAGGACCGCATTTGGCCGCATGGGCGGCACGATCCGTGATATCGGGGCCTCGCGGCTGGCAGGCATCGGTATCCGCGGCCTGCTGGCGAAAACCAAGATTGCGGAAAAGGGGAAAGTAGACTGCGTTTTTCTGGGCAGCGCCGCCCACTGTTCGCTGGCCTTCAATCCGGCCCGCTGGGCTACCCTGGATGCCGGCCTGGGCTATGAAACCAGCGCCTCCTATGTGGAGATGCAGTGCGGTTCGGCCATCGATGCCGCCAATCACGCGGCCTGGAAGATCCTGGCCGGGGCCGCCGATGTGATCATTGCCGGCGGGATGGAGTCCTACAGCCAGATTCCGGCCCGTTTTTCCATGTCCACGCCGCCCTATCGCCTGATTCCGCCCATGCCCCTCAATATGACCCTTTCGCCGGTGGAAGAGGAACAGATCGGCATGGGGGTGACGGCGGAAAATCTGCAGGCGATGTACGCGATCCCGCGGGAGGCATCCGATGAATTCGCTTACAACAGTCAAATGCGGGCCAAGGAGGCCTGGGAAAAGGGCTATTTCGAAGGGGAGATCGTGCCCGTGGTGATCCCGGCCACCCGCAAGACGCCCGAGGTCGTCTTCGACAAAGACGAACACATCCGGCCGGACACGACCCTGGAAGGGTTGGCCAAGCTCGCCCCGGCTTTTAAGAAGGACGGCACGGTCACGGCCGGCAACGCTTCGGGTCGTAATGACGGGGCGGCCTTTCTGCTCATGATGAGTGCCGCCCGGGCTGAAGAGCTGGGCTATACCCCCCTGGCCCGCTGGGTCGCCGGGGCCGACTACGGGGTGGACCCCAAAATCATGGGCATCGGCCCGGCCTACGCGGTGGTCAAAGCGCTCAAGCAGGCGGGACTGACCCTGGCCGACATGGATATCATGGAATGCAACGAGGCCTTTGCCGTGCAGAACCTGGCGGTTATCAAGGAACTCGAGAAGCAGACCGGCACGACCGTGGACATGGACAAGTGGAACCCCCTGGGGGGGGCCATCGCCTACGGTCATCCCA
Source organism: uncultured delta proteobacterium (assembly GCA_963730675.1). GTDB lineage: Bacteria > Desulfobacterota > Desulfobacteria > Desulfobacterales > UBA5852 > JABZFP01. The sequence continues at coordinate 61,044 of CAVSSY010000027.1, read as the reverse complement.
ACGGCGCCTCCGGCGCCCGGGTCGGCATGTTCGCCATGCGGGAGCTGATCCGACGGGGCGGGCGCTACGGGTTTTTCAGCTCCTGTTGCGGCGGGGGCTTGGGGGTGGCGACGATTGTCGAGAATTTGCAACGATAAATATGATCAAGACTTGTCAATATGCTCTGGCGCGCCAAAATCCTTTCGATCATGAATGCGCTCGTTCATTTTCTTCCGCGTGGAAGAAAACGAACCAATCACGCCTCGGCGTGACAGGCTTCAGACGCCCGTGTCCCGCGGCCCCTGCGGGGCTGCCCTGCGCGTCGTCGACACGGCCGGAGCACGCGGAAACTCGCCCGCCTTCGCTTTGGCTGCGGCGGACTCGAACCCGCCTACGGCAAGCCTTCGGCGGACAAGCAGGTCCGCGTGCTTTTACCCGGCCGCATCGCCGATGCTCGGCGCGTTACAAAGGGGATTCAAACCAAAACCTAATTCGTGGTGACGATTTGATGATGAAACTTTTTGGCTTGTGTTTTCAGCCATTATTCGATTGACCCCTATTTATAGGAGAGGAAAGATGAATATCGACGATGTGAAAAACATTTGTATCGTGGGTGCCGGGAACATGGGGCACCAGATTTCGACCCTTTGCGCCATTCAGGGATTTAAGACCACCTGCACCGACATCAGTGCCGAAGTGCTGGCCAAGGCGGAAGCCTTCGTGGACAAGTACCTGCCCGGCCGGGTGGCCAAGGGGCGCTTGACCGAGGAGCAGGCCAAGGCGGCCCGTGACCGCATGCGATTTACTTCCAACCTCGAAGAGGCGGCCGCCTCGGCCGACTATGTCATCGAAGCGGCCATCGAAGTGCTCGACATCAAGCGCAAAGTCTTTGCCGATTTGGATCGGATCGCCCCGGAGCACGCCATTCTGGCAACGAACAGTTCGGCTATCGTCAGCTCCCGGATCGCCGATGTTACCCAGCGCCCCGACAAGGTCGTCAACGTGCATTTCTTCAACCCGGCCCTGGTGATGAAGCTGGTGGAAGTGGTTCAGGGACCGCACGTGTCCGACGAAACCGCCGCTATTTCGCTGGATCTGTGCAAGCGGCTCGACAAAGTGGCCGTGCATGTCAGAAAGGAAGTGGAGGGCTTTCTTCTCAACCGGATCTTCCGGGTCATCAACCAGGAAGCCAAATGGATGCTCGAGATGGGGGTGGCCTCCCACGAGGATATCGACAAGGCTTGCGTCTACGGCGCAGGGCACCCCATGGGGCCTTTCCGCCTGGAGGATCTCACCGGAATCGATCTGACCTATACCATGTGCATGGAGCGCTTCAAGCAGACTGGCAATGAGGCCGATTATCCGTCACCCCAGACCGTAGCCCATTACATGCGAGGAGAATATGGGCAGAAGACCGGCAAGGGCTGGTACGATTATTCGAAAAAATAGACGGATAGCGGACGGGGTGGCCGCAAGATGGGGTGCGCCCGTCCATCCTTCGGTCTAGGCGCTTTCCTTCCGGGACGTTCGGTTGCGTTTCTTTCCTGTGCAAGAAACGCAACCGGAAGTAAACACCCCTGTCGCGTGCCCTTCGGGTTCGCCCGCGCATCGCGTTGGCGGCCGGGTGCGCCGTCACTCCGGCAAGATCGTCGCCGCGGGGCCGGACCAGGCCCCATGGCAAACGCCCTCTTGCGCAAGACCTGTCGTGGGTTGTAACATGCCCCTATGACAACCATTCACCGCATACCCTGCCCGATACCGTTCCCGTTGAAAACGGTCAACTGCTATTATATCCATGACGCCTGTCCCACCTTGATCGACAGCGGGGTCAACACCCCGGACAGCATGGATTGCATCGAAGCCGGCATCCGCCAGGCGGGGGGCCGCCTGCAAGCCGTCCGCCGGGTGATCGTCACCCACGCCCACACCGATCATGTGGGCCTGGCCGGCCACCTGGCAGGCACCTGCGGGCGCCGAGGTGTTTATCCACCGCCGGGACTATCCCAAATTCATCAGCACCGATATGCAGCAGAGCAGAGCCCATTTCCAGCGGTTTAGACAATTTCTCGATTTTTGCGGCGTTCCTGAACCCGAGGCGCAAGCCCAGGCCGATGCCTTCCGGGCGCGGGTAGGGCATCTGGTCGTTCCCCTCGAGGCGCCTCAACTGCTGTCGGGCGGTGAGACGTTCGTCTTCGATGATTTTGAGCTCCAAGTGGTCCACACCCCAGGGCATAGCGCCGGATCGATTTCACTCCTCAATGCGGCCGACGGAACGTTATTTTCCGGCGATTTCCTGCTGGAGCACATCACACCGAATCCGGTGGCGGAATTCAGCTTGCCGGAGGGGCAAAACGGCTACGGCAGCCTTGCCCGGTTCACATCCAGTCTTCAATGGCTGGTGGCGCAGGATGTCGTCCAGGTTCTGCCCGGCCACGGTTCCCCTTTCGCCCATGCGCGGCAAAGGGGCGTCGCTATTCTGAACCATTTTGTGCGGCGCCGTAAACAGGTCATCCGACTGATGGCCCGCGAACAAGCCGGATTCCCCGGAGATAAGGGGATAAGTCTGTCGCAATTGGTCCGGCTCATGTTCCCCGGTCTCAAAGAGATGGCAATGTTTCTGGGGCTTTCCGAAGTCTATGCCTACCTTCAACGCCTCGAATCCGAATCCTTGCTTGATGCCTGGTGCGAGCAGGGTATCGGCCGCTATCGGTTGAAAAACGAAGCTCTTTCTTATCTTTGATCGGGCCCGGTCGCGTGGTTCTTTCTCCATCTTGGAAGCTTCCCATAACGGTATCGAATTCGACGGCGACCAAGATATAAAGATGGCCACGGCCAACACGATCGCTGGGATCGAGGCTGGCATAGGGTCCGTCAGCGTAACTGTGAACGGCATTGGCGAACGTGCCGGCAACGCATCGCTCGAACAGGTGGCGATGGCCGTCGTGCTCCTTGACGAACGGTCAACGTCCATCGATATCAGCAAGCTTCCGCCATTATGCCAATACGTATCCCAAGTGACCGGGCGTCCCATCCCGGTGGACCGGCCATTTACCGGAGAAGCCGTTTTCTGTCATGAATCGGGGATTCACTGCGCGGGTATCCTCAAAGATCCGACAACCTACCAGCCTTTTCCCCCGGAAAGGGTCGGTAGGGAGAAAACCCGACTCGTGGCCGGGCGGCATAGCGGCACGCATGTCTTGAAACATATGATGACGGAAGCAGGCATGGCCATTTCCCAACAGGAAGCCCAGTTGCTCCTCGAAGCGGTCCGCGCAGAAGCTCTAAGACGGAAATCCGCCCTATCCCTGGAAGAGCTTGTAGCGTGCTACCGGCATACCAGCCGATGAGAAAGTGCGGCCGTAAAAAACACCTCCTACTTTAGGGATCCGCAAATGGCATGACACATGAGGTTATGCGGAACGGATTGCAATCCCCCCCCCACCATTGTTCCACGCCACAGGATCTCAGTGAACAATTGTCCAAAAAATAAATTTAAAAATGAGTGGTCGAATTTTTGGGAAAGATCCTATCTATCTGGAATATTATTATAATTAACTTTTTTAATAGTGATAACTATTAAAAAAAAGCCATAAAAATTAACAAAAATTAGATTCCTGATGCGCAAAAAAACTACTTTTCCGATACGAATAAGAAATAAATTACCCAAAAATATCCACTGCTATAACCACACTAAAATTTTTTTTGGCTTCAATGATGATATTTAAACAAAAAGTTCCTGTTTTCTCGTAGCCATCGCCATCAGCAATTTGTTTTCCTGCAAGCTGATTTTCATATAATTGCAATATGTCACGTTGAAACCACCCGCCTTTATTCCTTGCCGATCAGATTTTTTGGTTTCCGGCTGAAGGGCTGGAAAGCATTTAGTAATCATTTCAGACGACCATTAAAAATTTTTATGCAACCCGTTTCTCAGCCCGTCAGGGTTGATCCATTCCAAAAAATTATTTTTAGATCGATTGTGACCTTTTCAGAAATTTTTTCGTAATTGTGCAATCCGCACTTTTCTTCCGGAAAACCCCAGTTCTGACCCTTTTCTTCTGGCATACCCTTTGCTCATACCCCCTTTCAACGTTTCAAGAAGATTTTTTATCTTCTTAAAGAGTATTTGGCCAGGGTTCGGTTTTGCATTTCAACGTTTTACAAAAAGCAGTTTCCGCAAAGGGGGTGGTAACACGTTCAGCAGTAGCAGTAGTCGTAAGAATTGATGATTGTTTCACGTTACCTACTTAAACGAGGAGATTAAAGAAATGAAAAAGATTTGGAATTTTATGAAAGAAGAAGATGGTCTGGAGTTGTCCGAATATGCCGTCATGGGTGCCCTAATTGTTATTTTTCTCGTAACTGCGGTAACCCTGTTGAGAGACGCGATTGCAGGGGCTTTTACTCGTATTGCTGGTGTCGTTACCTCTGCTGGCACCTGATGCAGACGGTTAGTTCATAAATCGATTTAGCAGCCCTCTTCTGGATTTACCATTCTAGGAGAGGGCCTCTAAATCAACAAGCCAAATTATTAGATAAAGTGGAAGTAAGATGAATGAATACATTACCATATTGTTGGTTATCGTTATGTCAATCGCTGTTATTGAAGATGTTCGAAGGTTGAAAATTCCCAATTGGGTGACATTTCCAACAATCATTTTTGCACTTGCCTATCATTTCCATTCTGGTGGACTCGATGGGCTGCTGTTCAGCGCAGGGGGCTTGGCAACAGGTATAGGATTGTTCATCATTCCCTACCTAATGGGTGGCATGGGTGCAGGCGACGCCAAGTTGATGGGGGCGGCTGGTGCCATTTTAGGACCGGAGGGCATATTAATTGTCTCCGTAATCGTCATTCTCACGGGGGGCATTTATGGTTTAGGTATTTTTGCGTTGCACCCTCGATATGCCGTCTCTTTTATCGGAAGATTATGGGCAACTTTTAAAACGTTATTTCTAACAGGCCAGGTCATTATTATTCCTCCGGATAAGGATGAGAAGCGACTGGTTCTGCGATATGCAATCCCAATTGCAATAGGCAACCTATCTTATGTCGCTATGGAAATCACTGGTAATCATTGGAACATTTTTGACAGTTTGAATTAACGTGAGGAGAGATAAAAATGGGTAGATGGAAAGCATTCATCCCAATCGCTTTAGCCCTGATCATCGCCACAGGCGGCAGCGTTGTGCTGTATAAATGGCTGCAAAGTAAGAACATGCCATCGGAGATGGTCAAGATGAAAAGCAATCAAGTAGAAGCGGTGAAGGTGGTAGTAGCCGCAGCGGATTTGACTTGGGGCACGAAACTAAAGAAAGAAATGTTGAAGACGGTGCCCTACATGAAGGAAAGCCTGCCGGACGGATATTTTTCTGATCCAGCCCAACTGGAGGGGCGCGTCGTAGTCACGCCACTTAAAATGCAGGAGCCCTTGCTGGAGTATCGCCTGGCGCCCGTCAATGTAACCACGGGAGGCGTTTCGGCCGTAATTAAATCCGGGATGCGTGCTGTAGCTGTGAAAGGTGACAAGGTGATCGGCATATCGGGTTTTATTCAGCCTGGCAATCGAGTGGATGTTCTCGTCACCCTGAAGGATCCCAGGAATAAAGAAGAGACCACCAAACTGGTCTTGAGCAATGTTCAGATCCTGGCAACTGGAACGGAAGTGGAGGAAAACGAGGAGGGCAAACCCAACCCGGTGGATGTGTTTACCCTTGAGGTAGACCCGGAGGAGGCTGAAAAACTGTCGCTGGCTGCCACCAAAGGCAAACTGCAGTTTGCCCTGCGTAATATGATGGATACCGAAACAGTCTTGACTAAGGGCGCCACCATCCCTCAGACGCTGGCCTCTCTAAGGGGCGATCCGCCCAAGCCGAAAACCCCTGAAGCGATCAAGCGCTGGGTACCGCGAACGCAAAGCACTACGGTTGAAATGATCAAAGGCGACAAGGTCAGCAAGCAGAAGTTCAAAATGTAATTCGGAGAGGAGAAGAATCGGCATGTTACCGTCAAGTGGATTAAAAAATCGCATACTTGTTGCCGGCTCCATGATGGCCATCCTCGTAATGTTCATGGTCTGGCCGGCTCACGCAAGCGACCTGCTGGCAACCGAAGCTCAGGCCATTCGAAAACTCGATCTCATTGTGGGCAAATCGCTCGTGCTGAAGAGCAAGGAGGCGGTTAAGCGAATCTCGATCGCCGATCCCGATATAGCCGACTTCGTATTGATTTCTCCCAAAGAAATCTACATCACCGGCAAAAGCGCAGGCGTCACCAACATGACCCTGTGGCAAACCAACGGCAGTTACAAACTTTTCGACCTTGATGTCGGGTTTGACGTATCACAGCTGAAACAGCAGCTCAACGACATCCTGCCGGAAGAAAGCGACCTTCGGGTGACAGCCACCCATGAAGCGATCACCTTGTCCGGAAGAATATCGAATGCGGCCAATTTATCCCAGGTTCTCTCTTTGACGCGCTCCTACGCCCCGGAAGGAAAGGTGAACAACCTGGTCGAAGTCCGCGGTGTTCAACAGGTCATGCTGGAGGTTCGCGTGGCCGAAATGCAGCGCAGTCTGGCGCGGCGCATGGGTGTCAACTTCAACTATCTGACGGAAAGCGGGAAATTCGGAATAAGCCAGTTGGGGGGATTGACCGAGTTGGTGGATCCGGATAACGCCAACATCAGTATCCCAGGTCTTGTGGATGTTGGAAGCGGATTCGTGACGGCACCATTTGGAACATTTGTCTCGCCATCGGTCAGTGCCATCATGCGGTTCAGCGCTAACGATACAACTTGGACCGGATTCATCGATGCCCTCAAGTCCGATGGCCTGGTGAAGGTTTTGGCTGAACCGACCCTAATCGCGCTAAGCGGTCAGGAGGCCAATTTCCTGGCCGGCGGTGAGTTCCCCGTACCCGTTCCACAGGGTTTGGGCACGGTGGCCATCGAATACAAACCCTTTGGTGTTGGGTTGACCTTTACACCAACCGTTCTGGCTGACAACAAAATCAACATCAAGGTCGCGCCCGAAGTGTCGGAACTGGACTTCAACCTTGCCGTCCAATTGAGCGGATTTGTAGTGCCGGGCCTGAACACGCGCAAAGCCGAGACGGTCGTGGAACTGGCTGATGGCCAGAGCTTCGCCATTGCCGGGCTACTGCGCAACACCGCCAGAGACGCCATCAACAAGTATCCGCTCTTGGGCGACATCCCCATCCTGGGGACATTGTTTCGCAGCCGGTCATTCCAGAAAAACGAGACCGAGTTGATTATTATCGCCACACCCCACCTTGTGAAACCCATCGATGGCGACCATCAGCCCCTGCCCACCGACTATTATGTCGAGCCTAACGACGCCGACTTTTATGTTCTGGGGCTGATGGAGGGTCGGGCAGGACAACCCGTTTCGCCTAAGGGTAATCTTCAAGGTGATTTGGATGGGGAGTTTGGGCACGCCACACCATAAAGGATAGGATAAATGAAGCAGATAAACCATTATTCACGAGGGGGATCCATGCTGAACAATACGTTCAAGATTATAGGCTGCATTATCATCTTGCTTGGAATGCTTGCCTGCTCTTCGCAGAATGCCTTCATCCCGATGGGAGATTCCATGCTGGAGAGGAACTGGGGACGGGCTTATGAAACCGCAAAGTATAACCAGATCCTTAATCATGATGCCGGCAAGAACACTGAAGCCGTAGAGGGCCTTGACGGAGAGGCCGCTGAACGCAACATGCAGACCTATAAAAGCGGTGGAGCTCAAAACCAGCAGCCTGCAACGGAATTCGGTGTGGTCACCATCAAGCAATAGAACTTAAGGATCCGAAATGAATTCCAGGGATAAGCATGACATGAATACTTCAAAAAAAACACACTCAAGGCCCTTCATTCCGGTGAAAGACGAAATTACAGAAGATTACGAGGGTGTGGCAGAGGAAATCCATGCCTGTTCAGGGATGACCGCCAATTGCCAGGCGCACAGCCTGATTTATAAAGCAGCCAGAAAACATTCCGTAATGCAGGATGAAAACGGCGGTTCGCTGATCGAATTTGCGCTCATTGCGCCGTTGCTCTTCGTGATTCTTTTCGGGATCATCGAATTCGGCGTTCTCCTTTTCGATAAAGCCATGCTTACCAATGCCAGTCGTGAAGGTGCACGGGCCGGAATCGTTTACGATTTCGACAGCACTGCAGGGACCAATCACCCGGACAATTCAGCGATCGTCACGACTGTCCAGCAGTATTGCCAGGACTATCTCATTTCCTTTGGGACCGGTTCGACGGTCAATGTTGTCATATCCCGGTCGGGATCCGCGTCCCTTGATTCAGCCGGAGACCAGCTCACCGTGAATGTCACCTATCCGTTCCGGTTCCTGGTTTTCTCAAATGTCCTCGCGCTGATAGGTGGCGATATGGAGGATAATCTCACCCTGGCGGCTGAAACCGTCATGCGCATGGAATGAGTAAGAGGAATGTCATGAAAAGCGTTTCAAAGATCAAGAAGACAATGGTTTTGCGCAACCAGAAGGGCATCGCTCTGCCCTTGGTGGCGATCTTGTTGTTTGTATTCATTGGAATTGCAGCCTTGGCGATAGATTTTTCGCATCTATACGTCGTCCGGAATGAGCTGCAGAACGCGGCTGATGCCGGAGCTCTTGCAGGTGCGCGATTCCTCTATACCGAGGACGGGTCCGCCATCAATTATGCAGGAAATACTATCGAGCGCCAATCAGATCGCCTATGATGCCGCTCGTGACAACCGTGCGATGGCTGAGACAGGTAGCGCCATCGCTGTCGATGTGAACTGGTCTCAAGGCCAAAATTCTGGCGAGAATAGATGTTCAGCGCGGCCACTGGTCTTTCGCCACTCACACCTTTACCGCAAGAGATTCCCTGTTTCCCGTCGATTTGGACCGATCGGCCGAAGAATTGGACGGCGACCTTAATTTCATCAATGCCGTCCGGGTGGTTGCCAGAAGACAGGCCACACCTGCCGCCTCATTTTTTGCCCGCATCTTCGGTTACCCCAATTTCGAGCTTTCCATGGAGGCAGTCGCTTATATCGGATTTGCCGGATCCCTCCGTCCGGAAGACGTCGATCAACCCATCGCCATCTGCCGCCAGAGCATCGAAGATGAAGATGGCTACACCTGCGCAACAGGACGCATGATCGACAGCGGCGGCGGAACGACGAGCAATACAGCCGCCTGGAGCAATTTCAGCCAGGATCCCTGCCAAACGGCCTCGGTTCCCTCCGTAAGGCCTCTTGTGTGCAGTGACGGAAACCCGGACCCTCTCGTGTTTGGCGAAGGCATGGGAACGGTCGGCGGCATGCAGGATACGGTCTACAACCAATTGAGGGATTGCTGGCTTGCCGCACGGGGGCCAGGCGGGGGTATCCGACGGAACCCTGGACCGTAGCCCTACCCGTCATCGACTGCCCCTCCAACAATCCGGGACCGTGCTCGAAGCTGGTCGGTGTGGTGACTTTGGATATCTTATGGGTCAAGCAATCGGGCGCCGATCCGCATTGGGAGGATATACCGCTCGAGATGGATGGTTGGGTATATTCCGGACTCAGCGCCAAACCTGATCTGACCGTCGGGGATACTGACCGATGCACAACGACAGGAGGCTTGGCAGGAGTTCGCAGACGCATTCGATTTGAGAACGGCCGACGACACATCAGTGGGAGACCTGACCGCCAGCGACCTTCAGAAAACGATATTTTTCAGACCCGATTGCAGCTACCACGAACCCCGGGGTGCTACCGGCGGCATCAATTTCGGTGTGCTGGCACGCATACCGGTGCTCGTTCAATAAGCAGGACGATTTTAACCGGAAGCGAAGACGGTCGATCGACATAACATTGGAGTAACACCATGGACCAGAAGATATCGATAAGAGTTGAGTCAAGAACGAGCGACATCAAGAAAGAACTGGAAAGAATTATCCTGTCGATGAGGGAATTTGTCCTCACTGATCGAACAGGGCGCCCTGATCTTATGATTTATGAGCTGGGTGATGCGTCTTCTGAAGAATTCCAACTGCTCCAGTCCGTTGTCGACTCTGATACCGTGGGGGAGGTATTTGTGACCTCCCGCCAACCGGACACCGATTTGGTTCTCAAAGCGATGCGGGCCGGCATCAAGGAGTTTTTGCCGCAGCCCCTGAACCCCCAGGAGGTTAAGGCCGCATTGGCGGCTTTGGCGCAGCGCCGTCAACAGGCCGCTCGGCAGGACGCGGCTCACTACGGCCGTATCATTCACGTCATGGGCGCCAAGGGGGGGGTGGGGACGACCACTATCGCCGTCAATCTGGCCATGATTTTGGCAGACCTCAAAAAAGCCGGCTCGGTGGCGTTGGTGGACCTCAACACGGTTTTTGGCGAAATCCCTCTCTTCCTTTCCGTGAAACCCAAGTATCATTGGGGCCACATCGCCGGAAACCTCAACCGTCTCGACCGAACATTTCTCCTGAACTCCATGGCAAAGCACGCCAGCGGCGTGCACATTTTGCCTTCCCCGAGCTATCTTAACGGCCATCCCCCGGCAACGGCCGATATCATGGAGCATCTGCTGAGCGTGATGAAGTCCAACTTCGACTACATCATCGTCGACGGGGGACAGGCGCTGAACGATCCGGCCATGAAAGTGATCGAAATGTCCCAACATATTCTTTTGGTTACGCTATTGAGCCTGCCCTGCTTGACCAACACCAAAAATGTTCTCAAATCGCTGGCCGGACAGGAAACATTTAATAAGGACCGGTTGGGCTTGATCGTCAATCGCTATCTGAAAAAATCCGATCTGACCCTCCAGGAAGCCCAGGAAAGCGTTCGAACGGAAATCTTCTGGAACATCCCGAATGACTACAAGACGACCATGTCGGCTATCAACCGGGGGGTACCGCTGCACGACCTGTCACCCAAGGCCAACATCACCAAAAGTCTGGCCTCTTTGGCGGATGCCTTCCTCGATGACAGTCAAAAAGATGCGAAACCAAAACGGTGGGGGCTCTTTTCCAAATAACATCTGGTGAGCGCTTAACATATGCCCAGCAATGATAAGGGGGTCGCTTTGAATACAATGCAAATACCAACACAAGGACTTGGAGCCAGCGCGGCGCACTCGCCCTTCAACGAGGAGTATTATGATTTTAAAAGCCGAATTCACGACCGGCTGCTCGATCAGGTGGATCTTTCGGTTATTGAAAGACTCGAATCGAGTGTGCTCAAGAAAGAATTACGCATCGTCGTGGAGAATATCCTGAACGAAGATCCCAACGTCGTGCCCCTCAATGCGGTTGAAAAGGAAAAACTGCACAACGAGATCATCGACGAGGTAATGGGATTCGGCCCTCTGGAGCCGCTGCTGCAGGATCCCACCGTGTCGGACATCCTGGTCAACAGCTTTCAACAGATTTACGTGGAGCGTTTCGGCAAGCTGGAACCGACCGACGTTCGATTCAAGGACGAACCCCATCTGCGGAAAATCATCGACAAGATCGTGTCTGCTGTCGGAAGGCGCATCGATGAATCCTCACCCATGGTGGACGCCCGACTGGCCGATGGTTCCCGGGTCAACGCTATCATTCCGCCCTTGGCGCTGGACGGCCCCATGGTGTCCATAAGACGCTTTTCGGTCGACCCGCTAGAGCTCGACGATCTTCTCGGTTTTAAAACCCTGACACCCCAAATCGGCGAGGTATTGAAAGGGATCATCAAATCGAGGCTGAATGTGCTGATCTCAGGCGGTACAGGCAGCGGTAAAACGACATTTTTGAATGTCCTTTCACGCTTCATCCCGGCTGAGGAGCGCGTCGTCACCATTGAAGACTCGGCTGAGCTCCAGTTGAAGCAGCGCCACGTGGTAAGGCTGGAGACACGTCCGACGAACATCGAAGGCAAAGGTGAGGTTACCCAGCGCGACCTGGTCATCAACAGCCTGCGTATGCGGCCGGACCGGATTATCGTCGGCGAGGTGCGCGGCAAGGAAGCCTTCGACATGCTCCAGGCTATGAACACGGGCCATGACGGCTCTTTGACAACCATACACGCCAATTCTCCCCGGGATGCCCTGATGCGGTTGGAGACCATGGTTGCCATGGCCAACTTCGAGATTCCAAGCGAGTTCCTGCGACGTTACATCAGTTCCGCCATCGACGTCGTCATCCACCTGTCTCGTCTAACCGACGGCTCCCGCAAGCTGATCAGTCTGCAGGAAATCACCGGTATGGAGGGTAACACCATTACGACCCAGAACATCTTTTCTTTTAAGCAGATCGGTCTCAAGCCGGACGGCAACGTCAGGGGGCGGTTCGCCTTCGAAGGGGTCCGGCCCAAGTTCATCGACCGTTTCAAAATGGCCGGCATCAATGTCCCGGCGGATCTCTTTGATCCGAGTAATCAGGTGGAAGTCTGAGTCGGGAAAGGAGAATCAGCATGAATGTTATTTTCTTTGGTATAGCGATCTTCATTATGTCTCTGCTGGTGATCGAACTGAGCTTCCATGCGGTTCGTATTTTTCAGAATCCAGATCGCGCCCTCGTTCGCAAACGCCTCAGCCGAAGCCTGGATGAGGCCTCGAACGAAAACGATAATTCATTACTGAAAAAACATGTTCTAAGCGATGTGCCTTTTCTAAACCATGTTCTTTCAATCTTACCATGGTTCAATTGGTTGCAGCTGACGATCAACCAAGCCAACATGAAGTATACGCTGGGGTTCTTTATCCTGGTCAGTATGACATTCGGCCTGATCGGCTACCTTTGCGGCTGGGTCTTTCTGAAAGTCATATGGCAGGCGATTCCAATCGGTCTCGTCTGCATGAATTTGCCCTATCTGCATCTTCTCATGAAGAAAAAAGAGCGCATGGTCAAATTCGAAAAACAGCTTCCCGAGGCCCTCGACCTGGTCGCCCGGGCTCTCAAAGCCGGTCATGCCTTCACCAGTGGCATGAAGCTCGTGGCCGAAGAATTCAAAGACCCGGTCGGGCCTGAGTTCGACGAAACCCTGGATGAGATCAATTTTGGCTTGAGTGTGGACGATGCATTAAAAAACTTGATCAAAAGGGTCGAATGTATGGACCTGAAATTTTTCGTGGTTTCGGTAATTCTCCAGCGCGAAACCGGTGGTAACTTGTCTGAAATCTTAGAGAGTCTATCCCACCTTATTAGGGAGCGGTTCAAATTTCGGGGCAAGGTCCGGGTGCTATCGGCGGAGGGTAGACTGTCGGCGGGAATTCTCGTAGCGGTTCCGTTTTTATTGTTTGCAGGGATACTTGTCCTTAATCCCAATTATATGGCAACCCTCGTTCAGGATCCAATTGGGCGGACCGTAACGACTATTTCCATTATCATGATGGTCATCGGCATTTTTCTCATCAGGCGCATAATCGATATTGACGTTTAAACGGGAGCTCGAAGAATGACACTCACCGATCCCAATGTCCCCTTTCTGGCAGCATCGCTTGTCTTCGTCGTGATCTGCCTTCTGTCCATGGGCATTCTAATCTATTTCAAACAGTTGGCCGAACGTCGCAAGCTGGTCAAAAAACTCAAGACCGCCGGCGATGAGGACGCCTTCTATCTGGAGGATACCGGAGGTGCTTCGCTGTCGAATGTCCAAACCGGCCGAGTGTTGAATTTTATGAATGCCGTCGGGTTGAAATTCAAGACCCGGGATAAGAAGGACGCGACCGCTACCAAACTCAAATTTTTACGGGCGGGGTTCCGCGGCGCCAATGTGTCGGCGGTTTTCTGGGGCTCCAAGTTGCTTCTGGCCATAGCCTTCCCAATGACATTTTTAGTTCTCGTAACGATGTTTTTTAGAGCGTTGGAATTCCAGCACATGATCATAACCGCAGTCTTCTTAGCCCTTTTAGGGCTGGCACTTCCGGACACTTGGCTACGCATCAAAACTTCCCGCCGGAAAGAACGTATCGAGAGGGCCTTCCCGGATGCATTGGATCTTCTAGTCGTGTGCGTGGAGGCAGGGATGGGACTCGATGCCGCCTTCAACCGGGTCGGGAAGGAGTTGGGGATTAATCATGCAGATTTAAGTGAAGAATTCAAACTGATGAATCTCGAACTTCGGGCCGGAAAACCGCGGCGTAATGCTTTGCGAAATATGGCTGAGAGAACGGATATTGACGACGTTACCAGCCTTGTCACCATGCTGCTTCAGACGGACCGCTTTGGCACCAGCATTGCCAAGTCTCTTCGCGTCTTTTCCGATAGCTTTCGCACTGCCAGATACCAGAGGGCAGAGGAGATCGCCGCTAAAATGGGCACGAAACTCATTTTCCCACTGGCTCTTTGTATTTTTCCTTCGCTGTTTGTGGTGGCCATTGGACCGGCCTGTATCCAGGCATACCGCATTTTTATGCAATAATCGATTACCAGAAAGCAGGTTGAAGGGGACTCCATGAGAACTGCCCATAGTATTAGAAATAGATCAATCGGCGTCGCAATTCAGTTTCTGGTTTTCGTCACGCTGTCAGGTTGCGCCACTTCCGGCGGTGGATATAGCGGAATGGATCCGTACGAAAAACCAACGACTTTCCAGGGCAAAACAAACATCCAAATTAACGACACCGCGCGTAGCGATGAGCCGACGCCACCTGTATCCTTACCAGAAATGACAAGCCGTGATTACGAAGGCTCAGGGGATCGTTATTTCGGACAGCAGGATTATGCAAATGCCTTCGTCCAGTATGAAAAGGCGTTAGAAATATCACCGAATACCAGCCGCATTCTTTACAAACAGGGACTGCTTTTCCTGGTGACAGGACAAAATAAGGCTGCGGCCAGCTATTTTCAAAAGGTTATTGAAAAAGATCCTGACAGCGCAGCGGCCCACGAAGGAATGGGAACGGCTTTTTTTAAGATGCACGACTATGAGAAAGCTGAACCGGCGTTTCGGAAGGCTGTTAAGTTCTCTCCGCGAATGTGGCGATCTCGCAACTATCTTGGCAACATATACGATTTCAGGAAAGACTACGATCAGGCAGCTCAAGAATACGCGGAAGCCATCCTGATAAGACCCAACGACGCCAAACTGTATAACAATCTCGGCGTCTCGCTATATCTTTCCGGCCGTTACCAGGAGTCGATCAACGCTTACAAAAAGGCCATGAGTGCTGAAGGGGATAAAACGAAAGTTTACAACAATCTTGGACTTGTCCTTGCCAGAACCGGTCGCTACGATGCGGCTTTCGATGTATTCAAAGAGGGATCCAACGCACCAGAGGCCTACAATAACCTGGGATGCATCTACATGGCCGAAGGGGATTATCAAAAAGCTGAACAGATGTTCAACAAGGCGATCGAGACCAGCCCCAGTTTTTACCACAAGGCCCACGAGAATCTGAAAAAGCTGGGCGTGGCCAAAATTGTGGATTGAATGGGACTGTGCCGCCAATCCTTTGGCCTGATCGTCGCAAGCGAGGATAATCAGATAGCTTACAGGTTTGTGAAATGAGGTCGCGCAATGGAAAATCAAGAGGTAAAGATCCCGAATAAAAGAAAATTGCTGACCAAAGCTGTTAAAACAACTGCAGTTGCAATGAAAGCTTCTCGGAAAGCAACTCTGGTCGCACTATTGGTGATTGTGATCGTTTGGTCCTTGGGACGTGTGCTCGAGACTTTCCATGGCAATCCGGTTTATGATTCAACGTCTACCTTCTGGCTCGGTGTGGTCGTCAGCATTCTTTTGATTCTTTGGTTGGCAGGACTTCTTTTCCAGTCTTTCGAGTCGCTGAAGAACTTGGCAACAAGAAAGGCGAATGCGTTCGTCTGGGGCACTTTCTTTGCAATAGTGACTGTTATCCTGCTAAGCATTGAAGGATTTCAGATTTCGGTTGCAGGGCTGATGGCCGCTTCCACAGGCAGCTTTGAATCGTCTCAAAATGCTGCCTTCCTGTTGATGAAATATCATCCCGCCAATCCGATGCTGGCCCTCAACCTGGGCGTGCAGGCGGCAACGGGTTCGGGGTGGGATATTGCTTCGCTGACCCCATACGTATGGCAATGGAATGTTCTCTTTTATCTCTATATATGGAGTGTTGCCTTAGGAATTCTATTGCTGACCCGGGCTAACCTAAAGTTCATGAAAACGCTCCATCTGACGCTCGCCACGGCAGGTCTGACCGCTCTGATTATTTTCAAATCCAAATCGCTCATTACGGTCGACTATAGGGTCATGTTCCAGGCGGCCTTGCTGTTGCTGATACTATTGCAGGCGCTCATGATCTACGCCTCCTTGAGGCGGTCAGCCGCTGAGGAATTCGATGCCTCCAAGGAGGGAAAGCCTCAGCCTTTCGGTGAACCCAAGGAGCCGAAAGAACCGGAATATAACCATCACGGGCTTCCGCCCTCCGCAATTGCCATCACCCTATCCCTTTTCTTTGTCCTTCCCATTCTGGCCGATCTCGAACAGCAGGCTATACTTGCTTCTCATACCCGGCAATTTATCAAAAATGCGGAGCGGACAATTCAAGACAAGGGAAATGTGCTTGTGGCGGTGGCACCGCTCACCATCCGCAGCGGACCGTCAATGGGTGACGACGTCCTGGGTGTACTGCCTAAAGGCGCCCGTATTCGCTTTCAAGAAGTCCAATTCGGCTGGGTCAACATGGGAGAGAACCATTGGGTGCCGGAAAAATTCTTGCGACCTTTGGCGAAAGACAAGCGTGTTTCGCAAATAGGCTCTGCAAATAAGCAATCATAATCCAGCTTTGACTGGGAGGTGAGGTGCCATGCGAAAAGTTATTCCATCCACGATCATGGTTCTTGTGCTGGTCGCCGCCATCGTATTCCTGCTCTCGTCGTGCTCCTTTTTTGCAAAACAAGATTATGGCGTCGAGAGATCAAGGGAATTTAGTAAACAGGTTGTTTTCAAGAAAATCGATGCCAGCCCTGTCGATGCGGAATCCCACTATGCAATGGGATGCCATTTTCAAAAGCAAAAAAAGCACGTCTGGGCGATCGAAGAATTTCAGGCCGCTATCCAGGAAAACCCGGCCTATGTGGAGGCGTATAACCGTCTGGGCGTTTCCTGCGATCTGATGGGCGATTTTGAGCAGGCCCTCGCCGCCTACGCTGCCGCCTTGCGCATTAATCCGGATCTGGAGTACGTGCACAACAACTTGGGCTATTCCTATCTGCTTCAAGGCAAATTCGATTTAGCCGTCGCCAGCTTTCAAAAGGCCATATCCTTAAATCCGGAAAAGGTGAGATATCGCAACAACCTGGCCTCGGCCTATGCCAAATCCGGCCAGGAGGATGCCGCCATCGCTACCTTCAAAGCAGGCAGCGACGATGCCAAAGCCAATCTGACCATGGCCCGGATCTACTATCGTGACGGTGAATATCAAAAAGCCGAAGCATACTTTGCAAAGGCGAATCGGCTGAAGCCCAATGACGATCATACCCAAAAGGGGCTCGCTGCGGCAACTAACTTAGCTGAAATTCGTAACAGCCGCGACACAATCCACCAAGAAGCCCGGCAGGAAACGGTCGTGGAGGCCTCAACTATCGTCTCCAATCGTTATGATGAAGACGGCTTTTACACTATCCCGGCCGTGCCGGTGCAAGCTTTCGGAAGTGACGAGATCGTGGCGGTCGACATAACCCCTTCGAACCCCGTTACCGAGAACAGTGCCGTAGATCAGCCTTACCTTATTAGCGCCTTGACACCTGCGGTAAATGCTTCAACCGAAAAGGAAGTTGTTAAAGAGCAGCTGGAAGCCACCATGTCTAATCTCATGGATGAGATGGAAGTTCGTGATCTACTCGGGGACCACTCAAAGCCCGTGAGCAGCAAACGTCTCAAGATCGAAGTCTCCAACGGTAACGGTGTCCGGCGGATGGCCAAAAAAGTCGGCCACTACCTGAATGACAGGGGATTTACGTTGATGTATCTCTCGAATGCCGATCAATTCAACTATGGCAAATCCTGCATCACCTATACCCGTGGCAACCTGGATGAGGCCTACCGGATGTCGCAGGCGATTCCGGGCCTGCAAAGCCTTGAAGAAGTTGCCGCAATACGTGAAGGCAACGCCGACATCAGCATCCTCCTCGGAAAGGATCTCGAAGAATATGTCGCCTTGTTTGAGGAAGAGTAACGAGGTGCATATTTAATAAGCAACCCTAATGCTGGGAATCAAAGAGAAGACAGGAAAATCCCATGGAAACCAATTCTCCAAAATCTGAATCGTTGCAAGCGCGTTTTTTCCCGAAGGCTCCTGACAGCATGGAAGCGCTTAACATTCCATCGGCCATGGTGGAAGACCTTGTGTTGAGACGCGTTTACGTATCGGGTACCAGCAGTATCGGAGCGCTAAGCCAAACCTTGAAGCTGCCCTATTTTTTGGTCCAGCAAACTTTCGACCGGCTTCGCAAAGAACAATTTTTTGAAGTCAAGGGGATGGAGGGGCAAGACTACCACTTTACCCTTTCCGGCAAAGGACAGGAATTCGCGCGTAAAAGCTTCGATATCTGCCGCTACAACGGACCGGCGCCGGTATCCCTAAACGACTACCGCGATGCCGTGATGGTGCAAACAGGTAAGATCAGCGTGAACCGGACCAGTTTGAAATCTTACCTATCTGAATTGGTGTTGCCGGACAAGTTATTGGATCAACTAGGGCCGGCGCTTATTTCGCAGAACTCGATCTTTCTGTACGGCCCCACCGGCAACGGCAAGACCAGCATCGTGAGCCGGCTGGCCCGAATCTATCAGGATGTCGTTGTCGTGCCGCACGCAGTGGAATTCGATAACCAGATCATCGTCGTGTACGACCCGGTTTACCATGAGCGCGTCGATACGGATGTGAAAGATTTGGACCCGCGCTGGGTTGTCTGCCGGCGTCCCTGCGTCATCGCGGGGGGCGAACTGACCTCCAGCATGCTCGAACTGAAAGTCGATGAAAGCACCGGCGTCTATGCGGCACCGCTCCAGATGAAAGCCAACAACGGCATGCTGGTCATCGATGATTTCGGGCGCCAGATCCTCACGCCCGAGTATCTGCTGAACCGCTGGATCGTGCCGCTGGACAGGCGGGTGGACTATCTCAGCTTGAGCTACGGGGTCAAATTCGAAATCCCATTTCAGACGACGGTCGTCTTTTCCACCAACCTCGACCCCTCGGATCTGGCAGACGAAGCCTTTCTGCGGCGCATTCAGAACAAGATATTGGTGGAGCCTGTGGGTCCTGCGGATTTTGACCGGATCTTCCACAGGATATTGGGGGACAAGGGTCTGTCGCATGAACCCAACAGTGCCGAACTGCTGCGAAAACTTTGCACCTTCTTTACCGGGAAGGAACTGCGCGCCTGTTATCCGGCCGATATCGTTAAAATCATCGAGGCCATATGCGCCTACGAGGAAACGCCGGTGGAAATCAATCCTGAAAACCTGAAGAGAGCTGCCAAAATCTATTTCACCCAAACGGTTGCAGCTGAAAAAGCCGTACGCGGCGCTTTTAAGACGGCGCCTGTGGAGGCCCCGATAAAAAAAGAAACGTCACTTTCTCTTTCGTAATTGGTTTGGCTTAATTGTGGTTACCTAAGAACGATGCTTTGATAGAAAGGGGTGTTGTGACTACCAAAAGTATCAACTTGATGACGCGGCAGCGGGTCCGTGATCTCGCCGGGAAGTTGATGGAGGAATGGCAGAATGTCGATGCCGTGGCTGAAATCCTGGGCTGTCAGCGCAGCGCTATTCGGCGCTGGCATACTGAATATCAGGAAAAGGGGCCAGGAAATGATAGCTTGTCCAAAGAGCCCGGGCGCCCGTCCAAGTTGACTCCCAACCAGCACAACATCATTGAAGATATCATTATGACCAAGACGCCCCGCGACATGAACTATCCGCTGTTTCTTTGGTCGAACAAGGTCATACGCGACACGATACACGACCTCTTCCGAACCGATCTGAGTCTCGGTACGGTCAATGCCATGACCCAGAAGATGGGCATCGTTCGCCGCCAAATTTTCAGACCGGATCAAAACGGAACGAATGGTGAGCTCTCAGATTGGCTGAAGAACAGGTTCCCGTTTATCCGCAAACTCGCTAAAGAACAAAGGGCGCGCGTCTTTTTCATACATGATGCACAGATGACCTCCTCCCCATGCGAGGATACAAATCCCTATAACCGTTTTGGTCCCAATAACGGAAATGGATCCGGTCATAAATGCAACACCCGCCTGTTGTCGGCCGTATGCCCTCGAAACTCCCAACGCTTTATGACATTTTCAGACCCACTGTGCGTGCAGCCCTTCATCGCATTCCTTAATGGACTTTTGAACGATATCGAGCGGCCATTGTTTGTCATCGCGGAACCCCAATACAAAGAAATCGCCAGAGAGGCGGATCAGTTTCTATCAACCGTCGCCGATCGGCTGTCGCTGTTTTTTTTACCGGAAAGCCTGTCCTAAACCAATAATGGGGTTGAAGGCTCTAATTCCGATGAAGATGCATTGGCGATTACTCATTTGTGGCCTTGTCCTGATGGCATTGCCGGCGTCGCTTTATGCCGATGGTCAATACCGCATTCTCCAGGACGAAAAGGGCATCTATTTTCAGGCGGGAACAGGGGAGAGCTGGTACATACCTGAAGAGGATTTGGTTTATTTCGAGCCCGGGCAGTCAGGAACGTATCGCGCCGGCAGCGACCAGAGCGGCCGTTTTATTGAAACCGATCAAGGAAAATTCTACCTCGGCCCCAACGACGATCGCGCGTTTGAAAAGGATATTGAGAACTTCAATCGATCACAGCGCCAATCGCAGACTTCTTCTTCTGAATCCGAAGTGATCGTCATGGGACAGCACGTCATCGTCCCGGTCCAGATCAAGTATCGAGGCCGCAATCTCGAGCTGAATCTATTGCTGGATACAGGGGCTTCCATCGTTACCCTTTACAAGGATGCGGTCAAACGTCTGCGTTTGGTGAAGCAGAACACAGGCCATTTCACCACCGCGGACGGCCATACGATTGCTGCGGAAATTGTAAAGCTCGAGGAGCTCAAATTCGGCCCCTTTCGCAAAAATGACATTCTTGCCGGTGTGATCGATCACAAATCGAACGGTACCGCCACGTTTGATGGACTCCTGGGGATGAACGCGCTTCGAGGATTGGATTACAAAATTGATTACCAGAATAGCACTATCCGGTGGCAGGCGAAATAAATTCGGGTGGAATACCTCACGCCAATGATCTTAGACCGATTAAGTCACTGTATAACCGCTGGCGTTAGGTGCAGCTATCGCAATAATATCAGCACCGAATTGGCGATTATTCCTTTCTGAACGACGTCCTCCCAAGGCCATCCATCCTCATCCTGCCGCGATGGTATTGCAACCACAAATATAGAAGCTAAATTAACAGGTTAGACACTCAACACCCGCCTTGAAGATGCCGATAAGGTTTTATCCGGAAATTTTTCAGCAGCGCTTAAGATTTGCGTGGTGATATTTTGTATGGTATTATTATCATTAAGACTTTTTGATAGCATGGTTGCAATGCGAGAGGCACTTGATTTGCCAGTAGCGGACTTTTAATTCCAGGTCCAACAGGAATGACTTAACATGCGCTTCAGGCTATTTCTTTTTTTTGGGCTTATAACGATCCCCCTCAGCGGTTGCGCGGTGACGGACATCGCCCAGGAGCAATTTGTCAGCATCAAGAACTTCACAGTGGGCGAGTATTATCTCGACAATCACAAATACAGTGAAGGGATTGCCAATTTTAAAAAAGAAACGGCCGAGAATCCGAACGACCCGAAAGCGTTCTACTATCTCGGCCGTTGCTATTTGGCTGAAAACCAGATTCAGAATGCTTTGACAGCGCTGAAGAAGGCGGTGCAACTGGATCCGGGTCATGCCGACAGCCATTTCTGGTTGGGCGTGGCCTATGCGGCCGCTGGGAATCCGAACGCCGAGCGCAAAAGTTACGAGACCGCGCTCAGGATCGACCCGGATCATGTCCAGGCCCTTGTCTACATGGGGCACAATCGTTTTGAAGCCAAAGATTACCGTAAGGCTCTGGATTACTACGAACGGGCCTTGGCGTTGGCGCCTTACCAGCCCCAAGCGCTCTTCAATCGCGGATTGATCTATCGTCACTACGACCGCACGCCCGAAGAGATCCAGGCTTGGCGCATCTATCTGAAAGACTACCCCCAGGGGGCCAATGCCCGGCAGGCGGCTGAATTCCTCAATACCCATGGCGTATTCGAATACCGCAACCACCTGATCGGAATTCGCACCATTACCCTAAGAAAAATTCAGTTCGAGCCTTTCACGGCGACCATCGACAAGCCAAGCCGGAAGACCCTGGATTTCCTGGGGCAGGTTTTCGAAAAACAGACCCGCTTCGAATTGCATATCCTGGCCTACCAGAAAAACAACAAGGACTTGGCCAAGGCCCGGGCGCAAAGCATCAAACGCTATTTGACGGAAAACAATCGCCGCATCGGCGCGCGCCGCATAAAAATCAGCTGGTTCGATACGCCTGAAAATATCACGGTGGGGAAAACACGCTTTACCGAGGATGAGGCTATCGATTTCTTTACCCTGAAGAGGAAAAACTAACACCGCCATCGGTTGCCCTTCCGTCATTGCCGAAACTGTGGTGGCGATTTTTCGAACGGTGATGGGCCGATAGATGGATCGTGTGACCCGCAGGCAATGGTGAACGTATATATAATCAGTGCCCATCCATAAATGGCATCATTCGGCCCCGGCCGGTGTTCTCGCTCTTTGGAAATCCTCGCCGTAGCCTGGCTACGCCTGCGGTTTCCAATTCGTTGCGGCCTTGGCCGGAACCAAAATCTACCACCTTTGGATGGACACTAACTATGCAAGGTGTATGAATGCCGGACCGTCATACAGCCGATGCTGATAGCTTGAGCCGATGACGGACGAGACCCGGATCATATCGGCGGTTCTCGACGGCGAGGTCGACGCGTTCGAACCTCTGATCGCGAAATATGAAAAGCCGATTTTCAACCTGATGTACCGGACCACAGGGTCGCTGGACGATGCGGTCGAATTGACCCAGGAGGCGTTTCTCAAAGCCTATGAAAAGCTCGACCAGTTTCAGCTGGGCCGCAATTTTTTTTCCTGGCTGTACGCTTTGGCCATCAACATCGGGCGGGACTACCAGCGCCATAAACGGCGTCGTCCCCCCTCGATACACGACAATCCGGGCCTGATTGTCGAAAACCTGCTGGCGCAGCAGGACCCACGCCTGACCGAGGACGTCCAGAGCGTGATCAAGGCCTTGGAACGATTGCCTATTGACTACCGGGAAGCGCTTGTCCTGCGCTTCCGGGAAGAACGCTCTATGCAGGAAATCGGCGAAATGTTAAACCTTTCCGTAAGCGGCGCTAAAATGCGCGTCCATCGCGGACTTGAAAAATTGCGGGATATCCTGGGGGAAGAACCATGAAAAACAGACAACCCGATCAGGATCAATACGAATTTATCATCGAGCGCCTAATGCGGCTGCCGGACGTGGATCCCCCTGGGGATATGCGCCGTCAAATCATGGCCTCCTTGCCGCCCAGGAAGCAGGGCCTGTGGACGCAGTTGCGCCGGTACTTGTTTCAACCGCGCACCGTCACCTTTGTGCCCATCAAATGGGCCCCGGTGCTCGCCGGCCTTCTGATGCTGGCCGTGATCCCCAGCCTGGTACCCGTCCAGAACCCAATCCCGCCTGGGGCGGAATCCGTGCCTGTCAGGCAGGCCACGCTGACCTTTAGCCTCGAAGCCCCTAACGCCCAACATGTGGCCCTGATCGGATCCTTTAACAATTGGATACCGGACGGTCAGGTCAGGACGGAAAAGCAGGGCAACCGGTGGGTATTCCACATCGATGTCGAACCGGGCCGCTACGAATATGCGTTCCTGGTGGACGGTGCCGAGGTCGTCCCCGACCCGCAGGCGGCTTTCCGCCGCAACAACGGTTTCGGCACACCGAATTCCATCGTTTATGCGACCGCCGATGGTCAAAACCATATCTAAAAAAATAATCCGTCTTCTTGCGACCGGCCTTATCGGGTCGGTCCTTTTCTGGTGCCCGGCGGGGGCCCAAAGCGGCCCCACCGTGGCCGAGGCCCTTGCGCGGGCCCATCAAGCCCGGCTGCCGGATTCCGTTGTCATCCAGGTCATGGGGCTGGCTTTCGATGCGGGTTTCGGACGATCGGCCGCCGCCCGCACCATCATCGTGCTGGCCGAGGCCCACCAAGCGGATTACGATTTGGGGCCTTTCCGGCAGCGCATCGAAGAGGGTATTGCCAAACGCATCGAGGGGGCGCGCATTGCCGCCGTGCTGGAAGCACGCTTGCAGCGCCAGATGCTGGTCAGCGATCGGCTGCCCCACGACAAGAAGACCGATGCTCCCGCCTATCAAGCGGCCGTGGTGTCCTTGAGCGATGCGTTGGAAATGGGCCTGACGCCCCAGGACGTGGATGTTCTGGTTCGGCGGGCTGGTGATGCCCCTGTGACCATGACGGCTGTGGCCGGTGAGATGTGGGCTCTGTTGAAACAGTTGAACTTCGACCCGGTCCTGACGGATCGGATGCTTTCAGAGGGGCTGGCGCAGCGGGCCCTTCATCCGGCCTGGCGGAATTTTCCGCAAATCGTCGTGATTGCGCGCCAAAAAGGGGTGCCGGATAGGGAAACGGCGGCGGAAGCGCTGCAAAGCCTGGGAACGGGGGGCGCACCGGCGGATCTGCTGGGCCGTTTAGGATTTACCGGCCGCAACTTGAGAACAGGCCCCATGGGAAAATGATGCGGTCTTGACGATCTGATCTCGACTGATGGGCAAAGCTTCGTATTAAGCCGTTGAAGGTGGTTGTGACCAAATGAGGGATTCGAGCGTATAAATGAATAGTAACAGATGGTTTTTCAAAGGATCGTTGATAGGGACGTCAAATTCCCTTAACGATTTGATTTTAAATACGATCGGTCTGACGATTGTTATTCTCGCAGCCAGTCTGCTGGTGGCTGGCGCCACGCCGATCGACGGTGTAACGCTCTTTGAAAAGGGAAATTACGTTGAAGCGCGCCAGGTGCTGAGCGCGGCCGTCGCCGAAGCGCCGGACAATCCCCGCAGCCAATTCTATCTGGGGCGCACGTATCTGGCTTTGGAGGAAGCTGCGCTGGCCCTGCCGCATCTGGAGAGGGCGATTCGCCTGGCGCCAGACAACGCGGTCTACCACTTCTGGCTGGGGGTCAACTACTGGGCGCTGCTCGACCTCGATCGGGAACTGGCCGAATACGACCGGGCCCTGGCCATCGATCCGAATCTGTTGCCGGCCCATGTCTATGCCGGCCACAATCAGCTGGATCGCGGACAGTGGCAAGCCGCTCTGGGGCATTACATCGTGGTATTGCAGGCGCTGCCCGAGCACCCCGAAGCCCTATACAACGCCGGGGTGGCCCTGAAGGAACTCGGGCGGCAGGAAGAGGCCCTGGCGGTCTGGCGACGCTACCTTCAGCACGACCGAGACGGCGCTTTGGCGGTGGGTGCCGCCCGCAATCTCAACCTGGCGGGCGACTTCAGCTATCGGGCCTTTGCCGTGGGCCGACGCTTCGTGGTGGGACCTTCGCCGGGGTTTCCGGGGGATACCCTGGACATCGATCCCCAACTGACCGAAGCGCTCGATGATATCGGTCAGAACCTTAGCCCCGGTGATCCCACGACGCTGCACATTGTCACGTTTGTGAAGGACAATGACAAACTGGCCGCCCAGCGTGCGAAAGCGGTCAAAGCTTACATCAGCGAAAATTTCCCTGACATCTCCCCCGCGAGGGTGCGCATCAGTTGGTTCGGCCAGGCCGAAACCATCCGAATCGGTGATAACGTGTATCACCTGAATGCATCGATCAACATGTTTACTGCTAAGCCAGACGGCACGGGGTTTTAACACCAGGCCTATAAAAGGAGAAAACCGATGAAACTTAGACATCTCATTTCTGATCCCCGCATGATGTTCATCATTGCGGCTGCTTTTTTATGCCTGGTGGCGGCAGCGCCGGTGATGGCTCAGGACGACACCGACTCAGAACCCCAGGACGAGACATCCTACTTCAACAATGCGGCCCAGGCAGCCAAGGCGGAGAATCTGGCTGCAATATCGTCTGCAATGGCGGCCGGTGACGAAGAGACGCAAGCCGCGCTGGGTGAGGCGGAAAGCAACCTCGATGCCGCGGAAGCGGCGGCGACCGACGCCGATGCTGCGCTGCAAGATGTGGTGGATGAAATCAATGCCGGTCTTGCTGAAGAAAATCAAATCACGAAGGACGACGTGTTGGCCGCCCCGGAAGATTTTGATCTTTCTCCGGCTCAACTTGATACGATCGATAGCTACAACGCGGCCCAAGACGATTTGACCTCTGCCCAAGAGGGTTTTGAAGCCGCGCTGGCCAATACGTCGGGGGTCAGCGTGGCCGAAATTGCCGACATGCGCGCGTCCGGCATGGGCTGGGGCCAAATCGCTCATGAACTGGGCATCCATCCCAGCGCCCTCGGCTTGGGCAACAAGTACGGTCACCAGAACCAGGTCCAGAACCAAAACCAGAACCAAAACCGGAACCGCAACCAAAACATGGCCTCCCACGGCTACGGCAAGAAGGCCGGCCTGATGAGCAGCACCACGCGGGATCTCAAAACCGGCGGGAATGCCTTCGGTAAGTCTACAGGCAATCAAGGCCAAGGCAAAGGCGCGGACAAGGCGGGCGGTGTAGGCCAATCAAACGGTAAAGGCGCCGGGAATCAAGGCGGAGGGAAGAGCAACAACGGCAACCACGGTAACGGCAACAACGGCAACCACGGGAACGGCAACAACGGCAACGGCAAGGGGAACAGCAAGAATTAAGTTCCCCCCACGTCACCCCCTAAAAGCCGGCACAACACCAACAGGTCATCTGATGAACGCCATCAGTTGGCCTGTCGGTGTTTTAGGCCTGGTGGAAGAGGATAGAATTGGGTCAGTGGGTTACGCGGAAAGCTTCATCCACTGAAGTCATGCCGACACGGACCTTGTTGCTGGCATCCTGCTGAAGGGTAACCATGCCCTCTTGGATGGCCTGGGCTTTGATGGCGCCTGTATCGTAGGATTCGAGTATGAGTCTTTTCAGGGAATCACTCATGACCATGAATTCGAAAATGCCGATGCGACCGCGATAGCCTGTTTGGACGCACTTTTCGCAGCCCTTGGGGGTGTAAAGCGTATGTCCGGCAAGTGCTTCGGGATTCAATCCGATTCGGCTCAGCGCTGCCGGCTCGTACTCCCCGGGCCGACGGCAATCGACGCACAATACCCGAACGAGACGCTGAGCGATCACGGCATTTACCGAGGAAGAGATCAAAAACGGTTCGATGCCGATGTCGACCAGGCGGGTAATGGCGCTGGGCGAGTCGTTAGTGTGCAGAGTGGAGAAGACCAGGTGGCCCGTCAAGGCTGACTGGACGGCAATTTCGGCTGTTTCACGGTCCCGTATCTCGCCCACGAGGATGACATCCGGATCCTGGCGTACGATCGACCGCAGTCCGCTGGCAAAGGTCAGCCCGATCTTGGGATTGACCTGAATCTGGTTGATGCCGTCGATCTGGTACTCGACGGGGTCTTCGACGGTGATAATGTTGATGTCGGGCGTGTTGATATAACTGAGAACGGCGTAAAGGGAAGTTGTTTTCCCACTGCCGGTGGGCCCTGTGACGAGTATGATCCCGTTGGGTGCCGCCACCAGTCGTTTCAGTTGCGCCATCTGGTTATCGGATACTCCGAGGTCCGTAATCCCGAAGACCGCACTCGTCTTGTTCAGCAGACGCATGACCACCCGCTCTCCCGCGGCGGTAGGAATCGTTGAAACGCGCACGTCGATTTCCGTGTTGCCGATCTTGACATCAAAGCGACCGTCCTGGGGCAGGCGCTTTTCGGCGATATCCAGCTTGGCCATGACCTTGATGCGGGAGATCAGGGCGGATTGGATGTGTTTGGGTGGTGTCAGAAGATCGTACAATACGCCGTCGACGCGGTAGCGGACCTTGATCTGTTCGCGGCTGGGCTCGATGTGAATATCGCTGGCCCTGGCTTTGGCCGCCTGCGAAATGATGTGGTTGGCCAGGCGGATGATGGGTGCTTCGCTCGTCTCGTCCAGGAGATCGGCCGTGACTTCGATCTCCACGAGGCTATCCATCTCGCTGTTTTCCATATCCTGAACAAGCTGCTCCGCCGAGTCCTGGGTGAGGTCGTAGGCCAGGTTGATAGCGTTGATAATTTTATGCCGGGGCGCCAGGGCGATCTGATAGCTGTCGATACCCAACAGGTGCACCAGATCATCCAGTTGATGGACGCAGCTCGGATCGTTCATCACGATGAGACAGTCGCTCTCGCTTTCGGAAGAACGGTTGTGATCAGCGTTGCAAGAGCCCAGCGGAACGATCGCGTATTTTTTCAGAAAATGAATTGGTACGCTTTTCGTAAAGTCATTGTTCAGGCTTTCAAGGGGTAGCTGTGGCAAAACCGGCAAACGGAACGCCTCACTGTAGACTTCCAGAAGCTGCCTTTCGTCCAGAATATTTTTGCGAATCAGATAACTGGCAAAGCGCTCTTTTTTCAGGGCCGCTCGTCTCCGATACTCAAGGATGTCCTCTTCGGATAGATCGAACCGCGATGTAAGAAGGTGAAGCGTGCGTTGCATTGCCACATGTGCCTCATTTTATAAGGATATCATACCGCCGTTCATGGGCTCGATTACGGGCGGGGGGCAGGCGCGTCCTCTAACGCAGGGCCCTGATTGTCAGACCTCGGCCGTGATTCTGCGTCCGTGGGATAGAGCTTGATGTTATCGGCCTTGTTCTCGATCTGGGTGCGGATATTGCCGATATGATCGGCTTTTTCTTTGTAGAGTTTCTCGGCCTCCAGGGTGCTTTTCACCACCACCGGAGTCAGGAAGATATAGAGATTCGTCTTATCAGTCGATTTTCCCTCGGATTTGAACAGCCATCCAAGCAAGGGAATGTCCCCCAGGAAGGGGATCTTCCATTCGCTGACACTGACCTGATCGTCGATCAGCCCGCCAATCACGATGGTGCTCTTGTCCTTGACCAAAACGGTGGTGTCGATCGTGCGTTTAAGGGTCGTGGGTCTCGCAGCGAGTGCTCCTGATTCCAACTTGCTGATCTCATGGGAGATATTGAGGCGAATCATGTTCCCTTGACTGATCTGGGGCGTGATGATCAGGGTGGTGCCGACATCGCGGTATTCGAAGGAGTTGAACGTGTTGTTATCGCTCGTGGAAGTGGTCGTCTGGTACGGCACGTTCTTGCCGACGATAATTTTGGCTTCTTCGTTGTCCGTCGTCAGTAGCTGCGGGGTGGAGATGATACTGGTTTCCTTGTCCTGACGAAAATAATTGATGACGGCCTGCAGGTTTCGGAAGGTCACCCCGGCGATTTCGATTTCATCGGTAAAAATGCCCATCGAAGCGCCCAAGGGCAAGTTGCCGTCGGTGGAGAAATTATCGAGATTACCGTTGCTTTCGTCACCGCCCTGGAAACTGGCGCCGAAGGCCGCCTCCTTGCCGTCGACGGTCGTCTTCCCGATGGCCTGCCAGTCGGTGCCGATTTCCAGTTGTTTGCCGGCGTCGACCTCCATGATCAGGGATTCGATATAGACCATGGCCCGGGGGATATCGAGTTTGTCGATGATCTCCGATATGGCCGCGTAATCGTCTTTCTGGCTGAAGACGATGATGCTGTTGGTCTCGGCATCGCTGGTGATCTTGATGTTTTCGCCGGTCAAGGGCGGCAGTTTACCCTTTTCGGGAGTGCTTTCTCGTCCCCCGCCTTGGAGATCGATCAAAATCTTGGCAATATTTTCCGCTTTGGCAAATTCGAGATAGCGCACATGCACCTTTTCTTTGCTTCGCGGGATTTTCTGGTCCAGCATCGTCACCAAGGCCTTGACGCGTTTGGTTTCGTTTTCGCTGCCAACCGCAATGATGGTGTTGGTGCGCTCGTCGCTGATGATACGGACCTGGTGCTCGGTGCTTCCTTTTCTTCGGGGCTGAACTTGATCGGCGAAAATGGTTTTCAGAATCGTTTCGACTTCGGCGGCATCGGCGTTTTCAAGAGGAATCAGGGAAATTTCCTGTCCTATGCCGGTTACGTCGATGGTCTTGATAATACGCAGCAACCGCTTGATGTTGGACTCTACATCGGTAACGATCAGGGTGTTGGTCGGCGGATAAGCCAGAATGACACTGCTCTTGGAAACCAGGGGGGTAAAAAGCCTTTTTATTTCTTCCGCATCGGCAAAGGACAAGGGGATGATCTGGGTGATCACTTTGTCATTGGCGCCGTTAAGGTCGTTTTTAAACTTGGTTTCGATGTTGCGCGTGCGTGCGTCGGGCATGGGAATGATTTTAGTGATCTGGCCGGCGTCGACGATGGTGAAGCCGTGGACTTCCAGAACCGAAACGAATACGCGATAGGCCTCTTCCACGGATATTTGTGAAGGGGATATGATCGTGACCTTGCCCTTGACGCGTTGATCGACAATGAAATTTTTCCCGGTGATTTCGCTGATGAATTTGATGAACAAGTGGATATCGACGTCATTGAAATCGATCGAGACTTTCTGATCGCCGGATAATGCGGTCGATGATCCTTGGGATGCTTGATTCTGGGCTTGAGCGGGCAGGACCCACAGGGAAAAAAGCACGGCCATCAAACAAGCTATAACGAATTTTTTCCGATTTGAGTTGGCTGGGAATCCCATAGTGTCCGTCCCTACTCCTTACTCGAATTGAAAGTCAAGCTGCCGGTCCCTGCCGCGGCGTTTGACATTCAGACTTAAGGTCTCGCCTTCCGAGAGTTCCATTAGCGTTTCGAAAATATCAGCCAATTCTCCTACAGGTTGATCGTTGATGCTAACGACCACATCACCGTTGCGGATACCGAGGCGGCGTAGCGGCGAGGAAGGTGTGATGCGGTTGATGGTCAAGCCGGGTTCACCGCTATCGCTTACGGAAGGCGATACGCTGGCATCTTTGTTCCAGTCTTCCGGATTGTCCGATATCGTGCCCAGCCGGCTCAGTTTCATGCGGATGGACCTCGGGGCTGGGGCCTGAGGTGCTGAAGGGGGAGAGGCGACAGGGCGGTTCGCGATAGGACCAACACGCGAGAGCACTGCCGGGCCGCCAACGCCGGTGGGCTGCTCCATTTCGAGGATCTGGTCCTCGCCCTTGACGGACAAAACCACTTTTTCACGCAGAATCATTTTGATCTTGGCCGAGGCGACTTCGTCGCCGGCCCGATAGTAGGCCTGCTGGTGTTGGGTTTGATCTTCAATGACGGCCCTTGTCAGGCCGTCTTCACCGGTAATCGTACCCCACAATTTGAGCTTCAATTCCGTCGGCTTGAGGGCCTCTAAGTCGATGTCATTTTCAGGGCGAATGTCACCCTTGGGGGTCTTGAATAAATCGCGACGCGCAATCGCTTGATACGCTGAGAAGGGTTTCGCCGCTGCATAAGTCGGTTCTTCGCCTTTAGGGGAAGACGCGGTGGCCGAAAATGACGGATCGGTATCGTTCGTGGCCATCTGCTTATGGGCGACCGCACCTCCCAGAAAAACAATTCCAGCCGTCAGGAGCAACTGGGCCGCAATCAAAATGATTCGTGTCATATTTTAGCCTGCTGTCTTAAACGATCCGGAAAAAATAGGCCTTTCCGTGTGGCATTGTGCCCGTGTGTTACAGGTTATCTTTCCAAGGTTTCCACTTGAAGAACAGCTTCTAAAAAACCACCTTCCTGCTTTGTTTGCTTAATCGAAAGCCGCGGCACGTTGATCAGATGAGGCGATGTTTCAATGCGATACAGAAAACGGCTGATCTGATCAAGGTTGACGTCATCCAATTTGATTTCTACCCGCGAAAGATTGTATTGCTTTTCGGGATCGCGAACGCTCGAGGGTTTCATATAGACGATCTTTTTTTTGATGCCGGTGGTGCCTGCCAGTTGATCCAGAAAGCTGAAGAGTGAAAAGTCCGGCGCGCGTTTTGCGAGCAAGGTGGCCGTATGACGGCTTTCCTTCTGGATCTGCTCGTATTCCTTTTGATAGGCCGCCATTTCCCGCAGCTCCTTTTCGCGGACGACCGCTTGCCGTTCACTGCGTTCCCGGCGATCCATAAGGGGGAAAACAACCCAATAGGCAAATAGCGTGATCGCCATTGCCGCTAACCCAAGGGTAAGAATCACTTTTTCGCGTGGATGAAGTTGTTTGAGCATGTCCTCTCAGCCCGATTGCCCACGGTTGTTGAAAATCCGCTTCATGGCCGATTCTGCAGGTCGATCGCCAGTTTGAACCGTACCCGCCCTTGATTCTGGTCCATATTGGCCGAAACAATGGTAATTTTGTCAAAGAAAGCTGCTTTTTCCAGAAGCTCCTTGGCTTTGTTGACCGCTTCAAAGGTGTCGGTCGTGCCGGTCAGTTGCACGCGCTCGGTTCCCGAAACCCATTGCGATACATGGATATCAAGGGTGTTCGGCAGCGCTTGGCTAATGGTATCGAGAATATCGATCTGGGAGACCTGAGCGCCGCTGGCGGCTGTTAGGTTTTGAGCTTGCATTTCCCGCACGTTGACAATCATTTGTTGCAGAGGGTTGACGACATTGCGGGTTTCCGGGAAGGCGCTCTTCAAAATGGCTTCGGCCTTGGCCTCAAAATAGGCGGAACGTTTTTCGGCCCGATTGGCGTCGAGATAGACATCGAACAAGAAAAGGGCCGTCAGCAAAACGGCCAAGGCCCCTGTGCGGATAAAATGGTTACGATATTGTTGCACGACGTGTTTAAGCGGAAAGGTTGATCGGTATAGATTAAACCCTTTCTCGCTCAACGTCTCGTAAAGGCCTAGCGCCAACGCTCCCTGGCAGGTGTTGTCTGGTGGTGAGTCGGTCAGCCTGACAGGGGCCGATTGGTGAAGGTCGAAGACGGTCGTGGGGCACGCGTTGCCGGATAGATTTTCAATTGAATAATGGCGGGTGCTGCGGGGCGTAAGGTAGATGGTGCTGAGCGTCAAGGCCTCGGGCAGCAGGAGGGCGGCCGCTTCAACGGTATGGTCGATGGCGCATTGGAGCAGATCGTTCAAAGGGACATCTCCGGCCGGCGGGCGCCAACTGCGGAGATAGAGAATTTGACGGTTGCCAACCACAAACAGCATGCAATGACGATCATCGCCATCGATCAGAAGCGATACATCCGATCCGTGAGGGCCGGCCGCCAAAAGGACGGCCGCCGGCAAGCCGGAGAATGTTACCAGCAGGGGGGTCAATCCCGCGTCCCGCAACAGGTGCAAATGGTTGGCGATCTGTGTTTTGGGCAGGGCTACCACAGCTGCCGCAGGGGTAGCGTTCTGTCCGATGATCTGAAAGTCCAGCGACACGTCATCAACGGCCACCGGCAAGGTAGCCTCCAGTTCCAGGGGCAAGATCTGTCGGACTTTGCGCTTGTCATGGAAAGGCACGGTGATGTGGCGAACAAACAATCCGCGACCGCTAACGGCCGCCATACACGCCAGCGCGGGGATATCGAGCGAATCGCGCAGCCCCTTGAGAGCCGCCATGGCATCGGGATCGTTGGCGGCGTCGGCATGGCAGGCGAGCCGGCCCGATTTTTCGATGATGGCATTCCGTAGGCCGGAGCGCATGAGGACCCAGTCGATGCCGTCGTGTTGAAAATCGAGTAGTAAAGTACGTTTGGCCATAGAACCTTCAAACCGATGCATGGTACGGCGCAAGGCAAACCACAACGTGAAGAATGACGATCGGGAGAAAGCGCAAAACACGGGGCTCGGCAGGCCCCATCATGATAAAAGCGCTATTTGGATTTTGGTAGCATAAATTCCTGATTTTATAAAGGAGTTTCCTTTCTGGAGGCCGGTCAGGACAACTCCCATGCCAAGATGCGGCAGGTCCATCCCTTGCCGTCGGCGGCGGCCATGCGTTCGACCACGGCAGAAATCTCCCGCCGTATATCGCCGCTCACGGCGGTCGATTGGACGCGGAAAACATCCGTGGCAAGCGTTATGACATCGGGATTCAACTCAAGGCCCGCAGCTCCTGGAATTTCACGGTACCAGCTCTGGCTCTCCAGAACTGCCGGTTCGGCTTCGTCGCGGAACCGGATGATGGCTTCGGCGAAATCACGGTATTCGGGCGGCAGAAGGGCAGTCAGGACGGTTTGCGACACGGTATTCAAATTGACGCGGCCCGAGAACTTATAAGCACCGTCGCCAGCCCTGGTTGCCCCGTAAACCGTCAGGTAGGATTTCAAACCCGGTGCGTTTGGACGCCCCTCGAACAGGGACGCGCTAATCCCCTTGACGCGGGCCAGTTCGCCGATGTCGGCCATGGGGCCGTTGCGCGATTGGTAGGGCGGGTCCAGGGTCTGGTAATAGTCGGATTCGGCCCCGTTCAGGCCGGTAATCGCATCGTCGTCCCCCTTGTCCAGCCAGTCTTTGACGGCATTCACGATGTCCGTGGCACTGAGATCGGCAGGTTCATCGCTATTGTCGCGAATCAATTCGATCAGCCGCTGCAGGATCTGCTGCTGTTGCGGATTGAATTGGCGGCCTTGGGGAAAGTCGACCAGCGCATTGATCTGCAGGCGGGCCATCTCATCCGTGATGCGCACCTCCAATTGCCCGTCCTCGAAAGTTACGGCCGACATGACCTCCGCCAGTCGATCCGGGTCGGCCCAGGTCTCCTTGAGGTTGTCGGTTTCCGAATCATAGCGGTCCTGAATCAGGACGGCCATGGCGCCATGCACCCCGGCGGTTGCCATCTGGGTTGCCAGATAGCGGTTCTGGACCGCGTCCGTGCTCTCTATGGCGGCCCGCGACTGCCGGTTGATCTCCACCGCCAGGCTCATGGCCAACGTGATGAAAGCCAGCGTCATGAGCAGGGCGATGCCGCGGTTGTTGATGATTCGCTTCATTCTCACCTGGCTTAGACTTTGCCGCTGGCCGCGCGCCACAGGGGCAGCGGCACTATCGTTTCATAGACGGAAGGCCCTTCGGGAGCGAACAGTTCCAGTCGAATCCGGACGGCCCGGGGGGTGGCGTAGCTCTGGTCCTGCGAAGAGGAATCCCACGCTTCGGAGGCCTCACCGTCTGCCCCGATGCAGGCCAACTGCAAGGTCAGGATGTTTTCACAGAGAATCGGGTCCGAAGCGGTTTCCGGCAGGTCGTCGCCATCCACCAATACGTCCGAGCGCCTCAGGCGGAAGGTGGATGTGTCGCCCTTGTTCACGGGCTCGAGGAAATAGCGAATCACCGCGATGCCCTGCTGATGTTGGCCGCTGAAATCCACATGGGCGCGGCTGGCAAACTGCAGAATGGCCTCGGAATCGGCAGCATTGGTCGTATTTTGGGCGACAAAACGATAGATCGAAGGGGCCTCCAGCGTGCCGGGAATCGTGAAAAACGGCGCCTTTTCGACATAGACATTGCCGAGATCGGTGGCCATGCGCATCAGACAGCTGCGGGCCATGGCATTGTTGACGCGCTGCACGCCCAGGGCTTCGGTCCGGGAAAACACGCCGTTGAACGAGCCCATGATGATCGACACCAGAAGGGCGAAAATGGCGATCGCGATGAGTATTTCCGCCAGGGTAAACCCTCGGGATAAAAGGCGTCTGTCTTCGGAAGTTGTCTCGAAATCAGGATTTTCGTTCGATATCAAGGCGAACCTGATCCATCCCGCAAAGCGGGACTTCCCATCTGATGGCGTCCCAAACGGTGGGTGTCCGCAGGCATACTTAAGTATGTCGAGGACTTGAAACGAGGCATCAACGCCGATATCGGGCGAAAAGACCTTTTTGAGGCCGCTTCTATGAGCCGATGTTGACAAGGCGGTAGGTCCTCATGGTGAAAAGATCCTCGTTGCCGTTCAGATGAACCTTGATGTCGATCTGTTTGAGAAGCGCCCGCCCGCTGGAATCGGCAAAGGCATCGACATCGCGGGTTTCGATTTCCCAGGTATAACCGGGGTAATCCTCATCGAAATCCCCTGCATCCGCCAGGGGATAGTCGGGCGCCTGCAACTCGAGCCGGGCCACCAGCTCTTCCGCCAGCAAGGGGGCCTGGGTGTAAAACTGGGCGATGCCCTCCATGGTGATGGATTGGGTCTGCAGACGGTATATCGAAACGAGAACGATGGCGGCGATGCCCATGGCCACCATCACTTCCAGCAGGGTCATGCCCCTGCTGTCGAGTGGGCGAAAGCGGTGTTTGTGAAAGATTGAAATCGTCATCGTTATTTGCCGTATCCGCGTTTTGGAATAGCCGCCGGTGCTCCCCGCCGTGCCGATCGACCGATTGACCTGTCTCATCCCTTTTTCAATGTCAAAATGCGGGGGGCTCGTCTTCGGAAGCGATCATCGCCATCGGCAGGAAGGCTTCGATGACGAGGTCGGTATGTTTTTTTCCATCGCCTGCCAGCCGAACGATGGCCCGATCCGAATACCCCTGGGGATAAAACCGGATCTCCACCGTTCCCGAGTGCACTTCGCGGTCCCCCGGAAACCGCACCTGAGCGATGCGCGTGCTATCCGGCAGATCCCACTCGGACTGCCGGGCGGCTTCGCCCTGATCGTCGGCGGTTTTCCCTTGCGTTACCCAGAGACGTCCCTGATCAAGGTTCAGATGCAGCGTGTGAACGCTCTGGCGGCGGAGGGCGGCGACTTTTAGCTTTTTCACGGCGGACATGAGCTCCCGGGCCACGCTTTCCTGTGACCCGGTTAAGATGCCGCCCTTAAACGCAGGAATGGCAAATCCGAGCAGGATCGTCAGCAGCAGGATGACGACGATCAATTCCAGCAAGGTAAAGCCGTTGGCTGGATAGGACGGGCTTTCGTCCGCGTGTCCGATCGCGCAGGACACTCCGTGGCGGCCGTGGGCACCGAAGGGCGTCCGATGGTTTGGCAATGCCGTCACGGCAGGATCAAGGGTGTTTCTGCAGCAAGCTGTAAAGGCATCGAATGTCCGCATTGCAAACATCACAGAACAAAGGATCTGCAGTATTGGGACGGTTTATCGGCGTAACCGCCAGCCTATTCGATTTCCCAGCTGTTGAGATCCGTATTTTTGCCGTCGCCGCCGGAAACCCCGTCCGCGCCATAGGAGGAGATGTCATAGTCTCCATGGACACCGGGGCTCAAATAGACAAAGGTGTTACCCCAGGGATCCACGGGGACTTTGCCCTTCTCCAGATAACCCCCCTCGCGCCATTTCTTGGGGACGGGCGGGATATCCGGGGGCATGACCAGTGCTTCCAGCCCTTGATCCGTGGAGGGGTAAGCGCCATTGTCGAGCTTGTAGAGCTTGAGAGCAGTTTCGAGGCTTTCGATCTGCATTTTGGCCTTGAGTTGTCGGGCTTCGTCCGGCCGCCCCATGATGCGGGGGACAATCAGGCCGGCCAGAATGCCGAGGATGACGATCACAACCATCAGTTCGATCAGGGTGAACCCGCTCGAACTCAAGATGACAATGGGTGTATCACGTTTCATGCTTCCTCCGAGGGCCATTTTCCAGAAGGCTTTCAGATGACCAGTTGGTTCATTTCAAAGATGGGCAAACAGATGGACAGCACAATAAAACCGATGATCAGTCCCATGACGACGATCATCAGCGGCTCCATCAGGGCGGTCAGACCCAGTAGCTGATTTTCGAGTTGACGTTCGTAAAAGTCCGCAATTTTATAAAGCATTTTTTCCAGGGCCCCGCTTTGCTCGCCCACCTCGATCATCTGCACCGCCAGGGGCGGCATAAGCTCGACGCCCCTTAGCGATTGGGCCAGTCCCTGGCCCTTGCTAACGTCTTCGGCCGCTTTGTCGATGGTTTCGGCGAACAGGCGGTTGCCTGAAATCCCCCGCACCACCTTCAAAGCGGCCAGCATGGGGATGCCGTTTTCGGTCAGCGAGCCGAGCATGTGGGCAAAACGCGCCGCCACCAGCTTCCTCATGATACCGCGGATGACGGGTACGGTAAACAGGGCTCGGTCGAAAAAGCGACCGCCTTTCTTGGTTTTGAACAACTGCCGGGCCGCGATGATCAGTAAAAGCAGGGCCGTGAAAATGACGATGAAATAGTCTCGCAGCAAATCGCTGATCTGGATCAGGATGCGGGTGGGCATCGGCAGGGTGTGTTCCATTTCGGCAAAGATGCCGGTGATGTTGGGGACCACATAGGTCATGAGAAAGAACAGGATGGCCGATCCCAGGATGAGCATGAGAACGGGATAGGTCAGGGCGGCCCGGATACGACTTTTCATGGCCTCTTGCTTTTCGCTGATGTCGGCCAGGCGCTCCATGACCAATTCGAGTGTGCCGGAGGTTTCACCGGCCCGGATCATGTTGGTGTAGACACCGGAAAAGATGTGGGGGTAGGCCTGCAGCGCGTCGGCCATGCTCTGGCCTTCGACGATCTTTTCCCTCAGCTGGGCCAGAACCGTCTTCAGGCGCGCGCTGTCGGTCTGGGTGATCACCGACGCCAGGGCCGACACCAGCGGGAAGCCGGCCCCCAACAGGGTTGCCAACTGGCGGGTCATCATCCCGACCTCGGCCGGACGGATGCGGGTGAACGGATTGGTCCAATGGATTCGCTGGGATCGTTCCGAAGGCTGGGAATCCCGCGACGCTTTGATGGCAACGGGGAAGAGTCCCCGGCCTTGCAGTTTCTGGCGGGCGCCCTGCCGGCTGTCGGCATCCACGATGCCGGCCACGGTTTTGGCGTGGCTGTCCAGTGCTTTGTAATCGTAAACCGGCATTGGACTTCCGATCCGATACGACTGCTAAGGGCGTTTTTGAGCGGTTTCCTATCCACCCAATCGCTGGTAGGGAAAGGTGTTACAATAGATCGCTATTCTACGTGGTTGATCCCGAATTGGCAAGGACGAGGGCTCATTCGTTTCGGCCGCATAACCAAGGCGGGCATCAAACCCATTCTTGATGCCCGCCTTTTGCTGGATGCATTACAAGGACGATAGACCTGCCATAACGGATTCCATCTACCGCTTGCAGTGATCAAACAACGGAAACTCCCGTGGTTGGAAGGTGTCGAAGACCGGGCGTCATGCTGAAGAAGTTCGGGTCGAATACCGGTGTGCCGCCCGGTCCCATCAGGATGGTGCCCGATTCCCCCAGAGGGAACATGCTCTCGATACGCACGGGTCCTTTGCGCCCGAATTCGACGATGTGGGCGTAGGTGGAGCGGGAGGCGAAAGGCATGCTGTGCACCGGGCCCAGGAAATCGTGCCGGTAGACGATCTCGCCCCGGGCGACACCGGTGGGCAGGGTGTTGCCGAATCCCGCCATCACGTTGTCCAGGGCCTGAACGATGATGGCGTCCGGGGTCTGGGGTGCCTCGGAGTTTGTCAAGTTCGGGAACCAGTCATACTGGTTGACGATGCCCGAATCCTTCGCCGGCCAAGCCGTGCAGCAGGACATTGAAGAGCACGTACTGGTTGGTGCCCATGTAGGTCCCTTTCCCGTTGCCGTCCGCATCCTGATCCTCGGGCAGCTCGTCCTCGAAGGTCAGGCGGATGACTTCGCGAATCCAGGCGTCGGCGATGACCCAGGCCGGGTCACGCTTGCTGCCGCTCACCCAGCCTTCCTGTCCTCCCGCCACAAAGTGGCCGTCCCAATCCGCCAGGGTTTCGAGGGCAAGTTGACGGACATCCGTCAGTCCGGCCCCTTCCACGGCCGCCCTGAAGGTGGGCGCCACGAAGGCCCACGGGTTGCCGCCGCTATTGACCGAAGACGTGGCGGCAATGTCAATGGCCAGATCGCGCAGGTCTTCGAAACTCAACTTTTCGGGCCGGGAGAGGACGTCGTAGATCACGTGGGCCCGCTGGAAGGGGCCGTAGATGTCGTTGTTGCTGTTGTAGGCGT
Source organism: uncultured delta proteobacterium (assembly GCA_963730675.1). Lineage (GTDB taxonomy): Bacteria > Desulfobacterota > Desulfobacteria > Desulfobacterales > UBA5852 > JABZFP01. The sequence continues at coordinate 21,091 of CAVSSY010000027.1, read as the reverse complement.
TGTCGTACCAGGGGCTGGTCTTGTTGTTCCAACCCCCGAAGAATCCCCGGGCGGGATTGCGGGCCGTGGAGCGGGGTTTGAGCACATTGTCATTCCATTCCTGGGGCCGCCCCATGATGCCCTGGGGCAGACGGTATTCCCCGGGGGGGCGCACCGGGTCGCGGCCCGACATCCAGTAGGCGATGTTGCCCTTGCGGTCCGCATAGCAGAAGTGCTGGCTGACGGCCACGTATTCGATGGTTCGCGCCGAAGTCATCCATGCTCTGGGCCCGGGCCAGCCCAGCAGGGCTTTGCCGATGTCGAACTCGTGCCCCCAGTGGGCATAGCGCCAGGCCACGATGGGATTGGCGGGATCCGGCGTGTCGCCGTAGGTTGCCGGATCGTAGGGCAATGGACTCACCACCGGCCCATGGGGAGTCCGGTACACCGGAAGGACCACGTCATCACCGCCGGCCACGTGAATGGTTTCCGAGCGATGGAAGCTCACAGCGGCCGGGTGTTCGAAATAGTAGTCCGTGCTGTGGGCGTGGCCCACCTGCATGGACCAGGCGTGGTGGGGCGTGCGGCCGATAATGATGCCGGGGATGCCGGGCACGGTCATACCGGAGATGTTGAGGCCGGCCGCCCGGATGGATCCCTCGGTCACGATGGAGGGCACGGAAAAGCCCATCTGGGGGCCGGAGTAGATGATCGGCCGCCCGCTGGCGGTCTTCTTGCCGGAAACCACCCAGGCGTAGCTGCCCATCTTGACCTTGGCGTTGATCTTTTTCAGGTTTTTCCAAATCCGCTCTTTGCGTTTTCCCAAGTGGTCGCAGACGTCCTTGATCGCCGGCGGCAGGTCGCCGGGCCGCCATCCGTCATCGCCGCCTTCCGGCAGCCAATCCTCCGGATCGGTCTCATCGATGATATAGGTCTGGGCTTCCGGGTCGTTGGTCCAGCGCAGGTCGTTGAACATGGCCGGCGCCTCGGCCGGGAAGACGGTCTGCAGGTACTGCAGCAGCGCCGCGTTTTCAAGCTGGGACTGGTCCAGGGCTTCGGGGTCGAAATTGCGCTGCAGCAGGGCGCCCCATGCCAGGACGTCCTCAACGGTCCAGTCTGGCATTACGTTGTAAAGGACATATTCCAAAGGAAGGGACGGCTGTGGCGGCGGAAGCGTGAAGTAGGCGAATTCGAAGGGCAGCTGGCTCGGGTCTTGACGGATTTCGGCGATGCGCCGGTTGATGCCGGCCACATAACCCCTCAAAAGGGCCTGGGATTCCTCGTCCTGGGCTTCGAAACCCGCCTTAAGTTCATCGTCCGAGTAGCCGATGGTGCGCATGAAAATGTCGCTTTCGAGCTGGTCCGGCCCCAGGATTTCGGCCAGGGTGCCCCGGGCCGAGCGGCGGTAGAGCTCCATCTGCCAGAGGCGGTCGCTGGCTACGGCATAGCCCATGGCCGCGAAGGTCTGCTCGAGGGAATTGTCGACGCTGAAGAGGCATCGATCGAGGTCCTTGATGCGGCGTCCCTGGCGGATCGCTGTCCGCAAGACGTTCAGACCACGACCCTTGTGGCGGCCGCTGGGTTTGGAATGGATAAACCAGACCCCCTTGTCGTCGCGGGTGGTTTCGATGGCCTCGGCATAGACGCGCAGGCCGTCCTCGGAACCTGCCAGCGCGTGGCCCTCCTGGCCCTGCCACTGGAATAGGGCCGATATGTCGCGGTTGTTGAGCCAGGCGCGGAAATGCACAGGCCGGACGTCGTCGTCCAAGCGGACCACGATTTCCACCGGGTCTCCCACCAGTTCTTGATGATAAGCCGGTTGCACGATGGTCGCCAGGTCGGCGTGGCGCGCATCCGTCGTGGCGGGCAAACCCACCATCAATAGGAAAATGCCGACGATCGCTATGGCCGCTGTTTTTTTGTGCATGAGAGTTCTCCTCCTTATACCCCGGTTACCGTTTCAGATAGACGATGACAGGCCGCGAGGTGGACTCCTGGCGTGTCGACTTCTCCTTAACAGGCCGTGGATAAACAAGAATAAGATCGGAAGGCAAGGCGCAGCCCGAAGCGAAAAGCGCAGCGACCACAGGGGTTGTGAGCAGTTTCGCGAGGGCTGCAACGCCGTATTCCGGCCTTAGCCGCCGTTTATCCAGGGCCTGTTAAGCATAGACGGACCATTCCGGGCGCTGTGGCCGCGGGTGCAAATTTACCCAAAGATATATTTTAGGCATCCCGGTTGGGCATGCATGCCGTCTGGAATGCGGAACGAGGCTTGCGGGGTGTGGAGTGAACGAACGCCAGAAATTGATCGAATGACTAGATGAAATGTCTAAAGGATTTGATGGTCGATGTCAATTCTTTACTTGGCCCGTGGCGCCTTTGAGCAAAGGGCAGTAAGAAGGGCCGCTGGGAACGGCCTGAATGCGATCCTCAAGTTGGATTTTCCAGCGGTGGCTTCAATAGCGCGCATGCTCAACGGCGGCCACTTTCGATTCGGATCAGCTTCTCGTTTTCGAAATGGAGATAATAGGGCAGACGATTGCTGCCGAAGTCGTAGGTCCACTTTTCATAGTGGATGGGGCCTTCGGTGAGATAGGGCAGGCGCGGGCGTCCGTATTGATCGTAATCGTACCTTGAAATCCATGTGTCGGGGTATCGCTCTTCCGATGAGACATCGTCGGGAGGGCCGCACAATGTCCGGACCTCGTCAGGGGTGTCGCCGATCTCCACCAGGCGGCCCTGGCAGCGCAGGCTATCCCGGGCGGCTGCCACCGCCGGGGTCAGCATCAGAAAGACAATGAGAACAACCGCCGCAGGCCAGTGGGTCACCTCAATAAATCGGCATGATCCGGGCACGAGCGGCAGTGCTTCTGGCCATTGATCAACCACGCCATCACCTGAAAAGGGAAGTCTGTAGGAAGCGGGGTTGCATCAGCGAACCGCAACCGGAAAAGGGGGGACAGTCATAAATATATAAACAAGTCGAACCATCTATGTCTCACAGTTTAGTCTCATCGCAGAGCAGAAGAAGGTTTGTGTCGGTAGCTACCGTCAATATGAAAAAGCGAAGGGCACCCTTAGCCCTGCTTGAGTGAGTCGAGAGAAAGAATTTTTATGGCTGGTATTTCAGGTAATCTGATATCGTTGGTAAAAAAATAGGTCGCCCCCGCCTTTATGGCTGCACTGATCTGAATGGCATCGGGGGTTCGGATATTATGAGCAGCTCTTAAACGGGCGGCCTGTTCAGCTATACTGCTTGACACTTCTACGGTCATCAGTTTGGAATTGAGTAAAATATCGCGGTACTCTGCCGCCAATGCCGTGTTGTTGCTGCGCAGCGGGTGCACTAGCACTTCCAGCAAGGTCACAGTTGAGGTGACAACCGTAAAGTCGCTCCGGTCCATTGCCTCAAAGAAAAGTTTTACCGCTTCAAGATAAGTCGGATTTTCTTCGATGAAATAAATCAGGGGGGCCGTATCAAGACCGACCGTGTTTCCCCGCAAATCGTTTACCCATTCCACGACGATCTTTCCTCATCGAGATACTTTTTTACATCAAGCTTTTTCCATATGTCCTTGCCCTTGCCTTTTAACTCCAGGATGCTGCGGGTGCGGCCAGAAATTGTTTTTTGGCGAATGATGGCCGCCATTTGTTCCAGCAAGCGAAGCTGGTCGGATAGATTCAACGTTTTTATCTCTGATACAACATGGTTGTAATTCGCTTCGGGCATGATCCGCTCTCCCTATTACTATTTTCCCGGCATTTTTATAGCGATCTTTACTGAAGCATTGAATAAGCCAACTATATACATTTCGATCGATAAATCAAAGAAAGTTTGCGGATGCGTCATTTTTGGGACACTAACATCGTCCTTCACATTCACAAACGTACCCATCAGCGCCGAGTATGCCGGCAGGCGCATGCCGCATCAGCCCTGCATTGATGCCCCCTGAATGTTACACCACATTTGGGGTTGCCCTCTCGACCGTTAGCGGTGCCGTCGAAAGAGGGGGGACATCACAGGACAGAACGATGCCAGGTTGCAAACGCTCGTTAATATGAACAGGTAAGGGCCCCCTCCCCGCATCCTCTTCGTATCTTCAGCGGGGCGCCAACATCAAAATCCCGTCGTCCGTATTGAGGTCCATGCGGAAGTTGCGCAAATAGTTCATCCCCAGCAGGCCGACGCCGGGCTGACCGGGGAGATCCACCACCAGGGCTTTGATGTCTTTGACGACCCAGCCGTCGATCTCGATAATGGGGAGGGTTACCTCGACGGCATTCTGGACGCCGGTGGCCGAGTAGAAAAGCCGGCGCGGAAGACTGCCGGAAAGATCGATGCCCAGCCGGCGGACCGTTTCCGCCGGCACGGTGACGAGCGAAGCCCCGGTGTCGATCAAAAACGGCTGGGCAGCAACCTCTCCCAGGTCGGCCATGACCGGAACCATGCGTGCGCCGGGTTGGAAACGGATGACGATTTTACCCTCCTGGGATTTCATTTCGGAAATCTCCCGCTGCAGTCGACTGACCCTGTCCCGCAGGCCGGGAGGATAATCGAGGGCCGCCAGAAGCCTTTCCGCCAGCGCCCAGTTCTGGCGCCGGAGCGTCAACTCCACGCCCGCCAGGTGAATGGTCGGGTCCTGGGGGAAGCGGTCGCTTGCTTCCGCGTAGATCGCGCGGGCGGTTTCGTCGTCGCCCTCGGCGATAAGGCGGTTCAACCAGTCGCCATAGATGGCGGTCTGCATGGTCTCGAAGGCCTTGCGCTGCCCAGCATCGCCGGGCGTTTCCCCCTCGAGGGCCTCGATAAGCGTCAGGGCATCGGCATATTCGCCCGCGTCCTGCGCAGCCGTCACCAGATCCATTGCGAGGGGCGGATAGGCTATTATCGATAGGGTCCGGGGATCGAAAAGGCCGAGGAGATCTTCTGTCCGGCCCTGATCACGGAGACTTTGAACCAGGCTGCGCATGGTGGCGTGAATCGTGGCGGGCGCGATGTATTCCGGCAGGGCGCTCTGCGGCATGCGGGGGTCAAGGCGATAGGCCTCCGCAAGGGCCGTCAAACGCTGGAGATCCGATAGACTTTCATCGGAAATCGCCAGCAGGAGCGCCTCTTCTCTTCCGCCCTCAAACGTGAGGCGGTAGAAATCGTCGGTGTAGAATTCGGGGTTGAGTTCAGGCCCCCGGTTGCCTGTCCACAGGTATCCCCCGGGGCTTCCCTCGCCGAAACTCCAGCCTACAAGATGATTGTCTTGAACATAATAACCGGGGCCGGCCGTTTTGTCGTCCAGAGGGATCCTATCGAAACGGGCGAACCTTTCCACGGTGCGGACGGAAACAATTTGGCCGGGCTGATCATTATCCAGCGCATGCCAGTCCAAAGGCTGCGCGCGTGTCCAGGGGGCCAGCTCAAGTCCCTTCAAGCCAGCGGCCGCGGGTACCTGCCACAAGCCCACAGGATCCTCATCCTGCAACAGGCCCCCTTCCACCGGCAACGGGCGTCCGCTGTCCAGATCGACTTGCCAGGTATAGGCCCCCATGCAGAGACGTCCGGGAAATGCGAACCAGCCCGAAGGCGTAATCGATACGGTATAGCTGCCCAGCTCCTGCCCGGTGATATCCTTGAGGACCAACGTGCCGGTGGTAATCGGCTGCGATTCGATCAGAGCTGGGGAGGCTGGGCTATCCGCCACCCGAGAAATGTCTGTCGGGCGGGTTGATGTCGTGCCTGGGGTTTGTTTATTTGCCGCTATACTGCGCGTCTCCTGCCGTTCAAAGAAGCGGTGGTTCACGTAGCTGTAAACGCCGATAACGATGACCAGAACGAGTCCGGCCGTGATCGCCAGGATACGGCCACCGCTGCGTTGCAGACTAACGCCGCAGGCGGGACAAAACTGGGTCGGCACGTCGATGGGCGTATGGCATTTGGGGCAGATCATCGTGCTGTGGAAACTCGTATTGGCCGGTTAAATTTCGCAAAACGGCGATTGTGCGCGCATTGACTTTCATGATCTCTATCAAAAATGCACACGGAAGGCTACCGTTCAGGCGGCATCCCACATCTAATACAGGATATTGCCCGGAAGTCGATCGCCAGGTCGTCTTGGTGAATGACAGGGCATCCGCGTTCTCTGCTGATCCTATTCTTATATGAAAGCCATTTGAAGACGGTCGCGAATTGTGATAAGTTGTTTTATTAATTGCTAAAATATAAAGGGGCCGGCATGTATACACGCTTCTGGGGATTCAGGGAAAAGCCGTTTCGGCAGGTGCCCAACCCCGATTTTTTATTTCTAAGCCCAACCCACGAGGAAGCCCTGGCCCACTTGAATTACGCCCTGGCCGAAGGCGAGGGCTTTCTCATGATCACGGGAGACGTCGGCACCGGCAAGAGCACGCTGTGCCGCGCTTTTTTCCAAAAGCTCGATCCTGACGTTGCCTGTGCCTATATTTTCAATTCGAAACTCGATCCCCTGCACTTGCTCAGGAGTATCAACACGGAATTCGGTGCCCCGGCCGATGCCGACACGACGCATGAACTCGTCGAATCCCTCAATGCGTTTCTGATCGACAAGCGCGCTTCAGGACAAAACGTAATCATCGTCATCGATGAAGCCCAGAATTTGCCTGTTGAATCCCTGGAACAAGTGCGTCTTCTGTCCAATTTGGAAACCACCCGGGAAAAACTGCTCCAACTCGTTCTGGTGGGTCAGCCTGAACTGGCCGAAGTCATCGACTCATTCGAACTCAGGCAACTGGGGCAGCGTATTCATCTGGCCTGCCATTTGAGGCCGCTGTCCTTCGACGAGACCGTGCAGTACATCCAGCACCGTATCGAGCTCGTTTCGCAAAAGCCCCAAATGCCATTTGAGAAAGGCGCTTTGCGGGCCATCTACGCGTTTTCCCAAGGCGTTCCGCGCTTGATCAATACGGCCTGCGACCGGATGCTGCTGGCCGCCTATCTGAAGAACCGGTCCCGGATCTCGACCGGGATGGCTACTAACATCATTGATGAACTGCAGCGCCGCGGACGTCCGCCCCGCCGGGCCGCGGTCCCCTGGGCGAGGGCCGCCCTGGTGGCCTGTGTCGTTCTTGCGGCCGTGACAGCCGGATGGCTGGTTTTAAATAACGGGACAGCGCCCAAGTTTATCTCCCAGGGGCAAAAGCAGAAAAATACGGTTGCGGCTTCGGCCGCCCCGCCTGAGATGGTCAAGGCCGGCATGGAACCCGCAGCGGCGTCTGGACCCGAAACAGGTCATGCTGAAGGAAACCTGACATTGGCGACGGGCACGGAAGAAGAGAGCCACCCGGAAATGGAAAAGGTGCTGCCTCTGGATGAATTCCTGCGCGCCATCCGACACGATGACACGCGGCGTATGGCCCTGGAAGCGGTGCTGGGGCGGTGGGGCCTGGAACCCCAGGGCAGCCTGCCGCTGGATGTCCCAGACGATGATGCCTATTTCGATGCGATGGCCGAACGCCACGGTCTTTCGATGCTTGTCATCCAAGAGGATATCGATGCCCTGATCGATCTCGACCTTCCAGCCGTGATCACCCTGATTTCCCCGGATGACGGCCAACCCCTCTATGCCGGCGTCGTTGGCATCCATGATGGTCGCTTCGATCTGGCGGTTCAAGGCGGGGAGGCCCATGCCCGGACCGATGCCTTGACCTTGAAGCGGATCTGGGGCGGCAAGGCGTTTATTCCCTGGAAAAATTATATGGGCTACCCCGGCGTGATACCGGGCGGCGCACCGCGGGCGGCCGTCGTTCTCCTGAAACAGCTCTTATGGGAGATCGGCTATGCGCAGCTGATTATCGATGATCGCTATGATGAGGCAACCCGTCAGGCGGTCAGGGAAATTCAGGCCAAGCACGGCCTGGTGGTGGACGGTCTGGTGGGGAACATGACCAAGATTGCCCTGTTCAACGAGAAGCAGAGCCTGCCGATACCGCATTTGAGCAAACGGCCATCGGCCGGCAAAGGGACGAATTAACGCGTGAGCACGATTCTGGATGCCCTGAAACGGCTGGAGCAAGAGCGCCCAAGAGACAAGACACAAGAGCTTCCCTTGTCGATGCATGGAGGCGCGGTACACCCTCATCGCCACCGCCGGCGGGGCGCCGTCCTGATCCTCGCAATCCTGGTGACGATCAGTGGGGTCGCGGCACTCGTCTGGGTCAACGACGGGTTGCCCGGCAAAGCCTTTTCGCGAAAAGCCCTGCGTCCTGATCCAAGAGCGGGAACGCCCGCCGCCGATGCCTCAAAGCCGCTGGCCGCGACCGTTGTGCGGATGTGAAAAGGCCCGAGGCATCCGCCAAGACGGCCGAGGCCGGTCTTCCCGTGGCATCCCGGAAGCCAGCAGCGCGCGAACGGCCCCAAACCCAGGCACCCGCTGCGAGGCAAACCGTTCCTCCCGCGTATTCGGAGCAACTCAAGGGAAAACGTCTTCCCGCGGCATCTCTACCCGGCCGGCCGGCTGCAGCCGCGCAACCGCCGCAACGGGCCGCGGCCGCCGACCCATCCGTCCGGCCTCGAACGGCCCCGACCCCCCACCGAAAGCCCGCCGACGCGCAGACACCCGCCAACACGGACGCTTACGCCGATGCCGAACCCCTCGCCAGGGGCACCTTGCAGCTTCAGGCGATTTCATGGTCCGACAATCCCAGCGCCCGGATAACGGTCATCGACGGCCGGATATTGCGAGAGGGGCACAGTATTGATGGCTACACCGTGATTCAAATTCGCCCCGAAGACATCATCGTGGGTAAAGAGGGTAAGCGCTGGAAATTGGCGTATAGTCGCCCGTGATGAAAAAAGTGTGTTTTAGAATGGGTGTTCCAAACGTCGTCTGACCTATCACTCCGCAATGAGCACCAACGCTTCCGGCCCCCAATCCGGTCAATGGACGCCTCTTTTAAACCGAAGCCAAGACCACCGTCATGTTATCCCTGCCGCCGGCATCCAAGGCGGCCTGGATAAGCCCTTCGGCCTTATCTTCAATAGATCTGTCGGGCGGGGATAATATTTTCGTGAGCTCTTTCACGGACAAGGCATCGTGCAGACCGTCCGTGGTGTGCAGGAGCAAATCCCCCCTTTCAACGGGAAGCGATCCAGTGACCGGTTCGCACATGGGGCACCCGACGCATTGGTCGAGAAGATGGTTGTAGGGATGGGTGCGGGCCTCGTCGCGGGAGATGCGCCCCTCTTCCACCAGCAGCTGGGCCATGTTCTGATCGACCGTGACCTGGATGAGGCGTCCCGCCCGGAGAACATAGAACCGCGTATCACCCACATGGGCCCAGTGCGCCACACCGTCGGCCAAATAGGTGGCGGTGACCGTGGCGCCCATCCCCTCGAGAGCCGGATTCTTTTCTGCGGTTTCAAGGAGGGCCTCGCTGGCGGTGATAATGAGTTCCGACAGTGCTTGGCAGGGCTGTGCCGCATCCTTCGGAAATTCACGCAAGGCCTGCCGCACGGTCTCGGCCGCCGCCGAGCCGGCGGGTCCCCCGCCCATGCCGTCCACGACCGCCATCAACAGAGCGCTTCCATTGAAGCACTTGACAAAATGGCGATCTTCATTGACTTCGCGTACCCGCCCCAGATGGGTGAGGGCCGTGATCTCCATATCCATGCAGGTGGTCATGTCGATCCTTAGCCGGCGTTCGATGTCCGTTGATGGGGGGCAGGGCGTCATGCCAGCGGCGCGAAAACAGGCGCATGTTTTAGGGTTATAGGGGAACCGCCTTGCCAAGCTCTTCCAATCAATTTATAGTCCTTTAACACCAGAAGGATGCCTGTGTAAACGGCGCCGCATCCGGCACGAAAGGATTTGACGCGCGTCAGGCAACCCCTCTTCCGGCAGCCCTTTACGGGGCCGTTATCCTGTATCTTTGAGAGGAGCACGATATGAAGAAAACCACGCTGTGCCTGCTCGTCCTGATGATCGTGATCGCCTCATGGCAGATTTGCCTGGCCGAGACTGATTTGGAGATCCTCAACCGTGTCGAGTTGGAGGCTGCCCCGCTGGATGTGGCCGTATCCGACGACGGACTGTGGGTCTATGTCCTGACCGATTCCGCGCGTCTCTATATCTATACCCGGGAAGGCGACTTGCAGGGTTCGGTGGCCGTCCCGGAAGGCTCCCGGCAGATTGCCGTCAGTCCGATTCAAGACCTCCTTGTGATCACCAATCCAACGGACCGGACCTTGCAGACGGTCCGCATCAATCTGGAGCATACCTTTTCATTGGAAGGCTCCCCAACCCTGGGGCCGGCGGACGCGCCGGTGACAATAGTGGAATTTACCGATTTCGAGTGCTCCTACTGCGCCCGCCTGGCACCGGTGCTCGAAGAGGTGCACCAGGCCTTTCCGGAGAAGGTCCGGATCGTGTTCAAGAATTTTCCCCTGCGCATGCACCGTTTTGCCATCCAGGCCGCCCTGGCGGCCCTGGCCGCCCAGGAGCAGGGGAAGTTCTGGCCCTTCCAGGACCGGCTTTTCCAGAATTACAATCAACTGAATCCCCAGAAGATCGAGGAGATCCGCAAGGAACTCGGACTGGATGCCGAACGCTTCAACGCCAGTATGAACGCCCCGGCCCACAAGGACCTCATCCGCCGGGACCTGCAGGAAGGCAACGCCGCCGGCGTGAACGGCACGCCCACCGTTTTCATCAACGGCAAGCAATACCGGGGGCAGCGGTCGCTGGAAGGGTTCCGCGAGGCCATCGAGGCGGTGCTGGCGGGCCGCAATGAACCAAAGGGAAAAAGTGCTCAGTAGGTTCTGTCGTTCTTGACGGCGATCTCCCCATACGCCGATTTCAAACGACAAGTCTAATGGTAACCAATGGGTCTCTTTCAAAAAAGCGTTCTTGCGATTCTCGATGACGCGGACGTGTCCGTCCATGGCCGGGCGCCCTGGGATATCGACGTCCGTCATTCCGGATTCTACCGGCGGGTTTTGCTTGAAGGATCGCTTGGGCTGGGCGAATCCTACATGGACGGTTGGTGGGAGTGCGCGGCCCTCGACCAGCTATTTTACCGCCTCATCCGCGGTGCGCTTCACGAGCGCATCAATCGGGTCTGGCCGGAGAAACTCCTTTCCTTGTCAAACCATCTGCGGAACATGCAGCAGCGGCACAAGGCCCGCCAAGTGGTGCAGCGTCACTACGACCCCGAATCCGACGTCATCATCGCTTTTCTGGATCCCTACAATCAGTATTCCTGCGGCTATTTTGAAGGGACGGATGATTTGAACGTGGCCCAGGAGAAGAAACTGGATCTCATCTGTCGCAAACTTCGACTTGAATCCAGGGACCGGGTTCTCGACATCGGGTGCGGTTGGGGAGGCTTCGCGCGTTTTGCGGCGGAAAGATACGGCTGCCGTGTGACCGGCATTTCGACCTCCCGGGAACAACTCGCATACGCGCGCCGTTTCTGCCGAGGTCTTCCGGTGCAATTCTTTCTACGTGACTATCACAGTCTGAAGGGAACCTTCGATAAAATCTTGATCTGCGGGATGATCGAGCATGTCGGCTATAAAAATTTCCGTACTATTATGCAAAAGGTTCATGACGTGCTTAACCGACGAGGGGCTGCTTCTTCTCCAGACCATTGGAGGCAACGTTTCGGTCGCCTCAAACGACCCCTGGATCGAAAAGTATTTTTTCCCCAACTCCATGCTGCCCTCGTTGCAACAGATCTCCAAGGCCACAGAGAATCTGTTCGTCAATGAGGACCTCCACTGCTTTGGCCACTATTACGACAACACCCTGATGGCCTGGTATCGAAATTTTAAGGCCCGCTGGCCCGAAATCAGGAATCGTTGCGATCCGCGTGATTTTCGTAGGTGGTCATACTATTTTCTTCACCTGGCCGGCACTTTTCGAGCCCGCAAGACCCAGCTCTGGCAATTTGTTTTTTCCAAAAAGGGAATTCCCGGCGGGCTGCCGAGTGTTCGCTGATCCGTGAGGGGTGTTTCTACGTTTTCACGCCGAGAACAATAACCGTCAAATCGTCGTGCTGCCTGGCCCCGTCGACAAAGGCGTCCACGCTTTTCTTTAAATGGTCCAGAAGCTCGGCGGCACTGAGACCGGCCGCGCCCTTGAGCGTTTCCAGCAGGCGTTCGAACCCGAACATTTCCTTGGCGTCATTCATGGCCTCGACAATCCCATCCGTATAGAAAATCACTTTGTCCCCGGGCGCCAGAGACAGCGCCGTGTCCTCGTAGTTGACATCATCGAGAATCCCTAAGGGGAAGGTATCGCCTTCCGTTTCCACCAGCACGGCCTCACCGGTCCGGTGGATCAGATGGACTGGTTGGGTTTGACCGGCGCTGCACATGCTCACGATTTTGCGGTCCGGGTCGATCACGGCATACAGGAGGGCCACGAACATGCCGGTTTTGATATCCTGCTTGGCGCGTTTGTTAGCCTGGCGCATGATATCCCGGACGGCCAGGCCCTCTTCGGACAGCATCCGAAAGATGCTGCGTGAGGCCGACATGACCAGCGCCCCTGAGACACTCTTGCCGGTAACGTCACCGATGACCAAAGCGACATGGCCGTCCCGGGTTTCGGCAAAGTCGTAGAAATCACCGCCGACCTCCATGGCGGGAATGGAGAAGGCCGCCATTTCGAACCCCTCGATCGCGGGACAGGTTTCGGGCAGCATGCTGGTCTGCAGTTCCCGGGCGATATTGAGTTCTTCCTCCATGCGCTGCTTTTCGAGGTTCTCCTGGAAAAGGCGGGCGTTTTCGATGGCCACGGCCCCTTGGTTGGCCAGGGTGTGCAAAAGGTCGATATCTTCACGATTGAAAAATTTGCCGGATTTTTTTTCGCCCAGATTCAGAAAGCCGATCAAGCGTTCCTGAAAAATCATGGGAACCATCAGGCTGGCATGGAGGTCTTTGAACAGCGCCAGGCCTTTGTCGGCGACATCGCGAAATTGCCTTAGTTCGAGCAAATCGTAGCGCGTCAACTGCGCTTTGGTTTCTTTGAAAACTTCGACGAGGGGATCGCCATAGTCCATGGTCACGGATTCGATGGCCTGCTTCATGTCGCCATCGGCCAAGCGGACCTGATAGGTCCGGCCATCCGACGCCAGCAGCATGACCGAAGCATGGTCGATGAACATATCCTCCACGAAGGTACGCGTGAGGTGACGCAGGATGTGTCCCATGTCCATGACCGACGTGATCGCATTTCCAATTTGGTCGACGATCTTGCCGTAGTCGTATTCTTTGCGGAAGAAGATGCGGTCGACCACGCTCTGTACGCGGGTTGCGCACCGGGGTGAAGATCAGGATGACGCCCAGGGTGAGCAGGATTTGAAAGGTGCCGGAGTCGGCCGTCTGGTACTTGTGGAAGAAAACGTTGAAGGAGAGGGTCACCAGGGCATAGATGCCGATCACGATCCCGGTTGTGGTGAAATAACCCAGGGTTCGCTTGATAATGGTGTCGGCGTCGAACAGGTTGTGGCGGACGATGGAATAGGCGATCGAGGCCGGGAAGAAAATACCGAAGAACGGCAGGAAATTCCACGGGAAATCGAACTTGAAGAAATTGACCAGGACCATGATGATCACGGTGGGCAGGAAGGCCATGGTGATTCCCCCCAAGACCATCCCGGCCCGGATCTTGGCCACGGTGGAACCGGCCTTGAAGAATGAATGGCACAAAAACCCGATCAGCAGCAGAACGCAGGCGAAGGTGAAAAGCGTCTTGTAGCTGGTGATGGTGGTGATAGCGGGCAGCCACGGACGCGTGGAGGCGTATTCAAAGTCGAACAGATAAAACTGGAATCCCGCCACCAGAAAAACGGCCGGCAGGTAGATCAGGTACTCCAGCCAGGGCATCCGGCTGAGGATACGCTTGCGCTCGGGGAAGACCAGACCCATGTGCAGCATGGCCGCCGGCATGAGCGTGATGATCAGGTAGTGCAGGTGGGCCAGGAAATAGGTGGACTGGATCTCCACACCGGAAACGATATAGATGCCCAGAAAAAGGCACATGATGAAGAACACCCAGCTGGAACGCGTGTTGGGCTTCAGGAGGTAGGCGGCCGCCCCGATGAGGAAGATGGAGGTCCCGCAAATAAAGGGCAGGATGAAGACCAGGAACATGTCCTTGATCGTGTAGGGGATGGACCGAACCTCGACTTCGCGTGTCTGCCCCTTGGCCTCGATGACGTAGTGCAGCGGACTGCCCACCGGCAGAGCGTGCGCTATACGCATCACCTCCGCGCCGGAAGTAACCGGCCGGCCGTTGACGGAGACAATCCGGTCCATCAACTTGAGATCGGCCTTGGCGCCGGTCCACTCGACATTCCCCATGGAGCCCTTGTAGGGGAAATCATAGACCAGGAAGCCCGGAAAGGGTTTGTTGAGCATCCAGACCGCACTGGCAAACGAAACGACACACACCACCAGCATGACGCAGCACAGCCCGCCGAACAGGAAGGTGGGCCATTTAAGCGTTTTAACGGTTTCGGACGACGTCATGCAGACCTCTCTCTCGGGGGTGAAAGGTTGCACTCATGGATGCGATCGAAGTGACAGCCGGCTGTGTAACGGTAAGAATGATCCACACTTACCCTCCGGTTTTGCGGGAGTCAACGCCTTCTTGAGCCCCATGCGGCAACGACGCAGACGCCGCTGACCACCAGGCACAAGATGGCCAGCCAGTCGCCGACGCGGGTGTAAAATGTCTTCTGCTTCTGGGGGATGACCTGGCCCTGGAGCACGCCCCGGACCATCAATTCCTGTCCCCCGGCGTCCGTCAGGCGGTTCACGATGCGGCCGCGCGGATCGATGATGCAGGAGATCCCGGTGTTGGCGCAGCGCACCACATAGACCTGGTTTTCCACCGCCCGGAAGACGCTCATGGCCACAAACTGGCGGGGAGCGGCGGTCCATCCCATCCAGGCCTCGTTGGTGATGTTGACGATCACCTCGGCGCCATTGGCCACGAAGCGGCGCACCAGGTCAGGGAAAATGTTCTCCCAGCAGATGGTGGCCGCGAATTTGAACTTCGGGTGCTCGAAGATCACATACTCCTTGCCCGGCACGTAGCTGCCCAGTTCCGGTACCTGGATAAGGGCCCAGGGCACCAGGCCCGCGTAGGGCAGGTACTCGGCAAAGGCCAATAGTTTGATTTTATCGTAGCGCGGCAGGTTGCGTCCACGTGCCGTCGGTGCGATGAAAAAGGCGGAATTCTGGTAGCGCAGATCCTTATAGCGGGCACCTTGATATTTCTGGTGGCTGGTGCTGCCGATGAGCAGGTAGGTCTGAGAGTCGTGGGCGATTTGAAGCACCTTGGAATAAAGATTAACCGCCTGGGTGATGGCTCCGGGGGTGGCGGCCTCGGGCCAGACGATCAGGTCGGGTTTTTGTGTAGCGGCTTCAGCCGTCATCTCGGTATAGGTCTGCATGATCCGCCCGGCATTGCGCGGGTCCCATTTTTGGTTCTGGGGGATGTTGGCCTGAATGGCGGCGATTTTCACGGCTTCGCCGGCAATGGGTCTGTTAAGCTGCCCCCACCCGAACCACAAGGCGCACAGAACCGAAAGGGCACCGCCCAAGGCGAAACCCCACGACACCCTGCGGTTGTTCTCACCGAAAGGCCTGCCCTGCATTGTTCCCTTTTGGTGAAGCCAATGGAAAAGCACCGCCGCCAGTATTGTGTTCACCCACACGATAAGGAAGGACAGGCCGTAGCTGCCGGTAAGGGAAGCGACCTGGATGAAGGGCAGGTTCAGATACTGGGTGTGGGCTAAAAGACCCCAGGGGTAGGCGATCAGGGGCAGGTTGGATTTGACGTATTCGCCGGCCACCCACAGGAAGGGGGTGGCCAGGTAGGCCGTCAATACGCCTCTCCTGTGGGCGATAAAGCTGACGGCCGCACCGATGAACGGCAGGTAGAGGCTGAAGGCGATGCTCAGCAGGGCGTGGTGCAGCCAGGTGTAGGAGCCCACCGAAAGCCCCCAGTTGAACACGCCCAGAAAAAAAACGACCCCGCACCAGAAGGACATGAGCGCGGCAATGGCCGGGCGGATCATGGGAAGCACCAACAGGAGCGGGACCAGGGCCAGCCAGGTCGCCGCCGGGATTTCAAAGGGCGGGAATCCCAGAAACAGCAGGATTCCGCTCAGACTCGTCGCCAGAAAAGCCAAACCGATCGTCACGCCATGCCTCAGCTCGGAGTCGACCATGCGCGGAAGAAGTGAAAGGGCGTGCCCAACGGGTTGCAGCCGGCCCGATTCAAAAGGTGTTTCGCACCGAAGGTCACCCCTTGTTGTCCCGGCGGTTGAAAAGGCACACCGCCGTCATCCCGGCGGAGGCCGGAATTTCGCACCCGCTATGCTCATAGCAGACTGCGACCCTGTTGTGCAACGGAATGGCAACCCTGGTTCCATCGATCGCCTGGCGTAAGGGCTCGTCAAAAGGCTCTTGGTGTGCGGCTTACCCCTTTATACCGATCCATGCGCCGGCACAGGCGTTTGCCGGCCTGCGCGGCAACGCCCATTATCAATCGCGCTATGGGCCTTGCCGCACAACCCTTGTCTACGCCGGGGGCGCTCAAATCGCCTTGTTCTCCCCCGGTCGATGTTCACCGTTTTATTATTTGGCGCCAACTGGCCCAATCGGTATCAAAAAAAGATCCGCAATAAGGTAACTGGCAATTTTGATCCAACTGTCAAACGCGGCAATCACCTCCCAATGGCGCCCGTCGGTGCATCGCATACGACCATAACGCATGTCGATCGGCATCGTGATCGGTGCCCTCAGCATGGCGGGTTTGGCCAAAAACACATCCATAGGGCATTATCAGCTCGGTCAGTCCTCTGGTCATGACCTTTCGCGTCTACTGCGCGACGATCGTGATTTCCGCACTGACACAGTATGGCGGCCCCTTAGGCGGCGTTACAGTGTTTTCGTAGTCGTCTACCGCATCCTTCAAATAAATCTGCGTATAAGCCGAAGCCGTCAACCTGGGGAGGACGTGGTAGTCGAGAAAATTTAACAGCGCAGCTTGCTGTAGACCATTGGCAAGATCACCCGTAAGGCAGAAAGGGCCATCGTCCACAGCGGTGATGATGTGCCAGACCTTCCCGCTTTTCTCATAAAGCTTCAATAAGAATATCATCTTAACAGACGGCTCGGTATCAATGATAGGGTCGCCGCCAGGGATCGGGTTCGGGATTTCTGTGGTGCACCCAACGTCATCAATAACTTCATAATAGATTGTCAACTGTCCGGTAGACCGGTCGCCTTTGGCGCCCGGGACGACCGGCCAATAGTTCTCCACACCCTGTCCGGCCTGTGCGGCAGGCTGTGCCGCACAGACGAAGACAAGCGCCATAACCAAGCCACATACGGCCCATTTTACAGGTTTCATTTTTTTTAAGCCCTCCTTTTTGAACGGTTAGCATATGCTGATACGGTTTTCAGCGCGGATCGAGGCCGAAGGACCAGGTTTGCTGGGTCGCCGACGATGCCTTCTCCGGGATGTAATAGGTGATCAGTCCTTTCTTTTCCGTGTAAACGATGGCCGGTTGCATGATGTACTCGCCCCTGGTGATGTGGTGGCTGTAAACGTTTTTGAGGTCGTTTTCCAGCACCCAGGCTACGTGCAGGATTTCATGGATGGCCGTGTTCTGGAAATGGAGGCATTGTAACGCCTGTCCGTCCAACCCGGTCGAGCTTTCCGCGGCTGGATTAATGTCGTTCACTATCTTCTGGCTGTAAATAACGGCTATGCCCTTTCCCTCTTCCATGACGGTGGCATATTGGGACCACCCGGTAACGTTCACGGCGGTCTCCGTGCTTTCGACCAGGGCGATCGCTTTCTGTGCGGAAGCGGGGGTAAAGATCCGGTCCCCCGGGATGTCACCTCCGTTTTTCCGAAGCACCCAGATGTTGAAGCCCAGGCCGCCGGCCGAGGTCGACTTGGTTCCCAGGGCAAACAGGTCACATTTTTCAAGGTCGATGTTGGATTCGGGTTCGGGTGCCGCGTACCAGATGACGAACAGGTCGGGCTTGGAGACGCTCAAACAATTGGTGGCGTTCGTGTCGGTGCAGGCCGGGATCGGTATCCCCGTCCCCGTCGCTTGATCTGGCGTTATCCAGGTCACACCGTTCCAGAGGTCATACCCTGGATAAAGGTCAAACCCTGCTTCTTCGTCCTGGTTGTAAAGCCCGTCCATGTCTGAATCCTGCGCCCAGGTGAAAGCCGGAGCACAGAGGAAGACCAGGCATGCCAGTACCATTACGCCTATGGTCCAATGCGCTTTGCTCATGGTAGTCATATCGAATATCCTCCCGTCGATAAAAATGGCTGACATTATTCCGCGTGGATGACCCTGACCGTGTCCTTCCCTTCAACCCTTATAATGACTTGACCTTCATCAAGCGGTGTATTGCCGACCAATGTAGCTTCTACATCGGAACCGGTCAGTTGCAGGCCTTCGGTTGCAACGTGGACGACCAAGTCGGGCAAGCCGTCATCGTTTACATCTTCGCACGATGCCATGTATCGGGAGCCTTTCCCTTTAACTTTTTTTACTACGCTGGAGTCGGCCAGTGTGATCGAATCCGGATCCAGGCTGCAGGCGTCGAACCCGGGCTCGCTGAGGATGGCCACCGGCACCTTGCCGTTGGAGCCCAAGTTGATCGTGTTGACGTCGGTGCCCGGCTTGATGTCGATGGCAACCGTTTTTCGGTAGCCGTTGCCATCATCGACGATGTCAAGCTTGGCTGTCACCGCATAGCGCTTCAGGTCGACGCAGACGGTGTCGTTTCCATCTCTGTCTTTACACTCATCAAGCACCGGGTTGTATTCGGGATCGGTTATCACGTTTTGCAGAGTGAATTGACAGCTGAGATCTCCCAAGGTCAACGCAGCCGCCAAAGCGTCCGGATCAAAATATTTTTCCAGGTCGATGTTAACGCAGATGTTTTCTGGCGGTGTGATCAACCTAACGTCCCCACCCCACACGGGGGGCGGTCCTTCCGACACCAGTTTGATGTTCACATTCCGCTCTGTGTAGATTGGCTTGAGTTCATTCCCACTCTGGTCCTTGCAGCTGAGTACGACGAAAAGTTCGGGGTTGATGGTGTAGAAGGGGGTGGTCCCGAGGCTCGGGTCGGGATTGGTGTCGAAGTGGCCGCAGACTTCGGTGAACTTGTTGCCGATCAGGACGACCTCGGCATCGATTCCGGGTGCGGACGGGTCGACCGGGTCGCAGGCGTCGCCGGAGTGGTCATTGTCGCTGTCAGTCTGGCCTGTGTTGTAGATTTCCGGGCAGTTGTCGCAGGGGTCCCCCAATGAATCGCCGTCGATGTCCACCTGATCGGTGTTAGGATAGGCCGGGCAGTTGTCGCAGAGGTCACCCACCCCATCTCTGTCGAGGTCTTCCTGACCCGGGTTGTAGGTGCCTGGGCAGTTATCTATGCTGTCCTCAATCCCGTCTCCATCTGCATCCTGGGAAAGTGGTGTGGTAAAGATTTCGACAGTTCCTATGCTTTCCCCACCATCGTTGGTTGCCCTAATTCTGTAGAAATATGTGATACCGGGAGTAAGGCCGTTAAAGGGCATACTCACATCGCCGGCGGTATTTCCCGTGTTGCCATATGTGTAGATGCCAGTGAGATTTCCAAATGTCTGATCAACCCCATATTCAAACGCATATGTCGTGGTCGAACCATTGGGATTGATCGTGCCGTTGAATGTTGCGCCGGTAGGCGTGATATCGGTGGCGGGCGTTGTTGTTACCGTGGGAGCGAGTGCTCCCCCCCCCAGCGTCGTGAAGGTCAGCTCCTCGCCGTCGGTAGATCCAATATAGTTTGAAGCCCTACAACTATAAGTATGTATTGTATTAGGGGTTAGCCCGGTAATGGTGAAGGACTTTTCATAGGGAGTCGTACCAGTAGGGCCGGTGCCAACTACATAAGACCCAGCCTCTGAACCACCAAAGCTTCCATCAAAATATTCAAAGCCTTCGGTGTTAATTTCGTTTCCATTCGGGTTAATCAGGCATTTTATTACCGCACTGTCGCTTGTAATACTTTCGGCCGGCAATGTGGAAACGCTAGGCTTCGCATCGGTCTCGATGATGATATCATCGACCCCAAATTGATCACCGACATTACTGATGGAACTTACAGCTGCGAAACTAAAATGGTCAAGCTCTCTGAAAAAGTCATTAGGTGCAGGTTGATTAGCAGCCTGGAGGGGTTCTTGATTGGCAACTCGTACACCATCGACGTAAATATCGTAGGTGTCCGCGTCAAGATTGAGTACGACCATGAATTCATACACTGAGCCGATTTCATAAGGTTTTACGTACCAACTGGTTTTGTTGGTGTCCGAGTAGGATACGGAGCTTCCCGATAGCCGGCCGAAAATTTGGGAGTTTGGATAATCCCAGTCATCATACACAGCGCCAATGGCGCTGCTGGTGCTGGGTTTTTGAAATGCAGCGGCCTTCCAGCTTATGGTGTAGGCGCCTGCAACAAGCGGATTAGCTCGAATCGGGAATGCATTATAGGAAGGACTTTGACCAGTTGTGCAATTATTGACAATTCTAAGGTAGTTGCCAGAAAATCCGGAACCAGTGTTCGCTACGTATATTTCATTACTCATCGTAAGTCGCATTGCTGAGTATTTTGGTTCCTACAATCGGATCGCCCGGCAGATTCCCAAGACCAGGAATATCATCCTCAAAATCTTCCTGGAAAATCACCGCGGCATTGCTGCTGTTGGCCGAAACCATTAGGACAAGAATTGGAAGAAAAATACGCACAGTGTTACCCTTAGAATGTTGGTCATATTTTTTTTCGCTCTAAACATTATACGCCCCCCTCCTTTTTTTGACTCCAAATGGACCGTCATGCCCATGCTCCAGTTGCTGGACCATGCACCATTTGGCGTAAGACGGCACTTACGCAAATGATGTAGGGAATAGGTTTTGGAACGGGTCGGGTCAGCGCGGGAAAAAGTTCGCGGGTGCGGGAGAGGTCGCGTGGTGCCAGGTCGTGGATTCGCTGTCAGTTGCGCTGCCGGTGTCTCCGCCGGTGAACGGGAGATCCGTTTCCCCTATGTCATTACACTATGAA